>NZ_JBIXJV010000016.1:0-1573 GCF_052871705.1 Stenotrophomonas sp. LARHCG68 | reverse complement strand
CGCCGGGTACCAACAGCACGGCGCTGGGCAACGCGGCCATCGCGCAGGGAGCAAACAGCGTGGCGCTGGGTGCCGACTCGCTGGCCGAGCGTGACAACACGGTCTCGGTGGGCGATGTCGGCAACGAGCGGCAGATCACCAACGTGGCCGCCGGCACCGAGGACACCGATGCGGTGAACAAGGCGCAGTTGGACGAAGTGGCCGCTGTGGCCGACACCACCAGCAAGTACTTCAAGGCCAGTGGCAGTGCCGACAGTGATGTCGGTGCCTACGTCGAGGGTGATAACGCGGTGGCCGCCGGCGAGGCGGCCAATGCCTACGGCAACGGTGCCTCGGCTTACGGCAGCGGTGCCAATGCCCTGTCCGACGGGGCGACCGCGGTCGGCATGAACGCCCTGGCCAGCGGCCAGAACGCCGCCGCGTTCGGCCAGAACGCGCAGGCGATGGGCCCGGGTGCGGTGGCCGTCGGTGGCAACGCGGTGGACGAGAACGGCGATGCGCTGATCAACGTCGGTGGCGTGCCGGTGGATACCGGTGCGACCAGCGCCGGCGTCGGTGGCACCGCGCTGGGTGCCAGCGCCAATGCCGAAGGCTTCGCCGCCACGGCGAGCGGCGTGGGCGCATTGGCACGTGGCGACCAGTCCACCGCCAATGGCGCGGTTGCCAACGCCCTGGGCGACTACAGCACCGCGACCGGTTCGCAGAGCTATGCCGAAGGTGCGGGCACGACCGCGGTGGGCTTCAATGCGGCGGCCTACGAGGACGGCAACGTGGCCGTGGGCCGCAATGCCTCGGCACTGGGTGAAGGCAGCCTGGCGATCGGTGATGGTGCCGAGACCGGCTTCGGCCTGTTCGGCATCGGTGCGGCCAACGCGGTGGCGATCGGCAGCGGCAGCTGGGCCTTCGGCGATGACGCCACCGCGGTGGGTGCCAATGCCTGGGCCTTCGACCAGCGCAGCACCGCCGTGGGTGCGGGTGCGCAGGCGGGCGCCGAGAACTCGGTGGCGCTGGGTGCCGGATCGGTGGCGGGCCGCGACAACACGGTGTCGGTGGGCGATGTGGGCAGCGAACGGCAGATCACCAACGTGGCCGCCGGCACCGAGGACACCGACGCGGTGAACAAGGCACAGCTGGACGACGTGGCCGCCGTTGCCGAGGAAGGTCAGATAACCGCGAAGTACTTCAAGGCCAGCGGCAGTGCCGACAGTGATGTCGGTGCCTACGTCGAGGGGGAGAATGCGGTGGCCGCCGGCGAGGCAGCCAATGCCTACGGCAACGGTGCCTCGGCTTACGGCAGCGGTGCCAATGCCCTGTCCGACGGGGCGACCGCGGTCGGCATGAACGCCCTGGCCAGCGGCCAGAACGCCGCCGCGTTCGGCCAGAACGCGCAGGCGATGGGCCCGGGTGCGGTGGCCGTCGGTGGCAACGCGGTGGACGAGAACGGCGATGCGCTGATCAACGTCGGTGGCGTGCCGGTGGATACCGGTGCGACCAGCGCCGGCGTCGGTGGCACCGCGCTGGGTGCCAGCGCCAATGCCGAAGGCTTCGCCGCCACGGCGAGCGGCGTGGGCGC
>NZ_JBIXJV010000015.1:0-1827 GCF_052871705.1 Stenotrophomonas sp. LARHCG68 | reverse complement strand
TTGTCCGACTGGTGGCGCAGGTGGCCCAGCGTCAGCTGCGAGGTCTGCTGGCTGCTGGCCAGCTGCACCCGCAGCTGCTGGTCCGAGTCATCGAACAGCAGGTGATTGCTGCCCTGCCCGCCGTCCCATTCGCGTGAGCGGATGCCCCACACCGCACCGGCGTGCCGGTGCGCATCGTCCCCCCCGCCGGCGGCATGCCAGGCCGGGGCGTGGCCACCGCTCAGGTTGCCCTGCGCACTGCTGCGCTGGTCGCCGGCCTGCCCGTAGATCGCGCGATCCGTCTCGCCCTCGGCACCGGCCGGGGTCGGCGCCACGCCCGCTTCGCCGCGGCCGTTGTACAGCGCGCCCAGCACGATGGGCCGGTCGATGTCGCCCTCCAGGAACCCCACCACCACTTCCTGGCCGATGCGCGGCAGGAACTGGCTGCCCACGCCCGGCCCGGCGTAGCGCTGGGCCACCCGCAGCCAAGTGGTATCGCCCTGCGCATCCTGGAAATGGAAACGCACGCGTATCCGCCCCAGGCTGTCGGCGTGGACGTCCTGCCCGCCACCGTCGTGGCCGGCCACCACGATGGCGGTCTGGTAGCCCGGCGCGGTCGGCCGGGGGTTCAGGCGCGCGCCGGTGGCATCGTGCAGTTGGGGCCGCCAGGGCTGCGTCCGCTCCACGGCGGTGAAGGTATTGCCGTAGCCCACTTTCTCGGCCGAAGCCCAATTGGTCGTACTGCCGTCCATCAACACGGCACCCAGCGTCGTCTCCACGCTCCTGCGCAGGTCGGTCGGCAGGTTGTTGATGCCGGTGTGCTCCACCGCGACCAGCAGCAGCTCCGGCGGTTCGGCAAACGGCGCCTGTTGCACCCGCACCCAGGTGCCGGACTGCAACCCACGCACGCTGCCCTGTCCGTGCCAGCACCGGCTGTGGGCTTCCAGCACCTGCGCCTGCAGCTGCGCGTAATGATCGGCCGTGGCGCCATCGGCGAAAGCATACGCACCGGCCGGGTCGTAGTGCTCGCGCTGTGACTGCGTGCCACCGCCGTCCACCGGCAACTGCCGCGCGATGCTGCTCACCCGGCGGTAGTCATCGCTGAGCACGCTCACGCGCGTGCTGGTCAGCTGCCGCTGCCGGCCCAACAACTGGATGCTGTCACTGGATTCGGTCGCATCACTGCGATGGAAGCGCACGCCTTCGGTGCTCGCCGCGCTCTCCGGCAGACGCACGCTGTCGGCAAAGATCTCCATGCCGTTGCCGCAGCGTGCCTGCGCATCGTCCTGCAGCCGCCAGCCCAGCCCTTCCTCGGCCAACAGGCGCTGCACGAAGTCCAAATCGCTCTCGCGGTACTGCACGCAGTAGCTGCGCACCCGGTCACCGAGCAGCGCATCGCAGCCCTCGGCCCATTGCCAGCTGGCCAGGTCGCCGTGTGCCTGCAGCACCTCATCGACGATCTGGCGCACGCTCTTGTCCTGGAACACGCGGCTGTTGCGCGCATGCTGCAACCACCATGTCCACGAGGCCAGCGACAGCCGATAGCGCACCAACCCGCCATCGCTGCCCAGCCGGCGCGCTTCGCAGACCAGCCCGCTGCGCTTCCACGCACCGCCAGCGGCGGTACGCGCAACCAGCGTCGCCGCCGAACCCAGCAGCGCCTCCAGGTCCACCGTCTCGTCGGTACAGAGCACATCCACGTCGGTGCGCGCATGCGCCCCCAACGCATCCCGCCCCCACCAACGCTCCACCACGCCCTCCCCAAGGAGGTCACTCTCCAGCCGGTACAGGCGCTGCGCGCTGTTCAACGCGGCGACCTGTGCCATCAGGTTCGTCAGCTGATCCATG
>NZ_JBIXJV010000014.1:0-2878 GCF_052871705.1 Stenotrophomonas sp. LARHCG68 | reverse complement strand
GACGGGCACAACACAAGGAAACCCCTATGGGACAGGTCATCAAGTCCAAGCACTCCCAGCTGTTCGTTGCCATCGCGGCAACCGAGGTCATCAAGGTGACCCGTCTGCGCAGCGTCGGCTTCCCCGACGGCCAGGCATCGGAGATCGACATCTCCGATTACGACGACGATTGGGATCAGTTCGTTGCCGGCCGCAAGCAGACCGGTAGCACCAGCATCGAGGTCATCTACGACTCGGCGGACCACGAGAAGATCGAGGATCTGCACAAGACCGGCGCCGTCGTGAACTGGCTGGTCACCGCGCCGCTGTCCGAGACCGAAGGCGTCGCCAAGCCGGCCGCCGTCGATGGCGTTATCACCCCGCCCACCACGGTCCTGTCCAAGCAGTTCGACGGCTTCGTGCAGAACTTCGCCGTCACCAGCCAGGACAACGATGTGTGGAAGGCCACCATCACCATCCGCGGCTCCGGCGCCGTCACCACGCACCGCCCGCCGGTCGGCCCGTAACCGGCACCAACGGCATGCACCTGGCCCGCTTCGGCGGGCCTTCTCTTTGGCAGATCGTGCGGAACCTCCGCGTGTTCGCCGTGCGCGGCCCGCACGGTCTGCCTCCAGTACAAGGAAACGGCCATGAGCAAGACCAACGAAACCAACACCAGCGCGGTGACCGACACCGCCGTCCCCAAGCCGCTGTTGAACGCCTTCAAGGATCTGGGCATGTTCGCCTCGCCGGACGTGCGCCCGGACACCATCGAGCTGGGCACCGGCGTGACTGCCGAGTTCTATGTGCGCGAGCTGCCGGATGCCGAGTTCCGCAAGCTGTGGGCCGATGGCGACCGCGCCAAGCTGATCGCCGCCACCATCTGCGATGCCGACGGCAAGCCGATCATGTCGGTGGAGGACGCCGCGCGGCTCAAGCCGCCGATTGCGGCCAAGTTCCAGGACGTGGCGCTGAAGCACGCCGGTTTCGGCGATAAGGCGGCGGCTGCAGCGGAGCAGGCGGGAAACGCTTAAGCCGCAAGGGCGAGGACTGGTTCTGGTGCGTCCTGTCTGTGACGTACCGCAGGCCCGTCCAAGAGCTGCGCGCCACTATGTCGCGGCGCCAGTTTCTGGAGATGTGGGAGTTCCACAAGCGGAACCCTATTGACCCCGTGAGCCTGCATCAGAAGCCCGCCGCGCTTGTGGCCTACACCATAGCGACCCACAGTCCCGCAGGCAGCAAGCGCCCGCTGGACGACTTCCTCAACGCACTGGTGCCGGTCCTGGAAGAGGACGAAGCCCAGAAATGGTTTGATTCCCTATGAGCGAGACCTTCGGGCGGTTCGCCGCAGTTCCCATCGGCCCGGCGCTGTCCGCGCGCGATAGCGGCCTGACCCTTGCCACGACGGCGGCGGCCGACATCAACCGCACGGCCCGTTCGGACATTCCCCAGGACGCCGGCACGGTGGGCGTGGAGTTCGCCGTGTGGGGCGACGATGATCTGCAGGCGGTCGTGGGTGTGGTCAACTCCAGCGCCTCGCTGTCTGTCGTTCTGGGTGCGATTGGGGGCATTGGCTGGAACCTGGCCGCCGGCACGTTGCGCGTGGGCGGCGCTACGGTGGCCTCCGGCTTGCCGCCGGTGGTCAAGGGCGACATGGTGGGCGTGGAGCTGGTCATCGGCACGCCCAATACCGTGCGGCTCTACCGCAATGGTTCGCTGGTGCACACCGGTTCGGCGACGCTTGATGGCCCCCTGTACTTCGCCGCGTCGCTGGGTGCGAGCAAGGCGGGGGGCCTGATTCTTGCGGTCAACGCTGGGCAGTGGGTTGCCAGCGGGCCGCCGGCCGCGGCGGGCTGGCCCCTGCGCCGCCTGTCCACCGCGGCGCAGGGGATCGCGGATGCGGACTTCCTGACGGCGCCGGGAGACACCCCGCCCAACGCGCGCTATGAGGGCTTGCTGGCCGAGGGCGTGACCATCGTGTCGGCGCTGGACTTCTGGGTGTGGGGCGGTTCGGCGACGCAGACGACCGTTGCAGACTGCCTTGTCCACGACGCCGATGGGCTGCTGGATGCCCTGGCGTTGTCCGGCGGCGCCGGCCAGCCGGTCTCCATCCGGCAGGGACCGGCGGGCGGAATGCTCGCCGACACCGTGGCGGTGGGCCGGTTCGTGATCGATCGCGTAGAGATTGCGGGCGACGGCGACAAGCGACTTTCGCTGCTGGACGCGCATACCGACCTGGACGAGCCCATCACCCGCGCGGTGTTCCTACCCAACATCCCAGGCCTGGCCTGGAGTGCACAGCCGGTGGTGATCGGTGCGGTGGCGAGCGTGCCGGCGTTGGGCGCCAACTCCGATGGCTCGGCGCTGTTCCTGGCCGACGGCCCGGTGCACGTCGCGGCGGTGATGGATCGCGGCGACCTGATGGAGCCGGGCACGTTCCAGCTCGCGCCGGACGGGCAGCAACTGTTGATGCAGTCACCGCCGGAAGGCCCGGTGGTCGCCGACGTGTCCAGCGTCAGCGCCGGGCAGCAGCCGGCGACGCTGCGGCAGGCCCTTGGCGATGTGTTCCGACGGATCGGCAAAGCGGCATGGGCCGCAGGGGACGCCAGCAGCATCGACGCGGCCACGGGCTACGGCGGGGTGGGGTACTACTCCCGCGAGGCCGTGACGGCGCGCGCGGCGCTGGGGGCGATCCTGCCGAGCTATGGCGCTGGGATGTACCAGGCGCCGGATGGCGTGCTGCGCGTGGCGCGGGTGGTGGCGCCTGAGTCGGTGGCGGTGCCAGCCTTCGAGGTCATCGCCGCCCACTTGGCCGAGGATCTGATCGCGCTGCCCGATGATGCGCCGAACCTGACCCGCCGGTTCGCCTACCGTCCGAACGCCCAGGCGCTCGGTGCCG
>NZ_JBIXJV010000013.1:0-5923 GCF_052871705.1 Stenotrophomonas sp. LARHCG68 | reverse complement strand
GGCCGCCTGGCGGGCCACAAGTTCAGGCGTCCCCACAACGACCTCACTTCCTCCCGCGACCCCTCGAACGGTCGCGGTGATGCGGAAGTACCAGGTCAACCCGCTGCCATCGCTGTACAGGTAGCGGGTTTCGGTGGTCCTGACCACCTCCTGCCACGGCCCGTCCGGCGACTCGCTGCGCTCGATGATGTAGATCACAACGGCGCCACCGGACTCGACCGCATCCCACTCCAACAGGACGCCATCAGCTACGGGCGTCACTTCCGTTCCGCCAACCGGTGGGACATCCGATGGTGCGTAGACTTCAGGGAACCAGCGCGCGAAGCGGGCAGCAGGAGGCGTCTGGGCGGGGAGTTGGCCCGCGCCCAGATCGATGAGGGTCACATATCGCATGTCTTACCTTGCGTTGAGCGATGCGTTCAGGGAGTCGCGCTTCTGCGTTGCCGCAGCGCCTTGGGTCGTGTTCAACAGCTTTTGGATCAACTGGTTCTGCTCGCGGATCAACTGGTTCTGCTCATCGAGCTTGGCGTTGGTCTCCTTCTGGACCTCCTTTCCTCCCGCGGCCACCTCAAAGATCGCTTTCCCGAAGTGCTCCGGCAGTGCTTCGATGGCGTCGGCCAATTGGCCCATCGAAGTGCCATCCTCGAGATCCAGCTCGCCGACCTTCATGCCGTCGATCATTGCCATCACGCGGCCGTAGAGGTCGTTGTAGTCCTTCCCGCTGGCAAAGAGGTTTCGGCCGAACCCAAGGGCTGCCTGAGCGGCCTGCTGCGCCGCTTGGCTATCTCCCTTCGCCGTCGCGTCGGCAAGCGCCTGCATCGACTCGGAGAGCTTTCGCCGGTCCGTCAGCGGTGACAGGTCGCTGATCGAAAGGCCGTACTTGATGTCCTTCTTGTCCGCCTCGATCTGCGCCTGGAGCTTGCCCATCTGCAGCGCGCGCAACTCCTCGATCTTTGCCAGATCCTCCGCCCTGGCCCCGGAAAGGCCCAGTGCCTTGGCGTAGTCGTTGGCCGCCTTCACCTGCTGGCGGTACGTGCGCTCAATGGTCAAGGCCTGCTGCTGGTAGCCCGACAGGTCCGCCGACATCACCTGCGTGGCGATGTCGGCCATCAGCGTGCCGTAGGACTTCGCCGTGCCCGCCAACCGGGTGTATGCCGCGGTCAGGCTTTCGTCCGCCGCCTGCATCTTCTCAACGTAGTCGGTGAGCGCGGAGAGCCCTACCCCGGTCCACAGGTCCAAGCCGCTCCGGGCATCCACTGCCGCGGTGACGAAGAAGTTTGCACCGTCCTCCAGCAGCTCCGCCGACTTCCGCCAGTCCTCCGCGATCCGGCTTGCCTGGCCGTCGATCTTCCCGACAGCAGCGATGGCCTGCTCGGCAGCGAGGCGCTTCTGGAAGGTCTCTGCGTCCTCGTCATAGGTCCGCCCCAGCACCGTCGAACGGGAGCCGGTGACGTTGCCCTTCTTGTCGTAGGACTGGGAGAAGGAGCCCCCAACGAGCGCAGCGGCATCCTGCCGCAGGCTCACGCCCAGCTGCTTGGCGTACGCCGAAAGCACCTCGTGGATGCCCGCGGCGGCATCCCGGGCCTCTTGACCGGGATCAACCTGGATCGTCCTCCACTTCTTGCCGCCAAAGAGCGACTTCTGCCGGCTTTGATAGGCCTCGGCCGTTGCCGACCCGCCGCCCTCACTGATGCCGATGGTCTGCTGGCTGCTGTTCGTTTGGTACTTGGTGCCAAAGACCTTGCCGCCGGACAGCTTGTCCACCACCGCGGCAGCCGCCAGTGCCCAGCCCACAACCGGAACCCAGGACGACGCCCCAATGGCCCCCATGGCGCCCGTTGCTCCAGCTGCTGCGCCAGCGCCGATGCCGCCGACGCCCACACCGGTACCGATGGCCCCCAACCCACCCGCGATGGCGCCGCCCACACCCAGCCCCAAGGCCCCATAGGATGCGCCGGCCAGCACGCTGGACAGGCCGCCGCTACCGCGCTTGGTCAGGCCGTAGTAGGCACCCAACAGGCCCAGGCCGGCGCCCGCATAGGGAAGCCCGCCCGCGAACTCACCCGTCAACAGCGACTTCCCGAACAGCCCCATACCAGGCGGCATGCCGAAGCCAGAGCCACCACCGCCGATGGTCCCGGATGCACCACCGAGCCCGTAGGTGGTTCCCTGGAAGCCGCCGAAGCCGGCCACGTTGTTCCCGAAGCCACCGATGGAGCCGGCGGCCACACCGGCAGCGGTACCGATACCCAGGCTTCCAATCCCGGCCCGCTGCACCCCCTGCACGATACCGCCGGCAATGGTGGTCCCCAGACCGCCGAAGCTGGTGCCGGAAGCCGCGAAACCCTGTCCGGACAGCATGCCTTGGATGGCCTTCTGGATCGGGTTCACGAACTGCTGCTGCAGCCCCGTGCGTACAACGTCCCACCACCCGCGCTTGAACACGTCCTTCAGCTCGGAGAAGAAGTCCTTTGCGTTCTTGATCTGGCCGGAGAACACGTCGGCGAAGGTGTCGGCCACACCACCGGCGGCGTCCACGGCAACCTGCTGCCAATCCTCTGCGGCACGCGCCGCGTCTTCCATCTCAATGGATAGGGCCGCATAGCTCTTGGCCTGAGCCAACAACTGCGTGATCTCCTGCTCGCTGAACTTGGCTCCTGCTTCCTGCGCCCGCGAAATCTCTGCACGCATGTCGGCCTCTGCCTGAAGCTGCCGCCTGTACATCTCGCGGGCCGGGCCTGCGATGCCAAGCAGCTGGACTTCCTGTTCCATGGTGCCAAGAAGGATGGCTGGTGCCTTCTGCGCCTTCTCAATCTCAGCAGCTACTTTTGCGTAGCCCTTCGCTGACTCAGCTAGTAGAACTCCATGGTCAGCCTGCAGGATGCTTCCCTTCTCCAACGCTAGATTCAGCTCAGCGACGCGTTGCTGATGGGATGCCATCGCCTCGGAGAGAGGCCCAGACATTATCCCGGCAGCGATCTGAGCCTCGCGCGAGAAGGCCGCCTGGGCTTCACGCTGGCGCTTGCTCGCTGCCTCAGCCTCTCTTTCCGACTTCTCACGGGCAGCACGCCCAATGTTCCCTGTAGCCGTGTACTGGACGTTCCCATTGATGGAATCAAGCCATGACTGAGGGGCGGCATCTTGAATCGGCATTTCGCCGACGATGCGCTTTGTGATCTCTGCCTGGAGGCGCTTTTGCTCGGCAGCCATTTCCGTCAGCTGCTGCGTGCGGAACTGCCGCTGGTCATCCGTCAATGGAATCCCGAAGTGGTTGGATGTCCAACCCTCCATCTCCTTTCGACGCTGACTGATGCGTCCAAGTTGCTCATTGAGCGCATCATAGGAGGAATCTTTGAGCGCACCGCCCGTGTCCAGCGCGTACAGCTCCTTTGTCCGGTTGATGAAGTTTCCCATCTGAACGAGTGCGCCCACAAGCTCAGTCGTCAGCCCAGCGACCCAACCGGTGAAGGAGGCGAAACTCTGTCGCGTTTGATCTGACCCAAGCAACTCGGTTAGCTCGCCAACAGTCGGCAAAACTTGCTCCGCCACACTGTTCTTGATGCCCTGCATTGCCAAGTCAGCCTGCGCGGTCATATCACGCAACTGGCGCGTTGCGTCCACCATGTCGTCGCCGATGATTGCACCTGCGGCGTCAGCGGCGGCACCCCAGCGCTTGAAGCCCTCGGCATTGTTCTTTAACAGCGGGACGAGTTGCGCTGAATCGCTAGCGATGGCCTCCATATAGAAGGTCATCTCAGATTGTGAGAGATTGGCCCTCTCCAAACTCCGAAAGTACAGGCCAAGCGCTTCGGGGCCTGACAGCTTCCGAAACTGCTCTGCAGTTACCCCAATGCGTGGCGCGATGTTCTCGAAGAAGTCCGCCATCGCTCCTCCACCCGTCTGGATGAAGTCGCCGATCTTGTCCTGTGTGTCCTTCAGGATGTCCGCAAGCTTCTCATGGCTGATTCCCACGGTTTGAGCGCCCGCAGCCATGCGCTGGAAACTGGCTGAGGTCGTCCCAGAGATCGAGGCCAGCCGGTCATATTCAATGCTGAGTTTCGCGACGTCTCGGGACCAGCTAACAACGGCGGCAGCGCCTGCTGCCAATCCGCCAGCAATAGCCACACCGACTGCCGTTCCTGCACGCTTGGCGGAAGCAGTCATTTGCTGCATCTGGCGGTCGAACAAGCGAGCCGACTTCCCCGCGTCCTTCTCGAACGAGCCCGTTTTGAGCAGAAGATCAACCGTTAGGGTGTAAAGCGACATAGGGGCTCCGAAAAGAAAGAAGCCCCGCACTTGGGCGGGGCTTCCTAGGGTTCGATCAGTAGCGGCTCAGCCGAGCTTTCGTAACAACTGGGCCTGATGGTTGTCTGCCTGGATGACGCGGGCGACCGCTACGAGGAAGATTCCAAGCGCGATCACACCCACGCCGAGTGTGGCCGGCGTCAGCATGAGTCCGCCGACGATGGCAGCAAAAAGACCGAGAACAGCAAGCAGGATGTACATGTAGCCCCCTAGTGATACTCCTTGGTATGGGGATGATGCCATCCATCTCCAGCTGCAAGTCAACCGGGAACTTCCTCAAACTCCAGGTATCCCGAGAAGTACCGACCGCTCACGTTCTCCAGGCTCCACGTGTTCGACGCGGCTCCGTAGATTGCCGACCGGGCGGCCAGCGCCGGATCGATGGGGCCACCCTTCGTCCGGCTGTACTCCGGCACGATGCAGCCCCGCCCGCGCCCCTGCAGCATCAGCACCACCGTATCCCAATCCGTGCCGGACAAGCCGCTGCCATGCGCCACGTCGGTGGGCCGTGCCGACAGGTTGCCGGTGAAGCGGCGGTACCGCGGCCCTTCAACTGTGTTGAGCTGGGCGCCTTTCGTGCGCGTGTGGACGCTGGTGTCGATGGTGGCTACCGCCCAGCCATCGGCAATGCCCACATCCACGGCGCGCAGCACTGCGATCTCACCCACCTCCACGGTCGCCGCGGTGGTGTCGATCCCCACGGCCACGGACGACACCGATGCGGCACCGGTCGGGAACAGCCAGGCGCACACCGATCCGTCAGGGAGTCGCACGGTGGAGCCGGTCGCCCCGGCCGCTGTCACCGATACCCCTGGCGGCAGGGACAGGCCCAGCAAGGCGACGATGCGCGGCACGATGGTGCCGCTGAATGTGATGTTGATCGACAGCGCGCCGCTCCTGGCGATCCGGGAGCGCCGCGCCGGCTTTCCGTCGAACATCGCCGCGCCGGCATCGGCCGTCAGCCAGTTGCCGCCCACCAGCGCCACCGACTGCACAGCCGGCATTCCGTACCCGATCAGCATTTCAGCCCCACACGTTGAGCACCACGTCCCCCGTGGTCGGGTTGCGCTCTACGCTGCGCACGAACACGTTTTTCCCGTTCTCCAGCCCATATCGCGGGTACGTGACTCGCCCCACCTGGCCGGGCTGAACGTCCAGCTGCTGGTCTCCGCGGATCGTGAGCACAAAGAAGTGCCGCATCACCGCGTACAGCCCCACGATCCGGTCCGCCTCGGCCTGCGCGTCCCCCTGCCCCCAGAACAGCGAGACGAATGGGGCGGCCACATCGGCGTGCCTGTAGTGGGGATGCAGCGGGCCGGCGGCATACACCTGGCCCCGGAACAGCGATGTCAGCTCGTCGCGCCTTGCCTGCGGCACGTCCACCAGGTCGGACACCAGATCGGCGGCACCGAGCGCCTGGGCGTTCGGACGGTAGGCGAACCGGCGGGTCAGGTTCGGCGCATCATCGGGCAGCGCGATCAGATCCTCGGCCAGGTCATCGGCGATGACCTCGAAGGCTGGCACCGCCACCGACTCAGGCGCCACCACCCGCGCCACGCGCAGCACGCCATCCGGCGCCTGGTACATCCCAGCGCCATAGCTCGGCAGGATCGCCCCC
>NZ_JBIXJV010000012.1:2500-6023 GCF_052871705.1 Stenotrophomonas sp. LARHCG68 | reverse complement strand
CTCTTCACTTAAAACTACATGTCCGAAGACAATAACTTTAGCTGCAGAAATTCAACCACTGGCAACGTTTCGCTTGCATTAAAACAATTGAATCATTGCTTGATTAAACGTCTGCAAGATGGACAGTTATCCACTCCTGCAGGCGTCCTCACAAGATACCTGCGCATACTTTCAAAGAACTTCGAATCAGGCCTCAGCGCCGTCTTCGTAGGCTGCGACGTTTCCGCCGTAGCGAGCCGCCCATTATAGCCGGCTTTTCCGTTTCGTCAACACCTCGTTTCGAGGATGTTGACTCAACTGCTTCTCCGTCGCCCGAAGGCATCTCGTTGAAGCGAGCCGCCTACTTTAGCAGGCTTTTTGAATCTGTCAACAACTTGTTTGATGAACTTGAAGTTCTTCTTGAAGTTGTCGCTGCAACTGAAGGTGAAAACCAGGTGCTTACATAAAAAGGCAAACCCCTGCAGCGCGAGCTACAGGGGTTTGGGAATAAAACCTTGGCGATGACCTACTCTCGCACAGCTTGAGCTGCACTACCATCGGCGCAGCTGCGTTTCACTTCCGAGTTCGGGATGGGATCGGGTGGTTCCACAGCGCTAATTTCACCAAGGAGACGGTTGGGACGTCGCCATCCAAAGAAACGGATGAGGCGCCAGTCTCGCAGAGGTCTTGTGACGTAGCGTGCACTTGGATCTATCGACATGTCATGTCGGCCAAGGCAACTTGAGGTTATATGGTCAAGCCGCACGGATCATTAGTATCAGTTAGCTCAATGCATTGCTGCACTTACACACCTGACCTATCAACCACGTAGTCTACATGGTTCCTTTAGGGGGCTTGTGCCCCGGGAAGTCTCATCTTGAGGCGCGCTTCCCGCTTAGATGCTTTCAGCGGTTATCGCTTCCGAACATAGCTACCCGGCAATGCCACTGGCGTGACAACCGGAACACCAGAGGTTCGTCCACTCCGGTCCTCTCGTACTAGGAGCAGCCCCTCTCAAACTTCCAACGCCCATGGCAGATAGGGACCGAACTGTCTCACGACGTTCTGAACCCAGCTCGCGTACCACTTTAAATGGCGAACAGCCATACCCTTGGGACCGACTACAGCCCCAGGATGTGATGAGCCGACATCGAGGTGCCAAACACCGCCGTCGATATGAACTCTTGGGCGGTATCAGCCTGTTATCCCCGGAGTACCTTTTATCCGTTGAGCGATGGCCCTTCCATACAGAACCACCGGATCACTAAGTCCTAGTTTCCTACCTGCTTGATCCGTCGATCTTGCAGTCAAGCACGCTTATGCCTTTGCACACAGTGCGCGATGTCCGACCGCGCTGAGCGTACCTTCGAGCTCCTCCGTTACTCTTTAGGAGGAGACCGCCCCAGTCAAACTACCCACCATACACGGTCCCCGATCCAGATAATGGACCTAGGTTAGAACGTCAAGCACGACAGGGTGGTATTTCAAGGATGGCTCCACTGCAGCTAGCGCCACAGTTTCATAGCCTCCCACCTATCCTACACAGACGAACTCAACGTTCAGTGTAAAGCTATAGTAAAGGTTCACGGGGTCTTTCCGTCTTGCCACGGGAACGCTGCATCTTCACAGCGATTTCAATTTCACTGAGTCTCGGGTGGAGACAGCGCCGCTGTCGTTACGCCATTCGTGCAGGTCGGAACTTACCCGACAAGGAATTTCGCTACCTTAGGACCGTTATAGTTACGGCCGCCGTTTACTGGGGCTTCGATCAAGAGCTTCGCCTTGCGGCTGACCCCATCAATTAACCTTCCAGCACCGGGCAGGCGTCACACCCTATACGTCCACTTTCGTGTTTGCAGAGTGCTGTGTTTTTGATAAACAGTCGCAGCGGCCTGGTTACTGCGACCCTCTTCAGCTATAGCTCGCATGAGCCACCAAAAAGGGTGCACCTTCTCCCGAAGTTACGGTGCCATGTTGCCTAGTTCCTTCACCCGAGTTCTCTCAAGCGCCTGAGAATTCTCATCCTACCCACCTGTGTCGGTTTACGGTACGGTCTGCGTAAGCTGAAGCTTAGGAGCTTTTCCTGGAAGCGTGGTATCAGTGACTTCGTCTAAAAGACTCGTCTCGGTGCTCGGTCTTAAAGGATCCCGGATTTGCCAAAGATCCAAACCTACCGCCTTTCCCCGGGACAACCAACGCCCGGTACACCTAACCTTCTCCGTCCCTCCATCGCACTTACGCGAGGTGCAGGAATATTAACCTGCTTCCCATCGACTACGCATTTCTGCCTCGCCTTAGGGGCCGACTCACCCTGCGCCGATTAACGTTGCGCAAGGAAACCTTGGGCTTTCGGCGTGCGGGTTTTTCACCCGCATTATCGTTACTCATGTCAGCATTCGCACTTCCGATACCTCCAGCAAGCTTCTCAACTCACCTTCACAGGCTTACGGAACGCTCCTCTACCGCGCATAACAAAGTTATGCACCCCAAGCTTCGGTTCTGTGCTTAGCCCCGTTAAATCTTCCCCGCAGACCGACTCGACCAGTGAGCTATTACGCTTTCTTTAAAGGGTGGCTGCTTCTAAGCCAACCTCCTGGCTGTCTGTGCCTTTCCACATGGTTTTCCACTTAGCACAAAATTTGGGACCTTAGCTGTGGGTCTGGGTTGTTTCCCTTTTCACGACGGACGTTAGCACCCGCCGTGTGTCTCCCATACAGTCCGTCTCGGTATTCGGAGTTTGCAATGGTTTGGTAAGTCGCGATGACCCCCTAGCCATAACAGTGCTCTACCCCCGAGAGGATACATATGAGGCGCTACCTAAATAGCTTTCGAGGAGAACCAGCTATCTCCGGGTTCGATTAGCTTTTCACTCCTAATCACACCTCATCCCCTACCTTTGCAACGGGAGTGGGTTCGGGCCTCCAGTGCGTGTTACCGCACCTTCACCCTGGGCATGACTAGATCACCCGGTTTCGGGTCTACTGCCCGCGACTATGCGCCCTTATCAGACTCGGTTTCCCTTCGCCTCCCCTATACGGTTAAGCTTGCCACGAACAGTAAGTCGCTGACCCATTATACAAAAGGTACGCAGTCACTCTTTCGAGCTCCTACTGCTTGTACGCACACGGTTTCAGGTTCTATTTCACTCCCCTCTCCGGGGTTCTTTTCGCCTTTCCCTCACGGTACTGGTTCACTATCGGTCGGTCAGTAGTATTTAGCCTTGGAGGATGGTCCCCCCATGTTCAGACAGGGTTTCACGTGCCCCGCCCTACTCGTCTTCACTGATATGGCCCTTTCAAATACAGGGCTATCACCTTCTATGGCCGGCTTTTCCAAACCGTTTTTCTAAAACCATATCAGCTTAAGGGCTGTTCCCCGTTCGCTCGTCGCTACTCAGGGAATCTCGGTTGATTTCTTTTCCTCTGGTTACTTAGATATTTCAGTTCACCAGGTTCGCTTCCAGCAGCTATGTATTCACTGCAGGATACCGCCGAAGCGGTGGGTTTCCCCATTCGGACATTACCGGATCAAAGCTTGTTGCCAG
>NZ_JBIXJV010000011.1:0-6351 GCF_052871705.1 Stenotrophomonas sp. LARHCG68 | reverse complement strand
TCACAGCGCGAGCACTACGACCCGGCCGGTGCGTATGCTTTCGCCGATGGCGCCACGGCCGATCATTACGCGCAGCTGCAGGCGCAGGTGCTGGAAGCCCACAGCCGGTGCTGGCACGGGCAGGGCAGCGTGCGTGGGCTGCAGTCCGGCACGTGGGTGCGGGTGCAGCAGGCGCCGTTTGCCGAACCGCCGGAGCTGCTGCTGGTCGCGGTGGAGCACACCGGCATCAACAACCTGCCGACCGACCTGCGCAGGAGCGTGGAGACGACGCTGGGTGCCGTGTTGATGGACGGCAGTACGACCAATTGGGCCTCGGCCGAGAAGGTGGGCTACGGCAACACCTTCACCGCCGTGGAGCGGACGTTGCCCTGGCGGCCCCAGCTGCACGATGCCACCGGTGCGCGCCTGAACCCCCGGCCGACCGCGCCGGGCTACCAGACCGCCATCGTGGTGGCCGGCCACGACGGTGGCGGGCAGGACGTCCATGCCGACAGCCTGGGACGGATACGCGTGCGTTTCCATTTCCAGGATGCGCAGGGCGATACCACCTGGCTGCGGGTGGCCCAGCGCTACGCCGGGCCGGGCGTGGGCAGCCAGTTCCTGCCGCGCATCGGCCAGGAAGTGGTGGTGGGGTTCCTGGAGGGCGACATCGACCGGCCCATCGTGCTGGGCGCGCTGTACAACGGCCGCGGCGAAGCGGGCGTGGCGCCGACCCCGGCCGGTGCCGAGGGCGAGACGGATCGCGCGATCTACGGGCAGGCCGGCGACCAGCGCAGCAGTGCGCAGGGCAACCTGAGCGGTGGCCACGCCCCGGCCTGGCATGCCGCCGGCGGGGGGGACGATGCGCACCGGCACGCCGGTGCGGTGTGGGGCATCCGCTCACGCGAATGGGACGGCGGGCAGGGCAGCAATCACCTGCTGTTCGATGACTCGGACCAGCAGCTGCGGGTGCAGCTGGCCAGCAGCCAGCAGACCTCGCAGCTGACGCTGGGCCACCTGCGCCACCAGTCGGACAACTTCCTGGGCAGCCTGCGCGGTACCGGCTTCGAGCTGCGCACCGACGGCTGGGGCGCGGTGCGTGCGACGGCGGGCAGCTGGTTCAGTGCGTATGCGCATGACGGAGCGCAGCCGGTGGGCGAGGCGGTGCAGCCGTCGGCCCTGCTCAAGCAGGTGAACCAGCTGGGCCAGCGCTTCAGCGAAGCGGCGCGGACCCACCTGACCAGCCCGTTGGCGCTGCAGGAAGGTGCGCGTGGAAAGGCGCGCTCGCAACTGGTCGCCGACAAGGCGCCGCTGGCGGCGCTGCAGGACAGCGTCAACACCACGGTGCGTGGCGATGGCTACGGCGAGGCCCGAAGCGAGGCCGCCGAGCGGCAGGCGCAACCCGGTGACGGGCGGGTGCCGCACAGCGGTGATCCGCTGCTGGGCCTGGCCGCGCCGGCGGGCATCGCCCAAGTGGCCGGGCAGGCGCTGCACTGGACGGCCGGTGAAGGGCTGCTGTTGGCCAGCGGCGAGCACAGCGACACCACGGTGATGGGGGATGCGCGGCTGCATGCCGGGCAGGCGGTCGGGGTGCTGGCGGCGGCGGTCGACGGTGGCGTGAAGGAAGGCAACGCGTTGAGCGTGGTCACCGGTGCCGGCGAGCTGGACGTGCAGGCGCAGAACGACAAGGTGCAGATCCAGTCGCGGCAGGCGCTGCGCGCGGCCAGTGCGCAGGGCGTGGTGGAGCTGGCGGCCGGCAAGACGATCCACATCGCCACCGCCGGTGGCGCGAGCGTGACGATCGAGGGCGGCAACATCAGCTTCAACTGCCCGGGAAAGATCACCGTGCATGCCAAGAAGAAGTCCTTCGTGGGCCCGGTGCAGGGCGACTATCCGTTGCCGCTGTTCCCGAAGTCCATCTGCGTGGAGTGCATGCTGAAGGCCGCCGCGTCCGGTGCGCCATTCGCGGCATTGCAGTAAGGAGGAAGCGACGTTGTCCTCCTGTCATGCAAACAATGCACTGCCTTCGGCCGCGTTGCCCGCGTTGGCGGCCACCATCGCCGGTGACGGCGATCTTGCCTGTTGGGCGTTGCTGGATGCGGCCCTGGTCGATGCCGGGCGGGTGCAGGCGGTCTGCGCCCGGCATGGCATGCAGGTCACGGCGGCCTATGCGGGCTCGGAGCTGGATGCCTACGGCGACGTGGGCGTGCTGCTGCTCTCCCTTGCCGGCAGTGAGGTTCAGCGCACCGCGCAGGTCCTGCAATTGCTTGAGCTCGCAATGCCCGCGCCGGCGCTGAGCTGGTTGTACGGCAATGCCGATGTTGGGCAGTTGCAGCGGTTGTGCGCCTATCTGGGCATGGCGGGCGTCGCCGAACGCGGGCAGCCCATCCACTGCCGTTTCGCCGATACGCGTGTGCTGCCGGTGTTGCTTTCCGAGTTGTCCGCCACGCAGGCTGCGCGCGTGAGCGGATGTGTCGCGCAATGGGGCTGGGTGGACCGCAACGGGCAGTACGTGCAGTGGCGTGCAGCTCCGGACGGGGCAGTCGCCGATACACACGAGCACCTGCACCTGTCCGTGGCCCAGTTCCGTGCGCTGCGCGCCGCCGCCGAGCCCGATGCGATCTTCATGATGTTGTGCGAACAGACCCCCAGCCTGGTACCGGAGGCACGCGTGCGCGGCGACTTCCATGCCCGGATCACGCAGATCCTGCAGACGGCGTCCCGCTTCAACGTGCAGGATCTCAAGAGCCGCCTGCAGTTCGTGGTGCTCAGCCTCAGCTGCGGGGAGGACTTCCACACCCTGCCGGAACTGCACTCCACCTGGGAAGGCGTGCGAGCGGGGGAGTTCCTGCTGGTCGACAAGATGCCGCTGTGGGGCAATGCGGTCTGGGAACGGCTGGAGTACCGCCGTCCGGAGGAAGAACGCGGGGTGCTGCCATGAGGGGTACGGCATTGCAGCAGAACACCACCACATCGCAGCGGTCCGTTGATGACCGCAAGCATGACCACGGCGGGCGCAGGACGCCCGCAAGGATGGACCGAATGAAGCCTGCCCTTCCGTATTTCCATGAACGCCGCAAACCATTGGCACGTACGATGAGGCGGCACTGGCAGGTACTTCTCGGCGTTTGCCTGCTCTCGCTGGTGAGCGCCTGCGGGGCAAAGTCTGGTCAGGACGACACGGCCATGGGCAGCATCGATGGATACAACTCCACCGATCAGGCCATCACGCCGTTCTACGTGAACAACCACGGCGGCGTCAGCATCAACGCTTACTCCGGTGGTGGCTCGGTGTGCTGCATCCTCTACCCGAGGAAATGGCATCCCGGGTTGACCGCCAAGGTCAAGTGGGCGACCAGCAGCGGCAAGTCCGACGGTGACCCGACCCAGACCTGGCATGAGGCGGAGGTTCCGATCGAGCCTTATGACGTGCCCGGTTCGATGAATGTGCATTTCCTGCCGAATGACGAGGTGCGGATCGTGATCTTCAACGGTTCGCCGCGCGCGGAAGGCTACAAGGGGCCGCCCTATCCGGAAGCACCGCCGGGCTGGTCGACGCGATCGGACGTTGAGGACGCAGGTGTGCCGCCCGTACCGGCTGCCCCGCAGGGAGAAACCAAATGAGCAAGTTCGAGGCAGGCTGGTGGGCGGTTGATCGTCGTGGCGACGGTTCGACGGAGGCGTGGTTCTTCGCCGATGCGAAGCATGTCACTGGAACGGCCTTGTTGCTGCCCAACGGCGACCAGTTGCTGTACTTCCGCCCCACCAAGGAGAAGCCCTTCCTGTTGCGTGACTGGAAGCCCAGCTATGAACGCCTGGGTAGCGCACCGCCGGGCGACAGCTGGGACAACGACAAGTACGGGGCGAAGGCAAATGCCACCATGCAGATGCCGAAGGACTTCCCGCGCCAGAACCGCAAGCCCAGCGCGCAGGAACTGTCCGGGCGGGCCGGCAAGGCCGACCTGGGCAAGGCCGACGGCCTTGACTGCATGCGCGAGCTGCATGTCGGGGTGTTCTTCGACGGCACCAACAACAACATGCTGCGCGACCGCGGCAGTGCGGGCCATTCAAACGTGGTCACGCTGTACGACGCGCACAAGTCCGACGACGTGGAGTACTTCAAGTTCTACCTGCCCGGAGTGGGCACGCCGTTCCCCGAGATCGACGAAACGGGGGAGGACAGCAAGGGAAAGAGCATGGCCCGCGGTGGCGAGGCACGCATCCACTACGCGATGATCATGCTGTACAACGCGGTTTCGCGTTCGGTCACCGGCACCGACCTGGTGCCGGCGGACGAAGCCAAGGTCCTGGTCACCGAGATCTGGAGGGGCTTGAAGACCCTGTATCGCGGCGGCAACGCCAAGATGATCCAGATATTCGAGGACATCGACCAACGCCTGCTGGCGAAGGTGAAGGAGAAGCGGCCGAACATTACCCGCGTCCACCTGACGGTGTTCGGGTTTTCGCGCGGCGCCGCGGAGGCGCGCACGTTCGCGAACTGGGTGAAGCTGGCCACGAAGGGGAAGGTGGGGCCGGCAGAGTTGAACATCCGCTTCCTGGGGCTGTACGACACCGTGGCATCGGTGCTGCTGGCCGATTCCTCGCCGGTGGGCGGCGGCTTCCTCGATTGGGCCAACGGCAGCATGGGCATTCCGGCCGGCGTCGAGCAGACCGTGCATTACTGCGCCGGGCATGAGATCCGGCGTTCGTTCCCGTTGTCCACGTTGCGCATGGGCGGGGATTGGCCGTCACCGGCCAAGGAGTTCGTCTACCCCGGCGTGCACTCGGATATCGGCGGTGGCTATGCCCCCGGCGACCAGGGCAAGGGGCGTGCGGGGCGCAGTGACATGCTCTCGCAGATCCCACTGAGCGACATGTATTTCGAAAGCGTCAATGGCGGCGTGAAGCTGCTTCCGCTCAATGAGCTGCCTGCCAATATCAACAGCGACTTCAAGATCGAGCCGACGCTGCAAAGTGCATTCTCGGCCTACCTGCAATGGACGCCGACCAACGAGAAGGGCGAGAACGTCAGCGGCAGCAAGCGCGGCCACATGGAAGGGCGCATGCAGACGCAGATGCAGCACTACTGGCGTTGGCGCGGGAAGTACACCAGCGACGCCGCGCTGAAGACGCTCAAGAGCTGGTCCGCGGCCAGCGCGCAGGACAAGGCGGACCTGGAAGAGGGCAACAAGGACTGGCAGGTTGACCTGCAGCGTGCCCGCGACGCCCACAAGCCGAGGACGGTGACGGTGCCCATCGGCCTGGTGGGGGTCCCGATCAATCTGTCGGCCTCGCCCTCGCAGGTGCAGAAGGACGTGGTCAGCGCGGTGGATGCGACGGCGCCGATTCCTGCCGACGTCGACCGCTTCTTCGACGACTACGTGCATGACTCGCACGCGGGCTTCTGGATGCTTGGCCCGATCACGCGCATCGACAAGGCGATCTTCATCAACGAGATCCGCAAGCGCAACGCGCTGCGGGAGCACCACCTGGCACTGGCGAAACAGTACAGCGACCTGCGCAAGCACGACGAGGCCGGCCGCGAGTACATGCAGGCGCTGTCCTATGAGCTGAACCGGTTCGAGCAGCAGGTGCTGGCCGCCAACAGCAAGGACGTGGACGTCGAGGACGAGAACAGTGCAGGGAATGTGCCGTTGATGCGCGATTCGGATGCCAAGGACCTGCGTGACAACATGGGCATGGAAGGCTGGGTCGTGAAGAACGTGGTGGGATCGGGCACGCGCCGTGAACCCAACGGCGTCGGCCAGTACCGTCACATCATGGACCGCGACCACGAGCGCTTCCTGCAACCGATGAAGGAAGTGGAGTACCAGCGTGATCGCGCGATCGATGCAGCCAAGGAGAAGGTCCAGGAAGGTGTTGACGGTGTCCGCCAGAAGGCCGAGGAGATCAAGGACGGTGCGGCGCGTGCGGTGGATCGCGCGGTCGACAACGCGATTGATGCCGGCAAGGACGCCGTGATCGATGGACTCAAACGTGCGATCCCCAACGGGATGCCGCGGTTCTGATCACTGCGGCAGTCCTGCCAGACGACACGACGCGAGGCCCCGGTGGGCCTCGCGTCGTCATGGCCTGAACTGTGCGTTGTTGCCCGATTTGAAGCTTTGCCGATTCATTTATTTGAATTCGGCATGAAATGTCACGTTCCTGTTTTCTGATAGATTCGCCGGCAAGGGGGAATGCACGGCTATCCGCTGCGTGTCGGGCGGGCTGTCACAACTTCTGGGATTGGCATGGATCAGCTGACGAACCTGATGGCACAGGTCGCCGCGTTGAACAGCGCGCAGCGCCTGTACCGGCTGGAGAGTGACCTCCTTGGGGAGGGCGTGGTGGAGCGTTGGTGGGGGCGGG
>NZ_JBIXJV010000010.1:0-6850 GCF_052871705.1 Stenotrophomonas sp. LARHCG68 | reverse complement strand
GGCCGCCTGGCGGGCCACAAGTTCAGGCGTCCCCACAACGACCTCACTTCCTCCCGCGACCCCTCGAACGGTCGCGGTGATGCGGAAGTACCAGGTCAACCCGCTGCCATCGCTGTACAAGTAGCGGGTTTCGGTGGTCCTGACCACCTCCTGCCACGGCCCGTCCGGCGACTCGCTGCGCTCAACGATGTAGGTCACAACGGCGCCACCGGACTCGACCGCATCCCACTCCAACAGGACGCCATCAGCCACGGGCGTCACTTCCGTTCCGCCAACCGGTGGGACGGCCGATGGTGCGTAGACTTCAGGGAACCAGCGCGCGAAGCGGGCAGCGGGAGGCGTCTGGGCGGGGAGTTGGCCCGCGCCCAGATCGATGAGGGTCACATATCGCATGTCTTACCTTGCGTTGAGCGATGCGTTCAGGGAGTCGCGCTTCTGCGTTGCCGCAGCGCCTTGGGTCGTGTTCAACAGCTTTTGGATCAACTGGTTCTGCTCGCGGATCAACTGGTTCTGCTCATCGAGCTTGGCGTTGGTCTCCTTCTGGACCTCCTTTCCTCCCGCTGCCACCTCAAAGATCGCTTTCCCGAAGTGCTCCGGCAGTGCCTCGATGGCGTCGGCCAGTTGGCCCATCGAGGTGCCATCTTCGAGATCCAGCTCGCCGACCTTCATGCCGTCGATCATTGCCATCACGCGGCCATAGAGGTCGTTGTAGTCCTTCCCGCTGGCAAAGAGGTTTCGGCCGAACCCAAGAGCTGCCTGAGCGGCTTGCTGCGCCGCCTGGCTATCTCCCTTTGCCGTGGCGTCGGCAAGCGCTTGCATCGACTCGGACAGCTTTTGCCGGTCCGTCAGCGGTGACAGGTCACTGATCGAAAGGCCGTACTTGATGTCCTTTTTGTCAGCCTCGATCTGCGCCTGGAGCTTGCCCATCTGCAGCGCGCGCAGCTCCTCGATCTTTGCCAGATCCTCCGCCCTAGCCCCGGAAAGGCCCAGCGCCTTGGCGTAGTCGTTGGCCGCCTTTACCTGCTGGCGGTACGTGCGCTCAATGGTCAAGGCCTGCTGCTGGTAGCCCGACAGGTCCGCCGTCATCACCTGCGTGGCGATGTCGGCCATCAGCGTGCCGTAGGACTTCGCCGTCCCGGCCAACCGGGTGTATGCCGCGGTCAGGCTTTCGTCTGCCGCCTGCATCTTCTCCACGTAGTCGGTGAGCGCGGAAAGCCCTACCCCCGTCCACAGGTCCAAGCCGCTCCGGGCATCCACTGCCGCGGTGACGAAGAAGTTTGCACCGTCCTCCAGCAGCTCCGCCGACTTCCGCCAGTCCTCCGCGATCCGGCTTGCCTGGCCGTCGATCTTCCCCACCGCAGCGATGGCCTGCTCGGCAGCGAGGCGCTTCTGGAAGGTCTCGGCGTCCTCGTCATAGGTCCGCCCCAGCACCGTCGAACGGGAGCCGGTGACGTTGCCCTTCTTGTCGTAGGACTGGGAGAAGGAGCCCCCAACGAGCGCAGCGGCATCCTGCCGCAGGCTCACGCCCAGCTGCTTGGCGTAGGCCGAAAGCACCTCGTGGATGCCCGCGGCAGCATCCCGGGCTTCTTGGCCAGGATCAACCTGGATCGTCCTCCACTTCTTGCCGCCGAATAGCGACTTCTGCCGGCTTTGATAGGCCTCGGCCGTTGCCGACCCGCCGCCCTCATTGATGCCGATGGTCTGCTGGCTGCTGTTCGTTTGGTACTTAGTGCCAAAGACCTTGCCGCCGGACAGCTTGTCCACCACTGCGGCGGCCGCCAGTGCCCAGCCCACAACCGGAACCCAGGACGCCGCCCCAATGGCCCCCATGGCGCCCGTTGCACCTGCTGCCGCGCCAGCTCCGATGCCGCCGACGCCCACACCGGTACCGATGGCCCCCAATCCGCCCGCGATGGCCCCACCAACCCCCAGCCCCAAGGCGCCATAGGATGCGCCGGCCAGCACGCTGGACAGCCCGCCGCTACCGCGCTTGGTCAAGCCGTAATAGGCACCCAACAGGCCCAGGCCTGCGCCCGCGTAGGGGAGTCCGCCCGCAAACTCACCCGTCAACAGCGACTTCCCGAACAGCCCCATGCCAGGCGGCATGCCGAAGCCAGAGCCGCCACCGCCGATGGTCCCGGATGCACCACCCAGCCCATACGTCGTTCCCTGGAAGCCGCCGAACCCGGCCACGTTGTTCCCGAAGCCACCGATGGAGCCGGCGGCCACACCGGCAGCGGTACCGATGCCAAGGCTTCCAACCCCAGCACGCTGCATCCCCTGCACGATACCGCCGGCGATGGTGGTCCCCAGACCGCCGAAGCTGGTGCCGGAAGCCGCGAAGCCCTGCCCGGATAGCATGCCTTGGATGGCCTTCTGGATCGGATTCACGAACTGCTGCTGCAGCCCCGTGCGTACAACGTCCCACCACCCGCGCTTGAACACGTCCTTCAGCTCGGAGAAGAAGTCCTTTGCGTTCTTGATCTGGCCGCCGAACACGTCGGCGAAGGTGTCGGCCACACCACCGGCGGCATCCACCGCAACCTGCTGCCAGTCCTCGGCGGCACGTGCAACCTCCTCCATCGCCATGGACACTCCAGCGTAGGCCCGGGCGCGCTCCATGAGCTGGGCGATCTCGTCCTGGCTGAACTTGGCCCCGGCCTCCATCGCGCGATTGATCTCCTCGCGCATATCGGACTCGTTCATCAGCTGACGGCGGTACAGCTCGCGCGCAGGGCCAGCAATGCCCAGGAGCTGAATCTCCTGCCCCATGGTGGCAAGTAGCGCCGCCGGGGCGCGCTGGGCCTGTTCCGCTGCGGCAGCAACCTTGGCGTACTCCTGCGCACTTTGAGCCATGAGCACACCTGCATCGGCCTGCAGGATGTTTCCCTTGACCATGGCCTCGTTAAGCTCGGTCATGCGCTGGGTGTGCTTTACCATCGCCTCGGCCAGCGGCCCGGACATGGTGCCAGCGGCGATGGCAGACTCCCTGCCGTAACGCGCCATCGCCTCAGCGGTGTCCTTTCCGCTCTTTACCGCCGCTTTGTCGGCAGCTTTGGCGCTTGATGCAGCCTTCTGCGCTGCCTCGGTCTTCCGGATAAGGGCCAACCCAACCGCCAACTGCCGGTTGTACTCCTCACGCTGCGCAGTAGAGAGCGCGTCCACACCTCCTGCTGCATTGATCTTCTGGCCGATCTCGACGCGGAACGCATCCTCAGCGCCCTTCTGCAGTCGAACCAAGTTGACGATCTGGCTATCGATGGAGCCCTGAAGCGACTTCAAGTGCTGGTCAATGGCCTTGGCCGCCTCTCCCGATGCCTGGGTCTGACGAACAATGGCGCCAGTTGTGGCATCCGTCTGAGCCTCCGCCCTCTTGCTAACCAGATTCAGCGACTCCAGAACGGCGGCTTGGCGCTCGTTCTCGCGTGCAAGCGTCGCTGCGCTTGCGGTCTGCTCGACCATCCGTCCGCGAAACCTATCGGCGCCCGTGGCCCCCTGAAGCACCTGCTCGTTCGCCTGCTCAAGCTGAGCGCTGAACTGGTCGGCGCTGATCTTTCCGGCCTGCAGTTCATCCGCGAGCTTACGGATCGACGCCGCGTAGTCATCAGAGTACGAGCTGGTGATGCCACGCTGGGCCTCCAATGCCATATCGCGGATGGTGGCAGTGATGTCCTTGTAGCCCTTCTCGATGTTCTTCTGCCGCTCAAGGACCTCGCCCGCCTGCTGCTGCTTGTTCAACTCGGTGAACTTCTCGATGGCAACATCCGCCGTGTCCGAGAAATCGGCAAGAGATCTGGCCGCATCGTTGGTCCCATCACGGAACAGGAGCCAGCCGGCCGCGCCTGCCGCCAGCATCGAGATGATTCCCACCGGCCCGCCCAGAGCCGACAAAACAGCCGCGCCACCGCGCGAGGCAAAGCCCGCACTCGCCGCGTTGTACTGCGTCTGCGCCTGCGTCAGTAGGACGGTGGCCTGGCGGTGCTCCATGGTCGCCGCTGCGGCCTTTGCGCTGATCGACACGCTACCGCCAATGGCTTGTGCACGCCGAACCTCGGCTTGGGCATCCAGCATTGCAGCCCGCGTCCGCAACTCCAGCGCTTGCGCATTGGCGAGGCTTTGCGCTGCCGAAGCGCGATCAGCGGCAGTGTTCGCGTTCACGGCCGCAAGGCGAACAGACAATGCCTTTACCAGCTGCGACGCAGCGAGGCCCGCAGCTGCAGCCACGGCCAGATCTAGGTTTCGGCCAAGTTGCTCAATCCCCTTAGCAAGCAAGGTGGATGCGCCAAATGCTTCGTCGGCACGACCGATCATCACTTGGAGGTTGTTGTTGAACAGAGTTACGGACTGTCCGACAGTCGATTGCATCTTTCCGAACGCTTCATCCACGGCGCCAGCCTGCGACTGCAGTGCGTCGATGACTGCGGTTGCACTCAGCTCACCCGCCTTCCCCAGCTCACGCAACTTGCCAATCGGAACGCCCAAGCCCTTCGCAATCGCCTGCGCCAGCGCGGGCGCCTGCTCCAACACCGAGTTCAGCTCCTCACCGCGCAGCACACCCGAGGCGAACGCCTGGCCAAGTTGAACCAAAGCGGCATCGGCGCCGGCCGCGGATGTTCCCGAGATCACCATCGTCTTGCTGATGGTCTCGACCACACGCGCCAGTTCCCGGCCGCTCAGCCCCAGATCCTTTTGGTTCATGGCGATACGCTGGTACAGCTCCGCAGTGGCCCCAAGTGGCTGGCGTGCGGTTTGCGCAATCCTCACCACATTGGCTTGCGCGGCAATGAATGCGGATTGACCTTCTGTCACCAGGCGCAAGCGGTTGTTGAGGTTGGTCCACTCGTCAGCACGGCCAATCGCGGCCCGAGCGACAGCGATTGCGGAACCCATGCCAACCGCCTCGACGGCAACGCGACGGAAGCCAGCGGCAACAGCCTCGGCGCCTCGCGCTGCATTGTCTGACATGGCAGCGCGGATCGATTGCATGTCCCTATTCACGACGCGCACGGACTTACCCATGTCACGCTCAAAAGCGGCGTTTCGCGCGAGAAGATCGACCGTCAGGGTGTACAGGCTCATATTTCCACCAATGAAAAAGCCCCGCATCTGCGGGGCTTTGATTTGCGAGGCAAGCACGACTTAGATCAGGCTATTTCCGTCAATGCTCAAGTGAGTAATGGTGCTTCCATCGGGTGCAACGATGCAGGCAGCGGAGGAATCGGACATCGATCCAAAATCGTTCATCAGACGGAGCCCAGACCCTCTAGGCCAAGCGAAGTAAAACTCACCGCCTGTGCCTTGGTTCTTCGTGTACGGAATCTCTGCCGAACGTGAATCCTTGGCAAATCCTTTGATCGCCACCTGGCATGCAGTTAAGGCACCTGCATCCCCCGGCGGCGGCGACCTGCCGCAGGCTGCCGCCGCAAGAACTACTGCCACCAATAGTAAGCGCATACCCCCCCTCCTCTCAGTTGGTCAGTCGATGGTGCCACCTACGCGGGCACTTCCTCAAACTCCAGGTATCCCGAGAAGTAGCGGCCGCTCACGTTCTCCACGCTCCACGTGTTCGACGCGGCTCCGTAGATTGCCGACCGGGCGGCCAGCACCGGATCGTTGGGACCGCCCTTCGTCCGGCTGTACTCCGGCACGATGCAGCCCCGGCAGCGCCCCTGCAGCATCAGCACCACCGCATCCCAGTCCGTTCCGCCCAGGCCGGCGCCGTGCGCCACGTCGGTGGGCCGTGCCGACAGATTGCCGGTGAAGCGGCGGTACCGCGGTCCTTCCACGGTGTTGAGCTGGGCGCCTTTCGTGCGGGTGTGGACGCTGGTGTCGATGGTGGCTACCGCCCAGCCGTCGGCAATGCCCACATCCACGGCGCGCAGGACTGCGATCTCACCCACCTCCATGGTCGCCGCGGTGGTGTCGATCCCCACAGCCACGGACGACACCGACGCGGTGCCGGTCGGGAACAGCCAGGCGCACACCGATCCATCGGGGAGGCGCACCGTCGTACCACTGGCGCCGGCCGCCGTCACCGGCACCCCCGGCGGCAGGGACAGGCCCAGCAAGGCGACGATGCGCGGCACGATGGTGCCGCTGAATGTGATGTTGATCGACAGCACGCCGGTCCTGGCGATCCGCGAGCGCCGCGCCGGCTTTCCGTCGAACAGCGCCGCGCCTGCATCGGCCGTCAGCCAATTGCCACCCACAAGCGCCACCGACTGCACAGCCGGCATTCCGTACCCGATCAGCATTTCAGCCCCACACGTTGAGCACCACGTCCCCCGTGGTCGGGTTGCGCTCTACGCTGCGCACGAACACGTTTTTTCCGTTCTCCAGCCCATATCGCGGGTACGTGATACGCCCCACCTGGCCGGGCTGAACGTCCAGCTGCTGGTCGCCGCGGATCGTGAGCACAAAGAAGTGCCGCATCACCGCGTACAGCCCCACGATCCGGTCCGCCTCGGCCTGCGCGTCCCCCTGCCCCCAGAACAGCGAGACGAATGGGGCGGCCACGTCGGCGTGCCTGTAGTGGGGATGCAGCGGGCCGGCGGCATACACCTGACCCCGGAACAGCGATGTCAGCTCGTCGCGCCTTGCCTGCGGCACGTCCACCACGTCGGACACGAGATCGCCGGCACCGAGCGCCTGGGCGTTCGGACGGTAGGCGAACCGGCGGGTCAGGTTCGGCGCATCATCGGGCAGCGCGATCAGATCCTCGGCCAAGTGGGCGGCGATGACCTCGAAGGCTGGCACCGCCACCGACTCAGGCGCCACCACCCGCGCCACGCGCAGCACGCCATCCGGCGCCTGGTACATCCCAGCGCCATAGCTCGGCAGGATCGCCCCC
>NZ_JBIXJV010000009.1:0-88960 GCF_052871705.1 Stenotrophomonas sp. LARHCG68 | reverse complement strand
CGTAGATGACCTCGATGCTGGTGCTACCGGTCTGCTTGCGGCCGGCAACGAACTGATCCCAATCGTCGTCGTAATCGGAGATGTCGATCTCCGATGCCTGGCCGTCGGGGAAGCCGACGCTGCGCAGACGGGTCACCTTGATGACCTCGGTTGCCGCGATGGCAACGAACAGCTGGGAGTGCTTGGACTTGATGACCTGTCCCATAGGGGTTTCCTTGTGTTGTGCCCGTCGCCGGGCATGAAAAAAGGCCCCTTGCGGGGCCGATGGGGTGCCGTTGTTGATGGGCTATCGCAGCTGCAGCAGGCGCGCGTCGAACGAGATGCCGTAGGCTCCCGTCTCGTCGTCGTCCGGCGGCGGGTTGTAGGACTCGATGCTTCCCCGCCGTTCGATCTCGCCGCGGATCACCATGGCGACCGCGTTGGCTTCCGACAGATCAGTGCCCCAGACATTCAGCCTCACCCGCCAGCCATCGGCCGGAGGCGGGTCGGACAGCTGGGCCAGCGGCGAGCCGCCTACCGTCCCCCAGGTGACATAGGGCATGGGCGTGTCTGCGGGGGCGGTACCGGGAAACGCCCGGACTGGATCGCCCAGCTTCGCGCGCACCGCGGCCGAGCCCTGCAGGATGCTTTGGATCAGGGGAACCATCATCGCCAGCCGGTCTCCTTGGTGTACTTGTCGATGGCTTTCCACGTCGTGTCGATCACGACCTGGGCGGCCTCGGGGCCTTTTGCTTCGCCGGCAGGGGTGAGGAAGGGCTTGGCCGCCATTCGCTTGGTGCCGAATTCAAGGTGGCGCCAGTAGTAGGCCCACCCGCTTTCCTCGTAGGCCTTCCCCGTCCGCCCCTTCCTGCGGTTGCGCTTGGTATTGGCGTACTTCCTCCGCCTGCCCGTGCGGACACCGACCGTGTAGTACTCGCCCCCCTGGCCTACGCCGGCACGTGCCCGATTCTTGGCGTTCGCTCGCCGCACGACGATCTGCGTGGCGAGGAAGCCCGTAGCGCGCACCACCCTGCGGCGCGCTTCGTCGCGGATCAGGTTCCCGCCCTTCCGCATGCCAGCCTGCAGCGGTTTGCCCTGGACGGCCTTGGGCAGGCCACGCAGGGATTGCAGCAGGCCCTCCAGCCCCTTGATGTCAATGCGCTCAGACATCGGACACCCCCGAATCCACCATCAATGTGAGGTGCCGGCGCGCTGTCGGATCGGGCAGCACCGCCCGGATGGCGTATACGGCTCCGTCGAACACAACGCGCATGGTTTGCAGCACTCCGGGCAGGTATGGGATCTGCATCCGGGCTGTAACCTGCCCGTGCTCGGCTGAGGCTGCGACGAACTCCCGCCCTGACAGAGGCACAACCTCGGCAGGCACATTAGATTTCCATGTACGCCAGATGCGCTTGTCCCCCCCCAAAGGGTCGCGCACCACGGCAAAGTCCTGAAGCTCGATGCGATGGAGGTATCGGCCAGACATCACACCCCCCAAGAGACGCGGAAAGGACTCATCAAGCGCTTCGCCGCGGCGGCACCCTCGTCCTTCTGAAAGTAGTAGTCCCGCACAAGAATGAGGATTGCCTGCTTGATCGGCGCCGGCACGCCCGCCGGCTTGCTTGGATCGTCGGCATCGGGCCATGGCACGGGGCGGCCGATGTATTGCTCAACATAGCCCTGCGCCGCCTCAATCTGTGTCGTGATCAGGGCATCGTCGGCGTCGTGGATGACGGGCAAGGCCTGCTTGGCATCTGCGAGAGTGACGACCATGGTCAATCTCTCCGGCGGCGATGGCGCGGCTTGGAGCCTTCGATTTGCTCGGTGACGGGAGTGTCCCCGGTGGTGACCAGCAAGCGTTTCACCAGCTGCTCTGCCACTTGGGGGGAGACATCGAACACATCACCCTTCTTGCGGCTCCCGTAGTGCTCAAAAGAGCGAATCGCAGTTACTTCAGTCATGTCGCCTCCCAAGGCGGCGAGGCACCAGCCCCGCCGCCATCGTCGTCTTACGGGCCAACCACCGGGAGACCGGCGAAGTCACCCTTCACGAAGGCCTCGGGGCGGAACACGGTCAGGCCCACGTCTTCTTCGCAGAGGATGGTGACCATGTTCTTGACGAAGTTGTCGCGATCCTGGTTCGACACCGTGATATTCGCCTGCTCGCGGTCCCAGCCCTGCGCACCCATCTTGAAGGCGCCGGTCAGGAAGTCGCCGGCGTCCATCGCCTTGGTGGCGACCACCGGGCGCGCCCACAGACCCGGCACTGCCAGGCCGCGCGGAGTGGCAAACAAGTAGGCGTTGTCCGCGGTCTTGGACAGCTCGATGGTGGTCCAGTCGATGGGATTCAGCACGATGCCGTCGGCCTCGTACTCGGCCAGGGTGACCTGCAGCATGGAAATACGCAGGCGGTCCAGGGCCGTCTCGTTCTGGACCGTCACGCCCGGGTTCGCGTATGCAGTCGCCTGCGTGTGCAGTCCGTTGATGTTCAGTCCAACGCCCGAACCCTTGAGCAGCTGCAGCTCCTCCTTCAGCTTGAGCCCGTACATCAGGCGGCCGTTGATGTACGCCTGCAGCTGACTGGCATCGCGCAGCACCTGCTTGGAAGCGCGAATCCAGTGCGCGATCGTCACCACCTTGGCCGAGTCCAGCTCGAACTTCAGATCCGACTCGGGCTTCGGATCGGTCGGGTTCTCGCCCACCACGTTGGCATTGTTGGTGAACCCGGTCTCGCGCACGTAGTCGATGGTGTCCGAAGTGGCAGGACCGAAGTTCAGCAGGTCACGCAGGAACAGGCGCTGGTTCGGAGTGGCGACGATGCCCGGGACGCGCTGCGGCTCGATCAAGCTGCCCGCCGAGTTGTCCTCGCGGGTGATGGCAGCCTTCACGGTAAAGCTGCCCTGCATGCCCGGGTTGAAGTTCCGGCAGGCATCGGAGGTGGCTACAACCTCGCCGATGGTTCGGGCCTTGGCCGGCGTGCCGCCGCCCTGCTCCAGCTTGGCGATCACCTGCTGGGCAGCCTGCAGTTCGGCCTGCAGCTGGCCCTGAGAAGTCAGAAGCTGATCCACCTTCGCCTTGGTCTCCTCGGACAGCTGGGCGTGCGCCTTGATGTCCTTCTGCGCCTGTTCGGCATGGGCCTTCAGCTGGTCGTTGACCTTGGCGAGGCTTGCGTTGATGTCCTTGATGTCCTGGTCGAGCTGGTTCATTCGTTGTTTCCTTGAAGTACGGAGGTAAGGGACGTGGCGAGAGCCACGGTTTGCTTGATGTCGGCCGCGTCGCGCCGGCCGTGTTCGGTGGGTTCACCCTCACCGGTGCCAGCTGGATCACCCGCGCTGGACTTGAACTGACTGATGAGACGCATGGCCTCGGACTTGGGCATCCCGCTGGCTCGCAGCGCAGATTCCATGCGGCGGATGGCGGATGCGCTCTTGCGGTCGTCACTGGCGCCGATCTCCTCGGAACTAAGCAGCGAGTCCGCAAACCCCTGCTCCACGGAGGCGCTACCGCCGATCCAGGATTCCAGGTCCATCAGCGCGGCCATGGCTGTTGCTGTGCCGCCGGTGCGCGCGGCGTATACATCCGCCATCGCCTCATCGAACGGCCGCAGCTGCTCCGATAGGGCAGCGAAGTCGTGTCGGTTCCCGACGCCGACGGACCAACAGTTGTGGATCATCAGGAAGGCCGGACGCGCGATCTGCACGTCATCTCCTGCCATCGCGATCACTGAGGCGGAGGACGCGGCCAAGCCCACGACCTTCACGGTCACATCCCCCCTATGCTCCTTGAGCATGGAGTACATCGCGATGCCGTCGAACATGTCGCCGCCAGGCGAGTTGATGGCGACGGTGACCGGCCCCTTGCCCAGCGACCGGAGAGCGGCGGCCATGCGCTTGGCCGTGAAGCCTTCTCCGGTCCAGTAGTCGTGCCCGATAACGTCATAGATTCCGATGGTGCGCTCGTCCGCATCCCTCTCAGCGGAAGCGCAGATGCTGGAGTCCCAGCGATTCAACGCCAGCGGCGAGATGAAACTGCGCACGTCGATTTGCGGCCGCCCCTGAGGAACGGCCGGCAGTGCCCGGTTTGTCATTGAATCAATCCTTGGTAGGTGCGTCAGCGACGCCGAGGAACGCCCGCAGCGAATCGCGGGCCGCATTGCTTTCGATGCTCGCGCCCAGGTTGTCCAGCGGCGCAAGCGCCGTCTGTACAGTCAACACTGCAGCGTTTCCGCCCATCGGCTCCCGGTCTTCCAGTTCACGCACTTCATCGCGGGTAAGGATGCCGTTGTTGACCATCGCCGCGTAGAAGGCAGCTCGGCCGGCGCTGTCGGCGCGCAACAGACCCTCAACGGTGAATTTCGGATAGAAGCGGGCGCGCTCGCCAGGCTGGAGCAGATCCTTGCTGATCGCCTGCTCGATCCGGCGTAACCACGGTCCAAGAGTGAACGTCAGGAAGCCGATCATCTGTTGCTCGATGCCCGTCCCCCAGCTGGTCGACTTCTCCGCATGACCAACCATCCACGGCGGAACGCGGAACCAGCGGCAGATTTCCTCGACCGAGAAGGCCCGAGACTCCAGCAATTGGGCGTCCGTCGGGTTGATGCCAACCGTCTTGATGTCCGTCCCGGCCTCAAGAATCACAGGGCGGCCTGAGTTGACCGCGCCGCTCAGCGCTTCCAGTGTCCGTCGAGCGTCATCACGCTGCTCCGGCTTCATGACCTCGGGGAAGCTGAGCGCCGTCGTTGGCATCAGGCCCTTTGCGAAAGTTCCGCTGGCCGCGCGATCGGCCCCAATGGCAGCGCCGAATACGTCAGTGCCGTAGGCGATGACCGAAACACCTTCCTCACCATCGAGGGAGAAGCCTGGGATGGTCCAGATACGATCATTCGGGATCTCGCGCTGCAGGCCGTTCTTCTCCTGGAAGCGCCAGAACTTCACGCCGTCGCGCATGAAGGGCACCAGGCGATCAGGATGCAGAAAACGGAGCCCAACGACCTTGCCACCAATCATCAGCTTTTCGCATCGGGCATTCCCCCTCAACAGCATCGCTGCAACACAAGCCTCCCAATGCACCGCGGCCGTGGTCTCGCTGTTAGGCTGATCGTGCAAGATGAACTGCAGTGGATGCAATGAAGCCACACGCTTTCCGGCGCTTGACTTCTCGTACACCGACAAAGGCAACGTGGATATCGTCTCGGAGATGAGCCGAACGCATGACCATACAGCGGAGAGCTTCATGACAGCATGCTGGTTCACGTCAACGCCAGAGGCCGATTGAGCGCCCGTGAACTCAGCCCAGAAAGCGTTGTCGGTCAGTCCAATGGGAACGCCGAGCCAACCCAGCAGCGCGGAACGAATCCGCCCGGGCTTCGCAGATTTCGTCTTCATCCGATTAGTGGGTTCCTGAAAAAGTCTTCCAAACCGGCCGAGGTGTTGGCCGGCGCGGCATTGGCCGCACCGATTGCCATGCAGAGCGCCACGGCTGCGTCGATCTTGTTGATGGACCGGGCTTTATCCAGCCACTTGTTCTCCCACTTGTCGCTTTCCACCACCGCGCTCATCAGGGCCGAAACCAAGACGGGGTTGCGCTTGAGGCGGATGCGCCCCTCCAGGAGAGCCTCCTCCAGCAATCGCAGAGAACCGGGCATCCACATTCCCTCGGGCGCCGGCCCTCCGTGCGCTTTGGCAGCCTTGACCGCCTCCTCCAACGGCTTCCCTTTACGGGTGCCGCCTTGGGGATGCTCGGCGAACGGCAGTGAAAGCCCGATCTCCTTTGCCTCAGTCTCAAACTTGAGGAAGGCATAGCGGTCATAGGCGACCAGGCCTATCTCGAACTTGTCGTTGTCTTCCGACAGCGTCTGCGCGACATGCCGGAAGTTGATGGACTGCCCCGGTGGCGCGTGGATGTGCCCGGCCTTAGCCCAAACCTCATATGGAAGCTTGTCGCGCAACTGCCTGGCCGCGAGCGTGTCTCCCGGCGTCCAGGCGTCGATCCAGGCATCGTAGGTCGGCTTGGAAACGATCTTCTTCTCGCCCTTTACCTCAACCTCGACCTCGACCGCCCCTGTTTCAACCACCGAAGCCATCGCGGTGATGTCCCGAACCTGAGAAAGGTCCAAGCCCTTATAGATCCTCTTGCCGTGGTGCTCGGCCACGTCAAAGTCCGCCAGCGCGGGCTCCAATGTTGTCCGCGCCATCCACGCTGTTTCCGCATCGGTCCAGATGCAGAAGTGCAAGCGCAGAATGCCGTTCAACGACCCGGGGATCGCCTTTGCCTGCGCGACAACCTCTGCCAGGTATTCCTCGGTGATGGTCACCCCCAGCAGGGGGTTGGCCTTCGCCCAGCACGTCGGATCTTCCAGCGGGTCGTCGCCCTCATCGAGGGAACAGACATAGCTGAAAGTCGTGTCGTCCAGCGGCTCGCCGATGAAGGTCGGATCGTTGACTGCTTCGGTATGTCCGGCCGCCACCTTCACCGCGTGCTCGTGCTCCTCCCAAGCCACGCTGTTCCGGTCACTGCCGGAGTTGGTGATCATGAACAGCAACGGTTGACGGCGGAACTTGAAGCCGCGCTCCAGCATCTCGATGGTCTTGCGATCCGGTAGCTCGTGGACCTCATCGGCCAGAACGAAGTATGGACGCGGGCCCGAACCCGTCTTGCCGGTGTCGCGCGATACCGGGCGGAAGAAGCTCCCGCTCTTGTGGTGCGCGATGTTGTACTCCCGGCCCTCGCCGCCCGAGAACTCCAGGCGCTTCATCAGCGCGCCCGACGCCTTGACCATCTTCACCGCATCGGCGAACAGAATGCCCGCCTGCTCCTTCTTCGCGGCAGCGGCGTAGATCTGAGCGCCAGCTTCCCCATCCGCCGTCATCCCATACAGGCCGATGCCGCCGGCCATCGGGGATTTGCCGTTGCCCTTGCCCTGTTCGATATACGCGCGGCGGAAGCGCCGACGCCCGTCCGCCTTCTTCCAGCCAAACAGCGAGCCGAGTACGAAGGCCTGCGATGGGTGGAGCTGGAAGGCCTTTCCCTCGAACTGGCCCTCGCTCAGCTTGAGGACGCCCTCGAAGTAGCTGAAAACGCGATCTGCCGCCTCCTGGTCGAAGTACAGACCGCGCTCGTGCGCGTCCTGCAGGTCTTTGAGGTGGCGACGGCAGGCATTGCGGACATGCGGTCCCGCGACGATCTCACCAGCCAGCACCGCATGCGCATAGGCGCTTGTTCGGTCAGCTGAAGAACTTTTCGTCCGGGTCTTCGTCCTCGTCGCCGCCATGATTCACTTTCGTCTCGTCTACCGGCGTTGCGCCGAGCTTTGATAGGAGCGAGCCCAGCGCCTGCAGCGCCGACACCCCCATGTCCGGGTCCGTCTCCATTCGCGCAGCCAGGATGCACACCTGTCGCAGCAACAACCGGTGACCGGCGTGGAGCCAGGGCATGTTCTCGACCTGCTCGCGCCAGACCGCGATCTGGGGTTTGGTCATCCCCTTGTAGGGAGGACCGATGGCCTTGGCCTTCTTCGGCGTCTTGCGATCCTTGTGCCTTTTCGGGTTCTTGGCCGCTGCGCCGGAAACTGCCGCTTTTGCGGCTGGTGTCCTTGGATTTGCCATCTCTCACCCCTCGCTGGGGGTCGTCTTTCCAACTGTGGATGCGCGAAGAAAGGGGGGCGCACGTATCGCCGGCCGTTCAGAATCGAACTTTTTACCCCCCTCCCCCTTTCGTTCAGGTTTCTGTGGATAACCTGTTGATATTCAGCTTGACGGGGCGGGACGGCGCTGGCCACCAAGCGCCCTACTTGAGCGGCCACCCGTCGTAGTCGCAGCCCACCACTACGCTCTCCACATTCCCGAAGCCACCATCCTCCCGGGCCGTCTTGCGGCTATGGCACCCGATACACAGGGTCCGTAGGTTGGAAGGATCGTTGTTGTTCGGGTCGCCGTCTTCGTGGTCAACGTGCGCCTGCCCCTTGCCGACAACCAGAACGCCGCACGCTTTCTCCTGGCACCGGTACATATCCCGGATGAGGATCGATTCCCGCAGGCGCCGCCATTCGCGGCTGTTGGTGGGCAACGCGCGCTTGGCCTGCCTGTTGCCCGCCAGTCCCTTGGCCGCCATCAGTACGACCGCCCATCCAGATCCACGCGCTCCGTCGCGTCGCCCTCACCCTCCACCGGAATGCCTGCCTCCTCTCCCAAGAGCTGAGCCACCGACTGGACCAGTAGCCCGACCTGCTCGGCAAGGACTCCGATCTGCTTGGCCTGGGCATCAATGGCCTGTTGCTGCAGGGAAACCACAGCCGCCAGTGTCTCGATGTGGTCAGTCATTGGCGGCCTCCACCTCAACCCTGCCTCGCAACGTCCGCTGGACCACCCGCTTGCCGTGCCTATGCAACCGCACCGGTTGGGCAGCAACCTTGACCACACCCTTGCGGGTGTCGGCGAACATCACGTAGCGGACCAGCTGCCCATCGAGCAGCACCCGCCGACGGCCGCGACCGTCGCCAGGCTCATGGATGTGCTGTTGCATCAGAACTCCTCCACGTCCCAGCCACCGCCGTCCCGCTTGGCCCTCACCTTCACGGCGAGGAACCGGAACGGGTACATCGCTGCGGCGATCTTGATCTTGGCCCTGGCGTCGTCCTGCCAGTGGCCCTTCACCTCGTGGCAGGCCATAACGCCGTCGGCCTCCAGCACCGCGAAGTCCGGCGTGTAGAACGTGTTGTCCGCGAGCCGCAGCTTCAGACCCTCGAACTTGTGCCAGAGGATCTTCCCCGCATGCTCCAGCGCGCGCAGCCTGTCGGCATAGGCCTGCTCGGTCCTGTTCATCTCGCCGGCCTTCAGCCGACCCAATGCGAGATGCCCGCCGCCCTTGCCCCGCCTCATGCTCTGCCACCGCTTGGGCTCACCCGGCGCCAGTGCAGCGCGCGGCGCACCCAGAACTCGACGTGATCCCAGTTGGGTTCGAGGCCGGTCATGCCGGCGAACAGGACGACTGAGCGGATGTACCACTTCAGCCACCAGCGGACTCGCAGTTGCACCACCACACTGCCCGCGCTCACGGCTTTGCCTCGCCGGCACACCCGGCGGCAATGACCGCCTGCCGGTCGGCCTGCCAGCCGTTCCACAGCCACTCAATCACGGCTGCGTCTGCGTCGGCTGCAGCAACAATTCGCGCCGCGCTGTTGAAGCGCCCTGCGGCACTGGCTTGGATGGCATCGGGGGCAGCACCACCGGCGAGGGCTCCGGCCGCAGGACAGGACCACTGTGGCTGCAGCTGCACATCGCCGCGGCGCAGAGCAGCAGCAAGATCACGTTCGGCACGCTTCGCATGGTCGATGGCCTTTTGGTACTGGGTATCGGATTCGGCCCGGCTCTTGGCCAGGGCAGTGGACGCAGCCTTCGCCTTGGCAGCCACGGCAGCGGTGGAGTCAGCCAGGCGCTGCAGGGTTGCGGCGTGGCCGGCGTTGTCCGCAGCGCGCGCCGCGACCTCGGCCGTGTACTCGCCCCGCCAGTGGCCGGCACCCCACCGGTAGCCCAGCACCACCAGCAGAGCGGCCAGCAGCGCGATCAGAAGCCAGCGGAGCAAACCCGCATACGGCCGCAGGGGATCGAGCGCGGAAATGAAGTCGGTCCGGTTCATCTGAAACCCTCAATGGTTGCCCGGTCGGGGTGCCGGTAGCTGATCCAGTCCGGCATCGGCACAAACCGGCCGTTCTGCTTGAGCTGGATCTGCACGTCGTAGCGAGGCAGGTTCTTGAACGCCGCATCGAACTCCTGCAGCAGCGCGGCCATCCGTGCCTGCCAGTCGTCTGGCATCTCGTGCATCAGCACATGTGGCAGCGGAAGCCAGGACGCATAACCCAGCCCGAACCAGCCCCACAGGGCGTCGTAGCCGGGGCGTTGAAGTGCGCTCACTCAAACCTCCACGCCCACAAGGGCTGTCATGGGTCCATTCCGATGTCGCCGGGCCAGTACGCCAGCGCGCCGACGGCCAGGCCGACCAGCAGGCCGATGCCCAGGTACATCACGCCGGCTCGGGCGGGATCACCGCCCCCAGTCCGCGAAGCAAGCCTTCCAACGTCTGCACTCGCATGCGCAACCGGTGCGCTTCCTCTTGGGCCTCACGCCGCAGCTTGATCTCCTCGTCCAGCTGCGTGCCCATCCGGGCCTGCGACTGCTCAAGGCGATCAATGCGCTCTGTCAGGCCGCCCACCAGCGTGACGTTTGCGTCCGTCTCGGTGCGTTCTTTCTTCCGGCTGTTGATGACGCCCCAGATTTCCCGGACCAGCCACAGGGCGAAGGCACCGCCGGCAGCCCACCAGGGCGCAGTGCTCGGATCACCGTCCATCAGGCGAGGGCCTGGCGCACGCCAGCCTCGATAACCGCGGCATCCCAGAACAGCCCGCCGTTCTCGTGCCGGGCAATGGCGGTCACCATGCGCTGCAGCGGCACCTGCTTGCTCAGGCTGACGATCTCGCGGCTACCAACCCCGACCTCCCGGGCCACCTGGGTGATATAGGCCTCGGTGTCGTTCTCCTTGGGCGGCGCCCAGCGGTTGATCATCTCGCGGACCGTCCTCAGCCCGTGCTTGTTCTGATACGTGAGCAGGGTCTTTGCCAGCGCGCGGAAACCGGCCTGCGGCGTCTCGAACACGCAGAAGCGCTTCTCCCTCGCCAGAGCCTCGGGGCTCCGATCCTCTCCGCGCCACACGGTCGCGGTGCGGTCCAGGTTTCCCGGATTGTTGTTGCGGACGCCGCGCGGCTCCTGCTTCGTGCTCATGGGTGAATCCCCTGTGTGGCAAAGGTGCCCGTCACCGCAGCCCGGCTGGGCTCAGTCGTTAATCCGGTGAGGGTGGACGGGCGTGGAAGGTCCGATCACCACCGCTGCCTAGTGCCAAACCAGTCATGGCGGAATTGGCGCGCATTCGCGCGGCACCGGCCCCAAACGCTTCACAGCGTGCGACGGGCTTTGCGGAGCGGTGATGATCGGGTTGAAAAGAAAAAGCCCGGCTTGTGCCGGGCTTTCGTCGCGTGATGGTAGGACTGTAGAGCGAAAAGTGCGCACCTTTCACCTACGCACTCCTGACTAGGCGGCGGCCTGACTCACCGCCCGGGCGAACGCGCATGCAGCGGCCTCCTCCGCCTCCACCATCTCCGTGATCAGCCAATCCACGACAATGGCCCACGCCTTCCGATATGCCGACTCACTCACCCCCATGGATGCGGCGCGCTCGCGGTTGCTGTGCCGCTCCCCCTTCATGTAGCCGATTGCCACGGCAGCGATCTGCGGCATGCGCTCCTCCAGCCTCTCCGGGAACAACGACTCGCGGGCGACAGCAGCGCGCGCCTTCAGCACGCCCAAGTTGCGCCGGGTGGCTTCGGCCTGATCGCGCTCGAACTTCGCGATGCACTCCGCGATGCCCCAGAGGGTGCGTGCGTCGATGAAGCCACGGGTCCGACGGTTGCGTTCCTCCAGTGCCAGCCGGGTAATCCCATGGAACACACGAACGATGTCCGCGCGGCATGGGGCCGGCCCATACAGGAGTTCCAGAAGATCACGGCCCAGCCCTGCCGGCACCATGCCGAGTGCCCCCGCGATATCGATGTTGGTCAGGGCGTCCACACCGCCTCCTGTGCCTGCGCCGGCATCCAAGCGGAACGAGGAGGCGTGAAACCTCGCCAATAGCTCACGTACGTTCTTCATGCTGCTCTCCTCTCCTCAATCACGTAGGTCTGTTGCTCGATCAGGTCGTCGTCGGTGCCGTAGATCTCGTGGAACACCCGCGACCCATCCAGTAGGCTCGGGCCGTAGACCTCCCGGGTCTGCGCCGGGGTCTTGCCCTCCTGCGGATGCCGGCGGTGGTGCCAGACACACAGCGCGTAGCCGAACATGTGCCCGCGCCGGCGGTTGCCGCTCTTGGCGTGGTTGTAGTCGCAGCCGTACACCACCAGCCCAGCGTCCAGCAGCCCGGCCAGCAGCAGCGACAGGCAGGCCATGCACGGGCCAACCTTCGCCGCTTCGATGCGCGCGGCTTCCGCTGCGGTCGGGGTGCCGGTGGAGTGCTGCATCGCCATCAGTCCTGATCCCCGAAGCCGCCGCGGCGCCCACCGCCAAAGAACTTGGACTTTCCTCCAGCGCGCGGCGCCGGGCGGTCGGGCTCGGGGGCCTCCGGCAGGTCGCCCTCTCGATCTCGCAAGGCCATGTGGGCGTAGTCGTTACGCAGGAAGATGGACTTTCCGGCCTCCACGTCGCGGCCCTTCGCCAGGATCAACTCCACGATTCCCCGCATGTGGGTGGTCTTGTCGTAGTAGTCATCCCGGTGGATGAAGATGATCATGTCGGCCTTCTGCTCGATCTCGCCGGACTCGCGCAGGTCGGACATGTTCGGGCGCTTGTCCTGGCGGGTGGACAGCGCGCGGTTCAGCTGGCCCAAGGCCAGCACTGGGCAGTTGAACTCCTTGGCGAGGGTCTTAAGCCCTTGCGCGATCTCGCCGTACTCAAAGCGGGCAAGCTTGGCGTCGATCTTGAAGTCATGGATGTGGTCCACCACCAGCAGCTCAATCGGCCGGCGGGCATGCAGCGCGCGGGCGCGGGCCATCAACTGGCTGATCCGCAGCGCCGGGGTATCGTCAACGCTCAAGTTCAGCTTGCGGCGATCCCGGACAGCGGCGGTGACCTTGGCCCAGTATTCGTCCGAGCCGCCTGGGGCCAGCAGCCATTCGTGGGGAACCTTTGCGGCGGCAGAGATCCCGCGCCGGTTGAGCTGGTTCTTGCTCATCTCCAGCGAGAACAGGGCCACGTGCCGGTCCACCGCGGCGAAGTCGGCGATGTTCAGTCCGGCGATGGATTTACCCATGCTCGGGCGACCGGCGAGGATGATCAGCTCCGTGGGCTGCAGCCCATGGGTTGCGTCGTTCAGATCCCTCCACGGGGTGGGAACGCCCGTTATCGAGGTGCCCAGCTCGAAGCGGTACCGCAGGTCATCGAACCAGGCCGGCAGGGTGTCGGTGACGGCGACCAGGCCGCCCGTGTGGCTGGGGGCCAATCCCTGCATCAGCACCTGGGCAGCGGCGATGCCCTCCTCCGGCTCGAAACGCGGGTCATAGGCTGCATCCGCGATCTCGGTGCCGATGCTGACCATCCGGCGCGCCAACGCCTTGTCGCTCACGACCTTGGCATAGCCGGCGATGTTCGCGGCCGATGGCGTGGTGCTGGCAAGGGTCGTCAGGTAGTGGTCGGGAACCTGCTCGCCCATGCCCTGCGCTTGGAACCACTCGCCCAGCGTCACCGCGTCGAACGGGCGGTCACGCTCAACCATGTCCCGGATCGCGGTGAAGATCAGCTGGTGGTCGCGGCGGTAGAAGTCCCCCGGCTCCAGGCTGCCTTCAATCTTCCGCCAAGCCTCGGGGTACAGCAGCAGCCCGCCGATTACCGCCTGCTCGGCGGCGACGCTCTGCGGCGGAACCCGCATCTGGGCGACGGTCGCGTCCGCGTCGAACATCACGCGGCCTCCTCGCGCTCGAACAGCTTCAACATCGTCTTGGGCTGGGTCATGAACTCGAAATCAGGCGTCCAGTTCTCGTGCCCACGCCCCCCGCCCTGCCGGCCGGAGTGGAAATCGTCCCTTGCAGCGACGGCGAAGTACTCGGCCCAAAACTCAGGCGGGATGCGGATGTGGCCCTTAGCCAGGCAGATGTCCCGGGCGATGGAGACGCAGCGTTTGACCTGCTGCTGCCGCTTGTCGCGCCCCACTGCCGGGTTCACCGCCGCCAGCAACCCGCCGTTGGCCTTCACCAGCGCCGAGGCGTTCCAGGCCGCTATCGCCTCGTCGGTCACCGCCGCCAGCCGCAGCACCTCCTTCGGCGAAGCACCGCCACCGGAGGCGTCATCCGGCGCAGCCGATGACGAGTCCGAGCGAAGCGAGGACTTAGGCTCTTCCGGAGACGGAGACGGAGACGGAGACGGAGACGGAGACGGGGCACTGCCAGAATCTGCCACTGGCACTTTCTGGCACTCCGCTTGGCAGTCATTGGCACTGCCAGATTCTGCTAGTGGCGTGCCACTGGCACTTTCTGGCAGTGCGGCTGGCACCGGCGGGCAGTCGATCCCGATGCGCTTGGCATACTCGGGCATCATCCGGGCAGCCTCTGGACGCCCGTACTGCTTGCACAACGCCGCCCACTTCGATTTCTCGCTGCGTGCTTCCGCCCCGGCTGCCCACGGGTTGTGGTCTGCCCAGTCGTGCAGCACGTAGTCGTCGCCGTCCTGGTCGAGGAAGCGCACCCGCACCAGCTCGCGCACGAACGCACCCTCTTCGCCCAGCCAGTCGGCAGCAAGCTCGATGTCCTCCACGGTCATGCCGGACAAGTCGCCATCGCTACGGTTTGCCGCGGCCCAGGTGATCAGGCAGATCAGGTTCCATGCCCCACCCTGCCCCAGCGCGCGAATCAGCTTCTTGGTCTTCGGGTGGCTGGACAGCCCGGTCGCAATGCGTGCGTCCTGCATGTCAGCCTCCCGCCTGTGTTGTGTTCTTCATGCCACTACTCCCACGTCCTCCTGCAGGACCCGCATCCCTCAACCGCGCAGGAGTTCGGCTGTCCCACCAGGAGCTACCCGGCGGTTAGAGGGGCGGGATTCGATCAGGGGCGCTCGCGCGCCTCCTCGGCTTTCTTCTCGTCGGCTTCGGCCAATGCGAGGAAGTTGCGGTTCTTGCGCAGCAGATCACCCAACGACCGGATGCGGCGCTGCTTGATCGCCAAGGCCCCGCCGCCGGGCACGCGGTCACTGCGCACCGTGTCCAACGTCTCCTGCAGCTCCTTCACTCGCTCCCGCAGGAACTCCACGCGGGTCTGCGGCTTGCGCTCCGGCATCACGAACGGCGCATGCGGCTGCGCCATGTACCGGCGCTTCAGCTCGCTTTGCAGCTCTTCGTCGCTGAAGCGCTTCAGTGCACCTTCCAGCCACTCGGCTGACCGGCCCTTCTTCGGCTTCCTAGCGGGCTTGTCGGCCATCACTGCGGTCCCGTCGATGCGGTTTCAGCGCGCGCAGCCAGTTCCGCTGCATGCGCCTGAATCGATGCGCAGATGCGGGCAATCTCCTGCGATTCGTTGGGGGTGATCTGCCCGTCGTCCAGGGAGTCGGAGACTGCTTTCGCCAACTCCCCCTGTTTTGCGGCGACAGTGAGCAGGGCCGAAACCACGTTGCCGCCGGAAGCCGCGTCGGCACGGCGCAAGACATAGCCGTGCTCAGCCGCCAGGGCGTGCAGGATGCGGTCGTCCCCGGTCACACCCATGATCTCGCTGGCCTCGGCCAGAGACAGGTGATGCGTCCCGTTGTTCGGATTTACCTTGTTGCGAAGCACCGCCCCGGACATGCCGATCCGCACCCCCAGCGCCTCAGCGCCGCCCGGGTACTCCTTCACGGTCTTGTGTGCTGCATCGGCGATGTTCATTGGCGGGCTCCGTGAACGTGGTTTGCTGAAGGGGCGGCGCGCACGATGAGCGCCATGAACGGAATCGAATTCATCTCAATGGACCCCGGGGGCCGGAAGGCGGGCGCCGCCCTCCTTGCGGTAGGCTGTTGTTTCCACACGAACAGCCCGCAAGGAGGGCGACATGAGCGAAATCAGGATTTCTGCGCTGGAAGCACGGGTGGCGGAACTGACCGAGCACTTAGAACATGCCAAGGGCAAAGTCCTCGCCCTCGAAGGCACAGTCCTCGTGTTCGCGCGACATTGGGGGCTCGAGCCACAGGTGGTCATCGAGGCACTCCACAATCTGATGGAGGTCTACGACGATCCGAAGAAATGCCCGGGTCTTGGAGGGCTTCAGAAGGAAGTCGCGATGGCACTTGTCGAGACAGTCTCGAGCGCCCTTCACTCCCGGAATCGATAGCTCTAATTCCGTGGACCTGGCGGTCCTCGTCTAAGACAACCGAGAAAGTCGGGGTGAGCTTGACATCCATCTCAAGCCACCTCCACGGGAACAATGCGGTTGTCGTCCGGATCTGCCGGCGGCGCCTCAACTACAGCGGCGGGCTGCGCGCCAAGCAGGCGCAGCACCTCGGGCACCGCCGGCAGCGCGCGCTCCTCCTCCCAGCTTTCGACCTGATCGACAGGGAGACGCAAAACAGCGGCCAGCTGCTTGTCCGTGGTGAACCCCAGGCGAGCGCGCAGCGCGCGCTTGCTCATGCGGGTGTCCACGGCGAGCGCGAGCGACAACTCCTCCTCAACGGGCGGCCAGATGTCCGGCCGCAGCTCCGTGAGGGAGACGACGCCTCCGCTTTCAACGTGGAGCAGCCGCACCAGGCCGCCATCGAAGCGTTGGCCCTTGCTCAACGCCTTGCGCAGATAGCCGATGGTTGTGCCGCAGCGCGCGGCGTAGGCCGCCTGATCTGCCGGGACGAGGGTCGAGAGGTGGGCGCGAAGGGTGTCCATAGGCGTCAGAGTTTACCCATGGGTACGCCGAAAGCAATACCCGTAGGTCAGTTACTTGCAGGTAACTTCCTGTCAGGCTTCGCATATGACCAAAGCTGATCGCCGCCGCGAACTCCTTCGCCACCTCATCCAGGAGCGCTTCTCGGGCGTATCGGCGCGCTTCGCCGATGCCGTTGGAATTACGCCTTCCTACGTGTCACGGATGCTGTACCCAGAGGGCAAGGCCGGTGCAAAGCGCATCGGCGAGGACTCCATCGAGAAGATCGAACAGGCGCTCGGCATCCCCGGCTACTTCGCCGGCGCCGGCGTTGACTCCGAAGTAACAATCTCAATCCCGGCGACACGCGAAGGCTACGTTCACGTCCAGCAATTGGACGCGGCCGCAGGCATGGGGGATGGGGTGGAGAACGTAGACAATCCGGATGTGATCCGAGCTATCGACTTCGAACCTGGCTATATCCGCAGCATCGTAGGCTTCGTGCCTGCCCCAGGGCGGCTGCGCCTCATCACGGGAAGTGGCGACTCAATGCAACCTGTGATTCAGCCGGGCGATGCAGTTGTAGTGGACACCGCCATTACCTCGTTCGACGGTGACGGCATCTATCTGATCAACATGGGAAATGGCCATCAGATCAAGCGATTGATCGACCGCGGCGTAATTCACGTCGCAAGCGAGAACAAGAGCTACGGCGACCCATTCCCCATCCCGGAAGGCACGCTCATAGGCGGAAAAGTGTACCTGCGGAACCGGATCGAACGGTTCAACTGAGGCAGTTCGAAGCATCTATTCAAGGAGGGGGACAAGATGTTTTTGAAGACAGATCGCGCACCATCCGGGAGTATCACGGAGACGCGCCGGCAGGATCGCAGCACGAACGAACTGGTTGGGCTATGCCGGGGACTTCTGGCGGATGGCCACGTCAGCCAGATGGAAGCCGAGTTCCTGAAGGACTGGATCGAGCGGAACTCAGCCTTTGTTGGCGAGTATCCATTCGCGCCGATCTACCGCCTGTTGTCCGACATCCTCAGCGACGGCGTGATTGACGACGAGGAGTCGGCGGACCTGCACGACACCCTGATCCGCTTCGTGGGCGGTGAGGCCTTTGACGCCAAGGGGCAGACTGCATCGCTCGCGACCAGTCTTCCGGTGACGGAGCCGCAGCCAACGATCTCCCACACCGGGGCTGTCTTCGTCGTGACGGGCACTTTTGCTTTCGGAACTCGCTCGGCAGTTCACGAGGCCATTGAACAGCGCGGGGGCCTCATTGGAGGCAGCCCAAGCCGAAAGACCAACTACCTGATCATCGGCGAGCTGGGCTCCCGGGACTGGATCAACAGCAACGCCGGGACCAAGATCCTCAAGGCGGTGAGCCTGCGAGACGCCGGGCACCCCATCGCTATCGTTTCCGAGCCGCACTGGGTCAGCCACGTGCAGTAAGCCCGGCGCCCGCCAAGAAATCCTCAGAGCCCCGCCTATGCGGGGCTTCTTTTTGCCGCCCCGCGAAATATTTACCTATGGGTATTGCATTTGAAATATACCCATGGGTAATCTATGTCCATGCCCCGCGACACACCCATCCGGGAAGGGGCTGGAGATCAGAGTCATGGCGACCGCACGTCAGCAGTGGAAAGCGTTCTACCGCGCAGCGCGCGCGGCTTATCGCCTCTTCTGCACCTTCAGGCACCGGTTCCCCGGGAACCCCTGCCCGGACTTCGTATACGACGCATCTAAGCAGGGTGAGTTGAGGTTCGACTTCTGCCGGCTGCACGGCGACGTGCTCCGGAGGTTCTGCGGCATGGGGCCTGGAGAGCACAAGGTCCGCATGACGCACCTCGCCGGCCGCGTGCGCCTGCCCGGCGCTCGCATTGGCGGTGCTGCATGAGCCGCTCCGGGTACAGCGACGACTGCGAGAGCTGGAGCCTGATCTGCTGGCGCGGTGCCGTAAGCGCTGCACTGCGCGGCAGGCGCGGACAGGAGTTCTTGATCGAGTTGCGTGACGCTCTCGACGCAATGCCGATCAAGAAACTGGTCGCCGACGAGCTGCAAACGGTTGATGGATGCCATTGCACTCTCGGCGTTATTGGCTCCAAGCGCGGCATTGACCTCGGCGCGCTTGATCCCACTGACCGCGATGCGGTCGCACAAGCCTTCGGGATTGCTCCAGCGATGGTTGCCGAAATCGTCTTCATGAACGACGAGGCCTCATGGAACGCCGAGACGCCCGAGGCTCGCTGGGGACGCATGCGCGAATGGGTTGGCAGCCAGATCCACGGCGGTGCCGCATGATCCGCGCCCTCCTCGCCTCCCTGCTGCTCGCCCTGGGCGGCTGCGCCGCCCCCACGATCCCGGCACCGGCCCCCGAAACGCGGACCGCCGGCGCCGTGACCGTCCCCACTGACCTTGTGATCTCCAGCCCGCGCATCTGCGCCGCGCTCGCGGTCTACGAGCTGGCGGACCATGACGATTGGGGCCTGCGCGCGACCATCGCCGGGACCGCCCTCAACGGCTTCCGCGGCGCTGGCCGCGTGCCCGACTGCGCTGCAGGCGTCGCCATCGCGTTGACTGATGGCTTCTCCGCCCGCCGTTGGCAGGAAGCTCTCGACGCCGTGGATGCCGTCGCCAGCGGCTCCTACTCCGTTCCCATCGCATGCGCCCGGGCAGATGCCGTGGTCCCCCTCTCCAAGGCGGACGCCCGGGCGCACTGCGTCATCTATGACCTCGCTTTCGTGGGCACCCAGCCGTGAAGGGCGACAAGAGATCCCTCCTGGACCTCCTGCTGTTCGCCGCGATTGCGGCGGCGGCGCTGGTCGCCATCTGCGCTCCGCTCGCCTTTAGCTCCTAAGGAGATCGATATGCAACGCATGGTCAGCCACGCGGAACCCCTCCTGCCCTGCACCGCGCGCCACATCCACGACCTTCGCCGCGCCTCAGCCGGCGGCGGCCACGGAATCGAATGCTCCTGCAGCCATACGGCCCGCCATCCCGACTTTGAACGGGCATTGGCCGAGTGGGAGCTGATGCACGGCCAGCCGGCAAAGCCCAAGCGCGTTCGTCGCAGTGCGCCGGCGCTGGCCTTCCCCCCGCAGATGCAGCTCTGTCTCTGAGGCCCTTATGACCCAGGCCGCACAGTGCGAAAGGCTGCTCACGGCGCTGTCCAACCGCGCCATGACGGCAGTGGAAATTTTCCAGGAACTCGGCATCTACCGCGCCAGCGCGCGGGTGCACGACCTGCGGGCGGATGGCCATGTCATCCATTCCACCCGCATCACCGTCCACAACAAGTTCGGAGAGCCCTGCCTCGTCGCCCAGTACAGCATCCCGACGAACCAGAAGCTCCTCATTCCGCTAATGCCGGGCCGCGCTCGGTACAGCCCCCAACACGGCAAGAAGGAACCCCGCGCGTGAACGAACAATCTTCCCAAGATTGCACCTGCCCCAGCGGCGGCGGCTCTCTGCATTGGCCCTGCCCGGCGCACGGCCCACAGCGCGCGACCGGGGCCATAAACCTGATTGATGAGCTGCTGCGGACGCGCACCTTGTCTACCCACGTCAGGGCACGCCTGCACACAGTACTGGGCATTCTGGACGCTATCCGCATCAATGCTGATCGCGGCATGCCCTTTGATCTAGTCGCCCACTTGGAGCGGCAGCAGCGCTTCTCCGCTCACACGTTCGGCCCCGGTGCTCGCGCTACCGGCATCATCGATCACATCCGAAAGGAGCTGCGGGAGATAGAAGCGGACCCGGCTGACCTGGCCGAGTGGGTCGATGTGATCATCCTGGCATTCGACGGAGCGCGGCGCTCCGGAGCAACCCCGAGCGGCATCATCGACGCAATCGTCGCCAAGCAGTCCAAGAACGAGGGCCGCATCTGGCCGGACTGGCGCACCATGCCTGCCGACAAGGCCATCGAACACGACCGCTCGGCCGATGGTGATGGCAAGCCCGCCTCAGCGCAGGAGGCGAGCGATGCGTGAGCTAGAACCTCAGAGAGCCGTCGCAACCAACGCCAGTGACTGCGGCAAGCTGCCCTTCGATGAAGTTGGTGGCCTCCGTCATGGTGGGGAACTCGGCAGGGCCGAAGGTGTGCACACGAACCGCATCCTGCGCCAAGTGGCGGGCGGAGATGATCATCTCCTCAGGTCCATCGGCCGCACGGTCCACGTACGCGTGCAGCTGCCAACCATCGACGTATCTGATCATCCGCTCCTCGGCGATGCGTCCTTACTTGCCAGCGTCCGAAAGGAGCGTGGCGCTGTCAATAGGCGTGCCTGCACCGCCTGCCAGCGCCTGCTCCCCGATCTGGCCTTCCCGAGCAAGGGCCGTCAGGGTCGCGCGCGCACCTGTTCCGTCTGCGTCAACGACCAGCGCCGGCTCCGCGCCCCCCTGCCCGACCAGGTCCCGGACGTCGAGCAGATCCGGATCAACAACGCCGCAGCCCTCTGGTTCGGGCCTGTGCGGCCAATGCCGAGGCATGCCGTATGAGCGCCGCTGAAGCGATCGACCACGTAGCAGTAGGCCACGAGCTGGCGCGCAAGGTCGGCATCAATCTGGACAAGGCCCGGCCGCGGACCCGCCGCATGTGGGAGGCGCGCGGCTTGGCCGTGATCGCGCTCGCCCGCGGCGACCTGGAAGAGGCGAAGAAGATCATGCGGCCATTTGCGAGGAAGCGCCCATGATCGCCGCGCCTGCTTTCCGCTACCACGGCGCCAAGTTCCGAATCTCGGGCTGGGTCCACCAGCACCTGCCGGGACATCGCACCTACGTGGAGCCTTTCGGCGGTGCTGCCGGCGTCTTGCTGACGAAGGCCCGTAGCTACGCCGAGGTCTACAACGATCTGGACGGGGACGTGGTCAACTTCTTCCGTGTGCTGCAGGACGTTGAGAAATGCGCTCGATTGATAGAGGCATGCCGGCTCACACCCTACGCCAGGGCCGAGTTCGATCAGGCATGGGAGCCAATCGAGGAACCCGTGGAGCGCGCACGTCGTCTCGCTATCCGGGCGCAGATGGGCTTCGGCTCTGCCGGCGCCACCAAGGGCAAGACCGGCTTTCGAATCGACTCCCAGCGAGCCTACGGAACCGCCCAGCACCTCTGGCAGAAATACCCCGATGGGCTGGCGGCGATCGCCGAACGCTTCACAGGCGTGCTCATCGAGAACCGGCCGGCGATCGAAGTGATGCAGCAGCACGACACCCCGCAAACCCTGCATTACGTCGATCCGCCCTACGTGCACAGCACCCGCGTGATGCAGGCCGGCAAGGCCGGATACTACCGGCACGAAATGTCGACCAGCCAACACGAGACGCTGCTGGCTGCTCTGCTGGTGCTGCGCGGCCATGTGGTGATCAGTGGCTATCGGACTGAGCTGTACGACGACACCTTGGTCGGCTGGCAGCGGGTCGAGACGACAGCGCGCATCTCCGCCGGCCGCGGTGGCGCTACGCGAACCGAATGCCTGTGGATCTCGCCGTCGGCGATCGACTGTGGCCACCAACGTGGCCTCCCGCTGGGAGATGTCGCATGACCACCCCGCAGCTTTTCCCCAAGCCGGCCAAGCGGATGAAGCAGCCACCCAAGGACCTGCTGCGCGAGCAGCTGGCCACGGCCGCCGACGAGATCATCCGGCTACGCGCCGAGAAGGACCACCTGGAACAACAAATCAACGGCGCCCGAGCGGCGCTCGGAGGAGAGGCGGCATGAAGCTGATGCTGGCCCAGAAGTGGGCAGAGAAGTACTTCGATGAAGACAGCCGGCCAGACCAAAAGCTGATCGGCCGCTGGTGCCGGGAAGGTCGCCTCCCGTGCCAGAAGGTCGTCGGCCAGTGGTATGTCGATGAACACGCCTGGCTGGCCGGTGGTGACGACCTGGTCGCCAGCGTACTGGCGGCGGCGTAACTTGCCATGATGGGACGTGCACGCCATCCGAGCCGCCGCGACTGGCCGGCCAACCTCTATGCCCACCGCGACGGGTTCAAGTATCGGCACCCGATCACCCGGAAAGAGCACTCCATGGGCAAGGACAAGGCCAAGGCCTTCGCCGCTGCCAAGAAGCTCAACGCCCTGCTGATGCCAGGAAATGACCTGGTGGGCAGGGTGCTGACCCCTGGCGAGACGGTGGCCGATGCCATCAAGGTGTTCAGGACCGACGACATCCCCGGCCGGAAGTGGGCGCCCAAGACCGCCGAGGTCTACGAAAGCGTGATTCGCCGGATCGAAGCCGGGCTGGGCGGTACCGCCGTGGCCGACGTGACAGTGAAGGCCTGCGCCACCTTCATTCGGGAGGTCACTGAATCCGAGCGCGCGCGCCAGCAGTTCCGGCTGGTGCTGGGCTGGATTCTGGCCTGTGCGGTCGAGGAAGGCTGGATCGACACCAACCCCGCACTGTCCACCCGCAAGTTCTCCCACAGCCGGAAGCGCGAGCGGCTATCGATCGACGTCTACCGCGCCATCTGGGACCAGGCGCCCCAATGGGTGCGCAATGCCATGGACCTTTCGCTGCTGACGCTGCTGCGCCGGGAAGACGTGGTATCGGCCCGGTTCGCTGACGAGCGCGATGGCGCGCTCTGGGTGGTGCCATCGAAGACCGAGGGTTCCACCAATGTCCGCCTGCAGATCGCTGCCACCGGCCCCCTTGGCGAGCTGCTTGCCCGCTGCCGTGACTCGGTCGTGTCGCCCTACCTCATCCACCGCCTGCCCGAGAAGGCGCGGCCCAGCAACATGCGGGCCAAGGGCCGGGATCACCACACCCAGGTGCTGCCTGAGCAGCTGTCGCGCGCGTTCGCTACAGCCCGAGACGCCGCCGGCATCGAAGCGGATAACCCCCCGACCTTCCATGAGATCCGAAGCCTGGGCGGTGCCTTGTTGAAGGAAGCCGGCTGGACGAATGAGCAGATACAGGCGCTGATGGGCCACAGCAACGTGGCCATGACCGAGCACTATCTGGGCGGTCACGAGGCCCCATGGCAAGCCGTCAGCACCGGCATTTCGTTGCCCAAGTAGTGGACGCATAGTGGACACTTAATGGCCACAACGAAAAAGGGCTCGCGACGAAAGCCGCAAGCCCTTGATCTTGATGCAGTAATTGGTCGGGACGGCCGGATTCGAACCGACGACCCTCTGCCCCCCAGGCAGATGCGCTACCAGGCTGCGCTACGCCCCGAACATCTACTGCTTCGCCGTGAGGCGAGCCGGTGATTATACCGGCTTTCACATCGAAAAGTTCAGCGCCGCAGCAATTGCAGCACTTCTTCCAGCTCCATCCGCACCTGCTTGATGATCTGGTTGCTCAGTGCCGATTCTTCCTTGGCACCCTCGCCTTCCAGACGCAGTCGCGCGCCGCCGATGGTGTAGCCCTGTTCGTACAGCAGGCCGCGGATCTGCCGCACCATCAGCACGTCATGGCGCTGGTAGTAACGGCGGTTGCCACGGCGCTTGGCCGGCTCAAGGCTGGGGAACTCGGTCTCCCAGTAGCGCAGCACGTGCGGCTTGACGTCGCACAGCTCGCTGACCTCACCAATGGTGAAGTAGCGCTTGGCCGGAATCGGCGGAAGTTCGCGGTTACTGCCCGGATCCAGCATATGCCTCCACCCGCTCCTTGAGCTTCTGGCCCGGACGGAAGGTGACCACCGTACGGGCGGAAATCGGAATTTCCTCGCCGGTCTTGGGGTTGCGGCCCGGACGCTGGTTCTTGCGCCGCAGGTCGAAGTTACCGAAACCGGACAGCTTTACCTGACGTCCCTGTTCCAACGCATCACGCAACACATCGAAGAACGCGTCGACAAATTCTTTGGCCTCACGCTTGTTCAGACCGACCTCGTCGAACAACCGGTCCGCCATCTCCGCCTTGGTCAATGCCATGCCTGCTCCCTGTATCCCGCCTCAGCCACGGATCTTTGCGCCGTGCCCGTGATCGATCGCCGCCACCACATCGGTGACCACGGCCTCCACGTCACGGTCCGTCAGGGTGCGCGATTTGTCTTGCAGAATCAAGCCCATAGCCAAGCTCTTGAAACCCGGTTCGACGCCCTGCCCGACATACCGGTCAAACAGCACGACATCCCGCAGCAGTTCGCCGCCGGCCTGGCGGATCGTCGCCGCCAGGTCAGTCCAGCTGACCTGTTCAGCCACCAGCACCGCCAGGTCGCGGCGCACCGCCGGGAAGCGCGACAACTCGCCCGAACGCGGCAGGTTGCGCGCGGCCAACGGCGCCAGGTCCAGCTCGAAGCCGATCACGTCGACGTCGATGTCCATGGCCTTGACCAGGCGCGGATGCAACTGGCCGATCCAGCCTATGCACTGGCCGTCGCGCCAGACGTCGGCCGAACGCGCCGGATGGGCGTACGGACGCTGCGAGGCGCGGAACTCCAGCACCGCCCCGGAGGCATGTGCCAGCGACTCCAGGTCGCCCTTCAGGTCATGGAAATCGACCTTGCGCGCCTTCTCGCCCCACTGCAGGGCGGCGGCATCGCCGCACACCGCAGCGGCCACGCGCACGGTTTCCAGCGGTGCGGGCTGGCCGTCGCCCGCCTGCCGGGCGAACACGCGGCCGATCTCGAACAGACGCACACGGCCCACCTGTCGGGCCACATTGCGGCCCAGCGTGGCCACCAGGCCCGGCAGCAGCAGCGGGCGCATCACCGCCAGCTCGGCCGACAGCGGGTTGGCCAGCGGCACCAGCCCTTCGTCCTGGCGCCACTGCGACAGCAGCTGCGCATCGACGAAGGCAAAGTTGATGGTTTCCAGCATCTCGCGCGCCACCAGCTGGCGACGCACGCTCAGCTCGTCCAGGCGGGTTTCGCTGGGCATGGCGATGCGCGCGGCGCCTCCGGGCAAGGTGGTCGGGATCGTCTCGTAGCCGTGGATGCGGGCCAGCTCCTCGATCAGGTCCTCCTCGATGGCGATATCGAAGCGGCTGCTCGGGCCGGTCACGCGCCAGCCGTCCGCCGCGGCTTCGACCTGCATGCCCAGCGCACGCAGGATGCGCTCGACTTCTGCGTCGGCGATCTGGATGCCCAGCACGCGCTGGATGCGCGCACGGCGCAGGCCGATCACGGCCGCCACCGGCAGGTCGGCTTCACGCATGGCCTCGGTGACCGGCGCCGGCGTGCCGCCGGCCAGGTCCAGCACCAGCCGGGTGGCGTATTCGATCGCGGTACGTGGCAACTGCGGGTCCACGCCACGCTCGAAGCGATGGCCGGCATCGGTATGCAGCCCCAGCTTGCGGCCACGGCCCATGATGGCGGCCGGCGCGAAGTGCGCGGCCTCCAGGAACACGTTGGTGGTGTCGTCGGTGACGCGGGTATCGAAGCCGCCCATCAGGCCGGCCAGGCCGACCGGACGGTCGGCGTCGGTCACCACCAGGAAGCTGTCATCCAGCGCCGCGTCGCGGCCGTCCAGCAGCTTGATCGACTCACCGGCGCGCGAACGGCGCACGCCGATGCTGCCTTTGAGGGTGTCCAGGTCATAGGCGTGCATCGGCTGGCCCAGCTCCAGCATCACGTACTGGGTGATATCCACCAGCAGCGATACCGGGCGCACGCCACTGCGGCGCAGGCGCTCGGCCATCCACAACGGCGTGGTGGCGCGGGCGTTGACGCCCTCGATCACGCGGCCGAGGTAGCGCGGCGCTTCGGCACCGGCGTCGAGCTGGATCGCCAGCTCGCGCGAACCCTGCGCGGCAACGGCATCGGCCGCGAACGGCTTCACTTCACTGCGGGTGGCCGCGGCCACGTCGAAGGCGATGCCGAGCACGCTGAAGCAGTCGGCGCGGTTCGGGGTGAGCTTGATCTCGATGCTGGCGTCCGGCAGGCCGAGGTAATCGACCAGCGACGTACCAACAGGCGCGTCGTCCGGCAACTCCAGCAGGCCGGAGGCGTCGTTATCCAGGCCCAGCTCCTTGGCCGAGCACAGCATGCCGTTGGACTCCACGCCACGCAGCTTGGCCGGCTTGATCTTCAGCTCACCGATCTGTGCGCCCACCATTGCCAGCGGCGCGACCAGCCCCGGGCGCGCGTTCGGCGCACCGCAGACGATCTGCAGCAGCTCGCCCTGCCCCGCATCGACCTTGCACACCTGCAGGCGGTCGGCCTCCGGGTGGCGCACGGCCTCGACGATGCGCGCGACGACCACGTTGTCCAAGCCATCACCCAGCGCGGTGACTTCCTCGACCTCCAGGCCGATGGCGGTCAACACCGCGCTCAGTTCGTCGCGCGAAGCGGTGGTTGGTACGTGGCTGCGCAGCCAGCTTTCGGAGAATTTCATGTTGTCACCCTGATGGGAGGCCGGGCCTCCCGTTGCGGTTTCTTTTGTGCCGGCGCCCAGCGCATTGCGCCCGGGGCGGACCGACGTTCAAGCGTTGCCGGGCATGGCCCGGCACGACGGCCCGTCGCTTACGCGAACTGCTTGAGGAAGCGCACGTCGTTCTCGAAGAACGCGCGCAGATCATTCACCCCGTAACGCAGCATCGCGAAGCGCTCCACGCCCAGCCCGAAGGCGAAGCCGGTGTAACGCTCCGGATCGATGCCCACGCTGCGCAGCACGTTCGGGTGGACCATGCCGCAGCCCAGCACTTCCAGCCAGCGGGTGCTGCCATCGGGCTGCTGCCAGGCGATGTCCACTTCCGCGCCCGGCTCCACGAACGGGAAATAGCTCGGGCGGAAACGCATCTCGAAGTCGCGCTCGAAGAACGCACGCACGAACTCGGACAGCGTGCCCTTGAGGTCGGCGAAGGTGGAATGCTCGTCCACCAGCAACCCCTCGACCTGGTGGAACATCGGCGAGTGGGTCTGGTCGCTGTCACTGCGGTACACCTTGCCGGCGGCGATCATCCGCAACGGCGGCGCGTGGTCGCCCATGTAGCGCACCTGCACACCGGAGGTATGCGTGCGCAGCAGGCGGCCGTCGCCGAAATAGAAGGTGTCGTGCATGGCACGCGCCGGATGGTGCGGCGGGAAGTTCAGCGCCTCGAAGTTGTGCCAGTCGTCCTCGATTTCCGGCCCTTCGGACAGCTCGTAACCCAGGCGACCGAAGATCTCGGTGATGCGCTCCAGCGTGCGCGTCACCGGATGCAGGCCACCACGCTCGCCATGGCGACCTGGCAGGGTGACGTCGATGTGCTCCGACGCCAGGCGCGCATCCAGGGCGGCATCTTCGAGCAGCACCTTGCGCTCGGCCAGCGCGGTGGACACCGCGTCGCGGGCGACATTGATCGCCTCGCCGGCGGCCTTGCGCGCGTCCGGCGGCAGGGTGCCCAGCTGCTTGAGCTGCGCGGTGATGCTGCCACTCTTGCCCAGCAACGAAACGCGCAGGTTTTCCAGCGTTTCCGGGTTCTGCGCGGCGGCCACGTCGGCCAGCGCCTGGGCGGTCAAGGATTGGATGTCACTCATGGAATCGACGGACCTCGGATCGGTTTGCCTTCAGCGGCCTCGCGCCGGGCCGACCCCGTCGCACCGCAGACCCTCCACCACCCCAACAGCACTGGAAGGCCACAAAAAAGAATGGGGAAGGACTCGCGCCCTTCCCCATGCATTGTCTCACTCAGGCCGCCGTGCGTGAACGCACGATGGCCATGGGAAGAACTTATGCCGCCAGTGCGCCCTTGGCCTTTTCTGCCAGAGCGGCAAAACCGGCTGCGTCGTGCACGGCGATATCAGCCAGGACCTTACGGTCCAGGGTGATGCCAGCCTTCAGCAGGCCGTTCATGAAACGGCTGTAGCTCAGGCCGTTGATGCGGGCAGCCGCATTGATGCGGGTGATCCACAGCGAACGGAAATTGCGCTTCTTCTGCTTACGGCCGATGTAGGCGTACTGCTGTGCCTTGATGACCGCCTGCTTGGCGACGCGGAAAACCTTGCGACGGGCGTTGTAATAGCCCTTGGCGAGATCCAATACTTTCTTGTGGCGGCGGCGCGCCTGCACACCACGCTTAACTCGTGCCATGGTTCAGTTCCTCAGAGGTAGGGCAGCATGCGGTCCAGACGGCCTGCGTCTTCTGCGCGGACGTGGTTCGTCTGACGCAGGTTACGCTTCCGCTTGGTCGCCTTCTTGGTGAGGATGTGGCTACGGTTGGCGTGGCCAGCCTTGTACTTGCCGGAAGCGGTCTTGCGGAAACGCTTGGCCGCCGCCCGGTTGGTCTTGATCTTGGGCATTGCTATGTCCTTGATGGTCTCTTTTCACTGGCTGGGCGGTGGCCGTGGCCACGCTTTCCGTCCTTGCCCTTGCCTGTCTAAAGCCCGCGCTCCCCGAAGGAGGCAGGCAGGTCCTGTTTTGACGCAAACAACAAACCCGGCGAACCGGGCCGCCCATTATGCCTTTCCTTCCAGTCGCTTGCAAACGCGAGTCGACAAGGACGGGATTCTGGCTGAACAGGCAAGCAAACAGGGAGGCGGCGCCAGCCCCTCCCTGTTCAGCAAAGCGAAGGCCCGAAGGCCGCCGGCTTACTTCTTCTTTGGCGCGATCATCATCACCATCTGCCGGCCTTCCAGGCGCGGACGCGATTCGATGACGATGTCCTCGCCCAGATCGGTCTCGATGCGGGTCGCCATCTCGCGGCCCAGCTCCTGGTGGCTCATTTCACGGCCACGGAAGCGGATGTTGACCTTGACCTTGTCGCCCTCTTCGAGGAAGCGGCGCATGTTGCGCAGCTTGATCTGGTAGTCGCCCTCGTCCGTGACCGGACGGAACTTCACTTCCTTGATCTCGACCTGCTTGGTCTTCTTCTTGGCCTCGTTGGCCTTCTTCTGCATCTCGAACTTGAACTTGCCGAAGTCCATGATCTTGCAGACAGGCGGGTCGGCCTGCGGCTGGATTTCGACCAGGTCCAGGCCTTCTTCCTCGGCCATCGACAGCGCTTCGTCGCGCGACAACACGCCAATCATCTCACCGTCACTGCCGATCACGCGGACGCGCGGCACACGGATTTCATGATTACGACGGTTCTGTTTGTTGTCAGGGGTACTGATATTGCAATCTCCGAATGGAATCGAACCGGCCCCGGCGGACGTATCCGCGGGGCCGGGGCTCTTGCTTACTTCAATTCAGCCTGCAGCCGCTCGACGAAGGCTTCCACCGACATCGAACCGAGGTCCTCACCCGAGCGGGTGCGGACAGCCACGGCGCCATTTTCCTTTTCGCGGTCACCCACGACCAACAGATAGGGCACCCGCTGCAGGGTATGCTCGCGAATCTTATAGCCGATCTTTTCGTTGCGCAAATCGGCGTCAACCCGGAAGCCTTGATTTGCAAGGGTTTTGCGAACCTGCTCGACGTATTCGGCCTGAGCGTCGGTGATATTGGCCACCACCACCTGCACCGGGGCCAGCCAGGTCGGGAATGCGCCAGCGTGGTGCTCGATCAGGATGCCCAGGAAGCGCTCCATCGAGCCAACGATGGCGCGGTGCAGCATGACCGGGTGCTTCTTCTGGCTGTTCTCGTCCACGTACTCGGCGCCGAGGCGGCCGGGCATCATGAAATCGACCTGCATCGTGCCCAGCTGCCAGGTACGGCCGATGGCGTCCTTCAGGTGGTACTCGATCTTCGGGCCATAGAAGGCACCCTCGCCCGGCAGTTCCTGCCACTCCACGCCGCAGTGGGTCAGCGCCGAACGCAACGCGCCTTCGGCCTTGTCCCAGGTCGCATCATCGCCCAGGCGCGATTCCGGGCGCAGCGCGATCTTGATCTGGATGTCATCGAAGCCGAAGTGCTGGTACACCGCCAGCGCCTGCTGGTGGAACGCGGTCACCTCCGCCTCGATCTGGTTCTCGGTGCAGAAGATGTGGCCATCGTCCTGGGTGAAACCGCGCACGCGCAGGATGCCGTGCAGCGCGCCGGACGGCTCGTTGCGATGGCACGAACCGAACTCGCCATAGCGGATCGGCAGGTCGCGGTAGCTGTGCAGGCCCTGGTTGAACACCTGCACGTGGCCCGGGCAGTTCATCGGCTTGACCGCGTAGGTGCGCTTCTCCGATTCGGTGAAGAACATGTTGTCCTGGTAGTTGTCCCAGTGGCCGGACTTCTTCCACAGGCTCACGTCCAGGATCTGCGGGCAACGCACTTCACCATAACCACTGTCACGGTAGACCTTGCGCATGTACTGCTCGACCACCTGCCAGATCGACCAGCCCTTCGGGTGCCAGAACACCAGGCCCGGGGCCTCTTCCTGCAGGTGGAACAGGTCCTGCTGCTTGCCGATGCGGCGGTGGTCGCGCATCTCGGCTTCCTCGATGCGCTTGATGTACGCCTCGAGCTGCTTCTTGTCGGCCCAGGCCGTGCCGTAGATACGCTGCAGCTGTTCGTTCTTGGCATCGCCGCGCCAGTACGCGCCGGAGATGCGCATCAGCTTGAAGGACTTCAGGAAGCGCGTGTTCGGCACGTGCGGGCCGCGGCACATGTCCACGTATTCCTGGTGGTAGTACATGCCCATCGCGGTGATGTCCTCGGACATATCCTCGATCAGGCGCAACTTGTACTCCTCGCCACGGGCCTTGAAGATCTCCACCACTTCCGCGCGCGGCGTCATCTTCTTGATGACGTCGTAGTCCTGCGCGATCAGCTCGGCCATGCGCTTCTCGATCGCCGCCATGTCATCCGGCGTGAACGGGCGCTCGTTGTAGATGTCGTAGTAGAAGCCCTCGGCGATGACCGGGCCGATCACCATCTTGGCGTCCGGGTAGAGCTGCTTGACCGCATGACCGACCAGGTGGGCGCAGGAGTGGCGGATGATCTCCACACCCTCCTCGTCCTTGGCAGTGATGATGCGCAGCGAGGCATCGTGGTCGATCACGTCGCTGGCATCGACCTGCACGCCATCCAGGGCACCGGCAATGGTGGCCTTGGCCAGGCCGGCACCAATGGATTGGGCCACGTCCATGACGCTGACCGGGTTTTCGAACTGACGGACGCTGCCGTCGGGGAGAGTGATGTTGATCATGGGATTCACCTGGAGTCACGACCCGGCGGACGGGCCTGGAAACAGCCCGACGGGCGGCTTCGATGGGGATTTGCGGGCAATAAAAAAGCGCCACGACGGCGCCTGGGATCAGGGCGGTGGCGGAAGATCAGCGATGGGCAGTGGTAGTGCTCATGTCACACTCTCGGCCGGCGCGTTGGCGCGGGCCACCTGTCAGCCGGGGAACTGGCCCGATTCTAGCGCAAAACACGCCCGCTGGCCGCCCCTCCCGGCCTCAACAATCCCGAAGAGCGGAAAACAAAAAACCCCGCATAGCGGGGCTTTTCTTCTACTGGAGCGGGAAACGAGACAGGCACTAGGGCGCTAAATCCTTGTTTCCCAATCACTTTCTCCGCCGCCGTGAGCAGCGAAGGCCTGAATTATAGCCTTGTTTTTCGCCCTCGGCAACAGAGTTCATCCAACAACTTCCATCAGCGTCCAAGGACTGCCATCCATCCGCTGACACCGGACGCAGAACACATCGCTGCCAGACCCCGCCGCTGCAACGCCGTTGGCACGCCCAGGTCTTCTTGCGTCAGGAATGGCATCAGCATCGAGCGTTGAGACCGCGCTTGGTTTGTTGGTGCAGTGCGCACCACAGCCCAAGGCTGGTCGTGATGAAGGTCATGCGGCGAGCGAAGAAAGATGGGGCACATGTTCACATCGCCTGGTCGGCGGGCGACCGCGTGGGAGCGGCGCGCAACAGCCTCAAACTGGCCACAGCCCATGATCGCTGGATGCTATGTCGATATATCAGGATGCAGGAACAAGCATCACACGCGCGGTTTTCTCTACGCCCCTCTGGACGTTGAGCAACGACTGCGCCCCAGCGCGACTTGTGAAACCGTAGGGATATCAGACCATAGCGAATCGGTCTTGATGGGCTTGACGCACCCCATGACGCTGGCACCGTGAGCGCCATTGTCGAGCGTGCTTTTTCCTTTGTTACTCGACGGGCCGGCAACTGGTCGATTCTTGCACATCGAGCAAGTGAGGACCACCTGTGCGGATGCCATGAATTCTTCCGCCCACGTTCCGGGGCATCGTCCCAGGCATCAGCCACAGGCATAACGACACAACAGCCCTTGGCAGGGCAAGAAAGGAGCCGGTGATGTAGCGCTTCCGAAAGGAGACGAAAACATGCACAAGGAGCCACCATTATCAAAGGTGTTCTATCGTCCCATTGAAGCTGCCATACGTTGGGCTGGATTGTTGCGGTACAAGGCCTCGATCCTCGCCTCGATCGCATCACCGCGTTGTCTGCCGCAGACATTGGACTGCCCGCGATGGAACGAGTGTCGGCTGTACTCGGAGCGCATCTACGACGGCATCCTCAATGCTGAACTGCCCTTCGGCAAGAACGGGATCACGCTCAATGACCCAGAGCTGGTGAGTTCGCCCGATCTGACCGTCCGCCATGTCGATCTGAAGCGCTGGATGCGCACTCACTATCCCGAACATCGGCCCGGATTCCTGTTCAGCCGCAGCGAGCGTATGGCGCATCCCTTCATCACCCTGGAAACAGGACAGGCGCTCCTGCTGGAACGGCTGGCTCTGCAGGCCGCGCTGGACCATAGTCGGCGTGAGGTGCGCGAACTGCAAGCGCAGCACGAAGCCTTGCTCAAGCAGTCGGCCGTCCTGCTGGCGTCCAAGCAGTGCGCGATCAGTGATCGAGCGGAGACCACCTACCTGAACATCATCGGCGGGATGCTGACGCTGATGCTGGGCCAATCCCCATCGGGCGTGCCGTACTCCAGCTTCAAGACGCAGGAGGCCATCGTCACTGCATTGCTCGCCCACTATGGCGGCACCATGGGTATCACGGAGCGAACCTTGAACGGCAAATTCGCCAACGCCAGGAAGAATGTGCGTAGCGCAGCCGCGTGAATTCTTCCATCTTGTATGTGCAGTCGCGGAGATTGCATTTGCAATGTCTTTTCGCAGCCATGTCTATTGAATAGAGGTCACGCCAACAAACGCCACTGAGCGTTCAGGAGTGACCGCCATGTCGCAAGTACCTGTACTGCCACCGCACGAGCGCCGCATCCTGCGGCTCGATGAAGTTGAAGCGAAGTCCGGCTTCAAACGCGCCCACATCTACAACCTGATGAAGAAGCGCCAGTTTCCACAGGCGTTGCGCCTTGGCGTGCGCGCCGTGGGCTGGGATTCGGTCGAGATCGATCAGTGGATCGCCGAACGCCTTAACAACCGCACCTGACCCGCTCCCCCTCGGATTTCCCATCGCCAAACGGAGAGCGCCATGCAGGTCGTATCCATCATTTCAACGAAAGGTGGCGTCGGCAAGACGACGACGGCCGCCAACCTCGGCGGGCTCGCCGCGGACGCGGGCCTGCGCGTGCTGCTGCTCGATCTCGACGTGCAGCCCACCTTGTCTTCTTACTACGAACTGACCCATCGCGCGCCCGGCGGCATTTATGAGCTGCTGGCGTTCAACGAGCGCGCCCTCGACCAACTCGTGTCCCGCACCGTCATCGCGGGCCTGGACCTGGTGCTGTCCAACGACCACCGGGGTGAACTGAACACCTTGCTGTTGCACGCGCCGGACGGACGCCTGCGGCTGCGCCATCTACTGCCGACGCTGGCGCCGCTATACGACCTGGTGCTGATCGACACTCAGGGCGCGCGCTCGGTGCTGCTGGAGATGGCGGTGCTCGCCTGCGGCCTGGCGCTGTCGCCCGTGACCCCGGAAATCCTCGCGGCCCGCGAGCTACGGCGCGGCACCATGCAGTTGCTGGAGGACATCGCGCCGTACCGGCACCTCGGCATCGAACCGCCATCCCTGCACCTGCTCATCAATCGCGTCCATCCCGTGTCCGCGAATGCACGGATGATCCAGCAGGCGCTGCGCGACCTGTTCCAGGACCATGCCGGCATCCGCGTGCTGGGCACCGACGTGCCGGCCATCGAAGCCTATCCGCGCGCTGCGACCCGCGGCCTGCCGGTGCATCGCGTCGAGCATCGCCAGCCACCGGGCAGAGTTGCGCCCGCTGCGCTCGACACCATGCGCGCGCTTGCTGGCGAATTGTTCCCGCAGTGGCAAGACAGATTCGCCCTCGTGTCCGGCCGTCCTCCACGTTCTATTGAAACCGGGAGGCTCCATGGCGAACGCACATGAACTGGCCCGTGGCCACAAGCGGCTGCGTGCCCTGATCGAGTTCGCGGTGAGCGAAGGCTGGCATGTCAAACGCACGCGGGGCGGACACCTCAAGTTCACCAAGATCGGCTGCGCCGCCATCTACACCAGCTCGACCGCGAGTGATTACCGGGCTGACCTCAACGCCCGTGCGCAGATCCGCCGAGCCGAGCGCGAGGCGCGCATGGCCCGGGGCGCCAACGCCGAGGGATGCGGCCATGGCTGAGATGACCCCCCAGGACATGGCTGGCAAGCTGCTTGCTGCCGGGTTCGAGCGCAGTGGGCCATCGGCCGCGGCTTTGAGCGACCCCATTGCCGACACGCCGATGGTCGTGACGCTGGACCAATTGCGGCCCTACGACCACGATCCCCGCAAAAAACGCAACTCGGCCTACGATGAAATCAAGGCCTCCATCCGCGAGCGCGGCCTGGATGCGGCGCCCGCCATCACGCGCCGTCCTGGCGAGGCGCACTACATCATCCGCAACGGCGGCAACACCAGGCTGGCGATCCTGCGTGAACTCTGGGCAGAGACAAAGGACGAGCGCTTCTTCCGCATATCGTGCCTGTTCCGGCCGTGGCCTGCGCGCGGCGAGATCGTCGCGCTGACCGGGCACCTTGCCGAGAACGAATTGCGCGGCGGCCTGACGTTCATCGAGCGCGCCCTGGGCGTCGAGAAAGCCCGCGAGTTCTATGAAGCGGAAAGCAGCACCACCCTGAGCCAATCCGAGCTGGCCCGCCGCCTGGCCGCCGACGGCTTCCCCGTGCAGCAATCGCACATCAGCCGCATGGCCGATGCGGTGCGCTACCTGCTGCCCGCGATCCCGACCGTCCTGTATGGGGGCCTCGGCCGCCACCAGGTCGAGCGGCTGTCGGTCATGCGCAAGGCCAGCGAGCGCACGTGGGAACACTATGCCAAGGGCCGCTCCCTGCCGCTGGACTTCGACAGCTTCTTTCTGGAGGTGCTGTCGCAGTTCGACGCCCAGGCCGATGAATTTTCCCCGCAGCGTGTGCAGGACGAGTTGATCGGTCAGATGTCCGAGCTGCTGGGCATCGACTACGACGTACTCGCCCTAGACCTGACCGAATCCGAGAGCCGTCACCGCGCCCTGGTCAGCGACCCAACCCCGCCATCGGCGCCGCCGGCATTGCCTGAGGCTGGGGCCATCGCACGGCCGCCGATCGAAGCGTCACCGTCCCCCGCTACGCCGGCACCTGCTGCAGGCCACCCTGCGGCCGCGCCGACAAGGCCCGAGGACGATGCGGCCCCGAGCGAGGCATCCGCGGCCAGCCCTGCGGCAGCGGCTGGCGGTCTGCTTGACGAGCACATCATCTCTCCGGCACCCACGACGGAACGTCTCCAGTCCATCCAACGCATGGTCGCCGACCAGTTGGGCGATGCGCTGCCGCCCGACTTCTCCGTCAACGTGTTGCAGTCGATTCCCGTGCAGGCCGGTGGCCTCTATCCCATCTCGGACATCTGGCATATCGACCCTGGCCTCGACACACCCGACCGCCTGCGCATCCACATCGCGCAGTTCGCGCGCGAGATCGCGGGCGAGGCCGACCTGGACGCGTGTGTCGAGGATCGTTCTGACGGCATCGGGTTCGCGTGTAGTGCGCCGGCCCAGGCTCCGTCGCCACTGGGCCGCGCCGTGCTCGCGCTGCTGGTTTCCCTGGCCGGTCAGCAGCCGGCCGACGTCGGCTTGGACGGCGGCCACTTCGTCACCGACCTGCCAGCGCTGTTGCATGGACGGGGCCAACGTCATGACGACGGGACCCGGCGGTTGAGCGACACCGCGCTGGTCAAACTGTTTCGGCTGCTGCGGCTGGCCCGGCGCCTGCTTGATCTGGAAGCCGGCGCTGCCGGCTCTGGGACCTGAGCGAGGGAGGCCCGCATGTCCGCACCGAACCCACTCAACCAGGCCGTCATCGCGCAGGCACTCTACGACCTGCGCAACGGGCAACTGCGTCGCTGCAAGGCGATGGGGTTCGGTGAGGAAGAACTGGATGCGCTCAAGCATCCGGCGCTGATCAGCGTGCTGGCCAATGCCAACGTCTCGTGGTGCTCTGTCTCGGTGAACCGGGAAGTGCTCCGGCGATTGCTCAAACAGGCACAGGACGTGGAGAAGGAGATCGCCACCGTCGATCGCATGCTGCGCCTGGGCGCCAGTACTGAAATGGTGAGCCGCTTCTACGGGCTGACGCATCAGGAAGTCGCGCTACGGCGCGAAGTTCTCGGCCTGCCCAAACGCAAAGGGCGCCATCCGGTTCTGGACGAGGAGCAGGACACCGAGCTGTGGCGGCGCTGGAAGGCCGTGACCAGCAGCAGGAATGTCGAGCTGGAGGATGAGACCTCGGTTCTTGATGCGGCAATGGACCTCGCCGAAGGCATGGAACTGCCGCTGTCGGTGGTCTGGGCTGCGATCAAGAACTGGATCGATCAGGGATTGGGTTGAATCATGGCCGTGGAAGACGCTGCACCGCGAACACCACGCCAAGGCCCCGTCGCCCTCGCTGATCTGTTCGACAGCGCGCTGAAAGACCTTGCGCCAAAACCTCGCCAGCGCGCGCCCGAGCCGGCTCCCGCATCCGCATCGGCGCCGTCGCCTTCGCCTGTGTCCACAACCGGCGACGGTTTCCTGTTTAGCGGCAATCGCCACGAGAGCGTGCCGCGACGACTGTTCCTCGACCGACGCTTGACGCCGCTGGAACGCAATGCCTGGCAAGTCTTCCGGATCATGCTCAACGAGGATGGCGTCACGGCGTTTCCGACGTATGAGCAACTTCGCCCGTGGCTCGCGTCAATGCCCTGCGCCGGACAGGCCTCCCACGAGACCGTGGCACGGGCGCTGACGCTGTTGCGCCTGACGCGCTGGTTGAGTCTCGTGCGCCGCAGGCGCGACCCCAAGACCGGGCGCATCCTCGGCAACCTCTACGTCCTGCACGATGAGCCCCTGACCCCGTTCGAGGCGATGCAGCTCGACCCGGACTACTTGCAGCTCGTCAGCCAGGCCCTGGGCCATTCGGCCAAGGCCGTCCAGGTCGTGGGCCTGCACACCCTCAAAGAAATCGCCGACGACCCGTTGTTGTCTGGCCGCACGTTGCCCTCGCGGCTGCAGGTCCTTGCCGAACGCCTCGCGAGCCAGGGCATTGGGTCGCAGGAGAGTTATCCACAGGAGGACACGTTTCACGATTCCGAAGAAGGGGCGCCGAGCCTTCTTCGGAATTCTGATGACCCCTCTTCGGATTCCGAAGCAGGGCCGAAACCCGCGTCAGACGGCGCTCTTCGGAATCCGAAGCAGGATCGTACTGTACGTAGTAGTCGTATTAATGAAGTACGTACTACCGCGCGTGAGCGTGGGCAGGTGCGCGCGATGCCGGGAGTTCGTCTGCCTGATCGCTTCCTCGGCCTAAAGGAAGAGCAGCAGGCCGGAGCCATGGTGGCATTGCAGCAGGTCGATGCCCCGCTACGCCAGGCCGTACTGGACGAATGGGCGGATCGCTGTCGTGGCAGCACCATCCGCAACCCGGCAGGCTACCTGTTCGGCATCATCCAACGTGCCATCCGCGGCGAGTTCAACGCCTGGGCCAAGCAAGCTGGGGCAGCACCGCCACCCGCCCCTGCACGACATGCACCGCCTGAGCCACCGCGCAATGTGGTTCCGCCCGAGGTGGCCCGGCAGCACATTGACCGACTGCGCGACCTTCTGCGCAGTAGCTGAGCGCGACGAGCGACAAGGGCGTGAAGCAGACGTCCATGGCCGTCAGTAGAGCTATCCCCAGGGGATAGATGTACTACAAGCTGTAACGCCGACCGGCGCGGCCTGGTACTTCCGTCCACGGGGCCGTAATGGCGTCGGTTTCATGAGCGGCCCGCACCATCTGCGCGAGCAGCGCTCCATGGCGTTCGATGGAGCTATCCCCTGGGGATAGCTCGTGTCACAGGCCACCGCTACCACGACAACCGGGGACTGGTTCATTTCGGTTTGTTGACTGACTGCCTTCCGCTGCGTGCCGATCCTGACTGCTCTTTTCCCAAGCGAGCGGACACCATGGCAACCAACGAACCTCTGCAACTCAATCTCGGCTCTTTGCGCAGCGCGATGTCGCTGACGCTTCACACTCACCACGCCTCGCGCATCTGGCATGGCCGCGCCGCCGCCGAGGGGCGACCCGGCATCGTCGGCCTGAACGGCTACATCGCCGTGATGAACAAGATGAAGCGCGGCTCGGAACAGGACGACCCGTACAGCGACTGGTGGATGTTGCGCATTGAGGAAAAACTCGACCAGACCAAGACCACGCTGCAATCGCTGCGCGAGCAGGTTGACCAGGCACTGGCCGGCGTGCCTGCGGCGTTGAGCCTGGGCGAGAACCTCAACGTGCAACCGGTGAAGCTCCCCTTGTTCGTGAACGCGCAGCTCGGCTTTGCCGCCGTCTATCTGCTGGCCGACTACGACGACATCGCCCGCAAGCTGATCCTCGCCCACCACACCGCGCTGATCGATCGCTCGACATTGGAGCGCTGGCTCAACGAAGGCGCCCACGCGCTGCGCAGCCTGTTCAGCCTGGCGCAGCAGTACCGCTACTCGGGCTGCACCCGCGACGACTTCGCGGCTAAGAACGCCGCAGCGCGGGCGGCGCTGGAGAAGTTCGGTGAGCTGCCGCAGGACGTGCTCGAAGGCACGCGCCGATCGAAGTTTGCGCCGCCCGTCGTGCGCCGTGGCCTGCAACGGCGCGGTGATAGCGCTGCCGCAGCCGCACCTCCCACCGACGAAGGCACTGCCGCCGATCCGGCTGAGGCCAAGTCCACAGCTGCTGGCGAGGACGAACAAGCATGAGCGACCCGAACCGCCAACCGCGCTACTTCCGTCGTCTGGAACAGCCCGCCTTCATGCGGCTGGAACACGCGGCCTCTCTAAAAGGCCTTTTAAAGCCTTTTAAAGGTAAAGGGGACTTCGACGCCTGGGCCAGCCAGTGCTTCGCCATGCGCGACGAGTTGATTGCCCTGGCGCAGCGACAGGTGCTGCCACAAGCGTGTGGGCATCCCTTCCACCTGCTTCCCGTCGAGCTGGCCCAGCAGACCACTGGCGCAGGCACGACCTTTCTTCGCTGGCGCAAGCACGACAGGTCAGCCATGGGCGTGGCTCTGTGGCAGGAGCTGATGGCGAGCACCAGCACGCCGGTCAACCTGCTGCACGACCTGCACGCGATCGAACTGCAGCGCATCACGCTGAACATGCAGATCAGCCTGCTGCACACCCTGGGCAGGCAAGCACAGGAGTGCGCCAGCAAGGCCGCGCAGGCGGACAACACCTACCTACGCCGGATCACATCCATTCCTGCCCCAGTGCGCGATCGGTGATTGCGCCAGGCATCCGAGCACGCGCCCGTGTCCAGCGAGGCACGGGAATTTCAACCACCACGGAGATTGCACCATGAGCACCCATTTCATCGGCGAGGGCAACATCGGCTCGCCGCCCGAGTACCGCGAATTCCCCAACGGCAATGACGATCCTCGCCGGTTGCTCCGGTTGAACGTGTACTTCGACAACCCCGTCCCCACCAAGGGCGGTGAGTTCGAGGACCGCGGCGGCTTCTGGGCGCCGGTGGAACTCTGGCACCACGACGCCGACCGCTGGCAGCAGCTCTACCAGAAGGGCATGCGGGTGCTGGTCATCGGCCGCATGGAGCGCGATCCCTGGACGGACAACGAAGATCAGCCGCGCGAGACCTGGCAGGTCAACGCGCGCAGTGTCGGCATCCTGCCGTACCGCATCGAGTCCGTGGCCCTCAGTCCGAAGCCACAGGAGGCAGAGCCGAAGCCCCAGGCCACCCAGGAATCAACGGTGCCGAAAGAGACCAAGCGCAGGAAGTGATCCGGCATGGAGGGCGGCTGCCACAGTGCTTCGCCGTCCTCCATGCGCTGCGAACTATCCCCAGGGGATAGCTCCACCAACGTCCACCGACTTCCACGCGCTCCCGGAAATCGCGGCTCCCGGCCCGCACACTTCTGGCCACGCGCCGTCCCCGCAAGCGCCATTTCATCGGCGTAAAAGCGGTCGCCACCGCATGCGGCTTGTTTGCTGCTGCCAGGGGCGGCGCTCGGCATCCTCGATTCCAGCAACTCATGAACAACAGGAATCGGATGGACGGACATGCGGCTGTTTCTTTGCGAGAAGCCCTCCCAGGGCAAAGACATCGGCCGGATTCTCGGCGCCACGCAACGCGGTGAAGGTTGCCTCAACGGTTCCGGCGTCACGGTCACCTGGTGCATCGGCCATCTCGTAGAGGCGGCAGCACCGGAAGCCTACGACGAGCAGCTCAAGCGCTGGTCCATCGAGCAGTTGCCCATCATTCCGCAGCATTGGCGGGTCGAGATCAAACCGAAGACCGCCGCGCAATTCAAGGTCGTCAAAACGCTCCTGGCGAAGGCGACCCAGCTTGTCATCGCCACCGATGCCGACCGCGAAGGCGAGTTGATCGCTCGCGAAATCATCGACCTGTGCGGCTACCGCGGGCCCATCGAGCGGCTGTGGTTGTCGGCGCTGAACGATGCGTCGATCCGCGCCGCCCTCGGCAAGCTGCGGTCCTCGGCCGAGACGCTTCCGATGTACCACTCGGCGCTGGCGCGCTCCCGTGCGGATTGGCTCGTGGGTATGAACCTGAGTCGGCTGTTCACGGTGCTGGGGCGACAGGCGGGCTACGACGGCGTGCTGTCGGTCGGCCGCGTACAGACCCCGACGCTCAAGCTCGTTGTGGACCGCGACCGCGAGATCGCGGCTTTCAAGTCGGTGCCGTTTTGGGCCATCGACGTGTCCCTGTCCACAGGCGGCCAGTCCTTCACCGCGCAGTGGGTTGCCCCCGATGCTTGCACCGACGACGCCGGCCGCTGCCTGCAGCAGCCCGTCGCACAGCAGGCCGCGCAGCAGATCCGCACCGCGGGCAGCGTCGAGGTGGTCTCGGTCGAGACCGAGCGCGTGCGCGAAGGCCCGCCGCTACTGTTCGACCTGGGCACCTTGCAGGAGGTGTGCTCCAAGCAGCTTGGGCTGGACGTGCAGGAAACCCTGGAGATTGCCCAGGCCCTGTACGAGACGCACAAGGCCACGACATACCCGCGTTCCGATTCCGGCTACCTGCCCGAAAGCATGTTCGCGGAAGTACCGACTGTTCTGGACAGCCTGCTCAAGACCGATCTCTCGTTGCGCCCGATCATGGGCCAGCTCGACCGCTCTCAGCGCTCGCGCGCCTGGAACGACGGCAAGGTCACGGCGCACCACGGCATCATCCCGACGCTCGAACCGGCGAACCTCTCCGCCATGAGCGAGAAGGAACTGGCGGTGTACCGGCTGATCCGGGCTCACTATCTGGCTCAATTCCTTCCTCACCATGAATTCGACCGCACGGTGGCCGAGCTTTCCTGCGGCCAGCAGAAGCTGACAGCGACAGGCAAGCAGGTCGTCGTCATGGGCTGGCGCCTGGTGCTGGCCGAGCCCGAACGCGAGGCTGGCGCGGGCGAGGACGGCGACGCCGCGGCGCGCAGCCAGGTACTCCCCGCGCTGCGCGAGGGCCTGGCGTGCCAGGTGGCCGAGGTCGAGATCAAGGCGCTCAAGACGATGCCACCCAAGCCCTACACCCAGGGCGAACTGGTCAAGTCGATGAAAGGTGTTGCGCGCTTCGTGACCGACCCGCGCCTGAAGCAGAAGCTGAAGGACACAACCGGCATCGGCACCGAGGCGACGCGGGCCAACATCATCAGCGGGCTGATCGCCCGCGGCTACATCGTGAAGAAGGGACGCTCCATCCGCGCATCCGATGCGGCATTCACGCTGATCGACGCCGTGCCCACCGCGATAGCTGACCCCGGTACGACCGCCGTATGGGAGCAGGCGCTCGACATGATCGAGGCCGGCCAGCTCACCCTGGACGTGTTCATCGGCAAGCAGGCCGCATGGATTTCCCAGTTGACCGCGCAGTACGGCAGCACATCCCTGTCCATCAAGGTTCCCCGAGGGCCGGCTTGTCCGCAGTGCGGCGCACCCACGCGCCAGCGCACCGGCAAGAGCGGCCCGTTCTGGTCGTGCAGTCGCTATCCCGACTGCAAAGGCACGCTGCCGGTCGAATCCGGCACGTCCAAGCGCGGTGCCTCGCGCCCGCGCAGTAGCGGCCGCCAAGGCTCCTGACCGACTCCGTTCCCCGTGAGCCGTGTCCGCCGTCGGCGGCGTGGCCCGTGTCCCGCACGCCCTGCGGGACGCCCAGCGCGCAACGCCTTCTCGATCCGTGTGCGCGTCCCGCCCAGCCGTCCCCGGCCGCGGGACCTGAAGGTAGCTTCTCCGCGAACCGCCTCCCGCGCGTTCTGCTGATCTGCATGTCTCCCGCTTCTGCGAAGGGTCCCCCGATGGCTTGCCAGGCTGCGCGAGCCACCCGGAGACCCTTCGTGGTCAGCGGTATTCGGTGCCGGTGCCCGCCGGCGCAAAAACGGGCTCCCTTTGTGCGCGGATGTGCGCCAGAAGATGCCGGCGCGAACCACGACATGCGCCGGGTGTGATTGCTGATGAGCAGACGGTTCTAGCGACGACCGGGCCTGCACCAGCCCACGGGTGGTTCTGTCCTCCCGAGCCGAAGGCCGCAAGGCCTTCGGCGCCTTTCTCCTGCCAATCAACGTCCCGGCCCGCCCCGGGCCACACGAACAGGAGACCCGACATGAACCCGCAACCTCGCACCCTCCGCGGTGCGCCCCAGGCCGCGCCACTGCTGTACGGCAGCGTGTGCAGCGGCATCGAGGCCGTGAGCCTCGCCTGGCAACCCCTCGGCCTCGAAGCCGCGTGGTTCGCCGAGATCGAACCGTTCCCGAGCGCCGTGCTCGCCCACCGTTACCCCCACGTGCCCAACCTGGGCGACATGACTGCGATCGCCCGCCAGGTGCGCGCCGGCACCGTGCCGGCGCCCGACATCCTGGTCGGCGGCACGCCGTGCCAGTCGTTCAGCGTGGCCGGCGCACGCCAGGGGCTGAACGACCCGCGCGGTGCCTTGACCCTTGCCTATGTGGAGCTTGCCAATGCCATCGACCAAACCCGCCACCAAGACCGCCGCCCGCCGGCAACGCTCGTCTGGGAAAACGTCCCCGGCGTCCTCAACGACCGCAGCAATGCCTTCGGGCATTTCCTGGGCGCACTGGCCGGAGAAGGCCGTGCGCTCGAACCGCCAGGGGAAAAATGGGCGCACGCTGGTTGTGTGTCTGGACCCCACCGCCGCATCGCCTGGCGCGTGCTCGACGCTCAATATTTCGGTGTCGCCCAACGCCGCAAGCGCGTGTTTCTTGTGGCATGTGGTGGTGATGACCTCGATCCCGCCGAAGTACTTTTTGAGCGCGCAGGCCTGCTCGGGGATTCTTCTGCGGGCAGCGCGCCGTGGCAAGAAGCTGCCCGTGCTGCTGGATCGGGTACTGAAGCAGCAAGCGGATATGCAGGTCTGAAGCAGCCTTACGGGAAGGTCACGACGACGTTCGGATTTAGTGGCGGCACCGGCCCCGTCGATGTGGCCGCCTGCCTGATGGCCGCTGGCCCCAAGCACGACATCCGCACCGAGACGTTCATGGTGCAGTCCATCGCCGGCAGCATCGCCCATACCCTCGACACGGCCAACAATGGCAAGGGCAGCAGCGAGGACGGTACGGGCAAGGGCGTGCCGATCATCGCCTTCACCGCCCAGGGCAGCGGCGCGGATGCCACGATCGACCTGACGCCGACGCTGCGTGCCGGCGGGCATCGCAACAGCCGTGCGAACGCCGGTGTTGTGCCCGCCATCGCCTTTGCGCAGAACAACCGCGGTGAAGTGCGCTTCGAGTCGGGCCATGGACAGGTGGCTTGCACCATCCTGTCCAACGGCAAGCCGGGCTACGGGGTGCCGATGGTGGCCTGCGTTGCCCTGAGGGGCCGGCAGCATGGTCTTGCCGCCGAGCTGGGCGGCGGCGTAGCGGCGGTGCTGCGCACCAGAGCTGGTGGCGCGGACAAGCCCCACGTGCTGGCCCCCGACTTTGAGGCGCATTTCCGATACGACTGGAACGACCCCAGCCCCGGAGATTGGTCGCAATGGCGGGTGCGGCGGCTGATGCCTGTGGAATGCGAGCGGCTGCAAGGAATGCCCGACGACTACACGCTGATCCTGTACCGCGGCAAGCCTGCGGCAGACGCCCCGCGCTACAAGGCGATCGGCAACTCCATGGCCGTTCCGTGCATGGCATGGCTGGGCCACCGGCTGGTGCAGTGCCTGCAAAAGACGGACTCGACCGCTTCGGATTGATCGGCGACGCAGCCCGCGGGCCGCGCGATTCTCCCTCCTGCATTGCCGACGTGTCGGCAGCAGCCAGCAGCCAGGGTGTCAAGGCTGCCGTGGGTTCCGCCCCCGCCACCCGCCAGTTCGCCCCGGCTTCTCACCGGCGAACGCTGCCCACCGGGCATCGATGCCACCTTCCTCCAACCCACGGGATGTATGCGCGTCCCGTCAGGGGCGTGTCGTCAACCCGGTCGATATCAGGACTTTCCATGGACACCATCACCCGACAAGACCGCATCACGCTCAAGAACCTCAAGGTCGCGGATTTCGCGAGCGAGGAAACGCTGTGCTTCACCGCCACCGTCGTGTTCAACGGCAGGCCCATCGCCGAAGCCCGCAACGATGGACACGGCGGCTCGACGTTCGTGCGCGCGTTGCAAGGCCAGGCCGCGCTGCTGGCCCAGGCCGAGGAATTCGCCAAGAGCCTGCCGCCGGCATCGCTCGACGTCGAACGCGAGGACGACGAGCCGCTTCTCATCGACATGGCGCTCGACTTCCTCGTGGACGAGCTGGCCGATGCCATGCACGCGGAGCGCAAGCTGCGCACCGCGTTCAACCGCGACATCGGGAACAAGGTGCTGTTCATCAAGGACGGCAGGCTGTTGTTCCTCAAGGGCATCAAGCTCAAGGCCATTGCCGACCGCGCAGCGTATTTCGCAAAGCTGCGCAGCCGACAGGACCAGCCCATCGTCATCCTGGCCGAGTTGCCAGCAGACGAGGCTTTCGCCACCTGGAAGCAGCATGTCCTGGGCGACAAGCCCCGCTGATCCAGCCTCACCGCACCGTCATGACAGTCCCGCACTCGATGCGGGGCTTTTCTTTTCTCCGCGCCCATCAATCGGGGCTGGGCCGAATGCCGTTTTCCAACTGACGCGGCGCAGCCCTCGCACGAAGCTGCCTGCATGTTCGCTGATTCGTCAGCACATGCCAGCAGCCAGGGTTCCAGGCTGCCGCGGGGTTCTCTCCGCGCTACCCACCAGTCCGCATCGCATCAAGTCCGCGGACGCGCGTCCCCGTGACGCCGATGCACTTTCTTCAACCGCGTGCGGGAGCTGCCATCCCGTGAGGGACAAGGCCCCGCTTTTCCAAGGAGCCCGTCCATGTCCCAGCAAGCCTCTTTCGGCCAGCTGGCCCGGACCTACTGCGGCAAGTTCCTGCCGCTCGAAGTCCTGCAAAGCGCCGCCGGCCACTACATCGGCACGCGCGATACCGAAGGTCCCGTTTCGCGGGAATCCCGCGAGTACTTCCGCAGCTATGCCGCGGCTCAACGCGCCCTCGAAAGAGGCAGCTGGTCCCAGCTCGCCATTCCCTGATCCAACTGGAGAAATCACGTCATGAACCAGCTACTGCCGCGGGAAGTCGTCGATCAGATCATGCGGGAAGAGCAGCATTTCGCTGCCGCGCCCCAAGCCTTCTTCGAGGCCTGGAAGCGCGGTGTCGAGATTGCTGGTCCCGAGTGGTTCGGCGACGGCACCCGTGAAGGCCTGAACCAGGCCAACACCAAGTGGGATTTGCGTCCCGACATGCTGCGGCTCAACGATGCCCTCGGCGTCCTGAGCAGCGGGGAACGCATGTTCCTGTCTGCCATGGTCAGCTTCTACAACGCACGCGAGGGCGGTGCCATGCTCAAGCGCTGCCACTTCCACGGGCTGTCGGACTTCGATGGTCTCGATCTGGAACGCCGCAAGGTCATCGCCGACCTGCTGGTGAACTACAACGGCTGGTGAGCCGGTCTCCGGCACGCCACCGTCCTCTCGATCCCCCGTGAGGGACATGCGCCCACAAGGCCACGTCCCTCAATTTTTTTTCCCCATCGCCCGGCGCCAACGGCCTTGGGCTATTCCCTGCGGATGCCATCGTCCGCATGGGCTGGCTCCGCTCACTTCCCCGAAAGGAGCCAGCATGGCAAACAACTACTACGAAGGCACAGGCGTTCTCGTGCTCGACCACGTTACTCCCGTCATCAAGGCACTGTTCGGTGCTTTCAGGCTGGACGAACACCATCCCGGCAATGGGCAGGCCTACATCGCCCAGATCGCCGAGACGAATGATCCGCGATGGACAGATGTGCTGGACGGTCTGGAAAACCTGGCCGCACAACTCGGCATCCCCATGCCCGACGACGAAGAGTTGTCGATTCCGCCTCTGCTTGAACGGCTGGCCGCGCACTTCGGCGCTGACCAGGACGGGGAGCTGGAGAACCTGATCGAGCACCACCAATTCGAGGACAGCGCCGACCTGGAAGCCTTGCTTCTGATCGCTTCCCGCTTCGATGACGGCCACCACCTGACCGCCATCCAGTTCGAGGGCTGCTGGTATTGCAGCAAGCCAAGGCTGTTCGAGTTCGGCGGCAACGGCTGCTACCTGAGCCGCGAGGCCCAGGTCTTCAGAACGTCCTCGCAGGCGCTCCAACTCGGCGACCAACTGCGCAAAAGCATCGTGGCCACCGACATCGAAGAGGCCTCGGCGTTGATCGCGCTGGAGGCCGCCAACCTGCTCGCGGGCATCAGCGACGAGCATTTCCGCCTGAACGTGCGCCATCGCGTCGCCGAACGATTGGCCCAGACGCCGAGGATCAGCGCCGCCTGACGCATTTTCCACTTTCAACCCACCGGGTCCAATTCCCGGTGGCGGGGATTGGCTCCATTATTCAATCTGGAGAGTTCCCATGTCCCAGAAACCCAATCCCTTTCTCCGCGGCTACTGGAATCTGAAAATCGTCCGAACGCTGTGCATCAGCTACGAGGACGGAAGCCCGCATGTCTGGCGAAACATTCACGCGAGCCAAGAACACCTCTCTGACGAGGAGCTGGTTTCATCGTCCTGCATCGTCACCAGCAACTTCGCCGTGGTCAACGATGGTCCCGACCCCGTGAGTGCCGAGGTGCTGGCCGAATGCGATGCCGGTGAAGGCGTCAGCGGCCAAGGCGTGATCGGCGCCGTGGTCTATGCCATCCATGGCGACGACTTCGACGGCCGTCCGGTCCACGTCGGTGACACCTATTCGGCCGAGGCCGCGCGGGAAGTCGTGCAGCGCCTGAGTTTCGAGACCGGGTATTTCAGCCGGGCCTGGGAAATCAGTCGTGAGCACATCACCGTCGATACCTGGCACTACCTCGCCAACCTGGCAGACCTCGCCACGCCGGAGGCTTTCCTGTTCATCGCGTTCCGGGTTCCGTACAGCCCGGCGATCGGCATCAAGCTGATCTCCACGCCCTGGACGGACCAGAACCTGGAGCATGTCGAGGGCATCACCGCCGAGCAGCTTCAGCAGGAGCACCGGAACAAGGGCATGCCGGACGACCTGGCGAACATCCTTGAACTGGCTGGCCAGGCCGACGTGCGCATCCTGATCCTCGACACCGACGCTTCCGTGCTACCGGGCCTGCCGCTGGCCGAGTCCTAGCAGCCGCGCGACGCGCCATCCTTCCTCTTTCTCCCCCATACCAGCCCGTCTCCTGCCCGGAGCCGGGCTGGTTCATTTTCACAGGAGCACCCTCATGTTCCCCGACCTCATCTCGCCCGCGCTCGACTTCGAGCACCAGTTTGGAGCCTGCGTCAATGCCATGAGCCAGGACGACGCCATCGGCCAGATCCTGGTATTCGAGCGCATGCGTGGCACGCTGCACATGCGCCATATCGCCAGCGCCGATCTGGTGGACACCGACGTGGACGACTACGAAATGGTCGTGTTCGACGGTGGCAACACCAGCGGCGATACATGGAAGCATGTCTTCTTCCCGCGTCAGCGCGAGCACTACTTCGTTTACGAAGCCTGACGCCCCCAAGCCCCTTTCGAGGGGCTTTTTCTTGCCCGCAGCGAAGGAAAGCGGATACGGCGCGGTGCGGTTTCCTGCGGGCGGGCCGCTCACTCCAAGGCCATCCTTGCCCCATGTTCGTCGACGCTGCCGACACATGCCCAGGCAGCCAAGACCTTCGAGGCTGCAAGCGCGGGAAACCGTGCTGGTCGTTTCTTCCTACGGACGTACTGCGTCCATCCACCCACAAGGGACCTCTCCCTTGTGGGCGGGGAATCCCTTGTTCTTCCTCAAGGAGATTCCCATGGATCGCTCTCTCATCAAGACCCTGATGCCTTCGCTTGTCGCAGGCCATGTGCCCCGCAACGTGCGGTCGTTCAAGTCGACGGCAAGGTGGTCGCGGCCAACGACGATGCCATCGTCGTCAAGCTCAAGCCTTCCGAGTTTGCGGTGCTCGATCCCAACCTGGTGACCACGATTCCCACCGAGGGCGCCAAGGTGCATGTCCAACCCTATGCCCGTCGTCGTTTCGACGGCCTGCGCGCGGACACCCCGGAGGTCATCACCGAGAAGACTTCGGATGGCACGCCGTACACCATCACGAGGCACATCCTCGGCTCCGCGCCGGCCAAGCTGCCCGTTCCCAAGCCGCAGTGCATGGAGTTGGGCCAGCTCATCGAGCAGTTGGAGGAGATGCCGGCCCCTGATCGCTTCCGGCGCATCACCCACATGCTGGTGGATGCCGGCGCTCGCGACTTCACCTGGGTCGACCCCACGCCCTCCAAGATCATCGAGACGCCGCCGGCGATCAGCTTCACGGTCTCGACCGCGAAGTTCGAGGGCCGGGTGACGATCCTCTACGACCGCGGCGCGGACACCTACGCGGTGGAACTGCACCGCAACGGCGAACTGGTCGATCGGCACGACGAGGTGTATTTCGACATGCTCGGCGAAGTGCTGGAACGGCTCATCGACGACGGGCGCTGGCGCCTGATCGACGTGAGCGTGATCGACGCCAAAGCGGCCCGCCGCTAGGCAGTGCCGGCATGACGTCCAAGGCCGGCGACTGCTGGGTGGTGTATTCGCCCAACGAGTCGGCCATCGGTGACAGCGCCGGCTTCTGGTCCAACGAGTTCGGCTGGGTCCCGTTCGACCAGGCGACGTGCTTCTCGGCGGAAGAGACCGGGAGCTTGCAGCTTCCGATCTCAACTGGCGGTGATGCGCGCTTCGTTCCATGTCAGGAGGCCCAGCGGCACCACGGCTGACGCCGAAGCCTACCGGCCACAAGCCCCACGGGCCTTCCATCCATCCGGGTGGAGGGCCTTTTCTTTTCCATTCCACACAGGAGATTTCAACCATGTCCCTGCGATTCAAAGGCTCCGACCTGCGCCCTGTGCTGGCCGAGGCGATCGCCACCCAGGGCCGCGTGATCCTCGCCAAGGATCAAGGCGTGTACTTCCTCGCCGAGCGCGGGGAACGCCGCCCGGACGGTCGGGTGAAGCTGTTGGCCTATGCCGTCGGCTGCAACCCGGATACCGATCCGTTCGATGACTGGTGGGAACTGGCACGCGCCGAACTGGGCGGCGACGACTTCGGCGAGTTCTTCGATCCGAAGGAAGGCGTCTTCGCACGCATCCTGCACGGCACGGACGACCTGATGCTGTCCGCCACCGCCACGCATCTGTCGCTGGAGGTGGTCCCCCCGGCATAGCGCAGCAACCGCCGCGCGGCCCTCGCAGCCCCCATCCGGGGGCTTTCTTTTCTTCGTACCGCGGCCACCGCCGCGCGTGCGCGTTCGTCTCCGGCCGCCATGGCCTGCCTCGTCGGCCTGCCGCCGACATGCCCACGGAGACGACCGCATGCACGACCCGTTCAAGATCACCCAACCCACCTGCATCAGCTTCTCCGGGGGACGCACCAGCGCGTACATGCTCTGGCGTGTGTTGCAGGCCAATGGCGGCCTGCCTGCTGACACCGTGGTCTGCTTCGCCAACACCGGCAAGGAAGTGGAAGCGACCTTGCGCTTCGTGCGCGACTGCGCCGAACGCTGGCAGATCCCGATTCACTGGCTGGAATACATGCCCATGGAGCCGGGCTTCATGCTGGTCGATTTCGAGCGAGCCAGCCGTCTGGGCGAACCGTTCGAGGCGCTGATACGCAAGCGCCAGTACCTGCCCAATCCCGTTGCGCGCGGCTGCACGACCAGCCTGAAGATCCGCCCGATGCACCGCTACCTGCGGCATCTGGGCTGGACGGACTGGGACCAGATGATCGGCATCAAGGCCGACGAGCAACGGCGCGTCGCCAAGATTCGCGCACGCGGCCACTCCACCGAATCGACCCCCGAAACCATGTGCATGCCGCTGGCGGATGCCGGCGTCACCGTGCGCGACGTGGGCACCTTCTGGCAGGCGCAACCGTTCGACCTCAACCTGCTGACGGTGAATGGCCGCACGCTCGAAGGCAACTGCGATCTGTGTTTCCTGAAGCCGCGCGGGCAGCGCCTGGCCCTCATCAAGGCCCGGCCCGAAGCCGCTGTGTGGTGGATTCGCATGGAATCCCTGAACCTGGCGAGCAAGCCCAGCGGGGCTCGGTTTCGCGCCGATGGTCCCAGCTACGCCGACCTGGCGCGCTTCGCTGCCGACCAGGGCGACCTGTTCGATGCCGCCGAGGAACCGCTCGCCTGCTTCTGCGGCGATTGATGCTGTGCGCACGGCATTGGCCTCGCCACGGCTGCAACTGATGCCCGTGTCGCTGCGCACCGCCAATGCCTTCGTGCAGGAGCACCATCGGCACCACCGTCCGGTTCAAGGGGCGAAGTTCGCCCTGGCCGTCACGCTGTCCGGCAGCGACGGCATCTGCGGCGTGGCCATCGTCGGTCGCCCGGTCGCGCGTCACCTGGACGACGGCTGGACCCTCGAAGTCACCAGGCTCTGCACCGATGGCGCACCGAACGCCTGCAGCAAGCTCTACGGAGCCGCCTGGAAGGCGGCCAAGGCCCTGGGCTACACGCGGCTGATCACCTACACCTTGCCCGAGGAAGGCGGTACCAGCCTGCGCGCTGCCGGCTGGCGGCTGGTCGGTACGCGCGGCGGCGGCACCTGGAGCCGCCCCAGCCGTCCGCGCGCCGACACCCCCGACCACCTGCGCGGCCCCAAGTGCCTGTGGCGCGCGCCCGGCGGCGCGGACAAAGGGAAACGCCCGGATGCCGATTGATTGCTGCCGCGCGCGCGAGGCCCGGCCATGCTGGCCCCATGCCTGCTGACGTTGTCAGCGACATGCCAGGCAACCATCGGTCTTCGAGGTTGCGGCGCAGTTCCCACTGCGTGACCGACCCAGCTCGCACCGCATCCATCCGCGAGCGGCCACCAGTCTCTGGTGGCGGATGCTTTCGCCTTATCAACCCACCGCGGGGTTACGCACCTTTCCCCGCATGCGTGGGGCTGGTGTGTCTCCGCTTCTTCCCTATGGAGATTCACCATGAACACCACGTCCAACGAGAAATCGTATTTCGACCTCCACACCTCGGGCATCGGCTACATCCAGCGTGTCCGTGAAGTGCCTGTCCGGGGCGGCCGCCGTGCGCAGCCTTTCCTGGCATGCACCGTTGCCGCGCTGGTCGGCCCCGCCAGGGACCCCAGCTACCGCTACTTCGACGTCAAGGTCTCGGGTGCCGAGGCCAAGAACCTCGTCCAGCGCTACATCGGCGTTGACGATCCCAAGCAGCGCCCGCTGGTGCGCTTCCGCCTCGGCGACCTGTGGGGCGATGCGTACATCCGCGACAAGGGCGAGCGCAAGGGTGAAGCCGCCGCGTCCCTCAAGGCGCGACTGCTCAAGGCCGAGCCGCTTGACCGGGCCGAACTGGCTTCCATCAAGCAGCACGAGCTGATCACCCGCGGCATCGGCTACCTCAGCCGTCCGAAGGACGTCACCCCCAAGGATGGCGATCCGTTCCTGTCGTGCTGCGTCGCGGCTCTGGCCGGGCCTGTCGGTGAACCGGACTATCGGTACTTCGACACCATCGTCGCCACCCCTGAAGCCGAGCACCTGGTTCGCCGGTGCGTGCAGGCCATCGAAGGGGACCGCAAGGTACTGATCGCCTTCAAGTTGAACGACATGAAGATCGATCCGTACATCCGCACCAAGGGTGAGCGCGCCGGGGAGCCGGGAGCGAGTCTGGAATCGACGCTGATCCACATCGGTCTGATCAAGATCGACGGCACCCAGGTCTATCCGACGAGCCAGGCGCAAGCCGAGGCGCCGCAGGCCGAGGACGCACCCGCGCCCGAAGCCGAGGACGCCGCCGACACCGCTGCCGACCAGCCTATCGAGCCCGCCGAGCGCGAGCCCGCCGGTGAAGTCGAAGAGCGGGAGCCGGCATTGGCTGCTTCGTTCTGATCCGGCATGGCCCCTCACGGGGCCTTGCCTTTTTCCTATTCCTCAAGGAGAAGCATCATGGCAGTCACATCGGCACCCGAGAAATCGGCCACGCCCATCACCGTCCCGGGCCAGCTCGCGCTGCGCACCATTCACGGCCGCAACGGAAAGTTCAATGTTGGCAAGCTCGAATGCCAACTCGGCAAGTTCACGATTAAAGACGCGGAGTTGGAGCAATACCCCGAGGGCAAGTATCAAGGGGAGTTCGTCCTTCGCTACATCTTCCTCAAAGGCTATCCGATCAGCGACGGCAGCATGCGTTTCGAGATGCGCGCCAACCTGGACGGCATGACACTTTTCGGCATCGACAAGCTGAGCAAGGCCGAAGCACATAGCTTCGCCCCGCAGGAAGTCGATCCGCTCGATGAAGAGCAAGGGACACAGCCTGCGGCAACGCCGGCCAAGCCCGCCAAGGCATCCAGGGCCGCCAAACCTGCACCCGTGCAGACGTCCGCGGACCCGCTGGTCGATACCACGCCCTTCGGCGTGGACGCGCCGCCTGCTGCGGCTGCTGCCCCCGGCAGCACCGAGGATGGCGACGCCGCGCTGTTCGGCCTGTTGTGGCCGCTGGGCGAGTCCGTGAAGCTGGATTCGACCATCGACCGCCGCGCCCTGCGCGCGCAGATCGCCCGCCTGGGCGAACTGGGCTACGCGCTGGACTTCAAGACGCAGGAGTGGAGCCGCAAGGCCGAACTGCAACCTGCGTGATTGCAGACGCCGCATCCGCGGTGTTCTTCATCCACCCGCCGGGGTTCCTTCCCCATGCGGGGTGAGGCCCCGGCATTTCCTCGGAGGTCTCCATCATGTCCACCATCGCTTGCGATACACCCTGTTCCACGCTGGATGAATCCGCGTGGTGGGCTCTTTGCACGGCGGCTGCCGAACGCGCCCAGCGCGGTTGCGGCCTGTCCTACGACCACTACGTGACGCTCTTCAGCTCGGAGATCGACACGCAAGCCAATCGCTTGCCGGATGACCAGCGCGTTCAGGCGCTGGAAATCGCGACCCGGGAATGGGACTACGCAACACCTGCCGAGCGGCAGGAAACCCAGGACTGGCTCGCCGACAACGGCTGCTGTTCGCATGGGATCACGCTGGGTTGCTGCCCGGCCGGTTGCGGTTCCTAGCCCGCACTGCATTCCATCACCCGCTGGGGGTTCTTCCCCACGGGGAGGCCTCTGGCTCTACTTCTTCAGGAGGCCTCTCATGGGCTGGTATTTCTCTCCCAAATCGCGGTCTGAACTGATCGCGGAACTGATCGCACCGCAGGAGACCGAGCGCGCCAGCGTGAAGGTCATCGCCCACACGCTGCGCGGCAACGTCCTCTGGTCCGTCGCGGAAGTGACGGCCAGGGCCGAAGGCGTGCATCGTGATCTCGCACCGGGCCAGTCCCTGCGCTACATCCGCTGCGATCTTCTGGAGCGCAGCGGCAACCAGTGGGGCTACAAGCCGCTGGACGAGTCCATGCACCCCTACTACTACTCGTGCCCGCTGTGTGCGACCTGAAAGTCGCTTCGTTGATTGTTCCAGCTACGCAAGTAGCGAGGGAACCTGGTGTTCCGTCATCAGTAGCCTACCGACACATGCAGGACTGGCAACGGTCTTGTGTGAAGCTGTCGGGACAATGCACTCAGGCCATTTGGCCGCGCAGAGCCGTGAGGCAAAGCGTCCACTGCAAGCATCAATGCGGGGTGAGGCTAGGCTGGGAGACATGATCAGTAGATGCAAACTGTCGATAAACGTCGTGACACGTAACGAGCCAAAGATGCTGTCAGGCTCGAACCAAAAAGGTATGCGGCTGGATGCTTCCTTACAGTGTGGGAGCACACGGACACAAGGCCGCCGGCGAAGAGACAGGATCTAAATCTTCCTTGTCAACGTAGTGAAACAGGATAAGCCCGTATCGCTGCCCTCTGGGCAGATAGACCGTAAGGAATGTTGTTGGCGGTGCGGGTATGAGAGTGTGGAGAAAGCGAATGTCGCCCTGTAATGGGGCGGATAGGGGTTGAGCCGCAAGGCAACATCACCCCGCGCGAAAGCGAGCAGACTTCCACTTGGTCTTTCTCTACGAGAAAACTTGTCCAACCTTCTTCAAGAGGGAAATGCAGATGGCTACGCAAGAAATTGCTTGCGCGGGTGCGCCCTCACGCGAATCGGTCACATGGCACAGCATCGACTGGGCTAAATGTCATCGTGAAGTGCGAAGGCTCCAAGCGCGTATCGTAAAGGCAACACGGGAAGGGAAACATGGCAGGGTGAAAGCCTTGCAGTGGATTCTGACCCACTCGTTCAGCGGCAAAGCTTTGGCCGTCAGACGAGTCACCGAGAACCAAGGCAAAAGAACTCCGGGCGTGGATGGCATCACGTGGTCCACCCCGGAAGCCAAATCTCAAGCCATGTTGTCAATCAAGCGGCGCGGGTATCGTCCCCAGCCGCTGAAGCGTGTCTACATTCCCAAAGCCAATGGGAAAATGCGGCCGCTGGGTATCCCGACCATGAAGGACAGGGCGATGCAGGCGCTATACCTGCTGGCTCTCGAACCCGTGGCCGAGACCACAGCGGATCGAAGCTCGTTTGGGTTTCGACCAGAACGATCTACAGCGGATGCGATAGGGCTGTGTTTTACACAGTTAGCTCTGAAACGCTCCCCGAAGTGGATTCTTGAAGGCGACGTCAAAGGCTGTTTCGACAACATCAGCCATGACTGGCTCATGGGTCACGTACCGACGGATCGTGAGATTTTGAGGAAATGGCTCAAGGCTGGGTACATGGAAGATCGGCAACTTTTCCCAACCGAAGCCGGTACCCCGCAAGGGGGCATCATCTCGCCAACCCTGGCGAATCTCGTCTTGGACGGGCTGGAAGCCAAACTAGAAGCCGTGTTCGGTAGAGCACGGTATATCAATGGCAAACAGACCCGGCTGGCTGTTAACTATGTGCGCTACGCGGACGACTTCATTGTGACGGGACGCTCGAAAGAGCTACTGGAGCAAGAGGTCATGCCGCTTGTCGAGGAATTCATGCGGGAACGAGGGCTCACGCTCTCACCCGAGAAGACCAAGATCACGCATATAGACGAGGGCTTCGATTTCCTAGGCCAGAACATCCGCAAGTACAACGGAAAGCTGTTAATCAAGCCGTCGAAAGCGAGTGTGGCAACCTTCCTCGGGAAAGTTCGCGCCGCGATCAAAGGAAACAAGGCGGTGAATCAGCAAAAGTTGATTCGACTTCTCAATCCAATGATTCGGGGCTGGGCAAACTATCATCAGCACGTCGTGTCTTCCGCGACGTTTGCCTATGTCGATCATGAGATTTGGAAAGCGTTGTGGCGATGGGCCGTTAGGCGGCACTCACAGAAGGGAGCAAGGTGGATTAAACGCCGTTACTTCCATGCCGTGGGTGACCGTAGCTGGGTATTCGCAGAGGCAACGGGGGAACGATTCCCTGATGGGAAGCCAATCCTGAAGTCTTTGCGGTATGCAGTTGATACGCCCATTCGGCGACACCGACCGATCAAGTTGGCAGCCAATCCATTCGACCCCGTGTGGGAGACGTATTTCGAGGAGCGTGTAAGCCTCAAGATGCAGAACTCACTAAAGGGAAAGAAGAAGCTCATCAACCTCTGGTTGGATCAGGATCGTCGTTGTCCAATCTGCGGCGAATTGATCACGCAGGAGTCGGGGTGGCATGTCCATCACATCATCCGGCGGGTCGATGGCGGAAAGGACGGGAGCACCAATCTCATCATGGTGCATCCGAACTGCCATAACCAAATACACGCCAATGGTCTCAAGGTGGTGAAGCCGGTTCGCGAAAGCGGGCTTTGAAAGGCTTGAGCCGTATGAGGGGAAACTCTCACGTACGGTTCTTAGGGGGGGATGGTGCCAGCAATGGCCTGTCCCTACCCGATCCTATCTGGACCTCGCACCGGAGCAGTCCGCCGACTGGCGTGCAGGCGTTCGCGCCTACCACGCGCGGCGTCGTACATCCACGGTTGCCCCGGCACCCGCCGCGGCGCTGTTGGCCTGAGTCAGGAGGAACCGACATGGACCCGATCCTGGCTGCGCTCCCCGCCTCGCTGTTAAAGCTCGTTGAAGGCAGTTTGTCCAACGACGAAGTTTCCTCCGACGAGGAAATGCTGGGGTACTTCATCGACAACGGCCTCACCGAGGAGCAGGCACGGCAGGCACTGACCTACCGCGACCAGTACCTCAACAACATCTACCTGGACGGCTTCACGCCGATCACCGCGGTGGACGAGGCGCTTCACTTCAATCCGCACACCCGGCAGTTCGAGCCGGACTGAGCGATTCTCTCCCACCCCCTGGGGCAGTACCTGCCCCGGCGGGCGGTGCTGTTCCCGTTCATCCGAGGACACCACCATGCCCGCGAACACTTCTTCCACCACGCTGTACCGCATCGACGAATGCCCGGACGTGATGGCCGACGCCTGCGTCGGCGATGACCAGGGCAACCTGATCTTCCTGTCCATCTGGGCACGCGACACCGCCGTCCAGCAGTTCCTCGCTCGCCTGACCCTCGGGCGCGACGAGCAAGGACTGGACCAGTTCCACGTCATCACCAACCAGGGCGGCAGCGTCCCGGTGCTCATCGGCAACGTCGATCGACTGGAAAAGCGCATCACGCGCGCCTACCGGCGAACGCTGTTCGGATCGCTCTCCAACGTGTGGCTGTTCGACCGGCGCTGCGTCAAGCCCGACAAGGCCAACGCCAGCGCGCTGGCATTGCTGCCACAGGGCAGCGCCCACCGGCTTGACCGCCTGTGGATGCTGGTGCGGGACACCTGCCCGTTGCCGCTGCTCGACCACTGGCGCGAGACCGTGCTGGAACTGCTGCAAACCCGCGAGATGCTGGCCCGCCTTCCGTTCGCCCTCGGGCCACTGGAAGGCCATCGGCTCGCCATCGACGTGCCGGCGCTGACCCTGGCGCTGGGTTCCCTGATCCGCAGTGACGTGCTCACCGCCTATCCCTATCCGGCCAAGATCTGGACGCCGGAAGCGGTAGCGGCTTGACCCACCCGCGGAGGCACGCCTTGGCGTGCTTCCGCCATTCCTTCCCGCCAACCAGGAGACTTCCATGGCCCTCATGTTCCCACGGCTCGCCCGCAATTTCGCCAAGAACGGTTACTACCCGACCGACGAACCCACGCTCGAAAGAGCCCTCAACGCACTGATGCCCAGCGACGGGCCAATGTGCATCCTTGATCCCTGCGCCGGCGAAGGCGTGGCGATCGCCGAAGCCGCCCACGCTCTCGGGCGCGAGCATGCCAAGGCGTTTGCCGTCGAGTTCGACGCGGAGCGGGCACGCCATGCCCGCGGCCTGGTCGATCACTGCCTGCACGCGGACCTGATGGACACGATGATCTCCAAGCAGTCCTTCGGACTGCTCTGGCTCAACCCACCGTATGGCGACCTGTCCAAGGACGTCAACGGCAACATCGGCTATCAGGGCCAGGGCCGTGCCCGCCTCGAAAAGCTGTTCTATCAGCGCAGTTTGTCGTTGCTGCAATACGGCGGCGTGCTGGTCTTCATCGTCCCCAGCTACGTGCTCGACGCGGAGCTGGTCGGCTGGCTGACGCGCCACTACACGGACCTGCGGATCTACCGAGCGGTGGAGACGCAGTTCAAGCAGGTGGTGATCTTCGGCCGCCGGGTCCGCCAGCGCGAGCAGGCCTCGGATGGCGTCAAGGCCGTGCGCAATCTGCTGCTGCAGGTTGGTCAAGGCGAGGTCGAAGCCGAGGAGCTGCCGAGCGATTGGCCGTTCCTGCCGTACATCGTCCCCGCCAGTCCGGCCGAGCCGGAGCATTTCTTCCGCGTGACGATGGAGCCGGAGCAGTTCGCCGACGAGGTTGGCAGGCTGCAAGGCCTCTGGCCGTCGCTGGATACGCACCTGGGGGCCGCGCAGCAATCGCTGCGTCCACCGGCGCGGGCCTTGTCCCACTGGCATCTCGCCCTGGCTCTGGCCGCGGGCGCGATCTCGGGGGTTGTGCGCTCCAAGACCGGGCGCCTACTCGTCGTCAAAGGTGACACCCACAAGGACAAGACGCTCCAGCGGGAATTCACCGAACGCGAAGACGGCTCCATCGCCGAGACGCGCATCCTCACCGACAAGTTTGTGCCCGTCATCCGTGCGTGGGACATGACGCCTGGCTCACCTACACGGGGCGAGGTGTTGACCATCCGCTGATCCACCGGACGCGCTGTCGTCCTGCTGTACTACCTCGAAGGAGAAAACACCATGCTCTCAAATCCGTTCAAGCGGCCGGCGCCGCACAAACCACCGTTGTTCGCACCCAGTACGCTGAAGTTGAGCGAGAAGGTGCATTGGCTGGCCCGCAAAGGCCTGATCGACCCACTCGCCTTTGTCCAGCGCCATGTGCGCGGGGACTGGGGCGAGATCGATGAGGCCACACGCCAAGCCAACGACGTGGCGATCCAACAGGACAACCTGATGATCTCGCAGTTCAGGATCACGCCGGACCTGGCGCTGATCGTCAAGACCAGCGAGGACCACCAGACCACGGTGGTCCAGCTTCCCGAAGAGCGGGACCTGATCTGAGGTCCCACATCGTCATCTTCATCCACCTGACGGAGCCACTTCACTCCGCCAGGGGTGTCGTGGCTCAATGACCCATCAAGGAGGAGCCCATGGCATCGCATCGGATCGAAACCTACTGCCAGCGGCTGGCATTCCCCATCGGCGCGCTCATCTTCAGCAGAGGCATCAACTTCCTTGTCACCGCGGGTCGCCTGGACCCGATTCCGTACTTCAGACGGCACACCCGTGGCGACTGGGGCGACGTGACCGCCCAGCAATGGGAGGCCAACAGCTCCGCGCTTCAATCAGGCGCGCCGCTGGAATCGCACTACGTGATCCACCCGGGACTCGCCATTCGCATCATCACCGATGCGGGGCGCAGCGTCACCGCCATCGTGCTGCCGTCCGAAGACTGAGCACGTTCACCCGCGGGCCACCCAGGCCAGCATCTTCAACCACCTTCGGCCAAGCGCCGATTCTCTTCCCACCACGGGGCATGCCACTGCCCCGCCGGGGGTGGTGCATGCCCCATTTTCTTTGGAGCATCACCATGTCCCTCGATCTCGAAACCACTGCCGCTGAAGCCACGCCCGTCCAGGGCGAACTGCTCGACGCGGAATCATCCCCTCTGACCCTGAGCCTTCAGGATTTCGTCGGCGAGTTCGGCGACGAACTGCTCGACGCCCTCAACAGCGCCAATCCGCCGGTCTATACCGGCCAGCCCCAGGCGCACCGGCAACTCATCGTCGCCAGCCTCAAACGCAAGCTGTTCCAGGCCCAGGCCGAAGTCGTTCATGCCGCCGCCGAACTGCTTGTCGACCGGGGCGAACGCGCCGCGATCGTCAATGGCGAAATGGGTTGCGGCAAGACGACCGTCGGCATCGCCACGGCCGCCGTGCTCAACGCCGAAGGCTACCGCCGCACCCTGGTGCTGTCGCCACCGCACCTTGTTTACAAGTGGCGGCGCGAGATCCAGGAGACGGTAGCGGGCGCCAAAGTGTGGGTGCTCAACGGGCCGGATACGCTCGTCAAGCTCATCAAGCTGCGTGAGCAGTTGGGTGTCCAGCCCACGGGCCAGGAGTTCTTTGTCCTGGGCCGCGTCAGGATGCGGATGGGGTTCCATTGGAAGCCTGTCTTCACCCAGCGGCGCACCCGCCACGGCGACGTGGCAGCGTGCCCTGACTGCGGCACGGTCATCACCGACCTCGACGGCGAGCCGGTCAACCCGGTCGCGCTCGAAGCCGAGGAGTACCGCAGGAAGTGCAGCCACTGCGCCGCGCCCCTGTGGACGCTGATCCGCCCGCGCAGCCTGTCCGGCAGCGATCAGTCCTCGGCCGTCCTCAAAGCCTTGAAGCGCATCCCGACCATCGGAGAAGTCACTGCGCAGAAGCTGATGCAGAAGTTCGGCGACGGCTTCCTGGCCTCGATGCTCGGCGACAACATCCATGAGTTCATCAACCTCATGGACGGCAACGGCGAACTGGTGTTTTCCGACCGTCAGGCCACGCGCATGGAACGCGCGATGGCCAACATGGAGTTTGGATTCGGTGAGGGTGGCTACCAACCCAGCGAATTCATCAAGAGGTACTTGCCGCAAGGCACGTTCGACCTGCTCATCGCCGACGAGGCGCACGAGTACAAGAACGGTGGCAGTGCCCAAGGCCAGGCGATGGGCGTGCTGGCGGCGAAGGCTCGCAAGACCTTGCTGCTGACCGGCACGCTGATGGGCGGCTATGGCGACGACTTGTTCTATCTACTGTTCCGAGCCCTGCCTGGGCGGATGATCGAAGACGGCTACCGCCCGACCACGAGCGGCAACATGACCTCGGCCGCGATGGCGTTCATGCGCGATCACGGAGTCTTGAAGGACATCTACTCCGAGAGCACCGGCACGGCGCACAAGACGGCCAAGGGCACCAAGGTATCGGTGCGCACGGTCAAGGCCCCGGGCTTCGGCCCCAAGGGTGTCTTGCGCTGCATCCTGCCGTTCACGATCTTCCTCAAGCTCAAGGACATCGGCGGCAACGTCCTGCCGCCGTATGACGAGGAGTTCCGTGAAGTCGCGATGGACACGGCGCAAGCCGCGGCCTACCGCGATCTGGCGGGTCGGCTGACCGCGGAGCTGAAACAGGCTCTGGCGCGACGCGATACGACCTTGCTGGGCGTGGTCCTCAACGTGCTGCTGGCCTGGCCGGATTGCTGCTTCCGGTCGGAGACCGTGGTGCATCCGCGCACGCGCAACACCCTGGCGTTTGTCCCGGCTCAGTTCAACGAGTTCGAGATCAGCCCCAAGGAGCGTGAGCTGATCGACATCTGCAAAGAGGAGAAGGCACAGGGCCGCAAGGTCCTGGCCTACACGGTCTATACCGGCACGCGCGACACCACGTCGCGCCTGAAAGTGCTGCTGGAGCAGGAAGGTTTTCGGGTGGCAGTGCTGCGCGCAAGCGTGGATGCCAGCCGTCGCGAGGACTGGATCGCCGAGCAACTGGACCGTGGCATCGACGTGCTCATCACCAATCCCGAATTGGTCAAGACGGGATTGGACCTGTTGGACTTCCCGACGATTGTGTTTATGCAGTCTGGCTACAACGTCTATAGCCTTCAACAGGCGGCACGCCGCTCCTGGCGCATCGGGCAGAAACAGCACGTGCGCGTGATCTACCTCGGCTACGCTGCCACTTCGCAGATGACCTGCCTGGAGCTGATGGCCAAGAAGATCATGGTCTCGCAGTCCACCTCGGGCGACGTGCCCGAATCGGGGCTCGATGTCCTGAACCAGGACGGCGATTCCGTCGAGGTCGCACTGGCCCGGCAGCTTGTCGCCGCATGACACGTTCCACTTACGGCCCTTCGGGGCCGTTTTTTTTCCGCTCCCGGTAAATCGGGCGCTGCATGGTTCGCATTGTTTGCTGCCGCTCGTGGCCCGAGCGGCGATGGTGAGGGCTCGATGTTTCAGGACGCCGAGCTATGTGCCCCTCTCCACCCTGGTTTCACCATCCCGAACGCCGCCTGCTGGCGGGATTTCTCGGCCTACTGTGGTCGGTGCTGGCCGGTGGCTGCGCGACGACGACTGCGCCGGTCGCGCTCGACACCATCGAGGAAGTCTCGGCCGCGCCCGAACCCGAAGCGCCCGAGTACATCCCGGTCGTGCGCTACGCTCGCTACACACTGGTCGAACTGGCACCCATGGCAGCGCAGCGCGACCTGCTGTTGCAGACCATCGACGTGTCCATGCCCGAGGATGCCCGCGCCACGGTCGGGGATGGGCTGCGGCACGTACTCAAACGCAGCGGCTACGGCCTGTGCCAGACCGCGCATGCCGTGATCGAACTGTACGCACTGCCGCTGCCGGCGGCGCACCTGCATCTCGGTCCCATGACCTTGCGCGATGCACTGCTCACCCTGGCTGGGCCGGCCTGGGAACTGCACGCGGATGACCGCGCACGACAGATTTGCTTCGACCGGCCCGGCGACCGCGTGGCCGTCGAACCCACGCCCGAGCCGAGCGCCGCCGATGCAGTGCAGACCTTCCCGCTGATGCCTTCCATTCCAGGAGGCCAGCCATGAATGCTCCGCAACCTTCGCGGCGCCCGACCGCCGCCGTGGTGGCGCAAAGCCTGCTCTGGCTCTGGCTGATCGGCCTCAGCGTCATCGTGGCGCTCGGCTACCTGGCGATGCGCGACCAAACCGACCAGGACCGGCTGGATTCACGCCTGCAACGCCTGGAAGCGCAGGCGACTGGCCTGGCCGAGACGATCGAGGCTATCCAGCAGCGTCCTGCCGTCGCAACGGCCGCTGACCTCAAAGATACCCGCCAAATCCTGGAAGCACGCGCCGCCCAGGTGGAGAAGTCGCTGAACGGCTATGCCGCCGCCGACGATCTTCAGGCACTGCGCGCGGAGATCGAGCAGATCAAGACACGCCAGACCGCCGCGCGTGCCGCAGCGCCCGTCCAAGCACGCGCACCAAGCAAGCCCGCCGCCTCCAAGGCCGAACCGCCGCCATTGCCGTTCCGCGTCGTCGGCGCCGAACTGCGCGCCGGCCAGCGCAGCGTGTCCGTCGCGCTGACAGCCGGGGACCTCACACCCGACCAGCTTCAGGTGCTGCTGCCCGGTGATGCGGTCGGCCCATGGCGTTTGCAGGCGGTCGAGGGCAACACCGCGGTGTTCCAGGCCGGCGACCAGACGCGCCGCGTGGCGATACCCTGACCGGAGCACACCCCATGAAGCCGTCGATCCTCCTTTCTGCGTTCGTGCTGGCGTCGGTGCAGTGGCCCGCCTGGGCGCAGCAGCCCCCCACAGCCCCCGCGCGCACTGCACAGAGCCAGGAGCGCCCGCTGGCCGCCCGCGTGCTGGACGACCGGGTGGCAAGCGAATGGGGCCTGCAACCGCAGGAATGGGCACGCTACCGCGAGTTGATGGACGGGCCGCTGGGCATCTACTCGCCCAATCTGGACCCGCTGTCTGCCCTGGGCATCGAGGCGCGCACCGACGAAGAAAGGCGGCACTACGCGGAGCTGCAGGTGCAGGTCGAGGCGCGCCGCGTCGAGAAGCTGCTCGCCTACCAGCGCGCCTACGACGAGGCCTGGCAGCGCCTGAACCCCGGCATGCAGCGCGTGAACCTGCCCGACGACAAGCCGGGCGCCGGCACACCCACCAATCCTTTGCGCGGCAGCGGCCGCATGGCGGTGTTCGTCAAGGACGGCTGCGCGTCCTGCGGGCAGCTCGTGCAGCGCCTGCAATCCTCGGGTGCCGAGTTCGACCTGTACATGGTCGGCAGCCGCCAGGATGACGCACGCATCCGCGACTGGGCCAAGCGCGCACAGATCGACCCGGCGCGCGTGCGCAGCGGCAGCATCACGCTCAACCACGATGGCGGCCGCTGGCTATCGCTGGGCCTGCCCGGTGATCTGCCCGCGGCCGTGCGCGAGGTGAACGGCCAATGGCAGCGCCAGCCGTAGCCGCCTCCGTATCGCAGTTCTTGCGCGCACTGGTGCTCGCCGCTGGCCTGTGCGCCTTCGCTGCCCATGCCCAAGAGGTTCCGCCACCGGCCTACCAGCTTGCCGCCCAGCGCGCAGGCATCCCCTCGACGGTGCTCTACGCCGTGGCCTTGCAGGAGAGCGGCATCCGGCGCAACGGGCGCATCGTCGCGTGGCCGTGGTCCCTCAACGTCGCCGGCCAGTCGCGCCGCTTCGCCACGCGTGCCGATGCCTGCGCCGGCCTGCAGCAGGCGATGCGAACCACGACGCACACGCGCATCGACACGGGCCTGGGCCAGATCAATCTCGGCTACCACAAGCACCGCTTCACCAGCGCGTGCGACCTGCTGGACCCGTACCGCAACCTCGCCATCGCCGCCGAGATCCTGAAGGAACAGCACACCCCCGGCGAGGACTGGCTGCTGGCGATCGGCCGCTACCACCGTCCCGCAGGCGGCGAGCCCGCCGCCCGCTATCGGCGCAGCGTGTCCCGCCACCTTGCCCGCGTGCAGGGCACGCGCCCAACCGCCGCGGTCCTCGCCGCGCGCCAGGAGACCTCCCGATGACGAAACCCCATCCGGCCCATCTCGCCTTAAAGGGCCTGCTCGTGCTGCTGGCAGGCCTGCCGCTGGCCGCGCGTGCCGGCGAGCCGCTGATCGTCGTCGAAGATCGCGGCGGCACGTCGGCGCTGCCGTACTACGAGGCCCTGAACCTCCAGCCGCGCGCCAACGCGCCGGCCCGGCCACCCATCCCGAAGCCCCAGGTTCCTGCCACACCAGCGGACGAAGCCGCGATGCTGCCGGTGCGCAGCGCCAAGCTCACGCCCGGCACCGTCGCACGCCGCGTGATCGAAGCGCCCGGCCTGCGGCCGTTCGTGGTCATCGGCGACGACGAGGCTTCCCGGGCCTGGTTGCAGCGCCGCGCCGCCGCTTTGCGTGACCGCGGCGCGGTCGGCCTGGTGGTCAACGTCGAGACCGTGCAGGGCCTGGCGCGGCTGCGCGCCCTGGTGCCGGGCGTGCCGCTCGCCCCCGTGGCCGGCGACGACCTGGCCGATCGCCTGGGCTTGCGGCACTACCCGGCGCTGATCACGGCCACCGGCATCGAGCAATGAAGCCATGTCGGGGAAACAGCCGGTCGAGGTGTTGCTACGCCCAGCGGTGGAGCTATACACCGTCGCGGCGTGTGCAGGCGCCGCGTTTCTGTGCCTGGTGGCCCCATGGTCGCTTGCGCTGAGCCCGTCGATGGGCGTCGGCAGCGCGCTGGCGTTCGGTGCCTACGGCGCGATCCGCTATCGCGATGCCCGCGTCATCCTGCGCTACCGGCGCAACATCCGCCGCCTGCCGCGGTACGTGATGACGAGCAAGGATGTGCCGGTCAGTCAACAGCGGCTGTTCGTGGGGCGCGGGTTTCTCTGGGAGCAGAAGCACACCCACAGGCTCACGCAGACCTATAGGCCCGAGTTTCGCCGCTACGTCGAGCCGACACCAGCCTACCGGCTGGCGCGGCGCCTGGAAGAGCAACTGGAGTTCGCACCGTTCCCGCTCTCGCGCCTGGCGAAACTCACGGGCTGGGACGTGCCTTTCAACCCGGTGCGGCCGCTGCCGCCGGTGGGCGGGCTGCCGCGGCTGCATGGCATCGAACCCGACGAGGTGGACGTCAGCCTGCCGCTGGGCGAGCGCGTCGGGCACTCGCTGGTGCTGGGCACCACGCGCGTGGGCAAGACGCGGCTGGCCGAGTTGTTCGTCACGCAGGACATCCGCCGCAGGAACGCCGCGGGCGAGCACGAGGTCGTCATCGTCATCGACCCCAAAGGGGACGCCGACCTGCTCAAGCGGATGTACGTCGAGGCCCTGCGCGCGGGCCGTGAGGGCGAGTTTTATGTCTTCCACCTGGGCTGGCCGGACATTTCCGCGCGCTACAACGCCGTGGGCCGCTTTGGACGCATCAGCGAAGTGGCGACCCGCGTTGCAGGACAGCTCTCAGGTGAAGGCAACTCAGCCGCCTTCCGGGAGTTCGCGTGGCGGTTCGTGAACATCATCGCGCGCGCCCTGGTGGAACTGGGGCAGCGACCGGACTACATGCTGATCCAGCGGCACGTTATCAACATCGACGCGCTGTTCATTGAATACGCCCAGCATTACTTCGCCAAGACGGAGCCCAAAGCCTGGGAGGTGATCGTCCAGATCGAGGCCAAGCTCAACGAGAAAAACATTCCCAGGAACATGATCGGCCGCGAGAAGCGCGTGGTCGCGCTGGAGCAGTACCTCTCCCAGGCGCGCAACTACGACCCGGTGCTCGACGGCCTGCGCTCGGCGGTGCGCTATGACAAGACCTATTTCGACAAGATCGTCGCATCGCTGCTGCCGCTGCTGGAGAAGCTCACCAGCGGCAAGATCGCTCAGTTGTTGGCCCCGAACTATTCGGATCTCAACGATCCCAGGCCGATCTTCGATTGGATGCAGGTCATCCGGAAGCGCGCCGTGGTCTATGTGGGCCTGGATGCGCTGTCCGATGCCGAGGTCGCCGCGGCGGTCGGCAATTCGATGTTCAGCGATCTCGTTTCGGTCGCGGGGCACATCTACAAGCACGGAATCGACGATGGCCTGCCGGGCGCATCGGCTGGCGCGCGCGTGCCGATCAACGTCCATGCGGATGAATTCAACGAACTCATGGGCGACGAGTTCATTCCGCTCATCAACAAAGGCGGCGGTGCCGGCCTGCAAGTCACGGCGTACACGCAGACGCTCTCGGACATCGAGGCCCGCATCGGCAACCGGGCCAAGGCCGGCCAGGTGATCGGAAATTTCAACAACCTGTTCATGCTCAGGGTCAGGGAGACCGCCACGGCCGAACTGCTGACGAGGCAGTTGCCGAAGGTCGAGGTCTATACGACGACCATCGTCTCGGGCGCCACCGACAGCTCGGACATTCGCGGCGCGACAGATTTCACGTCGAACACGCAGGACCGGATCAGCAGCACCAGCGTACCGATGATCGAGCCGTCGCATGTCGTTGGCCTGCCCAAAGGCCAATGCTTCGCGCTGCTGCAGGGCGGCCAGCTTTGGAAGGTGCGCATGCCGCTGCCGGCGCCGGACCCGGACGAAGTGATGCCGCAGGATCTGCAGCAACTGGCGGGGTACATGCGCCAGAGCTACAGCGAGGCCACGCAGTGGTGGGAGTTCACCAGTTTCGCGGCCTTGCAGGATGCGTCCTTGCCCGACGATCTGCTGGACGATGCCACCCCGGTCGAACCTGACGCAATGGCCACCGGCGGCGGCGACAGCACCGACGAGGCCGCGCCATGAAGGACGCCGCCTCGACTGCGCAGCGGGAGCAGAACCAGCGCCAGGGGCTGATCGTCGGCACCATCACCTTACCGTTCCGGCTGCTCGGGGTGCTGATCGGCTCGCTGCTGTTCTCGATCGTGGTGGAGTGCGTCGGCATGCACCTGTTCTGGAAGGACCAGGGCTGGCGGCACTCCCAGCAGATGTTGCAGTACGAATTGGGGCACCTGTCGAACCACTTCACGCGCAGCGTGGTCGTGCAGGAGCCAGGGCGTACAGCACACCAACTGGTGGATACCGGCTACGAATGGGTGTTCGTGCGCTCAGGCTTGCTGGAGCGCATGAGCCAGACCGCAGAGCGCGCCCGTGCGCCCAGCCAGGGCAAGAGCCAGGACGGCGTGCGCAACTTCCGCTACTACATCAGCCAGGTCTATGTCTGGGCCGAGAGCTACCTGATCGCCGCAGCCTTCACGACGCTCACGTTCCTGGTGCGCCTGCTCGTCCTGGTGCTCACGCTGCCGCTGATCCTCACCGCGGCCTTCGTCGGCCTGATCGACGGACTGGTGCGGCGCGACGTGCGCCGGTTCGGCGCAGGCCGCGAATCCGGCTTCATCTACCACCGTGCGAAAGCCTCGTTGATGCCGCTGGTCGTGCTGCCGTGGGTCACCTACCTCGCGCTGCCGATTTCGGTGCATCCGCTGGTGATTCTGCTGCCCAGCGCGGCCTTGCTGGGACTCGCGGTGAGCCTGACCGCAGGCAGCTTCAAGAAGTACCTCTAGGCCATCAATCCGGTCGTGTGCGGGTTCCTATTGTTTGCGGCCTAAAACAGCCCTGATCTCCACGATCAACCCATTGCTGATCACACAGGAATGGCGCGATGGTGGCTTCGATCTGGCTGCGCGCCGCGCATCGCGGCGTGCCCACTTTTCTCGTGACGGCCCTCGTGCTGGGGCAGTCCCCGATGGCGTTGGCCGAGTCCCCGGCGCAGCGCCAGGAACTGATCGCCGCGGTGCGCCAGCTCGACGCGCTGGAGCGCACCGTCGCGGACAGCGCCGCGCATACCCCCATCACGCCGGGCGAGCGCTACCACTTCGACTACCCGAGGCTGTTGGCTGACCTGGCGCGCGTGCGCGCTGGCATCCGAGCCCATCTCACACCGTCGCGCGCCCAGCCGCGCGACCCCTCCGAACTGGCCGGCGACTACCGCACCGAGCGGGCGTCCGAGCCGCTGCCGGCGACGACTGCGGAGGGCAAGCCATGAACGGCGCACAGGTTTCGGCATTTCAAGCCAACAGCGGCATCGCGCCTTCCGCGATGGCGGTCGTGCTGGTCGGCGCCGTCTTCGCCGTGCTGCTCGTGTGGGGCGTGTGGGCCATCCGAACGGCCTACGTGGGGTGGTCCGAGAGCCGCCTCAACCAGCGCCAGTTCCTCGGCGTCTGCATCCGCTTCGTCGCGATGTACCTCGTCCTGACCTTCTTCCTCCTCTCCTGACCTGAAAGGCCTGACCATGCCAAACCGCATCCTCACTTCCCGTCTTGCCCAGCGCGCCGCCGTGGCCCTGAGCGCCGCCGCGCTGCCCGCGCTGTCGTTCGCGCAGGGTCTGCCGCAGTTGGAGAACCCGACCCGCGGAACCGGCAACGGCATCCTGGAGACGATCCGCAACTACGGCTACGACATCATCATGCTCGTGGCCCTGCTGGTGGTGGCGTCGATGTTTATCGGCGTCTGCTACCACGCCTACGGCACCTACGCGGAAATCCACACGGGCCGCAAGACGTGGGGCCAGTTCGGCCTCACCGTCGCCATCGGTGCCGTCCTGCTCGTGATCGGCATCTGGCTGCTCACCGAAGCCACCGGCATCCTGTAAGGCGAGGCCGGTATGTCCGAGCAGCAGCACGTCCGTGCGGACGGGACCGTGACGTTCCTTCCGCACCGGCTCAACCGCCACCCCGTTGTCGTGCGCGGCCTCACCGCCGACGAGCTGTGGATCTGCTGCGGCCTGTCCGGCGCCGCCGGCCTGCTGGTCGGCACGCCGCTGTCGTGGGTCTTCCGCACGATCGCCATCGCGCCGACCTTCGTCGTCCTGGGCGTGGCCTTGGGCGTGTTCATCGGCGGCGGCATCCTGCGCCGCCTCAAGCGCGGGCGCCCCGACACCTGGCTGTATCGGCAACTGCAATGGCGCATCGCCACGCGCCATCCGCTGATGGCGGGCTGGGTGGGCGGCCACGTGCTGATCTCGCGCTCCGGCTTCTGGACCACCCGACGGTCTGCTTCAAGGGGGGCACGATGAGCCGGTTCAAGAACGAGATCACCCACCTGCAGGCGCACATCAAGACGCTTCGCCTGGGTGCCTGTGCCCTGGTCGTCGTCGCCCTGGTCATGGGCGGCGGCTGGTGGAGCGCGCCGCGCGATCTGACCATCCATGTCCCGCCCGACCTGCGCTCCGGAAGCACCCGGAAATGGTGGGAGGTGCCGCCCGAATCGGTCTATGCGTTCACGTTCTACGTGTTCCAGGCCCTCAACCGCTGGCCCACGAATGGCGAGGAGGACTATGCCCGCAACCTCCACACGCTCTCGCCCTACCTCACGCCGTCCTGCCAGGCCTTCCTGCGCGCGGACTACGACTACCGCCGCAGCACGGGCGAACTGCGCCAGCGCGTGCGCGGCATCTACGAGATCCCCGGCCGAGGGTATGGAGACGACCCCACGGCGCGCGTGCGCACCGTGTCCGATCGCGACTGGGTGGTGACGCTGGACATCACCGCCGACGAGTACTACGGCGCCGAGCAGGTCAAGCGGGCCCTCGTGCGCTACCCCGTGAAGGTCACGCGGGTGGACGTCGATCCGACGCGCAACCCGTTCGGCCTGGCGCTCGACTGCTTCGACGGCACGCCCCAGCGCATCAGTACGCCGGAGCCAACGCGCCCGGCGCCAAGCGGCCTGTCTCCACAAGCGCCCCAAGGAGGAAGCACCCCATGAAGCACCCTGTATTCAAGCTGCCGGGGCTGTTGGCCGTGGCCGCCGCAGTGGTCATGTCCTCTGCTGCCCAGGCGGTGGAAATCCTGCGCTGGGAACGCATGCCGCTGGCGGTGCCCTTGAAGGTCGGCCAGGAGCGCATCGTGTTCATCGACAAGAACGTCCGCGTCGGCGTGCCCGCTGGCGTCAGCGAACGCCTGCGGGTGCAGAGCGCGGGCGGCGCGGTGTACCTGCGCGCCAGCGAGCCGATCGAGCCCACACGGCTGCAATTGCAGGACGCCGACACGGGCGCGCTGATCCTGCTGGACATTGCGGCCGAGCCGCCCAAGGACGGGGAAGCCGAGCTGGAGCCGGTGCGCATCGTCGAGGGCAACAGCACCCCGGCACGCTATGGCGATCAGCCCGGCGATGCCGACGATGCCCCGGCACGCGCCCAGGACCCGACAGGCACGCGGGCAACGCGCCGCGAAACCCCGGTTCCGGTCGTGCTGACGCGCTATGCCGCGCAGAACCTCTACGCACCGCTGCGCACTGTGGAGCCGCTGCCGGGCGTCATGCGGGTGAACCTGCGCCGCGACTTCGACCTCGGCACGCTGATGCCGACGCAGCCCGTGCGCGCGGTCGCGCTCGCCTCGTGGCGTCTGGAAGACCAGTGGGTCACGGCCGTGCGCCTGACCAATAGCAGCGGCGGCTGGATCACTCTCGACCCCCGCGTGCTGCAAGGCGACTTCCTCACCGCCACCTTCCAGCACGAAGCACTCGGCCCGCGCGGAACGCCCGAGGACACGACCGTGTTGTACCTGGTGACGCGCGGGCACGGCCTTGCCCAGTCGCTGCTGCCGGCGATCAACCGCTTCGACCCAGCCGCGCATCTGCCGCAACCCGAAGCCGAGGCCACCACCGCCAGCAAGGAGTCCCGCCATGCGCAGTAACGGACTCCTGAAGTGGTTGATGATCCCCGTGGCCCTGCTGGTGCTGTTCATCGCCATCCGGATGTTTTCGGGTGGAAGCTCGTCTGCGCCTCCCGCCGCGGATGCCGGCGCCAAGCTCACGCCGGAGGAAATGAAGGCGCTGGGCATCGAGGGCGATACCCCCCGCGATACCGTAGCGACGCTCGTGGCGCAGGTGAAGCAGTTGCGCACCGAGCTTCAGACCGCCCTGTCCGACAACAAGTCCCAGCGCGAGGAGAACCAGCGCCTGCGCCAGCGCGAGAACTCCATCGATCAGCGCATCAATTCGGCCCTCGAATCCGAGCGCTCCAACCTGCGCCGCGATCAGGAACAAGCTGCCAGTGCGCGACAGCAGACCGAAGGGCTGCTCGCCGACCTGCAGCGGCGTCTGGATAGCATCGGTGGGCGCGGCGGCGGCCATGCCGATCTGCCCGTCGGCCTGGGGCTGCGCGATGGCGACGAGGCCGGCATGGAAGGCGGCTTGCGCTGGGTCGAGCCGGACGACGCGAAGAAGACCGAGGGACGCAACGGCAGTCGTGGCACGGGCAGTGGCATGAGCTTCCCGACGAGCTTCGGCCCAGCGCAAAGCACGCTGGAAACGACAGCGGAAACCGTGGCGAACGCCGGCGCCCGCGCTGCCGGGGTCAAGACGGCGAAGCCTGTCTATACGGTGCCGACCAATTCGACGCTCATGGGCTCTGTGGCGATGACGGCGCTGATCGGCCGCGTGCCGATTGACGGCACGGTCAACGATCCGTATCCGTTCAAAGTCCTGGTTGGCCCCGACAACCTCACGGCAAACGGCATCGACATTCCCGATGTGGCCGGCGCCGTGTTTTCCGGCACTGCCTCGGGCGACTGGACGCTCTCTTGTGCGCGCGGCCAGGTGCGCAGCATCACCTTTGTGTTCCATGACGGAACCATTCGGACGATTCCCGAAGACCGCGACGGCAACCAGCAGAACAACCAGCAGCGCGACGGCTTGGGCTGGATCAGCGACCCGTATGGCATTCCTTGTGTCAGTGGAGAGCGGCGCAGCAACGCCCAGCAATACCTCGGTTCGCAGGCGCTGATCACCGCGGCGGGTGCGGGCGTGGCGTCGCTTATCGACAGCGACAGCGGCCAGATGTCCTACGTGGGCGCAGACGGTTCCATCGGCAGCGTCGGCATTTCCAGCAACGAAGCCGTAGGTCGCATCCTGGCCGGTGGCGTGCGGGACATGGCCGATTGGGTGAACAAGTTGTACGGCCAGGCCTTCGCCGCCGTCTATGTCCAACCCGGCGCGAAGGTCGCCGTCCATCTCGAAAAGCCGCTCGCCATCGATTTCGATCCCGAAGGCCGCAAGGTCGATCACCGCGCAGGAGAAAGCCATGCTCTCGAACTTGAATAAGGGCCTGGCGCTGGCTCTTGCCGTCGCGGTGCTCGGCGGCTGCGCCACCAGTAAGGAAAAGCTGCTGCCGCACGGCGACAGCACAATGATGGACATCTGGGAGACCAACGCCGGCGACGGCGGCGGTGGCGCCGGCCAAGTGGCGCGCAGGCAATTGCTCGATGCACGCCAGAGCCTGCGCCGGCCGCTGACCGACGCCGACGTGCAGGCCGCGCCCGCCGAGCAGATGCGCTACACGCGCACGGCGCGCAACGAGGTCTATCGCCAGTTCCAGCGTCTGCCCAATCCCGACCTGGTGACGTACGTGTACCCGCATCTGGCGGGCACGGACCCCGTGCCGGTTCCGGGCTACACGACGGTCTTCCCCCTCTACCAGCGCGTGCAGTACGCCATGCCGGGCGAGCGCGTGGAGGACTACTGATGCGCTGGAAACTCCCCTGGCCGAAGCTGGCCGCATCCGGCGCTGGCGAGGACGAGCAGCCGGACGGCTGGCAGCGCCACGTCGAGACCTTGCGACAGGCCGGCATCCCTGAACCCGGCGCGGCGGTCCAGGACCGCAGGCCAGCGACCTTGGCAGACGAGCAGGCGCTGTACGACGTCGCGCCGTCCTTCACGGAACTGCTGCCTTGGGTGGAATTTCTGCCCCAATCGAAGTCCATGCTGCTGGAGGACGGGCAATCGGTCGCGGCCTTCTACGAGCTGGTGCCGCTGGGCACCGAAGGTCGGGAACCCGGCTGGCTCGCGCATGCCCGGGATGCGCTCGAGAACGCGCTGCAAGACTCGTTCGACGAACTGGACGAGAACCCCTGGGTGCTCCAGCTCTACGCGCAGGACGAGCCCAGCTTCGACCAGTACATGCAGACCCTGCGCGACTACGTGCAGCCGCGCGCCCGCGGCACGGCGTTCACGGAGTTCTATTTGCGCTTCTTCGGCCACCACCTGCGGGCGGTGGCCAAGCCGGGCGGGCTGTTTGAGGACACGGTGGTAACGCGGCTGCGCTGGCGGGGCCAGACGCGGCGCGTGCGCATGGTTGTCTATCGCCGGGCCACCGGCCAGGCGAGCCGCCGCGGCCAGACGCCCGAACAAATGCTCAATATCGTCTGCGACCGCCTGTGCGGCGGGCTGGCGAACGCTGGCATCCAGGCTCGGCGCATGGATGCGGCCGGGGTTCACGATTGGCTTTTGCGCTGGTTCAACCCGCGCCCAACTCTGCTGGGGCCGGGCGTGGAAGACCGCGAGCGGTTCTACGCGCTCGCGCGCTACCCTGACGAGACCGAGGAAGGCGAGATCGAGCTTGCGAGCGGGCGTGATTTCAGCCAGCGGCTGTTCTTCGGCCAGCCGCGATCCGACGTGGCGCACGGCACCTGGCACTTCGACGGCATGCCGCATCGCGTGCTAATCACCGACCGCCTGCGCATGCCGCCCGGCACGGGGCACTTGACCGGCGAAACCCGCAAGGGCGATGCGATCAACACCCTGTTCGACCAGATGCCGGAAGACACGCTGATGTGTCTCACGATGGTTGCCACACCGCAGGATGTCCTGGAAGCGGACCTCAACCACCTGGCAAAGAAGGCCGTGGGAGAGACGCTGGCGTCGGAGCAGACGCTCAAGGACGCGCAGGAGGCCCGCTCGCTGATCGGCAGCGCGCATAAGCTCTACCAGGGAACTCTGGCGTTCTACCTGCGCGGGCGCGACGAGGCGGAACTGGACCGGCGCGGGCTGGACTTGGCGAACGTCATGCTCAATGCCGGCTTGCAGCCGGTGCGCGAGGACGACGAGGTGGCGCCGCTCAACAGCTACTTGCGCTGGCTACCGTGCTGCTACAACCCCGGCCAGGACCGGCGCAAGTGGTACATCCAACTGATGTTCGCCCAGCACGCGGCGAACCTGTCGCCGGTGTGGGGCCGCGCCCAGGGTACGGGGCACCCCGGCATCACGATGTTCAACCGCGGTGGTGGGCCGATCACCTTCGACCCGCTCAACCGCCTGGACCGGCAGATGAACGCGCATCTGTTCCTGTTCGGTCCCACCGGCTCCGGTAAGAGCGCTACGCTCAACAACCTCTTGAACCAGGTCACGGCCATCTACCGGCCGCGCCTCTTCATCGTGGAAGCCGGCAACAGCTTCGGCCTGTTCAGCGATTTCGCCAAGCGCCTGAGCCTCACCGTAAACCGGGTCAAGCTGTCACCTGGCTCGGGCATCAGCCTCGCGCCATTCGCCGATGCGCGCCGGCTGATCGAGACGCCAAGCGACGTGCAGACGCTCGATGCCGATGCGCTGGATGAAGACCTACCACCGGATGCCTCGGCCATGGAGGCCGACGAACAGCGTGACGTGCTGGGCGAACTGGAGATCACGGCGCGTTTGATGATCACGGGCGGCGAAGACAAGGAAGAAGCCCGGATGACGCGGGCCGATCGCTCGCTCATCCGCCAGTGCATCCTCGACGCCGCCGAGCACTGCGTGGCCGAGAAGCGCACGGTCCTCACGCGCGACGTGCGCAATGCGCTGCGCGCCCGGGGCCAGGACCCGACACTGCCCGAGATGCGCCGCGTGCGGCTGCTGGAGATGGCAGACGCGATGGACATGTTCTGCCAAGGCACGGACGGCGAAATGTTCGACCGCGACGGCACGCCGTGGCCCGAAGCCGACATCACGCTGGTGGATCTGGCGACCTACGCTCGTGAGGGCTACAACGCCCAGCTCTCCATCGCTTACATCAGCCTGATCAGCACGGTGAACAACATCGCCGAGCGCGACCAGTATCTGGGCCGCCCGATCATCAACGTGACCGACGAAGGGCACATCATCACGAAGAACCCGCTGCTCGCGCCCTACGTGGTCAAGATCACGAAGATGTGGCGCAAGTTGGGGGCCTGGTTCTGGCTCGCGACGCAGAACATCGACGACCTGCCGCGTGCCGCGGAGCCCATGCTCAACATGATCGAGTGGTGGATCTGCCTGTCGATGCCGCCGGACGAGGTGGAGAAGATCGCCCGGTTCCGCGAACTCTCGCCCGCGCAGAAGGCGCTGATGCTTTCGGCGCGCAAAGAGGCGGGGAAATTCACCGAGGGCGTCATCCTCTCCAAGAGCTTGGAAGTGCTGTTCCGCGCCGTGCCGCCGAGCCTGTACCTCACGCTCGCGCAAACCGAACCCGAAGAGAAGGCAGAGCGTTACCAGCTCATGCAGCAATACGGCTGCACTGAACTGGAAGCAGCTTTCAAAGTGGCCGAGAAGATCGACCAGGCACGCGGCATAGAGTCGCCAGCCCTGGAACTGTCGTAAGCCGGAGAACGCCATGGAACAGAAACGTCCTGCCATTCCGATGCAGGTGCAGGCGTTCCGTTGTCGCCGCTGGCCCCGCTGGCCTTGGGCATTGGCTGCTGCGCTGATCGCGCTGCTGCTGATCTGGCTCGTGTTCCGGTCGCCCGGTGAATCCTCACCGCAATCGCCCAGGCCGGTCAGCACGGCGCAGGTGGCCGGCCCGCCCTGGCAGATGGGCAACCCCGAGGGCCGTTTCACGCTGACGCTCTATGCCGACCTGGAATGTCCGTTCTGCCGGGAGTACTTTCCGCTGCTCAAACGCTGGGTTGGCAGCAACGCCGACGTGGCCCTGCAATGGCACCACCAGCCTCTGGCCACACACGAGCCGGCCGCGTCGACTGAGGCGCGTCTTGTCGAGTGCGTCGCCGAAGCCGGCGGGCATGCTGCCTTCTGGCAGGCCGTCGAGTGGGTCTATGCTCACACGCGCAGCGACGGCCAGGGATTGCCCGATGGCCTGCGCTACCCGGAATCGACGCCGGCCGTCGAACAGTGCATGGCGAGCGGACGGGCCGATACCGTCATCCGCGCCCAGGCCACGGAGGCCACCAAAAGCGGCGTGACAGCCACGCCGTCGCTGCGCCTGCTTGATCGCCAGACGGGCCAGGCCATCCTGCTGCAGGGGCCGATCGAAGGCGATGCCTTGCTGTCGGCCATGGACATGCTTTCCGCTGACGAAACTGCCGCCACAACCACCACCGAAATGCCTGCCGACGTTGTCGGCGACATGCCCAGGTAGCCCTCGGTCTTCGAGGCTATGGCGCGGTTGTCCGTGCTGACCGATACCCGTTCGCTCCGCATCCTGGCCGCGAACAACCACCGCTGCGCGGTGGTGGATGCACCTTGTTCCATTGTTCCTATCCCCAGGAGGGCTTGCCCTCCCAGGGCGGGCGCCCTTCGATTTCACCCTCCGGAGGTTCGCCATGTCTTTCGTCGTCAATGACTCCTGCGTGGAGTCGCTTTCCGCCGTCGCAGCCCAGCATGAGGACTGGATCATCCAGCAGGCTATCGCGTTGCTGGAGAGACGGATCTTCAAAGTCGGACCGTGCCTCAGCCGCCCGGCTGCCGTGCGGGACTACCTGCGTCTGAAACTGGTCGCTGAGCCCAACGAGGTATTCGCAGCCGTGTTCCTGGACAGCATGCACCAGGTGTTGGCCTACGAACCGCTGTTCAGGGGCACGATCAACTCGACTGCGGTCTATCCCCGTGTCGTCGTGCAGCGTGTATTGGAGCTGAAAGCCGCCGCTGTGATCTTCGCGCACCAGCACCCCTCAGGTGTCACTGAGCCGTCGAGCGCCGATCAAGCGCTGACCCAGCGATTGCAGGCTGCGCTGGCGCTCATCGATGTTCGGGTACTGGACCACATCGTCGTCGGTCTGGGAAATCCGTACTCCTTCGCTGAGCACGGCCTGCTGTAGCGCATCGTTTCATTGATCACTGCGGGGGCTTCGGCCTCCGCTTTTCTTTGCGGCGAGACAAGCAGGAATGCGGGGTGCCCGCGATGCGCATTGTTTGTGGGGCCCGCATTGGGTTCGGCGTTTGACTATGACCCTGATCAACTTTCAGGAGCACGCGACATGCCAGCTTCTTTTTCCAGGTTCGCGCCGGGCTGGCGGACCCTTGGTCTGGCCGTTGCGCTGCCGGCCGCTCTCGCGGTTTTCAGCCCGGCCACCTTCGCCGCCGACGTGGTGGTCGTCACCGACAGCCGCCACCCGGTCAAGACCATGGGCGGCGAGCGGCTGATCGAGCTGGACGAAGCACATCGGATTGAAGCGGAGCTTTCTGCCGAACTCCCCGCCGATCCTGAAGAGGCCGCCGCCATCGTCAAGCGTCGGCTGAACAGTAGCGGTGCCGACCTTCAGCGCCGCATTGCATCCGCGTACCAGGGCGTCACCGACGCATGGAGCTTGGGCATCACCAGCATCCCCGCCGTCGTGGTGGATCAGCGCTACGTGGTCTATGGCGAGCCCGACGTGGCCCGCGCCGTCACGCGCATCCAGCAGCACCGGAGGGCCCAACCGTGACCCGCCCATTCAACCTGATGCGCCGCCTGCGGGCTGGCGTTGCATCCGTGCTGCTGCTCAGCGCCACGGGCAGCTATGCGCTCAACACCGCAACCATCGTCGGCTCGGTGGCATCGCCAGACTGCCTCGAATACCGCGTCGTCGGGATCTGCTACTGGCTCTACTGCACCTGGACGGGCTGTACGGTACGCACGTCCATCAAGGTTCGCCACTACATTCCCGATGCGGTCGTCTCCAGCTACAGCAACACCGGCGAGAGCCCCTGGATCGAAGTCCGGCCGATGAGCACGCCCAACCCATCCGCCCAAGCCGGCGGGGACGGAACCACGAACGAAGGCCACGAAAACAACCTCGCGAAATTCAAGAACGCCGACGTGATCGGCCACCCTGGCGTCGAGGTGTTCAACCAGTTCGTCTCATCGTCGGGCTACTTCTGCGAGGGTGCGGGCACGGCGTTCATGCCGTATCTGCTCAGCACCTTGGACACGCTGGCCTGGCGTTACAACGTGCCCGAGATGGCCTACCCGGAAGCGCTGATTCCGGGCATGCGCGAGGTCGGCGCGCGCTCGACGTTGAACCTCTGGGGCAACGTGTATCCGCGCGGCGGCTTCCTGCACCAGACGGACGATCACAAGGCCGGTGCCCTGGTGGCTCAGCGTGCCGGCGACGTCGTTACTCGGCGCGGGCAGTTGCACGTGTACCAGCCGCTGCTCGCCAATTCCCGCGATGGCTACTGGCCGGCTGGCGCGCTGATGGAGGGCAACGCCTCGACTGGCAAGTGGCAGGTACTCACGCCCGTCCTGTCCTCGTCTTGCACGGTCTTCCCGCGCGGCGGCTCCCTGACGCAAGCCCAGCAAGGCGACTACGCCTGGGCGCTGTGGCGGCCGTATGCCTGCTGCGAACGCCGCGGGCAGGTGTTCCTTGGCAGCGTTGATTTCCTCTGAGGTGCCGCGATGAAGCGTCCTGAACCGACGAATCTCTCCACCAGAGCGTGCCGCCTGCTGCGTCCGACGGCACTGGCCGGCGCGCTCGCCCTGGGCTGCGGCCTGGCATGGGCACAGGCCGGATACCAGAACAGCGGCCCCGTCATCGGTGATGACGTCATGTATTCGATTGGCGGCGGCAGCGCGGTATCCATGGGACGCGCCGCCGGCATGCGTTCGATCGGCGTCGGCGTGGGTTGGAACAGCAACCTGATCTGCGGAGACATGAGCATTCAGACCACGCTGCGCAACCAGCTCAACGGCGTCACGAATGGCTTTCAGCAGATCATGAGTAACGTGATCCAGAGCGCGACCAGCGCGGTGGCGTCCCTGCCTGCGCTGATCATCCAGCGCGCCGATCCGGGCCTGTACAACCTGCTGACCAACGGCGTGCTGCAGGCACGCCTGGATTTCGACCGTTCGAAGCTCACTTGCAGGGCGATGGCCGAGAAGATGGCCGAGACGGCTGGCGGCCAGCTTGGCTGGAACCAGATGGCCGAAGGCATGGCGCTACGCGATGCGGTGTCGAGCACGGATGCCGTGTCGGCGATCGAGCAGGCCGAGACGCGCCGCGGCAATGACGGTGTACCCTGGGTTGGCGGCAGCAATGCCGGCGGTGCAGGCCAGCCCGCTATTCGGGTGGTCGGCGATGTCACCCGCGCAGGCTACAACCTGGTCAACGGTCGTGGCGTGACCGATACATCGTCCATCGCAGCAGCCAGTTGCGCCAGTCTGTCATGCCAGACCTGGTCCTCGCCGCAGCAGGCGATCGAATGGGCCACACGGGTCCTCGGGGAGCAGGAGCAGCGCACATGCGATTCCTGCACCAAGACCGAGACGGTGCCCGGCGTCGGACTGACGCCGCTGATCCAGGAGGAGTACGAGGCGAAGCTGGAAACCTTGCACGAGCTGATCTCGGGGACGCGCAACACGACGTTCGAGAACCTGCGCGAGGCTGGTAGCAACTCACTCCCCATCACCCGCAGCGTCATCGAGGCGCTACGCGACGAGCCGGATCAAGACCTGTTAGCGCGACGCTTAGCGTCTGAGGTCGCTCTCTCGTCGGTGCTAGAGAAGGCATTGCTGCTCCAGCGGACCCTGCTGACGGGCAAGAAGGAACCCAACGTGGCGGCCAACCAGTTGGCCGTCGAGGCGGTGAACAACGAGAGCAACACGCTCGATCAGGAGATCCGCAACCTCAAGACCGAACTGGAGTTGCGCCGCGAGTTGGCCAACAACTCGCCGATGGCCATCATCCAGCGCCATGGTACGCGCGCGGCGGGTTCGCGCGGCGTCTATGAGGGCGACCCGGTGCCCGACCGCCTCGACCAGTTGCAAAAGGGCAATCCGGGAGGTCGGCCATGAGTGCGACCTGGCTGCGGCCGCGCTGGCTGTTCAGCCGGCGCGCGGCGAAGACGCTGGTGTGGACGGTGGCAATCATCGCCACTGCCGTGGGAGCCAACGTCGCCGGCATCTACCTGGTCGGCAGCGTCGCCGGCTGGGAGCGGTGGCTGGCTGCCGCCGCAGGCTATTTCCTGGTGTGGCGGCTGTGCCTGTACGTGGCGACGGCCTACGGATGGGTCTGGATGCGCCGCCGGCTGCTGGCGCGTGAAGCCCAGAACGGCACAGATAGGCAGGCACGGCGCCGCCTAGTGCGCAGCGAGATCGCCGGTGTCATCGCTATCGTGGCGCTGGAAGCCAGCTTGCTGGTGCAGGGCTGAGGGGAGATTCAGGCAATGACGCTTTTTACGACCGACTACCTGGAGTACTACCTCACCCTTGTGTCCTGGATCGTCCATAACGGGATCTGGGCCGTGCTGGTATCCAGCGGGGTGTTTGCGCTGCCCTTTGTGGCAATCATCGTGCAGGAATGGCTGAAGGCCCGCGCGGAAGGCGCGGACGAAGGCAACAAGGGTGTGCTTTCGGCTGCGCGCATCGAGAACCGGGTGTTCGTGGCCATCGTGGTGGTGATGTTCGCGGGCATCCCATTCATCGACGTTGATCTCAACACCATCCAATACGACAGCTCGCGCTCGGCCCAGTGCCAGGTCAGCGTGCCGCAGCCCACGGATACCGGCTGGTCGCAGTCCTTTAGCACACTGAACAACCAGTCGGCGAAGGTGCCGGTCTGGTGGGGCTTCATGCACGCGCTCTCGCGCGCCGTCACGGGTGCCTCGGTGGCGGCGATCCCGTGCGGGACGGACCTGCGGCAGATGAGGATGGAGATCGACGCCACGCGCATCGACGATCCGGTACTGGCTCAGGAGGTGGCGGACTTCACGCACGACTGCTACGGGCCGGCCCGAGCGAAATTGTTCATGCAGCGCCCACAGCTTGACGAAGAGCAGATGCACGATGTCACTTGGATCGGCTCGCGCTTTTTTACGGACACGGCTGGCTACTACGATAACTATCGATCCAGCACGCCACGCAACGACTGGCCCTACGACAGCACCCGCGATGCGGGGCTGGCGCAGGTGGCCAGCAGCGGCGGCTACCCGACCTGCAGGCAATGGTGGGTCGACGGCAGCAACGGCCTGCGCGCACGGCTACTGGGCCAGGTGGATCCGAGCCTGCTGAATCGCTTGGCGGGCTGGGCCGGGTTCCTGAGCCGGGCCCAGGTGGACGATTCGGTGATTCGCACGATCGCCTCACCGCGGCAGCAAAAGCTCAACCAGGGTTCGGTCTATACCGACTACGGCGGCCAGATCGACAAGACCTTGCCGAACATCGTGACGCGGGCCACCGGCGACGTAGGCCTGGCGGTTGGAGCGATTGCCGCGTTCCCTGCCATGGATGTAGTGCGCCAGGCGCTGCCCATGGTGCTGGCCTTGCTCAAGCTGGCGCTGGTCATCTGCATCCCGCTGGTGCTGGTCGTGGGCACCTATGACCTGAAGACGGTCATCACCGTCAGCGTCGTGCAGTTCGCGCTGTTCTTCGTGGATTTCTGGTTCCAGCTCGCACGCTGGATCGACAGCACCATCCTCGATGCGCTCTACGGGTGGGGTTGGGGGTGGAATCGGCCGCACAACAATTTCGATCCGCTGGTCGGCTTGAACAATGCGTTCGGCGACCTGCTCTTGAACTTCGTCATGGGGGCAATGTTCATCGTGCTACCCGCATTCTGGGTTGGAGCGCTTGCCTGGGCCGGCATTCGGGCAGGCAACATTGCACAGATGATGGCGACGTCGACCGATGGGGCCAAAGCCGCAGGAAGCAAGGCTGTTAACAAAGTGGTCTAGTCATCCTCATCTTGTCCAGGATCGACGCGCGTTTCGCCACGATATAGACCATAGCCTGACCAGCCCATCCGCCATTCCGCTTTCTCGTCGTCTTCAATGGACACATTCCCGGCAGCTCGGGCAACCATTGCGGTGAACACCAGCAGCAGAGCCAGCCAGAAGGTGGTGTATAGCAGCACACCGAGCACGACCAACTTGACCAACCACAGCAGCGCGGTGGCGCCAGCCGCCGGTACCCCCCTGGAGGCCAGCCAGTTCGACACTCGCCCTTCGCCGCGGGCATAGGCGCGCCATCCGCGGCCGAAGCTGTGGCCAAGCCGTTCTGCGGTGCTGGTGCGGGTTGTCCTACTCATGGTCGTCTCCTGCTACATGCGGAATGCCTATTCCAGTTTGCTCCAATCCTGCTTGCTTGCCAGTACCAATGCGTTCCAGTCGTCTGGCGGATTTCCCCGTCCCAACATCTTCTCAAAAACGGCATAGGGGTCTGACTTGCTCCCCGATGATCGCAAGGTCTGCTCATCATTGACCCAGGCGTACACGATGACCTTCGCCTTCGAGTCGTACCGGAAGAACAGCCGGAACCGCCTTCCGATCTTGGCCCGTCGCCAGTGCCGGTGGGCGGGCCCCAGGGTGTTGCCCTGGCGATACTCGTCGCGCGCCGGATCACCCGGCACCACATCCAGCATCAACTGACTCAAAGCCCGGAAGAGCTTGACGTTGGCGTTGGACTCGAAGCCCTCCGGGTCGTTCTCCTGCGCGCGCCGCGCCGCTGCATCCAACTTCTGCAACTGCTCGATTACGCAGTCATGGAATAGCAGCGTCCAGCCATGCCGTTGCATCAGAGCGCCACTTCCCCGTCGATTTCCTCGTCCAGCTTCACGCCGTGACCCGCTTGCTCCAGCATGGCGCGAGCCAGGTCCTCGGGCAGGCCATGGACGTTCCGGCCCGCCTCGATGTCGCGGGCCAGCAGACTCAGGAACGCACCGATGGCGGGGTCCTCATGCTCGGCGTTGGCACGGGTCACGACGACTTCTCCGTCACGCAGGTCGAACGCAACCTTGCCGCCGGCATCGACGCCGAGCGCCTGCCGGATGGGCTTGGGCAGCGTGATCTGGCCTTTTGAGGTCAGGGTGGCAATTTCATGAATGGCAGGCATGGCCGTTCTCCTAATAGCGATGCCTCGATGGTAAGGAATATTCCTTACCATGTCAATATGGGGTCGCATGGCGTCCTCCCGAGTCCAAGAATCGGCCCATCGTAGTGCGGGAACACCAAGCCTTCACGCATCAATCCGGCCCGCCGAACCCCGCATTGGCCGTGGACGGTCAATGCCCCACGCCCTATACCCAAATGGTTAAAGGCCAAAGGGCAGAAAGGGCAAGGGAATGGGGTGCAAGGGGAAAGGCCCTACCTCGAAAAGGCGAAAAGGCCTCCCGGTCGGCCCGCCACCAGGACACTTACATGCTCTCACTGTTCCAGCGAAAACGGCCCCCGGTCGCTGCCGCTCCGTCGCCAGCGCCCGCCACCGATCTTCCGAAAGGGTTGTTGCGGCCCGAGTCGGCGGCATCGCTGCTGGCGACGCCGCGCCGGCAGAAGCTGCTGGAGCACATCTGGCATCGCACATCGCTCTCGCGCAAACAGTTCGCCACCCTGTACCGCACGCCGCTAGAACGCTACGCCGAATTGGTCCAGGGGTTCCCGGCTTCCGAAGCGCATCACCACGCATACCCGGGCGGCATGCTCGATCACGGCCTCGAAATCGTCGCTTACAGCCTGAAGCTACGGCAGTCCCATCTGCTGCCCATCGGCGCCAATCCCGAAGACCAAGCGGCGCAGTCCGAGGCCTGGACAGCCGCCGTTGCCTATGCTGCGCTACTGCACGACATTGGCAAGATCGCTGTCGATCTGCACGTCGAGCTGGCCGATGGCAGCACCTGGCACCCGTGGCACGGCCCGCTGCACCAGTCGTACCGCTTCCGCTACCGCGAGGACCGCGAGTACCGCCTGCACAGTGCCGCGACGGGATTGCTCTACCGACAACTGCTGGATGCCCATATCCTGGATTGGCTCAGTGGCTACCCCGATCTGTGGGGGCCGCTGCTCTACGTCCTGGCCGGCCAGTACGAATGCGCGGGCGTGCTGGGCGAACTCGTCGTGCAGGCAGACCGGGCTTCGGTGGCCCAGGAACTGGGGGGCGATCCCGCTCGCGCCATGGCCGCGCCTAAGCACGCGCTGCAACGCAAGCTACTCGACGGGCTGCGTTATCTGCTCAAGGAAGAGTTGAAGCTGAACCAGCCCGAGGCCTCTGATGGCTGGCTCACCGAGGACGCACTATGGCTGGTGAGCAAGACGGTTTCCGACAAGCTGCGCGCGCATCTGCTGTCCCAAGGCATTGACGGCATTCCCTCGAACAACACCGCCGTGTTCAACGTGCTGCAGGACCACGGCATGTTGCAGCCGACGCCGGAGGACAAGGCAGTCTGGCGCGCGACCGTGACCAGCGCGAGCGGCTGGTCCCATTCATTCACCCTGTTGCGCCTCGCTCCCCCGCTGATCTGGGAATTTGGCGAGCGACCGGCGCCTTTTGCCGGCACGGTGGCGATCGACGCGACGCCTGCTGCAGATAGCGACGCCGGTGCGCCGGATACTCTGCTGGCGACCGTAGCGCAGCCAGCCCCGGAAGGCCAGCAGACGCCGCCATGGGAGGGTGACAGTACCATCGTCACCGCGTCACCGCCCGCAGGCCAGCCCATGCCTGACGTGATGGAGGACATGCTGGCCATGGTTGGCATGAGCGGCACACTCAGCACCGGGCCGGAAGCAACGGCTACCGCGGACGCGGTGCATCCGACACGCACCGAACCATCCGTACCCGCGACGGGCGTCGCGCTTCACCAATCAACGGTGCCTCAGGCCGAGCCATCTTCCAAGAGAGCGCAGCTGTCGGGCGAGCATTTCACGGCATGGCTCAAGCAGGGGGTCACCTCTCGTCGGCTCATCATCAACGACGCGAAAGCCCTGGTGCATACGGTGAGCGACACAGCCTATCTCGTCAGCCCGGGCGTGTTCCAACGCTATGCGCAGGAACACCCAGAGGTCGGCACGCTCGCCAAGCAGGAGAACCAGCAGGATTGGCAGTGGGTGCAAAAACGCTTCGAGCGGCTGCAACTGCATCGGAAGCAGCCGAGCGGCCTGAACATCTGGACTTGCGATGTCACCGGCCCCAGGAAATCTCGCCGCCTGCATGGCTACCTGCTGGAAGACGCGACCGCGCTGTTCCAGGGCATACCCCCCAACAATCCATACCTTTCACTGATCCAAGACCTGTGACGCCACCGGGCTCTGAATCATCTTCTCACAGCACTTGCATATCCACGCTCCATTGCAGGCAACTTGCTGGCGCAATCAATAGATGCACTCTGGGGACCAATTCCTTTTCGGGGCATCACCCCACTTCCTTTCTGCACATTGCGCACACCATCGACGGCCTTTCCGTGCAGGCTATGTGCTCGACAAGCTGCTGCTTGGGAATGCAGCGTAGTAGCTATTATGGCGAGAAGGCAGATGGGGCGTCCGCAACTGGAACTGGGAGTGAGCGCGCAAGAGCGTGCCGAGCTTGAAGCGATTGCCGGCTCCCGCAGCCTTCCGCATGCTCTGGTGCGGCGGGCACAGATGATCTTGTGGAGTGACGATGGCTTGACGGTCCGTGAGATTGCACGCCGAACCAAGGTAACGCCGGCGGCGGTGTCGAACTGGCGCAAGCGTTTCCGGGAAGCGCGTGTCCGGGGACTTCATGACGCGTTCAAGCCGGGACGCCCCCGGTCGCACGACGATGATCGCATCGCCGAGTTGCTCAACGCGGCGTTGCTGCGCAAGCCGGAAGCGGGAACGCACTGGACGATCCGTGGGCTGGCTGGTGAGACGGGTGTTTCCAAGAGTTCGGTGCAGCGGTACCTGAAACTGTTCGGCGTGCAGCCACACAGAAGCCGGACGTTCAAGTTATCCAATGATCCGTTCTTCATCGAGAAGGCTCGCGACATCGTGGGCTTGTATCTGAACCCTCCGGACCATGCGCTGGTGCTGTGCGTGGATGAAAAGAGCCAGGTGTAGGCGCTGGAGCGAACACAGCCCTTGCTGCCGATGGGACTGGGTTACGTGGAACGCGTGACCCACGATTACGTTCGCCATGGCACGACAACCCTATTCGCTGCCTTGGACGTGGCCAATGGCACGGTCTTGACGCAATGCAAGCCCAAGCATCGACACCAGGAGTTCCTGTCCTTCCTGCGGCATATCGAGGCCAATGTGCCGGAAGCTCTGGACGTGCATCTGATCGTGGACGACTACGCTACGCACAAGCATCCGAAGGTGCGGGCATGGCTGGCCCGCAGGCCAAGATTCCATCTGCACTTCACGCCGACCTATAGCTCATGGCTCAATCAGGTCGAGCGTTGGTTCGGCATCATCACACAGCGTGCCATCCGCCGGGGATCTTTCACTTCGGTCTCGGATCTACGACAACGCATCCAGAAGTTCGTCGATCATTGGAATCAGCATCCGAAGCCATTCTCATGGTCGGCAACGGCCGACTCGATCCTGGAAAAGCTCGCCCGTCTTGGCAAAGTTATCTCTGGGACACGACACTAGGGATGCTCTGAACAACTACTTCGGTAGTGCCGGCCGCTGGCCAGCAGCCTGAGAGACAATGGCGGCACACGTTGAGAAGCTATCCATGCAGCTGACATTTGGTGATGCTGAGGGCCTGGGCAAGCGCAAGCAAACCCGGCGCGAGATCTTCCTTGCCGAGATGGAGCAGATAGTGCCGTTGAACGCGCTGCTGGCTCAGATCGAGCCGCACTACCCGCGCTCAGGCCGCGTGGGTCGGCCGCCGTATTCGATGGAGACGATGCTGCGCATCCACCCGCTGCAGCAGTGGTACGCGGCTATACCGGTGCAGACAAGCGCGCTGAGCTGTCCGACTGCAAGGCGATGTTCTTCCGCCGCCAAGCGCTCGCAGGCCAAGGCCATTGGCAACGCGCGGGAGCGCAAGCAGGTTGAACGCTGGGAGAGCTGCAAGGCAAGCATGCGTGCCAAGGTCGAGCACCCGTTCCGGGTGATCAAACGTCAGTTCGGTTACACCAAGGTGCGCTACCGCGGCCTGGCTAAGAACACTGCACAGGTGCTGACATTGTTTGCGCTGTCCAATCTGTGGATGGTGCGCCGGCAGTTGCTGTCGGCATAGGGATAAATCCGCCCTGAGGGGCCAGTGCGGCGCCGCCAGAGCGATGAGAAACAACAATCCTCTGCCTCTGGCGGCTCCGGACCACTTCGGCGCCTGAAATCCAGCACTCAGCGACGATTGTTCAGGGCATCCCTAGCGCACCATCGCCTGCCCCGGCTGCTACCTGATTGCCCCTTTCGCATTGGCAGATGCAGCACGCCGAGTGCATGTTGCCGCAAAAGCTCGTGAGAGGGCGCATCAGCCAGTCATCCAGGAACAGGTATCATGGTAGCCAGAGCAACCATTCCGAGCTAGCGCCAGGAGAAGATGGCATGCCCAATACCGGTCAGTTCTACTTGCATGAAGTAATCGGCCAAACGGACGAAAGAGATCGGCTGCTACAGATTACGCGGGTCGAATGCCGGTGCCTTGCTTGCTGTCACAATCTCAGCGCGCGGCTCAACGATGGCCTCATCGATCTGCAACGTGGTGCGGTTTTGATCTGCCCTACCTGCGGCAACCGCCAAGCCATCAGCATCGCTCGCTTTGATTGCTTCCTCGAACGCATCAGGAAAAGGCTTTAGCCCCCCCCCTTAAGCGGCCCCTACGGCACTCAAAGATCCGGCAGACCCAACGCCCTACGCACCATTGTCGGCAGCAGAGTCGTTGACCGCGTCAGTGCTCACGAGTCAGCTGGTCGTATATCTGCAGTAGCTCTATGCAGCGATCACATCGCCGGTGCAATGCGATTGATTGCGATCTGATCCAGCGCGACGCCGACGAACTTTCGAAGGCTACCACAAACGATACCCATGCCATCATCATGGGTTTGCACCAGCTTTGACCCGCCATCCACCATCGACTTGAACTCCTTCATGCGGAGCGCGTCTCCACCGTGAGAGCTTAGCCGAACTGAACGAATGCTCCCGCCGAAGCAGGAGCGCCACTCCCCAATGCGGCTCTCCTTGTTGACCGTCTCCACAATGT
>NZ_JBIXJV010000008.1:12962-165170 GCF_052871705.1 Stenotrophomonas sp. LARHCG68 | reverse complement strand
AATGTCCCCCCCCCCCCCCCCCCACACACAACACAACCCTGCATCGTAGCCAAGTTTCTGTACAAGCCAGCAGTGGCATCCGACGGCTGGCATGCCGCCTTCGCCACCCGAAGCGCATCCTCCTGCACATTGACAAACTCGGTTTGCAACGATGCGTCCAGACAGATGTGATTGCTCTCATCCCCGTCCATTTATCGGCGCGGCCAATGGTCGCCCTGACCGTCGGCAGCTGCGAGACCTGCCTGCCATGGCTTCCTAAAGTTCATGCCCACAGTCTTCTAGACGTTCCAGACTATGGAGGGGCAAAAGTCAGAGATTGCTGCCGTGCAACTAGTCTCATTGAAGCGACGCCTGAAGGATGCCGCACATGGCCGCCAAGCCCCTATGTCCGAAGCTGCGCCCAACAAACAGTATACTTACCATCCCGCCCCGCCTCCGACGCTAAACCCGGGCACATTTCTACTAGCCGATCCACCCAGCAATCCCTTTGGGGCCCAGGCACCACACCCTCCGCCCCATTCATGTAAATAGGTGAATTCTAATGGAAGGCGAAATCGGCCGCATCGTACCCGCACTGATTACCCCTTGCATTCAATTTGTCTTGGCCATTGCATTTGCTTTCGCCTGGTCAATTGATCGCCAGAGAAAATATCTTCTTCTAATAATGGCCGCATACATGGCATTTTCCTTGGGAGGCATCACACAAGTCCTACTTGCATACGGAAACCTCAGCCTTCAAAGCATGTTGTCGGGCGGACTATACACGGCGAGCGCAATACTAGCCTCCAAAGGAATATTGATGCGATATCAACTTTCGCTCAAGTATTCATTATGCCTTGCATTTTTCGCCATCATAATGGTATCCCTGTGGTATTTTAATTATGTGAAATTCAGCATCCTGTCGCATATCTACGTTCAGAATTTCGGATATGGATTCTTATTATTGGCGACAGCACTTCGCATCCAGCCACACACGCGCATCAGCTGCGCTGACCGAGCAATATTTTGGACACTCCTAATAAGTGGGGCTCTATTCATCCCTCGTACCCTCCTTACCACCACCTTACCACCGCCGGCAACCGTGGAATCATTTGCAAACTCCACATTCTGGCACTCACTCCAATTTTCACTAGCCATCAGTGGATTAGCATTGGCGCTGTCGATTTTAGCGGCCAGCACCTCCGACGTCATGAATGAATTACGCAAAGATCGGGATCTGGACCCCCTGACACAGTTACTTAATCGGCGTGGATTAATGCACGAAATGAACGGCCCCACAATGACTCCGGGGGTACTAATGCCAGGATCATTAATTGCATGCGACATAGATCACTTCAAGAAAATAAATGACACCTTTGGTCACAGTGCTGGCGACAGCATCCTGGCTACGATTTCTGACATTATACGCAGAACTATCCGCAGTGGAGATTCTGCCAGCAGAATTGGAGGCGAAGAATTCGCCATCTGGCTCCCAGGCACCAATTTGAAGGAGGCCAGTGAATGCGCAGAACGCCTACGCAATGCCATCGCTACCACAGTCTTCTCGGTGGGTTCAATGCACATCCATGCTACTGCGACTTTTGGAGTAGCCTCTGCAACAGCTGGGGAATGTTGGTTGGACATCCTAAAGAGGGCAGATATATGCCTATACAAGGCCAAGCGCGCAGGAAGAAATAGAACGATCAGCTCCTGATCCGACATGGCAAATATCGGAGCACACGACTTGGCCGATTGACGAAACGCGCAGCTTATCAATAGCTCTCCGGACCATTTTCGAACAACCTCAACACAAGCATCAATCCACTATGAAGAATGTCGTCAAAACACGATAGTGCCCGAATCTGAAACAGCGCTCGCCCAACGGTACGCCAATGAGCGACCGGGCTGCGCCTGACTGTCAAGTGCTCGCAGCACGCCTGCCCGGATCAAGTTTCAGTCTGGACGTAGACCGGCTATAGTTGGATCTGTCGGCGCCCCAGGGAAAGTCTTCACGAATCAGTCACTGCAGTGCTTGCGGTGAGCGGCCGCATCTCCGACGATCCGGCGCCATTAAGCAACACAGCCTGCCCCTTGGCAATTCCAGCAAGCGCACCCGCAAGCCCGAGATCTGGACGCCATGGGCCGGGTGGTGCCCTGAGCCGATCTGCTCACCTTGATCCAGCCCTACGCACCCGGAGCCGGGCGACGCGGTCAACAACCCCTTGATGTCCAGGTCATGCTGGGCATTCATTTCATGCAACAGTGGTTCAGCCAACCCTTGACGGGCTTAGCGTAGAGCACCCGCGGGTTGTCCGGGATCTGGAATACCTTCTTGCTCGCGTCCTCGATCAACCGGCGCAGGAAGTCGATCAGGATGCGCGTGATGAGCACTCCGTCGAAAATACGCCAGCGCTTCTGCCTCCTGTTGGTCACGGTGGAGATCATCGACAGGCCGTGGCGCTTGTTGTCGACCCGGATTCACAGCACCAGCGTCAGCCAAATAGCTCAAGACTTGGATATTGGTTCCAATTTGTTGTTCCGATGGCGTCGGGAGTTGGACGTTCACGGCAAGAGATCGTTCGTTGGTGTCGGCGTGGCCCGCGACCAAGAGATCCTGGCGCTCGGTAACTGGCACGGGTCACGAAGGAGCGGGATTTTCTGCGCGATGTGGCGGCATTCTTCGCCAAGGAATCGTCTTGAGGTACGAGGCGATCCAATGCCACCGCAGCCAGTACCCGGGTTCGGTTGATGTGCCGATGCATCAAGGTGTCGTCCAGCGGCTTTCATAACTGGTTCCTTCGTCGGCCCAGTACCCGTGCACAGGAAGACACTCGATTGGTGGAAAAAGATCCGAGAGCACTACGCGGCCAGCTCGGGAAGCGACGGTGCGCAAGATCACACCGACAAGACCCCGACAGTTCAAGATGCCCTGCGCGCTGCGGACGCGCGCAGCGGTCTCGCAGCTCATCGAGCAGTGCTTTGGCATCCGGCTGCAAGTGCGCACCATGAGGTTGTGCCTGGGACGCTGCGGCTTCACGCAGCAAAAGTCGATGAAGAAGGCCTACGAACAGTCGCCCGTGGCCGTCAAGAAGTGGCTCGACGAGGACTGCCCTGCCATCGCAGCGTGAGCCAAAGCCGAGGAGAGGGCCGAGATCCACTGGGGCGACGAGGGCGGCCTGTGCAGCGACGACGTGCGCGGGCGAGGCTTTGCGCCCAAGGGGCAAGCGCCGGTAAGCCGCGTCAGGCCGACTGGCGCTCGTGCAGGAACATCGCAACGAAGGTGCGCCGGGAGTAATCCAGCGTCGCCACGAACAAGTGAACCTTCATCGGCTCGCCGTCCACTGGCACACGCACAGTGCCGAAGTCGATCTGCAACTGCTGGCCCGGTGGCGTCTCGAAACGCACGGCGGCCGTGCTCGCGCAACAGCTCCTGGCGAACGTCATCGCAGTTGCCGCGCTGCTGGCGGAATTGGGCTGCGAGCCACTCCGCATGCGCAGCCAAGCGGCTTGGCCGCGGCGCGGCCTCGTAGAGCCACCAGCTACCTTGGTGCAAGTACCGTCGCACCGTATTGCGGCTGCAACCCAATTCACTGGCGATGCGCTTGCCCCCCATCCCAGCGACGCCAGTTTGAGCATCGCCTCCACATCTTCCGGTACCTGCATCGCCGCGCTCCATTCCATCCGTTCGGATCGCGCAGCTTGCGCTAACATTTCTGCTTGCATCTGGCCTCCTGCCAATGAGGGGGCAATTCCTCATATCGTCGGGGGGGGCAGTTTGTCGTGTCGCCTGACACACCGCGTAGCCGCGACTCCCTGCTGATCGGGCCACTACCTTACCGAGGGTTGACAGGGAACCATCACCGGCAGTGCCCACAGTTCTCTGAACATTTGACGGAACCAGGAGAGAAGAGCGCTCGAGGATCAAGGCTATTTGGCGGGTGCAGGAAAATGCGAGGCGGGCCAAGAGCTCGACCGTTTGTCGATAAGCTATTTCAGAAACGATAGGGGCCAAGTTTCAATGCCCCGCCATAGAACTGACAACCAGCTGAACTCCTTGGGCGAGTTTGTCATGATGGCGCGACTTTCAACACGGCGCTCACAATTCGCAGAATTTCCGCATTCGAACAGAGAAAGAAGACCGCATTCCGTCGGCGCGCCCGGGTGAGGGAATCATGCACCACAGCAAGAGCAGCGAACGGCGTACCCACTAGTACCTCCCTGTAGCACGGCGCTCGAAAGTGCAGGGACTGAGCGCGCAAAGCACTTCGCGCCATCTCTGTCTCAGCGTCATATGGATACGCGCCCGATTGGCGCCCCACCCCTAACGCAGTATAGACATGTTTCCCCTTGAACACAGTATCTAGGACAGCCACCCGCATTCTGCCCACAAGAAGCTTCTGATAGATGACCGTACTTCTGATCAAACAGACCTCCAAAGCCCCCCCCCCCTTGAGTGCTGTTGCCGTCGCGAAGAAGCAGTTTCCCGTGATTCAAGGCCTCCCATCGTAGCGGACAAGCCTTGCGATGCCTGCCACATCACCGGACAAGTTTGTCCTGGAGCCACCAAGTGCGCCTCTGGGACGAATCGAACCATCAGTTCTCGGCATCGGCAAGGACCGATGCCGCCAATCATCTCGCCGACCACCTTCACTTCGGGAGACAGGTATCGCCCCGATTCGTCCTGAAGCCAATGGTCCACCTCAGCTTTGACAGCGCTTTAGGCATAGCGATGCGTCGTCGGACGGTTTGCTTTCGCTCATCTTCTCAATACGTACCTGCCACCCCTCAAGGGATGACTTTCGCCCAGTCGCTCACCACCGCGCCTTTTGAACGCAGCAGCACTGGGTGGTTTGAAGCCAGCTCCTGCAAGCCGGTTCCGGGAGGCCTACTCTCATCTTCAGTACAGCACCACAGGTCTGCCGCCTGTGTTCGTGACACACACCACTGGTTGCCTTTCCAAGTCTGATGCATTTCCGGGTCACGGGCCTTGTCGACATTCTTGGTCGAGCTGAGCGCATGGATGATCGTGGCATCCACAATCGTCCCGGCACTCCCCCTGCCCCATCATGGGGCTTAACTGAAGTGTCCGTGTTAGCGGGGTAGAACCCCCGCCAGGGCCTCGCGTTTGGCCTTGCGGAGCCATTGGTAAAGGCTGTGGGATGAGACCCCCAGCCGCGTGGCAACCTCGGCCACAGCAAAGCCTCTTTCGGTAACCTGCTTGACCGCCTCGGCCTTGAACTCATCCGTGTACTGCTTGCTTGCCATAGACACCTCTCTCGCTTCCATTGATTATGGCTCTGAGATGTCTACGAAATCCTGGCCGGTCCAGACCTGTGACGCCACCGGGTTCTGAATCATCCTCTCACAGCACTTGCATATCCACGCTTCATTGCAGGCGCCATCGATAGATACACTCTGGGACCAATTCCTATTCGGGACATCACCCCCACTTCTTTTCTGCACATTGCGCATACCATCAACGGCCCTTCCATGCAGGCTATGTACTCGACAAGCTGCTGCTTGGGAATGCAGCGTAGTAGCTATTGAGGCTGGCTTGAGTCGGGAGCGCTGCGCACCAAGCTCACGCGCGCCGGTTGCACGTCAGTAAAGCACCCAACGCCCACGGTTCGCAGTGCTTCACCGTCGCGCACCACCAAGAGTGCATCAAGGCCACGCTGCTGCGCGTAGTCCCGCCCGGCATGTTCGCCGAGGACCATCAGCGCCGTCGCATAGGCATCTGCATCTGCGCACGTGCGTGCCACCACCGTGACCGAGGCCACGCCGTTTGCCAGTGGCGTACCGGTCCTGGGGTCCATTGTGTGAGAGATGCGCGCGCCGTCGATTTCGGTCCAGCGACGGTAGTCGCCGGACGTCGCGATGGCAGCGTCGGTCAGCTCGATGACGCCCATCGTGGCACGCTGGTCATAGTCCGGTGCTTCCAGTGCGATTGACCACGGCGATCCATCAGGTTTGCCGCCATGTGCACACACCTCGCCATCGATACCAACCAGCCAAGCGCTGATGCCGTAGTCGCTCAACACACGCCCCAGTTCGTCCACGCCGAACCCTTTGGCGATTCCACACAGATCGAGGACAGTGGGACCACGCTTGCGCACGCGGCATCGATGCTCATCCACCTCGATCAGATCATCCACCGGCCGGCGGGAAGCTGTACCGAGGCAGTTGCCAGTGCTCAGGTGCGACGACACCCCGCTCGAAGGTCCGAATCCCCACTGATTGACCAAATCGCCGACGCCGATGTTGAATGCATTATGCGTCTCACGGCCGATCTGCTGCGCCCGCATGAGCAGCGCCGCGAGATTGCCCGAGACGGGCACCCAACAGTCTTGACTGGCGCGATTGAGCCGGGACAGGTCTGAGTTGTCTTTCCAGCTTGACATCTGGTCATCCACGGCACCCACTGCGGCGGCAAGGCGTGCCGTCACCTCCCTGTCGTCGATGTGCGGCGACGCGTAGAACGTCGCCGTATACCGTGTCCCCATCGTCTCGCCGCTGACACGGTAAAGCTTGAGCTCAGTGTCCTTGAGCCTCTCAATAGACGTCTTCAACATACCGTCCCTCCGCTCTGAGCTGCGCGACGGACGCGCCAGTATCTGTCAGGATGCGCTCCCATGCTTGAGCGACACCCTCTGCCATCTTGCGGCCGCCACACACCATGACCTGCGCCCCATGGGCCACTAGCGTGCGCAGTCGCGGCGCATCGACGACCAGTTGGTCCTGTACGTAGGTCCGGTCCCCCGAGCGCGAGAATGCTGTCCTGAGGGCCTGCAAGCGTCGGTCAGCGACAAGGCCGCCGAGCTCCTCACGGTACAAGAAGCCATCCTCCACGTTACGCGCTCCAAAATACAGAAACATCGGACGGCGCGCCGCATTGTGTCGGATGAAGCCAATGAGCGGGCCAATCCCCGTACCGGCCCCGATCAGGATCACGGGTGTGCTTCCCATCTCGGGCCGAAAGCGCGTGTGCGGACGGATGAATGCCGCGATCGTCTCGCCGGGCTGTAAGTCGGTAAGATAGGTGGAACAGGCCCCGTCGGGCAGGCGCCGCACGCAAATCTCCACCACGCTGTCCGCTGCCCCGCTGGCAAGCGAGTAATAGCGAGGTGCGGTCGCCCCCGGTGGCACGACGCCGAGCAGATCCCCTGTTTCGAATGCGGGCAAGCGCGGGCGCAACCACCGCCCCCACGGCCTCGCACTCGCATCGCGCTCAAAGCGCAGGACCGACGTCATATCAGATCCCTCTCGCCCATAGTCCTCACGCGAAACGAGCTTGAGTGGCGTTGTGGACGGCAGCAAGGGGGTGTAATGGAGATCGAGCGTGACGCCAAGCGTCTCGGCCAGTTGTGCGCACCATAGTCGGAATTCCGGCTCGGACTGCCGATCCACCGTGCCTAGACCGGCCAGCGCTTGGAATCCCCTGTCGGCCAATGCGTCGTGCACCTGACGCGCATAGGCACAGAAGCTCGGAAACTGCCGGTCCCCAAAGCCCAGCACCGTGAAGGCGGTATCACTCGGGACTGTCAGGTGCTTGAGCCTGGGCAAGAAACGTGTGGCGGTTTCGGGTGCATCTCCGTCGCCATAGGTCGCGGTCAGAACCAGCAGGCGCCTCATGCCGGGGTAACCGTTGGCCACCTCGTTCATTGGCGCGGCATGCACGCCCAAGCCTGTCTTGGTCAGCGCCCCATGCAGCGCTGAAGCAAAGCCCCAGGTGGTGTTGCCCTCGGTGCCTACCAGCAGCACAGTGTCTGCATCGCGGGCGGGGACATTGCCAGCCAGCTTCGGCATGACTCGCTTGCGGCCTAGCCAGAGCAACAGGCCGGTCACGGCCAGTAGCGGCACCGACAGCGATGCCGCACCGAGCATCAGCCCAAGCCACCACAGCCCCTGACCCGTATGCAGCATGCGCACAAGCGCCTGCAGGCGCTGCCAGCCATCAGTGGGCTGAAAGGCAAGCCACCGTCCCGTCGACAGATCGACATACCCGACACCGCCCGCCGTATCCAATTCCATGGCCTCGCCCGGGCTGTCGCTGTTGGGGAGTGTTAATTGATGCAGGCTCGAAACGTCGATATCCAATGCCGCCATCCGCCCCATCGGTATCGCTGGCGCGGTGCTCATCGGCACGCTGAATGCGGGGTCCTCCTGCCCGTCACCTTCCGGTATCAAGCCAAACGTCGTCGTCGACATGATAAGCCCCGTCGCGGCTGATAGCGTCAGCCCGGCAAACGCCACCCGCGCAGTTTCGTTATGCACGCGCTGCAGCCCACTGCCCCGGACTCGACCGAGCAGGTGCTTCCATCCGCCCATGCGGCGCGCCAGCAATGCCAACCCGGACATGATGACAACCAGCATGAGTGCGGCAGTCACACCTGCTGCGATCCGGCCTGCATCGCCGAGGAACAGCTTGCGATGCAGGTTCTTCGTCCATCGCCACACTGGCGAAGCCACATAGTCGCCAGTTGCCTTGCCGGTAGTGGGATCAATGACCGACGCACGCTGCTGGCCGTCGGTTTCGTGATACGCGATGACCGTCCCCGAAGGTCGCCGCACAATTGCTTCGGCGCCGGGAAGTTGCGTGGTCACGCGATTTGCGAGCGTAGCAACGCTCATTGACGCCTGGCTGGTCCTCACGGCGTCGACGTGTTCGAGCGCTGGCTGCGCCGACAACACCACGCCCGACACAGCGATGATCGTCATCAGCAGACCTGCGATCAGCACCGGGAACAGATGGAGCTTACGCAACATCAAACGCCTCCTTGTCTTTTCTCGATGACCTACAACGAATAGCGGAACGACTTCACGTAGCCGCTGCCCTGGACCAGTCTGTCGGCACCTGATGTCGTCAACGGCACGATCACTTCGGCGGGATACGCATTCATATCCTCGACTGCGGTATCGATGCGTACCTCATAGCCGGCGCCAATCAGTGTGTCAGCCAGATCCAGCGTCACGCGCAGTGTCTTGCCTGCGCCGATGCTCGCACCCGTGATGCCGTCCACTTTTGCGGCGCTCCCCGCGGCCCGGTACCAGTCTCGCAGTTGTCGGTGGTACTTGGCCTTGGGCCCGGCCACCCACAATGTGCGCTGCAACTGCCCGGTGCGGTCGGTGAGATACAGGGCGAGATACGCGCCGTCTCCGCGATAGCTGGACAACTGCGTCTCGAACGTCACTTGGCGTGCGTACGTGAGCGTCGGCAGGACAAGCGCGCCCGAGAGCATGACAACGGGAAATAGGCTCTTCATATGAATTCTCCTGAAAGGGACCGATACAGGGCCGCCGTATCCAGACCCTCGGCCGCCCATTGCTGGGTGGTGCCGCTGGTGATAGATGCCCGGTGCGACCACGTGAATGGACTCAGCGAATTTCAGCCTGGGGCTTCGTCCCCGACGTTGCTGGATCGTCTACCGGCGTTTCAGCAGAGGGGCCGCCAGCATTCGATTCCCGCTGGCGCGCCTTGCCATGGCCGTCGCCTTCGCCCTTTATGCGTACGATCTCGAGCGAGGCAGGATCGATTTTTGCCTTGAAGCGCCGGCCGTCACCGTCGCAGCCCTTGATCTCGTAGCAGCCGTCATCAATCTTGAGCCTGTCGATCTGCCAACCCTTCTGCCTGGCCATCTCTCTGACCGCGTCACGTGGCTTCCATTGGTTAATGGGAACCTCGCAGTCGTCGCGACCATGCGCTTGCACTGGGTGGGCGCCCATGATGAGGATGCCTAGTACCCATAGTGCGTGTACTAGGCCCTTTCCCATTTCGACTCGAAGGCGCTTCATTTCGTGTATTCGCTTTTTGCTTGATTGGACTCCACAATGCGCCACGAACCTGAAGCGAAGTTTGCGAACCCCAAAATATTTCTTCATGTCCACGACAGGTTGGCGTGGCAATATCACAGCATTGATGCTCTGGGGATAACTTAATGAGGGTGCTTCTCATTGAGGATGAGCCGTGGCTCGGAGAAGCGGTGCGCGACCAAATCGAAAAGGATGGTCATCCGATGGACTTCGTGGCCAATCTCGCCGATGCGCGGCGCCACCTCGCGCTGGCAACCTACGATCTGATTTTACTCGACCTACTGCTTCCCGACGGTCGCGGGCTCGATTTTCTGCGTGAACTGCGCGCGGGCGCCTCCAGCGTGCCCGTCATCATTCTGACCGCGCTCGATCAGGTCTCGACCCGTATCGCCGGGCTAAACGCCGGCGCCGACGACTACCTCGTCAAGCCTTTCGATCTGTCTGAACTGTCCGCCCGTGTGCATGCGGTGGCGCGCCGGTATTCGGGCAATCCCAATCCATGGGTAACGCTCGGCGAACTTCGCATCGACATGGTCGGGCACCGCGTGATGTACGGCGAGGTCCATATCGATCTGACGGCCAGTGAATGGGCGTTGCTCGAAGCGCTGCTCCAGCATCCGGAAATGATTGTCTCTAAAGCCAGACTCGAAGGATGTCTCTACTCCTTCAACCAAGAGGTAGGAAGCAATGCCATTGAGGTCCATATGAGCCGGCTGCGCAAAAAACTCGGTGCCAATGCCGCCATCGAGACCCTGCGCGGACTCGGTTATCGACTCAAGCGAGACTGACCATGTTGCGCGCCCTGCAAGGACGACTCGCGGCCGCACTGTTGGTGGGCCTGATTGTGCTGTCCTGTGCAACGGCGGTAGCATCCTACTACGTGTTGGGCCGTGAAGTTGATCGCATGTCGGACAGCGCGCTGCAGGAGACGGCCCAGCGCCTGCTGCCGCTGGCCATCATGGACATCCTCGGCCGTGAAGCGGAGGGTGATGCTGGCAGCAGCAGTCGCATCGCAGCCGTGCGTGCGCACGACGAACTGCTGACCTACGTGGTCCGTGACGACCGAGGCAAACTGCTGCTGCAATCGCACGATGCCAGTGCAGAAGTCTTTCCGCTCGGCATGGCCCCGGGCTTCGCGTCTACGCCGTCGCACCGGATCTATACCGAACCGGGACTGCAGGGGTCGATCTCGCTGACGATCGCCGAACCCCTTGGCACGCGCCAGCAGGCTCAGGTCGAAGCAGCAATTGCTGTCGTCAAAGTCCTTGCTTTGTTCCTGCCCGCGGGTCTTGGGGGCATTTGGCTGATCATTCGCGCAGGGCTACGGCCCATACACCGGTTCTGCGGCGCCATCGCTGCGCGTGGGCAATGCGACCTGACGCCGCTCGACAAGAGCGGGTTACCGACAGAGATCGCGCCGGTGGCCGACGCGGTTAACGGCCTGATGGCGCGGCTCGACCGCGCGCTGGCCGCAGAGCGCAGCTTCACCGCCAACAGCGCGCATGAGCTGCGTACACCGATTGCGGCAGCTCTGGCACAAACGCAGCGCCTCAAGGCCGAGATGTCCTGCGCTGAAGCCCAAGCGCGCGTACAGAACATCGAAGGTGCATTGCGCAGCTTGGCGCGACTCAGCGAGAGCCTTATGCAGCTTTCGAAGGCCGAGAACGGACGGGTGCTCGGCGATGCGCCGCAGGATCTGCGCCCTGTGCTTGAACTGGTCGCCGAAGATTTCCGGCGCTCCGCACGGGCCGCCAATCTGCTCCAGCTCGACCTGCCCGAACAACCCATCCAGTCTTGGATCGACCCGGATGCGCTGGCGATCATTGCGCGCAATCTGGTCGACAATGCGCTCAAGCACGGCACGCCCGGGCAACCTGTACGGGTGTCGCTATCAGAGACCGGTGAACTGAGCATCATCAATCACGGGCCGGTGCTGACCGAGGACGAACTCGCGCGCCTGATGAAGCCATTCGAGAGAGGCCTGACGACAGCCAAGGGCAGCGGTCTTGGGCTCGCAATTGTCGAAGCGATTGTCCGCGTCGCAGGAGCCTCCCTCACACTGAGTTCACCGGCTTCAGGAATGCAGGATGGACTACAGGTAACCATCGATAGCCTGCCCCTTGACGCCACTCGGCAGCGGCAAGGGTGATACTGAGATTAATTCTTGGAGCTTCTAGCTCATGGCACTAGATTTCCCTACGCATCTCAAAGAGGCCATGACTCACCAGCCCCTGTCGGCTTTCGGCGCATTGCATCTACTCCTCCCATTGGGCGCCGCGCCAGAAGTAGAATAGTGTTCGGTCGTCTATCGAGATGCACGCATGGATCCCCTCTCAGAAGTTCTTTCGTTGCTAAGCAATCAGAACCTGTTCTTTGGTGGCCTGAGAGCGGGTGGCGATTGGGCCATTCGCTTCCCAGCCCCCGACAACATCAAGTTCAATGCCGTGGTCCAAGGAACATGCTGGCTGGCCGTGGAAGGAATGAATCACCCCATACGGCTGGAGCAGGGCGACTGCTTTTTGGTTTCCCGGGGGCACCCTATCTTGATTGGTAGCGATCTTTCATTGCCAGCTATCGATGCAGAAGATCTGTATCGCGGCGCGGTCAATGGCATTGCACGCCACGGCGACATAGAAGAGTGCTTTCTCATCGGTGGCCGCTTCACCTTTGGTGATGGTGCGGACATCCTCCTCGACAGCTTGCCGATGGTGGTGATCATCAAAAGCGACTCCGATCAGGCCGCTGTTTTGCAATGGACTTTGCAACGTCTTGTTTGCGAACTCTCCTCCCCGGTCCTGGGAAGTACATCTGTGGCGCAGCACCTCGGTCATCTTATGCTGGTGCAGGCATTGCGAATCCACCTCGCTCAAGATGGCGGTACTACGCCAAGCTGGCTCTCCGCGCTGTCTGAACCGCGCATCGGCACAGTGATCCAAGCGATACACTCCGATCCGTCCAAGCGGTGGACCTTGGAGAGTTTGGCGAAGGTGGCCGGCGTGTCGCGCTCCACGCTTGCGTTGCGATTCAAACAGGTGGCCGGTCTGCCGCCGTTGGAATATGTATCGCGTTGGCGTATGCAGCTTGCAGCGCAGTCGCTGAGAAGCAGTCAACTTACGATTTCCTCAATCGCACAAACCCTGGGCTACGAATCCGACAGTGCCTTCAGCAATGCTTTCAAACGCATCATGAAATGCTCCCCGAAGAACTATCGTGCCAGCCAGGTTGCCGGATAGATTCATTTGGCAATTCAGATGCCTTGCAGGTCGCCATTTTCCAAACGAGAATTTATGCACTTGGCCTCATTCACAGGGCTGCTATTGATGCCAAGATTGCGTGGCATGGACCGCCTCGATATCCGGTATACCCATGCGGGTGGGAAATTGGCCACTGTTCCGCCAATCCGAGTCGCTTTAAGCCCAAGACGATCAAGAATCTTTCTTGATATTGGACAAGAAAACCCATAAGTAAACTGATAAAACACCCCGCCTTGACCAAGCGCTCCGAACGATCCCGCGAGAATACGTAATACCGTGCGCGGCCTCATTGAAAGAAGCGGCAGGCCGCTAATCACAGCGCCAAAATTCTCCTGTCGAAAGCGTATGTCGCCGATCAGCTTGGAAGCATCCATCTGAATGACCGTAGCTTCGGGAAACCGGTCGTTCAGAAGCTGAGCAAACACATCTTCGTACTCGACCAAGGTCAGTGCTGATGGTCGAACACCACGCGCCAGGACAGCGCGGGTAAACGCGCCAGTCCCGGGCCCCAGCTCCAGAACTTGGCCTATCCCTGGGTGGATTTCTTGGGTAATAAGCGTTGCCAGCGCCGCCCCAGAAGGGGCCAGCGCGGCAATCTGCAACGGCTTTGCGTACCACGCCTTAAAGAATCGTCGTCCGTCACCTCGCGTGTCACCCAGCCCTATTTCTGCATGAGGTGACAAAGCGTTCGAGAGTGAATGCCTTGACTCACCAGAAGGCCCGTCAGCATGAGAACAAGGCTTACAGCGGAGGAAGTCGCAGGCTTGACCAAGTAGGCTTTGGCTCATGACCGCCTCTCAGATCGGCTAAGACCGTCAATCTCAAGGTCAGCATCCAACGACCGAGGTGCCACCGGTATTTTCCCTGCTCGGTAAGTGATGCCAATAGCCAGCATCGCGCATACGATGAACGCATAGCGCAGACCGAACGTCTCGGATAGAAATCCGATCAATGGCGGCCCGGCGAGCGTGCCAAGGAATCCGATGGTGAGAACGGACGCAATCGCGGCACTTGGCGCCATGGTGGAGGATTTGGCCGCAGCACCCGCAACCAGCGGAATGACGGTACAAATGCCAAGTCCTACCAGACAGAACGCGATGACCGAAGACACCAGCCCTGGATACAGGATAGTCATCGTCATACCTATCAGAACCAGCACCCCACTCCATTGCAACGTCGTTCTGATGCCAACCCGATCTACGAATCTGTTCAACAGGAGCCGGCCAACTGTCATGGCACCCATGAATACCGTTAAACCAAGTCCGACAAATCGCTGATCGGCAGAAACGACGTCCTGAAAGTAGACCGCCGTCCAGTCATACATGATGCTTTCGCACGTCATGGAGAAGAGAATGATCAGCCCGTAATTGAGCAACGACCTGTCGGGCATGGCAAATGCTTTCCCGGTTTTCTCCATCTCCGGCTTATGGTGCAGGAATCGCCACCAGATGAGTGAGGACACCAAGGCGACTGCGGATATCAACACGAAGTGCTGAAACACAGTGGCGTCCCAGTTCATCATCAGTGCGCCGATTCCGGCACCAACGAATCCGGCCAACCCCCACAACCCATGAAAGAACGGGAGTTTCGTTTTGCCTGTGATCGCCTCCGAGATGCTGGCCTGTGTATTGTTCGATACGTTCACCGCGCTGTATGAAAAGCCAGAGATGAAGAGCAGAATTGCCAGTTCAGGGATATTGGTGGCGAAGGGAATCAGAGAGAGCAGCATGGCGTTGAGAAGGATGGCCACAGTGCCGACAACTCTGCTACCGAACCTCGCGATCGCCCACCCCGATACCGGTAGCGAAAGCACTACGCCAACCGCCATGGCGAACAGCACGCTTCCAAATACGCCATCGGACAAGGCAAGGCCGCCCTTGATCGTTGCCATCCTCGAAGTCAAGCTGCCAAAGCAAAGACCGAGCATGAAGAACATGCTGGATATCGCGATACTGTTCTTTCTGGTGGTCGATGGCATAGAACTTATCCCGATTGCGAGTAAGAGGGAACATCACACTCGCCCATGGCGCGATCCGGCTAAAACCGACATCGGTGTGTGCGTCGACGACGGGACGGACTATGCTGAGAATGCGTTGATGCCGGTAAGCTCAGCCGAAAGCGCCCAGAGACGCCGTGCCTGATCGGGGTCGATGGCATGCGCTCGGACACCGACAAGGGAGTTGTCATCACCCACGGCCATACCGGCGATATCGCAATCCTCGCAGTACAGCCCTCCCATGCCTGTCAGTTGCGGCGAGGTCGCAGCCCAGACTTGGGTAGCCGCTCCTTGCTCGGGGGTCTTAAGAGCTTCGGGATGAGCCGGATTGCCCGCTTCGTCCGCCCAGCCCAAGGCAATCATTTCCTCCAAGGGGATATGCCGTTGCAAAGGCGTCATGATGCTGCCAGGGTGCAATGAGAAGGCGCGTACGCCTCGCGAGCGCCCCATGGCATCCAGGTGGACAGCAAACAGGGCATTGGCTGTCTTCGACTGGCCGTAAGCCAGCCACTTGTCGTAGCCATGGTCAAACTGCACGTCATCCCAACGGATCGCAGAGTAGTGATGTCCGGCAGATGACACCGAGACGACTCGGGCCCCTTCCACTAGTGCAGGCCACAGCAGGTTTACCAGCGCATAGTGCCCAAGATGGTTGGTGGCGAATTGAGCTTCCCAGCCCGGGCCAACCCGTGTCTCCGGGCACGCCATCACACCAGCGCTATTGATGATGATATCTGCGCGACGACCCAAATCAAGAAATGTCTCGGCAAACCTTCGTACACTCGACAAATCCGACAGGTCGAGTTCCCAGATTTCCACTCCTTTAATCTGGCCTATGGCTTCCCGAGCAGGGACCAGACTTCGTGCCCCCACTACGATACGGGCACCTGCGCTAGCAAGCGCGCGCGTAGTTTCCAAGCCGAGGCCGGAGTGCCCGCCGGTCACGATGGCGGTCTTTCCAGACAGATCTTGTCCTTTCAGGACTTCTTGGGCAGTCGTTCGAGGTCCAAATCCCGATCTGATAGGTGATTGCGTGTTGAGCATGTCTTTTTGTCCTCGAAGGTTGACAGTGAGCCGACGAGGAGCAGTCTGGAGCCAGAGTGCAGTACTGTGAATGCATAGAAGTCCAAATTCCCATCTAGATCGTCCGATTTCTGTAACTTTTACAATCTGAAAGATGCGGCGCAGCGGTCGGCCTGACGCAGCTTCCCGGCGCCGACGTCAGTCAGTCAGCCAGCCCGCCACCGCCACCTGTAGTAGCGCCGCGGCCCAGCACTGCAAGGCCGCCTTACAGCCATGCGCTACTTGCCCGGGAGGGGTTCGCTGCACTGCTCGCTGGTGGCATCGCACTCAGGGGAGAAACTACCTGTGGCCGATGTTGGAAGGGGCGACAGCACGGCCAGAGAGATCATCAGGGCCAGGGGACGTTGCGAAGGAGTGCGGGATTTCATGACATTCAGCGGAACGCGGCCATTGAGGAGAAGAGCGCGCATCGTCTGAGTTCATGGCGCAGAGAATCCATAGGACAGGTTCGGCTAACCCGTACTTGAGCCGCGGACTTGTGTCCTGCAGCGGCCTGCGCGCTCAGCCATCCAGCACCCGTGCAAGTACTTCTGCCAGTAGGGCTCTCACCTGTTCCGGTGGCAGGTCCGGGTCGCGCACGGCGCGCATGGCCAAGCCCTCGACGAGGACGCGCAGCAAGAGAGCCCGATGCGCCACCCGATCAGCGTCCATCGTTCGGCCGAGGGCCACGTCACGCTCGCGCAACCAGGCCTGGATGGCCGCAGAGGTCTGTTTGTCATGCCTGCGCAGCACTTCGGCCAGAACCGGGTCGCGGTGTGCCTCGGCGTTGATTTCCGCATACAGCGCCACGCTGGCGATGGCGTTGCCGTGGATCGGCAGCACTTCGCCGCGCGCCCATTGCTGGTAGCACTCCAGCAACCCGTCCACCAGGTCCGGGGCTGCCGGCATCTCGCTGATCGAGGCCTGGTCGTGCCGCAGCTGGCGCTCGATCAGGGCAAGGATCAAGGCGCGCTTGTTGGCGAAGTAGCGGTACATCAACCCTTGGCTGATCTCGGCCTCGGCAGCGATATCGCCGATGGAACCGGCGTGGAAACCGCGGGTGATGAAGCACTTCTGGGCAGCATCGAGGATGCGTCTGCGTTGGGCATCTGCATGGGCGACGGCAGGGTCTTCGGCGGGAGTGGCTACGGCGGGTTTCGGCGTCATTGCGTGAGGTCTGAGCATCCAAAGGCGGGATAGTACGCCACTAAAGGCGCGAATGAACGGTCATTCATTTGTAATCCCCGCCTCCCAGAATGAGTCGGCCTTCTCCTTCCGCTAAAGAACCCGATGCGCCACGCCCCGCTGCACCGCCCGTTGCTCACCCTCGCCATCGCCACCGCGCTGCCGGTGCTGGCCCATGCCGAAGACAGTCCCGGCACCGATGCCACGGCATCCGCCGATGCCGCCCGCACCGTGGTCGCGCTCGACCAGGTGGTGGTGACCGCGCAGAAGCGCGCCACCAACCTGCAGGAGACACCGATCTCGGTGTCGGTGGTCGATGCCGAAGCGCTGAAGGATCGCAGCGCGATCTCGCTGGGCAGCCTGTCCGATGGTTCCATTCCGTCGTTGCGGGTCACGCCGTTCGCCACCCGCAGTTCGGCGCTGAACATTGGCATCCGCGGCATTGGCGCCTCCGGCGATGCCAACCAGCCGGCCCGCGATGCCGGTGTTGGCATCTACGTCGATGGCGTGTTCATGGGCCGCGCACAGGGCCTGGGCAACATGCTCTACGACGTGGAGCGTATCGAAGTGCTGAAGGGACCGCAGGGCACGCTGTTCGGCCGCAATACCGAAGGCGGCGCGGTGAGCATCGTGACCAAGGCGCCCACTGGCGAATTCGGCGGTAGCGTCAGCGCCGGCGTGTCCAACTTCAGTGGCTACAACAGTGCACTGCACCTGGACCTGCCCAAGGTGGGAGACGTCAGCTTCAAGATCGATGCGGTGCAGGCTAGGCGTGGCGGCACCACCGACAATCCGATGCGCGGCGAGCGCGACTTCAACAGCTACGACAAGCGCGGCGCACGCTTGACCGCGCTGTGGCAGCCCCGTGATGACTTCTCGCTGCTGTATGCGTTCGATCGTTCCTACGATGCCACCACGCCGTACCACACCCAGGTGCTGGTGCCCGGCGCCTACCTCAGCCCGCTGCAGAAGACCGGTGCCAGCCAGGATCGCCGCGACAGCGCCATCCTCGGCGGCCCGCAGGAAGACAACATCGGGCGGACCAGTGGCCATCTCTTGAACCTGTCGTGGACGCTGAACGACAACCTGGAGCTGAAGTCGATCAGTTCCTATCGCGAACTCACCCAGGGCCAGTTCGACATGGGCCTGGTCGATGCGATCTCGGCCTACGGCGGCGCCGGTACGCCGTTCGGGCGTTACAGCCTGGCGAAGGTCTACCAGCACCAGTACAGCCAGGAATTCCAGCTGATCGGCAACACCTCGCAGGTGCAGTTCCTTGGCGGTGCGTTCTACTACCACGAGACCGCCGGCGACAATGCGCAGACCCCGAACATGCTGGCGTGGGGGCCGGGCGGCAACAGCTATACGGTGAACCCGGCGACCAACCCGCTGGATCTTTCACGGGTGCGGATCGACCGCGCCAGCAAGGCGTGGACCGACAGCCTGGGTGTGTTCGGCCAGGCTACGTGGACGCCCGAGGCACTGCAGCGCCTGCACCTTACTGCCGGCGGTCGCTACACCCGTGATGACAAGAAGGGCAGCCTGTACATCGTCAATGGCGCTGCGACGAACCTTGCATTCAAGGACCGCTGGAGCCGCTTCGACCCGATGGTCAACATCGCCTACGACCTCGGCGAGCACGCGATGGTCTATGCCAAGTACAGCACCGGCTTCAAGGCCGGCGGTGCCAATTCGCGCTCGACCAACTACAGCGCGTTCGGCCCGGAAGAAGTGACCGCCTATGAGCTGGGCTTCAAATCGCAGTTCTGGGACAACCGTGCCCGCCTGAACCTGGCCGTCTTCGATTCGACCATCGCGCACAAGCAGATGGACTTCTCGCTGCCGTTCGACCCGAACAGCGGCGAGACCCGCACCACCATGGTCACCACCAACGCACTGAGTGACGGCAAGTCGCGCGGCGCTGAGCTGGAGTTCAACGTGATGCCGGTGGACAACCTCACCCTCGGCCTCAACTACGCCTACACGAAGATCGATGCGCAGACCGCGACGGACCCGTTCGGCGCGGGCGTGCAGGTGACCGTGCAGCCACTGCTGGCCCCGAAGAATGCGGGCAGCCTGTCGGTCGACTACCTGGTGCCGTTCGCCAACTTCTCGGCACTGAAGTTCCATGTGGATGGCAACTGGTCCGATGGCTACTACACCAGCGAGTACGACCAGATGCTCACCGACAGCTCGTTCGTGGTGAATGCACGGGTGGCACTGGTGGATGTGCCGGTCAACAGCACCGGTACCACGATGTCGTTCTCGTTGTGGGCACGCAACCTGCTCGATGAGCAGCACCTGTTCTACAAGATCAACAGCGCGGCGCTGGGCCAGAGCGGCATCTTCAACGACCCGCGCACCTTCGGCCTGGATGTGGCCGTCAACTTCTGATTCGAACGGAGAACCCCATGAAGACCCGCCATACCGAACTCGCCCTGGCCCTGATGCTGAGCCTGCCGATGGCCGCGACGGCTGTTGCCACTGATGCGCCGCAGGCCGTCGCCGCGAAGACGACGGCCTCCGCCAATGTGAAGCCCGTCGCTGCCGATGCGCAGCGGGTGATTCCGCTGCAGGGCGCCTGGAACGTGCGTACGTTCGCCGGCCTCCAAGGCCGCCACGGCCCGATTCCGGCCGATGCGTTCGTGCGCACGGCTGATCTCGGCCGCCTGACCGATGCCGACCGTGATGCCCTCGTCGCCGCCGGTGTGAAGCTGGACATCGATCTGCGCACCGCCGATGAGGAAGCACAGTCACCGGACCTGCTGGCCCGCGATGATCGCTTCGACTATCAGCGCATTTCGCTGATGGGCACGGAGAAGATGGACCTGCAGAAGATGATGACCAGTTTCCCGGATTCGCTGGGCGAAGCCTATGTGCAGTGGTTGGGTCACAGCCAGCCGCAGTTCAAGCAGGTGTTCCAGCGCATCGCCGCGCAGCAGGACGGCGCGGTGCTGTTCCATTGCACGGCCGGCAAGGACCGCACCGGCATCATCGCCGGCCTGTTGCTGGACCTGGCCGGCGTGCCGAAGGCCGAGATCGTGCACAACTATGCGATCTCAGCGCACTACCTGGAAGGGCAGCCGAAGGACAGCGCAATGAACGCGCAGATCATGGCGCTGATCAAGCAGAACCCGGAGATCGGCCGCAAGATGGCCGGCATGGCGGGTACCGCGCCGGAGAACATGGGCATGTTCCTCGATGCCCTGTATGAGCAATATGGTGGTGCCGAGGGCTATCTAAAGTCCATCGGCCTGAGCGACGCTGAAATTCAAAGCCTGCAGGCGCGTCTTGGTCAATTGGGCTGATCATTGGAATCGCATCTGGAGCTGAACGGCAAGAGCGCTTGATCAACTGTACTGCGCAACTGTTGCAAAACGATTCCTTCTACAGGTGGTACCTAGGCTCAAACATGGCTCATTCGAATGGCCAGACCCTGAGCATCCAAAGTTCATCGCTCCATGGACCGGCCAGGATTTCGTAGACATCTCAGAGCCATAATCAATGGAAGCGAGAGAGGTGTCTATGGCAAGCAAGCAGTACACGGATGAGTTCAAGGCCGAGGCGGTCAAGCAGGTTACCGAAAGAGGCTTTGCTGTGGCCGAGGTTGCCACGCGGCTGGGGGTCTCATCCCACAGCCTTTACCAATGGCTCCGCAAGGCCAAACGCGAGGCCTTGGCGGGCACGCCAGAGGGGACGATGTTGCCGACGCCCAGGGACTCAGCCGAGGTGCGTCAGTTGAAGGCCGAGGTGAAACGTCTGACTGAAGAGCGCGACATCCTAAAAAATGACCGACGTCAAGCATTTCGTAAAACCGACCGGATGGCTCGAAGCCTATATGGGACGTAGGGTTAGCTCTATCTGGAATCGCTTTACAGTGCTGCGACGTTGTGGACTAGGAGCCACATAAGAGCATCGCGGTTGAAAACCGGAGCGTGCTGCATCGGGGGACGATTTCCAGTAGGCGGCGAGTTGACTTCGTCATCGTAGCCTAGTCGGTTTCGTCCTCCAGAACGAAGAACGCGCAGCTTCGGACTGCGCGTTCCACGATGACTACCAGCAGAAACCCGCCTTTTCATCTTGGCTTCAGCAGCGTGGCTTTGCTCACAACCTCTCTAGTCCCGAATCCCCGGCCGACTTCTATAAGGGCTTCGGACATGTGCAAAATTAGGCACGCCACATCGACGCCCGTTGTCGTAAGTCTGGTCGTGCAGCATCACACATTGATCTAAATCGTATTCCAGCGGGCTAGGTGCCGCTCCAGTTATCGAGCGTCAGAGGATGAGCTCGCGCTTTGCCGGCATCCTGTCCAAGCTCCGCGATCAAGTGCCGCGCGTTCCGGGTGTTCTTCGTCGCCTCGCTGACTGAGCGAACGTGGATTAGGCGGCAACAGGAGAGGGTCCACCAACCGCCCAAGGAACGGGCGCCCTGGCCTGCGCGGACGGTACCAGGCTGCTCACGGCGTCAAGGCGGCTGATCTGTTCCGGCGACAGTTCCAATGTCAGCGCACCCAGGTTGTCGGTGAGCTGGGTGACGGAACGCGGCCCGATGATCGGCACCGCGCCATGCGTGCCCGCCCAGGCGATCGCGACCTGCCCTGCATTGACACCCAGTTCGCCGGCGATGGCGAGCACGGTGTCAAGCACCTGCGTGCGCTGCGCCGAGTTCTCCGCCTGGAACACGCGTCCGCCGAAACCTTCGGCGCGGCCCTTCTCGCCCTGTCGGTACTTGCCAGTCAGCATGCCGCCTCCCAGCGGTGACCAGGTCACGACACCCAGCCCCAGCGCATGGGAGGCCGGGAACAGATCTGCCTCGGGCTCGCGGTGGACCAGGCTGTGTTCGAACTGCGCGGCCGCGATGGGAACCGCGCGCGTGAGTTCGGCCAAGGTCACCGCCCGGGCAAGTCGCCAGGCGGCGAAGTTGGACAGGCCCGCATAGAGGATCTTGCCTGCGCGCGCCAAGTCCTCGAAGCCGCGGATGATTTCCTCGACGGGGGTGATGCCATCGGGATGGTGCGCCCAATAGATGTCGATGCGGTCGGTCCTGAGCCGCTTCAGGCTTGCCTCGACGGACGCGACCATGGACTTGCGGCTGTTGCCGGTGACCAGCCGGTTGGCATCGGGAGCGGCACCATTGGTGAATTTGGTGGCGAGCACGAAATCCTCGCGGCGGCCTTCCAGCAAGGTGCCGAGCAGTTCCTCGGATTGGCCGAACTGGTAGACGTCCGCCGAGTCGATGAAGTTGCCGCCGGCTTCGGCGTAGGCGTTGAAGACCGCCTTGCTGACATCGGGATCGGCACCATAGCCCCAGCCCGTGCCGAAGTTGCCGGTGCCCAGCGCCACCTGCGAAACCCGCAAGCCGGTCTTGCCAAAGGGAGTGTATTTCATGTTGTGCTCCGTTGTTTAAATCGGAATGGTGTCGTCACTGTCGCCTGGTCGCATCACGCCCGGTACTGTCACCGCATGCGCCGCGGCACCACCAGATTGCCCACGGAAAGCTGCACGGCGTTCCCGTCTTGATTGAAGGTCGTCGTGCGCAGCTTGACCAGGCCTTGTTCCGGGCGCGACTTGGACGGCCGCACCGCCAGCACTTCGCTTTCCACGCGCAGCTCGTCGCCGGGCCGCAGAGGCAGGGGCCAGCGCAGTTCATCGAATCCCGCGCCGACGATGCCGCCGGCCGGCTTGAACTCGCTGTCCACAAGCAGCCGCATCGTGACGGCCGCGGTATGCCAGCCGCTCGCGGCGAGGCCACGGAAGATGGACGCGCCCGCGGCGGACGCATCCAGGTGGAACGGCTGGGGGTCGAACTCGGCGGCGAACGAGGTGATCCGCTCCTCGTCGATGCGGATCCGGGTGGTGCCGTTGAAGCGCTGACCCGGTGTCAGGTCATCCAGGTATAGAAGTGGCATCACTGCCTCTCCCGTCAGCGCTTTTCGAGTGCGAGGACGTCCGCCTGGGCAGCCGCGCCAGCACTTCGGTGCGGCAGGCCTCGAGAATTTCATCGGCGAGCGGCGAATCGTCGGGACACGCCCGCGACAGCATCAATGCGCCAACAACCTGCGCGATCACGCCAATGCGCTTGGCGCGATCGCCTTCGAGCGCGTCGTCGGCTGGCTCGCCGGAGCCATTTGCAAGCGTCTCCAGCATACCTTCGACGCCGGCCGCAAAAGCCGCCTTGGTGGACTCTGGCTGCCGCGCCGCGTCTCCGCTCAGCGCGGCGACCGCGCAACCGTCAGCACGATCGTCCCGGTGCTTTCGAGACAGGTAGTAGCTGACGAATGCCTGTGCATCGAAGCCCTCCGCCTTGGCGGTGCCCTGCTCAAAGCCGCAGCGCGCCGCTTCCGCCATCAGGTCGGCCTTGGACCCGAAATGCTTGTAGAAGCCGCCGTGAGTGAAGCCGGCGGCAGCCATGAGATCGGCGATTCCGACGCCGTCATAGCCCCGCTCGCGAAACAGATGGGAAGCCGTCTCAACGATGCGCGCCCGGTTCGCTTGCGCCTGCGCTTTGGTGACCTTCATGCCCTGGATCTCTCTGGATATGCCATCAGTAACGGCGCCACTATACATTGATGTCGAACATCATCAAAGCTTGACAATAAAGATGATGATCGACATCGTTGTAAAAGTTACCTCCGAGAGGACCCTGGAAATGACCGACACACACCTGACCGCGCCTACCCGCTTCGTCGAGGCAGGCGGCGACAAGTTCGCTTATCGCCGCTGGGGGAACCCCTCCAGCGGACAGCCCCCGGTGCTGTTCGTCCAGCATTTCCGTGGAGGCCTGGACCACTGGGATCCACTGCTGACCGATGGCCTGGCTGAGGGCCGTGAAGTCATCCTCTACAACGGCCGCGGCATTGCCTCCTCGACCGGCACGCCCCGCAACCGGATCGAGGACATGGCCGACGACATCGCCTCGGTGATCCAGGCCTTGGGTCTGCCCCAGGTTGATCTGCTGGGATTCTCGATCGGTGGCTTCCAGGTTCAGGAAGTTGCACTGCGCCACCCGCAACTGGTCCGCAAGCTGCTTCTTCTGGGGACAGGGCTACGGGGTGGTGATCCCAAGATGGAGCCCAAGGTGCTGGAGGTCGCGCCCAATCCAGTGCCGACTGCGGAGGACTTCCTGTATCTGTTCTTCGGTCGCTCGGAGGCTGCCAGGCAATCAGGCTTGGCCTTCTGGGCGCGCCGCCACCAGCGTGTGGAGCAGGACCCACCCAGTTCGATGGCGGTCGCCCAGGCGCAGGCCGAGGCTCATGCCGCCTACCTGCAGCCGCTGCCGGGCGAAAACCCTTACGCCTTCCTCAGCGCGATCACCCAGCCGACCCTGATCCTCAATGGTGTCCATGACGTGATGATCCCGACGATCAACGCCTGGCATCTGTCGCAGAACATTCCCAACGCACAGCTGTTGATCTACCCCGACGCTGGGCACGGTGCCCAGTTCCAGTACCCCGAGCGCTTCCTGAAACACGCGATCCAGTTCCTGGAAGAGTGAGTTCTGGGCACATCCTCATTCCTCCCTGACCAACGACACAGCAGATAGATCATGACTGACAAAACGCTTTTCGAGCCCTATAGCCTGGGCTCAATCAAACTTTCCAACCGCGTCGTGATGGCGCCGTTGACGCGTAATCGCGCGAGTGCGGGCCTGGTTCCCAGTGAACACGCCGCCATCTATTACAGCCAGCGCGCTTCGGCCGGCCTGTTGATTACGGAGGCCACGCAGATCTCAGCACAGGCCCAGGGCTACCAGGACACCCCCGGTCTCTACACGCAGCAGCAGATCGACGGCTGGCGCAAAGTGACCGACGCCGTTCACGCCAAGGGCGGGCGGATCTTCGTCCAGTTGTGGCACGTCGGTCGTATTTCCCACGTCGATCTGCAGCCTGATGGCGCTGCTCCGGTCGCACCCTCGGCGATTCGTGCCGAGACCAAGACTTTCGTCAACAATGGTTTTCATGACGTCTCCGAGCCACGCGCCCTGACCCTGGATGAGATCCCGGCCATCGTTGAGGATTTCCGCAAGGCCGCAGCCAACGCAATTGCCGCAGGGTTTGATGGCGTCGAACTCCACGGCGCAAACGGTTACCTGTTGGAACAGTTCATCAAAGATGGCGCCAATACCCGGACCGACGCGTATGGCGGCTCCATTGAAAACCGGGCCCGCCTCTTGCTGGAAGTCACGGCCGCAGTGGTCAAGGAAATCGGCTCCGACCGCACCGGCGTGCGCATTTCTCCTGTCTCGCCGGCCAACGGTATTTCCTGCAGCGATCCGCAACCGCAGTACGACTACATCACCGAGCGGCTCAGCGCGCTGGGTATTGTCTATCTGCATGTGGTGGAAGGCGCCACCGGCGGCCCACGCGATGTCGCGCCGTTCGACTTCGATGCGTTGCGCAGCCGCTTCAAGCACACCTACCTGGCCAACAACGGCTACGACCTCGATCTGGCCAACTCCCGCCTGCGCGAGGGCAAGGCCGACCTGTTCGCATTTGGTCGCCCCTTCATCAGCAACCCCGATCTGGTCGAAAGGCTGGAGACAGGCGCTCCCCTTGCCGCGCTGAACCCCGCCACGCTGTATGGCGGGGGCGCGGCCGGCTACATCGACTACCCGGCCCTCGGCGATTCCAACGCCCAATAAGCACAGCCCATGCCGCAAGTCGCGGCATGGGCCCGTCTTTCAAACAAGAGATGACTCATGACCACTCGCAACACAGTTCTCATCACGGGCGCTTCAACCGGCATTGGCGCCATCTATGCGGATCGCTTCGCACGCCGCGGCCACGACCTTGTATTGGTCGCCCGCGACAAGGTGCGACTGGAAATTCTCGCTGCCCGCCTTCGCGAAGAAACCGGCGCCAGCGTCGACATTCTCACTGCCGACCTGACCCAACCGGGCGACCTGGCCGCAGTCGAGGCGCGCCTGCGCGAGGACGCCAGCATCGAAACCCTGATCAACAACGCCGGGGCCACGTTGTCCGGCCCGTTCATCAACCAGTCGACCGACGCGGTCGCCGGCCTTGTCGCCCTCAACACCACCGCACTGGTCAGGCTGGCCAGCGCCATCGCACCGCGCCTGGCGCAGGCCGGCAAAGGCGCGATCGTCAACATCGGTTCGGTGGTCGGCCTGGCGCCCGAGTTCGGCATGTCGGTCTACGGCGCGACCAAGGCCTTCGTGCTGTTCCTGTCCCAGGGGTTGAGCCTGGAGCTCACGCCCAAGGGCGTCTACGTGCAGGCGGTGTTGCCTGCTGGCACGCGCACCGAGATCTGGGAGCGCGCGAGCATCGACGTCAACACGCTTTCCGAATTGATGGACGTAAACGAACTGGTCGACGCGGCACTGGTCGGCTTCGACCGCCGTGAAGGAGTCACCATCCCGCCGCTGCATGACGCGGCGACCTGGGAAGCGCTGGATACCGCGCGACGCGGCCTTCTTTCCGACCTGCGGCAGGCACATGTGGCCGACCGCTATCGGGTGGCGTCCTGAAAAGACGCGCCCTGAGCTGTTCGGCCGAAATGGAACCAAGCCCATTCATCTCAAATAACAGAGAACACCATGTCTGAGCCCTATGCACTATGCGTCATCTTCCCCGTGAAGCCGGAGCATGCCGACGAGTTCGCCACTTTGGTCCGAGAGAACGTTGCCGGGACCCGCAAGGACAAAGGGGTCGTCACTTTCAACGACCACCAAGTGGTGGGCGAGACGACCTGGATTCTCTACGAGATCTGGGAGAGCAAGGCCGATTCCGATGCCCATCGGCAGAAGCCCGACGTCCAGGCCTTTTTTGCGAAGGCGCCGCGGTTGCTGGCCGGCGAACCCAAGGTTTTTCAGTTGGGCGAGATCATCTAACGAATCGCGCCGCGACTACCTGTCCAGGAAAGAACCATGACATTCAAAGCACTAGTCGCCAGCCAGACGGGCGAAACGATTCTAACCAGCCTGGTCGACTTCAAGGACCAGGACCTGATGCCAGGCGATGTCACCGTCGCGGTCGAGTACTCGACGGTGAACTACAAGGACGCGATGGCACTCAGTGGCCGGTCGCCTGTCATCCGCAGGTTTCCGCTGATTCCAGGCATCGACTTTGCCGGCGTCGTGGAAGCCTCCAGCTATCCTGGCATTGCGGCCGGCGACCGCGTGCTGGCCAATGGCTGGGGACTGAGCCAGACCCACCATGGCGGCTTCGCACAGAAGGCGCGAGTGAGCGGCGATTGGCTGGTCAAGGTTCCTGAAGTCTTCTCGACCCGGGATGCCATGGCGATCGGGACCGCAGGTTACACCGCCATGTTGTCCGTGCTGGCGCTGGAACACGGCGGCCTGATGCCTGAGCACGGCGATGTTCTGGTGACCGGCGCCAACGGCGGCGCAGGATCGGTGGCAATCGCGCTGCTGTCCAAACTCGGCTATCGCGTGGTCGCTTCGACCGGACGCCTTGATGAAGCCGATTACCTGCGTGCGCTTGGCGCCAACGAGATCATCGACCGGCACACCTTGTCCGCACCGGGCGCACCGATCGCCAAAGAGCACTGGGCAGGTGCCATCGACTCGGTCGGCAGCCATACCCTGGCAAACGTACTGGCGCAGACCCGGTATCGCGGCGTGGTCGCAGCCTTCGGACTCGCCCAGGGCGCGGATCTGCCCGGATCGGTCCTGCCCTTCATCCTGCGCAACGTCACCCTGGCTGGCATCGATTCGGTCAATGCGCCTCAGCAGTCGAGGCTTCAGGCCTGGGCACGCCTGGCCGTTGACCTGGCTCTGGATAAGCTGGCGCGGACAACCAGAGTGATTGGCTTGGCAGAGGTTCCTGAAGTGGCCAGCCAGGTACTCGCAGGCAAGGTGCAAGGCCGCACGGTCGTCGATGTAAATGCATAACCGACACATCTGACGCCATTTCAGCACCCCGGCAAGCACTGTGAAAACACGATGCTCCCTACCGATTCAGCACCGAGGATCGAACATGCGCTACACCGACTCCCCCACCCAAACCATGGATGTCGGTGGGACCGCATTCGCGTATCGGGACCTGGGACCCCGGGGCGGCATACCGCTGTTCCTGCTTAACCACTGGGGCGCGGTCCTGGACAATTTCGATCCGCGAATCGTTGACGGACTCGCCAGCCGTCATCGTGTCATCGCGATCGACTACCGCGGCATCGGCGCGTCGGGTGGAACCGCCCCGGTGACCGTCGAGGCGATGGCCCGCGACGTCATTGCGCTCATCGAGGCGCTGGGTTTCGAGAAGGTCGATCTGCTTGGCTTCTCCCTCGGCGGGTTCGTGACGCAAGACATCGTGCTCAAGGCCCCTGACCTGGTGCATCGCCTCATCCTGACCGGGACAGGGCCGGCAGGCGGCAAAGGCATCGACAAGGTCGGGGCAGTTTCCTGGCCGCTCATGCTCAAAGGCTTGTTGACCCTGCGGGACCCCAAGACCTACCTGTTCTTCACTTCCACGGCAAATGGCCGGCGAGCTGCGAAAGCCTTCCTGGAGCGACTGAAAGAGCGCAAGGCAGATCGGGACAAGGGGCCGACGCCCAGTGCCTTCCTCCGACAATTGAAGGCAATCAAGGCGTGGGGGCGGCAGGCGCCTCAGGATCTGGGCGGCATCCGAATCCCGGTCCTGATCGCCAATGGTGACAACGACATCATGGTGCCGACCGTGAACAGTCATGACCTGGCGCGCCGGATCCCCGGCTCACAGCTGGTCATCTACAAAGATGCCGGGCATGGCGGGATTTTCCAGTATCACAACGAGTTCGTATCCAAGGCGCTCGGCTTCCTCAATGAGCGACCATCCAGTGACGACCGTCAGCATGCGGGCGGGACGACCCGAACTCCCGTCATTCAACAATCTTGAAGAAGAGCCCTCATGAAAGCATTCATTATCGACCGATATGGGAAGAAACAGACTGGCCACCTCCACGAAATGCCCGAGCCGAAGGTGGGGGACGATGACGTTCTGATCCGGATCCACGCGGCGAGCGTCAACGTGCTGGATCTCAAGATAAAGAGCGGTGAGTTCAAGCTGATCCTGCCTTATCGCCTGCCGTTGATCCTGGGCAACGACCTGGCCGGTACGGTGGTGCGGGTCGGTGCAGGTGTCCGCAACTTCAATCCCGGCGACGAGGTGTACGCGCGCCCTGATGATGATCGCATCGGCACGTTTGCCGAGTTCATCGCTGTCAAGGCGTCATCGGTGGCGCTCAAATCCGGCAATCTCAGCATGGGCGAGGCCGCCGCCCTGCCCCTGGTCGCCCTGACCGCCTGGCAGGTGCTGGTTGAAACCGCAAAGCTGAAAAAGGGCCAAAAGGTCTTCATCCAAGCCGGCTCCGGCGGCGTCGGGACCGTTGCCATCCAGTTGGCCAAGCATCTGGGGGCATTCGTGGCGACGACCACGAGCACGGCCGACATCGATCTGGTGAAGTCACTGGGAGCGGATGTCGTCATCGACTACAGGAAGGATGACTTCACCACCGTGCTCCGTGATTACGATGTGGTGCTCAACAGCCTTGGCAACGACGAACTGAACAAGTCACTCCAGATTCTCAAGCCGGGTGGGCATCTCATCTCCATCTCCGGCCCCCCTACCCCGGCGTTTGCCAGCACGCGAGGACTGGCCTGGCCGCTTAAGCAGGTGTTGCGCCTGCTGAGTTATGGCATCCGCCACAAGGCGAAGAAAGCCGGCAGTCAGTACACGTTTGTGTTCATGCGTGCGGATGGGGCACAGCTGTGCGAGATCACTTCCCTCGTCGAAGCTGGTGCAATCCGCCCAGTCATCGACAAGATATTTCAGTTCCAGGACACCCATGCAGCCTTGGCCTACGTGGACGGTGGGCGTGCCAAGGGCAAAGTCGTGGTGCAAATGATCTATCTGCTGTTCATGCCTTGGCCCGCGTCTGCGGCCAGGCCCCTTCCGAATCAGTCATCGTATGGCCGCCTCGGACAGTGAGTTCCTTGGCTGCTCCACACGGTAGGAGAACGATTTGAGTTCATACACAGGCGTCAATATTGGCAAACGCGCCCTCGTGACGGGCGCATCCAGTGGCATCGGTGCGGCTATCGCCCGCGAGCTCGCGGCGCTAGGCATTGATCTTGTGCTTACAGCGCGGCGTCGTGACGCGCTCGAAGATGTCGCCGCGACCTGCAAAGGCGTGAAGGTCGAGATCCTCACCGCCGATCTGGGAAGGCCCGATGCCGCGCGCACGCTGTGGGACTCCGCTACCGCCAGTGGCCCGATCGACATTCTGATCAACAATGCCGGGTTCGGCTATTTCCGCCGATTCGACGAGGTCGACTGGGCGCGCGATGCGGAACTTATCCAGCTCAACATGACCTCTCTCGTTGCGCTCGCTCGGCTCTTCGTCGACTCGCACAAGGCAAGCGCCGAACGCGCGCACATGGTGAACATCGCCTCGACCGGCGCGTACCAGTCCGTGCCTCACATGGCGTTATACGCCGCATCGAAGGCCTTCGTGCGCAACTTCAGCGAGGCCCTCCATGACGAGCACCACGGCACGCCGCTGTCGGTGACCTGCGTCTGCCCTGGCGGCACCAAAACCGCGTTCCATGCCGAGTCCGGCGGGGGCGACTACTCGCGGATCGCGAACGCGTCCATGAACAGCGCGGATTTCGTGGCTCACGCCACTATCCGCGCGATGCTCGGCGGCAAGCGCACGGTTGTGCCAGGTTTGTTCAATAAGCTGTCTTGCTTCGGCGTGCGATTCTTGACGCGGCGGTTCGCGTCGCGGATAGCGTCTCAAGTGCTTGGGCAGCCACGGTTCGTGCTGCCCGCGCGTAGCCAACCTTGAGAGTGGAGATTGCGCGGTTGAAAACGCGGGTGGCGCGGCTGACGATGGAGCGCGACATCGCAAAAAATCGCCTGAAGCGACTTTTGACATCGCGAAGCGATGGCCCGAAGAACCTTCCCCGGACTTGATCCGGGGTGGCCGGCAAGGACTGTGGGCCAAAAAAGGGCCGGCGTCAAGCCCTTGACAAAAATCGATAGGAGGCCGAAAGCCTAAACGAGACAGGGAGTTAGCTCTACTTCGGGCCGTTTTGCGGGGCTGCGGCTATGTGGGCTAGGAGCCACATGGGAGCGTCGCGGTAGAGGGCCAAGTCGTGCTGCATCGGGGACGACACCAACAAACGGTGGCGGGCTTGCCGCGCGATCATAGCCCACTCTGTCGCCATCCACCGGAACGAAGAGCGCGCAGCATTGGGCTGCGCGCTCAAGGAGCGCATCGGCAATGCGTTCCAGCATTGCGTCGAGCGCTAGCTTGTTTCGAAGCAAACCCAACTCTGGGCGACCCAGTATTCTGGTGCCGAGTTGATCAAACCTGGTGGCCATAATCGGAGGAAGACACTTCAAGCGGTGGGGGACGGGAAGGTCACCGTCAGTGCTACGCCCGCACCGCGCAAACCCGGCCCCATGCTCACGTCGGCACCATGTTGTTGGGCGATCTGCGCCACCAGCGACAGACCGATGCCACTGCCGCTGCCGGCGGTGCCGGCGACGCGGTAGAAGCGGTCGAAGACCCGCTTTCGATCTGCGGGCGCGATGCCCGGGCCATCGTCCGCCACGCGTACGAACGGGCAGCCGCCCGGAGTCGTTCCGCAGGACACAACGATGTGTCCGCCCTCCGGCGCATAGCGGACCGCGTTGTCCAGTAGATTGCGTAGCATCACACCCAACGCGTCGAGTCGTCCCGTGACAGTACAGGCCTGGACATCGAGTTGGATGTGCTGCTGCTTACGCGCGGTGACCATGTCCCAATCCCGCACCAACATGGCGAGAAGTGCGTTCAGTTCGATCTTGATAGGCGCGTCAGCACTATCGCTGATGGCGTCCATGCGGGCCTGATCCAGCAGTTGTTCCGACAGGCGCGAGGTACGCTGCGCGACGAGGCGCAGCTTCTCGATGGATGTCGCCGCATCGGAACTCCCGACACTGCGCGCCACTAACTCAGCATGCACGCTCAATGCGGCCAGTGGTGTGCGTAGTTCATGTGCAGCATCCTCCAGGAAGCGGCGCTCACGGTCCATTCCACCTTTTACGCGCAATAGCAGCTGATTGATCGATTGGATGAAGGGATGCAGTTCGACCGGCATGCCAACCAAGGACAGCGGGGTCAGATCAAACGGACCGCGGCACGAAATGACCTTGCCGGAGCGGTCGACTTTGCGAAAGGTGTGACCGACCACCGCGCAGCTCGCCGCCGCCAGCACCACGAAGAGGCCAGAGACGATGATCAATCCACGCTTGAGGCTATGCCAAGACTGGGCGCGCCAGGCACTCCACGGTTTGGCCACCTGTACCTGCACGCGACCGCTAGTGTCGGTTAGCGCGAACACGCGCCACTCGGCCCCTTCCTCCATCACGTCGGTGTAGCCATCGCGGAACCCTCTGCTCAAAGGCTGGGCGGGTGACTCAGGTGAGCGCATCAGTAATCGCTGGTCGGCCAACGACCAGACGTGGAACCTGACTTTATCGCCGCCGACATGGCCGAACACTGGCGACGAAAACCGTTCGGTGGGAGCCGCATTATCAAGCAGACTGGTCGGCAGCGACGCCAGCATCTGGTTGGCCACGTCGCGCAGCCATTGATCGCGTACGCCGGTTTGCGAGCGCGTGGCTTCGTACTGCTGAAAGGCAAACATGGCGATCCAGGCCAGCATCAGCGTCAGCAGCAACGTGCCGGTGAGCTGCCTGCGCAGTGTCCTCATTGCGGCGCCTCGATACGGTATCCCAGGCCGTGAACGGTGGTGATCAGCTTGTCACCCAGCTTGCGGCGCAGTTGGTGAATGTACACGGCGACGGTATTGCTTTCTATGGCACCGCTGTCGCCATAGACGGCGATCTCGAGCTGCTCGCGGCTGACGGTGTGGCCGATGCGCTCCATCAGCGCCAGCAACGTACGGTACTCGTGCGCGCTGAGGCCAACTTCCACGCCGCCCCGGGTCACTGCACGCCGTGCAGGCTCCACGACCACGTCGCCGCAACGCAGCGCAGACACGACAGCGTTGCTGCTGCGCCGGACAACGGCGCGCAGCCTGGCCAGCAGCTCATCAATCTGGAACGGTTTGACGATGTAGTCATCGGCGCCCAGGTCCAGGCCCTGCACGCGCTCGCTCAACCGGTCGCGCGCAGTCAGGATGAGTACGGGCGTGGCGTCATAGCGGGCACGCAGTTGTTTCAGGACCGCTAGGCCGCTGCCGTCAGGCAGCCCCAGATCCAGCAGTACCGCATTGAAGCCATGCACCACCAAGGCCAGCTTTGCTTGTGCGACGCCGCGCACCCACTCCACCTGCGCGCCCGACTGAGTCAGGCCGGTATGCAGCGCGTCGCCCAGCATGACGTCGTCTTCCACTAGCAGGATGCGCAAGGGCACTCCAAGGTAATCAAGCGAGGTTAGAGAATGCTATAGCTGCCTTAAGAAACTATTAAAAATTCAAGCCGACAATGTGATCAGAAGAACGACGAGGCAGCGTGCCCGTCGCGCCAATGCATGGGAAACAATGGGATGATGCGACGGATTTTAGCAAGCAGACGGACAATGATCTCAGCCCTGCTGATCACCCTGGCAGGCAAGGCACAAGCCGATGACAGTAACGCCAATTTTATCGGACTAGGCGTGGGGGCTGTGCCGGTATACGAAGGCTCGCGAGAATACCGCGCCCTGCCCGTGCCTCTGATCAACTACGAATCGGGCAGCTTCTTTGTTTCTCCTCGCGCCGGGCTGCCGGCCGTGGGTCTGAAGATCGATCTGGGCCCTGATTGGACCACTGGCGCGTTCGTGGGCATGGCACTGGGGCGGAAAGCGGATGATTCCGACCGCACCGAAGGGCTGGACGACATCGACTTCCACGCCACCTATGGCGCCTTCATCGAATGGTCTCCCGGCTCCTATTCGGTGATGGCGGCCTATCGGCAGGCCGCCCGTAGCAGTTACGGCGGCACACTGGAATTGCGCGCCACCTACGAAGCCTGGCGTGCCACCAACAACCGTCTCACCTTGGGTGCAAGCACACAATGGGCCAACGACGATGCCATGCAGACCTGGTTCGGCGTGACGCCCTCGCAGGCGGCACGCAGCCGCGCGGGGCTGGAAGCGTACTCGCCCACATCCGGCTTCAAGTCCGTAGCGCTCTTCGGCACTTGGGTCCATCGCATCGATGCGCGCTGGAGCGCAGTGACGACACTGGCCGTCAACACCCTGCTGGGCGATGCCAGCGACAGCCCGCTGACCGAGCGCAAGACGAACGTCTTTGCCAACGTAGGCGTGATCTACGCATTCTGACGGCACCTGTCCGACTTGGCAGCCATGGAAGTTCTTCCAATGAAACACCCTCATCGCACAATAAATTGCCGCAACGAGAAAGACGCACAGGAGCATTCCCGCATGACAGGCAAAGATAAACTTAAAGCCGACGCATCCTCTTGGCAAGAAATGCTGCCCCGTTTTCGCAAACTATATTATGGCGGAAATTGGCATGCCCCCATCGGGGGTGAGTTAAGAACGGTGTATTGCCCATCCACCGGGAATGAATTGTGCAAAGTTGCAGAAGCTGACGAGCGCGATGTCCACTTGGCCGTTGAGTCCGCCCGAGAAGGATTCAAGCAATGGCGCCAGATCAAACCTCTCGACAGGGCAAAGATACTTAGAGAAATGGCCGCCATACTCCGGGATAGGACGGATGAGCTGGCGCTTCTCGATGCCTTGGATTGTGGAAATCCCGTACGAATGTTGCGGGAAGATGTGGCAGCGGCTGCAACGCTGCTGGACTTCTTTGCGGGGCTTGTTACCGAGATGAAGGGAAGCTCAATACCCATGGGCCCCGGGGCGTTGAATTTTTCGACACGGGAACCCTATGGCGTTGTCGCGCGAATAGTCCCGTTCAATCACCCTCTCCTGACGTGCGCGGGGAAAATCGCGGCACCGTTGGCAGCAGGAAATGCCGTCATCATCAAGCCATCTGAACAAAGCCCCCTCTCGGCTTTGCGGCTAGCCGATCTCTTCGGCGAGCTATTGCCGCCTGGCGTCTTCAATGTATTGTCTGGGGCAGGGGCGGCCGGCGCCGCCCTCTCACAACATCCCGGCGTTTCAATGATCACCGTAGTTGGGAGTGTACCCACGGGGCGTGCGGTAATGCGTTCGGCAGCGGAGACCATAAAGCCCGTGCTCCTTGAGCTGGGAGGGAAGAATGCCCTTATAGCCCTACCCGATACTGATCCAGACCAAATTGCCGACGCAATGGTACGCGGCATGAATTTCGAATGGTGCGGGCAATCATGCGGATCAACAAGCCGGGCATTCATTCATAGCGATATATATGATGATGTGGTCGAGAAGGTCGCATCATGCGTCACTCGATTTAGACCTGGCCTTTCATCAGACCCTGAAACCACCATGGGGGCATTGATATCAAAGGCTCAACTGGACCGCGTGGCAGGACATGTTGAGCGAGCAACGGCAGCAGGGGCAAGACTTGTCGCTGGCGGCGCGAGGCCTGCAGATAAATCACTAGGGAACGGCTGGTTTTTTGAACCTACTGTGTTTGCGGACGTAACGGCGGACATGGAAATCGCCAAGGAAGAGATTTTTGGCCCCGTGCTCTCCATAATCAAATGGAATGACAAATATGACCTTATTCGACAGGTAAATCAACTAGACCTTGGGTTGACATGCTCCATATGGACCAACAACCTGCAAGATGCCAATCAATTGGCCCAGGACGTTGAGGCAGGTTTTGTGTGGATCAACGACGTGGCCAAGCATTTTCTTGGCGCGCCATTTGGCGGCATGAAACAATCCGGGATTGGCCGGGAGGAATGCCTAGGTGAGCTCCTTGCTTTCACCAGAGAGAAAAATATACACATCAATTTTGCATAGGAGCTTTAATCCTATGAAGCCTTAAGAGACGTCTTGCACCAGCCCTTCCGAAGCAGGGGCACTGCCCAAGACACGCGATCAGCTGGTAGCTCAGTTGATCGCGCAATGTCGTGAGGGACGTAATTTTGGGGAACGGCAGGCGCCAGAGGAACCCTGCCTTGTTACCACGTACACAGCAAGCATGCAGCCAGGCGAGCACTCTCCCACACCAGCAAATGGGCCAACCATTGGCCGAGTGCAGGCACTGCCGATTGTACAGCCCTCGATACAGTTGACGATATCCAGCCGGGCCTGCAACCGCGTATCGGGCCTTCATATGCCCTCGCCCACTACCTCCCCACCAACCTGGCTGATCAGCCAGCTGCAAGCCCTATTCCATAGCTCAGAATCAGGACCCAATCTGAAGAAGCCAAAGTGGCCAATCGCTGCTAGCCCCTCATCCTTGGGCGCAACGGTCCAGCGCTCAACATGAGTACCCGTGAAGTGCCTAACGAGCAATTCGATGGCGGTTGGATTAGCCCATCGATCATCAGTGAATCCTATCGCGGCGAGCGGAATGGCGACGGCCGCAAATCGGTCGGCGGCAGCTACCGACGGGTCATCAAAGAAATATCCAGGCATCCGGGTCCATCGCGCCCATTGGAGCATGACACCTGCCGGCACATCCTCGCCAAGGCCCAAGCGCTTGTTCGGCATGTACCCGAAGATGCGGCACGCCACCGGCGCCAAAATGCGCATCACGAACCGAACACGTGCGCGTTCCCAGGCACCCCGTATCGTCGCAGAAACTCCGGCGTGGCTGGCGATGAGCATGGCCGCCTGCAGATTGCTCGCCAAGGTCAGACCAACTGCGTGGCCGCCAAGGCTGTGCCCGACGGCCAGCAATGCTTGACCTTGGAAGTGCTCCCTCGCCCATTCGTTCACCGCAAGGGCGTCCTTCGTGGCCCAGTCCAGCATATCGGCGCTGTAGTCCACCAAGGATGCAGGTCGTGAGCGACCCGTTCCCCGATAGTCGTAGGTCACCGCCGTCAGGCCGTGCGCAGCAAGGAATTGAGCGAATTGCCTGTACAGGCGCTGCGTGACCGCTACTGCGGGTTGAATCAAGACGACTGCACGTGGCTGTGCAGCCGCCCATACGGTTGCCGCTACCTGCGCCCCATCCTCCGTACGAATCATGACCTCCTGTCCATTCATAAGGCGGCTCACAGTTGGATTGAAACCGAGCATATCATCGCCAGTTCTATGTGCAGCATATCCATTTCCAGCCCCGCCGTGGTGAGATGAGAGCTTGGCCAGGGGGGGGCAACCTTTGCTTATGAGATGCCCGCCCGTTCACAAGAGCCCGATGCCATCGGGTACGACCCGAGTTCTTCAAGCTCCCGCAGGAAGCCGCGGTCGATGTAGCCGGGAATCTTTCGATACTCGCCCAGCACTCGTGCAGAGAAGTCGGAGTCCTGATACCAGTTGGATTTGTCGACAGAGAAATAGTTGACCCACTGCGCGCTTACCGTGGGCTCGGGCCAGTGGCGTCGCAGTGTCATCAGGTATCGCCGCGCCGAACAGACCTTGCCGACGGCCAGAATGCTGCGCCGTTCTTCGGAGGGAAGTTGAGACTCTGCCAGCACACGTGCGAACCGAACGTTCTCACCGGTGTTCATGGCCGCAGGCTCGACGAGAAGGGCGCTCTCCGGAACACCGAATTCCCTCAATCGGCCCGCGATGACGTGCGCCTCTGCAGTAGGAAGTCCTCGGGTCTGGCCGCCCGAGATGATGGCCCGCAAAAACATCCGGGAATGCCACAAAGTGGCGACGGTCGCACAGAACGCTTCCACCCCGTGCCGCGTCCCGAAGATCAGCGCCAGATCGGAGCGGACCGCCGGTATCTCCGGCATGATGTAGTGACCGATTGCCTGCAATTCATCCGTCATCGATTTTCCTCGCCCGCTTGGGATGACACGCTCTCCTGAAGCAATTTGATGAGCGCTCTCAAGCCTGTTGATACGTGGTGTCGACTCGGGTAATAGAGGCAAACGCCCGGAAAGCGTGGGCACCAGTCTTCCAACACACGCTCCAGCTTGCCTTCACGCTCGGCATCAATGACCAGATAGTCGGGCACAAACGCGATGCCAACCCCGTCAATCGCGGCTTCCACCATGAGGATCTGGTCCGTAAGCGTCAGGGGGCCGGTGACATTGATGGGTTCGGCAATCCCGTGACGCTCGAACTCCCAGCGATAGAGGGCACCGCTCTCGAAGCGGAACCGAATGCAGGCATGTCGGTGCAGGTCTTGCGGGACCTGGGGGCGACCGTGTTCAGCAAAATACCGCGGAGACGCCACCGCAGCAAAACGTACGGTCTCGACCACGCGTACAGCCACCATATCCTTGGGGACGGCCTCAGCCAGGCGAATGCCGGCGTCAAATCCATCGGCGACGATGTCCACCAACCTGCCATCGATCACGATATCAAGATGGACCTGCGGGTATTCGCGAAAAAAGCGTGCAACCAAGGGCCTCAGAATCATCCGAACGGCCGCGTCGCTTGCATTGATTCGGACCGTGCCGCTCGGCGTATCGCGAAAATCATTCGCTTCCCCCAGGGCTTCGGCAATCGATGTCACGGCAGGACGGAGTTTCACCGCGAGCCGCTCTCCGGCTTCGGTCAGCGAGACGCTTCGCGTCGTTCGATGCAGCAGTCGGACGCCCAGCCTGCTTTCCAACCCCTTCACCGAATGGCTGACCGCCGAACGAGTCACGTTGAGCTCGACCGCGGCCGCCTGAAAGCTGCGATGGGTGGCCACCGCCAGAAACACGGACAGCGAGAAAAGGTCGCAGCCTTTCAATTGGTGAGCATTTTTCATCTTGGCGTCAAATATACGCCTTATTGTTGAGTTCTTCTAGGTACACTACAGTTCTAACTCCCTGTCTTGTATTGGAGCATTTGCGATGGCTAGCCACGGCAACTACACGGCGGAAAAGGTCGCCTTTCCCTCCCACGGCGAGACCCTGGTCGGCGTGGTCTATCGCCCCAAGGGCGACGGCCCGTTCCCGACAGCGGTTCTGTTGGGGCCCTATTCCTTCGAGAAGGAGCAGGCCCCAACCCATTACGCCACACGCTTGGCAGACGAAGGATTCCTTGCCTTGGCCTTTGACCCGCGCACGGTGGGCGAGAGCAGCGGCGAGCCGCGCCGGCTTGAGAACCCGAAGATGAAGAATGAAGACGCCGTTTCGGCGTTGGACTACCTGCTAACGCGGCCCGACGTTGATGCCGAGCGAGTGTTCGGCCTTGGCATCTGCCAAGGCGGCCCCGAGATGCTCGACATCGCGTCCTACGATGCCCGGATCAAGGCGGTCGCCGCAGTCACGGGCTACTACCGTGACCGCGAAACGGACCTGTTCATGATCGCCGCGGGCGTCTCGGAAAATCCGTTTGATGCGGCAACCGCACCGACGAGCGAAGAACTGGAAGCCTTGTTGGCGGCCAGACTTGAACGCGCACGGCAAGCCAAAGCGCTTTACGAAAAGACAGGCGAAGTCATCTACAAGCCCCTCGTGGATCCCAATCTGGGCGACCGGAAAACGGGGTCGGAAGCGGGACTGCCCGGTCCGTTGGTGTGGAGCTGGTATGGCTCCTGGACGCTCAAGGGCTGGGAAAACCGCTACGCGATTATGAGCGACCTGGATCATTTCGATTATACGACTGTGCCGGGGGTGGCCAGGCTGGACAAGCCGGCACTTGTCGTCCATTCCGATAGCTGCATGAATCCGGCAGCGGCGCGCCGGCATTTCGAGTCGATTCCGACCGCTGACAAGAAGCTGATCTGGGAGAATGGGACCAACCACTTCCAGTATTACGACCAGCCCGATGTCGTAGACCGTACAGTCGGGCATGCTGCAGATTGGTTCCGTCAGCACATAAGCTGAATCACTGCCACGCCGGCAGGCATCCTGGATGCGATTGAGCCGCCCAAGCCGCGATGCGGCAAGATGGGCCCGTTCCGTCCCTGCCAGCGTCGGCGACTCGAACCAGCGTCTCGTCTTGTCGCGAAGATCCCCCCATGGCCGTCTCAGACCTCTGTGGGTTGACATTGGGGTTTGAGGCGCAGTGGAACGGAAAGTGCAAATAGTCCTACGCGGCGGCCAATCGTTGCTGCAATGCACCGATCCCCAGCCTCATGCACATGACGCGACACATACCGCGCCGCGCCCAGGGTGCAGCCAGGCTTCAAGGGGCCCCTCTTGTTCTCAGCCGTCTGCAGTGAGCGCGCGTTTGGCGCAACAGGCGACCGAGCCTTTGGCTCGGTCGCCTCCTCAACGAATTGCTATTGCCCCAGATGTAAGCTGATTGACGCGTTCGCGAACGCCGCCGCGCCGACCACCGTCACGTAGTAGGTGTCTGCAGGCGGTGCCGGAATCTGGACCGTCTCGCTATTCCCTGGTCGAGTAGAGAATGCGCCATGGCGCGATTCGGTCGCGACTGCTCCCTTGCGCAGATAGAGCGAGAGATTGCCCGTTCCGCCATAGGGATGCTCTGAACAACTACTTCGGTAGTGCCGGCCGCTGGCCAGCAGCCTGAGAGACAATGGCGGCACACGTTGAGAAGCTATCGATGCAGCTGACATTTTGCTGGTGCAGCGCTGGGTCCTGGCTCGCCTGCGCAACCGGGTGTTCTTCTCCCTGGACGAGCTGAACCTGGCTATCGCCAGACTGGTCGAGCACCTGAATGACCGGCCGATGCGGGGCTGTGGCGGCAAATCCCGCCAGCAGTTGTTTGAAGAACTGGATGCCCCCGCCCTCTACGAGTACGCCGAGTGGAAGCTGAAGGTGCCGGTGGGGCAGGACTATCACGTCGCTTGGGAAGGCCATTTCTACTCCGTCCCGCATCGACTGGTAGGGAGCAAGATCAGCCTGAAGGCCACCCGGGACGGCGTACTCGCCTTCCATCGTGACAAGCGCGTTACACTTCATGTGCGTAAGCAGGAAGTGAGCGGCTGCAGTATGCTTCCCGAACATCAGCCGCCGGCCCATCGGGCCTACTCGCAAGACACGATGGAACACCTGATGGAGTGGGCCAAGCAACAGGCCGACGCGCTCTTTGTAATCGCCGTTGAAGAGTTGCCACATACCGCCACCGGCAAGTTGCTCAAAACCGCGACTCGCCAGATCATCCTTGATGAATATGCCCGACGAATGCTCGAGGGAGATCGATCTGCGCAACGTCGATGCGTTCGATCCTCGAAGACAGGATGATCCATTTTGGAAGCCACATGCGAATGCAACAGAGCCAAAAATGGCGCTCACTACTGCGCACCCGATGTGCACTCGCATGCGGGTGGGGATTTGTCGCGATTTCCCTGTCGTTTCATGTGCATGCCGCCGATTGTGATGGCAATAGGACGCTCATTACGCTGCCGCCCATTGCTATCGCATCTGACGCGCCAATAGGAACGGTATTGTGGAGCCAAAAAGGAATTCCTTTTAATTCCTATTGTTATATGCCGACTTTGTTGCATACCCGTCAGATTTACCTATGGCGCGCAGATTTGAGTTCGGCATTGCGTAAATATGGGTTGACGTTCTGGCTAGTCTATGCGGGAAATGGCGGCAACACCCCGTCGCAGATCAAAAATCCGATAGTACTTGATATTCCATGGAATCAGTCGAGCGGCTATGCAAGCGGCGTGGTGGACCTGGAACTGCGCAAGATCAGCGACACACCAGAGGCAGGCTCGCTGGTAGGCGTAGCGGATGTTACCGCCTTCTACCTGGACGGCAATACGAACTACCAAAAGGGGGCGCAATATATTCGGGGGCTGCGCGACATTTCGTTCATTTCCTACACGTGCGATATTGACACGGGCTCACGCGACATGACGGTACCTCTGGGTAAGGTGCGCGTAGACCGATTTTCCGGGTACGGCTCCACATTGGCAGAGCAGAGCTTCAATCTCAACTTGAGTTGCTCGCAACCCGCAGGAGCCTACACTGTTGCTGTGACATTTTCCGCAATGGCCGACAGCTCCAGGGCACCGGGTGTACTGGCGTTGGCGCCGGGGCCCAATACTGCCGCGGGTGTTGGCATCCAACTGCTGAAGGATGGTTCACCTGTCGCATTTGAGCGCGAACTCGCCGTGGGCTCCGCGACGGGAAGCGTGGCGCTCGCCATTCCCATGACCGTGCGCTACTACCAAACTGGTCACACCGTGGTTCCCGGAGAGGCGAACGGCATCGCCACATTCGTTCTCACCTATAAGTGACAGGGCAGAGCGTGTGCCGGTTTGCTGGTAAATGACGCGGGCATACTCGTCGGTCAGCATGAGGAACTGGCCCGTGTGGATTGAGGCGAGGACATGATTACCTGCACACTGCCTCCACGTAGGGATACACATCATCTGGGTCGCTCAGCAGCAGCGCGTAATGGACCCGGCAACGCTGTTCGTCCGCCCCCCCCCAGCGCACCAGAAAGCTACCGGGGGATTTTTGCAGCCCTCCCACGAATGCCAGACCACCCGTACCGACCACGCCCAATACTTGGCCTTCATCGTTTTCCGCCATGGCGCCCAGCGGCAACGGGGCGCCATGGGCATCGATCAGCGCAAACGCAGCCTGAACGCCGACGATGGCATCGAAATCTGCGCGCACGACCGCCCCTCGGGTCGGGACGACCTCTGTCACCGGGTTGCGGATTTCAACGCCCCTAGGCAGCCGACCCGTTTCGATGGCAATTCGGTTGATGCGATACGGATTGAGATGCGGAATGACCGCCTTGCCGTCACGATTGGTACTGACGCCCGGGTACCGCTCGAAGTGCACACCCTTGGCGTCAGGCACCGTTGCCACGGCCACGGTTTCCCCCATGGGCTGGGTAAGGAGCAGTCCATCGCCACTCCACAGGACCCCGCCGGCAGCCGCCAGTGTTGTCTGTGTATAGCCTGGGCCGGTAGCCGCCGAGGCATCGAAGCGCCCGGATGAGGCCAGATAGCTGAGCGAGGCCGACCGGCTTGCGCTGCCCTGATTGGCATGCGTCGCGTTCATGCTGTAGCTGAGCAGCCCATCCGAGCCTGCGCTGCCCGAGACGCCCATTTGCTGGTTGAGTCGGTTTTCATGGTCGCGGCTGAGGAAATAGGTCAGATTGGTGGGAGCTGCCTTGCGCCCCGAGCCTGAACTGCCACCCCATAGCGCCTCCAGCGGTACGGAGATGCTGAGTGATACATTCCATCGAGAAGGCACCCCGCCGCCCGGAGTGTAATTGCCGTAAAGGCCGACGTTGGCCGTTCCCACTCTGCTTGAATATCCGATCTGGTACAGCCTGTTGACGTTCGCCGTCCAGTGGGTTTGAACGCCAACCGTGGCATACAGCGAGCTTCCCTCTCCCAGACGCTGGCTGATCGTGCCTTCGATCCGGTTACGCCCAGCACCCAGTACAAGCGACTCGGCGCCTTGACGCACGCGCGCGGCATCGTCAAAGCTCCGGTAGTTTCGCGAAAAATGGTGTTCGCCCGATATCCTGAGGTCCGTGCCCGTGTCCGGCAGGGATTTGGCATAAAGCACCCGCACGGCCCGGCCACTCACGATCTGGTCATCGGCCAGGTGGGTGCGGCTGCGTGAGTGCGACACATCGACAGCGACGCCGCCCAGGCGCCCTAGGTTTTTCCCTATACCCAGCCGGGCGGACTGGTACGTGTCCGCAGCAATGGTGCCACCGTACAGAGACAGTTCACCGGGAAACCCGCGCGCAACGCTCGCCATGCCGAAGGTCGGATTCGGATCGGACAAGCCGTTGCGGTACTGTCCGAGGGTCACGTTGTAGCGCCACACGCCTTCTCGCAACAGCGCCGGTACGGCCGCATAGGGCTGGATAAAGCGGGTTTCATGCCCATCGGCTTCCGTGATAGTGACTTCCAGGTCGCCGGACGATGCGGTGGGATACAGATCGTCGAGGGTAAACGGCCCGGGTGGCACAAAGGTGTTGTAGATGGCAAAGCCATTTTGGCGGATGGTGATCTGAGCGTTAGTCTGCGCGACCCCATGGATCACGGGGGCATAACCCCGCAGGCTGTCGGGCAGCATACTTTCGTCGCTGCCAAGCTGAATGCCCCGAAATGGGAAGCCATCGAAGATGTCAGACGGTGTGGTGCCCTCGCCAAGCAACAGGCGGCTCTTCCAAGGCACGATGTCGCGCTGTGCAAACGCATCAATGACTTGGAAACGGTCACGGCCGTTGAGGCCACGCAAGAATGATGCGGCATGAGAGAGCCGCCAGCTTCCAAGGCTGGCGCTGCCACGCAGGCTCGCGTAAAGCGTGTTACGCGTCTGTGCCTGACCGAAGTCGCTACCGCCGTGGCGCGTGGCACTGAACTGGTAGCCCAGCCTCGCTGTGTTGATGCCACGCTCCCAGTACTGCGGATCGACCGCGCCACGAGCGCGGCGTTTCATGGCCGCTTGGGGCACATTGACAGCAAGCAGATGTCGGTAGCTGTCGAACGCAACCCGCGCCTCGGCGATGGCGGCCGGCAGATTCACGCAAGCATCTGGTTCCCCGGCCAGCACCAGTGCGGGAAAAGCGAGGGTATGTACGCCCCATTCTTCCAGCATGGGAAGAGTGAGACATGGAAGGGCATCGCTACCCCGCTCACCATCGGACGTGGCATCGAAACGCATCTCGCGCTTCTCGACGAAAACGTCGTTGACAAACACGTCAACGACATAACGTCCCGGCAGCAGCCGGTTGGAGGTGGCAAAAACAGACAGATCAGCGCCACCGTGCCCCCCGCCGAGCTCCAAAAATGCCAGATCGAATTCCAGCGGTGGCTGCGCATGCGTTACCGTTGCTGCCTGTATCAACAACACCGCTAGCCCCCATTGCAGAAGGCCTTCCTCGAGCGGCCGCGCCAAACCATCGGGCTGCCGGCCACCGACGTCCCTGCAACGGACCATATTGGCAGACCTTATTGCGCCGGCAGCTCCCGTGAGGTCGTCGCAGCGGTCACGGCGCTTGGAGAAGACTGCGCGCTCACGCTGATAGCCGGGGTCACGGCGCCATGATCATTGATCGTGGTATAGGTGAACTGGATTGGTCCACTCGACGGCGCAGAGCGGACAGGAATCACCAGCTCGCTGCGCGGCGCCACCATGTCGGCATTTATGGCCTCGCCTGACGAGCCGGAAATATCGATGCGTGAAAAGGTGACATAGTAGGGTGTGGGATTGCTCACCTTCAGCGCACGACCACGCCCCATCGGCCCCGGGACCACCGACCATCGCAACTGTGCGGGCGCATCGGTTGCGCTGCCAACAAGTCCGGCAGGACGGTAGAACAGCTTGATGCGCGTGAGCACGGCAATCTGCAAGGTATTGTTGTCACCCTCGGCGCGTGCCTTAGGGGGAATCTCCTTGATGTTGAGCCAGTACACCGATTCGCGGTCCTCGGGCGGCCTCACTTGAGTGGCAACGTTGCGCACCTGCACGAGCTGCTCCTTTCCACCATCCAATCGGAAAACCCCCGGTGTGACGACAAACGGCGTCCTGGCCCCGCCGTGTACACCATCATCGGCGAATGCTTGGATAACATAGGGCGTTTCCCCTTTATTGCGCACCGGCAATGAAGTCTCGCGCTTGTCCTGACTGGCATCGAAAATCACGCGGGTACCACCGACTTGGATGCCGGCATGGGCGATACCGAACAGTGCCCCATAGGACAATAGGCCAACCACTGTCAGGGAGAAAATGGAAGCGCATCGCATGATCACCCCCTCCCTACCCACATCAACACCGCACATCGCAGCGGCCTCTCATGAACTTGGACCAAGTTCGTATTGATCAGAACGGGATCACTTGTAGGTCAGCGCGAATAGCGCCTGAGCATTTGCACCGCCACCCTGGACGACTGCAGCAGTCGCGATATAGCGCGCCTGGAAGTTGAACGTGTTGTTGCCTTCACTGATGACATAGACCTTGGAGTCCGATCCGATGTCGATAGGCGTACCGGTATCATCCACCAGTTGCAATGCGACTCCGCCGGCCGCGTTGCCGGCTTCCGCCGTCACTTGAAGCGCTTCCGGTCTGGACGTATCGGTCACGCCGGTGAACCTGACTGTGGCGCCATCGGTGGAGGAGCCGCACCCTTTGAGGGCAATCTTGAAATTGGTCGCGCCAGCCACCGACCCCACTCCGCCAAAATCGTTGGCAAAGACCTTTCCCATGGGGACATTGCTGCTCGTTGCTGCCGAGTCTATCTCGCAGGGCACGTCAATGATTGACCCCGTGAAACGAATAGTACCCGTGGTCGAAGTCTGCGCTTGCGCAAAACCAGCGGCCAGACTGACGACCACCGCGCTCAAGCCTGAGAGGCTGAAAAGTGTTTGCATGGCGCGCCTCCATCGTCACTAAGAGCCTCAGTGACCTGAATTTAATCTGGCGGGAGTATAACAATTGAAGTGTAAAAACCACATGAAAGACCATTCCTTGGCCATGGTCTTCGATGTCTGGAGCTATGACTCTCTGCTCATCTCCCAATTAGCTATTTGCGCCCAACGCCGATAGTGTAATATAGATGCTGCAACTATTTGAATATGAGAATCGCGCTGCCATCAGTGGCGCATCTTCTTGACCGGGGTGGTTCGCTGGACCATGCATTTCAAGTTCGCCGTCACGAATTCCGCCACCGCCAGTAGACCAGCCACCTACACGGCGGCCATGAGGTGCTGCACTTGATTGATCGCATCTAGCGAGGGTGCAGTGCCTCCAAAGCAACTGTGTTGCAGGAGGAGCTTCGGCCACTCCTGCAGATGGACACGGTAGTGCCGGCCGCTAGCCGCCAGCTCTGGATGTATGCACGCACTGACTTCAGGCGGGGTTCGGCCCGCTCTGAGCGTCGCGTACGCGGGCGTTGAGGATCGCCAGCATCTTCCGCATCACCGCCACGATGGCCACTTTGCCTTCCTTGCCGCGAGCGCGCAGCGATTGGTAGAAGTCCCGCAGTCGAGGCTCATGTCGCATGACCGACATGCCGGCCATGTAAAGCGCTTGGCGGATCTCGGCTCTACCGCCATGGATGCTTCGTTTCCCGCGCATTGTCCCGCTGTCGTGGAACATCGGCGCTACTCCGACCAGGCTGACAATGGCCTTGCCGCTGATCCTGCCCAGCTCCGGCAGGTAGCGACTGCCCGGAGCATCGGCCCCACGCCTTTCATCGATTTCAGTACAGCCAGTTGAGGCTGCTGGGAAACCTGCTCGGCAATCCGCTTTCCCAGGCGTTCAACCAGCCTCTGCAAGCTGGCGATGTTGATCTGAAGCAGCCGGCGCAACTCACAATTCCCCACCATTTCCTGCTGCTGCCGCGCGACGGTCGGCGCGTGCATCGCCTGTCGACGTGCCCGCACGAACTCACGCATTTCCTGCTGCCAAGGCTCCAGTGGCTGATAAGAATGCAGCTTCACCAGCGCGGCCATCTTCGCCAATGCATAGGCGTCCAAGCGGTCGGTCTTGGCCATCCGGCCCAGTCCCTGGCCCTGGGCCAGCTTCCGGGCCCGCAGCGCATTGGCGCGGACCACCGGATGACCAGCTTTGTGCAGGAAATCCAGCACAGGCTGTTCATAGCCGCAAGTGGCCTCCAGCATGATCTGGGCGACCGGATGCTCTTGCAGCCAAAGGTCCAATTCAGCAAAGCCAGAGCGAGGGGTAGGGGCAGCGTACGCAGACTCCCCATAGAGTTGAGTGCTACTTATCGCATGGCCGGGCCCCTTCCATATTCCCACGGGACCCGGCCCCGCTATCGGCGATGAGTGGCTGCGTTAGCGTGCTTTCAGGCAGTTGGCCACTAGTTTCTTGCGTGCATCAGGGGACGGTTTCTTCGCGTCCGCCTCGGCATTGCACTTGCGTGCGCGATCCTTCTCCGCGTTGACGGAGGCGGCGCGCGGCTGAGGGGTGGCTGCAGAGGTGTCAGGTGGTCGGCGAGGGGTGGCGCTTGCGGCCAGCGGCAGGTTTGTGAGCAGGGTGACAGCCAGCATGATGGCAGCCGGCAAGAAGGAGACTTTCATGAGTAACTCCTAGTAGTGAGGGAAGTGCAAAGAAGTGATGATATGAAGCAGCGATGCTGGATGCGGTCCTCAGAGGGAAGCCCCAAGTAAGGTCTTGAGCCGGTGGTTGTGGGGCGCCGCACCACCAACCTGCGGGGAGTACAAAATCAACTTCGCCGTGTGCGCGTAGGGCTGCAGACCCCACAGCCCCCACTGTCCACCTGCCCTCCCTATTGTTCAATGCAAGCTTTGTGACGGATTGATACGCTTTGTGACGGCAAGTTGTGCATCTGCCGTATCTGAGAGATTTCCCGTAAGAGTGATTGCGCTGCTGCATCGTTCAATGCGAGTGCTGGGCTCGTCCAAGAGGGCGGAGGCATCCGGCTACGCCGACCCGGGGTCGCGGGTGGCTGAACCCGGAGGCGCCTGAGCAACCGCGCCCGGCGTTAGGGCACATTGGGATGGGGGCCATCCGGGCGCACGAAAGGCACACGACATGGCGCGAGCCCCTGTGCCGCAAGGGGATTCGGTTCCGACAAGGGCGCTGAATCGTTCAAGTTCATGCGCCTCGTGCCCACAGGCAAGGGCGCGGCGTCAAGAAGAACAGGTGGGCGGCGTTCGGCTCGAACTGCAGATAGCCCAGTTCGTCGATGACCAGTAGCTTGGGCTTGACGAAGTGCAGCAGCTTCTCCTCCAGCCGTCCTTCGGCGTGCGCCCGCGCCAGCTGTGTCACCAGGCCCGTCGCCGGCACGAACAGCGCGCTGTCCTAGAAGACGGATCGGCCAGGGCGGGTTCGCCGCCACTCAGATACCAGCCCAACCACTTCCTGGCTGCCTGCGCTGTGACACCTTGGGCAAGACCTACCTGAGCGGCATCCAAGCCATGAATGATCATCTGTCTAACCATCTCAAGTCGGCGGTCAAAGGCAAGTCGGACATGCTTATGGGCGTTCATCCGATTGGGGTTCCTGAGTGGATTGGGCGTTTGGCGACTGCCAGCCTCCCAAGCCCAATCCAGATGAACACTGGGCACAACCTATTGAAGCTTCACAACTAGTGTCGTGTCCCAAATGAAACTAAGTTATTCATTGGCTGTCAAACCGCTATCTTTGGCAGATGGCGAGCAGGCAGATGGGGCGTCCGCAACTGGAACTGGGAGTGAGCGCGCAAGAGCGTGCCGAGCTTGAAGCGATTGCCGGCTCCCGCAGTCTTCCGCATGCTCTGGTGCGGCGGGCACAGATGATCTTGTGGAGTGACGATGGCTTGACGGTCCGCGAGATTGCACGCCGAACCAAGGTAACGCCGGCGGCGGTGTCGAACTGGCGCAAGCGTTTCCGGGAAGCGCGTATCTGGGGACTTCATGACGCGTTCAAGCCGGGACGCCCCCGGTCGCACGACGATGATCGCATCGCCGAGTTGCTCAACGCGGCGTTGCTGCGCAAGCCGGAAGCGGGAACGCACTGGACGATCCGTGGGCTGGCTGGTGAGACGGGTGTTTCCAAGAGTTCGGTGCAGCGGTACCTGAAACTGTTCGGCGTGCAGCCACACAGAAGCCGGACGTTCAAGTTATCCAATGATCCGTTCTTCATCGAGAAGATTCGCGACATCGTGGGCTTGTATCTGAACCCTCCGGACCATGCGCTGGTGCTGTGCGTGGATGAAAAGAGCCAGGTGCAAGCGCTGGAGCGAACACAGCCCTTGCTGCCGATGGGACTGGGTTACGTGGAAGGCGTGACCCACGATTACGTTCGCCATGGCACGACAACCCTATTCGCTGCCTTGGACGTGGCCAATGGCACGGTCTTGACGCAATGCAAGCCCAAGCATCGACACCAGGAGTTCCTGTCCTTCCTGCGGCATATCGAGGCCAATGTGCCGGAAGCTCTGGACGTGCATCTGATCGTGGACAACTACGCTACGCACAAGCATCCGAAGGTGCGGGCATGGCTGGCCCGCAGGCCAAGATTCCATCTGCACTTCACGCCGACCTATAGCTCATGGCTCAATCAGGTCGAGCGTTGGTTCGGCATCATCACGCAGCGTGCCATCCGCCGGGGATCTTTCACTTCGGTCTCGGATCTACGACAACGCATCCAGAAGTTCGTCGATCATTGGAATCAGCATCCGAAGCCATTCTCATGGTCGGCAACGGCCGACTCGATCCTGGAAAAGCTCGCCCGTCTTGGCAAAGTTATCTCTGGGACACGACACTAGGCTCACGCGTACCGGCTGCCCGTCAGCAAAGCACCCAACGCCCACGGTTCGCAGTGCTTCGCCGTCGCGCACCACCAAGAGTGCATCAAGGCCACGCTGCTGCGCGTAGTCCCGCCCGGCATGTTCGCCGAGGACCATCAGCGCCGTCGCATAGGCATCTGCATCTGCGCACGTGCGTGCCACCACCGTGACCGAGGCCACACCGTTTGCCAGTGGCGTACCGGCCCTGGGGGCCATTGTGTGAGAGATGCGCGCGCCGTCGATTTCGGTCCAGCGACGGTAGTCGCCGGACGTCGCGATGGCAGCGTCGGTCAGCTCGATGACGCCCATCGTGGCACGCTGGTCATAGTCCGGTGCTTCCAGTGCGATTGACCACGGCGATCCATCAGGTTTGCCGCCATGTGCACACATCTCGCCATCGATACCAACCAGCCAAGCGCTGATGCCGTAGTCGCTCAACACACGCCCCAGTTCGTCCACGCCGAACCCTTTGGCGATTCCACACAGATCGAGGACAGTGGGACCACGCTTGCGCACGCGGCATCGATGCTCATCCACCTCGATCAGATCATCCACCGGCCGGCGGGAAGCTGTACCGAGGCAGTTGCCAGTGCTCAGGTGCGACGACACCCCGCTCGAAGGCCCGAATCCCCACTGATTGACCAAATCGCCGACGCCGATGTTGAATGCATTATGCGTCTCACGGCCGATCTGCTGCGCCCGCATGAGCAGCGCCGCGAGCCAGACCCCGTAAACGTAAAACCCTTAACCTAAATGCGATGCCGCAAGGGCGATAACTTAAAAGCGATAGCCACTGACGCCAAATCAATCCCTTACGTGTCATAGTTGGCTAAAAAATGCTCCTAACGTACAAAAATGTCCGATATCCAAACTGCCCCCATAACCATTGTGCGTATGTACATAGCCCCTTACTTCCTCGACCTAAAAATATAGATGAGCTGTTGAATCGTAGCGGGATTTGGTCCTTGTGCAACAAGTCCCTCGGCTCACCAAATGCCGACAGGTTACATGGCTGTTGGGTTTCCCTGCACAAGTCAACGTCGGGGAAAGTCCTGCTGGCAGGAAAAAGATCGCCGTAACGCATCACTAACTAATGGTCCCGCATTCTCGTTCAGACGGGCTTTGGGCAACTCCGACAAGTAGGTGTACACCCTGTCGCTCAGTTCATGAGGGAGGTGACCGGTTCGGGTACACCATCGTGAGCCTTGTGTTTGATCTGCGATCCCGAGAATATACGCCTGCCCATAGGAAGAGGAGAACAGTCGGCGAAGCGACGGATCATGAACCTGGGAAGGCATCCTACCTTCAAGCGCCTCAACCAGCTCGGCTCCCGTGAAAGACCAGGTCCTGGCCACTTCAGCCTGGCAGGTCGCCGGGACAGCCAGCATGATACCCAGTACTGTGAGTGTCATCGACACGTTTATCCTGTGGCCTGCCCGGCTATCTTGTTCATGTTTTTCTGTCACCGGCATGGATAATCCTTGCTCAGCGCCTCGGCGACCACGACTGCCGCGTTTTCGGCATACCGCTTCCTGGGAAGATCGGCCAGATAGTCCAGCACCCCACCGGACAGTGACCCCATGTCGGGAAGTTCTTTCGGGCACCACAGGCGATTTCTGGAACTGTCGGCCACGCCGACGATATAGGATATGGCCATGGATGTGGAAAGCATTGTACGCTGCGCCGGATCCTGAACCCACGATGCCAGCCCACCTTCCATAGTGCCGGCATAGAGTTCTCCGGCGGTCACAGGACGATAGCTCTCAGGCTGTTGAGGCTGTTGAGGCTGTTGAGGCTGTTGAGGCTGTTGGGCTGCCGTGGGTAAAGCTGCCAGCATCAGAGCAAGAACGACAAGCTGTCGATGACATGTCGGGAAATTTCTATGCAGCACCACAGGCCCCTTCAATTCTCAGCGAATACTGTTGATACTAGCACCGTCACGCTATGTTGCAAGCGATGCTCACTGAACACGACGTGGGAAGGCCGAATAACGCCGGAATATGTTACGTACCACTGGCTATTGGCTACGGGACATATTGCGCTACGGGGTGGCATAGTTATCGCGAGTCCGGTTGCGATAACCATGCCACCAGTGTAAATCCTGCGGACTCCAGGATTAATACATTGAGCGGTAAGTTTTGGGAAGAGTATGAAAAACATCACACTGCTGTTTTTGTGCGCCCTGGTTAACGGCTGTGCAACTGAGACTTATGAAACAGCCTCTCGCCCTGAGGTTTTGGTTGATGTTGAGGGCTATGCGATCGCCAGTTGCCTGACTATGCAGACCAGTCCCTATCTGAAGGATCAAGGCGATGGTTGGGCATCGTTGATCATACAACGGACGGAAGTCGACCTGGATAACCTTATCAGCATTGCTCAGGCGGTAAAGCATGAAAACAGTGCGGGTAAGATGGCAATAATTCGTGTAGATGATGCAGAGAGCGGCTCTACACGAAGTAAAGCGCTTCCTGCACTCTACTGCAATGAGATGATCAATACGCCTACTGTTCGACTGGCAATTCAAAATACCGTTACAGCCGTTTTAAAGAAGCACGTAATCTGGGATCAGAGCTTTCCAGCGGTCACAGAGCAATGACGCCGGAAGATTCTTATGGACTCATGCCACTGAGCTACGCCCATATCAATCCCTATGACCAGTTTGAACCTCGAACTGGACACCCGGATAGATTTCGGCAAAATGGCAATGCGAGTATCACTGCAATAAAGCTCGTTGCAAAAAATCAGGATCATAAGTCCAGTTTTGGGATATCTTGCGATACTGACGTTTCGCTTCTGAAACCGACGTTCAGTCGGAAAGGATGTCTGCATGGGACAGATTTTGAGTTTTCGCGAGATGTTAAGTACCTACCGGCTTAATGATCGCACGCTTCTCGCGCTTGTCGAAAAGAAAAATATCATCGCACTCCGTTTCGATCTCTACCATAACGACGACCCGGGCCGATGCAGGGACGAAATGGAGTACCTCCTCGACGTAGGGATGCCCTGAACAATCGTCGCTGAGTGCTGGATTTCAGGCGCCGAAGTGGTCCGGAGCCGCCAGAGGCAGAGGATTGTTGTTTCTCATCGCTCTGGAGGTGCCGCACTGGCCCCTCAAGGTGGATTTATCCCTATGCCGACAGCAACTGCCGGCGCACCATCCACAGATTGGACAGCGCAAACAATGTCAGCACCTGTGCAGTGTTCTCAGCCAGGCAGCGGTAGCGCACCTTGGTGTAACCGTGGCATCCGCGATCGTGCCCGCGCGCAGGCTCTGGCCTTTGCGCGCAAGATGTGCATTCACCGCCTCCAGCATCTTCGCCGCCAAGCCATGCTTCTCCAGCAGACGACGGAAGTTGAGGATCGTGCCCTCATCCGGGATCACATCGAGCCCGCTGAGCCGGGCGAACAGCCGCATCGAAGCGATCTCGTGCAGCGCTTCCTCCATGCCCGGATCGCTCAATGCGTACCACTGCTGCAGCGGATGGATGCGCAGCATCGTCTCCATCGAATACGGCGGCCGACCCACGCGGCCTGAGCGCGGGTAGTGCGGCTCGATCTGAGTCAGCAGCGCGTTCCACGGCACTATCTGCTCCATCTCCGCAAGGAAGATCTCGCGCCGGGTCTGCTTGCGCTTGCCCAGGCCCTCGGCATCACCAAATGTCAGCTGCATGGATAGCTTCTCAATGTGTGCCGCCATTGTCTCTCAGGCTGCCGGCCAGCGGCCGGCACTACCGAATCAGTTGTTCAGAGCATCCCCAATTAGGAAAAAATAAGTCACAAACAGTCACAAACAGTCACAAACAGTCGAGCGCAATCAAGAGTTCGCACAGACACACCTGCACGGCCAGTGATAAGTAAGGATCCCATGAACAGTTCCGTCATTGCCATGAACGCAGTGCCTATATGTGGAATTGTTCAGAAGCATCCCTCGCCCCCCCCACCGCCGAAGCAGGCATCAGTATCATAACTATAATCAGCATCAATACTCAATCGACAATGGGAGGGGAAATGGATTCAAGCTATGCGCGCCAGCATATCGATCACAACCTGCAAATTGGAGATAGCTATGCAAAACCATCACTTCCTGCGGCCCCTTGCTCGACAGGTACGTCCATTAGTTTTAGCGAGCGTGATTAGCGCCGTTCTAGCCACCACTTGCACTTGCATGGCGTCTGTTCAACGTGCCCCCCCATCTATGCATGCTCCCCCGCCGAAGGCCTACGTGGCCGCCGCAGCCCATGTCGCAAGCAGCGATCATCGCCTCTCATTCAAAAAAACAGAAGCTGCTGGATTCGACCTCATGGCCGCACAGCACCTCCCTGACGGCCAGATTCAGGATATTTACCCGCCACTATTAAACAGAGCGCAATCCGGCGACCTTGAAGCAAAGCGCCTGCTATTCCTCGTTCTGAACCAGTGCCACACAATCGCAAAATTCGATGTAGCATCCGTCGATCCAAAAAACATAATCGATCCACAGTTGCCAGATACTGAGGAGAACAAACCACATAGAGGCGAAGCGCGTGCAAAACTCTTGGCCGACTTTGAAAGCCGCGCACTACTCTCGGCTGAAAGCACACTCAGACAATGCGAGCAACTACCAAAGGGCGCAATAAGTGATGCAGCCAGGTGGCTAACAGAAGCCGCCGAGGGTGGGGATATCTACGCCCAGCTGGCATTTGGCAGCTACATCGATCTAGTTGTCGGCCCCCCAGAAGAGCAACTTAAGAATCCCGAAAAAGTTAGAAAATTTAATACTGATACGATGAAATATCTGCAAGGCCTCGCAGCCCGCAGGATTCCAGATGCTCTTTATTCGCTTAGTGGAATCTACGAATCAGGGATTATTACAAAAAAAGATATGGTTCGCGCCTATGCTTATAAAACAGCATACGACAATATTGCCCCGATAGATGCAAATCCTAGAGCATTGCAAGCTATGTCCAAAGACATGACAGGCGAGCAGATCTCGGAAGCCAAAGCCCTCGCACAATCTCTGCTTGCGAGGCGCACACCATGAATGCGAAGCCGATTCAGAATTTCGCTTTAATCCTATTATTAATAACACCCATATCAGCATTGGCGCGCCTACCAATACAACATGATCGAGAACCAACACCGCGACCGGAACCAGCATCACCGCCGCCACCCCGTCTAATCGGCCCTTACGATTGCATCAATGGATGCACCGTCGGATTTCCGCGCCCGGACCCACTGACGATAAAGACCATCCTCGATAAAATCGACTCATTCAATAGAGGGAGATTTAATAGAGAATGGGTGCGCATAGGAGACGTCATAGTTATCTGCAATGGAGCAGCCTGCGTCCATTACAGAGTTACCCAAGGAGGCGAAACCCAATATCTTGGCGAAAAAATCGAACATCAAAGAAACACGCCACCCGCAAGAGGCGGTGGAGGCGGTGGAGGCGGAGGGGCGCGAATAGGCGGCGGATCACCTGGCGGTTCGCCCGGTTTCGGACGTGGAGGGGGAAGAGGCGGCGGGGGGCGTGTTACGATAGGCCCTATAACAAATCCACGGATTCGATGACGCAACGACCGCTGGAGCAGCTGCCCATCAAAGGTCACCACCTGCAGCATCAGATTTCAGGCCACCTACAGCGCCGTGTAATGACCCACCGATTCCTGCTCAGGTCATGCGGTTAATGTAGCGGCATAGGCCGCGTCGGGGGTCATCATTTTCAGCGTCTGGTGCGGGCGCTGTTGGTTGTAGAAGGCGATCCAGTCAGCAATCACCCGCAGGGCATGGGTCTGGCTTTCGAAGCGGTACCGATGCACGCATTGCTCCTTCAATGTCCGGATCACGCGCTCCACCATCCCGTTCTGCTGTGGGCAGTGTGGGTGATGAACTCCTGCTTCAGGCCGTAGCTGCGCACCAGGCGGGTGTAGTCGCGGCTGGTGAAGACCAGTCCATTGTCCGAGCGCAGCAGAAGCGACTCGGGCACGCGGCCCAGCGTGCCGTAGCGACTGATCAGGGCCTATTCCAGCGCGGCCGAGGCCGTGCTGGCTTTCCCGGTCCGTGACAGATGCCAGGACGAACACCCTAACCCGCTGGCCTCCAATCTGGGAGCTGGGCAGGAATACCGGTTCCCCCTCGCTGGACACCCAGTTGCGCGCCGGATTGCGCAGCCTGGAGTTGGACTTGAACGTCGATCATGATGGCGGCCGTTTTCTCGACCCGCTGCCCTATCGATTACTCAGCAAGAAAGGCAGCAAGGATCTGGCGCCTCTGTATACCGATGCCTTGCGCGAGCCAGGTCTGAAGGTGCTGCATATGGCAGACGTCGACTTCCGCAGCAGTAGCCCCACTTTCCGCCTATGCTTTCAACAACTGCGCGCATGGTCCGATGACAATCCGGGACACACGCCTGTTTTTATCCTGCTGGAACCCTAGTTCTCCAACTTGGCCGCCTCGTTGCCGGATTCCACACCTGTCGCCCCCTTCGATGCGCGCTCCTTTTCCGAAATGGATCAATCCATCACAGAAATCCTCGGTCGGGAACGGCTGGTCACTCCCGACGATGTCCGTGGCAGCCAACAGACGCTGGAGGCGGCGCCCTGGCCGGGAATTGGCCCCGTTTGTCGCAGGCAAAAGGCAAGTTCCTGTTCCTGATGATCGTTCCGGGCATGAACCTGGCCACCTTTGCCCCCTATCTGGAGGGCCATCCCAACCTCGAAGGCCGGGTTGCCTTTGACCCACCCCCGATTGCCGGGCCATCAGCCGGTAGAGATTTCGCCCTCTTTTGGCGCCAGGGAATTCGCTTGGGACCCGTATTCTCGGGCGAATTCCGCAGGGGTTTTCCACGCCAGTGCACTGTGGGGGCGCTCCTCGTTATAGAATCGCCGCCACGCTTCGATTTTGCTCCTTGCATCGGCCAGCGACAAGAACCAATGCTCGTTCAGACATTCCTGCCGCAGTCGGCCATTGAAGCTTTCCACCATCGCATTGTCCGTCGGCGTACCACGCCGGGAAAAATCCAGCTCCACGCCGTTCTCATAAGCCCAGCGGTCCATCACCTTGCCGGCAAATTCACTGCCGTTGTCCACCTTGATCGCGTCCGGCCTGCCCCGTTGAGCGACCAGCCGTGCCACCGCTTCGGCCACATCGTCTGCACGCAACGAATGATCCACAACGATCTCCAGGCACTCGTGCGTGAAGTGATCCAGCACCGGTAGCAACCGGAAGCGACGTCCATCGAACAGCGCGTCACTGACAAAGTCCATGCCCCACAGGGCATTGGGGGCCGTGGCCACCTTGATCGGTTGCCGGCGACGGCTGCGGCGCGGCCGGCAATGCCGCAAAGACAGGCCTTCTTCCTTGTAGATGCGATGCACACGCTTCTGGTTATCCCGCCAGCCCTCCCGGCGCAGCATCACCAGCACGCGCTCACAACCGTAGTGAATCCGTGCCTGAGTAATCTCATGCATCCGCCGGCGGATAGCATTACTGTCACGCACCTTGGACGTGTAGGAAAATGCCGAGCGCGACATCGACACGATCCGCGGCGCACGCCGCTCACTGCTGCCAAATTGCATACAGCCAAGCACTTGGACACGGCCGCCAAATGAACTGGACACCGCGACCAAACAAACTGGACAGTAGCGCCAGACTGGACACCCTCCGTCAGACTGGACGTTGGTGGGGACGAGTTGGACACTAACCTCTGAGGTTGACTGTCTTGGGGATGACGTATGTGGCCCAAAGAGGTTCGAGCATGCCGGGTGTTTCTGGCGGACGGGGCCGTCGCTTACCACCTGCATCACGATAGCGCTCCACTTATCGCGCAGCCTGTCGCCGGTGCGCTGTCCTGCCGAATCGCGCAGCTGGTGCACCAGCTCTTTTTGGGTCGGCGTCCACAAATTTAGGATTTTCATCCGGAAACTGGAATCCTGAATGGGCGTCAGTCGGTGAAAGCCGTGCTAGAACGCTCCTATTCCTTGGGGGGAAGCCCGAAGGGTGATAGCCGACTCAAAGGGAAGCCGCCCATGAACACACCGCACGATCTGGCGCTGGCGGATGCGCTGCACGCGATGGCCGGTGCCATTCGGGGTGGGGAGAGCATTTCGGTGGAGACTGTGTTCGCCGTCGTGGGAAGCCTGCTTGCCGGGACGGCGGCTCCTACGGAGGAGATCGCGCTCGTTCCGATGGAGGCGCTGCGTCGACGCGTACTGGGCGAGTTGCTGTCTTGCCAATTGGAGCTTGCCCGATTCGCTGCGTTGCCGTGCGATGCGGCGCAGTTCGAGACGGTGCAAACGCGGCGCAACGAGGAGGGTGAGGCGGGTTCGATCTATTGGGCTCGGATGGCCAACCTGCGCCGCGCGTTCAGCGAGCTGGTGTCGTTGCTGACCTACGACGAGCGGCCGCACTGGCCGATCGACCCGGACGGCGGATTCGAAATCCAGCACTCGACGGGCTACGTCAGTGTGCAGCTTTTTGGGAGTCCACAGGAGAAGGATTCCTCGCGGCCGTGAGCCGCCACGGTGTCTTGCCAATCATGGCAGACCGCAGTCGTGAGGGGACGACTGCTTAACGGAAGTTCAAGGAGGAAGAACGATGAAGCACTATCCGTATGCCCTGCTCAGCGTTGCATTGATGGCGTGGTGGTCTGACGCAGAGGCCGCACGATCGCATAGCGCGGCAACGGCGATCACCGAGGCCGCCCAGGCGGATGCCTCGTACGCCTACTCACGGAAGATGGTGGCGGAAAGGCCGGAGCTGGGCGTCATCCTTCAGCACTTTGGTTACCGGTCGCTGAGCGAACTGGATTCACGTTTCGTCTACAGCTACAACATCGACACGGGCAAAGTATCCGCTAGGCCGATTCCGAAATCCTCGGCGGCGAACCACGAGGTCTCGCCGCAAGCCTTCCTTGGCATCGCCAACAACACCGGCGGCATCACCGACAACGGAACGGACATCGTCGGGTACGCGCGGACCTCGGTGTATTGCATCCTTGGAGGGGCGGCAACGAACGTGGGCGGCTATATGGCCAACAGCCATTCGCGCGACCCCTCCAATCCCAGTGTCTTGAAATGGGGGACACAGGACGCGGGAGGTTCGACGACGGTCAACTTCGCGGTGCTGATGGCGGCTGGGGGCGCCAAGAACCTCAGCAACCGCACCGTGATGGAAACGACCCATATCGCGGAATGTGGTGGTGAGGTCCAAACGGTCAACAAATTCCGGAACTGGCCGCCGATCCGCTATTCGATGGTCATTGACGACACCGGCTCGATGGAGGCGCAACTTGCGGGTGTGAAGGGCGGGCTGCAGTCCTTCATTGCCACGCAGGAACAACAGGGCGACGAAGGGCGCCCGAAAGCCTATCAGTTGATCACTTTCAAAGACGATTTCCAGCAGGTTCTGCCCCCGACCAGCGATGCGGCGCAGGCGCTGGCGGCCGTGCAGGGGCTAACTCCCAGCGGTGGCGGAGCATGTCCGGAGAACTCGATCGGAGCGGTCAACTTGGCCTTAGACGGCATCGAATCGGACGAAAGCTCAATGCGCACGATCATCCTGGCGACCGATGCCTCGCCGCATGATGGGTCCGACATCAATGGCGTGATTGCTAGGGCCACCCAGAATGGTGTCAGGGTCAACGTAATGCTTTCGGGCGACTGCGCGACGACGGCGGGTGCCGCGGCCAGCAGCAATTCCGGCGCCGGAGCAACGCCTTCGCAGATTTCTTCGCGCGTGGAACTGAAGCGATTGGCGGAGGAGACCGGAGGGATCTATTTCTACAGCCCGAACGCCACAGCGCAAGAGTACGCCGAGCAGTTCGAGAAGATCCTTGTGGAGTCGGAAAATCCGGTGGACGAACTCAAGCCGGATGAGCCGGTGTCGTGGCTCAGCGGGGACGCCGGGTCCAAGAAGACCCTCCGCATCGAGGTGCCGGCGGGGACGCCGCTGTTGCGTGTGATCGCCTATGGCGGCACGGGCAATCTCTCGCTCTATTTGCGCAAGGGAGCGGTCGCGACCGAATCACTCCATGACGCATCCTCTACTCGACCGGGGAATAGCGAGACGGTCCAGATTCCGGCACCGCCTGCAGACACCTACTACGTGACGGTGGTCGGCGCGGGGGCGTTTGCGGACGCGACGATCAGTCTGCATCTGGGGCAATAGCCATTCGTGCAGGAGGCGGCCGAGTCGAAGGGCTCGGTCGCCTGTTGTGCCAAACGCGCGCTTGCTGCCGACGGCCGGGGACAAGAGGGGCACCGAGATGTTGCCTCAGTATGCTAGATACTGGGAGTCACCACCGACGAATTCCCGCGGATTGTCGATGCCGTTTTTCTTGCGAGAGGTTGTTGCGGACGGCGGTCCGCCACTATGCGGCGTGTCTGTCCAGCCTGACGGAGGTGTCCAAGCTGGAGCTGGTGTCCAGATCATTGGGCGGCAGTGTCCAATTCATTTGGCGTCACTGTCCAGTGTGTTTGGCGCTGAGCGTCCAGTTGATTGGAGTTTCGTAGCCAAATCGCTCCTGCAGCCGCCCCACCCAGGCACGCTTCTGGGCAGGCCTCAGAGCTAATGAGATGGCCCGCCCCCTCCTCTTCGGCGAGATACTTGCCACGTCACCCATCGGAGGATCGACCATGCGCCATACATCTCAAGCCCAGTCAGTAAGCGTGTACGGCATCGACATCGGCAAGAGCCTGTTTCATGTTGCGGGTTTGGACAGGAGCGGCCATGTGTTACTGCGCACCAAATTTCGGCGCAATGCACTGCTGCAGTTTTTTTCCAATGTTCCGGTTTCGATCATCGCCATGGAAGCCTGCCCAGGATCGCAATGGCTGGCTCGCAAACTGGCTGGATATGGGCACAACGCCAAGATCGTGCCAGCTCAGTTCGTAAAGCCTTATGTCAAATCCAATAAGAACGACACCGTCGATGCCGAAGCCATCGCCGAGGCCGCAACGCGGCCCACTATGCGTTTTGTCGCCCCGAAGCGGGCTGACCAAACTGACCTGCAGGCATTACATCGGGCTCGAGATGGATTGGTGTATCAGCGCACGGCCATGATCAGTCAGATGCGAGGTTTGCTACTTGAATACGGAATCGCATGTCGCAAGGGCGTGGGTGCTTTCAAGTTGGATATGGCTGAAGCACTGGGAGATGCTGAGAACGACCTGACGCCTGCTTTTAGAAAGCTGCTTGCCTCGTTGCGCGTCTACCTGACAGAGCTGGAAGCGCATATTGAACAGTTCAGTCAGGAGATTGAAGCCATTGCCGATCTGGATGACACCACACGGCGGCTGATGACGATTCCAGGCATCGGCCCACTCGCCGCCACAGCGTTGGTTGCTGCCGTCGGAGATGGAAAGCAGTTCAAGCGCGGGCGCGACCTGTCAGCCTGGCTCGGACTGGTCCCAGCACAATATTCGACAGGCGGAAAATCCACGCTGCTAGGCATCAGCAAGTGCGGAAATAGCTACGTCCGACGACTTCTGATCCATGGCGCTCGTTCGTGCGTCATCCATACGGACCGCACCCGACATCGCTGGGGCACATGACTCAACGCGCTTGCGGAACGAGTTCATGCCAACAAACTCACAGTGGCGCTAGCCAACAAGATCGCCCGCATGGCGTGGGTCATCCTGACTAGGCCCGGTGCCACCTATCAACGACAGGACCCCAGATTCGCTGCCTAAGTCCCTCGTACCTCAGACCACAATTCACTGCTCAACTGCGTTTGCGATGCCCGTAGGGAGATGACACCACCGTCGATCGACGCGCCGTAAATCCGACCAAAAAAGCGGGCCAGCAGCCCGGTCAAGTTTGATGGAAACGGCACGTGCGAATCTCATCATGGCCTGGTGGCCAAAAGCTGCCGACTTGCAAGAGGCCGGATACATTTGTGCAAACGGATTGGGTCATCCAACTGCGGTCCTTGCAGACCGGGGGCGGACCATACATTTTTTGTGACCACCTCCTGCAGCATCGCCTTGTCCAGGCTCAGGTCGGCCACCAGCTGCTTGAGCTTGCGGTTTTCCTCCTCCAGCAACTGCAGCCGCTTGAGTTCGGACGGACCCAACCCGCCGTACTTCTTGCGCCACACGTAGAACGTCGCCTCCGCAATGCCCAGCTTGCGGCACACCTCACCGACCGCCATCCCCAGCTCGACCTGCTTGAGCGCGTAGGCAATCTGCTCCTCGGTAAAACGGGACTTCTTCATCGCCTGATTCCTCGTGATCCACGGGGGCCCATGCAGGGCGAAGTCTCTACTTTACGCTGGCCCGGTTTTTCGGGGGTGGGTCAAGTGCTTTTCATTGCGGACATCAAGCGCACGGATATCCTGTGCAACAGCGCACAAGTCCGCTCGGATGCGCTCAATGGCCTGAACGTCCACGCAGACCTTACTGCGTTCGCGCCACAGCTCTGCGGTCAAGATCGCTCGCTTGAAAACCATATTGTTCAGGACCAACTATTTACATGAGGGTTCCAGCCCTCCAATACGGAGAGCACTCTAGGCCTTCATTGTTCTAGATCAGCTGCAGTGCCTACCCAGTGCATGCGTCCGTCTCGCATTGCTTTGAGTAATTGGAGTGGTGTGGCCCAGATATGCGCTTCTAGTGCAAGGGCAGCGCGCGCCTCTTGGCCGTCCATGGCCAGTTCGAAGATCTCCGTGTGCTCGGCATGTACGTCGCGCGTCATCCCAGGCAGTTCCATGGCGTAGCGGCGGTAGCGCTCGCCATGGCGCGCCAGCAGGCGCAGCACCTTTTGCGTCCAGGGCGAGGGCTGACCAGCCAGCAGGGTTTCGTGGAAGCGCAGGTTCAGCACTTCCCAGGAGCGTCGCTGGTTGCACGACAACGGCTGCTCGAACGAAGACAACGCTTCGTAGCTGGCACGCAGCTGCGTGCGCCACGCCTCGTCACCGTGACGTATGGACTCGCGTAGCGCATGGGTTTCTATGTGCACGCGCAGCCGCGTGAGGTCCACCAGATCGTCAATGGCAATGGGCGCGACACGAAAACCCCGCTGTCCCTCGGCCGTGACCAGTGCGTCGCTGACCAGACGCGTTAGCGCCTCGCGCAACGTGCCCGCCCCCACGCCGTAGGCTTGGCGCAGGTGCTCGATGCGCAGCTTGCTGCCCGGATCCAGCCGACCCTCAATGATGTCCGTGCGAAGGTCAGCATAGGTTCGCTCGATCAGGGTGCGCGAGGTGTCCCCTCCCGAGGCTTGCGCATCAGCCATCAGCAGGTGCTGTACGAAAGACTTCTTGACCAAGGGTTGATTCCTTCATGATATGTGAGACAGTCGGTAGCTGAGTTGGGGCCGCGTCATCCCCAGTGCGCGTGCTGCGGCCGCGAGGTTGCCACCAGCGCGTCGCACCGCCTCCTGCAGCAAACTGTGCTCCAGTGCCTCCAAGGACAGCCCCTGACTCTGCATGACGTCATAGAGGCTCGCTGCGCGACTGTCACCCTCGCGATTCTTCGCGGAGCTGCCTTGCGCGAGGTAGCCCTGCGCATTGATGGAGACCTGTCCGGCATCGCTCCACTGCGGGAACAAGGCGCCCACGTCGATCTGCTCGCCGGCTGGCGTCAGAATCAGGCCACGCTCCACGAGATTCTCCAGTTCGCGCACATTGCCGGGCCAGCGATGGCTGCGCAGCGCGGCCAGCGCGCGATCACTGAGGCCTGCGACAGACTTGCCATGCAAGGCTGTGTACTTTTGCAACAGGTGCATGGCCAGCAGCGCGATGTCATCGGCACGCTCGCGCAGCGCGGGCACGCGGATCGGGTAGACATTCAGGCGATAGAACAGGTCGCGACGGAAGCGCCCTTCCTCGACGGCCTGCTCAAGGTCGACGTTGGTGGCGGCGACCACGCGCACGTCGACCCTGCGCGCCTGGAGACCTCCCAGACGCTCGACCTCGCCACTTTGCAACACACGCAGCAGCTTCGCTTGCGCCGGCAGTGACAGCTCTCCGAGTTCATCGAGCATCAGTGTGCCACCGTCGGCGCGCTCGAAGCGACCGATGCGCGTGGCGCCTGCTCCCGTATAGGCGCCTTTCTCGGCGCCGAACAGCTCGCTCTCGATCAGCTCGGCCGGCAATGCTGCACAGTTGACCGCCACGAAGGGTCTGTCGGCGCGCGGACTCATGGCATGCAGGGCACACGCAAAGCGCTCCTTACCCACACCGGTCTCGCCCGTCAGCAGCACCGTGACCTGAGTAGGCGCGGCTTTGCGCAGCAGCTCCACGGCGTCGAGGAAGGCGCGCGAGTGGCCCAGCAGTGGCCCTTGGTTGTCGCTGGCCTGAAGCCCCGTGCGCAGTGCCTCAACCTGTGAATGCAACTCGTCCAGGCGTACCAGCATCGAGTCGGGGGCGTAATCGCGCGCGAGCTGCTCGCCATCGGGCCATTCGTGATGGAACCGGCCCTCGATCAGGCAATGGGAGTGGCCACAGGCAGCGCACTGTACCTCCTTGAACAGCGCCGGGCGTCGAAAAAAGGCGCTGGTGTAGCCGGAGGCATAGCCCAGCAGCATCCAGCACACAGGCTCCTCCTGTGGGCCCCACTCACTGACATGCATCTCTGCCTCCCAGCTGTGCTCCCAGCGCACCACACAGCGAAAGCGGCCAGCCACCTCGTCAATCTCGAAGATCTCGGGCGTGGCGCGCACGGCGCCTTCGAGCCGGTGCAGCTGGGGGCCCACAGCGAACATGTCGAACAGGCTGGCATCGGGCCGAATCTGGCGCGCCAGCAGCGCATCACGTTCGCCCGAGGCATAGCCTGCGCGCATCAGCATGCGGCGCGCGTGGGCCGGACCTACGGTATCCATGATCTCGCGACGCAGCGCGTTCAGCGATGCCATGTGCAGCAGCAACATACGCTGGCCCGACAACCAGATCAGGCCGTCTTCGGTGGAAAAGCGCACGAGACTGCGCAGATCCGCATCGGAGGGCAAGGGGGGCGCGGACGAGGACATGTCAATATTATCGATAAAAAATCATCTCGCGTCCAGTCCAATTAACCCGCATGGATACCGGCACGGACATTGATCAATTGCGCATCTAGCGTCGCGCGGGTTCACCATTTGATCATGCTGCGCCGCAAAATGGCCATCAGGGATCGCTGTGCAAGGCATGAATTAGCCCTTGGCGGCGTGGTTTCGAGGCAATGCCGAGGCTAGGCGGAGACGGGTCCTAGCCTACGGATCACTGGGGCTAACCCCTATTTATCGATATTCCCACCAAAGCTGGCACGGGACTTGCGAGTTGGAACACATAGCCCCGCCAGGAGTCCGCCATGGATAGAACGAGCCATTCTGCGACGTCCTTCGAATTGCCCACCTGCGATCTCTCGCGCCGCTCGGTGCGCGTGAAGCAGCGTCGCGACAACGGGTTCGTGGAGTTCGAGTTCTCCGTGGGCTGGCCCGAACTGGTCGTGGAACTGGCCATGACCGAGCCGGACTTCCAAGACTTCGTACGCAGGCAAGGCGCCACCTTGCTGCCGGCGCGCTGACCGGAACCCTTGATACCCCCATCGGGAGCAAAACCCATGAGCATCGAGCTACAGACACGCGTGATACAGCCACTGCGTCACACCTTCGACCGCGTCGCCGCGCTCGCAGGCGACAAGCCCGCATCGCGCTATCTGGAGGCCACCCTGGGCACGCAGCCCACGGAGCACTTCCAGTATCGTCCGACCTGGGAGCAAGGTTTGGAGTTGTTTGACACGGGCAGGACAGTCATTCGCATGACGGACTGGTATGCGCTACGTGATCCGCGCCAGTTCTATTACGCCACTTGGACCATGGCTCGCGCACGCCAACAGGACGCATTGGAGGCCAACTACCAGTTTGTCGAGTCGCGCGGTTTGGCCGACAAGATGCCTGAGGCGCTGCGTGCCCATGCCTGCGCCGTGCTGATGCCACTGCGCCACGTGGCCTGGTGCGGGAACATGAATAACTGCTGCATATGCTCGCGCGGCTATGGCACGGCGTTCACGGCGCCCGCCATGTTCCATGCCATGGACCAGTTGGGCGTGGCGCAGTACCTGACGCGCTTGGGGCTGGCGATGGACGTCATGGATGCGCCCGGCGTACTTGAGGCCGGCAAGAACGACTGGCTGCGGGCCGATGTCTGGCAATCGCTGCGTCGCTTGGTCGAGAACTCGCTGGTGCTGCAGGATCCCATCGAACTGTTCGTCGCCCAGAACCTGGCGCTGGACGGCCTGCTGTACCCGCTGGTTTATGGCCACTTCGTGGACGATCACCTGGTGCTGCACGGCGGCACTGCGGTGTCCATGCTCACGGCCTTCATGCCCGCGTGGCATGCCGAATCGGCGCGCTGGATCGATGCGGTGATCAAGGTTGCCGCGGCCGAGTCGGCCCACAACCGTGCACAGCTGTCGCGCTGGTACCTGGCCCATGTGGATCAAGCGCAGACGGCGCTTGTGCCCGTGGCGGCCCTGGCCTTGGGCGACAGTGGCGCGACGACCCTCGCTGAAGTGCGCCAGGCCTTGGACGACCGTGCCCGCAAGGCCGGCCTGGACCTCTAGCGGGGAGAACACCATGACGACACATGCCACGGCAACGCCTGCATCCAAGGTCTTTATCGCCTTTCAGGACAATGAGGAATCGCGTCCTGTGATCGAGGCCGTGCTGGCTGATAACCCTGAAGCCATCGCCGCCCACACGCCGGGCCTTGTGAAGATCGACTGCCCGGAGCGTCTGGTCATCCGCCGCGCCACCATCGAGGCCCTGACGGGCCAGCCCTTCGACCTGCAGCAGCTCCAGATCAACCTGGTGACGCTGTCGGGTCACGTCAGCGAGGACGACGACGAATTCTCACTGAGTTGGGGCCATTAAGCAGCGCTCAGGCCTCCAAGCATTACGACAAGACAAGGAGACATCATGGACACACCCGCGATCATGAAGAAGCTGGGCCTCAAGGAGCGCTACACCGCCATGACGCGCGGCTTGGCTTGGAACACGACCTACCAGCCCATGGAAAAGGTCTTTCCCTACGACCGCTATGAGGGCATCAAGATTCACGATTGGGACAAGTGGGAGGATCCGTTTCGCCTGACCATGGAGGCCTATTGGAAGTACCAGGGCGAAAAAGAGAAAAAGCTCTACGCCGTCATCGAGGCCTTCGCCCAGAACAACGGCCAGTTGGGTGTGACTGATGCGCGCTATGTCAATGCGCTCAAGCTCTTCATCCAAGGTGTAACACCGCTGGAGTACGGCGCGCACCGCGGCTTCGCCCACGTAGGTCGGCACTTCACGGGGGCTGGCGCGCGCGTGGCCGCGCAGATGCAGTCCATCGACGAACTGCGCCATTACCAGACCGAGACCCATGCGCTGAGCCACTACAACAAGTACTTCAATGGCATGCACAATGCCACGCAATGGTATGACCGGGTCTGGTATCTGTCTGTGCCCAAGTCCTTCTTTGAGGACGCGATGACCGCCGGGCCCTTTGAGTTCCTCACGGCCGTAAGCTTTTCGTTTGAATACGTGCTTACCAATCTGCTGTTCGTCCCCTTCATGTCGGGCGCGGCGCACAACGGCGACCTGTCCACGGTAACCTTCGGCTTCTCGGCGCAGAGCGATGAGTCGCGCCACATGACCTTGGGCATCGAATGCATCAAGTTCATGCTGGAGCAGGATCCCGGCAATGTACCCATCGTGCAGCGCTGGATCGACAAGTGGTTCTGGCGTGGCTACCGCCTGTTGACTCTGGTGGCGATGATGCAGGACTACATGCTGCCCAAGCGCGTGATGAGCTGGAGACAGGCCTGGGAGATGTACGCCGAGGAGAACGGCGGTGCGCTGTTTCGTGACCTTGCGCGCTACGGCATCCGCGAGCCCCTGGGCTGGAAGGAAGCCTGCGAGGGCAAGCACCACATCAGCCACCAAGCCTGGAACATCTTCTACAACTACAGCGCCGCCGCGACCTTCCACACTTGGGTGCCCGAGCCGCAGGAGATGGACTGGTTGGCCGCGCAGTACCCCGACAGCTTCGACCGCCTTTACCGCCCGCGCCTGGAGCACTACCGCCGCGAGCAGCAGGCCGGCCGGCGCTTTTACAACAAGACGCTGCCCATGCTATGCACGACCTGCCAGATCCCCATGGGCTTCACCGAGCCCGGTGACCCCACGCGCATTTGCTACCGCGAGTCTGACTACAAGGGCGACACCTACCACTTTTGCAGCGACGGTTGCAAAAGTATTTTCGACCACGAACCCGAGAAGTACATACAGTCCTGGCTGCCTGTGCATCAGATCTACCAGGGTCACTGCTTCAAGCCCGGCACCGACTCCGGCAGCCCAGGGTTTGATCCACTGGCCGCCGTGCTCGACTGGTATGGCCTGAACGCGGGACGCGACAACTTCGATTTTGAGGGCTCCGAGGACCAGCGCAACTTCGCGGCCTGGCGCGGCGATGCGTCATCCGGGCCGCATCGTCCTCCGCAGGTCTCGGCTACGGACAGCGAAGGAGGTGCCGCATGAGCGTGACTGCCCTGTATCCCTACGCGTTCGAGGCCGCCGACCGGCGCGAGAACTTTCCTGCGCCGCTTTTGTACATCGGTTGGGACGAACACCTGATGTTCTGCTCGCCGGTGTGCCTGCCGCTGGCCGCCGACACGCCCTTCGAAGCGGTGGTTCGCAAGGTGCTGCCCACCGTCTACGGGGCCCATCCGGACTTCGGTCGCATCGACTGGAAGGTGGTGCAGTGGCTCAAGTCAGGCCAGTCCTGGACGCCCGACCCGGCGCTGAGTCTGGCCGCCAACGGCCTGGGCCACAAGGACGTGATCCGTTTTCGCACACCGGGCCTGACAGGCATTGAGGGATCTTGTAGTTAGCTATCCAAAAACGTGCAGGCCGTGGAGCCCGAATGATGAGTTACTACCTGACGCTGGAACCGCTAGGCACCACCATTACGGTGGAGAGCGGCCAGACCCTGCTCGACGCTGCGCTGCGCCAGGGGATCTATATCCCGCATGCCTGCGGCCACGGTCTGTGCGGCACCTGCAAGGTGCAGGTCTGCGACGGCGAGGTTGACCACGGCGCCGCCAACCCCTTCGCGCTGATGGACATGGAGCGAGAGGAAGGCAAGACGCTGGCCTGCTGTGCCACGCTGCAGTCCGATGCCACCATCGAGGCTGACATTGAGGACGAGCCGGATGCGCGGATTATCCCCGTGCGCGACTTCGTCGCCACGGTCGCGCGCATTGTGCCGCTTACGCCCACCATCAAGGCCTTCTACCTGCGGCTGGACCAGCCCATCTCCTACCAGGCTGGCCAGTACGTGCAGGTGCAGATACCGGGGCTGAGGCCGGAGGCGGGGCAGTCGCGGGCCTTCTCGATCGCCAACGCCCCCGACGCCGACGGTTCGGCCTGGGAGATCGAAGTCAACGTGCGTCTGGTACCCGGCGGTGCCGGTACGACCTGGCTGCACGAGTCGCTGAGCGAGGGCGACACATTGCAATTATCCGGGCCCTACGGACGCTTCTTTGTGCGGCACTCCGCGCACCAACCCATGATCTTCATGGCTGGGGGTTCAGGGTTGTCGAGCCCGCGCGCCATGATCCACGAATTGCTGGCCAGCGGTTGTGATCAGCCGATCACCCTGGTCTATGGCCAGCGCAGCCGCGCCGAGCTCTACTATGACGAAGAGTTCCGCGCGCTGGCGCAGCAGCATCCGCACTTCACCTACATCCCTGCGATCTCGGGCGATAGTGACGGTAGCGGTAATAGCAATAGCGGCGATGCTAATGGGCAGGGACCGGACAGCTGGGACGGCGCGCGTGGCTTCGTGCACGAGGCTGCCCTCGCGCACTTTGGCGGTAACTTCGCGGGTCACAAGGCCTATTTGTGCGGGCCGCCGCTCATGGTCGAGGCCTGCATCGCCACACTGATGCAGGGGCGCTTGTTCGAGCGTGACATTTACACCGAGAAGTTCTTCTCGGCCACCGATGCGCAGGGTGTGCGCAGTCCGCTATTCAAGCGCGTGTGAGGCCGCCATGGACCGCGTGCAAGTACGCATCGCGCAGACTGGCGATAGCTACGCCTGCAGTACCAGCGAAAGCCTGCTGTCTGGCATGTTGCGACTGGGGCGCAAGGGCATTCCCGCAGGCTGCGTCAACGGCGGCTGCGGCGTGTGCAAGGTGCGCGTGCTCGAAGGCGCGGTGCGCACGCTCGGCCCCATCAGCTGCGCCCACGTCAGCGCGCAGGAGCAGGCTCAAGGTTACACGCTGGCCTGTCGCGTGGCCCCGCTGGAGGCGGTGTGCCTGCAGGTCACGCAACGCCTGCGCAAACCGTTTTTCCTGGGAGTGACCGCATGCACTCCCGCAACCCACGACACACTGACAAACAAGTGAAGGAGACAGACATGGGTGTAATGCGAATTGGCCACGCCAGTCTGCGCGTGATGGACATGGAGGCCGCACTCAGGCACTACGAGAACGTGCTTGGCATGAAAGTTACGCTGCGCGATGCGCAGGGCAACGTCTACCTCAAATGCTGGGACGAGTGGGACAAATATTCGGTCATCCTCACGCAAAGCGATCGCGCAGGCCTGAATCACGTGGCCTACAAGGTTCAGCGCGACGAGGACCTCGATGGCCTGCAGGCACGCATCGAGGCCTGGGGCGTGAAGACCACCATGCTGCCCGAGGGTACGCTGCCTGCGGTGGGTCGCATGCTGCAGTTCAACCTACCCAGTGGCCACGACTTGCGGTTGTATGCCATGAAGGAATGCGTGGGCACAGATGTCGGCAGCATCAATCCCGACCCCTGGCCCGATGGCCTCAAGGGCGCAGGCGCGCACTGGATCGATCACTGCCTGCTGATGTGCGAGATGAACCCCGAGGCCGGCATCAACACGGTGGAACAGAACACCCGCTTCATGGCCGAATGCCTAGATTTCTTCCTGACCGAGCAGATCTTGGTCGGTCCCGAGGGCAAGATGCAGGCGGCCACTTGGATGGCGCGTTCCACCACGCCGCACGACATCGCCTTCGTCGGTGGCCCCAGCTCGGGCTTGCACCACATCGCCTTCTTCCTCGACTCCTGGCACGACGTGCTCAAGGCCGCCGACGTAATGGCCAAGAACAAGGTGCGCATCGACGTGGCGCCCACGCGCCACGGCATTACCCGCGGTGAGACCATCTACTTTTTCGATCCCAGCGGCAACCGCAACGAGACTTTCGCCGGTCTGGGCTACCTGGCTCAGCCCGACCGGCCCGTGACCACCTGGAGCGAAGATCGCCTGGGCAGCGGCATCTTCTACCACACGGGCGAGTTGGTCTCGTCCTTCACCGACGTTTACACCTGAGCCGTATCGTCCCAGGGAGCGCACCATGAGAAAGCTCACCGCATCCGCCGCGCAGCCGGCGCTAACGACCCTGTTGGGCGTGCTGTCCGTACTGTGCGCGCCTGACGCGCGCGCTGATGGCCACTACGTGCCCGGCGTTGAAGGCATGCAGGCGGCCAGCGTGCCGCCGCCCGGCACCTACTACCTTGGCTACCTCGTCAACTATCACATCGACGACTTCCGTGCCCCTGGCACCAGCGACAACCTACCGGGCCACAACCGCGGCACCGTCACGGCGCTGGCCAACCGCGTCGTCTGGGTCTCGCAGTACAAGCTGTTGGGCGCCGACTACGGCATGGAGACCATCGTGCCGGTGATGCGCACCTCCCTCACCCTCAACGCGGCCGGCATCTCGGATACGCGCTCGGGCATGGGCGATGTCTACCTGGGCCCGCTGGTGCTGGGCTGGCACGGCTCGCGGTGGGACGCGGTGGCCGCAGCCGGCGTTTGGCTGGATTCGGGCAGCAGCGGGCAGCCGGCCTCGCCGGGCAAGGGCTTCAAGAGCACCATGCTCTCGGGTGGCCTGACCTGGTACTTCGACGCGGCCAAGTCTGTCTCGGGTTCGGCGCTCGCGCGCTTCGAGCGCAACGGCAGTAGCGACGCCGGCATGCGTCCCGGCAACCAGGTCACGCTCGAATGGGGGTTGGGCAAGTCCTTCGGCGCCTGGCAAGCCGGTTTAGTCGGCTACAGCCAGTGGCAGGTCAGTGACGACCGTGGCGGTGGCGCCAGCACGCACCGCGCCTCGCGCCATGCACTGGGCGCCGAGTTGGCCTACCCGGTGCCGGGCGCGGGCCTGGTCCTCAAGGGGGCCTTCTACAAGGAGCTGGACGCCAAGGCGGGCACGGCAGCGCAGCCCAAGGGCTCGCTGCTGCGCTTCACGCTGGTCAAGGCCTTCTGATGGAGCCGCGCATGCACTCAACCGCGCCTCTCGCACTGGCCGTGGCCCAGCCTGTCATCGACGCGCCGGCCGCGCTGTGCGCCGTCGAGGCGGCCGTACGTTGCGCCGAGGCGCTGGGCGTACGCGTCAACGTCGCCGTGGTCGATGCGGCCGGCCTGCTCGTGGGGTTCGCGCGCATGGCCGGCGCACCGCTGCACTCCATCGACATCGCCATCGACAAGGCTTACACGGCGGCCAGCTTCGGCTTGGCTACGGGCGACTGGACTGAGGCCCTGGCCTCGCACTCCGAGGCCGTGCGCCAAGGTTTGGTACGGCGTCCGCGTTTCGTGGCCTTTGGCGGCGGGCTGCCAATCGAGGACGGCGGCGCGCGCATTGGCGCCATCGGCGTATCCGGGGGCAGCGAGGCCCAGGACGAAACCATCGCCCGAGCGGGACTACAAGCGCTCGGGCTCGAATCCATCACTGCGGACGAACGACCATGAAAGACATCCTGAACTTCATCCACGGGGAATACGTGGCCTCGGCCCGCACCTTCGACAAGTGCTCCCCGCTGACCGGCCAGCCGCTGGTGCGCGTGCACGAGGCCGATCGCAGCCAAGTCGATGCCGCGGTAGCGGCCGCACGCGCCGCGCTGCTCGGCCCCTGGGGCCGCATGTCCGTGGACGAGCGCGTGGAGCGGCTGTACGCCGTGGCCGACGGCATCAACCGCCGCTTCGAGCAGTTCCTGACCGCCGAATGCGCCGACACCGGCAAGCCGCGCGGCGTCGCCAGCCACATCGACATCCCGCGCGGGGCAGCCAACTTCAAGGTCTTCGCCGACGTGGCCAAGAACGTGCCCACCGAGTGCTTCGAGATGGCCACGCCCGATGAGCGCGGCGCCATCAACTACGGCCACCGCGGCCCCGTGGGCGTGGTCGGCGTGATCTGCCCCTGGAATCTGCCGCTGCTGCTCATGACCTGGAAGGTCGGCCCGGCCCTGGCCTGCGGCAACACGGTCGTTGTCAAGCCCTCGGAGGAGTCACCGCAGACCGCCGCACTGCTCGGCGAAGTCATGAACGAGGCCGGCATCCCGCCAGGCGTCTACAACGTGGTGCACGGTTTCGGTCCCGATTCGGCGGGCGAATTCGTCACCACGCACCCGGGCGTGGATGCCATCACCTTCACCGGCGAGACGCGCACGGGCGAGGCCATCATGAAGGCTGCGGCCCAGGGCGCACGTCCCGTCAGCCTGGAGATGGGCGGCAAGAACGCGGCTATCGTCTTCGCCGACTGCGACTTCGAGGCGGCCATCGAGGGCACGCTGCGCTCGGCCTTCGTCAACAGCGGCCAGGTCTGCCTGGGCACCGAGCGCGTCTATGTCGAACGCCCGATCTTCGAGCGCTTCGTGACTGAACTCGCTCGCCAGGTGGAGGACTGGAAGATCGGCCTGCCCGAGGATGCCGATACCAAGCTGGGCCCGCTCATCAGCCGGGAGCACCAGAACAAGGTGCTCTCGTACTACGAGCTTGCCGTGCAGGAAGGCGCCACCGTTGTCACCGGAGGCGGCCTGCCTGACCTCGGCGCGCCATACGCGGGTGGTGCCTGGGTGCAGCCCACCATCTGGACCGGCCTGCCCGAGACGGCGCGCGTCATCAAGGAGGAGATCTTCGGCCCCTGCTGCCATATAGCTCCCTTCGACAGCGAGGACGAGGTGCTGGCCCTGGCCAACGACAACGCCTATGGCCTGGCTTGCGCCGTCTGGACGAAAGACCTGGCGCGCGCGCACCGCGTGGCCCAGCGCATGCAGGTGGGCATCTGCTGGGTCAACAGCTGGTTCCTGCGCGACCTGCGTACACCCTTTGGCGGCGCCAAGCAGTCGGGCATCGGCCGCGAGGGCGGCGTGCACTCGCTGGAGTTCTACACGGAGCTAAAGAATGTCTGCATCAAGCTCTGACAACCCGGAAGTTGCGCACGCCATCACCGCCTCGGGCATCCTCACCAACTACCACGACCTGGGTAGCGGCCCGGCGGTGCTGCTGATCCACGGCTCGGGCCCTGGTGTCTCGGCCTGGGCCAACTGGCGGCCGGTCATGCCTGCGCTGGCGCAGCAGCGGCGCGTGCTTGCCCCCGACATGGCGGGCTTTGGCTACAGCGAGCGGCCCGAAGCTTTTGCCTACGGCGATGCCTGGGTAGCCCAGGCGGTGGGCTTGCTCGACGCGCTGGACATCGAGCGCGCTGACCTCGTCGGCAACTCCTTCGGTGGCGGCCTGGCGCTCGCGCTGGCCATACGCCACCCTGAACGTGTGCGCCGCTTGGTACTCATGGGCAGCGTGGGCGTGCCGTTCGAGCTCACGGCAGGACTCGACGCCGTCTGGGGCTACGAGCCATCATTCGAGGCCATGCGCGGGCTGCTCGACATCTTCGCCTTCGATCGCGGCCTGGTAAACGACGAGTTGGCACGTCTGCGCTATCAGGCCAGCATCCGCCCAGGCGTGCAGGAATCCTTCGCGGCCATGTTCCCGGCGCCACGCCAGCGCTGGGTCGATGCGCTCGCCAGCCCCGAGGAAGATATCCGCCGCATCCCGCACGAGACGCTGATCGTCCACGGTCGCGAGGACCGCGTGATCCCGCTGGCCAACGCAATCACCCTGTCCACCTGGATCGCCCGCTCGCAACTGCACGTCTATGGCCGGTGTGGGCACTGGACGCAGATTGAGCATGCGGCGCGCTTCGCGCGCCTGGTTATCGACTTCCTCGCCGAAGCCTCTCCCGACGAACCCCTTCCTCTGACGAGCCCACCCTTATGAACACCGAACTACAGGAAACACTGGGCGACGAGCTGTATGTGGCCCTGCGCGATCGCCAGGTCGTCGAGCCGCTGACCGCGCGCCATCCCGACATCACCATCGAACACGCCTATGCGATCCAGCAGCGCATGCTCGCGCGGCGCTTGACTGCGGGCGAGCGCGTGGTGGGCAAGAAGATCGGCGTGACCTCCCAGGCTGTGATGGACATGCTGGGCGTCTTCCAGCCCGACTTCGGCTGGCTCACCGACGGTATGATCTTCAACGAAGGCGAGGCCATCGCGGCCGACTCGCTGATTCAGCCCAAGGCCGAGGGCGAAATCGCCTTCGTGCTCAAACGCACCCTCAAGGGGCCCGGCGTCACCGCTGCCGAGGTGCTGGCCGCTACCGAAGGCGTGATGGCCTGCTTCGAGATCGTCGACTCGCGCATCCGCGACTGGAAGATCCGCATCCAGGACACCGTGGCCGACAACGCAAGTTGCGGCGTCTTCGTGCTCGGCGACCGCCTCGTCGATCCGCGCGACGTCGACTTGGCTACCTGCGGCATGGTGCTGGAGAAAAACGGCGAGATCGTCGCTACCGGCGCGGGCGCCGCGGCGCTCGGCCACCCCGCCAACGCTGTCGCCTGGCTGGCCAACACGCTGGGCGCACTCGGCATTGCGCTGGAGGCTGGCGAGGTCGTGCTCTCGGGCTCGCTAGCGGCCATGGTGCCCGTGAAGGCCGGCGACAACCTGCGCGTGACCATCGGCGGCATCGGCGGCTGTGGCGTGCGTTTCATCTGACTCCAGGAGACAAGGCAATGAGCCAGAAAATAAAATGCGCCCTGATCGGGCCCGGCAACATCGGCACCGACCTGCTCGCCAAGCTACAGCGCAGCGCGGTGCTGGAGCCCGTGTGGATGGTGGGCATCGATCCCGAATCCGAGGGACTTAAGCGTGCCCGCGACATGGGCATCAAGACCACCGCCGAGGGCGTGGACGGCCTGGTGCCGCACATGCAGGCAGACTGCGTGCAGATAGTCTTCGACGCCACCAGCGCCTATGTGCATGCCGAGAACTCACGCAAGGTCAACGCCCAGGGCGCGCTGATGATCGATCTTACGCCCGCGGCCATCGGCCCGTTCTGCGTGCCACCGGTCAACCTGCAGGAGCACCTGGGTCGCGGCGAAATGAACGTCAACATGGTCACCTGCGGCGGCCAGGCCACCATCCCCATGGTCGCGGCCGTCAGCCGCGTGCAGCCCGTCGCCTATGGCGAGATCGTCGCAACAGTCTCCTCCAAATCCGTGGGCCCAGGCACGCGCAAGAACATCGACGAGTTCACGCGTACCACTGCCGGGGCCGTCGAGAAAGTGGGCGGCGCGAAAGAGGGCAAAGCCATCATCGTCATCAACCCCGCCGAGCCGCCGCTGATCATGCGCGACACCGTGCACTGCCTGACCGAGGGCGAACCGGACCAAGCCGCCATTACTGCCTCGGTGCACGACATGCTGCGCGAAGTGCAGCAATACGTGCCCGGCTACCGATTGGTCAACGGCCCGGTGTTCGACGGCAACCGCGTCTCTATCTTCCTCGAAGTCGAGGGCCTGGGCGACTACCTGCCCAAGTACGCCGGCAACCTCGACATCATGACCGCCGCCGCTGCGCGCACCGCCGAAATGTTTGCCGAAGAAATCCTCAAGGGCGAACTCGTCCTCGAACCCGTCCCCGCATGAAGGAGCACCGCACCATGACTCTCCAAGGCAAGACCATCACCGTGCACGATATGACGCTGCGCGACGGCATGCACCCCAAGCGCCACCTGATGACGCTCGATGAGATGAAAAGCGTGGCCCAGGGCCTGGATGCGGCCGGCGTACCACTCATCGAGGTCACCCATGGCGACGGCCTGGGCGGCGCCTCGGTCAACTATGGCTTTCCGGCGCACAGCGACGAGGAATATCTGAGCGCCGTCATCCCGCTCATGAAGCAGGCCCGCGTCTCGGCCCTGCTGCTACCCGGTATCGGCACCGTGGATCACCTGAAGATGGCGCACGAACTGGGCGTAGCCACCATCCGCGTGGCCACGCACTGCACCGAGGCCGACGTCAGCGAGCAACACATCACCATGGCCCGCAAGCTCGGCCTGGACACCGTGGGCTTTCTGATGATGGCGCATATGAACAGTCCCGAAGGACTCGTGCAGCAGGCCAGGCTCATGGAAGGCTACGGCGCCAACTGCATCTACGTCACCGACTCGGCCGGCTACCTGCTGCCCGACCAAGTCAGCGCGCGCATTGCCGCCGTGCGCGATGCGCTCAAGCCCGAGACCGAGCTGGGCTTTCATGGCCATCACAACCTAGCTATGGGCGTGGCCAATTCCATCGCCGCCGTCCAGGCCGGAGCCAACCGCATCGACGCGGCGGCCGCTGGCCTGGGCGCGGGTGCGGGTAACACGCCCATGGAAGTACTCGTGGCCGTCTGCGAGCGCATGGGCATACAGACTGGCGTGGATGTCTGGAAGATCCAGGACGTGGCCGAGGACCTCGTCGTGCCACTGATGGACTTCCCCATCCGTATCGACCGCGACGCGCTCACCCTCGGCTACGCGGGCGTGTACGGCAGTTTCTTGTTATTCGCCAAGCGCGCGGAGAAGAAATATGGCGTGCCCGCCCGCGACCTGCTCGTCGAGCTGGGCCGGCGCGGCATGGTGGGTGGCCAGGAAGACATGATCGAAGATACGGCGCTCACCATGGCGCGCGAACGCAACACGCTTGCAGTCTAGTCGGAGGCAAAACGTGACACTCACAAAGGACACCATCGCCCTGTTGGCCGAGCACCTCGAAACCTGCCAATTGCAGGCCCAAGACACACCTAAACTCACCGACGACCATCCGGACATGGACTGGAATGATGCTTACGGCATCCAAGACGCCATCCTTGCGCGCAAGCTCTCGCGCGGTGCGCGCCTCATCGGGCTCAAGGCCGGGCTGACCTCGCATGCCAAGATGCAGCAAATGGACGTGCAATCGCCTGTCTTCGGCTTCCTCGTCGACGACTTCAGCGTACCCGAAGGTGGCACGGTGCAGACGCGCGAGCTCATCCACCCCAAGGTCGAACCCGAGATTGCCTTCGTACTCAAGCAGACCCTCAAGGGCCCGGGTTGCCACATCGGCGCGGTGCTGGCCGCCACCGACTTCGTACTGCCAGGCATCGAAGTCATCGATAGCCGCTACCGCGATTTCAAGTTCGATCTCAAGAGCGTCGTGGCCGACAACACCTCGGCCGCGCGTTTCGTTGTGGGCGGTCGCGCGCTACGTCCCGAGGCCATCGACCTGCGCACGGTGGGCCTCGTACTCGAAAAGAACGGCCAGCCCGTAGCCCTTGGCGCGGGGGCGGCCGTGCTCGGACATCCCGCAGCGGCCATCGCCATGCTGGCCAATCACTTGGCCGAGCGTGGGCAGGAAATCCCGGCCGGCAGCCTGATCCTCTCGGGCGGCGCCACCGAAGCCATTGCCGTGGAGGCGGGCGACCACGTCTGCTTGCGCGTGCAGGACATGGGTAGCGTGTCACTGCGCTTTGTCTGATTAAGAATCCCGGAAACCCTGTTGTCTCTCACTCCAAATCTGTTTTCATAAGGAAGACCAATCATGCCATTTGCACATATCCATATGCTCGAAGGTCGCACAGAGCTGCAGAAGAAGGCGGTAATTGAAAAGGTGACCGATGCGCTTCATGAAGCCGTGGGAGCCCCTAAAGAGAGTATTCGCGTCTGGATCAACGAGTTGCCGAAGGAGAACTGGGGGATTGCGGGTGTCACCGCAAAGGACCTGGGCCGGTAGACCAACCTTGCCAAATAGGCAGGTTCTCCCGCGCATGGAAAGCGCGTCTATACGGTGCCTCAAGACACGAATAAACCGGCACTGCTGGGGTTGTGTTAGCCCGCTGAGCTGCTGGCGGACGCAAAACGGAGATTCCTTTGCAAGCAGAAGCCCATCCAAACTTTGTGTGCGAACGCAAAAGAAGAAGTGATGATCGAACCGGGTAATGGCTTGAATCTGGACCCGAAACTGATCATGCAACGGGTCCTCAGGATACGGGACCGGGCGATGATCAGCGAGTCGCTCGCCGCATGACGAAGGCAATTTTCCAGCGTGCGCTGGGCGGCAAGCTGATCCACCATCTCAGCTACGCAGAGGGTGAGGCCATGCCAGCCGGCAGCATGAACCGCAAGCGCATCACAACTGACGACGACACATTCGGCGTCAAGATCCCACGCGACTGGCCCTTGGCTACACGAGCGTTTCATTGTTTTGCAAAGTGCCAAGTGGTGACAAAGGTTGAACGCGTTGATGGAGCTACGACATTTACGCTATTTTGTGGCCTTGGCCGAAGAGCTACACTTCGCCCGGGCTGCAGAGCGGCTACATATTGAGCAGCCGCCCCTATCGCGCGCCATCAAGGAGTTGGAAGAGCGAATCGGCATACGCTTGTTCGATCGAAACCGGCGTGGCACACACCTGACACGCGCCGGGGAGGTATTTTTGCGGGATGTGCGTCGTGTCTACGCGACACTCGAACAGGCAATAGAGGATGCCAAGGCCGCTGCTGCCGGGCAATTTGGCGTGATTCGCGTTGCCATCTCAGATGGCATTACCCAATCCCGACTTGCGTCGCTACTGGCAGTATGCCGGGAAGAAGACCCGGAGACCATTATTCGCCTCTCAGAGGTTGGATTGGCTGAACAACTGCGGGGCCTGCGCGACGGCACCTTCGATATCGGCATCGCACGTACTGATCAAGTTGGGCATGATTTCATCGCAATGCCCTTATGGCGGGAAACTCTGATGGTGGCGGTTCCCAAGCGGCATTCTTTGCTCGCCTATCCGGTGATTCCTCTCAACGAACTATTGCACCACCCCTTGATAATGTGCCATCCCGAAGTATGCGAGGGCTATCACCGTAGCGTCGAGCGCATCCTCCGCACCTCCCACACCGAGCCAAATATTGTCGAACGGGCGACATCGCTGGGCATGCTACTGACACTGGTCGCTGCAGGGTACGGTGCGGGATTTGTCACGACAGCGCAGATCGACGCACTCCGCATTCCTGACGTGGTTTTCCGACCGCTGTTTGTGAAGACTCCGGAACTTACGACCTACCTGCTGCGGAAGGATGGAGACGTTTCAGAAGCACTGGCAACATTCATTGATCAAGCAATCCGCGAAATGAGCGACAGCCTGCCCACAAGACTGGAGGGCGGGTAGGAATTGTTGTGAAGCCTCGGTCCCTCGAGAGAACCCGCCGTCTGGCACGAGCTTGCCTGACCTACGCCGCTGCAGGAGCCGCTCGGCCAGGGAGATTCTGATCAATTTCTCTGTCAAGCCGGCAATCTGAACGACAATGTCGCCCCGCGCTGAGGATCGATCATATAGCTGACAATTGGCGATGCCGAGGACCTGGGCCACAGGGCGCTGCGGGGTTGCCAGGACTGGCATCACCTAATCACGCCCCACGCCCAACAGCCAAGGCAGTCCCACCTAGCCGTCCGGTCGCGGTAAGGCGTCAGCCCCCTTCGAGCATTGTGGCCTCATCCACCAGCCGGCGAACGCTCTCGCGCACGTGCTCGGGAATAGACTGCGGCGAGAAGGCTTCGGGAGCATCCGCTTGCTGCTGGCGGCTCGCGATGACCTGCACAACTGCGCTCAGGTTGCTCGGAGTCACCATATCGACGGCCGCGCGATCGCCCAGGTCCGTGTGCGACTGGGTCAGCATGCGGTACAGGTCCCACGAATCCGCGTGCGGGCATTGGTTCATGAGCACTTGGGCCAGCTTGTGCTTGAGTGGCACCAGTTGCCAGTCAGGGACACGCTGTCCCCGATTGCCCAAGCTGATGGACAGCAGCTTGCCTGCCTTTAGCTCGCGATTGATCTGATCCTTGGACTTCCCAGCCAGCTTGCCGAACAGCGGCACCGGCAGACAGCTCGGCGACTCGTACATGGCCAGCATTTCCTCGCGTTCGCGCTGGATTGCGGACACTTCCGGTTCCGGCGCCCTCGTGGGTGGCGGAGGCACCTGCGACAGCCGCTGGAACATAATTCCGGCGTCGTTCGGCGTCACGATGATGGGAGTAGCCACTACAGGCGGCACAGAGGCTTCAGGAGACACAACGACGGTGGTGGCAGGCCTTTCCTCTTCTGCCATCGCCGGCACCCCCTCAATACGAATAGTGAGGTGAGCGCTGGCGGCTTCCACCTGGCCCTGTTCGAGCAGATCGAGCCGGTCGGCCCAATCCTGCATCATCCGGCGGCGCGGCTCCACGTACTTGGCGTGGTTGTAGGCCGAACTTACCTTGTTCGGGTCCGAGTGCGAAAGCTGCGCGTCTACCCATATCTTGGGGTAGCCGATCTCATTGAGCGCTGTTGAAATCGTTCCGCGAATACCGTGGCCGGTCAGCTGGTCCTCGTAGCCCATGCGCTTCAAGGCGGCATTGAGGGTGTTCTCGCTGATGCGCTTCTTGAGTTCGCTGCGGTGCGCCAGCAGGTGGCGTTGGGCCGGCCGCATCACCCCCAGCAGGTAGCGCACGATCTCGATGGCTTGAAGGGACAGCGGCACGATGTAGGGCGGCACGTCCTGGGGGCGCTTGCCGGCTTTGCGCATCTCGTCCTGAAGTTGCTTGACGATCTGCGGCGGGATGATCCACAGGCCGCGGTCCAGGTCGAACTGATCCGGAGTCGCCAGCCGCAGTTCGCCGGTGCGGACCCCGGTCAGGAACAGCAGCCGGATGCCGAGCTGGGTCTGCCAGCCACGCGGGTTGTAGAGCCTGAGCTTCTGGAGGAATTCGGGCAACTCGGGCAGATGCAGGTAGGGGTTGTGGGTCACCGGAGGCTTGGGCTCCGCCACCACATCCAGGTCAGAAGCCGGATTGGCCTCCAGCCCCTCGACGATCACGAGGGCATAGCGGAACAACTGGCTCAACCAGGTGCGAACCTTTTCTGCTGTGGTAAAGGCCTTGCGTTCCTCGATCCTTGCCAGGACACCCAGAAGCTGGGGCCGGCGAATGTCATAGATCGACATCTTCCCGAGGATCGGCAGCACGTCCTTGCCGAAAATCCGCAGGATCTGCGAGAGGGTGCTTTGACGGCCTTCCTTGAGTTCCTTGCGCCGATGCTCGACCCAGGCATCGAAGACCGCCTTGAAGGTGTAATCGGCCGCCAGCTTGACCGCGTGCCGCTTCTGCTTGCGGTCGGTGTGGGGGTTGATGCCTTTGGCCAGGAGTGCCCGCGCTTCGTCGCGCAAGGTACGCGCTTCTCGCAGGCCGATCTCGGGGTAGTTGCCCAGGGAGATGCGCTTTTGCTTGCCGAGCCAGTAGTAGCGCAAGTGCCACGATTTGCCGCCGGTAGGGGCGACCACCAGGCCGAGGCCATCGGTATCGGGGAGGCTGTAGGTCTTGTCAGCGGCCTTGGCTTGCCGCACAGTCAGATCAGAGAGTGCCATCATCGAAGCTCCTAAGTCTTGGACTTAGGCCCGATGCTGCTGGTCATCCCGATCCAACCCCCAGCAACAAACCGGAACCGGCATCGCCCGCATTCTTTGGCCTTGATTTTGGCCTCAAAAACGCTGGCTGTCGGTGGATTCCAGTGGCTTTTGCTGGAATGAAAAAAGGAGCCGAAGCTCCTTTTTTCAACGACTTACAGACGCCAGTGGAAGTCTGTAGATCATAAATTGGAGCGGGAAACGAGACTCGAACTCGCGACCTCAACCTTGGCAAGGTTGCGCTCTACCAACTGAGCTATTCCCGCATGTTTTTCTACAACTCGTCACGATTGCTCGGGACGTTGAATGGAGGCCTGGGTCGGAATCGAACCGGCGTACGCGGATTTGCAATCCGCTGCATAACCACTCTGCTACCAGGCCAAACTCTTTACAGGCTGACCAGAAGAACCTTCTGACCATTAAAAAACCCCGCCAGGGGTTTTTCGGAATTTTGGAGCGGGAAACGAGACTCGAACTCGCGACCTCAACCTTGGCAAGGTTGCGCTCTACCAACTGAGCTATTCCCGCTTGGGATGCCGTGCATTCTACAGACTTCGTAACAATTGCACCAGCTTTTTAACAAATTTCTTCACAGCGACCGGAGGGCTATCGCACTCCGCAAGGACCCCGGACGGGCTTGCCAGCACCTCCGGAAAACCCCTCACGCATCCTGTCGAAAACAACGCTCTTCTCGACATTGGAGCGGGAAACGAGACTCGAACTCGCGACCTCAACCTTGGCAAGGTTGCGCTCTACCAACTGAGCTATTCCCGCTTGGGAGGCGAAATTCTACATGCATTCGCCTACCTGTCAACCACCTTTTTCCGGGTCTGTTCGCGTGCCACCCGCTCGTCTTCGCGCAGGCTGGGCCAGGCGGCATGCAGGTACTGCACGCCGGAAACCAGCGTCAGCAACGCGGCGATCGCCAGCATCCAATCCCCGATATGGAAAATGGGCGCCCCCATCCAGATCGTGGTGAATGGCGTGTTCGGCGACACCGAATACAGCAGGCACAACAAGGCAATCATCTGCGCGGTGGTCTTGACCTTGCCGATCATCGCCACCCGCACCTTGGCACGCTGGCCAATCTCGGCCATCCACTCGCGCAGCGCAGACACCGCGATCTCCCGGCCGACGATCACCGCCGCCCAGAACGCCATCCACGGCGTGGGATGTCCCTGCACGATCAGGAACAGCGCCACGGCCACCATCAGCTTGTCAGCCACCGGATCCAGGAAGGCGCCGAACGCGGAATGCTGTTCGTAGCGCCGGGCCCACCAGCCATCCAGCCAGTCGGTGATGGCCGCCAGGCCGAAGATCGCCGCCGAGGCGAAATTGGTCCAGGCGTACGGGAGATAGAACACCAGGACCAACACCGGGATCATCAGGATCCGCAGCAGCGTCAGCCAGGTGGGGATGGTCAATTTCATTGAAACGTTACTCCGCTGCCGGGTCAGGCACCGACAGACCATGAAGGTTAGCGTAGATACGCGCGGCCAGGGCGTCGTTGATGCCTTCCACCCGTGCGATCTCGGCCTCACCGGCGGCCTTGAGCCCGGCCATGCCGCCGAAATGCTTGAGCAGGTTGGCGCGACGGCGCGGACCGATGCCCGGGATATCCTCCAGCTTGCTGGTCATGCGCGCCTTTTGCCGCCGTCCGCGATGGCCGGTGATGGCGAAGCGGTGCGCTTCATCGCGCACCTGCTGAATGAACTGCAACGCCGGCGAGGCCGCACCCGGGCGGATCTCGCGCCCGTCCGGCAGCACCAATGCCTCGTGGCCGGCCCGGCGTTCCACGCCCTTGGCCACGCCCACCAGCATCACCCCCTCCACGCCGAGGTCGGCCAGGGCGGCCTGCGCCTGCGCCAACTGGCCGGCACCACCATCGATCAGCAGCACGTCGGGCAGCACGCCGCCCTCCTCCACCGCGCGCCGGAAACGGCGATCGATGGCCTGGTGCATGGCGGCGTAGTCGTCACCGGGTTCGATGCCGGTGATGTTGTAGCGCCGGTACTGCGCACGCACGGGGCCAGCCGCGTCGAACACCACGCACGAGGCCACCGTTGCTTCGCCCATCGTATGGCTGATGTCGAAACACTCCACGCGCTTGACCGGCTCGGGCAGCCCCAGCATGTCCCGCACTGCCTCGCTGCGTGCGTGCTGGGCGCCACGGCTGTCCATCTCCGCGACCAGGGTGATCTGCGCGTTGCGGCTGGCCAGCTCGACATAGCCGGCACGCTCACCGCGCACGTTCCATTTCAATGCCACCTTGCGCTCGGCGGAGGCACTGAGCGCGGCCTCGATCATCTGCGCATCGGGGATCTCACGGTCCAGCAGCACTTCCGGCGGCGGGCCGTGCTCGATGTAGTACTGCGAGACGAATGCCGCCAGCACTTCCTCCGCACTGTCCTCGCCATTGGTGCGCGGAAAGAACGCGCGTGTCCCCAGGTTGCGGCCATCGCGGAAGGCCAGCAGCATCACGCAGGCACTAGCGCCCTGGGTCGCACAGGCCAGCACGTCCAGGTCCGCCGCACGCCCGTCCACGTACTGGCGGTTCTGCATGCTGCGCAGCGACGCCACCAGGTCACGCAGGCGCGCGGCACGCTCGAACTGCAGGGCATCACTGGCCTGCTGCATGGACTGCACCAGCTCGTCGGCCAGCTGGTCGCTCTTGCCCTCCAGGAACATCGCGGCCTGGCGCACCGATTCGTCGTAGTCCTGCTGCGGCACCAGTTCCACGCAGGGCGCGCTGCAGCGGCCGATCTGGTACTGCAGGCACGGCCGCGAACGGTTGCGGAACACGCTGTCCTCGCAACTGCGCAGCTTGAACAGCTTGTGCATGAGGTTCAGCGTCTCGCGGACCGCACCCACGCCCGGATAGGGGCCGTAGTAGCGCCCGGGGATCGCCCGGGGGCCACGGTGCAGGGCGATGCGCGGCCACTGCTCGCGCGTCAGCAGCACCTGCGGGTAGGTCTTGTCGTCGCGCAGGGACACGTTGTAGCGCGGCGTCAGCGACTTGATCAGCTGGTTTTCCAGCAGCAGCGCCTCGGCCTCGGTGCGGGTGACGGTGACGTCCATCCGCGCGACCTGCGAGAGCATCATCATGATGCGCGTGCTCTTGGGCGAGCCGTTGAAGTAGCTGCCCACGCGCTTGCGCAGCGCGCCGGCCTTGCCGACGTACAGCAGGGTGTCGTCGGCGGCGTACATCCGATACACGCCGGGCGCGGTACTCAGCGCCGCCGCAAAGGCCTTGCCATCGAACGCGGGGAGGCTTTCCTGCTTCATCCTTCGATCGGCACGTCGCTCAGCTCGCCACTGAGCGGGTCGAAACGCAGCACCGAATGCGCATCGGTCTCGGCGATCCAGATCGCGCCGGCCGCCAGGCCCAGCGCGCATGGCCCGTGCAGGCGCCGTGGCAGGTTGACCGTGGCCAAATCGCCGCCGCCCAGGCGCAGGGTACGCAAGGTACCGTTGCCGGAATCGGCGATCCACAGCATTGGCGAGTCCGGTCCCTTGGCGATCGCCATCGGGAACTGCAGGCGGGCGTTCAGGCGCGGGCCGTCGACGTTGCCCGATTCCCAGGGGCCCTGCCCGACCAAGGTCTGCACCAGGTCGTTGCGCAGTTGCACCGAGCGGATCGCCGAGCCCAGCGAATCACACACGTACAGGGTCTGCTGCACCGCCACCACGCTGGTCGGCTGCGCGAACGCGGCCAGGTGACCGCTGCCATCACGCACTTCGACCGAGCCTGCGCCCGAGCGCCAGCGCAGCTCGCGGGTGCCCAGGTCATAACTCCAGATATGGTTGTCGCCAGCCATGGCGATGTGGACCTGGTTGTCGGCGACGGCCACGTCGGCCGGGTGGTTGAGCGGGCTGTCCCATGGCTGCGCCAGCACCCCGGCGCGCGGGTCGCCCACGCGTCCGGTGCCGCACAGGGTGTCGACCTGGCCACTGCTCAGGTTGATCCGACGCAGGGCGTGGTTGCCGGTGTCGGCCACGTACAGTACGTCACGCACCAGCGCCAGGCCCTGCGGCCGGTTGAAGGCCGCCTCACCCACGCCGCCGTTGATCAGGTCGGCGCTGCCAAGGCCGAACTGGCGCAGCACGCGACCAGCGTGATTGCACTCCAGGATGCGATGGTTGCCGGTATCAGCCACATACAGGCGCTCTTCGGCGACCGCCAGGCCGGCCGGGAAGCGCAGCGGCAGGCGCGGCTCCGGGTTGATCTCGCGGGCGCCGTAGGCCTCGTCGTCCAACGGTTGCGCCACGCCATCACAGAGCGCGTTCAACACGCGTTCCGTGTCGCCGCCGGCACCACCGCCCACCAGACGCTCACGTTCCACGCCGTATGCATCAAGCAGCACCAGCGTCGGCCATGACTGCACGTCGAACGCACGCCAGGCATCCCATTGCGCATCCAGCACGATCGGGGCCGAGATGCCCTGCCGGCGCAGCAGCTTCAACGCCTGCTGCGGCTCACGTTCAAACTCGAAACGCGGCACCTGCACCACCACCAGCTGCAGCCGACCCGGATTGCGCGCCTGCCAGCCGGTCACCTCGGCCAGGCGTTGCATCGACCATATCGACGCGCCGTTGACGAAGGCGAGCGCCACAGGACAACCCCGCAGTTCCTGCAGGGTAGCGGGGGCGGCGTTGAGCCAGATGCCGGTCTTGGGCAGTTCCAGTAGGCGTTTTTCGTTCATGTCGGGATTATGCCGGAGTCGTCTCGCCGCAACAGGCGCTGGACGGTTGCCCGTGCGGCGGCATCGACCAGCGCCCAGCTCTGTTCAAAATCCTCCTGCCCACCGTAATACGGATCGGGCACCACCGTGGCCCCGGCAATACCGGCCCAGGGCAGCCACAACACCGCGCGTTCACGCGCATGCTCGGGGGCCAGCGTCCGGGCCTCGGCCAGATTGTCATGATCGGCGCAGAGGATGTAGTCGAAATCGAAGAAATCCTCGCGGCGCAGCTGGCGACCACGCAAGCTCGAAATGTCCACGCCGTGACGCTGCGCACAGGCTACCGCGCGTCGATCCGGCGGCTCGCCGGCGTGCCAGCCGGAGGTTCCCGCCGAGTCCACGCTGATCCAGTCCAGTCGCGCCTGCGCGATGCGGGCGCGCAGGGCCCCTTCGCCCATCGGCGAACGGCAGATGTTGCCCAGGCAGACCACCAACAGCCTCAAGGCGCTCCTCGCATCAGGGCATCGGCACGGGCCAGGTCCTCGGCAGTATCGATGCCGGGCGGGAACGGTGCAGGTGACAACGCCACCGCGATCCGGAAACCGGCCTCCAGCACCCGCAACTGCTCCAGCGATTCGACCTGTTCCAGCATGCCCGGCGGCATCGCCGCGAACTGCTGCAGGAAGCCGGCACGATAGCCATAGATGCCGATATGGCGCAGCCAGCTGCCGGCCGGCAGCTCGTCCCGCGAGCGCGCGAACGCATCCCGATGCCACGGGATCGGTGCCCGGCTGAAATACAACGCGTCGCCGCCGGCAGTCCGCACCAGCTTGACCACGTTCGGATCGAACAGGGTCGGCGCGTCCTCGACCGGGGTGGCCAGCGTCGACATCGGCGCGCCACTGTCGGCCAGCACGCTGGCGACGGCCTGGATACCCACCGCCGGGGCGAACGGCTCGTCGCCCTGCAGGTTGACCACGATCACGTCGTCCGCCCACCCGGCCTGCCGCGCACATTCGGCCAGACGATCAGTACCGGAGGCGTGGCCGGGATCGGTCATCGCGACATGGATGCCGTCCAGCCCAGCGACGGCATCGGCGATGCGCGCATCGTCGGTTGCCACCCAGACCTCGCGAGCACCGGCATCCAGCGCCCGTCGCGCGACATGCAGCACCATCGGCTCGCCGTGGATCAGCGCCAGCGGTTTGCCGGGCAGACGGGTGGAGGCATAACGGGCCGGGATGGCCACGACGAACTCGGGAAGCTGCTTCATTTGAACTCCTTGCATGCGGCGACCAACGCGCCAGCGCGTACACCGTCGGTGCCCTCGGGCACCTGCCCTTCACCCGCGTGCCAGCTTGCCCAGGCGGTCCAGCAACGCCACCCAGAACGCGGCCGGCAGCTCGGCCTGCAGCGGTACCGCATAGTGCCAGCGATTGGCGAAGCGCTGGCACTTCACCGCATCCTTCTCGGTCATCAGCACCGGCAACTCGCTGCCGAAGGACAGGTCACCGGCCTGGTAACGATGGTGGTCGGCGAAGGCATGCGGCACCACACCGATGCCACGCGCACGCAGCATCTGGAAGAACCGCTGCGGATTGGCAATACCGGCCACGGCATGCACGCGCTGGCCGGCGAAGGCCTGCAGCGGCTGGTCCCGTCCACCATTGAGCGGATGGGCGGTATCGATGCGCAGGCGCATGGTCCATTCACCGAAGCCGGAGGCCACCGCCTGCTCCGGCGCATCACTGGCCTGGCCCAGGTTGACCACGCGGAAGTCGCAATCGCGCGCGCGCGCGGCCGATTCGCGCAGGGGCCCGGCCGGCATCATGCGGCCGTTGCCGTAGCGGCGCGCCGCGTCCACCACTTCGATCTCGATATCGCGCGCCAACCGGTAGTGCTGCAGGCCGTCATCACAGACAACCACATCACAACCGGCCTCCAGCAAAGCCTTGGCCGCCGCGACCCGATCACGGTCCACGCGCACCGGCACGCCGGTCTTCCAGGCAATCAGCACCGGCTCATCGCCACCCAATGCCGGCTCCATGTCCGGGGTGATCCAGCGTGCCGTGCCTGCGTCATCGCGGCCATAGCCGCGGCTGGCCACGCCAGGTTTCCAGCCGGCTTCACGCAGGCGCGTGACCAGTTCGATGGTCAACGGCGTCTTGCCCGTACCGCCAGCAGTGATGTTGCCGACCACGATCACCGGCACCGGCACCTGCCGGCGCCGCAACCAGCCGCGCTGGTACAACCACCGACGCAGGCCAGAGACCGCGCCATACAAGGGAGCAACCACACGGGCCGCCAGCGGTACCGGAGCGTCGTCGTACCACCAGCCCGGGGTCTGCGGGCCTCGCTTCTCCATCAGTCCTGGCTCTCCCGGAACTGCATGCGGTACAGGTGCTCATACAGCCCACCCAGCGCCAGCAACTGCTGGTGGGTGCCACGCTCCACGATGCGCCCCTGGTCCATCACCAGCACCTGGTCGGCATGCTCGATGGTGGACAGCCGGTGCGCGATCACCAGCGTGGTGCGGTCGGGCATCAGCTTCTGCAAGGCGTCCTGGACCAGTCGCTCGGACTCGTTGTCCAGCGCTGCGGTGGCTTCGTCCAGGATCAGGATCGGGGCATCCTTGAGCATGGCGCGGGCAATGGCCAGACGCTGGCGCTGGCCGCCGGAGAGCTTGCCGCCCTTGGCGCCCACCTGCGCCTGCAGGCCCTCGGGCAACTGCTCGACGAACTCCATTGCATTGGCACCGGCAACCGCATCATCCACCTGTTCGGCGCTGCGCTTGTGCAGTTCGCCGTAGGCAACGTTCTGCGCGATGCTGCCGTTGAAGAGGGTGACCTGCTGGCCGACCAGAGCGATCTGCCGGCGCAGGTCGGCCAGCCTGTAGTCCTGCAACGGATGACCATCCAACAGGATCTGACCGGCCTCGACCTCGTAGAAGCGCGGGATCAGCTTGATCAGCGTGGACTTGCCGCTGCCGGACCGGCCGACGATGGCGGTCACGGTGCCGGGTTTGGCGATGAAGCTGATGTCTTCCAGTGCGGGTCGCGGCTGCCCCGGATACCGGGCGGTGACATCACGGAACTCCAACAGCCCCTGTGCGCGTTGCAACGGCACGGTTCCGCTGTCGGGCTCGTCCTGCGCATCCAGCACGGTGAACAGGCGCTGCGCCGAGGCGATGCCACGCTGGGTCATGTTCTGCACGTTGGTCAGCTGCTTGAGCGCGGGGATGATGGCCATCATCGCCATCATCAGGCCTACGAAGTCACCCACGGTCAGGCGTCCGGCCGCCGCTTCATGGCTGGCGATCAGCAGCAATGCCGCCAATCCGACCGAGCCCATCAGCTGCACCATCGCCGAGGAGATGCTGCGCGTGGCCTCCACCTTCATTGCCAGGCGCAGGTTGGTGTTGGCCAGGTTCTCGTAGCGTTCCAACTCGTTCTGCTGGGCACCGTAGATCTTCACTTCCTGGTTGGCCGACAGCGTCTGGTCCGCGGCCTGCAGCAGCTCGGCACCGCTTTCCTGGATACGGTGGCTGATGCGCCGGTAGCGCTTGGCGACCTTGTTCATCACCCATGCCAGGGGCGGGGCGAGCACGAAGATGGCCAGCGTCACCTGCCAGCTCAGCCATAGCATCACGATCAACGAGCCCAGGGCCTGCAGCGACTGCTGCAGTACGACCTTCATCGCGTCCACCGCAGCCTGGGCGACCTGGTCGCTGTCCGAGCCCAGCCGCACCAGCATCGAAGGCACCGGTTCGTTGTCAAAGCGCTGGCCCGGCAGCCGCAGGTACTTGCCCAGCACCTTCACCCGCAGGTCGCGGGCGATGCTGCGCGCTGCCTTGCCCATGCCGATATCGGTCAGGTAGCCAGCGATGCCGCGCACCATGAACAGGCCCACGATCGCCAGCGGCATCCAGATATTGATCTCGGTCGGGTTCACTAGGCTGTTGGTGACCGGCTTCATCATCAGGACGAAGTAGCTGCCCGCGCCTGCCTCCACGAGCATGCCCAGGCCGGCCAGCAACAGCAGCCCACGATACGGCGTGGCGAAGCCCAGCAGACGCCGATAGGTATGCCAGGCGGAGTCTTCGACGCTCACTGCTTCACTTCCGGCGCGGTGGCGATGGCGATGCGGCGGAAGCCCAGCTGGCCCAGTGCGTCCTGCGCGGTCACCACGGCCTGGTACGGCGTGCGCGCGTCGGCGCGCAGCAGCACGGTCTGCTCGCGGTCATCGCCGCCGGCCTGGGCCAGCACCTGCTTGAGCGACTCCACGTCGGTGCGCAGCACTTCCTGGTCGTTGACGAAGTAACGGCCGTCGGCATTGACCAGCACGCTCAGCGAGCGCGGCGGCGCACTGTTCTTCTGGTCGCTGGCGGTCGGCAGCTGCACCTGCAGCGTCGAACGCGCATCGAACGTGGTGGTGACCACGAAGAAGATGATCAACACCAGGATCACGTCGATCAGGGGAACCAGATCGATATGCGGTTCATCCGAGTGGCGGTTTTCGCGGATGCGCATCGGGGCTCAGGCCTTTGCAGTCGCGGCAGGCTTCTGTGCGGCCACGCCCTTGGCCGCCGCCATCACCGCCGGTCGGCCATCAAGCGAATCCAGCAAGGCGCTGGCTTCCTGCTCCATCTCGATCACGTAGCCGTCGATGCGGCCACGGAAGTAGCGGTGGAACATCAATGCCGGGATCGCCACGATCATGCCGGTCGCGGTGCACACCAGTGCCTTGCCGATGCCGCCGGCGAGCTGGTTCACGTCACCCACGCCATGGTCGAGGATGCCCAGGAACATCTGGATCATGCCGACCACCGTGCCGAGCAGGCCCAGCAGCGGACCGGCCGAGGCAATGGTGCCCAGGGCATTGAGGAAGCGGCCCATCCGATGCACCAGGTGACGGCCGGTGTCCTCGATGCGCTCACGGATCTGCTCACGCGGCCGGTTGCGCGCTTCCAGCGCGGCCGCCAACAGGGCACCCAGCGGGGAATTGGCGCGCAGCGAGGCGATGTGCGAGGCGTCGAGCTTGCCGCGCGCGGCCCAGTTGCGGACCTCCTCGCCCAGGCCCGGCGGCAGCACTTCGTTACGCCGCAGGCTCCAGAAACGCTCCAGGACTATCGCCAAAGCCAGCACACCCAACAGCAGCAGCGGCAGCATCGGCCAGCCGCCAGCCTTGACCAGTTCCCACACGTTTCAACCCTCCGGCTCGATGGCCGCCTGTTTGCTGGTCGATAGGATAGCAGCCGCCCGCGCCCGCTCCGCGGCATCCCAGCCACGTGAGCGCCAGATCCGCCTTTCACGAAGCTGGATACCCCCTTTCCCCAGCCACACCCGCACCGCGCCACTGCCTGCGGTTTCCAGCAGTTCAGCCCCGCTGCGTTGCCAGCGCTCGCGCACGTCCGCACGTGGATGACCGAACCGGTTGGCGTGCCCGGCCGATACCACGGCCAAGCGCGCGCCGGTGGCGGCAATGAACGCCCGCGTCGACGACCCGCCACTGCCGTGGTGCGGCACCAGCACCACATCGGCCCGCACCGCGCGCGGCGAGCGCCTGACCAGCCCCTGTTCGATCACCGCACCGATGTCGCCGGTCAGCAGGGCCACGCCGTAGGGACCGCCAACGCGCAACACGCAGCTGGACTCGTTGCGCAGGTAGGGGAAGCCGGCGGCAGGATGCAGGAACTCGAACTGCACCCCGTCCCACCACCACTGCCGCCCTGCCTCGCAAGCTGCTGCTTCCGCCCCGGGCATGCCCGGCGGCCCCAGCAACGGCACTCCTGGCATCTCCGCCTGCACCGCCGCCGCCCCGCCGGCATGGTCATGATCACCATGGCTGAGCACCAACCGGTCCAGCCGACGCACACCCAATGCACGCAATGCTGGCACCACCACCCGCTCGCCGGCGTCGAAGCCATCGCGCACGGCCGGCCCGGCGTCGTACAGCAGGGCATGCGCACGGCTGCGCACCAGCACCGACAGCCCTTGGCCGACATCCAGCACCACGATCTCGAACTCACCGTCGCCGGGCAGCTCACGCCACGGCAGCAACAGGGGCAACCACAGCAGCAGTGCCAGTCCACGCCCCGGCACGCCGCGCGGCAACAGCATCCAGAGTGCCCCCAACAACGCCAGCGGCAGTGCGAACCACGCCGGCTCCGGCAGCCACCATAGCGACAGGCGGCTATCGGCCAGGGTTTCGAACAACGGCCACGACAGATCAAAACACCACGCCGACGCCCGCCACGGCAGCGCACCGGCCCCGGTCCAGAGCGCCTCGGCCGCCGTTCCCAGCAGTGCCAACGGCACCACGACCAGGCTCCACCACGGGATGGCGACCAGATTGGCCAATGGCCCCACGGCCGAGGCCTGGCCGAACAGCAGGACAGTCAACGGCAACAACCCCAGCGTCGCCACCCATTGCGCCGACAAAAATCCCCGCAGCCAATGCAGCCGCTCCGGCAGGCATGCGGCCAACAGCGCCACGCCGGCGAAGCTCAGCCAGAATCCGGCCACCAGTACCGACAAGGGATCCACCGACAGCACGGCCAACGCGGCCAGCCCCAGGCTTCCGGTCACACTGACCGGACGACGCCACAGCCGGGCCAGCACGATCACCCCGATCATCAGCACCGTACGTACCGTCGGCAACGCGAAGCCCGCTGCCGCTGCATAGACCAGTGCCACGAGGAAGGCTCCGATGGCCGCCGCCTGCAGCCGCGGCAACCAGCGTCCCAGGCCAGGCAGCAACCACCACATCCCGGCGACCAGCCATGCGCCGCAGACCGCGACCATGCCGACGTGGAATCCGGAGATCGCGATCAAGTGGGTCAAGCCGGTCGCGCGCAGGCGCTGCCAATCCAGTTCACCCAGGCCGCGTGTATCACCCAACGCCAGTGCCTGCACATAGCGCGCGGACCCGGCCCCTACGCCGCCGGCGATACGGTCACTGACCGCCTCACGCCATGCCTGCAACCCCGTGCCCGTGGCCAACCGCCGCGGCGCAGGCAGCACGCGCACCACGCCGTTGGCCACCAGCCGCAAGGCCAGCGCATGCCGTTCGGCGTCGAACCCGCCAGGGTTGCTCAAGCCCCGCGGCGCACGCAGCCGGACCTGCAACTGCCACCTCTCCCCCGCCCGCAGCTCCAGCCGCCTCCCCGGCGAGGAAGCACCGAACGGGTCATACCATGCCAGCTGGAGGCGCTGCCCACGCAGCACGGCCGGCTGGGCAACGTCGTCGTCCACGCGGAAATGGAACCGGGTGCGGCGCACCTCATGCTCGGGCAGGCTGACTACCTCGCCGCGCACCAGGAACTCCCGCCCCTCCATGGTGGCGGGCAATTGTGCCTGCAGACCGCTGCCCATCTGCACCCCCATCCAGCCCACGCCGGCCAGCAATGCCCCCGGCCAACGGCGGCCCCGCAGGCGCCACCAGCCCAGCAGCCCGACCAGCAGCGCCAGCCAGTCCAGGGGCGATTGCAACAGTGCCGGCGCCCAGGCCACCGCGCAGACCCCCAGCAGGACGCCCGCCGCCACGGCCTTGCCCAGGACTGGCACGCCCTCGCGCCCGGACGCCTCTTCGGCCATGTTGTCCATGCCTTCGCCCCGTCACCATCCCAGAGCGCATGCTGTTCCGCGGCCCGATGCATCCCCATCGGTCAAACCGGGCCATCGCGGTCGGGCGAACCCGGGGGCCGCCGTGCAGACCCGTCGTCCACTTTCCTGCAGGCAAAAGAAAAGCGGGCACAAGGCCCGCTTTTCTTCAGCGCAACACCGCGACCTTACTCGGCCGGGGTGCCCTCGCCTTCTTCCACGGCCTTCATCGACAGGCGGATACGGCCCTGCTTGTCGACTTCCAGCACCTTGACCTTGACCACATCGCCTTCCTTCAGCTTGTCGCCGACCTTCTCGACGCGCTCGCTGGAGATCTGCGACACGTGGACCAGGCCGTCCTTGCCCGGCAGGATCGTGACGAACGCACCGAAGTCCATGATCTTGGCGACCTTGCCTTCGTAGATGCGGCCCGGCTCGACGTCCGAGGTGATCTGCTCGATGCGGGCCTTGGCGGCCTGGGCAGCGGCATTGTTCACCGAGGCGATGGTGATGGTGCCGTCGTCCTGGATGTCGATCTGGGTGCCGGTTTCCTTGGTGATGGCCTGGATGGTCGAGCCACCCTTGCCGATCACTTCGCGGATCTTGTCCGGGTGGATCTTGATGGTCAGCAGGCGCGGCGCGTAGTCCGACAGCTCGGCACGCGGGGCGGTCAGCGCATGGGCCATTTCGCCCAGGATGTGCAGGCGGCCGGCCTTGGCCTGTTCCAGCGCCTTCTTCATGATCTCTTCGGTGATGCCTTCGATCTTGATGTCCATCTGCAGCGCAGAGACACCTTCCGAAGTACCGGCCACCTTGAAGTCCATGTCGCCCAGGTGATCTTCGTCACCCAGGATGTCCGACAGCACGACGAAGTTGTCGCCTTCCTTCACCAGGCCCATGGCGATACCCGCCACCGGTGCCTTCACCGGCACGCCGGCGTCCATCAGGGCCAGCGACGAACCGCAGACCGAGGCCATCGACGAGGAACCGTTGGATTCGGTGATTTCCGACACCACGCGAATGGTGTACGGGAACTCTTCCAGGGTCGGCATCACGGCCAGCACGCCGCGCTTGGCCAGGCGGCCGTGGCCGATCTCGCGGCGCTTCGGCGCGCCGAAACGGCCGCACTCACCCACCGAGTAGGGCGGGAAGTTGTAATGGAACAGGAAGTTTTCCTTGTACTCACCGGCGACGGCGTCGATGACCTGGCCGTCACGGGCGGTGCCCAGCGTGGTGACCACGATGGCCTGGGTCTCGCCGCGGGTGAACAGCGCCGAGCCATGGGTGCGCGGCATCACGCCGGCCTTCACGGCGATCGGGCGCACGGTGTCCAGTGCACGGCCGTCGATGCGGACCTTGGTGGCCAGCACCGAGTCACGCATGGTGTGGTATTCCAGCTCGCCGAATTCCTTCGACAGCTCGGCCGGGTTCCAGCCTTCGGCGGCAACGCGGCCGGCCAGCGACTCGAGCACGTCCTTCTTGATCGCGGCGATGGCGTCGCGGCGCTGCAGCTTGTCGCGCACCTGGAAGGCTTCGCCCAGCTTGCCACCAACGGCTTCCTGCAGCGCGCTGATCAGCGCGGTGTTCTTGGCCGGGGCAACCCAGTCGCTCGGCTTGGTGCCGGCTTCGACGGTCAGCTCGTTGATCGCGTTGATGACCTTCTGCATTTCGCGGTGACCGAAGGTCACGGCGCCCAGCATCACTTCTTCGGACAGCAGCGCGGCTTCGGATTCGACCATCAGCACGGCATTGGCGGTACCCGCGACCACCAGCTCCAGCTGCGATTCCTTCAGCTCCGACACGGTCGGGTTGAGGATGTACTGGCCGTCCTTGTAACCGACCTTGGCGGCGCCGATCGGACCCTTGAACGGGGTGCCGGCCAGCGACAGCGCGGCCGAGGCACCGATCAGGGCGGCGATGTCACCATCCACTTCCGGGTTCAGCGACATCACCGTGGCGATGATCTGGACTTCGTTCTTGTAGTCTTCCGGGAACAGCGGGCGGATCGGGCGGTCGATCAGGCGCGAGATCAGCGTTTCCTTCTCGGTCGCACGGCCTTCGCGCTTGAAGAAGCCACCCGGGATACGGCCACCGGCGTAGAACTTTTCCTGGTAGTCGACGGTCAGCGGAAAGAAGTCCTGGCCTTCGCGCGCGCTCTTGGCGGCGACGGCAGTGACCAGCAACACGGTGTCGTCCATCTTGACGATGACGGCGCCGCTTGCCTGACGGGCGATTTCGCCGGTCTCAAGCGTGACGGTGTGTTTGCCGTACTGGAAGGTTTTGGTGATTTTTGCCACGGGGAATCCTTGAAATGCTTCATCAGATGGACCGCTGACGACCCTTGCCGTCATCGGGTGGCCGGGCGGGTCCGGCCGATCTACTGCGATTTTGAAACTGCAAAAACAAAACCGCGGCGCATCGCTGCGCCGCGGCGGGAAGTCTATTAGCGGCGCAGGCCGAGCTTTTCAATCAGCGCCTTGTAGCGCTCGACGTCCTTCTTCTTCAGGTAGTCGAGCAGGCTGCGGCGGCGGTTGACCATCTGCAGCAGGCCACGGCGGCTGTGGTGGTCCTTCTTGTGTTCCTTGAAGTGGCCGGTCAGCAGTTCGATGCGGGCGGTCAGCAGGGCCACCTGGACTTCCGGCGAACCGGTGTCGTTGGTGCCGCGGGCGTTGGCTTCAATAACCTTCTGGGTGTCGATCGACATTTCGTGTTTTCTCTTGGATGCGTGGCCGGCAGGAACGTACTGGACGCACCGCGCAGCTCGCCGATTGATAGAACCCCGGCCGACGGCCGGAGGGTGCCCCTACAAGGGCCGCAAAATTGTAACGACCTCAACCATTTGCCACAAGGCGCGTCAGGGTTCGGCGCCTGTCCCATTCAGAGATTGAACCGGCGCTGCGGTGCCAGACGGCCGTCGGACTCCACCTGCGCCAGTCCCAGCGGAGCACCTTCTGCCCCGAAAACCGCCACCAGCCCGACCGGCCAGGCCGGATTGCGCAGACGCTGACCCATGCAGAACCGGGCCGCCTGCCCCTCATCCAGATCAACCCGGCCAAAGTGGACCAGCCCGTCCTGGATCGGCAGCAGCCATTGCAGCAGCGCCGCCTCGTCGCCGCTCTCGGCCACTTCCCGCAGCGCATCCAGCCCGATCATCCGCGGCGACAGGAACGGCTCCACCCACAGGCGGCGCAGCGCGGTGATGTGCGCCCCGCAGCCCAGCAGTTCGCCCAGATCCCTGGCAATGCTGCGGATATAGGTGCCCGAACCACAGGTCACGCGCAGCGACAGCTGCTCGCTCTCCTGCGCCAGCACCTCGATGGCCTGTACGTGGACTTCCCGCTCCGGGGCCTCGATGGCATCCCCGCGCCGGGCCTTCACATACAACGGCTCCCCGCCCTGCTTGAGTGCGGAATAGATCGGGGCGCGCTGGCGGATATGCCCGGTCAGGGTCGCCAGCGCCGCGTCCAGTGCCTGTCGGGGGATGGCCGGCACCGGGCGCTCACGCAGCACGACGCCGTCGGCATCGTCGGTATCGGTGGTACGCCCCAGCGCGATCTGAGCGTCGTAGGCCTTGGCCGAGCCCAGCAGCAGCCCGGCAATCTTGGTCGCCTCGCCGAAGCACAACGGCAGCAGGCCAGTGGCCAGCGGGTCCAGGCTGCCGGTATGCCCCCCCTTCTCGGCACGGAACAGGCGACGAGCCACCTGCAGCGCGGTGTTGGAGCTCATGCCGGCGGGCTTGTCGAGCAGGACGATGCCATCCAGGCGACGGAATGAAATACGGGGACGCATGCAACACCCTACTCGGGCCGGCACGGCAATGCCGGACGGGAATCAGGAAATCATCGGCGCCGTGCGTGGCGCCGGCCAGATATGACAACAGCCCTTGCGGGCTGCTGCTTCACTCTTCGTCGGAGCTCGACGGCGGATGTTTGTCCGACAGGTCACGCAGCAGGTTGTCGATGCGCTCGCCGCGGTCAACCGAGTCGTCGTAGTGGAAATGCAGCTCCGGCACGTGCCGCAGCTTCATTGCCCGGGCCAGCGCCATGCGCAGCTCCACCGACAGCTCACGCAGGCCCTTCACCGCCTCGGCCGAGCGTTCCGGCATCAGTGCGGTGACGAACACCTTGGCATGGGCCATGTCGCGGGTGACCTCCACGTCCGAGACGCTGACCGATGGCAGCCCGTGCTCACGCACGGCGGCATGCACCAGCGTGCCCAGATCACGGCGGATCTGCGCGGAAACTCGGTCGGTACGGTGGAAAGTCTTTGGCACGTTTTCTGGCTCGTTTGAATATTGCGTTGATGAAGCAGGACCGGCCCGCCACGGGGCGGACCGGTCCGTGGTGCGATTACAGCGTACGCGGCACTTCGATGCGCTCGAAGCATTCGATCTGGTCGCCGGCCTTCACGTCGTTGTAGGCCTTCACGCCGATACCGCATTCGGTACCGTTGCGAACCTCCTCGACGTTCTCCTTGAAGCGGCGCAGCGATTCCAGTTCGCCCTCGAACACCACCACGCTGTCGCGCAGCACGCGGATCGGCTTGTTCCGCTTGACCACGCCTTCGACCACCATGCAGCCGGCGATCGCGCCCAGCTTCGAGCTGCGGAACACGTCGCGGACTTCGGCGATACCGATGATCTCTTCGCGGATTTCCACGCCGAGCAGACCGGAGGCAACCTGCTTCACCTGGTCGATCACGTCATAGATGATCGAGAAGTAACGCAGGTCCACGCCATTGGATTCAATGATGCGACGGGCCGAAGCATCCGCACGCACGTTGAAGCCGATCACGGTGGCCTTGGAAGCGGCGGCCGAATTGGCGTCCGATTCGGTGATGCCGCCCACGCCGGAGTGGATCACGTTGATGCGGATGTCGTCGTTGGACAGGCCCACCAGCGACTGGCTCAGTGCCTGCACCGAACCCTGGACATCGGCCTTGATCAGCAGGTTCAGCACCTGCTGGCCTTCGCCCTTGCCCAGCTGCGCCATGATGTCTTCCATGCGGCTGCCCGCGGTGGCGACCAGACGCGATTCACGGCGCTTGGTCTCACGCTGCTGGGCGACATCCTTGGCCAGGCGCTCGTCTTCAACGACGACAAAATCATCGCCCGCTTCCGGCACGCCGGACAGACCCAGCACCTGCACCGGGATCGACGGGCCGGCTTCGGCCACCTGGCGACCGGTCTCGTCGAACAGCGCACGCACGCGGCCGTACTGGATGCCGCACACCAGATAGTCACCCTTCTTGAGCTGACCCTGCTGCACCAGCACCGTCGCGACCGGGCCACGGCCCTTGTCCAGCGAGGACTCGATGACCACGCCCGCCGCGCGGCCTTCGGCCACGGCCTTCAGCTCAAGCAGTTCGGCCTGGATCGAAATCGCGTCCAGCAGGTCATCAATGCCCTGGCCGGTCTTGGCGGAGATTTCCACCATCTGCGTATCGCCACCGAAGTCTTCGGCCACGACCTGCTCGGCGAGCAGTTCGTTCTTGACCCGCATCGGGTCGGCCGAGGACTTGTCCATCTTGTTGATCGCCACCACGATCGGCGCGTTGGCGGCGCGGGCGTGCTGGATGGCTTCCTTGGTCTGCGGCATGACGCCGTCGTCGGCGGCCACGACCACCACCACCACGTCGGTCAGCTGCGCGCCACGGGCACGCATCGAGGTGAACGCGGCATGGCCCGGGGTATCCAGGAAGCTGATCACGCCCTTCGGCGTATCCACGTGGTAGGCGCCGATGTGCTGGGTGATGCCACCGGCTTCGCCATTGGCGACCTTGGTGCGGCGGATGTAATCCAGCAGCGAGGTCTTGCCGTGGTCGACGTGACCCATGATGGTGACCACCGGCGGACGCGGCACGGCGTCGCCCTGGTCGGCATCGGTGATGGCCAGCAGTGCGTCTTCGGCATCGTTGGTGTCCGCGCGCACGGCCTTGTGGCCGAGCTCTTCGGTCACCAGCACGGCGGTGTCGTGGTCGATGGACTGGGTGATGGTGGCCATCACGCCCATCTTGAACAACGCCTTGACCACTTCGCCGCCCTTCAGGGCCAGCTTCTGCGCCAGATCGGCAACGGTCACGGTCTCGCCGATGGCGATCTCGCGCACGACCGGTGCGGTCGGACGCTCGAAGCCATGGCTGCCACCGCCGCCACGCGACTGTTCATTGCCACGACGGCCCTGCGGCGCACGGCTGCCCGGGCGACCACGCGAATTATTGTTGTTGCTGTTGCCGCGACGCGCACGGTCCGATGCCGACAGATGCAACTGGCCACCGAAACGGTTGCCGCCATCGTTGTCCGCACCCTGCGTGCCACGTGCCTTGCCCGGCTTGGCATGCGACGACGGCGCGCGATCCTCGCGGATCGGCGCACGCGGTGCAGCCGGAGCTGCGGCATGACGCGGCGCCTTGGCCACCGGCTCGCTTGCCGCTCCGGTCGCCGCCGGCTTTGCAAGCTTGGCCTTGGCCGCTTCTTCGGCGGCGATGCGCTCGGCTTCGATGCGCTGGCGCTCGGCGTCCTCGGCCGCCTTCTGGCGGGCGATTTCCTCGTCGCGGGCACGGTCCTTCTCGGCCAGCATGCGCTGCTCGTCGAGATTGCGCTGACGCGATTCCTCGAGCTTGCGCAGGATTTCGGCGCGCTCCTCGTCCGGCGTCATCGCAGGCTTGCCACCTTCCGGCTTGACGTAGGTACGCTTCTGGCGCACCTCGACGTTGACCGTGGTCTTGCTGCGACCGGCATTGACCGTCACTTCCTGGTGCTTGCGACGGGCCAGGGTGATCTTCTTCGGGGCGCCTTCGGCACCCTCGTCGGCGGGCGACTCATCCTTGCCGTGCGAACGGCGGAGGAATCCCAGAAGCTTCACTTTCTCGGTGCTGGTCACGACCTGGTCGGGACCGCTGAACTTCATGCCGGCCTGGGCCAGCTGCTCCAGCAGTTTCTCGACCGGCGTGTTGACCAGTTCGGCGAGCTTGCGGATGGTGGTTTGCTGCGACATTCGGATCCTATGATCTTGTTGGCGCCCCCTCGACACGAACGAAGGCAGCGCGGAGTCTACGCCCTGAGCGGCTCAGGGCACTGTTCATCGCTGGCTCATTCGCCGCGCTCCAGGCGGGCGATCTCCTCGGCGCGGGCGGCGAGGACCAGCGCTGCGGCGCGCTCAAGATCCATACCCTCGATACCGAACTCCAGGATCTCGTCGGCAGCCAGGTCCGACAGATCCTCACTCGTACGCACGCCATGACCGGCCAGCGCGTACGCGGTTGCTTCATCCATGCCCTTCAATGCCAGCAGGTCATCCGCCGGCACGCCGCCTTCGGCGCCCTCTTCCACGGCCAGCGCCTCGTTGAGCAGCGCGTCGCGTGCGCGGGCACGCAGTTCCTCGACGATGTCCTCGTCGAAGCCTTCCACGGCCAGCAGCTCGCCGACCGGCACGTACGCGATTTCTTCCACGGTGCCGAAACCTTCGGACACCAGGATGCCGGCGATTTCCTCGTCCACTTCCAGCTTGTCCATGAACAGCTGGCGGGCGACGGCCTGCTCGGCCTCGGACTTGGCGGTCACCTGGTCCTGGGTCATCACATTCAGCTGCCAACCGGTCAGACGGCTGGCAAGACGCACGTTCTGGCCGCCCTTGCCGATCGCCTGGGCCAGGCGATCTTCGGCCACGGCCAGGTCCATCGAATGCTTCTCTTCATCGACGATGATCGACTGCACTTCGGCAGGCGCCATCGCATTGATGACGAAGTTGGCCGGGTTCTCGTTCCACAGCACGATGTCCACGCGCTCACCATTGAGCTCATTGGACACGGCCTGGACGCGCGAACCGCGCATGCCGATGCAGGCGCCGATCGGATCGGTGCGGCTGTCATGGGCCAGCACGGCGATCTTGGCGCGGTCGCCCGGGTCACGCGCGCAGGCCTTGATCTCGACCAGGCCCTGACCGACTTCCGGCACCTCGAGCTTGAACAGCTCGATCATGAATTCCGGCGCGGCGCGGCTGATGAACAGCTGCGGGCCACGCGGCTCCGAACGCACTTCGGCCAGGTAACCGCGCACGCGGTCGCCGGCGCGCAGCACGTCGCGCGGGATGCCCTTGTCCTTCGGGATGAAGGCCTCGGCGTTGCCGCCCAGGTCCACGTAGATGTTGCCACGCTCGGCACGCTTGACCACGCCGGTGACCAGCTCGCCGACGCGATCCTTCCATGCATCGACCACCTGCTGGCGCTCGGCCTCGCGCACGCGCTGCACGATGACCTGCTTGGCGGCCTGGGCGGCGATGCGGCCGAAATCCGGGTTCTCGATCTGTTCTTCGATGTAGTCACCGATCTCGACGCCATCGGCCTCGTCGATCGCGTCCATCATGCGGATCTGGCGGTCCGGCGACTCCATCACCACGTCGTCGGCGACCACTTCCCAGCGACGGAAGGTCTCGTAGCTGCCGTCCTTCTGGTTGATCGACACGCGCGCCAGCACGTCCTGGTCGATGTAACGCTTCTTCGCCGCGGAGGCGAGCGCTGCTTCGATCGCATCGAAAATCACTTCGCGCGGCACGCCCTTCTCGTTGGCGACTGCGTCAACTACCAGCAAAAGTTCCTTGCTCATCGGCTCACTCCGCGCGCGGCTTTTTGGCCGCCGTTTCGTTATTGGATTTGTTCTTGGCCTTGTCGCCCTTCTTCGGGGCCGGGCCGGTGGGTTTGGTCGGCGCCAGGCCCAGTGCGGCCCAGTCCGGAATGATGCGTGCCTTGTCGATGTTGTCGAACGCGGCCACGAACGGCTTGCCGTCGACGATGAACGTCACGGTGCCCTGCGCGTGGTCCACCGCGGCGATCTCGCCCTGCAGGCGGCGGCGGCTCTCCTGCGGCAGCTTCAGGCCGACCTTGGCGGACTGGCCAAGCTGCTGCTCGAACTGTTCCAGCGTGAACAACGGACGGTCCACGCCCGGCGAAGAGACTTCCAGCGTGTAGTTGCCGCTGATCGGGTCCTCCACGTCCAGTTGCGCCGACACTTCGCGGCTGACCCGCTCGCAGTCGTCGACATTGACCATGCGCTCGGGCTGCTCGGCCAGCGGCACGTCGATGTACAGGCGCAGGGTTGCGCCGCCGGGGGCCGGCAGATATTCGGCGCCCAACAAATCGAGCCCCAGCGCTTGCACGGTGGGGCCCAGCAGATTCGCGATTTCAGTAGCCTTGTCGCTCACAGCCTGCCTTGGTTCGGTAAATGGGGGCTGGTACCACCCAGCCGGGATTTTCCGTTGTCCGGAAACAACAAAGGACCCTATTGGGCCCTTTGTCCGGTTGAAATCCGGTGACTGGATTCCGGTTGCAAGAACGGAAGCAAACGTTCTTGCGAGCCCAGACTTTGGCTTCAATCGACATTGTCGCAGAAACCGAAGCTGGTAGCGGGGGCAGGATTTGAACCTGCGACCTTCGGGTTATGAGCCCGACGAGCTGCCAGACTGCTCCACCCCGCAGCAGAAGCGGAATTATGAAGTAACTTGGATCAGATTGCAACCCTTATTTACTTCACTTGTTTCTCCGATCTTCCGGAGAAACCCGAGGAATTGACTCCCCGGCGAACCACCTTCCGGTGATTCCGGCAGCGCCGCGTCGCGTTGCTGCCGTCAAATCAGGATGTGAATATTACACGATTCACATCTTTGTGTAACTGTTTTTTGAAAATTATTACGACAAATGTGCAAATGCCGTGCGCATCCACTGCAGGATCGGCCCCAGGCCCAGCGGCAGGAACAGCAGCAGGACCGAATTCACGCCCAGCACGATGCCCAGGATGCGATCGTTGTTGCGCGGCAGCGCCTCGCCCACCGGCTCATCGAAGTACATGACCTTGATGACACGCAGGTAATAGAAGCAACCGATCACCGCGCAGATCACACCGACCATGGCCAGCCACAGCAGGTCACCGTTGATTGCAGCGCCCAGCACCGCCAGCTTGGTCCAGAAACCCAGGAACGGCGGGATACCGGCCAGCGACGCCATGATGCACAGGACCAGACCGGCCATCCACGGGCTACGGGCATTCAGGCCCTTGAAGTCCTCGATGTTCTCGGCCTCGAAGCCGGCACGCGACAGCGCGATGATCGCGCCGAACGAAGCCGTCGACATGATGGCGTAAGCCACCGCGTAGAACATCGCGGCCGAATAGCCCTGCTCGCCGCCACCGGCCACGCCCATCAGCAGGAAGCCGATGTGGGAGACCGTGGAGTAGGCCAGCATGCGCTTGAGGTTGGTCTGCGCGATGGCCATCAGGTTACCGACGATCAGCGACAGCGCGGCCAGGCCGGCCAGCACATACTGCAGTTCGGTCGACAACGGGCCCACGCCCATTTCCAGCAGGCGGTAAGCCATGCCGAACGCGGCCAGCTTCGGTGCCGAGCTGATGAACAGCGCGATCGGCGCCGGGGCACCCTGGTACACGTCCGGCAGCCACATGTGGAACGGCGCAGCGCCCAGCTTGAAGGCAACGCCGGCGACCATGAACACCGCGCCGGTCAGCAGCAGCAGGCGCTCGTCGGAATGGGCGATGGCGCCGTGGATGACGTCCAGGTGCAGCGAGCCGGTGGCGCCATAGATCAGCGACATGCCGTACAGCAGCAGGCCCGAGGCCAGCGAACCCAGCACGATGTACTTCATGCCGGCTTCGGCGGCGAGCTTGTTCTCGCGGTTGCTGGCAACCAGCGCGTACGAACACAGCGCCAGCAGCTCCAGGCCCAGGTAGACCATCAGCAGGCTACCGGCCGACACCAGGATCATCATGCCGGCGGTGGCGAACAGGATCAGCACCGGGATCTCGCCCTGGTACAGGTTGCGTTCGCGCAGGTAGCTCCAGCCGTAGATCAGGCTCAGGCCACTGACCAGCACCACCACCGTCTTCATGATGTCGGCGGCGTTGTCGCGGATGAACATGCCATGGAACACCTCACCCTGCCCGCCCACGCCACCCAGCAGCAGGCCGAAGGCGACGGCCAGCACGGCCACCGAGATGAAGTGGGTCCAGACCTTGTGCCGGTTGCTGATGAACAGATCGAGGATCAGCAGGGCGAAGGCGCCACCAATCACCACCAGTTCTGGCAGCAACGGCGGGAGGTCGGCGGTGGTCAACGGCAGAAGCGTCGGCGTTGTCATCATCAAATCCTGGAATCAATACTCTCGACGGGCCGCTTACAGCAGCTTGCTCGATGCGATCTGCATCGCCAGCTTGGCGATGGACGGCTCCATCAGGTCGGTCAGCGGCTTGGGATAGAAGCCCAGCACCAGCGTGCCGACGGCGAACACACCCAACACCAGCCATTCACGACCGTTGATGTCCTTCAGTTCGGCCACATGGGCATTGCCCACCTCGCCGAAGAACACGCGCTTGTACAGCCACAGCGAGTACGCGGCGCTGATGATCAGCGTGGTCGCCGCACCCAGTGCCACCAGCGGGTTCCACTGGAAGGACGCCAGCACGATCATGAATTCACCCACGAAGCCGCTGGTACCCGGCAGGCCCGAGTTGGCCATGAAGAACAGCAACGCGAAGGTGGCGAACCACGGCATCACGTTGACCACGCCGCCGTAATCGGCGATGCGGCGGCTGTGCATGCGGTCGTACAGCACGCCCACGCAGGAGAACATCGCACCGGACACGAAGCCGTGCGAGATCATCTGCACCATGGCGCCCTGCAGGCCCAGGCGGGCGGCGTCGGCGTTGCCGGCCTCACGCACCAGCCACAGCGCAGTGAACGTGCCGAGGGTGACGAAGCCCATGTGTGCGACCGACGAATAGGCGATCAGCTTCTTCATGTCGTCCTGCACCATCGCGACCAGGCCGACGTAGATCACCGCCACCAGCGACAGCGCGATCACCAGCCAGGCCCACTCGGCGCTGGCGTCCGGCACGATCGGCAGGTTGAAGCGCAGGAAGCCGTAGCCACCGATCTTCAGCGCGATGGCCGCCAGGATCACCGAACCGGCGGTCGGCGCTTCCACGTGCGCATCCGGCAGCCAGGTGTGCACCGGGAACATCGGCACCTTGACCGCGAAGGCGATCAGGAAGGCGAAGAAGATCCACGTCTGTTCCTTGGCCGACAACTGCAGCTGGTACAGGTCGGCCAGCTGGAAGCTGCCGCCCTTCAGGTACAGGTAGATCAGCGCCACCAGCATCAGCACCGAGCCGAGGAAGGTGTACAGGAAGAACTTCATGGCCGCATAGATGCGACGCGGGCCGCCCCAGACGCCGATGATCAGGAACATCGGGATCAGCATGGCTTCGAAGAACACGTAGAACAGCATCGCGTCGGTGGCGGCGAAGATGCCGACCGTGACGCCTTCCAGGATCAGGAAGGCGGCGACGTACTGGTTCACGCGCTTGTCGACCACGCCCCAGGCGCCGATCAGGGCCAGCACGCCGACCAGGGTGGTCAGCAGCACCAGCGCGATGGCGATGCCATCGACGGCGAGGTTGTAGCCGATACCGAAGGCCGGGATCCACGGATGCTGCTCGACGAACTGCATCACGTCGGCGGCGCCGCGGTCATAGCCGCTGAGCAGGCCGAGGCTCAACAGGAAGGTGAGCAATGCCACCGCCAGCGACGCCCAACGGGCGGTCTGGGCGTTGCGCACGGCGAGGATCAACGCACCGCCGATGATCGGCAGCCAGATGAGAACACTAAGTAGGGGCCAGTTCGACACGTCTTCTATTCCGTACAGGTCAACGCCAGAAATGCATCAGCAGGCCCAGCAGGGCAATCAGGCCGATGATCATCGCGAAGGCGTAGTGGTAGAGGAAACCGGATTGGGTGCGGCGCAGCAGGTTGGCAGCCAAGTCGACCAGACGGGCCGAACCATTCACCACCACACCGTCGACGACCGTGCTGTCCACGGCACGGGCGGCCTTGCCGAGCTGCACACCACCGCCGGCAAAGCCGTCGATCCAGAGCTTGTCGAAGCCGTACTTGTTTTCCAGCACCGAAACCAGCGGTGCCAGGTTCTTGCGCGCCTGACCGGCCAGTTCCGGCTTCCAGACGTAGAACACCCACGCCAGGATGAAGCCCGCAACCGTCAGCCAGAACGCCGGCATCATCATGCCGTGCAGCGCGTAGGCCACCGAGCCGTGCCAGAACTCCTTGCCCACGGCGGCGATGGTGTCGCGTGCCGGGTCGTAGAAATCGACGATGCCGGTGAAGAACGACATGGCCTGGCCCGGCACGCCACCCTCGGCGGCATGACCGTCCCAGCCGGTGCCGAACAGCATCGGGCCAATGGTGAAGAAGCCGATCAGGATGGACGGGATGGCCAGCAGGATCAGCGGCACCGTCACCACCAGCGGCGACTCGTGCGGCTCGTGGGCGCCGTGACCGTGGTGGTCATCGTGGCCATGGCCGTGATGGCCGTGGTCATCGTGCGCGTCACGGAAGCGCTCCTTGCCGAAGAAGGTCAGGAACAGCAGGCGGAAGCTGTAGAAGCTGGTGACGATCACGCCACCAAGCACCGCCCAGTAGCCATACGTGGCCACCCAGCTGGACGAATGCTGCGCGTGGTGCGCGGCGGCTTCGATGATGGTGTCCTTGGAGTAGAAGCCCGCGAAGAACGGGGTGCCGACCAGGGCCAGCGTACCGATCCACATGGTGATGTGGGTGATCGGCATGTATTTGCGCAGGCCGCCCATCTTCAGCATGTTCTGCTCGTGGTGCATGCCGATGATCACCGAGCCGGCACCCAGGAACAGCAGCGCCTTGAAGAAGGCGTGGGTCATCAGGTGGAACACGGCGCCCGAGTAGGCGGACACGCCCAGGGCAACGGTCATGTAGCCCAGCTGCGACAGCGTCGAGTAGGCAACCACGCGCTTGATGTCGCTCTGCACGATGCCGATCAGGCCGGTGAAGAAGGCCGTGGTCGCACCGATGAACAGGATGAAGTCCAGCGCGGTCTGCGACAGCTCGAACAGCGGCGACATGCGGGTGACCATGAAGATGCCCGCGGTCACCATCGTCGCGGCATGGATCAGCGCCGAGATCGGGGTCGGGCCTTCCATCGAGTCCGGCAGCCACACGTGCAGCGGCACCTGGGCCGACTTGCCCATCGCGCCGATGAACAGGCAGATGCAGATCACGGTGGCGATCGACCACTGATGGTCACCGATCAGCTGCACCATGGCATGGCCGGTGGCATCGGTACCCAGCACGGTGCCGGCATTGGCGAACACGGTGGCGTAGTCCAGCGTCCCGAACGCCCACAGGATGCCGCCGATGCCCAGCAGGAAGCCGAAGTCACCGACGCGGTTGACCAGGAAGGCCTTCATGTTGGCGAAGATGGCGCTGGGCTTCTTGAAGTAGAAGCCGATCAGCAGGTACGACACCAGACCCACCGCTTCCCAGCCGAAGAACAGCTGCAGGAAGTTGTTGCTCATCACCAGCGTGAACATCGAGAAGGTGAACAGCGAGATGTAGCTGAAGAAGCGCTGGTAGCCGTCGTCCTCGGACATGTAGCCGATGGAGTAGATGTGCACCAGCAGCGACACGAAGCTCACCACCACCATCATCATGGCGGTCATGCGATCGATCATGAAGCCGACGTGGGCCGCGTACTGGCCGACCTCGAAGAAGGTGTAGATGTTCTGGTTGAACGGCTGCGCCCCACCCCACAGCAGCTGGTACAGCGTGTGTGCGGACAGCACGAAGCTGATCGCCACGCCGAGGATGGTGATGTACTGGGCGCCTTTGCGCCCGACCTGGCGTCCGAAGAGGCCGGCGATGATGCTGCCGAACAGTGGTGCGAGCACCACTGCGATCAACAGACTCTTGGAGAGAGTGATTTCCATCTCGGATCAGCCCTTCAGCGAATCAACTTCGCCCACGTTGATGGTGTGGCGAGTACGGAACAAGGTCACCAGGATCGCGAGGCCGATTGCAGCTTCGGCTGCGGCCACGGTCAGGATGAAGAACACGAACAGCTGGCCGGCGGTATCGCCCAGCTCACGCGAGAAGGCGATGAAGTTGATGTTGACCGACAGCAGCATCAGTTCGATCGACATCAGCAGCACGATGATGTTCTTCCGGTTCAGGAAGATGCCGGCGACGGAGATGCAGAACATCACCGCGCCCAGCGCGAGCATATGGCCCAGGGAAATCATGGCTTGGCCTCCTCGCCACCTTCGTTGTTCGCTTGCACCTGCACCACCGGCTTCTCGGCGGCCATCTTGACGATGCGCAGGCGGTCTTTTGCCTTGACCATGGTCTGCTCGGTCGGGTTCTGCGTCTTCAGGCCCTGACGGCGGCGCAGGGTCAGCATCACGGCTGCCACCACGGCGACGGTCAGGATCACTGCGGCGAACTCGAACGGCAGCAGGTATTCGGTGAACAGGCTGCGCGCCAGCCAGGTGATGTTGGAGGTGTCCGCGGCGACCGCGGCGGCGTTGTCCACGGGGAACGGCGCCATGCGGGCCTTGATGCCGATCAGGGTCAGCATCTGCACCAGCATCACCACCGCGACCACCAGGCCCACCGGCAGGTAGCGCACCCAGCCTTCACGCAGGTTGGTGGTATCGATGTCCAGCATCATCACCACGAACAGGAACAACACCATCACCGCACCGACGTACACCAGCACCAGCGTGACGCCCAGGAACTCGGCCCCCACCAGCAGCCACACGCAGGCCACCGAGAAGAAGGTCAGGATCAGGCACAGCACGGCATACACCGGGTTGCGCACGCTGATCACCGACGCGGCCGAAATGCCCGCGATGATCGAGAAGAACCAGAAAGCGATATTTACCCAATCCATCTCGAGACCTCAGCGGAAAGCAGCGTCGGCGGCGCGGCGCTCGGCGATTTCGGTTTCAAGCCGATCGCCGATGGCCAGCAGCTGCGGCTTGGTGATGATGTTTTCGCCACGCTTCTCGAAGTGGTACTCGAGAATGTGGGTCTCGACGATCGAGTCCACCGGGCAGCTTTCCTCGCAGAAGCCGCAGAAGATGCACTTGAACAGATCGATCTCGTAACGCGTGGTGCGGCGGGTGCCGTCCTCGCGCTTGGCCGAGTCGATGGTGATGGCCAGCGCCGGGCACACCGCTTCGCACAGCTTGCAGGCGATGCAGCGCTCTTCACCGTTGGGATAACGGCGCAGGGCGTGCAGGCCGCGGAAGCGCGGCGACTGCGGGAACTTCTCCATCGGGTACAGCACGGTGTACTTGGGCTTGAACGTGTACTTCAACGTCAGCCACAGGCCTCCGAGCAGCTCCAGGAGCAGCAGGCTCTTGAAATAGTGGGTGATCTTATTCATGAATCAAACGCCCTTCTGGATCACGCCGTAGAACACCATCAGTGCCGTCACCGCGATCCAGAAAATGGTCAGCGGGATGAACACCTTCCAACCCAGACGCATGATCTGGTCGTAACGGAAACGCGGGAAGCTGGCACGGAACCAGATGTAGGCGCTGGCGAAGAACAGCACCTTGAGCAGCAGCCACGGCCAGCCACCGTCCCAGATCCAGTTGATCCACGGCGACACATCACCGCTGACCCAACCCTGCAGCGGGCTCAGCCAGCCACCCAGGAAGAAGATCGAGATCAGGAAGCTGACCAGGATCATGTTGGCGTATTCGGCCAGGAAGAACAGCGCGAACGCACCGCCGGAGTACTCGACCATGTGGCCGGCGACGATTTCCGACTCGCCTTCCACCACGTCGAACGGCGCGCGGTTGGTCTCGGCGACGCCGGACACCCAGTACACGACGAACAGCGGCAGCAGCGGCAGCAGGAACCAGTCAAACAGGCCCGAATCACCCTTCTGCGCCAGCACGATGTCGGTCAGGTTCAGGCTGCCGGCGGCGATCATCACGCCGACCAGCGCGAAGCCCATCGCGATTTCGTAGCTGACCACCTGGGCGGCCGAACGCATCGCGCCGAGGAAGGCGTACTTCGAGTTGGATGCCCAGCCCGCCAGGATCACGCCGTACACGCCCAGCGAGGTCATCGCCAGCAGGTACAGCAGGCCGACGTTGGCGTTGGACAGCACCAGCTTGTAGTCGAAGGGCACCACCGCCCACGCCGCGAACGACGGCGCCAGCACGATCAGCGGCGCGATGACGTACATCGCCTTGTGCGCGCTGGCCGGAGCGATGATTTCCTTGAACAGCAGCTTGGTGACGTCAGCGAAGGCCTGCAGCAGGCCGCCGAGGCCCACGTACATGGGCCCGTGGCGGACGTGCATCCAGCCGATCAGCTTGCGCTCCCACAACACGTAGAACGCCACCGAGATGATCACCGGCATCGCGATGAGCAGGATCTTCAGCACCGTCCACAGGACGATGCCGATGTCGCCCAGGGCGAGGAACCACTGGTGCAGCGGGTCGACCGCGTTCAACAGCAACTCGTTCATGCAGCCACCACCGTTACACGTGCGGCACCCAGCGGCGCGGTCGCGCCGTGGCCCGATTCAATCCAAACCGTACCGGCGGCGACGCGCGCGTCGACCACCACCGGCAGCGTGGCACGACCGGCATCGTTGCCGACCTTTGCCATCTGGCCCTCGCCCAGCGACAGGCGCGCGGCATCGTCGGCATTGAGCACGATGCGCGGGTCGGTGTTGAGCGGATGCGCCTGCAGTGCCTGGGCACGGCGGACGACGGCATCGGTGCGGTAGATGGCCGGGGTCGAAGCGACCTCCAGGCCCTCGCCGGCCACCTGCGGCTGCGCCGAAGCGGCCACCTTGACCGACACCGGCGCGATGCTCGCGCGCAGGCCGGCCAGATCGGTGAAGCCGAAACCGGCCAATTGCATGTCACCGCCCAGCGCACGCAGCACGCGCCAGCCCTCGCGGGCCTCGCCCTGCAGCTTGCCACCGGCACGGGCGACCTGCTCGCGGCCGTCGAGGTTGGTCAGCGTGCCGTCGACCTCCGGCAGCGCGCCGATCGGCAGGATCAGGTCGGCGACGTCGCGGGTCGAGGCACAGGCGTACTGGCTGAAGGACACCACCTTGGCACCGGCCAGCGCCTTTCGGGCGGCGTTGGTGTCGGCGAAGTCCAGGCCCGGCTCGATGCCGTACAGCACGTAGGCCTTGCGCGGCTGCGCCAGCATCGCGTTGACGTCCTTGCCGGCCGGCAGCACGCCGACGCGCGACAGGCCAACGGCATTGGCGCCCTGCGGGATGCGGCACAGCTTGGCGCCGGTGGCGGCGGCGAATGCACTGGCGGCCGAACGGATCGCGGCGGCCTGCGGGTGATTCTCGGCAATCGCACCGACGATGATGACGGTGTTGGCACCGCCCTTCACCGCATCGACCAGCTGTGCGTTGCCCAGCGCCTCGACGAAGCGCGACGGGGCGACGATCTGCTTGCCGGCCAGCTTGAAGGCGAAGTCGAACTCCACCGGGTTGACCGCGAAGATCTGCGCGCCACGCTGGGTCTGCGCCTTGCGCAGGCGGGCATGCAGCAGCGGCAGTTCGTGGCGGATGTTGCTACCCAGCACGACGATGCGGTCGGCGTTCTCGATGTCGGCCAGCGAGGCGCCGAACACTTCGGCTACCGGCGCATCGGAGAAGTCGCGGTTGTTGATGCGGTGGTCGAGGTTGTTCGAACCCAGGCCAGCGGCCAGACGAGCCAGCAGCGCGCCTTCCTCGTTGGAGGTCGACGGATGCACCAGCACGCCGAGGTCGTCGCCACGGTTGGCGTCAAGGATCTCGCGGGCGGCGGCCAGGCCTTCGGCCCAGCTCACTTCCTTCCACTCGCCGTTGACCTTCTGCAGCGGCTTGACCGCACGGTCAGCGGCATACAGGCCCTGGTGCGAGTAACGATCGCGATCGGACAGCCAGCACTCGTTGACCAGCTCGTTGTCACGCGGCACCGCGCGCAGCACTTCGCCGCGGCGCACGTGCAGGAACAGGTTCGAGCCCATCGCGTCGTGGTAACCCAGCGACTCGCGCGCGGTCAGCTCCCACGGGCGTGCCTTGAACTGGAACACCTTGTTGGTCAGCGCGCCGACCGGGCACACGTCGATGACGTTGCCGGACAGCTCGGTGGTCAGCGGCTTGCCGTCGTAGGTGCCGATCTGCAGGTTCTCACCGCGCGACATGCCGCCCAGCTCGTAGGTGCCCGCCACTTCGGCGGTGAAGCGCACGCAGCGGGTGCACTGGATGCAGCGGGTCATCTCGGTGGCGACCAGCGGACCCATGTCCTCGTCAGCCACCACGCGCTTGCGCTCGTTGAAGCGGCTGACCGAACGGCCATAGCCCAGCGAGACGTCCTGCAGCTCGCACTCACCGCCCTGGTCGCAGATCGGGCAGTCCAGCGGGTGGTTGATGAGCAGGAACTCCATCACCGAACGCTGGTACTTGAGTGCCTTCTCGTTGCGGGTCTGGATCTTCATGCCATCCATGACCGGGGTCGCGCACGCCGGCGACGGCTTGGGCGACTTTTCAACGTCGACCAGGCACATGCGGCAGTTGGCGGCGATCGGCAGCTTCTCGTGGTAGCAGAAGCGCGGGATCGGGATGCCGGCCTTGTCGGCGGCCTGGATGATCATCGAACCCTTGGGCACGACCAGTGCCTGGCCATCGATCTCGATCGAGACGTGGTCCGGCGGCACGTTTGGATTTACCGGTTGCGCGCTCATGCGGCAGCAGCCTCCACCTTCTTGCCGTCAACCATCGAATGACCGTTGACGATGTAGTACTCGAATTCGTCCCAGAACTGGCGCAGGAAACCCTGGATCGGCCATGCCGCCGCTTCACCGAACGCGCAGATGGTGTGGCCTTCGATCTGGCCGGCGACCGTCTTGAGCTGGTGCAGGTCGTCCATCGTGGCCTGGCCGGCGACGATGCGCTCCAGCACGCGGTGCATCCAGCCGGTGCCTTCACGGCACGGGGTGCACTGGCCGCAGGATTCCTTGTGGAAGAACTGGCTGATGCGGCAGGCGAACTTGACGCAGCACACGCTGTCATCCAGCACCACGATCGCACCCGAACCCAGGCCGGAACCCAGCGCACGGATGGTGTCATAGTCCATCGGCAGGTCCTTGAGCTGCTCGGCGGTCAGCACCGGCATCGAGACGCCGCCCGGGATCGCCGCCTTCAGCTTGCGGCCCGGGCGCAGGCCACCGGCCATTTCCAGCAGCGCGTCGAAGGTGGTGCCCAGCGGCACTTCGAAGTTGCCGCCCTTGGTGACGCAACCGGAGACCGAGAAGCACTTCGGGCCGCCGTTGTTGGTCAGGCTCAGGCCCTTGAACCACTCCGGACCGTTGCGGATGATCGCCGGCACCGAGCCGTAGGTCTCGGTGTTGTTGATCGTCGACGGCTTGCCGTACAGGCCGAAGTTGGCCGGGAACGGCGGCTTGTAGCGCGGCTGGCCCTTCTTGCCTTCCAGCGATTCCATCAGCGCGGTTTCTTCGCCGCAGATGTAGGCGCCGGCGCCCAGCGCACCGTAGATGTCGATGTCCACGCCGCTGCCCAGCACGTTCTTGCCCAGCCAGCCATGCTTGTAGGCATCGGCCAGGGCCTGCTCGAAGTGCTCGAACGGCTCGTGGTGGAACTCACCACGCAGATAGTTGTAGCCCACGGTGGAACCGGTGGCGTAGCAGGCGATGGCCATGCCCTCCACCACCGAGTGCGGGTTGTAGCGCAGGATGTCGCGGTCCTTGCAGGTGCCCGGCTCGGATTCGTCCGAGTTGCAGAGGATGTACTTCTGCACGTCGCCCTTGGGCATGAAGGACCACTTCAGGCCGGTCGGGAAGCCCGCACCGCCGCGGCCACGCAGGCCGGACTGCTTGACCATCTCGATCACGTCGGCCGGCGGGATCTTCTCTTCGAGGATCTTGCGCAGCGCGGCGTAACCGCCGGTCTTGAGGTAGCTCTCGTACGACCACGGGGTGTCGTAGTGCAGCGTGGTGTAAACCACGTTGTGCGGAAGCGGCGCCGGTCCGACCGGGCCCTTGGATTCGTGGTGTGCCATGCCTTACTCCAGCCCGTCCAGCAGCGCGTCGACCTGGTCCAGCGTCAGGCGCTCATGGTAGTGACCGTTGATGACCATCATCGGCGCGCCCGCGCAGCCAGCCAGGCACTCTTCCTCGCGCTTGAGGTAGACGCGGCCGTCCGGGGTCGATTCACCGTGCTTGATGCCCAGCTTCTTCTCGCAATGGCGGACGATGTCGTCGGCGCCGTTGAGCCAGCAGCTGATGTTGGTGCAGATGGCGACGTTGTTGCGGCCCACCTTCTCGGTCTCGAACATCGAGTAGAAGGTGGCGACCTCGTAGGCCCACACGAACGGCAGGTCCAGGTACTTGGCCACGCCGGCGATCAGCTCGTCGGTCAGCCAGCCCTGGTTCTGCTCCTGGGCGGCGTGCAGGCCCTGCAGCACCGCCGAACGCTTGCGCTCCGGCGGGAACTTGGTCAACCAGTGGTCAATGTGGGCACGCGTCTTGTCACTCAACACGACCATCGGGTCGACGTCGCGTGCTGCCTCGTAATTACCTGTCGCCTTCATCGGCCGACCTCAACGAATACCAAATCCTGAAAAACCGATACCTGCAGCAGGCAAGCCGCGCAGGCACCGGGCGCTGTGTTGTTGCCCGGCATTACCGGTCGACCTCACCAAACACGAGGTCGTAGGTACCAATCATCGCCACCACGTCGGCCAGCATGTGGCCGCGCACGACCGAATCGATCGAGGACAGGTGGGCGAAGCCCGGCGCACGCAGGTGCACGCGGAACGGCTTGTTGGCACCGTCGGACATCAGGTAGCAGCCAAACTCACCCTTCGGCGCCTCGACCGCGGCGTAGGTCTCGCCGGCCGGTACGCAGTAGCCTTCGCTGAACAGCTTGAAGTGGTGGATCAGCGCTTCCATGTCGTCCTTCATCTCGGCGCGGGCCGGCGGGGCGATCTTGAAGTTCTTGACCATGACCGGGCCCGGGTTGGCCTTCAGCCACTGCACGCACTGCTTGATGATGCGGTTGGATTCGCGCATCTCGGCCACGCGGACCAGGTAACGGTCGTAGCAGTCGCCATTGGTGCCCAGCGGGATGTCGAAATCAACCGCGTCGTACTTGGCGTACGGCTGCTTCTTGCGCAGGTCCCAGGCAATGCCCGAACCGCGCAGCATCACGCCGGTCATGCCCCATGCCAGCGCATGCTCCGGGCTGACCACGCCGATGCCGACCGTACGCTGCTTCCAGATGCGGTTGTCGGTGAGCAGGGTTTCGTATTCGTCGACGCGCTTGGGGAACTCGTTGGTGAAGTTCTCCAGGAAGTCCAGCAGCGAACCCTCGCGCGATGCGTTCAGGCGCTTGAGGGCGTTGCCCTTGTGCCAGCGCGACTCCTTGTACTTCGGCATCGTGTCCGGCAGGTCACGGTACACACCGCCCGGACGGTAGTAGGCCGCGTGCATGCGCGCGCCGGAGACCGCCTCGTAGCAATCCATCAGCTCTTCGCGCTCACGGAAGGCGTACAGCATCACCGCCATCGCGCCCAGGTCGAGCGCGTTGGAACCCAGCCACATCAGGTGGTTCAGGATGCGGGTGACTTCGTCGAACAGGGTGCGGATGTACTGCGCACGCTCCGGCGCCTCGATCCCCACCAGGGTCTCGATCGCGCGCACGTAGGCGTGCTCGTTGCACATCATCGAGCAGTAGTCCAGGCGGTCCATGTAGCCGACCGACTGGTTGAACGGCTTGGACTCGGCCAGCTTCTCGGTCGCGCGGTGCAGCAGGCCGATGTGCGGGTCGGCACGGACGATGGTTTCACCGTCCATTTCCAGGATCAGGCGCAGCACGCCATGCGCGGCCGGGTGCTGCGGGCCGAAGTTCATGGTGTAGTTGCGGATCTCCTGCCGGGCTTCGGCGGGATTGCTGGCGAAGGCCTGCGAGGCCTGATGGAACTCACTCACTTGCTTGCCTCCGTCAGCGCGCGCTCGCCTTCCGCGGTCTGGAAGCGGGCGTCATCGCGGATCACGCGCGGCACGCCGACGCGCGGCTCGACCGAAGTCACCGGCTCGTACACCACACGCTTCTTTTCTTCGTCGTAACGCACTTCGACGTTGCCGATCAGCGGGAAATCCTTGCGGAACGGATGGCCCACGAAACCGTAGTCGGTCAGGATGCGGCGCAGGTCCGGGTGACCTTCGAAGATCACGCCGTACAGGTCGAACGCCTCGCGCTCGAACCAGTTCAGGCCCGGCCAGATGTCGGTCAGCGAGGCCACCACCGGCAGTTCTTCACTGGGAGCGAAGCAGCGCAGGCGCAGCAGCTGGTTGTGCTGGTAGGAACGCAGCTGGACGACCACCGCGAAGCGCTGCTTCGGCAGTGCATCCGGGCGGGCGCCTTCGGCGGTTTCGTGGCTGGGGAACTCGCCCCACGCGAAACGGCCGGCGCCCTTGCCTTCCACGCCACGGCTGAAACCGTGCGAGGAGACGTCCGAGGTATCCCACTCGTCGCTGCCGTAGCCGAGGTAATCGACGCCGCACAGGTCGGTGGCATGCTCGAAGCCGAGCTCGTCACGCAGCACCTGGGCCGTTGCATGCCAGTCCGCGGCGGGCACCTCCAGCGTCACTTCGCCGCGCGGTTCGACCACGCTGACCTGCGCACCGGCGAAACGTGCGGCAAGTCGGTCGATGATTGAAGGTGCTTGCTGGGCCATGGGGGCTGGCGTGCTCTTGATTTGAAAGGGGGATCGTCAGCGGGAGATGGTCTGGGTGCGCCAGATCTTCTTCTGCAGCTGCAAGATGCCGTAGACCAGCGCCTCGGCGGTCGGCGGGCAACCCGGGACGTACACGTCCACCGGCACCACGCGGTCACAGCCACGCACCACGGCATACGAATAGTGGTAATAGCCGCCGCCATTGGCGCAGCTACCCATCGAGATGACCCACTTCGGGTCGGGCATCTGGTCGTAGACCTTGCGCAGCGCCGGGGCCATCTTGTTGACCAGGGTGCCGGCCACGATCATCACGTCGGACTGGCGCGGCGACGGGCGGAACACCACGCCGTAACGGTCAAGGTCCAGGCGGGCGGCGCCGGCGTGCATCATCTCCACCGCGCAGCAGGCCAGACCGAAGGTCATCGGCCACATCGAGCCGGTACGCGCCCAGTTCAACAGCGCGTCGACGCTGGTGGTCACGTAGCCCTTCTCGAGCAGGGGGTTCTCGCCTTCAGGCCGCAGAATGTCATCAACCCGCCCTTCCGGGACGGGGTTGTTCATCAGGCCGTCGAGAGTCTGAATCACTCCCATTCCAGCGCTCCCTTCTTCCAAACGTAGATAAAGCCGAGGAACAACATGCCCACGAACAGGCCCATGGTCACGAGCGAGCGGGCGCCCAGCTCCATGAAGACCTGGGTCCAAGGCACGATGAAGATGATTTCCAGGTCAAAGACGATGAACTGGATGGCGATCAGGTAGTAACGCACGTCGAACTTCATGCGCGCGTTTTCGAACGCCTCGAAGCCACACTCGTAGGCCGAGAGTTTCTCGTTGTCCGGCGAACGGGGAGCGAGGAACCGACCGATCAACATCAGCGTGACGCCGATGCCGGTGGCGACGATCAGAAACAGCAGAGACGGCAAATATTCGGCCAGCACAGCGATTCTCTCTTGCCTCTGCCCGGGACACCCGAAGGGCGCCAAGGCATGGGGGATTGACGGGACTTGCCACGACGGGAGGCTGCTGCATCCCGTGTACCCGCTTACAAACTATGGTGCCCAAGAGGGGACTCGAACCCCTACGACTCTCGTCGCTACCACCTCAAGGTAGTGCGTCTACCAATTCCGCCACCTGGGCTTACGTCGGCCCTGCTGGTTCAGCAGAGCGCCGCGTATTGTAACCGTCTTCAGTCTTTCTGTGCGCCTTCGGCAGGCTTTTCTTCACTACTGGACGGAATATTTTCTGCCGGGGCTGCTGCCTGCGGCACTTCGCCGGCCGCCGGGGCCTGCGGGATGGACTGCAACTCACCGGCCGGCGCGGCCGGGGTAGCCGCCGGAGCCTCGATCTGGGTCGACATCAGGCCCAGGCCTTCACCGGAGGAGCGGGCGCCATGGCTGGCGTACCAGGCCATGAACAGGCTGATGCCGAAGAACACCACGGCCAGCCACTTGGTCGACTTGGACAGGAAGTTGGACGCGCCACGCGCACCGAACACCGTACCCGAAGCGCCGGCACCAAAACCCGAGCCCGCCGCGGCGCCAGAACCGCGCTGCATCAGGATCAGCGCGATCATCGCGATCGCCACCAGCACATAGACCACATTGAGGATCAACATCAGCATTTGAAATCCGTCCCGGACAATTCACCCGTTAGCGACCGGCTGCTGCCCTCGCGATGGCCAGGAAATCCGCCGCCACCAGCGATGCGCCGCCTACCAGCCCGCCATCAACGTCAGGCTGCGAAAACAGCTCTGCGGCATTGTCGGGCTTGACGCTGCCACCATAGAGCAGCGGCAGCGAATCAGCGATTCTAGCATCGCGCTTGGCCACTTCGCCACGGATGAACGCATGCACGGCCTGCGCCTGCTCCGGCGTGGCGGTCCGGCCGGTGCCGATCGCCCAGACCGGCTCATAGGCCACCACCGCCCTGGCGAAGGCCTCGACCCCGGCCAGATCCAGCACCGGCGCCAGCTGCGCGGCGATGACCTGCTCGGTCTGCGCCGCCTCCCGCTGCTCCAGCGTCTCACCCACGCACAAGACCGGCGTCAGGCCCGCGTGGATGGCTGCCACGAACTTGCGTGCCACCAACTCGCTGCTCTCATGGTGGTACTGGCGGCGCTCCGAATGCCCCACCAAGCCATGACTGGCGCCGACATCAATCAGCATGCTGGCCGAAACTTCACCGGTATAGGCACCCTTTTCATTACAGCTGACGTCCTGCGCACCAAATTCCAGCGCCGTACCCTCGAAGTCCTCGACCAGGTCGCCCAGGTACGGCAACGGCGGCAAGATCACCACCTTCACTCCCTCCAGCGGCAGCCCGGCAGCCACCTGCCCCACCAACTCGGTGGCGAATTGACGGCTGCCATGCAGCTTCCAGTTACCGGCAACGATCTTCTGGCGCATTCAGGAGTGACTCTCAGTTCTAAAAAGGTGGGCGAAGGATAGCCGAAATGCAGACATCGGCAGGACAACTGCGGACAAAGCGGGACAACATGCACAAACGCCGCCGGGCCAGGGGCCGCGACGGCGCTTGCGGACGAACCGGAACCGGCAGAGCCGGCACCGGGCGTTACTTCAGCTTGATCTCGCGCAGGCGCTCTTCCAGGAAGCCATGGGCGGTGATCGCCTCCGGGTACCGGCTCGGGTTCTCCGGGGTGATGCACGAGGGCAGCACATCGATCAGGAAGTCCGGGTTCGGGTGCAGGAAGAACGGCACCGAGTAGCGCGGCTGGCGGGCCAGGTCGCCCGGGGGGTTGACCACCCGGTGGATGGTCGACGGGTACACGTGGTTGGTCAGCCGCTGCAGCATGTCGCCGATGTTGACCACGATGGTGTCCGCGTCCGAGGTGAACGGCACCCACTCGCCCTCGTGCGACTGCACTTCCAGGCCAGCGGCGCTGGCGCCCACCAGCAGGGTGATGAAGTTGATGTCGCCATGTGCACCGGCGCGGACATTGGGGATGTCGTCGGTGGTGATCGGCGGGTAATGGATCGGGCGCAGGATCGAGTTGCCGTTGTTGGTCTTGTCGGCGAAGTAGTCCTGCGGCAGGCCGATGTGCAACGCCAGCGCCGACAGCACGCGCGAACCCAGGTTGTCGAGCTTCTGGTACAGGCCATAGCCGTACTCACGGAAACCCGGCACCTCGCTCGGCCACAGGTTCGGCGGCATCACGTCGCGGTACCTGGAATCGTCCGGGATCTCGCGACCGACGTGCCAGAACTCCTTCAGGTCGAAGTGCTTGGAGCCCTTGGCCGTTTCCACGCCGAACGGGGTATAGCCGCGGGCACCGCCACCGCCGGCGATGTGGTACTGCTTCTTCACCGCTTCGGGCAGGGCGAAAAAGGCCTTGAACACGTCGTAGGCGGCATCGATCTCGGCCTGCGGGATGCCGTGGTTGCGGATACCCGCGAAGCCCCACTCGCGGTACGCCGCGCCCAGCTCGGCCACGAAGGCCTCACGGTCGGTGTCAAAGCGGGTGATGTCGAGGGTGGGAATACGGGAACTCATTTGAAACTCCAGAAAGGGAAACGGGGCGGCGGCCATTGGAACCGAGCGCCCCGGGACAACACCATGATCCAGCTCAAACCTGTGCGGCAGCCGAACGCACCGCATCGGCCAGGGCTTCCAGCGTGGCGCTCATCAGCCCGGCCTCGTCGGCCTCGACCGTGACACGCACCACCGGCTCGGTACCGGAGGGACGCAGGAACGCCCTGCCCCGCCCGGCCACAGCCTGCTGCGCGGCGGCCAGCGCCTCTTGTACCGGCGCACTGTTCACCACCTCCCGCGCCCCGGACTCCAGGCGCACGTTGATGGTCTTCTGCGGCACCTGGGCCAGCCCCTGCAGCGCCTGGCGCAGGCTGGCGCCATCGCGTCCCAGCACTTCCAGCACCTGCAGCGCACTGACGATGGCATCGCCGGTGGTGGCGCGGTCCAGGCACAGGATGTGGCCGGACGCCTCTCCACCGAGCACGCCATTGCCTTCGACCAGCGCCTGGTGCACGTATCGGTCACCGACATTGGCACGCACGAAGGCAATGCCCAGCTGCTCCAGCGCCTGTTCCAACCCGTAATTGGTCATCAGCGTACCGACCACCGGGCCGCGCAGGCGGCCACTGGCCTGCCAGGCCTTGGCCAGCAGGTACAACAGGCCGTCGCCATCGACTGCCGCGCCAGTGTCATCAACCATCAGCACGCGATCGCCGTCACCGTCGAAGGCGATGCCCAGGTCGGCACCGACCTCGACCACCTTGCGCGACAGGTTGTCGATGTGGGTGGAGCCGACACCGTCATTGATGTTCACGCCGTTGGGCTCGGCACCGATCGCGACCACGTCGGCGCCCAGCTCGCGGAACAGCAGCGGAGCGACGTGATAGGTGGCGCCATGGGCGCAATCCAGCACGATCTTCAGGCCACGCAGGTAGAAGTCGCGCGGCGCGCTGGCCTTGCAGAATTCGATGTAACGGCCCACCGCGTCACGGGCACGCATCGCCTTGCCCAACTGCTCGGACTCGACTGTGCTGAAGGGCTGGTCCATCGCTGCTTCCAGCGCCAGTTCAGTGGCGTCGTCAAGCTTCTCCCCTTCTCCAGAGAAGAACTTGATGCCGTTGTCGTAATGCGGGTTGTGCGAGGCACTGATGACGATGCCGGCATCAGCGCCCAGCGTGTGCGCCAGGAAGGCCACCGCCGGGGTCGGCATCGGGCCGATCAACTGCACGTTGACGCCGGCCGCGACCAACCCCGCCTCCAGCGCCGATTCGAACATGTAACCGGAGATGCGGGTGTCCTTGCCGATCACCACGGTGGGCTGGCCACCGTTGCGCTCGACCAGCACCCGGCCCAGCGCATTGCCCACGCGCAGCACGAAATCGGCGGAAATGACCCCCTTGCCGACGCGGCCACGGATGCCGTCGGTACCGAAATACTTGCGTGCGCTCATCAGGCCGCTTCGTCCTGGTTCTGGGGCTGGCGCATCATCATGGCCAGCAGGTCGGAGAGGCGGTCGCGCATTTCACGACGGTCGCAGATCTGGTCGATGGCGCCGTGTTCGAGCAGGAACTCGGAACGCTGGAAGCCTTCCGGCAGCTTTTCACGCACGGTCTGCTCGATCACGCGTGGGCCGGCAAAGCCGATCAGCGCCTGCGGCTCGGCGATGTTGATGTCGCCCAGCATCGCGAACGAGGCCGACACGCCACCGGTGGTGGGATGGGTCAGCACCGAGATGTACGGAAGGCCGGCCTCGCGCAGCTTGCCCAGCGCGGCCGAGGTCTTGGCCATCTGCATCAGCGAGAACAGGCCTTCCTGCATGCGCGCGCCGCCGCTGGCGGAGAAGCACACGTAAGGCGCGCCCATCTCCAGCGCGGTTTCAGCCGCCAGCGAGAAGCGCTCGCCGACCACCGAGCCCATCGAACCGCCCATGAAGGCGAAATCGAAGGACGAGGCCACCAGCGGCCGCCCCTTGAGCAGGCCACGCATGGCCACCAGCGCGTCGTACTCGCCGGTGTTCTTCTGGGTGGACTTGATGCGGTCGCTGTACTTCTTCTGGTCCTTGAACTTCAGCACGTCGGTCGGCCCGAGGCGGGCGGCGATCTCGGTGGTGCTGTCGGCGTCGAACAGCGCGGCCAGGCGCGCGCGCGCGCGGATGGCCATGTGATGCCCACACTTGGGGCAGACCTCGAGGTTCTCCTCCAGCTCGGGCCGGTACAGGGCCGCGCCGCAGCTGCTGCACTTTTCCCACAGGCCTTCGGGGACGCTGCGCTTCTTGGAGGGCGTGTTGTCGGTGCGGATGCCGGACGGCATCAACTTGCTGAGCCAACTCATGCGGAATGATGGTTCCATTCAGGGCGGCCCGCAGGCCGCGACAGGGGCGACAGTCTAGCTCACCCCTGCGACCACGGCGTAGCCCGAAACCCTACTGCTGCGTACGTTTGCAGCGCCGGCAAACCCGGCAGGAGCGGCCTCGGCCGCGGAGCCGATATCACCGACCGCCTCCCAGCGGGCCGGCGATTGCCTGTGTTCTGGCGGTATCGGTTTCGCGGCTGAAGCCGCTTCTACAGGCCGCTCAGTGACCCAGCGCGTCGCGCAGCGGGACCAGGAAACGGGTGGCGGCTTCGGCAGCAGCCTCCGGGGTCGACGTCTCAGCCAGCGCGGAGACAAGCGCACTACCGACCACCACGCCATCAGCGTCCACCGCCATCGCCGCAGCGCTGGCCGCATCCTTGATGCCGAAGCCGGCGACCACCGGGGCCTTGCTGCGTTGGCGCAACAGGCGCAGGCGTTCACTGGCCGCCTGGCTGTCCAGCCGCTCGGAGGCACCGGTGACACCGGCAAAGCTCACGTAGTACAGATAGCCCAGCGCGGCTTCGCACAGTGTAGTGAGACGCTGCTCGCTACTGGTCGGCGAGGCCAGCAGGATCAGCGCCAGGCCGGCGGCCGTGAAGGCCGCCCGGGTTTCCTCGGCCTCCTCGGGCGGCAGGTCGACCAGCAGCACGCCGTCCACGCCGGCGCTCACCGCTTCCTCGGCAAACCGGGCCGGGCCGCGGATCTCGACCGGGTTGAGGTAGCCCATCAACACCACCGGGGTCTTGCTGTCCTGCTGGCGGAAGGCGGCGACGCTGTCGAACACGTAGCGCAGGGTGGCACCCCGCGCCAACGCGTGCTCGGAGCTGCGCTGGATGGTCGGGCCGTCGGCCATCGGGTCGGAGAACGGCACGCCCAGTTCGATCACATCGGCACCGGCGGCCACCAGGGCATGCATCACCGGCACGGTCGCCTCCAGCGACGGATCGCCGGCGGTCACGAACGGGATCAGCGCCTTGCGCCCGGAAGCGCGCAGGCGTGCGAAACATTCATCAATTCGGGTCACGGACATCTCAGGCACATCCTTCAATCAGTTCAACCGCGTCCGGCTGGCCCCAATAGATCGCGGTGACCACGCCATTGAGGGTTTCCAGCCGAATGGCCAGCTTGCTGGCCTTGTCGGTCCAGGTCAGGTAATCGCCATCCGGGGAGTTGTAGGCATGCGGCGATGTCACCACGCCGGCGGGCAGGCGCTTGTTGGCCTCGGCCACGCGCATGCCCGTCCACAGCCCGAACGGAAGAGCAGGCGCACCGGCCGGCGGCGCATCGAGCGCGACGCCGGGGTCCTGCTCCAGGTCCACCTCGAACCGGGCGATGCGGTCACCCAGCACCATCATCGACATGCTTTCCGGCAGGCTGCCCTGGTCGTAGTACTCGCAATCGCCTTCCATCAGCTCGCGCATGCCAGCCGAAACGAAGGCGCGGTCACCCGGCGCCTTGCCGAACGGCGCGCCGATGCGCAGCTCACCAAACCGGGAGAGATCGGCGGGCGCGGCAGCTGCCGGCGCCGGCGCCGGCGCCGTGGCCGTGGCCGGGGCCTGCACTGTAGGTGCAGGTGCAGGTGCCGCCGGGGCGGGCGGCACGACCTCCGGCTCGGCCGGCTTACAGGCAGCCAGGCCGGCCAGCACGCACAACAGCGCCGTGCGTATGACGGGACCGCTCACAGCACCAGCCCTTCGCGGGCGGCGATGGTATGCACGTCCTTGTCGCCACGTCCGGACAGGTTGCACAGCACCAGCGCGTCCTTGGGCAGCTCGCGCGCCAGCTTGATCGCCTGCGCGACCGCATGGCTGGATTCCAGCGCCGGCAGGATGCCTTCGGTACGGGTCAGGCGATGGAAGGCGGCCAGCGCCTCCTCGTCGGTGATGCCCAGGTACTGCGCACGTCCGGTGTCGGCCAGGAAGGAATGCTCCGGCCCGACGCCCGGGTAATCCAGGCCAGCCGAGATGGAGTGGGTCTCGGTGATCTGGCCGTCGTCATCGCACAGCACATAGGTGCGGTTGCCGTGCAGCACGCCGGGGCGGCCGGCCGAGATCGAGGCGGCATGGCGGCCGGTGGAAATGCCGTCACCGGCGGCCTCGGCGCCGTAGATCTTCACCTGCGGGTCATTGAGGAAGGCATGGAACAGGCCGATGGCGTTGGAACCGCCGCCGACGCAGGCGGTGATCGCATCCGGCAGCCGGCCGTAGTCCTCCAGCATCTGCGCGCGCGCCTCGCGGCCGACGATGGCGTTGAAGTCGCGCACCATGCGTGGGTACGGGTCCGGGCCGGCGACGGTGCCGATGATGTAGAAGGTGTCGCGCACATTGGTCACCCAGTCGCGCATGGCCTCGTTCAGCGCGTCCTTGAGCGTGGCCGAGCCGCTGCTGACCGGCACCACCGTCGCGCCGAGCAGCTTCATGCGGTAGACGTTGATCTTCTGCCGCTCGATGTCGGTGGCGCCCATGTAGACCACGCACTCCAGGCCCAGCCGCGCGGCCACCGTGGCCGAGGCCACGCCGTGCTGGCCGGCGCCGGTCTCGGCGATGATGCGGGTCTTGCCCATGCGTGCGGCCAACAGGGCCTGGCCGATGGTGTTGTTGATCTTGTGCGCGCCAGTGTGGTTCAGGTCCTCGCGCTTGAGCAGGATCTGCGCCCCGCCCACGTCCTTGCTCAGCCGCTCGGCGTGGTAGATCGGGCTGGGCCGGCCGACGTAATGCTTCAGGTCCTTGTCATAGGCGGCGATGAAGGACGGATCGACCCGCGCCTGGTCGTAGGCCTGCGCCAGCTCCTGCAACGGGCCGACCAGGGTTTCGGCGACAAAGCTGCCGCCATAGCGGCCGAAATGGCCCCGGGCATCGGGAAAAGCGTGGAAATCGTCGATCGGGGCAGCGGTCATGGCAATCAGGCAACGAGGAACAGGCCCGCACTCTAACGCAGCCCTTGTTACATAAAAATCGATTCTTTCTGGGCCATGTGTTAGAAAAACTCACATGAAAGACCCTGCCACCCTGCCCTCGCTCAACGCCTTGCGTGCCTTCGAGGCCGCCGCCCGCCTGCGCAGCGTCAGCCATGCCGCCGCCGAGCTGCACGTCACCCATGGCGCGGTCAGCCGCCAGCTGCGGGCCCTGGAGGAGGAACTGGGCGTGACCCTGTTCGAGCGTGACGGCCGCGGCATCCGTCCAACCGCCGCCGGTCATCGCCTGCTCGAAGCAACCTCCGGCGCGTTCGCCCAACTGCGCGATTGCGTGGCGGCCCTGCGCCGGCCGGCGCGCAACGCCGCGTTCGTGCTGGGCTGCCCGGGCAGCCTGCTGGCGCGCTGGGTGATCCCGCGCTTGCAGGCACTGCAACGCGACCTGCCCGGGCTGACCCTGCACCTGGCCGCACAGGACGGCGATTTCCCGCCCCGCCTGGAAGGCATGGATGCAGCCCTGCTGCTGGGACAGGCACCGTGGCCGCCCGGCTGGCAGGTGCATCACCTGGCCACCGAACGGATCGGCCCAGTATTCAGCCCTTCACTGATCGGCGCACATGCGCTGGCACGGCAACCGCTGGAAGTGCTGCTGTCGCACGAGCTGCTGCATACCCGTTCGCGCCCACAGGCCTGGCCGACCTGGGCGGCGCTGAATGACCTTGACCCCGGGCAACTGCGCTACGGCACCGGCTTCGAACACCTGTACTACCAGCTGGAAGCGGCGGTGGCCGGGATCGGCATTGCCATCGCACCCGAGCCGTTGGTGGCCGAGGACTTGGTCAATGGCCGGCTGATCGCCCCGTGGGGCTTCGTCGATACCGAAGGCAGCTGGGCACTGTGCACGGCTGGCAACGGGGACGATCCGCGGGTGGATGCACTCTCGGCATGGCTGCAACGCCAACTGGCCTGACACCCGTCGCAGGCGCGGCCTTGGCCGCGAAACCGACACCCATCGCCCCCTCGCCGGAGCCACATCCCGAGCCTGCGAGCTGGCACTGGTTCTGCCGACACCCGGATCTGCATCTGCGTCGCGGCCAAGGCCGCTCCTAGCGGCAGGTCAGCCTTGGGTGGGTTGGGCCAGGCGCTGCTGCACGTCCTCGCGCAAACGTGCCAGCTCCACTTCGGCCTGCTGGCGCTGCTGCATGCCTTCGCGATGGATGTTGCGCACCTCCTCCACCGTGGCGATCAGCTGCTCGTGCACATGCCGCAGGGTGGCCACGTCGATCACGGCGCGCTGGTTGGCCTTGGCGGTGTCCACCGAGGTCTGCCGCATCAGGTCGGCATTGCGGCGCATCAGTTCGTTGGTGGCGTCGTCGATGGCATTGGACAGCTCCACCGCGTTCTTCTGTTCCCCCAGCGACAACTGGATCGCGAACTGGCGCTTCCACGACGGGATGGTGATGTCGCGCACGGTGTTGAACTTCTCGATCAGCTGGATCGCATTGGCCTGGATCAACCGGATCATCGGCAGCGACTGGTCGGCCGCGTGCTGCATCACGGTCAGGTCGCCGACACGCTTGTCGAGCAGGCGCACCGCGTTGTCGATCTCGCCGCGACGGATCCGCGACTGCGGGTCTTCCAGCCCGACCAGCGACTGCAGCTCCTGCTGCAGCTCGGACAGCCGCTGCTTGCCGGCGGCGATATGGATGCCCAGGCTCTGCCGCTCGTCGCGGACGATGGCATGCATGCGGTCGAACTCGCCGACGCGCTGGCCCATCTGTGCCTGCTGGATACCGACGTCGCGCATCAACTGCTCGATCTGTTGGTTGGTGTCACTGAATTTCTGCACCAGCTCGCCCTTGGAGGCGCGCATGCGGTCGATCAATCCGCCAATGACCGGCACCTTCGAGCGTTCCTGCAGGCTGTCCAGCTTCAGCGAACGGGCGATGCGCACCACTTCGCCCAGCTTGTCGCCGGAGGCGTCCAGGTCGCGGTTGCGCACGTGGTCCAGCAGTTGGGTGGAGAACGCGGCGCTCTTGCCCGCCGCTTCGCGGCCGAACACGTGCAGGTTGCCCGGGCTGATGTCGTCCAGGGTCCGTACGACCTGCGCGATCTGCGGGCGGTCGGCGTCGCTCAGGCCCAGCGCGACCAGCATGCCGGCATCCACTTCGGTGGAGGGGCCGCTCGGCACCGGGATATTGTCCTGCGTCATCAGCAACTCTCCTTGGGTGTAGATGCGCGGGCCATGCCGCGCCAACCAACATCAGAAACCGGGTTCACTCAGCGCAGTCTAGCCTGCATGGCCGCCACCTCGTCGAGGATGCGCGCCTGGCTGTCGGCCGCCTGCTGCAGCCGCGCCGGCATCTGCGCGGCCCTGATCGCCAGCGCCTGCTGCCGCCATACCGGCAGCAGCACGTCGCGGATCCGCTGGTAGCGCTCGCTCAGCTCCAGGCCCTGCGCATGCAGCAGGTGCAACTGGTCGGCCTCGATCTGGCGCAACCGGGCCACACCGCGCAGGTGTTGCAGGCGCCGTTGCAGGGTCAATTGCACGGCTTCCTGCGTCGGCGCCGGCATGGCCTCGCCGGCGTCGGCCCACTGCTCGATGGCGGTCACCGCCACGTCCACCCGCGCCGCCTGCCGCTGCTGGGCGACCATGTCCCGCTGCAGGCCGCGCAGCTCGGCATCGGCGCGCAGCAGGCAGATGTCCAACTGCTCGGCCAACTGCTCGGCGCGCTCCTGTGCCTCGACATCGCGCCCCAGCAAACGGCCGATCAGGCCTGCCGAACGCCGCAATGCGGCCACATCCGTGGCCTGCAATGCCAGTTGGATGTTGGCCATCTCATCGACCAGCCGCTGCGCAGCCATTGCCCGTTGCGGCGGGCCGATCAGCCGCTCCGCCGCTGCCAGCACCTCGTTGCCGAAGCCGGCCGCCTCCAGCGGATCGTCCACCTGGCGGGACCGGTCCGGGGGCGGCGGCAGGGCGACGAGCGCGGACTCAGGCATCGTCGGGCGACGGCTTGGCCTGGCTGCCCTGCTGGCCCGGCACCACCACGCTGCCGCCGTAGAAGTGCCGCATCAGTGCTTCGTCCAGCGCTTTTTCCTCGGGCGTGCGTGCGCGGCGCACGCGCGGGGTCGCCGCCTTGCCGGTACCCTCCTTCGCCAACCACTCCTGCAACTGCGTGGCCAGGCCGGCGAGCGCATCGCCCACCTGTCCCTGCCGCGCCTGCGTGGCGGCCAGCGCCTGCAGCAGCGGGGTCAGGTCCGGTGGCTGCGCCGGCGTGACCGCAGGTGCCTCCACCACCGCCGGCGGACGCGCGGCCAGCGCCTGCAGCAGGTCGACGATCCGCGCCCACGGGGCTTCCTCGGCGGCCGCAACCGGAGCAACCACCTGCGGTTCCTCGACCCGCAGCCCCTGCAGGCCGGTGGCGATGTCGGCCAACTGCGCGACCACGCGGGCGCCGGTGTCGGCGTCGTCACCGCCCATCGCCTTGTCGCGCATGAAGTCGCGCTTGATCTGCTCCCAGCGCGTCTGCTGCGCGGCATCGAGCACGCCGCGCAGTTCGGCCAGCTTGAGCAGGTTTTCTTCAGAACCACTGGTCAGCAGCTGCGACTCGCCCAGGTAGTGGTCGGACACCAGCTGCTGCAGCTCGGCGGCATTCATCACCGGCGAGATCTTTTCGGTCAGCTTGTTCATGTTGCGGTAGCTGCCCTGCAGCTTGAACGGCGGCTCGACGCGGTACTTGTCCGCCTGCGCCGCGCTGGCGATGTATTGCTGGTTGACCTGGTAGACCACCTCGCGCACCTGCATCAGCCGCTCCAGCGTGGCGACGATCTCGTTGATCTCCGCACCGCTGTAGGCATGGCTCAATGCATTGGTGGACACATCCTTGCCGCTGGCCTTGTCCACCAGCACGTACAGGTCGGCCATCTCGCGCGTGGCCATCGGTGCCAGCACCTGGCTGGAGGTCAGGCTGTTCTCGATGTAGCTGAGCTTGAAGGCGTCTTCCATGCCACCCAGCACATCGCCGAGGTTGTAGATGTCGGCGCGGTTGGCCAGCATGTCCGGCACCTTGAATACCTCGCCGGACTCGGTGTACGGGTTGCCGGCCATCACCACGCAGAACTTCTTGCCGCGCAGGTCGTAGGTCTTGGTGCGACCCTTCCACACGCCCTCGATGCGACGGGTGCCGTCGCACAGCGAGATGAACTTCTGCAGGAACTCCGGGTGGGTGTGCTGGATGTCGTCGACATACAGCATCGTGTTGTTGCCCATCTCCAGCGCCAGGTTGAGCTTGAGCAGCTCCTGCCGGGAGGTCGCATCCGGAGCCTGCTCCGGGTCCAGCGAACGCACCTCGTGGCCCAGCGCCGGGCCATTGATCTTCATGAAGACCAGCCCCAGCCGGTTGGCCACGTATTCCATCAACGTGGTTTTGCCGTAACCCGGCGGGCTGATCATCATCAGCAGACCCATCAGGTCGCTGCGCTTGTTCTCGCCGACCGTGCCCATCTGCTTGGCCAGGTTGTCGCCGATGATGGGCAGGTAGACATCGTTGATCAGCTTGTTGCGGACGAACGAACTCAACGGCCGCGCCTGGAACTCGCTCAACCGCAATGCATCGCGTTCACGCGCACTGATGCGCTGGCGCAGCGCCTGGTAGCGCTCGAAGCCAGGCTGGAACTGGCGCCGGTGGGCCTGCCAACGCTGCAGGAAGTCGTCCACCGACAGCTGCAGGTGCCCCTCGCGCACGCGTGGATGCTCGCCGAGCAGGCCGGCGACATCGGCGATCAGGGTCACCTCGCGGACCTGGCTGCGCAGCGCCCGCTCGCCCAGCAACATCGCCGCCGCTTCGGGCACATAGCCGGCCAGCGCCGCGAACTTCGGCTGGCTGCACATGGCGTTCAACCACTGCACCACCTGCGCCCACTGCAGCGAGAGGCGCTTGGAAAGCCGCTGCAGGCTGCGGTCGAAGGCATCGGCCTGCCCGGCCGCCTGCAGTTGCTCGCGCAAGCCGGCCTGCAACTGCCGTGCATAACCACTGAAGCCGAAGGTCGGCTCGCCGCCGGCCAGTTCGGCCAGCAGGTAGTCGCCGGCCAAACCGGCGATGGCGGCATCGAACGGCAACTGGTGTTCGGCCTGGAAAGCGTCCAGCGCACTGCTGATTTCCTGGCGCAGCGCATCCAGTCCTTCGCGCGCGTTGAACAGGCGGGCGATGGCGAACACGCCGGCGGCACGCTCGGCCCATTGGCTGGCATCCTCGCGCTTGCCCTCGCGCGCCCAGAACAACACCGCCAGCGCACGCGGCGCGGCGGCGTGCACCAGCGTGCCGGCGTTCTGGTACAGCGGCAGCAGCGCTTGCAGGATCAGGGTGGCGTCGTGGTCGTGGATGCCCTTCTCGTAGCCTTCGCGGTACCGCGGCGCGGCGAAGTCGCGCACGCGCTTGCCCAGCGCCTCCGGCTGCGCGGTATCGCGCTGCAGCAGCTCCAGGCTCAGGCCATCGCTGCCGCGCAGGGCCGCATCCAGCACCAGCCCGGCCAGGTACTCGCCGCGGTACAACGCGGGCGACTCCGAATCCAGCGCCACCGGCCAGTAGTCGCGCAGCTCCTCCAGCTCCGGATCAACGATGGACTCGTAGTAATCGGTGCCGGTGAGGTGCACGGCCAGGCCGTCGCCACGCGGCAGGATGGTCAGGTCCAGCGGCTGGGTATTGACGCTGAAACGGTGGCGGCCGAGCCGGATCACGTTGCCGCCACCCTCGAACAGGTCGCTGCGGTCGCGCAATGCCCGCACTGCCTGGTCGCGCACGCCCTTCAGGCGGGCCTCGACGTCGTCGGCCTTGACGCTGTCCTTGTACTCGCGCAGCCGGTCGGCCAGCTCGCGCAGCTTCAGGATCAGCGGATCACCGGCAAAGAACGCATTGAGCTCATCGACGCTGGCAAAGCGTTCGGTACGCTTGGCCAACCCATCGAGGATGCGGTTGGCCGCGTCCAGCACCGACTGCGCCTTGCGCTGGCGTGCGTCCAGCAGGGTCTGCTTGTGCGACTCGAAGGTGTCGAGCAGTTCCTCGCGCTTGCTCAGGATGTCGCCCAGGAACTGCTCGTGCTCGCCGAACTGGCTCTCCAGCTCCTCCAGCTGCACCATCAGGCGCGAGAGCTGCTCGTCAGCCCGTTCCGGGTCGGTGGCCAGGCCCAGCGCGCTGGTGATGGCCTGGCTGAACAGCGAGAACTGCGCGCCGAACTGCGCCACGGCTTCGGCCGAGCCCAGCGAACGGCGACGCTGGTCGGCACGCGCACGCGCCTGGTTGAGCTTGGCGTAGATGCCGGAAATCGCCTCGACCACCTGGGTGCGCTGCGCGGCATCATCCACCTTCAGGCTGGCCATCAGCTCGGACAGCATGTCCAGCTCGCCGGACATCCCCTGCATCTGCTCGATCTGGTCGGCGAGCTGGCGCGCGGTCTGCGCCTGCTGCGCGGCGCCATCCAATGCCTGCAGGCGTTCGGCGAATGGCTGCAATGCCTTGTCGCTGCCCAGGAACTGGCCGGTCGCCGCGCCCACGCGGTCATGCGCTTCCTGCAACGAGGCATTCATCGCATCGATGGCCGGCACGTCCACGTAGCGGAAGTCGCGCACGGTCAGCAGCCGTCCGCGCAGCTTGCCGATTTCGCCCAGCGCCTCGACGAACTCGCCGATCTTCGACCAGTTCTGCGGCTGCAGCCGCCCAAGCAGCGCCTTGTGCTGCCCGGTGACCTCGGCCATTGCCTGCGCCGATTGCTTGCGGATGCTCTCGACCTTCTCGTACTCGTCGAGCATCGACTCGCCGGTCGCGCTGATCTCGCGCAGCAAGGTAGCCGCGCCCTCGCAGTTGGCGTCATCCAGCCAGTGGTGCGCGTCGAACAGGCGCCGCGCGTTGTGGGTCAGCAGTTCATAGCGCGTCAGCGACACCTCGCGGCTGTCGATCTCGCGGCCGAGATCGAGCAGGTTGGAGATGCCACGCACCAGCTCGGCGTTGCCGATGCGGGCCATGAAGCTGGTGCCGGCCGGGCGGTGCGCGGCGAACTCGTCGCTGCTGAACGGCGTCTGCCAGACCTGCATCGGATGGATGCGGGTCGGCTCCTGGTTCTCGGCGTTGAACAGCACCATGCGGCCATCGCGCAGGAACGCGTAGCCCAGGCCGAACACGGGGTTCTGCAGGGCGCGCTGGATGCTGTTGTAGACGAACAGCGCCGACTTGCCGGCCTCGCGTTCGTAGAAGATGTACAGCATGTCCTCGCCGTTGGGCGAGCGGATCGAACGCTTGTAGCGCATGCCCTGCATCGAGGCATCGAAGGCCTTGTGCTCGCCGTTCTGCAGGTAATAGCCGCCCGGGAAGATGATGCCGTGGTCATCGGGCAGCTGTACGCAGGCCTGCACGATGGCGTCGTTGCGCACCACCTTGCCGGTCAACGTGTTGTAGATCAGGCCACGCCAGGTGTCCTCGCGGTAGGGCTGCACCTTGAGCAGGATCAGCGAGCCGACCTGGGCGAAATCGATGGTGGCATCGTCCACCGATTGCGTGCTGTCCTCGACCGGCTCGCTGTACACGCCCTGCCCGGTCTCGGTGTTGTTCTCCACCTTGATGGTCAGGTCGCCACCGGTGGTCTCCACGAAGATGGTGTCCAGGATGTTCAGGTGCGGGAAGCGCCCGGTCACCAGCATGTCGCGACTGGCACGGGTCCACTCGAAGTCGAACGGCGGCGGCAGCGCGATGTCACGTTCGCCGCGCGCATCGATGTAGGTCAGCTCGCCCCCGGGTGCCACCGCCCAGCGGAACACGCGCACGTCGGTGCTGCGCTCGCCGATCTGGAACGCCGCCAGCAGCTTGCCGTCGCGCACGATCAGCTGCAGCAGCCGGGCGTGCTTGTAATAGGCATAGAGCTCGTTGAAATCGTGGACGAAGCCCGGCTGGGCCAGGAAGCTGCTCTTCAGGTCGACCGGGGTGACGTCATAGCCTTCGGCGCCTTCCACCAGCCGGTACAGGCCAAACACATCCTCGACCCGGGTCTGCGTCTTCAAGCCGATGAACACGTTGTAGCCGAACAGCAGCAGGTCATCGCCGACCTGCACGATGTCGCGGCCGACGCAGTTGTTCTCGGTGCGGATGCGGAAGCGCCCGATCACCTCCATGCGGCTGTCGCCGAACTCCTGCAGGCGCCGCTGGTTCAGCACGTCCACGACCTGGCGCAAACGCGCACCCTGGTCACTCAGGCGCTTGCGCAGCACCTCGTAGGCACCGCCCTGGGCGACTGCCTGGTCGGCGATGGAGCCGGCGTCGCTGACGGCGGCCTCCTGGTTTGTATCGGCCATCGATTGTTCCCTGCCATGGCAACCGCCCGGCCACCGCGTCGGCGGACCGTGCGCGCCATCATCCACGCAGGCCGCCCGCTGTTGGCGGACGGCCCCGGTTGCGTCCCTGCGCGGCCGCGCCGCGCAGGGACGTACTCACTCAGCCGGCGTCCGCTTCCGCGGCACCTTCATTGGCGATGCGCTTGGCCGGCTTGCCGCGTGCGCTCATGTCCACGCCAAGGTAACGCTGCATCAGGTCCTGCACGATCGGGCTCTTGTCGGTCAGCCCTTCGATCGACTTGCCCAGCGAGACCGCCTTGACCAGGTTCTCGAACATGCCGCCGTCGCCGCCGACCATGTCGATGTCGGCATTGCGCAGCGCGCTGGCGATGACCTCGGCGTTTTCCTTGGAGATTTCCTTGCCGGCGTCCAGCGTGGCCAGGGCCTGCTTCAGGCTGGTGTCCAGGGTCATGCGGAACTCTTCGTGGCCGCGTGCGGTTTCGCCCAGCGAATCGATCGCCTGGAACTTGCGGGTCAGACCCTCGGCCTCGGCGGTCAGCTTCTTCTCGATGACCGAGGCTTCGGCCAGGCCCAGCGTCTCGGCGGCGGTCGCCTTGGCACGGCCCATCTGCTCTTCGCCGCTCGCACGCGCGGCCAGCTGTTCGGCCAGCACCTTGGCCTCGGCGCTGCCCTGCTTGAAGTTGGCATCGGCCATCGCATCGACCACGCGGGCCTCGGCGATGCCGACCTTCTCGATCGCCAGCGCACCGGCTTCCTTGACCTGCGCATCGGCCAGGCCCGGCGCCGCACGTTCGGCACGGATGCCTTCGGCCAGGGCCTTCTTGGCCTCGGCCTGCTTGCCGGCCGCGTCGAACTCGGCCTGCGCCAGCGTGGTGATCTCCACCGCGCGGTGCTTGGCCGCCGCTTCGGCGGCCTCGGCTTCCTTGACCTGCTTGAGCAGGGCTTCCTGCGCCTCGGCCTCGGCCTCGAGGATGGCGACCTGCTTCAGGCGGTCGGCCTCGGACACCTGGCGCACTTCCTTGATGCGCTCTTCTTCCTGCGCCACGGTCTTGTCGATGGAGATGCGTTCGCGGGTGATGTTGGCCACATCCATCTTGCCCTGCTCGACCACCTTGTCACGCTCCACGCCCTGCAGCTGCACCTCGCGGTCGGTGGTGACCTGCTCCAACTGGCGTGCACGGGCCACGCGCTCGACCTCGATGGCCACCGCGCGCTGGCGGTTCTGCTCGGCCACTTCCACCTCGCGCAGGCGGTTCTGCTCGCGGATGTCGATCAGCTGCTGCGCCTCGATGCGGGCATTCTCGGACAACTGGCGCTGCTCCTCCTGCACCTTGAGGGTTTCGGCCTCTTCGCGGGCACGGATGGTGTCCACCTCGCGCTTCTGGCGCGCCTCGGCCTCGGCCTGCTGGCGTTCCAGCGCCAAGGTCGCTTCCTTGGCCTCGACGTTCTTCTTGGTGATGGCCAGGCGCTCGTTCTGCGCCAGCTCGTTGGTGATCACGTTCTGCGCGGCGGTCAGCTCGGTGATCTTGCGGATGCCTTCGGCGTCGAGGATGTTGCTCGGGTCCAGCAGCGACTTCGGGGTCTGCTCCAGGTAGTCGATGGCCACGTCTTCCAGCGCATAGCCGTTGAGGTCATTGCCGATCACCGCGATGATCTCGTCGCGGAACTCCTGGCGCTTCTCGAACAGCTGGGTGAAGTCGAACTTCTTGCCCACCGTCTTCAGCGCTTCGGAGAACTTGGCGTTGAACAGCTCGTCCACCGCATGCCTGTCCGAGGCGCGGTCGGCACCGATGGCCTTGGCCACGCGCAGCACGTCGGCCTGGGTCTCGTTGACGCGCAGGTAGAACGCCACGGTGATGTCGGCGCGCATGTTGTCGCGGCAGATCAGGCCTTCCTTGCCGCGGCGGTCCACCTGCAGCGTGATCAGGCTGATGCGCATCAGCTCGGCGCGGTACAGCACCGGGATGATCAGCGCGCCGGTGAAATGCACCTTCGGCGTGGAACTCATGTCATTGACGATCAGGGCGGTGCCCTGGTCGACCTTCTTGTAGAACGCCTTGAACAACCCGGCCAGGCCAAGGAGGAATACCAGCAATATGCCCACGCCGATAATGAACGGGGCCAGCGCAGCTAAACTCATCAGTGCTTCTCCTTGTCGCCTGATACTTGGGGAATGAAAACGTCCAACGCTGGCAGGTCGGCTTCGCCAACCACCAGGTAATGATTGTGTTGCGGGAAATACTGGACCAGGCGCACGCGGTCACCGCGCACGAAACGGCTGCCCGGCTGCGCACGCACCTGCAGGATCAGGCCGGCACCGCCATCGTCGACGCTGGCGTAGCCCTGCTCGGCGGTGACTTCCGGCGAGGAGACCCGCCCGGCCTTGCCGAGGATGGACTCCTGCGGCACCGCGCGCAGCTTCATCAGGAAACGACGGATCGGGCGCAGCACCCATGCCGACACCACGGCGCCCGGGACCAAGGCAGCGATTGCCACTGCCGTGCCCACGCCCCAGCGCAGCAGCGCCGGCAACGGCTGCAGGAAGAACAACTGCACCAGATAGGTGATCGACCAGCCAAAGAATGCCAGCAGCAGGACCACCAGCATGGTCGGCGCCCCGCCAAGGCCCATCCGCGCGAACATGCCCGCAAGCCCGGTCGCGCCGGCGTCACCGGAGTGGAAATCCGCGCCATCGCCACTACCGATGCCCCCGTCGTCGACGATGCCGGTCGCAGCCAGCAGCCAATAGATGACGGCAAAACACAGCACGACGCTGTAAGGCAGCGTCGGATAGGACAGCGCTACTTCCAAGAATTCCGCCATGCACCCTTTCCTTGTGGCACCCGGCCGCCGTGCGGACCGCCCTGCACTCCTTACCCGAAGTGATACGCGTGGTTCCCCATCCGCCGGCATCCGTGCTTTCGCCGATTTCCCGATGATAAGGGAATTGCCGTGACGACAACGACCAGGTCCACGGTTTTCATCGGGAATGTGCGTGCCGTCGCCGGCATCTGCGGCCATTCAGCCAATTGCAATGACTCAGTCCTGCGCCGGCTGCGCGTCCGCGCGCCGCACTTCCTCGACGAACTGGCGCATCCGGTAGCCGTCCTTCAGGCCGGGCGCCGATTCGATGCCGCTGGATACGTCCACGCCCCACGGCTGGGTCGCGAGCACCGCGTCATGGACATTGTCAGGGGTGATCCCGCCGGCCAACAGGTAGGGACGATGCACGCCGGGCGGGATCCGCGACCAGTCGAAGGCCACCCCGCTGCCGCCGCTGCCACCCTTGACGTGACTGTCGAACAGGAAGCCGGCCGCATGCGGGTACAGCTGCTGCAACCCGCGCGCGGTGACCTCGGCATCGCCGCCCATGGCGATCGCCTTCAGGTAGGGCATGTTGAAGCTGCGGCAGAACGTGTCGTCTTCCTCGCCATGGAACTGCAGCAGGGTGGGCCGCACCGCGCGCAGCACCTCACGCACTTCCTCGCGGTTGTTGTTCTGGAACAAGGCGACCACGTCCACCATCGGCGCGATGGCCTGGCGCATCGCCCGCGCCTCTGAAGGTGCCACGCGGCGCGCGCTGGACCGGGCAAAGATGAAGCCGATCGCGTCCACGCCCAATTCGCTGGCCAGGCGGATGTCGCCGGCCCGGGTCATGCCGCAGAACTTGATGCGGGTACGGAACAAGGTACGGCTCACAGCGTCACCTCTGCCGGCAGATGCCAGTGTTCAGGATACAACGGCCCGACGAACACCAAGCCCTGCGCAGGCGCGGTCGGCCCGGCCTGGTTGCGGTCACGCCGCGCCAGCACCTCGCCGATCCAGCCCTCCGGCTTCTCGCCGGCCCCCACCATCAGCAGCGAGCCGACGATGTTGCGCACCATGTGGTGCAGGAACGCATTGGCCTGCACTTCCACCTCGACCACCTCGCCCAGGCGCCGCACCGAGATGGCCTGCAGTTCGCGCCGCGCATGCAGGGCCTCGCACTGGGCGCTGCGGAACGCGCTGAAGTCGTTCTCGCCCAGCAGCGCCTGGCCGGCGCGGTGCATGGCATCGGCATCCAGCGCGCGGCGCTCCCAGCTCAGGGTCTGGCGGTACAGCGCCGGCCGCACCTGGCGGTTGAGGATGCGGTAGCGGTAGCGACGCGCCCTGGCCGAGAAGCGGGCATGGAACGCATCCACCACCGGCACGCACCAGCGCACGCAGACCGAGGGCGGCAGCCGCGTGGTCGTGCCCAGCACCCAGCCGCGCGGGGCACGGCTGACTTCGGTATCGAAGTGCACCACCTGGCATTCACCGTGCACGCCGGCATCGGTACGGCCAGCACAGACCACGCTGATCGGCGCATCGGCCACCGAGGACAACGCGTCCTGCAAGGTGGCCTGCACGCTGGCGCAGCCACTCTCGCCGAGCTGCTGCCAGCCCTTGAACTCGCTGCCGTCGTATTCCACGCCCAGCGCGTATCGCATGTTTGAACCTCTTGATTGCAGTCGCCGCGGCCGGGCGCGATGGATCAGTCGCTGTCGCGCTCGGACCAGATGGCCAGTTCGTTGCCGCCCGGCTCGATGAACTGGAAACGGCGCCCGCCCGGGAAGGTAAACACCGGCTTGACCACCTTGCCGCCGTGCGCTTCCACCGTGGCCTGCAGCGGCGCCAAGCGCTCGGCATACAGCACCACCAGGGCCGACCCCGCCTCACTGGTCGACGGCGCGCCGCGGAAGAAGCCGCCCTGCAAGCCGCCGTCATCGAAGGCGGTGTAGTCCGGGCCGTAATCCTCGAACGTCCAGCCGAACACCTGTTCGAAGAAACGGCGGCTGGCGGCCGGGTCGCGCGAGGCGAACTCGACGTAGTCGATGCGTTGCTCACGTTTCATGGCGGTGTCCTCAGCCCAGTCGGTTCAGCAGTTCAAGCGCTTCGGCGCGCGCCTTGGGGTCGGTGCCGACCGCCACTTCGTTGAGCAGGGTGCGCGCGGTCTCGGCATCACCCAGGTCCAGGTAGGCGATCGCCAGTTCCAGCCGCTCGCGGCCAGCCGGCGCGGGATTGAGCGGCGCCACCGCGGCCATGTCGCCGGCCAGCCAGCCAGCCTCGTCACGGGCGCTGGGTTCGGGGGCCGCCGGCGTCTCGAGCGCCGGCCGGTCGAACTGGCGCGACGCCTCGAACAGCAGCACCGGCTTGGGCTCGTTGCGCGGCTCCGGCACGACCTCCGCGGGCGCGACCACCGGCGCGGTCGGCTTCAACCAGGCCGGCATCGGTTCGTCATACGGCGAGGGCTCGGCGACCTGGGGGGCTTGGACAACAGCCGGGGCCTCGGCAACGTCGTCCCGCCCCGCTTCCTCGAAGGACACCTCGGCCACATCCTCATCATCCAACGGGTCCGCCTCGGCTGGCTCGCCGGCCGCGGTTGCGGCGCCCGCCACCGGCAGCGTGGCCGCCAATGCATCGACGTCGAACCCGCCGCGCGGGGCCGCCGGCAGCGGCGAGGGCTTGCGGCGACGGGCCAGCCACCAACCAAGGCCGGCGACCACCACCAGCGCCAGGCCCAACCACAGCCACATCGGCGAGCTGCCGCCCTCACGCTTGGAGGCCTCGGCCAGGCGCTGCTGGGCAGCGGCCAGGTCCGAGTCCTTCATCGCGATCAGCGACTGCTGCTGTGCCTTGAGCTTTTCCAGCTCACCGACGCGCTCACGCAGTTCCTGCAATTCCGCATCGCGGGTGGCAAGGTCTTCCTTGGCCTGACGCAACTGTTCATTTGCCAACATGTCACCCTCACCACCGGCATCGAGCCCGGTCGTCATTCCTGCTGTCTGTTGCCCACCGGCCACGGCCGGCGCGATTTCCAAGCGTGCGCCATTGCTGGCCGCGGCGGCGGACGGATTGGCGGACGGCGATGCCGCCGGTGCCGTCGCATCGGCGATGGCCGGCTGCGGGATCGCCGCACGCGCCTGCCGCCATTGCGCGGTCTGTTCCTGGACGATGGCCCGCGCCTGGGCGGCATCGACCCGCGCCAGTTCCTCCTGCGCCGGGGTGCGCAGCACCGCGCCCTGCTTGAGCAGGTTGATGTTGCCGCGGATGAAGGCCTCCGGGTTGGCACGCAGCAGCGCCACCATGGTCTGGTTCATCGACACGCCGTTCTGCCGCGACAGCTCGCCGGCGATCTGCGACAGGGTCTGGCCACGGCGCACCGGTGCCAGCCCGCCCTGCACCGGCATCGCCGGAGCGGGCGCCGCTGGACGCGCCGCGACCGGTGCGGGTGCAAGCACGGGAGCGGGTGTCGGGGCCGGCGACGCGACAGGCGCCGGCACGGGGGCTGGGGCTTCCGGCAGCGGTTCGGGCTCACGCGCAATCAGGTTGGACGGCGCGGCGGCCGGGGCCTCGATCACCGGCTCGGCGAGCGCGGTGGCTGTTTCCGGCGCGGCGACCAGGGCCGAATACTCACGGACCAGGCGGCCCTGCCCCCAATCCACTTCGATCAGGAAGCCCACCGACGGCGCGTCCACCGGTGTGGCGCTGGTCACACGAATGACCGAACGGCCTTCACGGTCCTGCGCGAAGGTGAACTGCAGCTCGTTGACCAGCCCCTGTGGCGGCGGCAAGCCCACGCGCTCGAACGTGGCCGGCGACGCCAGCCCGACATGCGCGTTCTCGATCTCGCCCGGATCACTGGAAATGATCGGGATCTCGGCCACCAACGGCTGGCCCGGCTTGGAAAGCACGCGGATGTTGCCCAGTCCCAAGGCCATCGCGGCACTGCTGAACAGCGCCAGGATGAGAACCAGCACGCCTTGTAATGAGCGCATCACGCCCCTGCCCCAAAGTTTCATGGCGGCAAATATAACGGCTGCCCCGCCTTTCGAATACCGCAGCCGTGCACGGGAGTGGAAACGCCGGCCCTTGGGCCGGCGCTTTGGGAGGGGCTCAGCCGCCGTTGGCGACCAGCTCGGCCACCTGCACCGCGTTGAGCGCGGCGCCCTTGCGGATGTTGTCGGCCACCACCCACATGTTCAGGCCACGCGGGTGCGAGAGATCTTCGCGGATACGCCCGACGTAGACCGGGTCGGTGCCGGAGGCATGGGTGACCGGGGTCGGGTAGCCGCCGGCCTTGCGCTCGTCGACGACCTTCACGCCCGGGGCGCTGGCCAGCAGCGCGCGGGCCTGCTCGGTGCTGATCTTCTTCTTGGTCTCGATGTTGACCGCCTCGGAGTGGCCATAGAACACCGGCACACGGACGGCGGTCGGGTTCACCTGGATGCTGTCGTCGCCGAGGATCTTGCGGGTCTCCCAGACCAGCTTCATTTCCTCCTTGGTGAAGCCGTTGTCCAGGAACTCGTCGATGTGCGGGATCAGGTTGAAGGCGATCTGCACCGGGAACTTGGTCGGCTCGATCTCCTGGAAGCCCAGCAGCTGCGCGGTCTGCTTGCCCAGTTCCTCCATGCCGGTCTGGCCGGCACCGGAGACGGACTGGTAGGTGGCCACGTTGATGCGCTCGATGCCGTATTCGCGATGGATCGGCGCCAGCACCGGCATCAGCTGCATGGTCGAGCAGTTCGGGTTGGCGATGATGCCGCGCGGGCGGTTCTTCGCCGCTTCCGGGTTCACCTCGGAGACCACCAGCGGCACGTCGTCGTCGTAGCGGAACGAGGACGAGTTGTCGATGACGACCGCGCCGGCGGCGGCGAACTTCGGCGCATATTCCTTTGAAATGCCGCCACCTGCCGAGAACAGCGCGATCTCCACGCCGGTCGGGTCAAACGTGGCCAGGTCCTGGATGGTGATCTTCTGGCCTTCGAAATCGACCTGCTGGCCGGCCGAACGCTCGGAGGCGAGCAGGCTCAGCGTGCTGATCGGGAAATTGCGCTCGGCCAGGATCGACAACATGGTCTGGCCGACGGCGCCGGTGGCGCCAACAACGGCTACGTGGAAACGACGGGCTTCATTGCTCATGAGGTGCACTCGAAAAAAGGATGGGGGGACACACGTCGAGCCAGGTTCGGGGAACCTCCGGCAGACAGCCTCGGAGGCTCCCTATCGTTTTTTGGTGTCGATGATGCGGGCGTTGCCGCCAGCCAGCAGCTCACCATTGATGGCATTGGCCGGCTGCCCGGCCGCCGGGCCAAGACCCAGCCCGGCCAGCAGGTTGTCCACGGCCACCTGCACCATCGCCCGGCGCGTGGCCAGCGAGGCGCTGCCGATATGCGGGGTCAGCACGATGTTGCGCAGCGCCAGCAGCTCCGGACGCACGTTGGGTTCGTTCTCGTAGACGTCCAGGCCGGCCGAGGCGAGCCGGCCGCTGGCCAGCGCGTCGGCCAGCGCCAGCTCATCGACGATGCCACCACGGGCGATGTTCACCAGCGTGGCACTGGGCTTCATCTTCGCCAGGGCAGCGGCGTTGATCAGGTGGTGGTTCTGCGCGGTGTACGGCAGCACCAGCACCAGGTGATCGGCCTGCGCCAGCAGCTCGTCGAAACCGACGTAGTTCGCCCCGACCGCCTGCTCCACGTCCTGCGGCAGCCGCGAACGGTTGTGGTACAGCACCTTCATGCCGAAACCGTGATGGCCGCGGCGGGCGATGGCCTGGCCGATGCGGCCCATGCCCAGGATGCCCAGCGTGCTGCCATGCAGGTCGGCGCCGAGCATGGTGGTGAACGACCATTGCCCCCAATTGCCCTCGCGCAGCCAGCGGTCCGACTCGACGATGCGCCGGGCCGCCGCCATCAGCAGCGAGAAACCCAGGTCGGCGGTGGTTTCGGTGAGCACGTCCGGCGTGTTGGTGGCGATGACGCCGGCCGCGCTCAACGCCGCGATGTCCAGGTTGTTGTAGCCGACACCGACGTTGGCGACGATCTTCAGGTCCGGCGCGTTGGCGATCTCGGCCGCACCGACGCGCTCGTTGAGCGTGATCAGCGCGCCGTCCATACCGGCCAGGCGGGCACGGATCGACGCACTGTCATGCGCGGTGACCTCCGGCGTGGCGACCACCTCGCAGTACGCGGCCAACTGCGCGACGGTGTCGTCGAACAGCGGCTGCGATACCCAGACGCGGGGCCGTGGTTCAGCCATCGATACTGCCCGGGATGCGCGGGCTCATCTGGCCGACATCACCGCATTGCGCGCGGTGGCGCAATGCCTGGTCAACCAGCACCAGCGCCAGCATCGCCTCGGCGATGGGGGTGGCGCGGATGCCGACGCAGGGGTCGTGGCGGCCGGTGGTGATCACATCAACCGCATTGCCGGCGGTGTCCACCGTGGCGCCGGGCAGACGCAGGCTGGAGGTGGGCTTGAGCACCATCGAGGCGACGACCTGCTGCCCGGTGGAAATGCCACCGAGGATGCCGCCGGCATGGTTGGACTGGAAGCCCTCCGGGCTCATCAGGTCACGGTGTTCGGTACCCTTCTGCGCGGCACTGGCAAAGCCGTCGCCGATCTCCACGCCCTTGACCGCGTTGATGCTCATCAACGCGGCGGCGATGTCACCGTCGAGCTTGCCGTAGATCGGCTCGCCCCAGCCCGGCGGCACGCCGTCGGCGACCACGTTCACGCGCGCACCGACCGAATCACCGGACTTGCGCAGCGCATCCATGTACGCCTCCAGCGCCGGCACCTGGGCGGCGTCGGGCCAGAAGAAGGGGTTTTCCTCGACCACGCTCCAGTCGAAGCCGGCCGGGGTGATCTCGCCCAGCTGCGACAGGTAGCCACGCACGGTCACCCCGTGGCGCTGCTGCAGCCATTTCTTGGCGATCACGCCGGCGGCCACGCGCATGGTGGTCTCGCGCGCGGAGGAACGGCCGCCACCGCGCGGGTCGCGGATGCCGTACTTCTGCCAGTAGCTGTAATCGGCATGGCCCGGGCGGAACTGCTGGGCGATGTTGCTGTAGTCCTTGCTGCGCTGGTCGGTGTTGCGGATCAGCAGTGCGATCGGCGTGCCGGTGGTGCGGCCTTCGTAGACGCCGGACAGGATCTCGACCTCGTCGGCCTCGCGGCGCGCGGAGGTATGGCGGCTCTTGCCGGTGGCGCGGCGCTGCAGGTCGTGGGTGAACTCCTCCGGCGCGATCTCCAGCCCCGGGGGACAACCGTCGATCACGCAGCCAATGGCCGGCCCATGCGATTCGCCGAAGGTGGTGACACGAAAGAGTTGTCCGAAGGTATTCACGTTGCCGATTCTGTCCTGCGCTTGTGCCGTCAATCCCGCACCGGGGAAAACACGGCGAAGGCCCGGGCCCTCGCCGCCTGCGCCCTTACGGGCGCTGTGCCGCCAATTCGGCGATCCGCGCATGGTGGGCGCGCAGCTCGGCCGCCTCCACCGCGAAGATGCCCATCTGGCCGACCTTGAACTCGATCCAGGAGAAATACACTTCCGGCAGCAGCTTGATCAGGTGCTGCTCGGAGTCGCCCACCTCGCAGATCAGCAGGCCTTCCTCGGTGAGGTGGTCCGGCGCATCGCGCAGGATCTTCAGCACCAGGTCCAGGCCATCGTCGCCGGCGCGCAGGGCCAGGTCCGGTTCGTGCGAATACTCCTGCGGCAGCGCATCGGTCTCGTCGTTGGTGACGTACGGCGGGTTGGTGACGATCAGCTCGTACACCCGGCCCTGCAGGCCGTTGAACAGGTCGCTCTTGACCAGTTCGACGTTGTGCGCAAGCAGGCGCTCCTTGTTCTCGAACGCCAGCGACAGCGCGGCGTCGTTGACGTCGCTGCCGTCGACCTGCCAGTTCGGGTAGTAGTGGCCCATGGCGATGGCGATGCAGCCCGAGCCGGTGCACAGGTCCAGCGCGCGGGTGACATCACGGCCGGCCAGCCACGGCTCGAAGCCGTTGAGGATCAGCTCGGCGATCGGCGAGCGCGGCACCAGCGCACGCGCATCGCTCTTGAAGCTCAGGCCCGCGAACCAGGCTTCGCCGGTCAGGTAGGCCGCCGGCTGGCGCTCGTTGATGCGGCGCTCGAACAGCGCCAGCACGCGCTCGCGCTCGTCCGGCAGCAGCCGCGCCGCACCGTAGGCCGGGCCGAGGTCCGGCGGCAGGTGCAGACTGTGCAGCACCAGCTGGGTCGCCTCGTCCAGGGCGTTGTCATAGCTGTGGCCGAAGGTCAGGCCTGCGGCATTGAAACGGCTGGCGCCGTAGCGGATCAGATCGATGATCGTGTGGAGTTCGGCAGCCGCCTGGGCAGTCATGGCAATACGGAAATACTTGAAAGGTCTGCGATTATAGGCGCGTGCCCGGTATATTGAGTGCCCAGTTGCAGCCGAAACTTCGGCAATGGCCGCCAGCACCCGCCCGGCGGGGCCCTCCCGGCCCATGGGAACAGGCCTGCAATCCCCTACACTCCCGTGTCCCGCCCGTGGCCCACTCCCGCAGTGGCCACCTCCGAACGGAAGCAACGGCCCATGTTCAACCGCAATATCGGCATCATCCTCGCCATCGCCCTGGCGGCCGGCCTCGGCCTGGTACTGGCACAGAAGGTGTTCGGCCCGTCCAGCAAGGGCACCAACGGCACCCGCTCGATCATCTTCTACGGCACCCCGCGCACCCTGCCGGAATTCGACCTGGCCCAGTCCGACGGCACCCGGCTGATCCCCGGCGAACTGCATGGGCATTGGAGCCTGGTGTTCCTGGGCTTCACCGCCTGCCCGGACGTCTGTCCCACCACCCTGGCCGAGCTGGCCCAGGCCCAGAAGCAGTGGCAGGCCATTCCCGACAGTCTGCGCCCGCGCGTGGTGCTGGTGTCGGTGGACCCGGAACGCGACACCCCGTCCAAGCTGGGCGAATACGCCCATGCCTTCCACAAGGACACCCTGGCCGCGACCGCGGACATCCCGTCGCTGGAGCGTTTCGCCACCGCGCTGGGCATGGTGTTCCAGAAGGTGCCGGGCAAGCATTTCGAGCAGAACCCCAGCGACTACAGCATGGACCACTCCTCCAGCATCGCGGTGCTGGACCCGAAGGGCCGCCTGGCCGGCCTGATCCGCCCCCCGTTCAACCCGCAGGCCATTGCCAGCGACCTGACTAAGCTCACCGAGAACACCGCCCCATGAGTCTGGTAACAACGCTCACCTACGTCCTGCCCCATCGCCTGCTGTCCTCGATGGCGCGCTCGCTGGCCTATTCGCAGAACCCGCGGATCTCGCGCTGGCTGATCGACACGGTGACCGAAAAATTCAGCGTCAACCTGGCCGAGGCGGCCAACCCGGACCCACGCAGCTACCCCAGCTTCAATGCGTTCTTCACCCGCGCCCTGAAGCCGGGCGCACGTGCGGCCGCCACCGACCCGCGCACCCTGACCATGCCGGCCGATGGCCGCATCAGCCAGCTGGGCCCGATCCAGGACGGCCGCATCTTCCAGGCCAAAGGGCAGTCGTTCACCGCGGCCGAGCTGCTCGGCGATGCCGCCGACGCCGTCCCGTTCAACAACGGCCTGTTCGCCACCGTGTACCTGTCCCCGCGTGATTACCACCGCGTGCACATGCCCTGGACCGGCACCCTGCGCGAAACCGTGCACGTGCCGGGCCGTCTGTTCAGCGTCGGCACCGACGCGGTGGCCAACGTGCCGCGCCTGTTCGCCCGCAATGAGCGCCTGGTCTGCCATTTCGACACCGATTTCGGCCCGATGGTGCAGGTGATGGTCGGTGCGCTGCTGGTCAGCGGCGTGGAGACGGTATGGAGCGGCGAGGAGATCCCCGCCTACGGCGACCGCATCACCCGCAAGGACTGGCGCGGCAAGGGCATCACCCTGGAACGCTTCGCCGAGATGGCGCGTTTCAACTATGGCTCCACGGTGATCGTACTGCTGCCGCCGGGCGTGGCCGACTTCGAGCCGTCGTTGAGGGCCGAAAGCCCGGTGCAGCTGGGCCAGGCGCTGGCGACGTTGAAGTAGGCCAGACGAAGCCTCCCCCTCCCCGACCCCAAAAAAGGGCGCCCTGCGGCGCCCTTGTTCATTGCAGGAACCGCCTCAGCGGTCGCAGCCTTCCAGCTTCAGCCGCTGCCCCGGCTTGATCGCATAGGCCGGCGCGCGCAGGCCATTGGCGCGTGCCAGGGCCGGCACCTCGCACTGGAAGCGGCTGGCGATGCGGCCCAGCGTGTCCCCCCGCGCCACCGTGTAGCTGCGTGCCTGGCGGCGTGCCGGAGTGGCCGGACGCGGCGCCGGGGCGGGCGTGGCGACTGGCGGCGGCACCTGCCCGCCCTGCATGGCCTGCACATCGCCCACCGCCACGCTGCCGGTGAAACTGGTCGCGGTCGGGCGCTTGATCGCCGCATTGACGTCGGCGGTGATCAGGGTGCGCGCCAGATCCGCGCGCGGGCCGCTCACGCAGTAGCGGTTGTACAGGCCGGCAATGCGGGTGGTCGCGTTGATCGTGGTGCCAGCCGGGATCCAGCCATCAGCCTCGTAGCGCGGGTTGAGGTTGCGCAGCGCACGCATGTAGCCATCGCGCGTGCCGGTGCTGCCCAGGCAGATGGTCAGCTCATAGATGGTGGTCGAACGGGCCAGCCGGATCGTCGCCGGCTGGCCGTTGATCTTCGGGAACTCCACGCCGTACTGCTGCGGGTGCAGGAAGATCCAGGCCGCAGCGATCACCATTGGCACGTAGTCCTTGGTTTCGCCCGGAAACTGGTTGTACGCCGAGTCCGTCCAGAAGCTCTGCCCGCCCATGTCGCGGTAGATGCGGGCCGCCCGGCCCTCGCCGCCGTTGTAGGCGGCCAGCGCGTATTCGATGTTCCGGTTGAGTCCGCGCATGCGCTCGTTCATGTAGGCCGCGCTGGCCTCGGCGGCGCTGCGCGGGTCAAAGCGCGTGTCAAAGCCGGTGCCATCCGGGCCCAACCCGAAGCGGCGGCCGGTGGCCGGCATGAACTGCATCAGGCCGGCGGCGCCCACCCGCGAGGACGCATGCACGCGGCCATTGGACTCCTTGGCCATGATGCCGAACAGCAACGCCTCCGGCAGACCGCCCTTCTCCCACTCCGGCCACATCACGCCGCGCAGGTTCATGTAGTTCTCGTAGCTGGTCAGCAGCGCCGGGCGCATGTCGGTCAACCAGCGGCGGATACCGGCCTGGATCGCCGGGTTGTACTCGACCATGTCGTCGAAGGCATGGCGGTGGTCGTTGAGCAGGGCCGCGGCACGGGCCGCTTCCGGGACATCGGCCCGCAGCGGCGCGACATGGTCCGGATCCGCCTCGACCGGCATGCCGGCGTCGTCCTCCTCGTCGGCCGCCGCACCGTCCACCTTCTGCTTGAGCAGGCGCTTGTAGGTGGTCAGCAGGCCGCTGACCGTACAGCCCTTCTGCGCGATGCAGGCGGTGATCACGTCCTCCATGTCCTCCAGCGCCGCATCCGACTCGGCGGTGCCCTTGGGATCGGCGTTGTTCACCAGCACCAGCGCGTCGCTGTAGCGCTTCTCCGCCGCCGCCATGCGGGCCTCGATGGCCTCCACCCTGGCCTTGTCGCGGGCCGACAGCGCATGCGCCGCCGGCACCACCGTCAACAACGAAGCCGCGACCAGCAGCGACCAGGGACGAAGAGAGAACAGGGATACGGACATCAGCAACACTGCGCGCGAAAGGTCAGGCAGGGTAGCCGCCGGACTTGCCCGGGGGCAACAATGACACCGTCCCGATACAGTCGGCCGTTAGAATCCCCCTTCATTCATCTATGAGTGCTTCCATGGACCCGATCCTGCTCGGCAAAGGCGTCACCGACGACATCGCCGTCACCCTGCTCCCGCGTTTTGGCAACCGCCATGGCCTGATCGCAGGGGCGACCGGCACCGGCAAGACGGTGACCCTGATGACCCTGGCCGAGGGCTTCTCGCGTCTGGGCGTGCCGGTGTTCATGGCCGATGTGAAGGGCGACGTGGCCGGCCTGGCCGTCCCCGGGGAGGGCAGCGAGAAGCTGGCCCAACGCGCCGCCGAGATCGGCGTGGACGGCTACGCCCCGGCGGCCAGCCCGGCGGTGTTCTGGGACCTGTACGGCCAGCAGGGCCACCCGGTCCGTACCACCGTCAGCGAGATGGGCCCCACCCTGCTGGCGCGCATCCTGGAGCTCAACGACACCCAGTCCGGGGTGCTGGACATAGTGTTCAAGCTGGCCGACGACCGCGGCCTGCTGCTGCTCGACCTGGACGACCTGCGCGCCCTGCTCAACCTGGTGGCCGAGGAGCGCAAGGACATCTCCACCGAGTACGGGCTGGTCAGCGCGCAGTCGGTGGCCGCCATCCAGCGCTCGCTGCTGCGGCTGTCGCAGGACGGCGGTGAAGCCTTCTTCGGCGAGCCGGCGCTGGAACTGGCCGACATCATGCGCGTGAACCATGACGGCCGCGGGGTGGTCGGCATCCTCGCCGCCGCCCAGCTCATCCTCAAGCCGCGCCTGTACTCGACCTTCCTGCTGTGGCTGCTGTCCGAGCTGTTCGAGCAGCTGCCGGAAGTGGGCGACCTGGACAAGCCCAAACTGGTGTTCATCTTCGACGAGGCGCACCTGCTGTTCGACGACGCGCCGCCGGCGCTGTTGCAGCGCATCGAGCAGGTGGTGCGACTGATCCGCTCCAAGGGCGTGGGCGTGTACTTCTGCTCGCAGTTCCCGGATGACGTGCCGGCCAACATCCTCGGCCAGCTCGGCAACCGCGTGCAGCACGCCCTGCGCGCCTTCACCCCGCGCGACCAGAAGGCGGTCAAGACCGCGGCCGAGACCTTCGTCCCCAACCCCAAGCTCGACGTGGTCGCCACGCTGTCGCAGTTGGGCACCGGCGAAGCCCTGGTCTCCACGCTGCAGGACAAGGGCGTGCCCTCGCCGGTGCAGAAGACCCTGATCGCCCCGCCCCGCTGCCGGATGGGCGCGATCACCGAGCCTGAGCGCGCCCAGGTGCGCGCCGGCAGCCCGGTCGGCACCCGCTACGACACGGCGGTCAACCGCGAGTCGGCGGCCGAGTTGCTGGCCAAGCGTGCCGAGAAGGCGACCGAGCAGGCGCAGGCACCGAAGGCCCGCACGCGCCAGCAGGACGAGGAGCAGGAAGGCGGTTTCGGCCAGAGCATCAAGGACGCCATCTTCGGCACCAAGCGCCGCCAGGGCATGATCGAGACGATGGCCAAGCAGACCACCCGCACCGTCGGCACCAAGCTCGGCAACCAGATCGTGCGCGGCATCCTCGGCAGCATCTTCGGCGGCAAGCGTTGAGTAGCGCCGGGGGGCGGGCGGGGGGCGCCCCCCCCCCCCCCCCCCCCCCATTGGGGCGGCCCCCCGGGGGGGGTTGGGAGGTGAGGGGGAGCCGCACAC
>NZ_JBIXJV010000008.1:0-12952 GCF_052871705.1 Stenotrophomonas sp. LARHCG68 | reverse complement strand
CGCGGGCGCGCCACCCTCGGCAGCTTTTTCGGCGCCACGGGTTGAGTCGCGCGGGGGGCGGGCGGTGGCCGCCCCCCGGCCCTGCCCCCCAGAATGTGCGCAGCACCACGGGGGATTCATGGAAGATCGTTCGCATCGCAACTCGTCACGCAGCACGCCCGAGCCGTTCTGGCAGCGGCTGCCGTCCATCACGTTCTACCCGGTGCGCGGCGCGGCGCTGTATGCACTGATCGCGCTGACCCTGTGCACCCTGCTCGGCCTGCTGCCGGGCATCGGCTGGATCCTGGCCATCGTGGTCTGGGTCGGCGTCTACCGTTACGCCTTCGAGATCCTGCGCGAGACCGCCAACGGGCGTCTGGCCGCGCCGGAGAACACGCTGTACTCCAGCGACGGCACCGTGATCCGCCTGCTGGCGATGATGATCCTGATGGGCATCTTCGTGGTCGTGGTGGCAGCCTTCCTGGGCCCCATCATCGGGTTGGCCGCACTGGCCGCGGTGGTGTTCCTGCAGCCGGGCTGCGTGATCTCGCTGGCCATGGACGGCAGCCTGCGCGCCGCCCTGAACCCGGCCACGCCGATCACCCTGGCCGTGCGTATCGGCTGGCCCTACCTGGCGGTGTTCCTGCTGCTGTTCGTGATCCAGGCCAGCGCACTGACCGCCGGCAAGTGGCTGCATGCCGTCATGCCCCCGATCATCGGCGACCTGGTGCTGACCTTCTTCAGCATCTGGGGGTTGTTCGCCACCTTCCACCTGCTGGGCTACATGGTCTACCAGTACCACGATGTGCTCGGTTTCGAGCCGGAAGGCGCGCCGCAGCCCCTCTCCCGCAATGCCCCTGACCAGGCGCTGCTGGACGAAGCCGAGCACTTCGTCCGCGACGGCCACCCCGAAGCCGCCATGGATGCACTGCGCGCGGCCGTCCGCAGCCGCGCGGTCGGCTTGCCGGTCCATGAGCTCTACCATCGCCTGCTGCGCCGCAAGGGAGTCTCCGACGCCCTGCGCGAGCACGGCCGCCAGTACATCACCCGCCTGCTGGCCGAAAAGGAGGAACGCCAGGCGATGCAGGTGCTGCGCGAGCTGCTCGAAACCGATCCGGACTTCGCCCCGGCCGATCCGGAGCAGGCCACCACCCTGGCCGAGCGCGCCCGCCTGAGCGGTCAACTGCAGCTGCAGCTCGATGCCCAACTGGCCATGCTCAAGGCCTGGCCGCGCGCGCCGCTGGCACCGCAATGGGCGGTGCAGGCCGCACTGCTGCTGGCCGAACGCTACAGCCGCGATGACGAAGCGCGCGCCCTGCTGGAAGACGCCCTGGGCCGCTGCGAAGACCCCGAACAGCGCCGCAAGCTCGAAGCCGCGCAACGGGCACTGAGCCCGAACCTGGCGTGACGCGGTTCGGCCCCTGACAGTGGCGGGGAGTTCATCCCCGCCTGCGGCATGGCGACCGGGGCACGACGGGCCTCAGCTGTTCTCGAGCAGGAACCGCGCCTTCCCCGCCTGCTCCGAACCGGGGTAACGCCGCGCGATGCCATCGAGCAGGCGGCGCTGCTCCTCCGGCGCGTGCAGCTCACCGTGGCGCAGGGCCAGGCGCAACCACAACTGGGCCTGCTCGCCCTCCGGCAGCCCGGAGGCCTTCAGCAACAGGGCCTCGGCCTCCGCCAACCAGGCCTGCTTGAAGCAACGCGCCAGCACTGCCCGCAACGTCGACGCGGGCGGCATCCCCGGCGAGGCCTGCAGCTTTTTGACCAGGTCATGCTGCGCGGCGCGCTCGGCGGGGTCCGTCGCCTCCAGCATCATCGCCTCACCCAGCCGCGCCTGTGCGGCCGCACCGCGGCCATCGTTGTCGGCGACACGCAAGCGCGCCAACGCCACGTCCAGCCGGTGCGGCTGCTCGGCGGCCAGCGCGGCGAGCAGCCGTTCGGCGGCGGCATTCTCCATCCGCCCCATGTGCAGCAGCGCCTGCTCCCAGCGCGTGTCGGGGGCTGCCGGGGCCTCGTCCTCACGCATGAAGGATTCGCGGGTCTGGTGGGTGAGCACCAGCACGCCGCCCAGTAACGCGCCACAGACCAGGCCACCGGCGTGTGCGTCGAAACCGATGCCCGCCCCCTGGTTGGTGAAAAGGTTGAACACTTCCCAGCCCAGCCAGACCGGCAGCAGCCAGATCGCCGGCGCGCGCACGTAGTTGAAGAGGATCCCGAACCAGTAGAAGAACCGCACCGGGCGCAGCCCCCACACCACGCAGAATGCCCCCATCACCGCGGCGATCGCACCCGATGCCCCCAGCCCGCCGCCGGCCTCGCCCCAACGCCACAGCACACTCACCGCACTGGAACCCAGCGCGCCCAGCAGGTAGACGGCCAGAAAGCGCCAGCTGCCGATCGCCCCTTCCAGCAGCAGGCCCAAGGCCACCAGCAACACCATGTTGCCGAACAGGTGCAGCGCGTCACCATGCAGGAAGGCCGAGGAGAACATCCGCGGCAGCGACCATTCCGAACTGCGCAGCAGATGGCGCAGGGTGAACACCTGGTCCAGCCGGGACTGGTACTGCTGGTGCAACGGTGCCCATTCGTTGCGCTCTTCTTCCGTCTCGAACAGTTCGCCGTGCTGCAGGGCCTGATGGAATGCGACGTCAGTTTGCGTCGAGGCGGCCAGATAAACCGACTTGTCACGCGCGGGCAGCGCCTCGAACGCCTGCAACGCTTCGACCTGCCCGGTTTCGATCAGGTGCTTGCGATAGGCCGGCACCTCGCGGGCGTCGAGGCCAGAGGCCAGGTACCAGGCCTGTGCAGCCTGGACCTTGTCCTCGTCCGGCACCTGCCAACCGAAGTAGATCAACACATTGACCAGCACCAGCAAGGCCGTCACGCAGGGAAACGTGGCCAGGCTCAGTGGCTTGTGCAACGGCAGGATCAACATCGACGGACATTCCCTTGTCTGGACGGCGCAGCTTCAGCGATCCGATAGCCGCGCGCAAGCGCCCGCGGCTACCATGGCGTCCTCCCGCAAAGCATGCATTCCCGCAATGAGCCGTTGGCGCCCACCTGCAGAAAAAAGCACCGCGCTGATCACGCCCCAAGGCCACGCGCGCCTGAAGGCCGAGCTGGACGAACTGTGGCGCCAGCGCCGCCCGGAGGTGGTCAAGGCGTTGGCTGCGGCGGCGGCCGAGGGTGACCGCTCGGAGAACGCCGAGTACACCTACCGCAAGAAGCAGCTGGGTGAAATCGACCGGCGCGTGCGCTACCTGAGCAAGCGCCTGGAAGCCCTGCGCGTGGTGGACACCCGCCCCAGCGACCCGGAAGCGGTGTTCTTCGGCGCCACGGTCGAGTTGGAGAACGTCGATTCGGGCGACAGCCATGTCTACCGCATCGTCGGCCCCGACGAGACCGATGCGGCCACCGGCTGGATCAGCATCGATTCACCGCTGGCCCGTGCCCTGCTGAAGAAGCGCATCGACGATGAGTTCAGTGTCGAGCTGCCCGGCGGCATCACCCGCTTCGTGCTGGTCGATGTCAGCTACGAGGGCTGACCCGGGCAAGACCCCCATCGCAGAAAGCGGCCAACACGCAACAACGTAGCGACCGTTGCGGGGATTGCATCCCCGCCTACGCGGGTTCGGCCAACGCGGGCCGATAGCGACGCCCCTCACGCAGCGGGCGGAAGTAGTCCGCCTGCGCCAGGAATGCCGCATCCTGGTGCGGATGCCACCCGGGGATGCCGGCCAACGGCAACGGGCGCAATTCGGATGCAGCGGCCAAGACCTGCCCGGCGGTGATCGCCGCGGCGACCCGCGCCACGGCAGCGGCGTCCGCTTCACCGTGCACCACCACGCACTTGCCGACCAGCAAGCGTCCCGGTACCAGCATCTGTTCCATCAACGCGTGCCCGATCACGGCGGCCACGGCGATGTCACCCCGTTGCCAGCCCGCTGGCGCGAACAGTGCCGGCCAGTCGTGCCGATCCCACGCCAGCAGCAGCGCCGGATCGCGCACGCGCACGATCACGCCGGATTCGTCGAACTGGGTCAGGGCCTGCTGCGCAGGGTTGCGTTCGCTCGCCCCCAGCCGCGCGATATGCAGGCACTGCCGCGCATTGAGCGCATGCTTGATCGCCGGATGGCGCATCCACACCAGCGCGTTGAACAGGTCATGCCAGTTCTCTTCGCGCGTGGCGATGCGCCCCTGCGCAATGCGGGTTTCGTAGTGCAGGCCGTCGGCCAGCAGTGCGGCGTCCTGTGCCACGAAACGGTGATGCGGCGACGCCAGCCGCGCATTGAGCGCATCGATGGCGGGCCAATCCGCGCCGGTCAGCAAGTCCCGTTGGTCGGCATAACCGTCGAACACGGGATGCCGGAAACACTCGGCACCCACCTGCCCGCGCAACGGGGCAATGAACCGACGCCGCCCCTGGCCGGCGCCTACTTCATTCACCGTTGCGGTCACAGCACCTTGAGATCGAACGGCTTGGCCGCCTGCTCGACCAGTGCATCACCGAACAGGTCGTGCTCGTCGCTGTCGGTGATCTCCACGTTGACGAAGTCACCCACGCGCAGGCGTGCTTCCTCGCCGTTCTGGATATGCACCAGGCCATCGATCTCCGGCGCATCGGCCTTGGAACGGGCCACCGCGATGCCGTCTTCGATCACATCGACCAGGCACTGCTGCACGCTGCCGATCTTCGCTTCCAGCTTGGCGGCGGAGATGGCTGCCTGCTTCTCCATGAAGCGCGCCAGACGCTCCTGCTTCACCGCTTCCGGCACCGGGTCCGGCAGGTCGTTGGCGGTGGCACCGTCCACCGGCGAGTACGCAAACGCACCCACGCGGTCGAGCTGGGCGACATCCAGGAACTCCAGCAGCTGTTCGAACTCGGCGTCGGTCTCGCCCGGGAAGCCGACAATGAAGGTCGAACGCACGGTGATGTCCGGGCTGATCTCGCGCCAGCGCAGCACCCGCTCCAGGGTCTTGTCGACCGCGCCCGGGCGCTTCATCAGCTTGAGGATGCGCGGGCTGGCATGCTGGAACGGGATGTCCAGGTACGGAAGGATCTTCCCTTCGGCCATCAGCGGCACCACGTCGTCCACGTGCGGGTATGGGTAGACGTAATGCAGGCGGGTCCAGGCATCGAGTTCGGACAGGCCTTCGCACAGCGCCTTCATGCGGGTGGCGTATTCCTTGCCGCGCCAGGTGCCCGGCGCGTACTTGCGGTCCACGCCGTAGGCAGAGGTGTCCTGCGACACCACCAGCAGCTCGCGCACGCCGCCCTTCACCAGACGCTCGGCCTCGCGCAGCACTTCATCGACCGGGCGCGACACCAGGTCGCCACGCATCGACGGGATGATGCAGAAGCTGCAACGGTGGTTGCAGCCTTCGGAAATCTTCAGGTAGGCGTAATGACGCGGGGTCAGCTTGATGCCGTAGTCCGGCACCAGGTCCACGAACGGGTTGTGCTTGGGCGGCAGGGCCGCATGCACGGCGTCCATGACGCTGGTGTAGTCCTGCGGGCCGGACACCGACAGCACGTCCGGGTAATGCTCGCGGATCATCTCCGACTTCTTGCCCAGGCAGCCGGTGACGATGACCTTGCCATTCTCGTTCATCGCCTCGCCGATGGCATCCAGCGACTCGGCCACGGCCGAATCGATGAAGCCGCAGGTGTTGACCACCACCACGTCGGCCGAATCGTAGGACGGCACGATGTCGTAGCCCTCCACCCGCAACTGGGTGAGGATGCGCTCGGAGTCGACGAGGGCCTTCGGGCACCCGAGTGAAACAAACCCTATACTTCTACGCTCCGACACGGCAAACCCTGGCTCTATGGCTACAAAGGCGAGAGTTTACAGCTACTTGCGCTTCAGTGATCCCAAGCAGGCGGCCGGCAGTAGTGCCGACAGACAGCTGGAGTACGCGCGGCGCTGGGCCGCCGAGCGGGGGTTGACCCTCGACTCCACCCTATCCATGCAGGATGAGGGCCTGTCGGCCTACCACCAGCGCCACGTCACCCGGGGCGCTCTCGGGGTGTTCCTGCAGGCAATCGATGACGGCCGCATACCCGCCGGCTCCGTCCTGATCGTGGAGGGGTTGGACCGCCTGAGCCGCGCCGAGCCCATCCAGGCCCAGGCCCAGCTTGCCCAGATCATCAACGCCGGCATCACCGTCGTGACGGCCAGCGACGGACGGGAGTACAACCGGGAGGGTCTGAAGGCCCAACCCATGGACCTGGTCTACAGCCTGCTGGTGATGATCCGGGCGCACGAGGAATCGGACACCAAGTCGAAGCGCGTGCGAGCGGCCATCCACAGGCAGTGCCAGGGCTGGATCGACGGCACTTGGCGTGGGCTGGTTCGGAACGGCAAGGACCCGCACTGGGTTGCCCTGGAGGGCGACACTTTCGTTCTGGCCCCCGAACGGGCCGAGGCGGTCCGCAAGGCAATCGCTATGTTTCAGGATGGCCACGGCGCGGTCAGGATCATGCGGACGCTCGATGAGCTGGGCCTGCAGCTGACCAACGGCGGCAACCCCTCCCAGCAGCTCTATCGGATCGTCAGGAACCGGGCACTGATCGGCGAGAAGGTCCTGAATGTCGATGGCCAGGAGTACCGCCTGCCCGGCTACTACCCCGCCCTGATCGAGCCGGAGGAGTTCGCCAGCCTCCAACACGTCACCGGCCAGCGGGTACGCCGCAAGGGCACCGGTGAAATTCCGAGCCTCATCACCGGCCTGCGCATCAGCTACTGCGGCTACTGCGGCTCCGCCCTTGTCGGGCAGAACCTGATGAACCGCGCCCGCCGGGCGGACGGCAAGCCACAGAACGGGCACCGCCGGCTGATCTGCGTGAGCAACCAGCAAGGCGCGGGCTGTGCAGTGGCGGGTAGCTGCAGCGTGGTGCCGATCGAGCGCGCCGTCATGGCGTTCTGCGCCGACCAAATGAACCTCTCCCGCTTGCTGGAAGGAAGCGACCGGGCGGAAGGGATAGCCGGCCAGCTGTCAGCGGCCCGCGCGGCAGCCGCCGACACCTCCGCCAAGGTGGAGAAGATCACCGACGCCCTGCTGAGCGCAGAGCCTGGCCAATCGCCGGCCGCCTTCATGCGCCGCGCGCGCGAGTTGGAGACTCAGCTGGCCGAGCAGCAGGCCCGGGTGGACGCACTGGAGCATGAGCTGGCCACGGCCGCTTCATCCCCAACTCCTGCTGTCGCCAAGGCCTGGGCTGAGCTGGTCGAAGGCGTCGAAGCCCTGGACTACGACGCGCGGATGAAAGCTCGCCAGCTGGTGGCTGACACCTTCGACAAGATCGTCATCTACCACCGCGGCGTGACGCCGGAGGTCACCCGTTCCTGGAAGGGAACCATTGCCGTGCTCCTCATGGCCAAGCGCGGCGGCAGCCGGCTGCTGAGCATCGACCGCCAGACGGGGGCCTGGCAGACCGGCGAAGACATGCAGGCGGGCGACCTGCCTCTGCCACCCGGGATTGCCCGGTGACCCAGCCGGGCATGCCCAGCACCTGCAGTACCTGCATGCCCTGCAGATTTTCGGATGACCTGCAAGGCTGAGCCTGCGCTCGACACCCGCCATGCGCCATTGCACTTGGGGTCGGGAAACGCGATGCCACCTGCCAGTTAAAACGCGCCACTTGCTATTTAAGCGAAGGCTAAAGAACTGGGCGGTGGATCACCACCCCACGGTAGCCGGGATTCCGGCTTTTCCACCATTGGTGGAGAAGCCCCTACTCGCCCGCCTCCTCGTAGCGCACCGCCTTGACCAGGTAGTCCCCGGCCCGAAGTCGTAGCCGGCTCGCCGCAGCTCTGGACCGGGCTCGCTGCCGCCAGTTGCCGGCGCTGGACTGCTCCAGCTGCCGGGCCTGCCCGTCCAGCTCAGCCGCCCGAGCCCTTGCCCAGGCGGCTTTGCTGGGATGCCACACCTGCTTCTTGGTCGATGTGTCCATGGCCTGCAGCTTGGCAGGCGTCAATCGCATGGGCTGCGACCCGCTTCGTACGCCTCGCGTTCGAAGTCAGGGGTTCAGCTTGGCGACGAAATAGTCCGGCTTCCCGACCGTGCCCCACTGGCGCACCGCGGCGCACACCAGCTCCTTCGCTCGCATCGGGTCCATGGGGAACGTGCCGCTGTAGACGTAGTAATCGACCCATCCGTACTCGCCGGCCGGGTCCACCTCGCAGGACAGGTGCAGCAGGAAATCCCGGTCGTCGTCGGTGTCATCGGGCTTGATGCCCAACTCCTCCCGCAGCTCGCCGGCCAGCAGGCGGTTGTGGGGGCGCATGGCGTCCGCGACCACGATGCCGTGCAGCATCAGGTCCACGGCAACCATGGACATCGATCTGGGGGTGCGGAATACGGGGATCTTCATGCGGCCGCCATTGTATGGATCGGAGATGGCCGGATCACGACGAGCCTTGCGGGGCGTCACGCGCCATGTCTGGGGACACGGCGGCCGGCGCAGCACCGGAGTTTGGGCTCGCAGTGCAGAGGCCACTCCCCTGCCACGGGGCGTGTTGATGGCCGGTGAGCCATCTCATTTCAGTATAGACGAAAATAGATCAATCCCACACACTCTCACTGCCGATCAGGTGGTCAGTAAAAGCTGGGAACTCCACTTTCGAATGAAGTAGAAGTGATCGATCCAAAGCTAGGGCCGCCAGACTAGAAGGCCATCCCGAATCATGCCTACACGTCTGCCGTGAATGAGTTGGGGCGACCTGCTTCAACCCATTGCTCCACAGCCAACTTAACTCGCTCCTGCTCGAATAGACTCCCCCCGCCATCGCTTGACGTGTAGATATAGTAGTCGACCCATTCAGCGGTCGCATCGATGAAGAAGGCAAAGGATAGAAGACGCTTGCGCTGATCAAGATCCAGCAGGGAAGCCACTCGTTCCTCGAATGCACCAGCGCTCCCGCCCAACCCTGGCACGATCACGATGCCCATTGATCGCAAAGCCAGTGCGACAGTCGCGGCAAATCGAGGACTCTCCAAGAGAAGTATCCGCATATGCACAGCTCTCTAATCTACGGAAGAAGTGATTCAGGTGCCGGTTCACGACGAGCCTGTCGGGCGTCTCGCGCCTTGAGGTGGACAAGACCCAAGGCGGCCGGCGTGCGGCTGAGCGCCTCACGCTGAAGCTGAACACACATCAACTTCAGCATCTCGCAGCAGCCGCAAGAACTACGCCTGAAACGTAGCACACGCCTCTCCCGTCCTACAGTGACAGTTTGTCGCACAATGAGCAAGAACAACTCGGCACCGACGTTCTCAGCGAAACACGCAATGTCGATTGAAGTGGGACACGCACGCCACCGGCAGCACAGCACCCGCCAACATCAGCATGGATACCTGCTTCGTGTAGCCTCACGCATCGTGCTGTGGCGCTCTAAAGCCTCGCCACATGAACAAGAAAGTTCCGCCTTTACCCTCCATTACCCCCATTGTGGGTGCTGCGAATTGCAACCCCAAAATGGGCAGCAGCACGTTGGACATAAGCAGCCTTGATCCCGGCAACTATCACCGAAGCGGGCAGCGGCTCGGGCAGGCCCACGTCGTAGCTGTTCCCCAGCACCTCATCGATGCTGTTCTCCAGCTGCGGACCCAATGCCTCGCCGCGCTTGAAGGAGCCGATGTAGCTCCACCACTGGGTATGCCAGATCACCTTGCCTGCGGTGCTCGGCGTCCCATCATCGTTCGGCGTGAAGAAGATTTCCGCCCGCCGGCACACCAGCACATCCCGGTTCGCTTCGTCGTAGACACGCTCCACGTCGCCGCCTTCCGTCACCCGCATTACCTGCTCGCTCATGCTCAATACCCCGAAACGTCAACAGTGATGATTTGCATCTGGTTGCTGGATGCCACTGGAGCCGGCGCGGCCCAGGGCGCGTAGGAGCCCTCCCCCGTGTTCTGGGATGCGACGGTGCATCCCGTGGCCGAGGAAGTGATCAGGCTCGCGGAGCACGCCCACATCCAGTTGGATGACGGGGTGGCCTGGTTGCCCATCCATCGATAGGCCGGGATGGGCACGATCTGGGCGTACTGCCCGGCCGGCAGCACAACCGAACCCGACGCCGATGTGCCGGTCAGCACTGTGGAGTTGACGACCCGCATGTACCGCTGCCGCGAATCGAACACCGGCTTTTCCTGAGCATCGAACAGGCGAATGCCTGCACCGCCCCCGCCAAGCACCTTCGGGCGGTCGAACACGAACACCTCGATCTCGTCAGTTGGCACGGCTCCCGCGCCGTGCGCCGAGATCCAACCGAACTCCCAGCCGCCCGACACTGGCCGGGCGCGCATGACCGTCCACGGCTTGCTGCTGCGCGCTGCGACGATGGGGCGGCCCAGTCCCGGCAGCGACAGCAACGCTTGGTTGCCATAGCCGCCGGTCACCGGTCCGGTGTTGCCCGCGTTGAACTTCACCGTGTGCTTAGACACGAACGCATAGTTGAAAAAACGCTCATCGATGATCAACTTCAGGTCATCGTTCCTGATTTGAAAGCCCGCGCGCATCAGAATGTCCCGTAGTAGAAGCGGCCGGGACCCGACCAGCTCAGTGTTGTGCCGCTCACCGTAGGCAGCATGAAGTTGCTGGGGTACATGATCCCGTTCTGATCCAGCACAGGGAACACGAATGGCGTGCCCTCGGCCAGCTCTGGAACGACAACCGAGCCGGCCGAAGCCGGCTCCATGTACCCAAGCAAGCGCGTTGCCCGGCTCGTCAGTGTCAGCTCAACGACGTTCGCAGCGCTCCGCGTCCTAAGTCCCGCCGGCATCTACGCCTCCCATCAGTCAACAAGCAGACCAAACTCCACCCGCTTGACGTTGTTGTTGTCCCGGATAGTGACCAGGGTGTTCATGATCTCCATCGAGCCCTGTGCGTTGGAACCACGGATGAAGGTCTGACCTGCGGTGGTCTTGCATTCAATGCAGTTCGCCGTGGTGCAGTTGGCCGCGCCCACATTGGCCCCGAACCACTGGACAAGGTTCCCTTGCGAGCCGAAGCCAGTGCCCATCACGAGCTGATACCCGTTGCCGTAAATGCGGATGTAGTTGGCCTGCCATTCCATGCCACTTGCCGCAGCACCGGTGAAGACTCGAAACACGCTCGCAAGAATGCTATAGCTGCTGCGCTGCCCATCGTTCTCGTTGATGGTTCCGCTGATGTTCCCATTGACATCAGTCGTTACCGTGTTCCTCGCGCGGATAACATTCTGCTCCTCGCTCAGCAGTTCGATTTGCACGTCGTCCACCAGGACGTACGTGTTCGGATTGCCGGTATTGCTGCATCGGACGCAGAACTGCAGGAATGACACGCCCGCCGGGACTTCCCACACACCGGTGACCTTTCGATAGTTGTAGTCCAGCCCCGGAAGCGCAACATAGGCGTCGGTATCGTAGTGCGTGGTGTACTCGCGGTTGTTATTCCATGCGCTCGCCGAGATACGAACATAGCCAGCCGTTGCAACGGAGCCTTGGGCACGAACCCAGAACGTGCACCTGAACTTTTGGCCTTGGCTTACGCGGATATGCCGCTGGTTATAGACAAGGTTGCTGAACCCAATAAGCATGCGCAGGCACCGACCGGAACGGGCATTGGCGGTGCTGAGGTCTGAATACAGCGGCATGCCATAGCTGTAGGTGTCCACGACACCGGTGCTAAAGCCCCAAGCCTTATCGGTTTCGAACCCGCCATCCAGCGTGACGATTGCGTTTGACGCAATGCTCACTTCCGAAAGGTTCGTGATGGCCGCACTTGCACCGTCAGCCGTCACCTTCACTTGGCCAATCTGCTGTGCCTGAGTCGTCACCCGCCCATCAATGTTGCTAACGTCGGTGGTCAGGCCCGAGATTGCAGCGGCCGTGATAACGCCCTGTGCCGATTCGACCTCGCACACGGCGTTATCGACCAAGATGCCACTTCCGACGGCAGTGTGATTCCCGATGTAGATCATCGCCTTGCCGGTTGCAGCTCCAGCCGGCACATTCACCCAGCCCGACATGATGCGACTACCCCACACCCAGCCACCCGTCGTTGTCGTGATCCATGGCAGCCACTGGTTCGGCAGGGCCGTTCCCGTGGTGTCATAGAAGCGGACACCAATACGGATCTGCGTACCAGCCGCTGGAGCGGTGCCGGCGGTCTGCGAGTCGAGCGAGAGATACACGCGCTTCGAGTTGCGGATCTCGAAAACTTGCGCGTTGAACAACGTTCGATTCGGGTTCGCCGCGTCACCATTGAACCGCATGGAGTAGCGGCCATTTGCTGCAGAACCGTCAAAGAACGCGGACGACGGCGGCAGCTGGTTGTTGCTTGGGCTCGTCTCGACAGTACCCCAGCCGATGTTCCCCGTGATGGTTTCGAAGGACGGGTTTTGGATCGTCGCGATGTCGCCGATGGCACTCCGAACGGACGTAAGGCTGTCCGCCATCGCGTTATCGCGCGTGACACTGGCCTGCTCAACAGCCGTGACACTCGCCTTCGTCGCAAGATCGGGGATGGTGGCTTCAACGTTGCCCACCCGCAAGCCAAGCGCGCCATCGCGATCAACGCTGGCTTGATCCACCTGGTCAACACGCGCCTTGGTTTCAAGCACGCCCGTCCCTGCCGGCATGCGTGCCTGCAGCGAGTCGATGCGCAACGCTTCGGCTTCCAGTTCGGATGCGGTGGTGGTGGCAAGCTGCAACGCAGCCGCAGCGGCCTCTGCCACCGACGCGAACTGGCCGATGTACTCCCACGTGGCCGGATTCGTGCTCGGCCTGACGTTCGTGTTCGCAACGTTCGCGCGGTAGAGATTCCCACCCTCTCGCACGAGCCAGCCGGCAATGTAGTCCTCCGTTTCGGACCACTCGGGGGCATTGACGATTTCCCCGACCTCGCCGGCCAGTGCGTCCACCCGGGCGATAGCCTCATCGCGGGCTGCGTTGGCCTTTGCCGTTGCATCCGCCGCAGCCTGCTGGGCGT
>NZ_JBIXJV010000007.1:0-208110 GCF_052871705.1 Stenotrophomonas sp. LARHCG68 | reverse complement strand
ATGCGCTGATCAACGTCGGTGGCGTGCCGGTGGATACCGGTGCGACCAGCGCCGGCGTCGGTGGCACCGCGCTGGGTGCCAGCGCCAATGCCGAAGGCTTCGCCGCCACGGCGAGCGGCGTGGGCGCGTTGGCACGTGGCGACCAGTCCACCGCCAATGGCGCGGTTGCCAACGCCCTGGGCGACTACAGCACCGCGACCGGTTCGCAGAGCTATGCCGAAGGCGCGGGCACGACCGCAGTGGGCTTCAATGCGGCGGCCTACGAGGACGGCAACGTGGCCGTGGGCCGCAATGCCTCGGCACTGGGCGAAGGCAGCCTGGCGATCGGTGATGGTGCCGAGACCGGCTTCGGCCTGTTCGGCATTGGTTCGACCAATGCGGTGGCGATCGGCAGCGCCAGCTGGGCCTTCGGCGATGACGCCACCGCGGTGGGCGCCAATGCCTGGGCGGTGGGCCAGCAGAGCACCGCGCTGGGCATGGGGGCGGAGGCCAGTGGCACCGGTTCGGTGGCCCTGGGTGCCGGCTCGGTCGCCGACCGCGCCGGTACGGTGTCGGTGGGCAGTGCCGGCAACGAACGCCAGATCACCAACGTGGCCGCCGGTACCGAGGCCACCGATGCGGTGAACAAGTCGCAGCTGGATGCGGTGGCAACCAGCGCCGGCCAGACCAGCAAGTACTTCCAGGCCACAGGCAGTGCGGCGGCGAGCGCGGGCGGCACGGACGCACTGGCCGCCGGTTCGGGTGCCAACGCCAGCGCCAACCGTTCCACGGCGTTGGGCACGGCCAGCACCGCCAACGCCACCGGTGCAACGGCGGTCGGCGCGGATGCATCGGCGCGTGGCACCAACAGCACCGCGCTGGGCCGGCAGACCTCGATCACCGCGACCAACGGCGTGGCGATCGGCTATGGCGCGTTCGCCAGCAACGGGGTCAACAGCGTCGCCATCGGCGCCGGTGCCGGGGTGTCCGGCGCCAACTCGGTTGCGCTGGGTGCCGGTTCGCGTGCGACCGAGGCAAACGTGGTCTCGGTGGGTGGTGGCAATGGCACTGACGGCCCGGCCACGCGCCGCATCGTCAACGTCGCCAACGGCCGCGTCGCCCAGAACAGCACCGATGCGGTGACCGGTGGCCAGTTGTACGTCACCAACCAGCGGGTCGGTGCGGTGGAGACGCGCGTGGACGACATCGATGGCCGCATCGGCACGGTGGAGAACGTCACCGCCAACGCCGTGACCTACGATGACAGCAGCCGCGACACGATGACCCTGGCCGGCGTGAAGGGAACCACGCTGGACAACGTGGCCGCCGGCAACATCGCCGCCGGCAGCATGCAGGCGGTCAACGGGGGCCAGCTGTTCCAATCGCTGGGCAACATGGCCAGCTTCCTCGGCGGTGGTGCCGGCATCGGCATGCAGGGCGTGTTCGTCGCGCCGACCTACGTGATCCAGGGCAGCAGCTACAACAACGTCGGTGCGGCGTTGACGGCACTGGACAACCAGGTCACCTCGATCAACGGCCGCCTGGCAGGGAATGGCAACGGGAACGGCCATGGAAATGGCAACGGCAACGGGAACGGGAACGGCCATGGAAATGGCAACGGCAACGGCAACGGTAATGGCAACGGCAACGGCAACGGCAACGGTAATGGCAATGGCAATGGCAATGGCAATGGCAATGGTCCCCGTACCGCCAGCGTCGACACCACCGCCAGTACCGGCGGCGTCGCACTGGGCGACCAGGCCAAGGCCAACAACACCGCCGGCACCGCGGTGGGCAACAGCAGCTACGCGCATGGCCCGAACGACACCGCGCTGGGCAGCAACGCCCGCGTTGACGCCGACGGCAGCACCGCGGTGGGGGCCAACACCCACATCACCGCGGCGGCCACCAATGCCGTTGCGGTGGGTGAAAGCGCCAGCGTGAGTGCCGCCTCCGGGACCGCGGTGGGCCAGGGCGCGAGCGTCACCGCGCAGGGAGCCGTGGCGTTGGGTCAGGGCTCGGTGGCCGATCGTGCCAACACCGTGTCGGTGGGCAGTGCCGGGCAGGAGCGGCAGATCACCAATGTCGCTGCCGGCACCCAGGCCACCGACGCGGTCAACAAGGGACAGCTGGACCAGGGCGTCGCCTCGGCCAACAGCTATACCGACACCAAGTTCGGCAGCCTCACCGACAGCTTCACCGGACTGCGCAACGACATGGACAACCGCCTGCGGCATATCGATCGCCGCATTGATCGCCAGGGCGCGATGAACGCGGCGATGTTGAACATGGCCACCAGCGCGGCGGGCGTACGCACGCCGAACCGCGTGGGCGTGGGCGTGGGCTTCCAGAGCGGTGAATCGGCCCTGTCCATCGGCTACCAGCGTGCGATCAGCGATCGCGCCACGGTCACCCTGGGCGGTGCCTTCAGCAGCGATGACAGCTCGGTGGGCGTGGGCGCCGGCTTCGGCTGGTAAGCACGTCGGTGACAGCGGCGCCCGCCATCGCCGGCGGGCGCCTGCAGCAAGGTTCGCGGCCCCGCCGCCGGCTGCCCCCGCAGCCGGTGGAGCGAGGGTCGGGAAGGCAAGGCAATGCAGCAATGGAGTTCCATCCCTGTTCCAGCAGACGAGAGATCGAACATGAAGAAGACCAAGCTTGGAGTGGCAGTTGCCGGTGTCGTGTTGATGGTTTCGATGGGCGTGCCGGCCGCACTGGCGGCCAACACCGGCAGCCTGCCGACACGCCCGCTCAACAGTGGGCCGGCCGCCGGTGAAGGCGGATACCGCTTCATCGTCAAGTACCGTGCCGGCAGCAGCGAGCTGCGTGATTCAGGCGTGGCCAACCGGGGCATCAATGCCGCGGCCTCGCGCGCCGGGCTGAGCCGGGCGACCGCCGCTTCGGCCAAGTCGGCCGCACGTCCGGCCGCCAGTGCCGCGCTGCTGCGCCGCATGGGCAGCCCGGGCTGGGCGGTGGTGAAGGCCTCGCGTGAGCTGGACGGCCAGGAAGCGGCCAACTTCATCCGCGAGCTGAAGGCCAATCCCGCGGTGGAGCGGGTGGAAATCGACCGGATGTACCAGCGCCTGGCAACCCAGGTGAGCCCGAACTTCGCGCCCAACGACCCGCAGACCTCGGCGCAGTGGAACTTCTACAACGCGCAGAGCGGCGTGAATGCCACCCAGGCCTGGGACATCTCGCAGGGCGAGGGCGTGGTGGTGGCGGTGATCGACACCGGCATCGCGCAGGGCAACCCGGACCTGCAGAACAACGTGATTCCCGGCTACGACATGATCAGCGACAAGCGCGTCTCGCGCCGCGACAGCGATGACCGCGTCGCCGGCGGCTGGGACATCGGCGACTGGGTCGAGCAGAACTACTGCACCGGCTGGGCGACCAACGACCCGCATGCGGCCGACGTCAGTTCCTGGCACGGCAGCCATGTCGCCGGCACCGTCGCGCAGGAGACCAACAACGGCGTCAACCTGGCCGGCCTGGCGTTCAAGGCCAAGGTGATGCCGGTGCGCGTGCTCGGTTCCTGCGGTGGCTTCGGCAGCGACATCTCCGACGGCATCATCTGGGCGGCCGGTGGTACCGTGCCGGGCCTGCCGGCCAACCCGAACCCGGCGGAAGTCATCAACATGAGCCTGGGCAGCGGTGCACCGTCGAGCTGCCCGACCATCTACCAGGACGCCATCGACGAGGCGATCAGCCTCGGCAGCATCATCGTGGTGGCCGCGGGCAACGACAACGCCAATGCCGGCAGCTACACGATGTCCTCGTGCAACAACGTGATCTCGGTGGGCGCCACCGGTTTCAACGGCGGGCGCACGTACTACTCCAACTACGGGCCGCGCGTGGACCTGTCCGCGCCGGGCGGCAACGCCGAGCAGAACAACAACGGCTGGATCTTCCAGGTGATCAACGAAGGCACGCAGGGGCCGACCGCGGACTGGGCGCCGCTGGGCATGGTGGGTACCTCGATGGCGTCGCCGCACGTGGCCGCCGCGGTGGCGATGGTGCAGAGCGTGGTCGACACGCCGCTGACCTGGACGCAGATGCGTGACCTGCTGACCTCCACGGTCAAGCCGTTCCCGGTGAGCATCCCGGCGTCCACGCCGATCGGCGCCGGCATCCTCAACATCGAGGCGGCCCTGCTCAAGGCAACCACGCCGCCGTGCGACCCGGCCGTGGAGGAATGCGGCCCGGTGGCCACGCCGCTGGTCAACAAGGTCGCGGTGACCGGCCTGGCCGGCAACAGTGGCAACGAGGTGCTGTACAGCTTCCAGGCCGAGGCCGGCAAGGTGCTGACCTTCATGAGCTACGGTGGCAGCGGCAACGTCTCGCTGTACGCCAGCTTCGACAAGGAGCCGTCGGCCAGCGCGGCCGATGCCAGCTCCACCCGCCCGGGCAACAGCGAGACCATCCGCTTCACCGCCCCGAAGGCCGGCACCTACTACGTCAAGCTGGTCGGCGCGGGCAGCTTCAGCGGCGTGAGCCTGGTCGCGCGCCAGTAAGCGTTTCCTCCTGTGGTCCTTGGAACCCCGGCTTGCCGGGGTTCTTTTTTTCGCCATGCCGGGTGGGCGGGCCGGCGTAATCGCGCTGACGTGGATGCCAATCACGCTGGAAGCGGGAATTGCGCCTGTTCATGCGTATGGAACGACGCGGCGAGCTGCTAAAGTCCGGTCAACAGAGGAGGAGTGCGTGAACGCGGTAGTCCATGACGCCAATGTTGCGGCCACGCCTGCCGAACGTATCGTCCAGGAGCTGCTCGTGCAGGGCCGGCTGAAGGACGCCGACCTGCAGCGTGCGCGGCAGTTGCAGCGCGAGTCCGGCGGCGACCTGCTGGTGCTGCTGGCGCGGCTGGGGCTGGTGTCCGAGCGCGACCATGCCGAGGCCTGCGCGCGGGTGCTGGGCCTGCGCCTGCTGGCCGCGCGTGACGTCCCCGAGCACCCGCCCGAGCTGGTGGAAGGGGCCGAGCCGGTGCCGCTGCGCTTCCTCAAGCAGTTCCTGGTGTTGCCGCTGGGCGAACAGCAGGGCCGCGTGCGCGTGTGGATGGCCGACCCGCAGGACGGCTATGCCATCGACGCGATGCGCCTTGCCACCGGCTGCGACATCGCCCCGGTGGTCGGCCTGCGCAGTGAAGTGGACGAGGTGATCGAGCGCTGGCACGGGCAGGGCCGCAGTGCGATGGGCACCATCCTGGAGTCGGCCGACGGCGAGGCCGCGCCGCTGGATGACATCGAGCACCTGCGCGACCTGGCCTCCGAGGCGCCGGTGATCCGCCTGGTCAACCTGCTGATCCAGCGTGCGGTGGAGCTGCGCGCCTCGGACATCCACGTCGAGCCGTTCGAGAACCGGCTGAAGGTGCGCTACCGCGTCGACGGCGTGCTGGTCGATGGCGAAAGCCCGCCGGTCAACCTGACCGCCGCGGTGATCAGCCGCATCAAGATCATGGCTAAGCTCAACATCGCCGAGCGCCGCCTGCCGCAGGACGGCCGCATCATGCTGCGCGTGCAGGGCAAGGAGCTGGACCTGCGCGTGAGCACCATGCCCACCGCGCATGGCGAGAGCGTGGTGATGCGCCTGCTCGACCGCGAGGCGGTGGTGTTCGACTTCCAGCGGCTCGGCTTCGACGATGCATTCATGCCGCAGTTCAGCCGCGTGCTGGCGCAGCCGCACGGCATCCTGCTGGTCACCGGCCCGACCGGTTCGGGCAAGACCACCACGCTGTACACCGCGCTGAGCCAGCTCAACACCGACAAGGTCAAGATCATCACCGTCGAGGACCCGGTCGAGTACCAGCTCGAAGGCATCAACCAGATCCAGGCCAAGCCGCAGATCGGGCTGGACTTCGCCAGCGCGCTGCGCGGCATCGTCCGCCAGGACCCGGACATCATCATGATCGGCGAAATGCGCGACCTGGAAACCGCGCGCATCGCCATCCAGTCCGCGCTCACCGGCCACCTGGTGCTGTCCACGCTGCATACCAACAACGCCGCCGGCGGCATCACCCGCCTGCTCGACATGGGCGTGGAGGACTACCTGCTCACCTCCACCATCAACGGCATCCTCGCCCAGCGCCTGGTGCGCCGGCTGGAGCCCACGCATGCACAGCGCTACCCGGCCTCGGCCGAGGAGATCGAACGCTTCAACCTGCGCCGTTACCAGCCGCATGGGCAGATCCACCTGTACCGGCCGCAGCCATCGGCCGTTGCGCCCACCGGCTACAAGGGCCGCACCACCATCGTCGAATTCCTGGTGATGGACGATGCGCTGCGCAACGCGGTGATGCGCAAGGCCGGGATGGGCGAGATCGAGCAGATCGCGCGTGCCGCCGGCATGCGCACCATGTACGAGGACGGCATCATCAAGGCCCTGCGTGGCCAGACCACGCTGGAAGAAGTCCTGCGCGTGACGGAGGACGCATGAACCTCCTGCTGCACGTGGAGCGGCCGTCCTGATGCCGTTGTACCGCTACAAGGCACTGGATGCCCATGGCGAACTGCTGGACGGGCAGATGGAGGCGGCCAGCGATGCGGACGTGATCGCGCGCCTGCAGGAGCAGGGCCACATGCCGGTCGAGGCGAAGCTGGCGACCGGTTCGGCGTTCGAGGGCGCCAGCTGGAAACAGTGGCGGCAACGCCCGTTCGCCGGCGCCATGCTGGTGCAGTTCACCCAGCAGCTGGCCACGCTGCTGGGTGCCGGCCAGCCCTTGGACCGTGCGCTGGGCATCCTGCTGGAAGCGCCGGAGGACGCGCGTTCGCGCCGCGTCATCGCCGACATCCGCGACACCGTGCGTGGCGGTGCCCCGCTGTCGCAGGCGTTGGAACGCCAGCATGGGCTGTTCTCGCGGCTGTACGTGAACATGGTGCGCGCCGGCGAAGCCGGCGGCAGCCTGCATGAAACCCTGCAGCGCCTGGCCGATTACCTGGAGCGCAGCCAGGAGCTGAAGGGCAGGGTGATCAACGCGATGATCTACCCGGCCATCCTGCTGGTGGTGGTCGGTGGCGCGCTGCTGTTCCTGCTGGGCTACGTGGTGCCGCAGTTCGCGCAGATGTACGAAAGCCTGGACGTGACCCTGCCCTGGTTCACCCGCGCGGTGCTGGAGATCGGCCTGCTGGTGCGCCAGGGCTGGATCGTGTTCATCGTGGTGCCGGCGCTGGCGCTGCTGTGGATGGAGCGCAAGCGCCGTGATGCCGCGTTCCGCCTGGCCTTCGATGCCTGGCTGCTGAAGCGGCCGGTGGTCGGGCCGCTGGTGGCGCGGCTGGAGACCGCGCGGCTCAGCCGCACGCTGGGCACGTTGCTGCGCAACGGCGTGCCCTTGCTGGCCGGGTTGGGCATCGCCCGCAACGTGCTGGGCAACCGCGCCCTGGCCGGCGACGTGGCCGAGGCCGCCGAAGCGGTGAAGAACGGTGCCGGCTTGTCCGGCGCGTTGTCGCGCAACGGCCGCTTCCCGCGGCTGGCGCTGCAGATGATCCAGGTGGGCGAGGAGTCCGGCACGCTGGAAAGCATGCTGCTCAGGACCGCCGACACCTTCGACGTGGAAACCGCCCGCAGCATCGACCGCATGCTCGCCGCGCTGGTGCCGGTGATCACCCTGCTGCTCGCCTCGGTGGTGGGCGTGGTGATCATCGCGGTACTGGTGCCGCTGTACGACCTGACCAACGCCATTGGCTGACCCCCGACCTCGCCGACAAGGAAACCTGCATGAAGCGAACCATCCGACAACCGTCGTTCCACGCGCGCCAGGCCGGCATGAGCCTGCTGGAGATCATCATCGTCATCGTGCTGATCGGCGCGGTGCTGACCCTGGTCGGCAGCCGCGTGCTCGGCGGCGCCGACCGCGGCAAGGCCAACCTGGCCAAGACCCAGATCCAGACGCTCAGCGGCAAGGTGGAGAACTTCAAGCTCGATACCGGCCGCCTGCCGGCCAAGCTCGACGACCTGGCCACCCAGCCCGGTGGTGTCAGTGGCTGGCTCGGCCCGTACGCCAAGCCGGCCGAGTTCAATGACCCGTGGGGCAACCCGGTGCAGTACCGCGCGCCGGGCGAAGGCCAGCCGTTCGACCTGATCAGCCTGGGCGCCGATGGCCAGCCGGGCGGCGACAGCTACAACGCGGACATCCGCAACCAGTAAGCGGCCATGCCTGCGCTGACCGCCCCGTTCCGGCCGCGCCGCCTGCCCGCAGGCGTGCGGGCGCGCATGTCCGGCGTGTCGCTGCTGGAGATGCTGCTGGCGCTGGCGCTGGTGGCCGCCATCGCGCTGGTCGCGGCGATGGCGATGAGCGGCGGGCTGGAAGGCATGAAGCTGCGCTCGGCCGGCAAGGAGGTCGCCGCCGAACTGCGCTACGCACGCACCCGCGCCATCGCCACCGGCCGGCCGCAGGCGTTCGCGTTGGACGTGCGCACGCGCCGCTGGACCGGCCCCGGTGGTCGCCACGGTGAACTGCCCGACACGCTGTCGGTGCGTTACACCGGCGCGCGCCAGACCCAGGTGCGCGGCGACGAGGGCGTGGTGCGGTTCTTCGAGGACGGCGCATCGACCGGAGGGCGCATCGAGTTGAGCGCGCGCTCGGCGGTGTGGCGCATCGACGTGGGCTGGATCACCGGCGAGGTGCGTTCGGGCCTGTTGCAGGGGGCGGGACAATGAAGCGGCAGCGGGGGTTCTCGTTGATCGAGGTGATCGTCGCCTTCGCGCTGATGGCGCTGGCCGCCACCCTGCTGCTGGGCAGTCTTTCCGGTGCGGCGCGCCAGGTCGGCATGGCCGAGCACCAGGGCCGTGCGTCGCTGCACGCGCAGTCGCTGCTCGCCGGCGCCGGCATCGATGCACCCCTGGCCGCGGGCGTGCGCCAGGGCGAATGGGAGCAGGGGCGGTACCGCTGGACCCTGCAGGTGACGCCATTCGTCGAGCCGCGCCAACCGCAATCGCGGTTGTGGCTGCTGGACCTGCAGGTGCGCTGGGGCGATGCCGCGGCCGAACAACTGCGCTGGCGCACGTTGCGGCTTCGCGCCACGGGCATGGAGGGCACGCAATGAGGCCGGGCCGTCCCGCGCGTGGCTTCACCCTGATCGAAGTGCTGCTGGCCACCGCGTTGCTGGCGGCCGGCATGGCGTTGGCGTTCGCCATCGTGCGCTCGACCCTGGCGATCAGCACGCGCGGTGAACTGATCGCCAGCCAGAACGAACGCATGCGTGGCGTGGAGGGTTTCCTGCGCCGGCGCCTGATGGCGACGCTGACCCAGCCGTTGCCGGCTGAACCTGGCTCGCTCAGTGCCGTGGCGGTGATGTTCGATGGCCAGCCACAGCAGATGCGCTTCGTCGCCGACGTGCCGGGCTACCTGGGCCGTGGCGGTCCGTACCTGCATGACCTGCAGGTCAGCGGCGACGGCGCCAGGCAGCAGCTGCGCATCGACCTGACCCTGCTGCAGAACGGCCAGCCGTTGCCCGAGAACCCGCCACGCGGCAGCGAGCTGCTGGTCGACGGGCTCCGGCAGGTTCGCCTGCAGTACCGCGGCATCGACCCGCAGAGCGGGACGATGGGGCCATGGCAGGATCGCTGGAACGTGCCGGGACGGATGCCGGCCCTGGTCGCCATCGACATCGTGCCGGCCGAAGGCGCGGCCTGGCCGACGCTGGTGGTGGCGGTGCCGCAGTACGGCGCCACCCCGGGAGGCTGGCGATGAGGGCACGCGGCGCGGCGCTGGTGTTGGTGCTGTGGCTGGTGGCGCTGCTGACCGCCACCATCGGCGCGTTCGCGTTGAGCGCGCGGGTGGAATACATGCAGGGCAAGGTGACGGCGGACCTCGGCGCAGGCCAGGAGATCGCCCATGCCGGCGTGGACTACGCGCTGTCGCGCATGCACGCCACGCCGACCCAACCTGCCTGGCACGCCGACGGCCGTCGCTATCGCTGGCAGTTCGATGGACGCACGGTGGAGCTGCGCGTCATCGACGAGGCCGGCAAGGTCGACTTGAACCAGGCCGACCGCCCCTTGCTCGAAGGCCTGCTGCGGGCGCTGGGGGTGGAAGCCACGCGCGCCACGCAGGTGGCCGGCGCGGTGCTGGACTGGCGCGACGTCGACGACCTGCGCCAGCCCAGCGGCGGCGCGGAAAGCGCCGACTATGCCGCGGCGGGGTATCCCTATCCGGCCAAGAACGCCCGCTTCGACAGCATCGGCGAACTGCAACGCCTGATCGGCATGGACGCGGACCTGTACGAGCAGTTGGCCCCGTTGGTGACGGTCTACGGCCAGGCGCGGCCGGATGCGCGCTTGGCCCAGGCACCGGTACTGACCGCGATGGGCATGGACGCGGCGCTGGTCATCGCCGCGCGTGAACGCGAAACCCCCGGGGGGGGCGGTGCGGTGGGAGGCGGCAGCGGCATTTATAGTGTCGACAGCCGCGTGCGGATGGGGGACGAACGCGAAGCGGTGCTGCGCACGGTGGTGCGGCTGGCGCCGGAAGGCGCCGCCGGCATGCCGTATACGGTGGTGCGGTGGGAACAGGGAGCGGTATCGAGATGACGGCGTTGCGGGAAAGACTGGGACAGCTGGGGACGCGCGTCGCGCCGGGGGCCGGGGGCTTCTGGTCGTGGTGGGTGTCCTCGCTGCAGTCGTGGTTGCCGGCGCGCTGGCGTCTGCTGCTGGGGGTGTCCGGTGCGCGGGTGCTGTTGTCGCCGCAGGGTGGGCAGGTACACGTGCTGCAGGCGCAGGGTGCCGAAGCGCTGTTGCAGCAGTCGCTGCAGGCACCGTTGTTGCCGGAAGCACTGCAGGCCGCATTGTCGCCGCGCGATGCGCGGCTGCCGCGTTGCGCGCTGCTGCCGGCCGGCAAGGCGTTGCGCAAGCCGATGCGCCTGCCGGCCGCCGCCGACGGCCGCCTGCATGACGTGCTGCGCTTCGAGATCGACCGGCAGACCCCCTTCACCGCCGAGCAGGTGTACTTCGACGTGCGATTGCTGGGGCGGCAGGCCGATGGGCAGCTGGACGTCGAGCTGGTGGTGGCGCCGCGCACCGTGGTGGAAACCCTGCTGCTGCCACGCGAGGCGTGGCAGGGCCAGCTGGATGGCGTGGACGTGGCCGATGCCCAGGGCCAGCCGCTGGGTGTGAACCTGTTGCCGGCGGCACTGCGCCGGCAGCGCCAGGACCCGATGCGCCGGCTCAACCGCATGCTGGTGCTGGGCAGCGCGGTGCTGCTGGTCCTGGCCGGTTGGCAACTGCTGGACAACCGTCGCCAGGCCGCGGCCACGCTCGCCGCGCAGGTGGAAGCGGCCTCGGTGCGTGCACGCGCCGTGGCCACGCAGCGGCAGCAGCTGCAGGACCTGGTCGATGGCCAGGCCTTCTTCGCCCAGCAACGGGCCGCCCAGCCCACCGCCACCGAAGTGATCAACGAACTCAGCCAGCGCCTGGACGACGACACCTCGCTGGAAAAGCTGTCCATCGAAGCCGGTCGCATGCAGCTGATCGGCATGAGCCGCAGTTCCTCCTCGCTGGTGTCCCGGCTGGAGGGTTCCAGCCTGTGGAAGACGCCTTCGTTGACCGGCGTGCTGCAGGCCGGCGGCAGCGACCGGCGCGAACGTTTCACCCTGACCGCCGAGCTGCTGGCGCCACGGAAGGAGGCCGCCGATGGCGCCGCAACCCGCACCCCGTGACCGTTGGCTGGCGCTGGGCCTGCTGCTCGGCCTGGTCGGCCTGGCCTACCTGCTGCTGGTGCATCCGTTGTGGACGCAGCCGATGCGGGCAGTCGGCGAACAGATCGACGCGCTGCTCGAGCGCCGGCAGCGCATCGACATCCAGATCCGGCAGGCACCGCAGGTGACGCAGCGGCTGCAGCAGGCACAGCAGGCGTTGGCCACCGAGCCCGGCTTCCTGCCGGAAACCTCGGTGGAGCTGGCCACCTCGCGGCTGGTGCAGCGGCTGGAGGAAGCCGCGCGCCAGGCCAGCCCGGACAACCGCAGCTGCGCGATCAGCGACCGTTCGCCGATGCCGGCCGATACCACCGGCCGCTTCGTGCGGGTGGCGGTGCAGGCACGCCTGCGCTGCGGCATGGCCGAATGGATGGCCGTGCTGCAGGCGCTGGAAACCGGCGCACCGCAGCTGCGCGTGGACCGGTTGGACATCCTGTCCTCGCCCGGTGGCAGCGAAGGCAGCGTCGGGCTGGATGTCAGTTTCGAACTCAGCGGCTACCTGCCGCCCGGCGTGGTGGCCGGCGCCAACCCGGAGGTGACCAATGCGCCCTGACGTGGCGGGCCTGCGGACCTGGTGGCTGGCCGCGTTGGGCGGCTGGGCGTTGGCGGTGTGGACGGCCACGCTGTTCGGGCTGGGCGGCCGCATCGGCGATCCCGCCACGGCGCTGGAGGTGCCAACACTGCCGGCCGTGCCGCTGGCCGACCCGCCGCGTGCCGCGGCCACCGACAATGCCGAAGCCATGGCGCGGCCCTTGTTCGCCAACGACCGGCGCCCGCACCCGTTCGTGCTGGGCGACGGCACCGAGCCGGCGGCGGTGGCCAGCGTGCGCCTGACCGGCGTGCTGATCACCCCGGGCATGGAAATGGCGACACTGACCACCGAACAGGGCCAGTCGCTGCGGCTGCGGGTGGGCGGCGAGGCGCAATCGGGGTGGCAGCTCCTGTCGCTGCAGCCGCGTGCGGCGGTGGTCAGCGGGCCGTCGGGCACCTTGAACCTGGAACTGCAGGTGTTCAGCGGCAGTGGCAAGCCGGAAGGCGTGCCGCCGCCCGGTACTGCACCCACGCCGCAGGTCCCGCCACCACCGCTGCCACCGCCACCGGCCAATGCCGCGGCCGAGCCGGCGGCGCCGACCGCCGAACAGATCCAGGCGATCCGTGATCGCATCCAGGCCCGCCGCAGGCAGGCGCAACAACAACAGGCCGGCGCCCCCGGCGGCCAGAAACCGTAGAGTGAGCGCATGACGTCACGCATAGTCCCCATCACCCTGCTGATCGGCGCCCTGAGCGGTTGCGCCACCACGCCGGTGCCCGAGATCCGGCGCAACGCGGCGGTGGGCAACGACATCGCCGCGCCGCAGGCCGGCGAACCGGCCACCACGCGCGGGTTGACCCCGACCGACGCCCCGCAGGAAGTGGAGGGCCAGAGCCGGGCCGTGATCCGCCGTGGCAATGGCACGGTGATCAACCGCGCTGCGGCTTCGGCGCCGGCGCCGTCCCTGTCGGCGGCCGGCAATGGTTCGGCGGTGTTCAACTTCGAAGGCGAGTCGGTGCAGGCCGTCACCAAGGCCATCCTCGGCGACATGCTGGGCCAGAACTACGTGATCGCGCCGGGCGTGCAGGGCACGGTGACGCTGGCCACGCCCAAGCCGGTGTCGCCGGCACAGGCGCTGAACCTGCTGGAGATGGTGCTGGGCTGGAACAACGCCCGGCTGGTGTTCAGCGGCGGCCGCTACAACGTGGTGCCGGCCGACCAGCCGTTGGCGGGCACCGTCGCGCCAAGCACCGCGCCGGCCTCGGCCGCGCGTGGCTACGAAGTACGGGTGGTGCCGCTGCAGTACATCTCCGCCAGCGAGATGGAGAAGGTGCTCAAGCCCTACGCGCGGCCCAACGCCATCGTCGGCATCGACGGCTCGCGCAACGTCATCACCCTGGGTGGCACCCGCACCGAGCTGGAGAACTACCTGCGCACGGTCGAGATCTTCGACGTGGACTGGCTGTCGGGCATGTCGGTGGGCGTGTTCCCGCTGCAGTCCGGCCGTGCCTCGCAGGTGGCCAGTGACCTGGAGAAGGTGTTCGGCGAGGGCAGCAAGACGCCCAGCGCCGGCATGTTCCGTTTCATGCCGCTGGACAACGCCAACGCCGTGCTGGTGATCACCCCGCAGGCACGCTACCTGGACCAGATCCAGCAATGGCTGGACCGCATCGACAGCGCGGGCGGCACCGCGCGGTTGTTCTCCTACGAGCTGAAGTACATCAAGGCCAAGGACCTGGCCGATCGCCTCGCCGAAGTGTTCGGCGCGGGCAGTGGGTCGCGGGGAGCGTCCGACGGTGGGCCCTCGCTGGCGCCGGGCGGCAGCGCGGTGTCGATGGGCGGCGGCACCTACGATCCGTCCTCCGGCCCGGACAGCAAGCTGTCGGGCGGCGACGGCAGCAGCTTCGCCGACAACGGCAATGGCGGCAGCTTCGGTGGCAGTGGCAGCAACGGCGGTGGTGGCAGCGGCGAGAGCCTGTCGCTGCCTTCGCGCGGCACCGGCAACGGCAGCGTGACGCTGGAAGTGGAGGGCGACCGCGTCGGCGTCTCGGCGGTGGAGGAAACCAACACGCTGCTGGTGCGCAGCACGCCACAGGCGTGGCGCTCGATCCGCGAGGTGGTCGAGAAGCTCGACGTGATGCCGATGCAGGTGCACATCGAGGCGCAGGTGGCCGAAGTCGCGTTGAACGGCGAGTTGAGCTACGGCGTGAACTGGTATTTCGAGCAGGCGGTCAATGCCTCCAAGGAGTCAGGGGGGGCCGGTTTGCCGTCGGCACTGGGCCGCGGCATCTGGGGCGATATCGCCGGGTCGTTGGTGCCTGGCAGTACCGACGGGACGGGAGGGCTGAGCTGGACCTTCCTCGGCAAGAACGCCGCCGCGGTGATCACCGCGCTGGACCAGGTCACCGACGTACGCCTGCTGCAGACGCCCTCGGTGTTCGTGCGCAACAACGCGGTGGCCACGTTGAACGTGGGCAGCAAGATCCCGGTGTATTCGGTGTCGGTATCGGGCATCAGCGACAACCAGTACGCGCAGGTGCAGTACCTGGAAACCGGCACCATCCTCAAGGTGCGGCCACGCGTGACCCGCGATGGCATGGTGTTCCTGGACATCGTGCAGGAGGTCAGTTCGCCGGAAGGCAAGGCTGATGAAAACGGCAACGTGCGCATCAACACGCGTCGCATGAAGACCGAGGCCGCAGTGAATGCCGGTGACACCGTCATGTTGGGCGGCCTGATCGAGGACAGCGCCACCAAGGGCTCCTCGGGCTTGCCGGGGTTGAGCCGGCTGCCGGTGATTGGTGGCCTGTTCGGCCGCAAGACCCAGAACAGCCGCCGCAGCGAGGTGATCGTGCTGCTGACCCCGACCATCGTGCGCAATCCGCAGGAAGCACGGAACCTCACCGACGAATACGGCAGCAAGTTCCGCGCCCTGGACCCGATCAACAAGCCCAAGGCGGGCCACTGAGCATGGGCCTGCCCGTCATCCTGTTGCCGGTAGGCGTGGATGACACGGCCCTGGATGCCTGCCTGGCGGCGCTGGAAGCATCCACGCCGGCCGGCACGCCGGTATGGCTGGCCGACGATGGCCAGTCCGGTCCGCGCGGGCAAGCGGTGATCGAGCACTGGCTGGCGCATACGCGCCTGCAGGCCGAATACACCCGGCGCCCGCGGCCGATCGGCGAATCGGCGCATCTGGACCAGATGCTGCAGGCCTGCGGCGATGCCGACGTGGCGGTGCTGGCCCCCAACGCAGTGCCGGGCAGTGGCTGGCTGCAGCAGCTCAGCGAGTGTTTCGCGCGCGATGCGGCCATCGCCACCGCCACGCCCTGGAGCAACGCCGGCGAAACCGTGTCCTGGCCGCGCGCCGGCGAGGTCAATCCACTGCCGGTCGACCCGCAACGCATGGCGTTGGCGCTGGCGGCGATGCCGTTGCTGCATCCGGAGCTGCCGTCGGCGGTGACCCACGCGGTGTTGATACGCGGCAGTGCGCGGCGTCGTGCCGGTGGCCTGGACATCCACAGCTATGGCTCGTGGTACGCCGCGCTGGTCGACCTGAGCCTGCGCATGAGCGGGCTGGGCTGGCGCAACGTGCTGTGCGACAACGCCTTCGTCGGCCGCGCCGGCGAAGGGCAGCCGGGCGATGGCGACATGGAGGTGCTGGCCAATCGCTGGCCGACATGGACCGCGCGGCTGGCCGGCTTCCTGATGGATGACCCGTTGCAGGCCCATCGCGCGCTGCTGCAGCAGCTGGTCGAGCAGGCGATAATGCCGCAAGCCCAGCGCGACCTGTTCGATGCCTGCGGTTCCCTTCCAGGCGCGGAGCCGTTGTGAGTCAGTCGATTGCCGTTGTCGTCGTCAGCTACCAGAGCGCGAGTACCTTGGACGAATGCCTGGCGCGGCTGCGTGCCGCGCAGGATGTCACCGAGATCCGCGTGGTCGACAACGCCTCGTTCGACGGCTCGCTGGAGATCGCCCAGCGCCACGCGCTCGCCGATGCGCGCGTGCGCTTCATCGCCAACCCCGACAACCCCGGCTTCGCCACCGCCTGCAACCAGGGCGCGGCCGAATGCCACGCGGCGTGGCAGGCGTTCGTCAACCCGGACCTGATGGTCGAGCCGGACACGCTGGCGCGCCTGCGCGACCTCGGCCTGCCGTTGGGTGATTGCCTGCTGGGCGTGGAACAGGTGGACGAGCAGGGGCTGGCGGATGCGGCGGTGCGCCGTCGCGATCCGGATTTCGCCGCGATGCTGCGCCATCCGGGCGCTGGCGCGCGGTTGTCGATCGAGGCCGATCGCTCGGCGCCGCTGCAGGTGGTGCCGGCGTTGTCCGGTGCCCTGCTGTTGATGCCGCGCAGCCTGTTCCAGCGCCTGGGCGGATGGGACGAGGGCTACCGGCTGCATGCCGAGGACCTGGACCTGTGCCGTCGCGCCCGAGAGGCGGGCGCGACCGTGGCCATCGCCAACGCGCTGCAGGTATTGCATGTGCGCGGCGTGTCCAGCCGCGCGCGGCCGTTCTTCGTGGAGTGGCACAAGCACCGTGGCCTGTGGCGCTACTTCCGCAAGTTCGAGGCCCCGCGGCGCAGCCTGCCGGTACGGGTGGGCGTGTGGGGCGTGATCTGGGCGCATGCGGCCCTGCAGGTGCCGCGCCTGCTGTTGCGCTGAGCCCGATCAACGCAACGCGCGCAGCCCCGGGCGCCGGTACGCAATCCCGGCGCTTCCGGCAGGTCATGCCGGGATTGCATCCCGCCCGCGTTGGATCTGCCACGTGGACCGGAACGGACGTCCTCCAGGGGCGCGGGGCCGCATGGCCTGCAAGCCAGGCTGAACGGGTCGTCCGGGCTGCTGCACGGATTGCCACCGGCCCCGGCGCATAATGTGGGCATGATCATCCAATCCCTGCTCGACACCGACCTCTACAAGTTCACGATGATGCAGGCGGTGCTGCACCAGTACCCCGGCGCCATCGTCCAGTACCGGTTCAAGTGCCGCACGCCGGGCATCGACCTGGCCCGCTACATCGACCAGATCAACGCCGAGATCGATCACCTGTGCAGCCTGCGCTTCAGCGCCGAGGAACTGGAGTACATGCGCCGGCTGCGTTTCGTGAAGCCGGACTTCGTCGATTTCCTGGGCCTGTTCCACCTGGACCGCAAGTACATCACGCTGCGCCCGTCGAGCACGGTGCCGGGCGAGATCGAGCTGGACATCACCGGCCCATGGCTGCACACCATCATGTTCGAGGTGCCGCTGCTGGCGATCATCAACGAAGTCTGGTTCCGCAACACCACCACGCCCGACTTCGCCGAAGGCGAGCGTCGCCTGCAGGCCAAGACCGCGCTGCTGCGCGACACGCCGGGCTTCGCGAACTGCCGCATCGCCGACTACGGCTCGCGCCGCCGCTATTCGCGGCAATGGCACGGCACCATGCTGCCGATGCTGCGCGATGCGCTCGGCCCGCAGTTCGTCGGCACCAGCAACGTGCACTTCGCGCGCCTGTACGGCATGACCCCGCACGGCACGATGGCGCACGAGTACCTGCAGGCGTTCCAGGCGCTGGGGCCGCGCCTGCGTGATTCGCAGGTGGCGGCGCTGGAGTCGTGGGCGCGCGAGTACCGCGGCGACCTCGGCATCGCGCTGTCCGACGTGGTTGGGCTGGAGGCCTTCCTGCGCGACTTCGACACCTATTTCTGCAAGCTGTTCGACGGCGTGCGCCATGATTCCGGCGACCCGTTCACGTGGGGCGACCGCATGCTGGCCCACTTCAAGGCCAACCGCACCGACCCGACCAGCAAGATCCTGGTGTTCAGCGACGGCCTGAACATCGAGAAGGTGATGCAGCTGTTCGATTACTTCCGTGGCCGTTGCCAGGTGGCGTTCGGGGTCGGCACGCACCTGACCAACGACCTGGGCCCAACCCCGCTGAACATCGTCATCAAGATGGTCCGCTGCAATGGCCAGCCCGTCGCCAAGCTCAGTGATTCGCCGGGCAAGAGCATGTGCGATGACCCGGGTTACCTGGCCTACCTGCGCCAGGTATTCGAGCTCAAGTGAGCGCCTGGCGTCACTTTGTGACGAAGACATGGACAAAGCTGGCCTGCGAATGAACGCAGGCCGGTAAGGAAAATTCCGACTTCCAAACGTGAAGGGCGTCACGCTATTGTATTGCCATTGGGACAGGCAATGCGGTTTGATCGATCACAGGAGTGGGATCTGATCCGTTTTGCCCAATGGGGGGAAGGCGGGCTACCGCGTGGTTGAGCCGTTTGTCGTGCAGGTTGTCATGACAGGTCCGGATTGCCAGGTGGTGGCTGGCCGTCTTTCGGATTCGTCGACGAAGGCCAAGCCTCGTAATGCGCTTACCGTTTTCAGAAGCACTGTTTGCGAACACTCGGCCCGCGGTGACGCGTTGGTCGCGATTGATGGCGCGCGTGTTCCACTTCTGTGCGGCGATGGCGCCGGCGCTGCTGATCCTGTGGTTGATGCAGGTGCATGCCGGTGGCGCGATCCGCACCTATCTCGCGCTCTCCGCCGCCGCGGGCCTGCTCACCGTGCTGGTGTTCGGCGCCTTCGGCCTGTACGGGCGCGAGATGTTCAGCAACCAGCTGATGCTGCGCACGACGGTGGTGGCGTGGTCGGCCAGCTTCGGACTGGTGCTGCTGCTGCACACGCTGTTCCGGGTGATCGCCTACCTGCCGATCAAGATGGCCGTGCTTTGGTACGGGGCCACCTTGCTGCTGTTGCTGGCCGGGCGGCTGGTGATGCTGATCTTCTTCCAGCGGCAGATACGCCAGGGCCACTTCGTGGGCCGTTCGGTGATCCTCGGTGCGACCGAGAACGGTGGCCGCCTGGCCCGCCACATGCAGCAGAACGCGGACATCAGCTCCGGCCTGCTGGGCTTCATCGATGACCGCGCGCCGGACCGCATCGACTCCAGCCTGCGCCCGCAGCTGATCGGCAACTTCGCGTTGCTGGAGCAGCTGATCCGCGCCAACGAGGTCGACCAGGTGCTGATGGCGCTGCCGGCCAGCGCCGAAAGCCGCAACCACCACTATGTCGCATTGCTGCGCAAGATGCCGGTGGAGGTGTTCCTGGTGCCGGAGATGCAGGCCTTCAACTATGCGCTGCCGCGCGTGGCCGAGATCTCCGACGTGCCGATGCTGGTGGTGTCCGAGCCGCCGCTGCAGGGCTGGGCGCCGGCCTACAAGCGTACCGAGGACCTGGTGCTGGCGTCGCTGGCGCTGCTGTTGCTGTCACCGCTGATGGTGCTGGTGGCGGCGCTGATCAAGCTGGATTCGCGCGGGCCGGTGCTGTTCCGGCAGCGCCGCTACGGCTACAACCAGCAGCTGATCGAGGTCTACAAGTTCCGCTCGATGTACCACGATCAGCGCGACATGGACGCCGCGGTGCAGACCCGCGCCGGCGACCCGCGCGTGACCCGGGTCGGCCGCTTCATCCGCAAGAGCAGCATCGACGAGCTGCCGCAGCTGTTCAACGTGCTGGCCGGCAGCATGTCGATGGTGGGCCCGCGCCCGCATGCCACCGCGACCAAGGCGGCCGACATCCCGTTCGAGGAGGCCGTGGCCGACTACGTGGCCCGGCACAAGGTCAAGCCCGGCATCACCGGGTTGGCGCAGGTGCATGGCTATCGCGGCGAGACCGACACGCTGGAGAAGATCCAGAAGCGCGTGGAGTACGACCTGGCCTATATCGAGAACTGGTCGCTGGGCTTGGACATCTTCATCCTGCTGCGCACCCTGCCGGCGGTCCTGTCGATGAAGGCGGCGTACTGATGGCCGCCCGGCGCGTGGTGCTGGTGATCCCGGTGCGCAACGGCGAGCCGTTCCTGGAGCGCATGTTGCCGGCGCTGCGGGCGCAGAGCCTGCAGCCGGACGAGATCCTGGTCATCGACAGCGCCTCGCGCGACCAGAGCGTGGCGCGCTGGCGTGCGTTTGGCGCGCGCGTGGTGGAGATCGACGCGGCCACCTTCAACCACGGTGGTACGCGCGGCTGGGCGTCCACGCTGGTCGAGGCCGACGTGCTGATCTACATGACCCAGGACGCGATCCCGGTGCCGCCGGACGCGTTGGCCAGGCTGGTCGACGGCCTGTATGCCGCCGATGACATCGGCGTGGCCTACGGGCGCCAGCTGCCGCATCCGGAGGCCGGCGCGCTGGCGCGGCATGCACGGGCGTTCAACTACCCGGCGCAGGGGCGCATCAAGCGCCTGGCCGATGCCGGCGAGCTGGGCATCAAGACCTGCTTCACCTCCGATGCGTTCTGCGCCTACCGCATGGACGCGCTGGTCGCGGTGGGCGGCTTCCCGCAGGACGTGATCGGCAGCGAGGACGCGCACGTGGCCGGGCGCATGCTGTTGGATGGCTATGCGGTGAACTACGTCGCCGACGCGCAGGCCTGGCATTCGCACGATTACTCCATCGCCGAGGAGTTCCGCCGCTACTTCGACATCGGCGTGTTCTATTCGCGCGAGCGCTGGATCGCCGAGCGCTTCGGGCGCGCCGGCGGCGAGGGCGGGCGCTTCGTCAGGTCGGAGCTGGCCGCGCTGCGGCGCGAGCGGCAGTGGATGCGGGTTCCCGGCGCACTGTTACGCAGTGCTGCGAAACTGTTGGGTTATCGATTGGGGCACCTGGAACGCAGGCTGCCATTGGCGGTCAAGCGCAGGGTCAGCATGTTCCCCGGTTACTGGAGGCAGCAGTGAATACGAGCAGAGTGATGGTGATGGCGTTGTTGGCGATGCTGTGCACGGCGTGCGCGATGCCCAACGTCGTCAAGCTGCCTTCGGGCAAGGTGATCGAGCAGGGCCAGATCACCAACTTCAGCCCCGAGCAGTTGCCGGCGCCGGTGCTGCGGGTCTACACCGGCGACGTGCTGCGGATCGTGCGCGATGCGCAGACCCCGGCCGAGAAGGACGAGGCCACGCTGTACCGGGTGCGCCCGGACGGGATGATCGCCTATCCGTTCATCGGCACGGTCAAGGCCGGTGGCCGTACCCCGGAGGACGTGGGCGATGAGATGACCCGGCGGCTGGATGCGATCTACCGCGAGCCGAAGGTAACCGTGAACATCGCCGAGGCGCCCGGCAGCCGCATCTACGTGGGCGGCGCGGTGCGCAACCCGGGCGTGTTCGACCTGGGCTCGACGGTCAATGTCGCCCAGGCCATCACCGCCACCGGCGGCGTGCTGCCCACCGCCGACAGCCGCCACGTGGCGCTGGTGCGCCAGGACGAGCAGGGCATGCAGCAGGTGTACTTCTTCGACTATGCGGCGCTGCTGGGCGCCGGCACCAATGGCAGCCGCAGCATCGGGCTGCAGCGCGGCGACCTGGTGTTCGTGCCGAGCTCGCGCATCGGCAATGCGATCCAGCGCGTGGACATGTACGTCGGCCAGCTGCTGATGTTCCGCGGTTTCGGCGCGTCGGCGAATTACCAGATCAACGAACCTTCCTACAAGATCAACACCCCCGACGGGAGCGTCCCGTGATCGAGATCCGTAGCCTGCGCGACGCGCTGCGTCTGCTCTTCATCTTCGGCAGGGAGTTCAAGCTCGCCCTGCTGGCGACCCTGGCCGTGGTGATCCTGGGCGCGTTCCTGCTGCCCAACCGCTACGTCTCCGATGCCCGCCTGCTGGTCAAGCCGACCGAGAGCGCCAGCGTGCAGCTACCGGTGCAACCGGGCCCGGACGCCGGCTTCGTGCAGCAGAGCCCGCAGCGCGACCCGCTGCTGGACGAGGAGAAGATGGCCACCAGCGCGCCGGTGATGCTGAAGGTGGCGCAGACCTACCTGGCGATGTCCTCGGTGCCGCCGAAGGGGGGTTGGGCCCTGTTCAAGTTCCGCATGGGCCAGGCGCTGTCCTGGTGCAAGGAGATGCTGCGCAACCTGCTGGTCGGCATCGGCCTGATGGACGAGGCGCCGGTGGCGGACCGGCTGGCCGCACGCCTGGCCAAGAAGCTGCAGGTCAGCCACGACCCCGGCTCCAACGTGATGGAGATGCGGGTCAGCTGGAACGACCCGCACGTGGCCCAGGGCATCTCCCGTGCCTGGGTGGATGCCTACTTCGACGAGCGTGCCAAGGCCGCCGGCGGCGAGGCGTTGTTCAATTTCTACGAAGAACAGAACCGCGAGCTCAACGACAGCATCATCGCGCTCAAGCGCCAGCTGCGCGAGCAGTTGCGGGTGATCGACGCCACCAGCGTGGAGCAGCGCATCGAGGACGTCACCGACCAGCTGCAGAAGCTGTACCGCCAGCGCCGCGAGCTGCAGGCCGAGCGCGAGGCGCTGGTGGGCATCCTTGGCTCGGCCGGCCGGCAGCTGCCGGCGGTGGCCGGTGAAGTGGTGACCGAGCGCGAGATCAGCCTCAATCCGGAGCGCGAGGACCTGAAGCTGAAGTTGAACGGGCTCAAGCAGCAACGCCTGGACCTGCTGCGCAACTTCAAGGAAGGCGCACCGCCGGTGCGTGCGCTGGACGAGAGCATCGCCGCGCTGGAAGCGGAGATCAACGGCGTGGACGGCAACGTGGTGCGCTCGCGCAACGTCGCGCCGAACGCGCTGGGTGCGCGCCTGCGCCAGGACATGCAGGACGCGCGCCTCAACGTGGCCAAGATCGATGCCAACGTCGCCGAGATCGACAGCCAGATCAAGCAGCTGCAGGGCGAGCGCGAGGAAGTGATGTCGGCCGAGCCGTCGCTGTCGCGGTTGAGCCTGGAGCTGTCCTCGGCGGAGAAGACCTTTGCCCAGTACTCGGACTACCTGCTGCGCGCACGCGTGATCCGCGACCTCAACCGTGCCCGGTTGAGCAACGTGGCGCTGGTCGGGCAGTCCAGCTTCACCCCGTCGCGCGTGTTCCCCAAGAGCATGCTGATGCTGCTGCTGTCGATCCCGGTGGCGTTCGCGGTGGCGCTGGTGGTGGTGTTCCTGCTGTACCTGATGGACCAGCGCATCCATGACGGCGGCCGCCTGGAGAAGACCCTGGGCGTGCCCTTGCTGGCGACGGTGCCGGAGATCCTGCACGACGTGGACGGCTCGCAGCCGCTGCGTGCCGCGCTGTACCGCATCTACTGCCGGCTGCCGCTGGAGCAGATCGCCGCGCAGGGGCTGTCGGTGGGCCTCACGTCCAGCCGCAGTGGCGAAGGCGTGAGCTTCATCGCCTCGCGCCTGGCCATCGTGTTGCGCCAGCAGGGCTACAGCGTGCGCGATGGCCAGCTGCCCGCCGGCCCCGGCGAGGTGGTGCTGGTGCAGGCGCCGCCGGTCAGCGACGAGAACGCGCTGATCCAGCTGCGCGGCTGCGACCGCATCGTGCTGGTGGTGAAGACCCGCAGCACCACGCTACCGGCGGTGGAGAACGCGATCGCGCTGCTGCGCGACGCGCTGGGCCATGTCGATGGCGTGGTGCTGAACCGCCGCGTGTTCGAGATCCCGCCGCGTTACTGGAAGCCGATCAGCCGTTGGCTCGGGGCGTACTGAGTGCGGCTTGCCCTGCTCGCGCCGTTGCCGCCGTTGCAGAACGGCATCGCCGACTATGCACAGGCATGGATGACGGCCGTGCGCGGCGCCGGCGTGGAGGTGGTGGTGCCGCCGCAGCGGCAAGGGCAATGGGACACTGCCGATGCCGGCTTCTGGCAGGGCATCGACGGGGTGCACGCCGAACTGGGCGGTGGCCGCGGGCCGGAGTTCGTGGCGCTGGAGCAATTGCGCGCACGCTTCCCGCGGCTGCCATTGAGCGCGACCGTGCATGACCCGGAGCGCCTGATCTGGCGTTCGCCCAGCCCGCCGCGTGGGCTGGGGCGCTGGCTGGCCGCCGCACCGCGGCCGTTGCCGCAGCTGCTGGCGCTGTCGCAGGACCGCCGCACGCTGGCGCGCGAACGCGCGTTGGCGCGTCAGCTCGATGCCGTGGTCGCGCTGACCCGCACCGGCGGACAGGTGCTGGTCGAACGCATGCAGCTAGCCGCGGACAAGGTGCATTTCATCGCGCACGGCAATGGCGTGTTCGCGCCGCAGCCGTTGCCGGAGGCGACGCCGCTGCAGTTGCTGTACTTCGGTTTCATCTACCCGGGCAAGGGCATCGAGGACCTGCTCGATGCCCTTGCGCTGGTGCGCCGGCAACGGCCGGAGGCCGCGGTGCGCCTGACCATGGCTGGCGGCAGCGCGCCGGAGCTGGCCTTCGGTAGCCGCGGGGACTATGTGGCCGAACTGCGCGAGCGTGCGCAGCGGCTGGGCGTCGGTGACTGGATCCAGTGGCGGCTGGACCTGCCCGCCGCGCAGATCGTGCCCTGCGTGCAGGACCACCACGTGATGCTGCTGCCTTATCGCGATTCGAAGAAGCTGGCCCTGCTCGGGCGCATGCGTGGCACCAGTGGTGCCCTGTCCTGGGCCAATGCCTGCGGCCGGGGCGTGATCGCCTCCGATGCGCGTGCCTTCGCCGAGGAGGTGTCGCACGGCAACGGCGTGGTGTTCGCGCAGGGCGACCCCGCAGCGCTGGCCGGGCGGATCATCGCGCTGGTCGATGCGCCGGCACAGGCCTCGGCCTGGGCCGCCGGTGCCGCGGCGCTGGGACAACAACGGCAATGGCCGCGTATCGCCGCGCAGTTCGCGGCGCTGTTCGCCTCGTTGCAGGAGAGTGGACGATGAACCTTGCAACTGCCCGTCCCGCGAAGCGGTGGTGGCGGCGCGCGGCGCTGCTGCTGGTGGCGCTGGCGGCCCTGTTCGGCGGGGTCAGTGCCTGTGCCAAGGGCGAACGCCCGGCGATGGAGCTGGTGCCGCCGCGCGCGGTGGAGTGGCGCGATTTCCTGGGCGTGAACGCGCATTTCCTCTGGTTCGAACCGGCGCGTTACCGGCAGCAGATGGACCAGCTGCAGGCGTTGGGCCTGCAATGGGTACGCGTGGACCTGCACTGGGACACCATCGAGCCGCGCGAAGGCGTGTTCCGCTGGGACGTGCTGGATCCGTTGATGGCCGAGATCCAGCGCCGTGGCCTGAAGGCCGAGGTGTACCTGGTGGGTTCGGCGCCGCATGCGACCTCGGCCCCGGCCGGCAGCCCGCATCCGGACCAGTACCCGCCCAAGGATCCGGCGCTGTACGCCAAGGCGCTGGTGCTGCTGGCCCAGCGCTACCCGCAGGTCGACGCCTGGCAGGTCTGGAACGAACCCAACCTGCCGGCGTTCTGGCGTCCGCGCGAGGACCCGGCGGCCTATGGCCGGCTGCTGCTGACCTCCGTCAACGCGATGCGCACCGGTGCGCCGGGCCGCCAGGTCGTGCTCGGCGGCATGGGCTACTTCAGCCAGATGCCAACCCGTGGCGGTGGCCTGATGGTGGAGGAGCTGGCCAAGGGCGGCCTGTATTCGCTGGACGTGATCACCGCCTACCACCCGTATTCGCTGCACCCGGAGGGCGACGACCCGAAGGCAATGGATTTCATCCTGCGTGCGCAGCAGGGCAACGCCGCGCTGCGCGCGGCCGGCGCACACGCCATCTGGGCCGACGAGTGGGGCTGGTCGAGCTACGACGGCCCCAAGGAAGAGCAGCCGATCATCGGCGTGCAGGGCCAGGCCGACTACGTCACCCGCCGGCTGGCGCTGATGAGCGCGCTGGACTACGACAAGGTGTTCCTGTTCGCATTGAGCGACCTGGACAGCCGCGCCGGCGCGCGCGACCGTCGCTACGGCCTGCTGGACGAACGCGCCCAGCCCAAGCCCGTCTACGCCGCCGTGCAGCGCATGCTGCGCCTGACCGGCCCCCGCATCACGCCGGGCAAGGCGCCGGCGCTGGCCACGGTGCCGCCGGGGTTGGTCAGCATCGCCTGGCAACGCGAGGATGGCCGTCGCCTGTGGTTCTTCTGGGCCGACGCGCCCGGCCAGGTGCAGCTGCGCGGCGTGGAGCATGCACAGCTGCACGATGTCCTGGGCGGTGGCGTGCGGGCATTGCAGGCCGACGCCGGCAGCCTGGCCGTGCCGGTCGGCACCACGCTGTCGATCCTGGAGTGGTGATGCGACCGCTGCGCCTGCTCTGGGTGATGCCGTACCTGCCGTGGCCGACCACCAGCGGTGGCAAGCTGCGCCAGTACCACCTGCTGCGTTGCCTGGCCGCACGCGGCCACCGCATCACATTGCTGGTGCAGAGCAAGGTGCCGCTGGACCGCCAGGCGCGCGAGCACCTGGAACCCCTGCTGGAGCGGCTGGTGGTGCTGGAGCGACGCCCGCTGAAATCCGTTCGCACCCTGACGGCGGCGCTGTTGTCGCCGGTGCCGTTGCTGGCCTCGGTCAACGGCCATGCACCGGCCTTCGCGCGGGCACTGGACCGCCTGCTGGCCGAGCCGTGGGACGTGGTGCAGCTGGAACACTCCTACATGTACGAACCGTGCCGCGCGCCGTTGCGCCGCCACCAGCGTGACTTCATCGTCAGCGAGCACAACGTGGAATCCACGCTGGCCGAGGTGACCTACAGTCGCCTGCCGGCGGTGCTGCGGCCCCTGGCCGGGCTCGACCGCGGGCGCTACCAGCGCTGGGAGCGGCAGGTGCTGTTGGCCGCGCGCAAGGTGATCGCATTGACCGGCGAGGATGCGCAGGTGTTCGCGCCGTACAGCCGGCAACCGGTGGCGGTGGTGGTCAACGGTACCGACACCGCCGCGTTCGCCGACGTGGTGCCTGATCCAGGGCAACGCCGCGTGCTGTTCATCGGCAACTTCGAGTACGCGCCCAACATCGATGCGGTGGAGTGGATGCTGGACGTGATCATGCCCGCGCTCTGGGAGCATTCGCCGGACGTGCGCCTGTGCCTGTGCGGGCACGCATTGCCGACGCAATGGGCCGGGCGCTGGACCGACCCGCGCATCGAGTGGCGCGGCTTCGTGCCGCGGCTGCAGGGCGTGCAGGCGCAGAGCAGCGTGTTCCTGGCCGCGTTGCGCGATGGCGGCGGGTCCAAGCTGAAGGTGCTGGAGGCGATGGCCGCCGGGCTGCCGCTGGTGGCCACGCCGCAGGCGGTGTCGGGCCTGGCCGTGCAGCCGGGGGTGCATTACGCCGGTGGCGCGCAGGCCGACGCGCTGGTGGCGGCGCTGCGGCAGCTGCTGGAGGATCCTGCCCGGGCACATGCGCTGGGCGAGGCCGGGCGCGACTACGTGCGCCGGCACCACGACTGGAGCCGCTCGGCCGACCAGCTCGAGGCCGTCTACGCGGAGCTGACATGCGCATAGGCATCGACTACCGCCCGGTGACCGCCGCGCCGTACTCGGGCATCGCCCGCCAGGTGCTGGCGCTGGAGCAGGCCCTGCTGGCCAGCGGTCGTGGCGAGCTGGTGCGTTTCAGCATGGCACCGCTGCAGCATCCGCACCGCGCGATCGCCTGCTGCCCCGCGCAGGACGTCCCGGCCGCGGGCCTGCACCGGCCGCAGGCGCGGCTGGCGTTCGAGATCGGCTTCCTGCCCAAGGCGCTGGCCGGGCAGGGCATCGACCTGTACATCGCCACCGCCAACAGCGGCCTGCCGTGGCCGCGTCCGCGCGGGCTCAAGCACCAGGTGCAGCTGCTGCACGACCTGTTCCAGCTGACCCTGGCCGGGCGGCATGCCAGCTGGTTGCATGGGCGGGTGTACGGCACGATGGACAGGACGCTGATCGGCCACGCGTTGCGCGCGGCCGACGCGATCTGGACGCCGTCGCAGTACAGCGCGGGGCAGGCGGCGCGGCTGTTCCCGCGCAGCGCCGGCAAGCTCGCGGTGTTGCCCAATGCGGTGGCTGCCCTGGCCACGCCGGACCCCCTGCGTGACCCGACCCTGCCGCGCCGTTACTGGCTGGTGGTGGGCACCCGCGAGCCCCGCAAGAACATTCCCTTCCTGCTCGAACACTGGCAGGCCCTGCGTGACGGCGGCCTGCTGCTGCCGGACCTGGTGCTGGTGGGCGATCCGGGCGACGTGCCGGAATGGTTGGCCGACCTGCCGGGCCTGCACTGGCGCAGCGGCCTGAGCGATGCCGCGTTGTCGCGGCTGTACCACGACGCCGAACGGTTGTGGCACCCGGCCACCGCCGAGGGCTTCGGCCTGCCGGTGATCGAGGCGCTGGCCTGTGGCACGCCGGTGGCGGTGGCCACCGGCAGCGCGCTGGATGAAATCACCCCGCGCCAGGCGTTGCGTTTCGACCCCCGCGATGCCGACGCGCTGCGCGAAGCACTGCGGGATGCGGCCACCGGCCGGCGCGCGGAGGAAAGCGTTGCCGTGCTGCAGGCCGCGGCGGCGCGCTACGCGCCGGCGCACTACCAGCAGCGCGTGCTGCAGTTGCTGGACGAGGTGCTGCGGTGAAGCTGGGCACCACCGTCGCGATGCTGTGCGGGGTGCTGTTCGGCAGCCTGCTGCTGGTGCTGCCGCCGTCCAAGTTTTTCGTGCTGCTGGCGGGCTTTCCGGCGGCGCTGGTGGTACTGCGCTGGCCGGTGGTGGGCCTGTCCCTGTTCGCGTTGTCGGCCACGTTCATGCCGTACAGCACGTTGCAGGTCGGCATCCGCTTCACCGTGGCCGAGGCGATGCTGGGCCTGACCTGGGCCGGGGTGATGCTGCAGTTGTTCTTCCAGAAGCTGGAGCGTCCGGACTGGGGCGGGGTGGAGCGTTCGCTGCTGTTGTTGATGGCCTTCAGCGCGTTTCCGTTCCTGGTCGGCCAGGTGATGGTGGTGGCCGATGGCAATGGCCCGGTGAACTGGGTGCGCTGGCTGGCCAACCTGTCGCCGCTGCTGCTGGCACCGTTGATGTTGTCGCAGCAGAAGCAACGCGAGCAGCTGATGGTGATGCTGCTGCTGGGCAACCTGGCCATGCTGCTGCTCTCGCTCGGCATGTTCATCAAGTCGCGCAGCGCGCTGGACATGATCCCGATCCTGGAGAAGGCGCGGTACGCGCACCCGGAAGCCCTGCTGGACATCTTCAGCGCCGAGAACGCGCGCCTGGGCACGCCGTGGGTGCATCCCAACCTGACCGGCGGCGCGATGGCCCTGTTCGTGCCGATGGCGGCATTCCATGCCCTTTACCAGCACGGCTGGCGGCGCCTGCTCGGCGCGGCGGTGGCGGTGCTGGGCACCGCGGCGCTGCTGTTGAGCAGCTCGCGCGGCGCCATCCTGGCCATCGGCGTGATGCTGCTGTGGCTGTCGTGGCTGCGCGTGCCCTACGCGCGGGCGATGGTGCTGGCCGGGGTGCTGGGCGGCGTGGTGCTGGCGGTGAGCTACCCGCCGCTGCAGGACCGCCTGGCCACCATGTTCTCCTCCGACAACGCCAGTACCGAAGTGCGCGTGGACGAGTACAAGCGCTTCCCCGAGGCGGTGGCCCGCTATCCGCTGGGCATCGGCTTCCGTACCGAGCCGCCGGTCCCGGGCAGCGGCCTGCTCGGCATCTCCAACCTGTGGCTGTACTACATGTACAAGCTGGGCCTGCTCGGCATGCTGCTGTACGGCGTGGTGACCTGGCGCTGGTGGAAGCAGGTGCGTCCGCAGGGCAAGGTCACGGCCATCGATGCACGCAACGGCATGTGGATGGGCTGTACCACCGGCCTGCTGGCCGCGCTGGTCACCGGCCTGATCGATCACTACTACAGTTTCACCATGGTGCTGGTCGCACTGTTCTGGCTGGTGATGGGCATGGGGCTGCAGAGCGCCGCTGCCGTGCCGGCCGATGCGCCAGGCCGTCCGTCATCGTCTTCGAGGAAGCAGGCATGAGACATCGTATTTTCCATTCGACGGACCTGCGCTCGCGGCTGGGCGACTATGCCGCGCGCATGGGCGTGGACACGCCGGCGCTGTTGGCCGCCTACGAATGGCTGCTGGCCAACGAGGGCGCGTTCGAGGAACCCAGCGGCGAGGAAGTACGCGTCTCGATCTGTTCGGTGGACATCGAGCCGACCCTGCAGGACCCGTTGGGCCGGCGCCTGTACCACGAGCTCAAGGGCGAGGTGCCCACCCAGCTGGTGCCGCGTTACGGCAAGAACTGGGCAACGCTGAAGGACCGTTGCCTGCGGCTGTGGGAGCAGGTCTACAACATCGCCATCAACAAGGTGCCGTTCCACTGGGTGCGGCTGACCTGGCTGCGCATCGGCGGGGCGAAGATCGGCGAGGGCTCCACCATCTGGCGCAACACCGAGGTGCTGGGCGTGAACAACCTGGTGATCGGCAAGGACAGCGTCATCGCCTGGCATTGCCAGATCGACGCACGCGCCGGGCTGCGCATCGGCGACCACGTCGCCATCGCCTCGCACGTGCTGATCATCGCCGGCACCCATGACCTGACCGCGCCGGAGTTCTGGTCGGTGTCCGCGCCGATCGTGATCGAGGACTACGTGTGGATCGCCAGCCGCGCGCTGGTGGCGCATGGCGCGCACCTGGGGCGCGGCTGCGTGATCACCGCCAACACCGTGGTCGCCAAGGAGGTCGCGCCCTACAAGATCATCGGCGGCAGCGGTGCCAAGCCGATGGGCGAACGCCCGCACAACCTCAACTACAAGGTGGGCGGCAAGAACCTGCTGACCCTGCTGCACTGAGCCGATGTTCCGCGCCACGCTCTGGCTGACGCTGGCGACCATCGCCGGGCTGGCGCTCGGCTTCGGCCGCGAGTGGCTGCTGGTCGATGCCTGGGGGGCGGGCGCGCGCACCGATGCGTTCCTGGTCGGCATGTTCCTGCCCGAGGCGATCCGCATGACGCTGGCCGCCGGGTTGTTGTCCTCGGCGGCGCTGCCGCTGTACCAGCAACTGGCCGGCGAACGGCGCGTGGCTTGGTTGTCCGCGCAGGTATCGAGCCTGGTGCTGCTGGGCCTTGCGCTGGCGGTGCTGTTGGCGATTGCCGCACCGTTGTGGGTGCGGCTGATCGGCCCGGGCCTGTCCGCTTCCGCGCAGCACGATGCCTCGGCCAGCCTGACGATCCTGGCGGCCAGCGTGCCGTTGCTACTGCTGCATGCCCTGGCCGCGGCCGTGGCCCAGGCGCAGGAGCGCTTCCTGGTTGCCGGCCTGGGCTCGTTCCTCTACAACCTGCCTGCGGTGGTGCTGTTGCTGCTGCAGCGTGGCAGCACCGACGAACACCGCCTGGCCTGGGCCTTCGTCCTCGGCGCGGTGCTGATGCTGGCCTCGATGCTGCCGCTGCTGTGGCGCAGCGGTTGGCGCCCCTGGCGTTGGCAGTGGCAGGCGCAGGACATCGCGCTGCTGTACCGCCGCCTGGCGCCATTGCTGGCCAGCGCCGGCGCCAGCCAGGGACTGGTGCTGCTGGAGCGCATCTGCGCGTCCTTCCTCGGCGAAGGGGCGATCACGCTGGTCAACCTGGCGCGCAAGCTGGTCAACCTGCCGCTGGTCGCACTGATGAGCCTGAACCAGGTGGTGCTGGCCCGCATGGCCCGCCTGGCCGATGACCCGCAGGCGCGTCGCGCGGCCCTGCAGGTCGGCATGCTGGTCACCGCCGCATTGACCGTGCCGGCGGCGGCCGGCCTGATCGGCGCCGCGCCCGCGCTGGTGCAACTGCTGTTGCCGGCGGGAATGGCGCAGGGGCCGCTGCCGATGCTGCTGGCGTGGTTCGCCTGCGTGATCGTGTTCGGCGCGTGGAACGCGCTGCTCGCGCGCTATGCCTATGCCGCCGGCGACACCCTGTTGCCGATGCGCTGCGAGCTGCTTGGCAGCGCGGTCAATGCACTGGCATTGCTGCTGGTGCCCATGGTTACCGGCATGGCCGGCATCGCTTGGGCGGCACTGGCCGGCATCCTCGTCACCGCCGTGCTGTTCCTGCATCGGTACCGCTTGCTGGGCCAGCAATGGGTCCTGCGTTTGCCTGCGGTGGCCAGCATCGCGTTGCTGGTATCGGCGCTGTTGCTGTACCCGTTGCCGGGACCATGGCTGCAACTGGGCGCAGCGTCGGTGCATGCGGCGCTGTGGCTGCTGGTGCTGGGCGCATGGAGCGTGCGACAGGCGCGCCGCGCGGCCTGAGCGACGATGCGGCGGCGTGCCGCCGAGCCCATCACGGGTAATCAATGACCACGACGTAATCGCCCTGCAGGCGTGCCTGTTGCGCGCCGCGCAGGGGATAGCGTGCGGAGATGCCCCGCTGATCCGTATCCGGATCATCGCCGGACAGTGCGGCAAGGCCTGCGACGGGCCCGCCCATGCCTGCGTTCCCCTCTTCACCGCCGACCAGCGGTTTCACCGAGATCACTGCGCCGCCGGCCGAGGCCGGGCAATCGAACAGGCGCAGTTCCTGCGCCGTGGCGGACAGCTGCATCGTGCAGCTGGGGTCGGCGATGACCCCGTTGAAGCGCATCGTGCCGGTATTGGCCTGCACCGTTGCAGAAATGGAAACCAGCGCCACGCACAGCAGGAGAGGTGTTTTCATGACGTGTCCTCCGCAGGGGAGTGACCAGTTGGCTCCTTCGCCAACTGTTCGGTAAGGGGCAACATCGGGATCTGGACGGCCCGTCACTGGCAAAGGGTGATGTGCATCAAACAGCTGTATTTCAGCTGTTTGAACGGATGCAGCGGTGTAAGAAAACAGACATCCGGCGCGGTATTGCAGCATGCTGTCTGCCGGACACTGGCAACGCTTCCATGAAAGAGGGCAAGCGCGATGCCGTGTCAACAACGGACATTCGTGCCGTGGATTGGTGCCCGCAGGCGGGCGTGGCTAATCTCCCGCCGCCGTGATCGCACAGGAAGCGTTCGCGTGCAGGTGAGACGCAAGGCGAGGGCAAAGGCCCGCGAAATCCTTTGCTTCCTCCTCCCCCTTCCACTGTCTCCCGTCAGGGATGGAATCTCGAGAATGAACACGATCCGCTTGTTTGCAATCGCGGTGCTGGCCGCGGCGACGTCCGCTGCCAACGCCGCCGACGGCACCATCACCTTCAATGGCCTGGTCACCGACAAGACCTGCGACATCACCACGCCACAGGGCAAGGACTTCACCGTCACCCTGCCGACCGTGGCCAAGTCCTCGCTGCCCGCCGCCGGCTCCACCGCAGGCCGCACGCCCTTCACGATCAGCCTGAGCCAGTGCAGCGCCGGCGACGTGGCGACCTACTTCGAGCCGGGCGCGAGCGTGGACTTCGGTTCGGGGCGCCTGCTCAACCAGGCCGCGACCAACGCGGCGGGCAATGTGCAGATCCAGCTGTTGGGGTCCAACAACCAGTTCCTGCCGGTGCTGGCCGCGGGCAGTGGCAGTGCGCAGGCCAACTCGCAGTGGGTGACCGTCGCCGCCGACGGCTCGGCCAACCTCAACTACTACGCCGAGTACTACGCCACCGCGGCAGCCAGTGCCGGCGAGGTCACCGGCAGCGTCAAGTACACGATCATCTACAACTGACGATCGCGTGCATCGATACCGGCCGGCCACGTGGCCGGCCGGTGGTTTCCCCTTCTTCCGGTCGTTGGGCAATGAACGTGATCCGTCGTCGGGCATCACTGCTGCTGGTGTCGTCCCTGCTGCTCTGTCCCGCCGCACAGGCCGGCGTCGTGGTCAATGGCACGCGCGTGATCTACCCGGCGCAGGCGCGCGAGGTCACCGTGCAGGTGAACAACGTCGGCGACACACCGTCGCTGGTGCAGGCATGGATCGATGCGGGCGATGTCGACCAGACGCCGGAGGACAGTGATGCCCCGTTCGTGCTGACACCGCCGATCAGCCGGGTGGAGCCGGGCAGCAGCCAGGCCTTGCGGGTGATCTACTCCGGACGCGCGCTGCCCGCCGATCGCGAAACGGTGTTCTGGCTCAACGTGCTGGATGTCCCGCCCGTTCCTGAGGAGGCCGGCGGTGCCGGGCAGAACTACCTGCAGGTCGCGTTCCGTTCACGCCTGAAGCTGTTCTTCCGTCCGCAGGGGCTGAGGGCCACGCCAACGATGCAGCGCAGTCGCTGCAGTGGACCCTGGGCGGTGACCGCCTGCGCGTGCATAACCCCACGCCGTACCACGTGACATTGGCCGAGGTGCATGCGCGGGCCGCTGGCCAGGACACCGCGATCCAGGCGCAGGGCAGGATGATCGCGCCGGACCAGCAGTTGGAGTTCATCGTGCCGGCGGCCACCGAGGAGGTACGGTTCCGCACCATCAACGACTACGGCGGTCGCATCGAGCGAAGCGTTCGCCTGGATGCGGGGCGCTGAAGAGATGCATCGCCGTCCGCCCGCGCGTCCCGTGCAGGGGCGCAGACCGACGGCGTCTGGAGAGGTCCGCGTGAAGGGAAGCAGGATGATCGCATCCATGCCTGGCGTAGCCCGCCATGCTCCATCGCGCCGCGCGATCGGCGGCAGGGCCTGCCGATGGCTGGCTACGGCGGTGGCACTGTCCGCTGCGGCGCGGGCGTGGGCCGAGCCGGTCAACCTCGGCGAGCGCGCCTTGCTGGCGCAGAGTGCGGCCGGTGCCGTCCCGTTGGCACCGCCGGCCAACGCCCAGTTCAACTCGAACTTCCTGTCCGGGCAGGCGCGTCGCATCGACCTGTCCGCCTTCAGCAACGGCAACCCGATGGCTGCCGGCATCTATCGCGTGGACCTCTATGTGAACGGGGCGTGGCAGGGGCGGCGCGACGTGGCGTTCAAGGCCGACGCCAATGGCCAGGTGGATGCCTGCTTCAGCCCGTTGCAACTGGCGGAACTGGGCGTGGACAGCACGGTGCTCGGCGCGGGCACCGCCGAGGCCGTGCCGCTGGACGACGCCTGCATGCCGGTGCGCCAGCGCATCGCCGACGCATTCGGCCGCTTCGACGGCGCGGACCTGCGCTATGACCTGAGCATCCCGCAGGCCGTCCTGCGGCGCGAAGCGCGCGGCTACGTCAGTCCCGCGCAGTGGGATCGTGGCATCAATGCCGGTTTCATCGGCTACAGCTTCAACGGCGTGGACAGCGACAACCGGACCCCGGGTGGGCGACGCAGCCGCAGCGCCTACCTGGGACTCAACGCCGGGGTGAACCTGGCCGGATGGCAGTTCCGGCATGACGCCAACCTCACCTGGAACGAAGGTGACGGCCGCCATTGGCAGGGCATCGCGAGCTACGCCCAGCGCGGCATCGCCAGCGTGCGCGGCCTGCTGACGATCGGGCAGTCCTATACCAACGGCGAACTGTTCGATGCGATCGGCTACAGCGGCATCAGCCTGGTCAGCGACGACCGCATGCTGCCCGATTCACTGTGTGGCTACGCACCGGTGGTGCGGGGCATCGCCGAAACCAATGCACGGGTGGAGATCCGCCAGAACCAGCAGTTGATCCATTCGGCCACGGTGTCGCCGGGCAGCTTCGTCATCGATGACCTCTACCCCACCGGCTATGGTGGCGACCTCGAGGTGACCGTGCTTGAAGCCGACGGCCGGCGGCGCGTGTTCAAGGTGCCGTTTGGTTCGGTGCCGCAGATGTTGCGGGCGGGCATTTCCACTGCGGTGGGCGCCTTCGCGGCCGATGTCACCCATGCGCGCACCGAGCAGGCGGGCCTGCGCCGGCGGCAGGGCGCCAGTGTCCGGCTGAGTTACAGCCATCTCATCGGCGAAACCGGAACCAACCTGACCGTGGCGGCGTACCGTTATTCCACCCGTGGCTTCTACAGCCTGCTCGATGCGATGCAGGTGCGCGATGCGGTACGTCGCGGCGACGGGTTTGCGCTGGGCCGCCAGCGCAGCCAGGTCCAGCTGACGCTGAACCAGCCACTGGGACAGCGATGGGGCGCGTTGTACGTCACCGGCTCGCTGCGCGACTTCTATGACCGCGCAGGCACTGGCAAGCAGTTCCAGGTGGGCTACAACCATGCCTGGCGCGCACTCAACTATGGGTTCTCCGCGGTGCGCACCGAAGACGGTGTTGCCGGACGCCCGGACACCGAATACCTGCTGTCGGTGAGCGTGCCGCTGGGCCGTGGCACGCAGCCGCTGTCGCTGAATGTGGACGTGGGCGCGCGCGGCACGCAGGGGTATGACAACAGCCGCATCGGCATCACCGGCGCGACCGGCGAGGCGAACGCGCTCAGCTATGGGCTGGCCCTGTCCGATGCACGTGACGGTGACAGCACTTTGGTCGGCAATGCCGAGTATCGCAGCCGCTACACCGCGCTGAGCGGCTCGTACAGCTATTCCAGCACGCTCCGCCAGGCAGCGTTCGGCGCCAATGGCAGCCTGGTCGTGCATCCGGGCGGGGCGACCTTCACGCCGGACCGCGGCGACACCATGGTGCTGGTGGAAGCACGCGATGCGCGCGATGCGCGCGTGGGCAATGCCCCCGGATTGCGCATCGATGGCGATGGATACGCGGTGGTGCCATATGTCTCGCCGTATCGACTCAATACGGTCACGCTGGATCCGCAGGGCATGTCGCTGGACGTGGAGCTGCAGGGCAGCAGCCAGACGGTGGCGCCGTATGCCGGTGCCATCAGCCATCTGCACTTCGCCACCCGCAAGGGGCGTGCGTTGTTGATGCGGGTACGCGACGGCCATGGCCAGGCCATGCCGTTCGGTGCGCAGGTGGTCGATGCGGCCGGGCAGCCGGTGGGCATGGTCAGCCAGGGCGGGCGCATCTACCTGCGCAGCGAACACGACGCCGGCCGGCTGCAGGTGCGCTGGGGCGCGAACGACGACCAGCACTGCGGCGTGGACTATCAGGTGCCGGCTGAAGCTTCGGCCGGGCAGGCAGGCGTTGTATCCATGGAGGCGATATGTCGATGATTCTTCCGGGTGCGGTTGGTCGTGGTATCTGCGGGGTGGCCGTGCTGCTGGCTGGCCTGCAGGCCGGGCCCGCGTTGGCCAGGTGCAGCATCACCAAATCCGGGTTCGTCGCGCAGGACGTGCAGATGGACATGGGGCAGGTGACCATCCTGCCCAGCACGCCGGTCGGGGGCGTGATCAAGACCTTGAACGCGACCATCAACCCGGTCAGCAGAGTGGCCAGCTGCAGTTCGGGAGGTTATGCCGAAGGCAAGTATGTCAACGCCCAGCAGGCCATCACCACGGGTATCGCCAACACCTACAGGACACTGGTGGACGGGGTGGGAATCCGGGTGTATCGCGACTCCGGCAGCGTACAGGCGTACTACCCGCACACCTTGTCGTTCAACACCGGAAGTTCCACCCTGGACCTGGCCGGTGGCACCTTCCGGGTCGAGCTGATCAAGACGGCGGCCCAGACAGGCTCTGGATCGATTGCCGCCGCCGGCCGGTTCACGACGTACTACATGGACGGCGATGGCGCGGCCAAGCCCGTGCTCACCTCCACCTTCAAAGGCACCGGCACCACCGTGGTCAGTCCCACCTGCGAGGTACTGGCCGGTAGCCGCAACCTGGTGGTGGACTTCGGCGCGGTGCCGGCCAGCACCTTCACAGGGGTGGGCTCGCGTGCGGTCAATCGTGATTTCGACATCCGGCTCAATTGCCAGGGCAGCAACCTGGCCGCTTACCAGAGCGCGATCGGCATCCGCCTGGATGCCACCCAGGACAGCTCCAACCGTGCCGGTGTGCTGCGCCTGACCCAGGGCGGCAACACCGCCACGCGGATCGGCATCGAACTGGTGCAGCGTGACGGCGCGGCCGAACGCGCGCTGGCATTCGGCACCACGGTACCGCTGGGAACGACCGTGGTCGGCAGCAGTGCCTTCAACCTGCCGCTGCGTGCGCGCTACATCCAGACCCAGGCGGGCGCGGTGGGGCCGGGCACGGCCAACGGGGCGGCCACCTTCACCATCACCTACGACTGAGCCCGGCCGGGCAGGGCGATGGCGGCCGGGCCGAGGCCCGTTCTAGAATGCCGCCTTGCCAACAAGGGGGCGGTGCATGGGGATGCACGTCGACGCAAGCTGTATCAATTGTGGCCGCGCGGTCGGCGGTGCCGACCAGAAGTTCTGCCCGGGCTGTGGCCAGCCCACGCCGGTGCATCGCATCGACTGGCATTTCCTCGGCCACGAGCTGGAGCACAGCGTGCTGCACATGGACCGCGGCATCCTGTACTCGCTCAAGCAGTTGATGCTGCAGCCGGGCAAGCTGCTGCGCGACTACATCGAAGGCCGCCGCGGCAACCAGGTCAAACCGGTGCTGCTGATCACCATGACGGCTGCCGCGGTGCTGTTGTTGAACCGCCTGATCACCGGCGCAGGCGTGATGGACAGTGCCGCCATGGATGCACTGGGGGCGGGGCCGGGGGTACCGCCTGAGCTGGCGAAGCTGGCGGCGTCGTTCCGCAGCGTGAACGCGTGGATCGAATCGCATTTCGCGGCGTTCACGCTGATGTTGCTGCCGCTGGAAGCCTTGATCTTCCGCGTGGTGTTCAGCCGTTTCGGCAAACTGAACTATCCCGAATGGCTGGTGATCACCACCCTGCTCACGGTGCAGACCTTCGTGGTCTGGTCGCTGCTGGTGCTGGTGCATCGCTGGCTGCCGCAGACGCAGGTCCTGGCGGCGCTGTTGGGCTCGGCTTACAGCGTCGTTTCGCTGGTGCAGTTCTTCGAGGGCCGGCCGATCTGGTCGACCCTGTGGCGTGCGCTGCTGGCGCTGGGCATTTTCTCCGTGCTCAGCACGATGGCCACGGTTGTTGCCGTGATCGTGGTGCTGCTGGTCCACTGAACGCGGGTGTCCGGCCGCGCTGGCCGGGTTACTCCAGCGCGTAGCGCAGCACGAACAGCCCGGCCACCAGCCACACCGCCGGGCGCACTTCGCGCCAGCGCCCGGTGCCGGCCTTCAACGCGGCATAGGCAATGAAGCCGAACGCCAGGCCGTTGGCGATGGAATAGGTGAACGGCATCGCCAGCGCGCACAGCGCGGCCGGCACCGATTCGGTCAGGTCGTCCCACTTCACCTCGACCAGTTCGCGCAGCATCAGGCCGGCCACGAACAGCAGTGCCGGGGCGGTGGCATAGGACGGCACCATCTCGGCCAGCGGCGAGAACAGCAGCGCGGCCAGGAACAGTGCGGCGACCACCAGCGCGGTCAGGCCGGTGCGCCCACCCACCTGCACGCCGGAGGCGCTTTCGGCAAAGGCGGTGGTGGAACTGGTGCCCAGCAGCGAGCCGGCGACGATCGCGGTGCTGTCGGCCAGCAGTGCACGGCCGAAGCGCTTGTTGCCATCGTCCAGCTTGAGCAGGCCGGCACGGCCGACCACGCCGTACAGCGTGCCGGTGGCGTCGAACACTTCCACCAGCACGAACACCAGCACCACCTGCAGCAACACCGCCAGCGGCGCGCCGCCGTCGTGGTGGAGCAGGCCGGGGAGGTCCAGCTGCAGGAAGGTGGGCGCCAGGCTCGGCGGCAGCGACACGATGCCCTGGTACTGCACGCTGCCGATCGCCCAGGCCACGCCGGTCACGGCGAGGATGCCGATCAGGATTGCGCCGCGGACCTTGCGCGCTTCCAGCACCGCGATCAGCAGGAAGCCGCCCAGCGCCAGCAGGGGCGGGGCGGTGTTGAGTGGGCCCAGGGTGAGCATGGTGTCGCTGTTGGCGACGATCACCTCGGATTTCTGCAGCGCGATGATGGCCAGGAACAGGCCGATGCCGGCCACGATGGCCGAGCGCAGCGACGCCGGGATGCCGGCCACCAGCCAGGCGCGCACGCCGGTCAGGGTCAGCACCCAGAACACCACGCCGGAGATGAACACCGCCGCCAGCGCCTGCTGCCAGGGCAGGCCGGCCGCGCCCACCACGGTGAAGGCGAAGAAGGCGTTCAGGCCCATGCCCGGGGCCATGCCGACCGGGAAATTGGCGGCCAGCGCCATCACCACCGAACCCACGGCCGCGGCCAGGCAGGTCGCCACGAACACCGCGCCCGGGTCCATGCCGGTGGTGCCCAGGATCTCGGGATTGACGAAGACGATGTAGGACATCGTCAGGAAGGTGGTCAGCCCGGCCAGCAGTTCGGTGCGGACGCTGGTGCCGTGCTGTTGGAGTTTGAAGAGACGGTCGAGCAGGGACATGGGGAATTCCGACGTGCAGGAGATGCGGGCCGTCCCTTCTCCCGCACGCGGGAGAAGGTGCCCCGAGGGGGCGGATGAGGGGGAGCTTCACCCGATCCTCAGATCTTCAAGCCTTTTGACTGACGCAAGCGATGCTGGCTTCTCCGCGCAGAGCTTGCCCTCACCCCAACCCCTCTCCCGTACACGGGAGAGGGGCTCAAACGGCGGCCACGCAATCTGGTGGCACCGCTAAAAGCAGACGGCCGCACTGGGCGGCCGTCTGTCGGGTATTACTTCAGCGCCTTGAAGCGCAGGCGCTTGGGACCGGCATCGTCGCCCAGGCGACGCTTCTTGTCCTCTTCGTACTCGCGGTAGTTGCCCTGGAAGAACTCCACGTGCGAGTCGCCTTCGAAGGCGATGATGTGCGTGGCGATGCGGTCCAGGAACCAGCGGTCATGCGAGATGACGAACGTGTTGCCCGGGAACTCCAGCAGCGCGTCTTCCAGCGCACGCAGGGTTTCGATGTCCAGGTCGTTGGACGGTTCATCGAGCAGCAGCACGTTGCCACCCTGCAGCAGGGTCTTGGCCATGTGCAGGCGGCCACGCTCACCACCGGACAGCGAGCCGACCAGCTTCTGCTGGTCCTGGCCCTTGAAGTTGAAGCGGCCGATGTAGGCGCGCGACTGGATCTCCACGCCGTTGATGTTGAGGATGTCCAGGCCGCCAGCGATTTCCTGGAACACGTTGTGGTTGCCGGTCAGCGCGTCGCGGCTCTGGTCCACGTACGACAGCTTGACGGTCGGACCGACCACGATCTCGCCCGAATCCGGCTTTTCCTGGCCGGTGATCATCTTGAACAGGGTCGACTTACCGGCACCGTTCGGGCCGATGATGCCGACGATGGCACCCGGCGGGATGATCATCGACAGGTTGTCGATCAGCAGGCGCTCGCCGAACTTCTTGGAGACGTTCTTGAACTCCATCACCGAGTTGCCCAGGCGCTCGCCCGGCGGGATGAAGATTTCGTTGGTCTCGTTGCGCTTCTGGTAGTCAACGCTCTGCAGCTCTTCCAGGCGGGCCAGGCGGGCCTTGCCCTTGGTGCGGCCACCCTTGGCGTTCTGGCGCGACCACTCCAGTTCCTTCTGGATCGCCTTCTGGCGGGCCTTCTCCTGGTTGTCTTCCTGCTTCAGGCGCTCGTCCTTCTGCATCAGCCATTCGGTGTAGTTGCCCTTCCACGGAATGCCGCGGCCGCGGTCCAGTTCCAGGATCCACTCGGCGGCGTTGTCCAGGAAGTAGCGATCATGGGTGACGGCCACCACGGTGCCGGTGTAGCGCGCCAGGAACTGCTCCAGCCATTCCACCGACTCGGCGTCCAGGTGGTTGGTCGGTTCGTCGAGCAGCAGCATGTCCGGCTTCTGCAGCAGCAGGCGGCACAGCGCCACGCGGCGCTTCTCGCCGCCGGACAGGTTGCCGATCACCGCGTCCCACGGCGGCAGGCGCAGGGCGTCGGCGGCCACGTCCAGCTGGTTCTCCAGGGTGTGGGCATCGCCGGCGGCCAGGATGGCTTCCAGCCGCTCCTGTTCCTTTGCCAGCGCGTCGAAGTCGGCGCCTTCCTCGGCGTAGGCGTCGTAGATCTTGTCCAGCGCGGCCTGGGCCTGCAGCACTTCGCCCACGCCTTCCTCGACCGCTTCACGCACGGTCTGGGCCGGGTCCAGGCGCGGTTCCTGCTCCAGGTAACCGACCTTGATGCCGGCCTGCGGGCGGGCCTCGCCCTCGAAATCGGTGTCCACGCCGGCCATGATCTTCAGGACGGTGGACTTGCCGGCGCCATTGAGGCCCAACAGGCCGATCTTGGCGCCCGGGAAGAACGACAGCGAGATGTCCTTGATGATCTGCCGCTTGGGCGGGACCACCTTGCTGACGCGGTTCATGGTGTAGATGTATTGCGAGGACATGAAGTCTCCGTAGCGCACGCCCGCGCCCGGTCCGGCATGGACAGGGCCCAGGGCAAAAGGGAATGAGCCATTATAGCCGGAAGCCGGCCGGGGCCGGCCGACCCGCGAGGGCTTGCTGATTTGTGAATAGGAAAGATCCGTAACCGTTTCCAGCCGGAATCCGTTCAGATGACGTGAGCATGATGGAAACCGTCCACCCAACCTGTGAGGGCCACCCATGAAGATGAACCGTCTAGTTGTCGCCGCGATGACTACCCTGCTGGCCTTCGGTGCCACCGCACCGGCCTTCGCGGCAGGCGACCGTGACCACGACCGCGGGCGCCATGGGTGGGATGACCGGGGCCGGGGCCATGACCGCGGTCGCGGCCATGACCGTCATGAATGGCGCGATGACCGCCGCCGCTACAACGCCGGCTACCGCGAGGGCTATCGCGACGCCCGCTACAACGACCGGCGCTACTACGACCCGCCGCGTCGGGTGGTCTACCAGCCCTACGGCTTCCAGCGCGGCTATCGCTACAACAACTACTACGGTGGCCCGGTCTACGTGGTCAACGACTATGACCGCTACCACGTGCGTCGCCCCCCGCATGGCCACCGCTGGATCCGCGATGACCGCGGCAACCTGCTGATGGTGGCCATCGCCACCGGCATCATCGCCGACATCGTGTTCAACCATTGAGTTGATCCACGCAGGCATGAATGACAGAAGGCGCATCCAGCGGATGCGCCTTCTGCGTTCAGGGGGCGGGACGAGGCCCGGGTGACCCGGGCAGGGGAGAACGGCGCAGCTTCCTGGCCCGCCCGTCGGTCATTCCGGTTGATGGCTGAGGCAGCGGATGTCGCCCATGTGGACGCAGGCGTCGCCCGGGCGGGCGATGCCCTCGCCGATGGCCCGGTACAGCGGTGCATCGACGGCTGGCCCGGTGGGGGCGCGGCTGCCCGGCCTGGCCGCGTTTGCGGCGATCTCCCGCGCAATGCGGGCCTGCACCTCCGAGGCGATCCCCGAAACGTCCAGGGTTCCTTCCTGGTAGCTGATCGCGTAATTGGCCAAGCGGTCGCCCCGCGCGGCGCTGGCGAGGATGGCGTAGCGCCCCGGCCCGGCGTTGGCGGCGCTGCCGTCGCTGGAAAGGTCGAGCCCCTCGACGCGGTCACCGTTGAGCAGCCCCTCGACGGTGTAGCCGTCCAGCAGCAGCGCTTGGCCCATGCGCTTGCTGGCATCGCGGGCGGTGATGACCAGGTTGGCCTTGCCGACCGACATCTGGCCGTCGACGTAGGTGATGGTGTAGTTGCCCAGGCCTGTGCCCCGTGCGTCACCGGCGTGAATGGCGTAATGGCCCACGCTGGCATTGGCCGCCGCGCCGTCGCTGCCCAGCATCACCGAGGCCACTGCATCGCTGTTGAGCAGTCCGTCCACGCTGTAGTTGCCGAATCCGCCATCCTGGCCGTAGGTCTTGCTGCCGGGCCCTGCGGTGATGGTCAGCGTCGCCTTGCCGACGGACAGCAGGCCGTCGACGTAGGTGATGGTGTAGTTGCCCAGGCCTGTGCCCCGTGCGTCACCGGCGTGTATGGCGTAATGGCCCACGTTGGCATTGGCCGCCGCGCCGTCGCTGCCCAGCATCACCGAGGCCACTGCATCGCTGTTGAGCAGTCCGTCCACGCTGTAGTTGCCGAATCCGCCTTCCTGGCCGTAGGTCTTGCTGCCGGGCCCTGCGGTGATGGTCAGCGTCGCCTTGCCGACGGACAGCAGGCCGTCGACGTAGGTGATGGTGTAGTTGCCCAGGCCTGTGCCCCGTGCGTCACCGGCATGTATGGCGTAATGGCCCACGTTGGCATTGGCCGCCGCGCCGTCGCTGCCCAGCATCACCGAGGCCACTGCATCGCTGTTGAGCAGTCCGTCCACGCTGTAGTTGCCGAACCCGCCATCCTGGCCGTAGGTCTTGCTGCCGGGCCCTGCGGTGATGGTCAGCGTCGCCTTGCCGACGGACAGCAGGCCATCGACGTAGGCGATGGTGTAGTTGCAGAGCCCGGTGCCGGAGGCATTGCCGGCGGTGATGGTGTAGTCGCCTGCATTGGCGGTGACGGCGCTGCCAGTGCTGAGCAGTTCCAGCCCGCCGACTGTGTCTCCATTGACCAGGCCATCGACGGTGTAGCTGCCCAGGGACAATGCCTGGCCGTAGGTCTTGCTGCCATTGCCGGCGGTGATGGTCAGCCTGGCCTTGCCGACGGATAGCAGGCCATCGACGTAGGTGATGGCGTAGTTGCCGAGCCCGGTGCCGGAGGCATTGCCGGCGGTGATGGTGTAGTCGCCTGCATTGGCGGTGATGGCGCTGCCGTTGCTGAGCAGGTCCAGCCCGCTCACCGTGTCGCCATTGACCAGGCCGTCGACGGTGTAACCGCCCAGCGACGATGCCTGCCCGTAGGTCTTGCTCGCGTTGCCGGCGCTGATCGTCAGCGCCTTCGGATCGATGAACAGTTGTCCGGGCACGAAGTTCAGCAGGTAACCGGCGGCGGAGACATCGGCGCTGCCGGCAACAAGGTCGATGCGGTAGGGCAGCCCGGTGACCTTGGCGGTGACGCCGGCACCTGCCGAACTCAGCACTGGCACACTGGTGAACAGGGCGCGTACGTCATCGGCCTTGTAGGCGCCTGGGGCACCAGCCATGGCTCCCTGGACAGAGAAGGCGTTGCTCAGGTCGACGTGGTCGCCATAGACCTTGTGCAGGTTGTTGGCGCTGAGCGTCAGCGTGGGTTGGAAGGCGAATACGTAGCGGTTGCCGGATGCCGCGGTGCCGGCAAAAGCGGGGGTGTTCCAAAGGGCGGTGTTCCCGCTGTCAAGGCCATTGAAGGCATGCCCCAGCGAGGGGGATGCCAGATAGATGCGCCAGTTGCCCGTGCCGTTCAGTGCGATGGCGTCGGCGCCGGTGACGTTGTCGAAACGTCCTGCCGTGGCAAGCTCCACAGTGTCTGCAGACACACGCCCGGCAAGTTGCAGGCCTGCCGTTGCATTGGCCCTGAGGCCGGTGGCGATCACGTCGCCAAGCTGCAACAGGTTTGCGGCGGCCAGTTCGGTGACGGTGCCGGATTGGGCGTCCACACGACCAGCGAATTGATTGGCAACATTGTCGAGGCGGATTTCCCCGGACGCCAACCAGTTGCTGTTGCCGCTCACGCTGAGCGCGCCCTGCTGGGCAATGCCGCCGGAGCGTGCGGTGGCCTGCAATACACCACCGATGGATGCATCGTCGAACAGCAGCGATGCACCATTGAGGGAAGCAGCGTTCGCGACATTGGCATTGGCCAGCGACATCGCTCCGACGCTGTAGGCGTCCAGCGTGGCGGTATCGACATCGTCCAGGATCAGTCCCGAAAGCGCCTGGATGCGCGCCTGGGCTCCCCTGAGAGCGACCTTGCCACTGAAGGTGTTGGGATAGGCATCGAGTGTCAGGTCGCCGGTGAGGCCGGCGGTGAAGCTGGCGCCGCCCCCCACGGTGAATGCGCCGCCCTGGGTGAAGCCGGCGCTGCTGGTGACGTCGAGCCGACCGGTCGTACGGATCGCCTTGGTAGTGACGCTTGATCCCTTCAGCTCCAGATCAGTCAACCAGGCGCCAGCGGTGGTTCCTGCTCCCGATTGCAGTTCAAGCGTGCCGTGCGCGTCGAGCGCCAGGCTGCTTCGTCCATCACTGCTGCCGTCGATGCGACCGATCACCACACCGCCATTGTTGCTGCGGATGTTGAACCAGCGCGGCGTGCTCGCGGCCAGGTTGACGTTGCCCAGCTGGATCGCGCCGCTGGTCGTGACGTTGCCGCCGAGCTGGAGCGGACCGCCGACCTCCAGGCTGGCAAGCGCCTGGCGACTGCCGACGTCACCGGCAAACACCACCTCGAGTCCGCTCGTGAGCGTCAACGCATGCGCCCCATCGATGCGTCCACGGAAGTTGATCTGGCCGAGCTGGCTGTCCAGCACGCTGTCACCGCCCAGTACCGCATCGCCCTGGAAGTACTGCAACCCGATGCTCCTGCCACTGGCAGGAAGCCGCACGGTATCGGCGATCGCCCATACGCTGCCCACGTCGAAATCGGAGAACGCCAGCATGCCCTTGGCGTAGATGTTGCTGTTGCCGCCCTTCAGCGACATCGCACCACCGAACCGGTTCACGGGTCGGCCCATGCCATCCAACCGGTCCAGGCTGACGAAGCCACCGGCATCGATGCGAGTGGTCCCTCCGATATCCACCACGCTGCCGGCAACCTGCTGCAGGAAGCCGCTCAGGTCCAGCTGCAGGTTGTCCGACAGCAGGGTATTGCCCAGCTGCAGATTCCCTGCTCGCAGTTGCGCACTCCGTCCCGAAAGGCTGACCTCGCCGCTGAAGCGGTTTCCTGCGTCAGCCAGGCTGATATCGCCTAGGCTCCTGAAGCGTGCCCAGCCATCGACCTGGTAGCTGCCCATCTGGACCAGAGTCAGTGCGGAGTCGATATCGAGGTTGCCCTTGCTGGCGATGCCGCGGCCATTGAAGAGCTGTCCGGTGATGCTGACGTCGGCGGCACTGATGTTGCCGTTGACCTGGACCTGGCCTGTGGTACTCATCAGCAGGTTGTAGCCATTGGTGATGTTGCTGGAGATGCCATCGGTGGTGATGGCGCCGCCCCCCGTGCTGACCAGCTGGGTATTGCCATCCAGCCGTACGTCGCCCTCCAGCAGGATCGCGCCAGTGCTGGCAATGCGGCTGCCCAGAGTGATGCTGTCGGCGTGGCCGTATAGGCGGCCCACTGGCCCAGCTCCCCCGACGGCTCCACCCAGCGTGAGCTGGCGTGCGCTCAGGTTCAACGTGCCGCCATCGCCATCGAGCGTGCCGCCGAAACGCAGGCTGCCACCCAGCGATGACAGACTGCGCGCGCCGGACAAACGCACCGCGCCATCGAATGCGAGCGTGCCCATGGTGGTGATGTCGCCGAACAGGCGCGTTCCAGTACCGGAGGTGACTCTCAGGCCCTGGAGTGCAGTGCTTCCGCCAACAGCACTGGAGAAGGTGGTCATGCCGCTGGAATCGACGGCCAGCTGGTAGCTTCCATCCACCGTGCCGTTGAACTGGATCGCGCTGCCCTGCAGCGCCGAATTGCCACGCAGTGTCACCGCGGACTGGTAGGTCTGGTCACCGGTGGTGATCACCGTTCCGCCCAGATCAATGCTGCCGGCCTGCACAGCCAGGCTGCGGGCGTTGATGTTGCCCAGCCCCAGTACGCCACCGCTGGCCAGCGTGATGTCGCCGCCGTGGGCACTGACCCCGTTGCCGAAGCTGTTTCCAGAATTGGTCAGCGTGATGTTGCTGGAGCCTGCCTCGATCACGCTGGAACCACCAACCAACAGCGCACCGCCGTTGGACAGGTCGGTGGATGTCGCCAATGTCAGGTCGGCGCCCACGCTGCCACCGACGCTGCCGATGCGGTTGCCACTCTGCCCCAGGGTCGCACCGCCCTGGGTGGCCAGGCTGAGCGCTCCCTCCAGCGTGCCTCCGGCGGTCTGTACGGCATTGTTCGCCGCAATGCTGATCGTGTCGGCCTTGATGCCACCGCCCAGCATCACGTTTCCGGACGGCCCGCCATCGAACGCGACAGTGCTGGCCTGGATGCTGCCGTCGGCCATCTGGATCGCAACCGGACCAACGACGCTCGCACCGGCCACCGCCACCGATCCAGCGGTGATGGCCGCATTGCTGAGTGCCACCGGCGCCGAGCTGCGGATGGTGAGGCTGCCATCTCCGGCGTCGATGGCATTGGCGATGATCGTGCCGCCGGCGTTGATACCGGTGCTGGAAAGACCAGGCCCCATCAGTGCATTCATGCTGATGCTGCGCGCACTGAGGACGCCGCTGTTGTTGATGCCGGTGCCGGCGAACGTACCGACCGACGTCGGCAAGAACAGCAGCTGCGGAGATCCCGAAGACGACACGCCGTTCAGGACCATCGCGGCACCTGCAGCGACCAGGTTGATGTTGCCGTTGGCCGCTGAGATGATGCCGGTGTTGGATACCGCGCCACCGATCAGACTGATGCCGCCGGACGCAGCGCTCAGGGTCCCGCCGTTGTTGCTGACCACGGCGCCGGTTCCGCCGCCCGCCAGCTGGAAGGTGGGCGAAACGCCATTGGCATCCAGCAGCCCAGGCGTGCCGGGCGACAACGTGCTGGCCAGCAGGCCGCCGACGTTCACGCTGGCGCCCGAAGTGAAGGTGATGCCGGCCGGGTTGATCAGGAACACCTGGCCGTTGGACGACAGTTCACCGCTGATGAGGCTGCCCGAGCTGCCGGTGACCAGATTGATCGCCGTTGCCTGCGACCCCAGGCCCTGGTTGAACTGGACCTTGTTGCCCGCGCCGATGTCGAAACTGCTCCAGTTGATCAGCGCGGCCTGGCTGGTCTGGTCGATCGTCATCACGTTGCCGTTGACGTTGATCGATGCGGAACCGGCGACGATATTGCCGTTCTGCGGCAGGTTCTGCGCACTGGCCTGGCAAACGATGGCAAACAGCACTGCGCCAGCCACCGATGACACCAGCGCATGCCGCTGGCGGTCGGTGTTACTGCGGCTGCGCCGGCTCAAGGCCGTACCGTGCTCGGAAGCCACCTGCACCAGCCCCAGGGCCGTGTTGTAGACAAGGCGGTAAATGCGATTCATGGCGGATGTCCTCAGAAAGTCGTGCTGATGCGCGCCCAGTACTGGGTGCTGCGGCCGTCGCTGCCGCGATGGTTGCCGGTGGGCTTGGCCGCGCTCACGTCCAGGCGCAGCTCCGGTTGCCACGGCAGGCGCAGGCCAAGGCCGAGGCCGGTGCCTTCGAGGGTGACAGGCAATACGCCCAGGTGGCGGTTGTCCGGCGCCGGCGAAGTGCGGCCCCAGTCGTAGAACAGATTCACATCAAGCAGGTCACCCCAGCGGCGGCCATTGAACGGCGAGGGCTTGTTGGCGAAGCCCGGGGCGCTGACCTGGTACTCGAAACTGGCCTGCACGCCACGGTCGCCCAGCGCCGTGGACAGCGGGTAGGCACGCACGCTGGTGGGGCCGCCTACGCTGAACTGCTCCATCGGTGTCAGCGCGTCATCGGTGAACTGCGCGCTGCCACGCAGCAGCAGGCGCTGGTCGTGGGGCAGGGCCTGCAGGCGCGCCACGCTTGCCCGGGCCACCCAGAAGTACGGCGCGTGCGAGGTGTACAGCCAGTTCATCGGCGAGGATTCGTCATTGACCGACTTGCGCAGCGACACCTGGGCCAGGTTCATGCCGCGCCAGCGGTGGTCGGTATGGCGCAGGCTCAGGCCGGCGTCGACGACGTCAAAGGTGTGGCGCGAGAGCAGGAAGCCGAGCCCTTCGAGCTTGGAATCCTCGTGGATCCAGCGTGCCGAGGCCTGCACCCGCAGGTCGGCCCGCTGGATGAACTTCCAGTCGCCACCGGCATAGAACAGCGTGGTCGGGCCCTTGAGCTGCATCGAGGCGAAGGGCCCGGTGTTGACTTCCATCTCGCTGCGGCTGACGCCGGCAACGCCGCTCAGGCCCGGCACGTCATCGAACGGCACGCTCAGAGACAGGGCCGCCTGCCAGCTGTCGGCCGGGTCCAGCCCATAGCCGACGTTGGCCGCGAGCACATCTCCCGCGCCCAGTGCGTTGAAGGCGCTGATGCCCAGCTCAGCCCGGTACTTGCCGGTGCTGTCGGTGCCGTGGTTGCTCAGCCCGGCGGTGATCTCGTACGGGCGCGCGTTGTCGGTGACGAGCAGCACGATGTCGGTTTCGCCGGTGTTCTGGCCGGGCTGCAACACCGAGGTGACCGATACCCCGGGCAGGTCACGCGCGTAGAGCAGGGCGCGGTCGAGTTCGTTGCGGCGCAGCGGCCGGCCAATCAACCCAAGGCTGCTGGCGGTGAGCTGATCTTCGCGGTATCGCTGGCTGCCCTGCACCAGCACCCGGCCGACCCGGCCTTCCATCACCTTCAGCGTCAGCGTCTGGCTGTCGCCGATCTGCTGCGGCGGGATGTAGGCCACCGAAACCAGGAAACCCGCATCCCGGTAGGCCTGGGTGATACGCGCGGTGATCTGCTCGATCTGGGCGAAGCTAAGGGCCAGGGGTTGATCCGGGCCGAGCGCGCGCAGTGCCTGATTGGCCAGCGCCTCGATCCCCGCCGGGCTGATGCCGCTGTCGGGGTGTTCACCCACCCCCTCCACCTGGACCCGGGCGACCTGGACCGTCGCCACGGCCGGTGACGGATCGGCCGCCTGTGCCGGCACGGACAGCGTGGCCGCCAGGCCAGCCAGGGCCACGGCCAGCAGCGTCGCGCGGACCGGGGCGCTCCGGCGTGGGGGGAGGGACTCATGCGTGCTGCAGGCGGGGCGGGGCATCGGGACGTGTTCCTTGGAGATCGATCAGGGGCAGGCGGCAAACGCCCGCCTGTACCCTGTTAACCGTAAGAAGCCAGCAGGATCGATCAGCGAATTCAGGTAATCGCTTCGAAATGTGACTTGGTTCACTATTTGTCGGCGAATGGGTGATGCCGGGAAGGCAGCCCCGCGCGCGGGGGCGGGCCCGCAGGAACGGCTACAATCGGCAGTTCCCTCGCCCATCTCCTGGAGCTGACGATGTACTCGCGTGAAGTCCGTATTGCGTCCTACGACCCTGAACTGGCCAAGGCCATCGCCGATGAGTGCCAGCGCCAGGAAGACCATGTCGAGCTGATCGCCAGCGAGAACTACGCCAGCCCGGCGGTGATGGAAGCCCAGGGCAGCCAGCTGACCAACAAGTACGCCGAGGGTTACCCGGGCAAGCGCTACTACGGCGGTTGCGAGTACGTGGACATCGCCGAGAAGCTGGCCATCGACCGCCTCAAGCAGCTGTTCGGCGCCGATTACGCCAACGTGCAGCCGCACAGCGGCTCGCAGGCCAACCAGGCCGTCTACTTCGCGCTGCTGCAGCCGGGCGACACCATCCTGGGCATGAGCCTGGCCCATGGCGGCCACCTGACCCACGGTGCCAAGGTCAACGCCTCGGGCAAGATCTTCAATGCCGTCCAGTACGGCGTGAACGAACAGGGCCTGATCGATTACGACGAAGTCGAGCGCCTGGCGCTGGAGCACAAGCCGAAGATGGTCGTGGCCGGCTTCTCGGCCTACTCGCAGGTCGTGGACTGGGCGCGCTTCCGCGCCATCGCCGACAAGGTTGGCGCCTACCTGTTCGTGGACATGGCGCACGTGGCCGGCCTGATCGCTGCCGGCGTCTACCCGAACCCGATCGAACACGCCCACGTGGTGACCTCCACCACCCACAAGACCCTGCGCGGTCCGCGTGGCGGCATCATCATCGCCAAGGGAGCAGGCGAGGAAATCGAGAAGAAGCTGCAGTCGATCGTGTTCCCGGGCATCCAGGGTGGCCCGCTGATGCACGTCATCGCGGCCAAGGCGGTGGCCTTCAAGGAAGCACTGGAGCCGGAATTCAAGGCCTACCAGCAGCAGGTGGTGAAGAACGCCCAGGCGATGGCCACCACGCTGATTTCGCGCGGCTACAAGATCGTCTCCGGCGGCACCCAGAACCACCTGATGCTGGTGGACATGATCGGCAAGGAGGTGTCCGGCAAGGACGCCGAGGCCGCGCTGGGCAAGGCCCACATCACCGTCAACAAGAACTCGGTGCCGAACGACCCGCGCTCGCCGTTCGTGACCTCGGGCCTGCGCCTGGGCACCCCGGCCATCACCACCCGCGGCTACAAGGAAGCGGACTGCGTGGCGCTGGCCAACTGGATTGCCGACGTGCTGGACAACCCGGGCGATGAGAACGTCATTGCCGGCGTGCGTGAGAACGTCACCCTGCAGTGCCGTCAGTACCCGGTTTACGGTTGACGGTTTACCGGTGCCGGCCATGTGCAGGCACCGGTTCGTTGAAGGGACCGTCGCGGTGATGGTGGCCAAACCCCGGGCCGGGCAGCCTTGCTCCATCCCGGGGTTTGCTGTATCTGCGTTGTAGTATTTCCCGCGCCGTGTTGTCGGCGCCCGATGTTCAAGGCGAGATAGATGCACTGCCCGTTCTGCCAACACACCGATACCCGCGTCATCGACTCGCGCGTTTCCGAGGATGGCGCCACCATCCGCCGCCGCCGTGGCTGCGAGGCCTGTGGCGAGCGCTTCAGCACGCTGGAAACCATCGAGCTGAAGCTGCCGGTGATCATCAAGAGCGATGGGGGCCGTGAGGCATTCGACGCGCGCAAGCTGCGGGTGGGCTTCGACCGCGCGCTGCAGAAGCGCCCGGTGTCGGAGGAGCGCATCGAGGCGGCTGTGCGTGCGGTCGTCCACCAGCTGCGCATGTGCGGCGAGCGCGAAGTACCGTCGATCAAGGTCGGTGGTTTCGTGATGGATGAACTGCGCAAGCTCGACCATGTCGGCTACGTGCGCTTTGCCTCGGTGTACCGCAGTTTCGAGGACGTGGCCGACTTCCGCGACGAGATCGAGAAGCTCGAGCGTGACCACCCGACCGACGAGGGCCAGCTGCCGTTGCTGGAGGTGGCCGATGTGCCGGACGGCAAGGCGGCAAAGCCGGTCAGGCGGTGAAGCCGTGTCTGCCACGGCATGACAGGAAGACACGGTGATGCCAGGCCAGAAGATCCGGACGGTGCGGAACAGGTGGCGGCGGCTGGGCATGCTGCTGACGTTGGCCGTTCCATTGCCGGTGCTGGCTGCGGCCCCTCCCCACGCCGGTGTGTGTCCGGAGCCGTCGCAGCGGCTGGCAGCGGAATCAAACGCGGTCGCCGGCCACTACTACCTCTCCGGCATGCAGGAAGTGGGCTCGGAGCTGGTACTCGGCGCGGATGGGCGCTTCCAGTGGATGCTGGCCTACGGAGCAATGGATTTCGCCGCCCAGGGGCGCTGGTGGCGCAACGGGGGCTGCGTGGGAATGGCGCGGGAGCAGGGCGCCCAGGTGCCGTTCCAGCTGCTGCGGCGTGACGGTGACGAGCAGGCGCGCGCGACGTATGCGGACATGGACAAGTACCCGATGCCGGACCAGGGCGATCGCCTGCTGGTCTATGCATTCGAGGTCAGCCATGGCATGAGCGCCGATGGCCTCGAAGTCGCCTTGCGCTGGCCCGATGGCCAGGAACAGACGGTACAGGCCGAACGCGGTGCGGCCCTGTTCGCGCCGCGCCCGGGCATGCCGGTGCAGGTGGGGGCACGTTGGCCGCGCAGCGGCATGCCGATGACCTGGATGGCGGTGGACGGGGACGCGCGCTGGCCACTGTTGATGCGGCTGGATGTGGAAGCCCTGAGCGCCGGGGGCGATGCGCCGATGCCGATCTTCCTGCGTGTCGAAGACAAGGCGTTGGTGCCGGTCTGGCCGGGGGACGAACGTGAGCGTGGGCGTTACCAGCGGCCGTGAACGCTGGCCGTTGCGCAATGGGCCTGGCCGGTTCTGCCATTTGATTTCGTGAGTACGGATGTTGATCGTCAATCTGCTTGACCGCCCCGAACACCTGCCGGCGCTAGCGGCTGCCCATGTGCAGGCCTTCGGCGGCCTGCTGCCCGATTGGACCGTTGCCCAGGCCGAAGCCGAACTGCGCGCGCAGCAGCGCGATGCCATTCCGTGCAGCTGGCTGGTCGAAGACGGGCAGGGCTGGCTGGGCTCGGTCAGCCTGCTGCATGACGACCATGAGCAGATCCGCGGGTGGTCGCCGTGGTTGGCATCGTTGTACGTGCAGCCCCGCGCACGCGGGATGGGCGTGGGTGCGGCGTTGGTGCGGCATTGCGTCGCCCAGGCTGCTGCCCTGGGTGTGCCGACGCTGTACCTGTACTGCGAGGCGCCGATGGTGCCCTGGTACCAGGGCCTTGGCTGGCGGGTGCACGCCGAACTGCAGTTGGGGCCGTTGGCCATCACCGTGATGGAAATCCGGACGCGGCAAGGCTGAGTCCCACGCATGGCCGGCGGTGCAGGTGGCGGCACGCGTAAACTTGCACGCCAGGCACTCCGGATCGTCGTTCCCGCCGGTTGCCGTCATCGCACGCAGCATCCCTTGGAGTCCCGCATGAGCCCGTTCACCGCCACCGATCACCTGCTGATGGCCCGCGCGCTGCGCCTGGCCGAACAGGCGGCCTGGACCACGCGGCCCAATCCGATGGTCGGCTGCGTGATCGCGCACGGTGACGAGGTGGTGGGTGAAGGCTGGCACCAGCGTGCCGGCGGGCCGCATGCCGAGGTGTTCGCCCTGCGCGCGGCCGGCGAGCGCGCACGCGGGGCCACTGCCTATGTCACGTTGGAGCCCTGCGCCCATTACGGCCGCACGCCACCGTGTGCATTGGCGCTGATCGAGGCGGGCGTGGCGCGGGTGGTGGCGGCGATGGGCGACCCGTTCCCGGATGTGGATGGCGGGGGCTTCGCGTTGCTGCGTCAGGCCGGCATCGAGGTGGCGGTGGGCCTGATGGCCGACGCGGCACGCGCGCTCAACCGTGGCTTCCTGTCGCGGGTGGAACGCGGCCGGCCGTTCGTGCGGGTCAAGTTGGCCGGCAGCCTGGACGGGCGCACCGCCATGGCCAATGGTGAGTCCAAGTGGATCACCGGTGAGGCGGCACGTGCCGACGTGCAGCACTGGCGGGCCCGCGCCGGCGCCATCCTGACCGGTGCGGCCACGGTGCTGGCCGACGACCCGCAGCTGACCGCGCGCCCGGAACACGGCCAGTTCCTGCCGCCGCTGCGCGTGGTGCTCGATGCCCGGCTGCGCACGCTCGAACGCGCGCGGGTACGCGAAGGCGACGCACCCACCCTGTACCTGCACGATGCGGCACTGGCTGCACCCTGTCTGGAAGGGGCGGAATTTGCCACCGCCCCGTTGGGCGAGGATGGCCGCTTCGACCTGCATGCGGTGATGGCCCTGCTGGGCGCACGCGGCATCAACGAAGTCCATGTGGAAGCGGGCCCCACCCTGTGCGGCGCGTTGCTCAAGGCCGGCCTGGCCGACGAACTGCTGCTCTACATCGCCCCGCTGTTGATGGGCGACGGGGCCCAGCCGCTGCTGGCGGGCCTGGGCATCGAGCACATGGCGCAGGCAGTGCCGTTGGAGGTGGTGGATGCCCGCAGGGTCGGCAAGGACCTGCGCGTGTTGCTGCGCCCGTAGCCGCGCACCTGCGGTGGGAGCGCCTCCAGGCACGAAGCCGGGAAGGGCGCAGGCACCGGGAAGTTCAACCGCCTGCACTGCCAGATCGCTTTTTCTTCCGCGCACGGGAACCACACGTGCTTCGCGGCCGGGGCCGCTCCTGCGCGCCTGAAACAACAACGGGGGCCTTGGGGCCCCCGTTGCATGCCGATCCCGGAGGGGATCAGAAGCTGGCGCGAACGCCAACCGAGTACTGGCTGACGTCGTCGAACAGCTGGATCTCGCCGACCAGGCCCCAGGTCTGGTTGAACTTGACCTGGCCGCCCAGGGTGCCGACGAACTCGGTGTCCATGCGGCTGCCATCGATCACGCCGCCCTTGAGCCAGGCTTCAGTGCGCGGCGAGGGCTTGGCGCGGATGCCGGCGGTGATGCGGCCAGCGTTGGTGTGTTCCTTGTAGCTGCCGTCGTAGGCGCCGAAGCCGGAGAGCTCTTCCTTCGTGCCCACGCGGACCCAGGCGATGTCGGTGGTGAAGTCCACGCGGTCGCTCAGGTTCATGTGGTAGCCGATGCCCAGCTCCGGCATGTCCAGCGTGTACTTGGCGCGGGCGCCGTAACCCAGGTTGAAGCTCTCGGACATGCGCGAGTAGCCACCGAACACATTGACGTTCTTGGCGATGTTGTACGAACCGCGCAGGTAGGCACCGTTGGTCTTGGGATCGTCCAGGTTGTTGTCGTTGATGCGGACCTGGGTCCAGCCGGCTTCGACGAAGGTGTAGCTCAGTTCGTCAGCGGCGGCGGCGAACGGGGTGGCGGCCAGCAGGGCGGCCAGAATCAGGGTCTTGCGCATGAAAATCCTCTTCAAATCCAGTGTGTATCGCCCGGCCCATTGCAGGCCAGCACCGCAACCTCATGTCGCGGCGGCGGGAGTTTAACGAAATATTGACGGGAATCCATCCGTTCAGACGGGGCTGATACAATGCGCGGGCCGGTTCGCCGGCACGCACAAACGTCTTCAGGGCGGGGTGTAACTCCCCACCGGCGGTAGGTTTGGCGCCCTTTCCGGGGTAGCCGGACGAGCCCGCGAGCGCTCCGGTCGGCCGGCACAAACATGTGCAGATGGCGGGCAGGAGGTCAGCAGATCCGGTCAGATGCCGGAGCCGACGGTCATAGTCCGGATGAAAGAAGACGGTGTCCCGGGCCCCTCGCAGGGTCCGTGCGCCTGTTTGCCTTGCGGCGTTTTTCGCTCACTTTCCGCGGAGAACGTTAGTGTTTACTGGAATCATCGAAGGCGTCGGCATGCTGGCCGCACGCGAACCCATCGGCGGCGACGTCCGCTTCACCTTCAACGTCGGCAACCTGCCGTTCGACCACGTGCAGATGGGCGAGAGCATCGCCGTCAACGGCGTCTGCCTGACCGTCATCGCATTCGACGCGCACAGCTTCCAGGCCGATGCGTCCACCGAGACCCTGTCCCTGACCACGCTTGGCACGTTGGCCGACGGCGCGGTGATCAACCTCGAGCGCGCGATGCGCCCGACCGACCGCCTCGGCGGGCACCTGGTCAGCGGCCACGTCGATGGGCTGGGCAAGGTGTTGTCCATCCATGAGGATGCGCGCGCGTTGCGCTGGCGCTTCGCCGCGCCCGAACCGCTGCTCAAGTACATCGCCAGGAAGGGCTCAATCTGCGTGGACGGCGTCAGCCTCACCGTCAACGAGGCCGACGACGAAGGCTTCGAGGTCGCGCTGATCCCGCACACCGTCGCCAATACCGCGTTCTCGGCCACCGGCGTGGGCAGCGCGGTGAACCTGGAAATCGATCTGGTCGCCCGTTACGTCGAGCGCCTGCTGGGCCAAGGAGCCGCACGATGAACTTCGCACCCGTTCCCGAACTGCTGGAAGAGATCCGCGCTGGCCGCATGGTGGTCATCGTCGATGACGAGGACCGCGAGAACGAAGGCGACCTGATCATGGCCGCCGAGCTGGTCAAGCCGTCGGACATCAACTTCATGGTCACCCATGGCCGCGGCCTGGTGTGCCTGCCGCTGACCCGCACGCGCGCGGCAGACCTCGGCCTGGCGCCGATGGTGCAGGCCAATACCGCGCAGTTCCAGACCAACTTCACGGTCAGCATCGAGGCCGCCGAGGGCGTCACCACCGGCATCTCCGCGCACGACCGCGCCCACACCATCCGTACCGCGGTCAAGCCCAATGCCAAGCCGTCGGACCTGCACCAGCCGGGCCACATCTTCCCGCTGATCGCCCAGCCCGGTGGCGTGCTGACCCGCGCCGGCCACACCGAGACCGGCGTGGACCTGGCCATGCTGGCCGGGCTGGAGCCGGCCGGCGTGCTGGTGGAGATCCTCAACCCCGACGGCAGCATGGCGCGTCGCCCGGAGCTGGAGGTGTTCGCCCGCGAGCACGGCCTGAAGATGGGTTCCATCGCCGACCTGATCGCCTACCGCCTGGCCACCGAGCACACGGTCGAGCGCGTGGACGAGCGCGACATCGACACCGAGTTCGGTGCTTTCAAGCTGGTCACCTACCGCGACCGCATCGCCAATGACCTGCACTTCGCGCTGGTTCGCGGCACCCCGGACAAGGACACCCCGACGCTGGTGCGCGTGCAGGTGGAAAACCCGCTGGCCGACCTGTTGCACTGGCGCCGCGACGACTTCGGCGTGGCCGCCACCGATGCGCTGCGCGCCATCGATGCGGCCGGTGCCGGCGTGATGGTGGTGCTGTCGGCGCCGCGTGACAGCGGCAGCCTGCTGGCCCGCCTGCGCCAGCAGCCGGCGCCGGTGGTGCCGGGCAAGGACAAGGACGTGGGCCAGTGGCGCCGCAACGGGGCCGGTGCCCAGATCCTGTCCGACCTGGGCCTGGGCAAACTGCGGGTGCTGGGCACCCCGCGCCGGCAGATCGGTCTGGCCGGTTACGGCCTGGAGATCGTCGAGACCGTTCAGGCCTGAAGGCGGATGGGGTGAGAGGTTGTCCCGCGCACAGAACAACCCCTCCCCAACCCTCCCCTTGGCTTGCGCCAAAGGGAGGAGGCTGAAGCCGGCATTGCTGAACTCTGGCAGCTCGCTAGGACTACCCCCTCCCTTGCGCCGAAGGCGTAGGGGAGGGCTGGGGAGGGGTGTTCTCCGCCTTGTCCCGCAGCCCAAGCACCGCCAAGCCCGCCCCGCACCGCCCGCGCACGTTAAACTTACCTACCCTCAGGATCCCCACACCCCATGAGCCACTACGAAGGCGACCTCCGCCCGGCCGGTTCGGCCCGCTTTGCCATCATCGCCAGCCGCTGGAATGCCCGCATCACCGACGTGCTGGTCGCTGGCGCCCGCCAGAGCCTGGCCGGCAACGGCATCGGCGAGGACGCCATCGACGTGGTGCGTGTGCCGGGTGCGTGGGAAATCCCGCTGGTCGCCGCCCGCCTGGCCGCCGCTGGCCGGCACGCCGCCATCATCACCCTGGGCTGCGTGATCCGTGGCGATACCCGCCACTACGAGCATGTGGCCGACCGCTGCGCCGAAGGCCTGATGCGCGCCCAGCTGGATTTCGGCGTGCCGGTGCTCAATGGCGTGCTGGCGGTGGAGCGGGTCGAGGATGCCGAGGCCCGCGCAGGCGGCAGCCACGGCAACAAGGGTGAGGAAGCCGCGTTGGCGGCATTGGAAATGGTCAATCTTCTGGAGCAGTTGCCATGAGCAGCAAGAACAACGGCAAGCCTGCCGGAAAGCCCGTCCGCCGCGACGGCATCGACCCGGTGCTGCGCTCGCGCGCCCGTCGTCGTGCCCTGCAGGCGATCTATGCCTGGCAGATCTCCGGCGGCAACGCCGAGTCGCTGCTGGCCCAGTTCGCGCACGAGCAGGCGCATGAAATCGCCGACCTGGCCTACTTCGAGAGCCTGCTGCGCGGCGTGCTCGACCACCGTCGCGACCTGGACGAGGCGCTGGCCCCGTTCGTCGACCGTGGCGTGGAAGAAGTCGATGCGATCGAGCGCGCGGTGCTGCGCGTGGCCGCCTACGAGCTGCGTTACCGCCTGGACGTGCCGTATCGCGTGGTGATCAACGAGGCCATCGAGACCGCCAAGCGTTTCGGTTCCGAACACGGCCACACCTACGTCAACGGCGTGCTCGACCGCGCTGCGGTGGAGTGGCGCAAGACCGAGTCCGGCCAGTAAGCCGACGGCGGCCTCGCCGCCGCCCGTGACCCATGAACACGCCGGGGCCGGCATCATCGGCACCGGCGTTTTCGTATCCAGAGTGCAACCCATGAGTCTTGACGAGTTCGGCCTGATCGATCGCATCCGTCGCCGCACCGGTGCACGCGCCGACATCGCGCTGGGCATTGGTGACGATGCCGCGCTGCTGCTGCCTGCGCCCGGGCAGCAACTGGTGGTCACCGCCGATACGCTCAATGCCGGGGTGCACTTCCCGCACGAGACTCCGGTGCAGGACATCGGCTGGAAGGCATTGGCGGTGAACCTGTCCGACCTGGCCGCGATGGGGGCGCAGCCGGCGTGGTGCACCTTGTCGCTGTCGCTGCCCGAATCATCGGCCAGTTGGGTGGAGGGCTTCGCCGAGGGCTTCTTCGCGCTGGCCGACCGGCACGGGATGGCGTTGGTCGGGGGCGACACCACCCGCGGCCCGCTGGCGATCTCGATCACCGCGATGGGCCAGGTGCCCGTCGGCCAGGCGCTGCGCCGCGACGGCGCGCGGCCGGGCGACGATGTCTGGGTGACCGGCGTGCCGGGTGAGGCGGGCCTGGCGCTGGCGCTGTGGCAGCAGGGGCAGCTGGCGGTGGCCGGCCCCGTGGCCGAGCCGGCACGGGAGCAGTTGCGGTTGCGCCTGGCCAGGCCGACGCCACGGCTGGAGGCCGGCCTCGCGCTGCGCGGGCTGGCCAGTGCGGCGATCGATGTCTCCGACGGCCTGCTGGCCGACCTCGGGCATGTCTGCGCGCGCAGTGGGGTTGCCGCGGAGGTGATGGAAAGCAGCCTGCCGGCATCGCAGCACGCCAGCGAGCTGCAGCTCGGCGCGGCTTTCGAAGATCTGCGTGCAGGCGCCGGTGACGACTACGAGCTGTGCTTCACCGCGCCGGCGTCCGCGCGCGCGCAGGTCGCTCAAAGCATGGCATCGGTAGCAGTTCGGGCTACACGTATTGGCTATATTCGAACCGGAAGCGGGGTCCGGCTGCTCGACGGGGAGGGCAAGGCAGTCTCCAGGGAGCGGTCGGGGTTCAATCACTTTTCGATCGGGGGGCAATAGGAAAAGCCCGTTTTGAACGATGAGAAATGCCGTTCACATCGTGTCCACGTATTCATACATACCATCAACAACGTGATCGATGTCGCGTTTTTCGTTCCTGCTGGGTGCGACGCGATTAACAGGGGATCGTGAATGGAAATGGCAACGCTTGAAAAGGTCAGGGCGAAGATGAGCGATGTAGGTTCGCCTTCGGTGACCGTGGACGGCCCTGCGCTGGAAGCGGCACTGGACAGCGTGATGGAAGGCAGCGCTGGCATTTCCATGTTGTTGGTGTCCACGGCCGATGGCCGTGCCATCGCGCACCGTTCCCGCAACAAGCTCGACCCGCGACGTCTGTCGGCGATGAGCAACTCCTTCCTGACCCTGGGTGAGACCCTGTCGCGCGAGCTCGGGCTGGCAACGGCCGACTACGTGACCATGTCCACCGCGCAGGGCAGCATGGTGTTGGTCCGCGTCGATGCCGACCGTCCGTACACGCTGGCGGCATTGGGCCATTCCGATACCTCGCTGGCGATCCTGCTCTACGCGGCCCGCGATGCCGCGGCCCGCATCAAGTCCCTGCTGTAACCCCATTGGCTGTAACGCATCTGTGCTACAGGTTTTCCGGCGTGCCGGAGGACCGGCCCGGGTCGACGGGCTTCGCCTCGACCAACCGTGTTGCCTTTCCGGGGAAGGACTGGGCGGCACGTCATCAAGATCACTGAACCTTGGAGATGAACATGGCTGGAAACGTAAAGCTCGACAAGTTGAATGAAATCGCCGGTTTCGTCGGCGCTGCCCTGGTCGACAGCGACAGCGGCATGGCCCTGGGCATGCTCGGCGGCGGTCCGCTCAACCTGGAAGTCGCTGCGGCAGGCAACACCGAAGTGGTGCGCGCCAAGCGCCGCGTCGCCGCGTCGCTGGGCATCACCGAGGCGATCGAGGACATCCTGATCACCCTGACCAAGCAGTACCACCTGATCCGTCCGCTGGAAAGCAACCAGGACCTGTTCCTGTACGTGGTCCTGGACCGCTCGCGCGCCAACCTGGCCCTGGCTCGCCACGAGCTGAAGTCCTTCGAGCAGACGCTCGACTTCAAGTGATCGACCGATGCACCGCTGCCCCGTGACGGGGCGGCGGTGCAGTTGATGCGCTTCGACGCCCAGGCCTGATCGATACGATGAGTGCACCCGCCCGCAAGATCTCCGCCGCCGTGATTGGTTGCCAGGGACTGGATGTCCTGCACGTCATGCGGCTGAAGGTCGCCAGTTCGCTGTTGATGGCCGAGTACATCCAGGCCGACGTGCAGGAATGGAACCAGCAGAAGGTGGACCTGCTGGTGGCCAGTGCCGACGACAGCCGCGGCCAGGAGCTGCTGCGCGAGGCCGACCGGAAGGGGCTGCCGGTACTGGCGGTCACCCGCAACGTCCTGTCCAGCCTCGGCGTGCCGGGCGTGGCCTATGGCGCCAGCGTCCGCGAGATCTTCCAGCAACTGCGCCAGCTCCTGCTGGCCGCGGACAGCAGTGGCGAGCGGTTCCGCCCGCGTACCCTGTTCCGCAGCCTGGAAGAGGCCAGGGGCAAACCCTGCCTGCTGCACATGGGCCTGGTGAAGGTGGTGGTCGATGCCGACCAGACCCAGGTCACCCTGCTGCGCGACATCCCCTACGAGAACTGCCTGCGGGCGGCGGCCGAAGCCGGCTGGACGCTGTCGCTGCTCGACGGCGACACGACGCTGGAGCAGTGCATGTCCGATGCGGTCGGGCAGCACCCGTTCGAGGATTTCTGCTGGCGGGCGGCGGCGCTGAACAGCGAGCCGCTGCTGCCGGTGGACCTGCAGGGCCATTGCCGGCTGCGCGGTTGGCCCGAGGTGGAGACCGGCAGGCTGCCGATGCAGTGGCTGCTGCCGATGGCGGCGATGATGATCCGGCCATGGCGACCGGACGAGCTGGCCCAGGCCACGGGTACGTCACTGGACGACGTTGCCCGTATCATGGGGGCCGCTGCCTGCACGCACCTGCTGGATACCTCCAGCGCGCCGGTGGCCACCCCGCGCGGCTCCGGCAACAAGGTCTCCGGCTTCTTCTCGCGTATCGCAAAACGGTTCGGGCTCAATTTTTCCAAGGGGCTTCAGGTCTGACGGCTATGGCAACCAAGCTGGTATTTGTCGGTGAAATGGGTGCGGGAAAAACGACCGCGATCAGGTCGATCTCGGACATGGAACCGATCAGCACCGAAATGCCGATCAGTGACGAGGCGGCACTGGAGGCGTTCGAGGACAAGTCGCATACCACCGTGGCGCTGGACTACAGCTCCATCGAGCTGGGCGACGGCGAACTGCTGCATGTCTACGGCGTGCCGGGCCAGGCCTACCTGGATTTCATGTGGCCGATCGTCGCCGAAGGAGCGATTGGCGTGATCGTACTTGTGAGCGCACTCAACCCGCGCGCGCTGCCAAGTACGCTGACGCTGCTGGAACACTTCCGTGCATTGGCGCCGGAGGCCTGCTTCGCGGTGGGCATCACCTGCCAGGACCGCGAACCGGCGTTCCGCTTCACCGATTTCCGCAACGCGCTGTCCCAGGCAGGCCATCGCCTGCCGGTGATGTGGGTGGATGCGCGTGAGGCCAGCCAGGTCGACTTCCTGGTCAAGGCATTGCTGTCCTGCCGCTACGCTGAAGCGGTGGCGTAACACCACCGACCTACGATTCCCCGCCACGCGCGACGGCGCATGCAGGCGCGCCGGTCGCCGTGCGTGTGCGGGGGCAATGTCTCAGGGGAAGTCCGTGCCCTGGTGCCCATGGGGAGTGGGCACCAGGGGCGGCATTACCTTCCCCGGGTTGAGGATGCCGGCCGGGTCCAGCGCCTGCTTGATCGCCTGCATCGCGGCCAGCGTGCTGGCGCTGAAGGCCTGGGCCATGAAGTCGCGCTTGGCCAGGCCGATGCCGTGCTCCCCGGACAGCGTGCCGCCCAGCGCCAGCGTCAGCGCGAACACCTTGGGCAGCGCGGCATGGGCGCGGGCGCTCTCACCGGCGTCGTCCGGATGGTAAAGGATGTTGACGTGCAGGTTGCCGTTGCCGGCATGGCCGAAGGTGACGATCGGCAACGCCGCTTCCCGCGACAGCTGCTGCACGCCCTCCACCAGTTCCGGGATGCGCGATACCGGCACCACCACGTCCTCGTTGATCTTGCCTGGCGCAATGCTCTTCAATGCGGGGGAGAGCGCGCGCCGCGCCGCCCACAGCCGGTCGCGGGCGCTGCCGTCGGTGGCCACGTCCAGTTCCAGCATGCCATCGCCTTCGGCGGCCTGGGCCAGTGCATTGAGCAGGTAAGGCAGGGTGTCGTCGTCGCCGTCGGCCTCGATCAGCAGCATCGCGCCGGCATCGGGCACCTGCGCACCATTGCGGCGCAGCAGTTCGAGGCTGCGGGCATCCATGAATTCCAGCATGGTCGGTGTCACCGGCTGTGCCATCACCCGTGACACCGCGGCCGCGGCCGACCCGGCGTCGCGGTACAGCACGCGCAGGCCGGCCTGCGCGCGCGGTCGCGGCGCCAGCTTGAGGGTGGCTTCCACGATCAGTGCCAGCGTGCCTTCGCTGCCGACGATCAGGTGGGTCAGGTCGTAGCCGGTGGCGTCCTTGGTATACGGGCCGCCGCAGCGGATCAGCGCGCCGGTGCCGGTCACCGCGACCAGCCCGAGCACGTTGTCGCGGCTGGTGCCGTACTTCACCGCGCGTGGGCCGCCGGCATTGCAGGCCAGATTGCCGCCGATGCTGCAGATATCGGCACTGGACGGGTCCGGTGGCCAGAACAGTCCATGCGGCATCAGTGCCTGCTGCAGGTCGCCGTTGAGCACGCCGGGTTCGACCACCGCGCAGCGGTCGCCCGCGCGGATGTCGAGGATGCGGTTCATGTGCGCGAAGGACAGCACCACGCCGCCGGCGGTGGGCACCGCGGCACCGGTGGTGCCGGTGCCGGCGCCACGGCCGACCAGCGGCACGCCATGGTCGTGGCAGGCACGCACGATGGCCTGCACCTGTTCACGGTTGCGCGGCAGGGCCACGCCCTGCGGCAAGGCGTGCCGCCAGGAGTTGTCCTGCGCGTGCGCTTCCAGCGCGGTGGCATCGGTGCGCCAGTCATCGCCGAGCAGTTCGGACAGGGTGGCGTGGAAGGCGGGCGGCAACGGCGTCATGGGGATGTCTGATCGGTGGGTGCGCGGTGCTGGACCAGCTTCCAGCCCAGCACGCAGGAGAATAGCGGCAGCCATACCCAGCGCAGTTCCGACAGCACGGTCTGCAGCCCGCGGGCGCTGAAGAAGTTATTGGCGAAGGGCGAAACGCGGATGGGGCGCCACGGCGCGAACAGGCGCTGCTCGCTCCACGGCCACCACAACGCCACGCCCAGCCCGCCCGAGGTGAAGGCGTCCAGCAGCGGATGCGACAGCGCGCAGGCGGACACGAACGCGGCCGCCTGCACCCGGCTGGCGCGCAGCCAGGGCGACAACGCGCATGCCACCAGGCCCAGCACGGCGGCGAACAGCAGCGAATGGCTCGCGCCGCGATGACCGAAGGCATCGGCATAGGGAATGTGCAGGGCGAAGGCGAGCACGTCGGCATCGGGCAGCATCGCCGCCGCTACGCCGGCACCGAGCAGGCGGGCGGAAATGCGCCCGCGTTCGCTCGCGCACCACAGCGCCAGCGGGACCGCGGCATGGGTGAAGACACTGGGCATCAGCAGTCGTCGGCGCGGAAGGCGTCGCGGATCCAGTGCAGGCGCGGGGGCTCGCCACTGGCTTCGACCACGTCGAACCGGCATGGCAGGCGTGCCAGCGCGTCGTGCTGGGACAGGTACAGCTGCGCGGCATGCAGCAGGCGGCGGCGCTTGCCGGCATCGACCGAGGCGGCGCCGCCACCGAATGCGCTGGAACGACGGTAGCGGACCTCGACGAACACCAACGCGCCTTCGCGGCCGGCCTCGCGCATCACCAGGTCCAGTTCACCGCCCCGATAGCGGACATTGCTGGCCAGCCAACGCAGGCCGGCCTGTTCCAGGTGCGTGCGCGCGGCAGCTTCCACCGCCGCGCCACGCCGGGCCTGGTCAGCGGCCATCACCGATCGGGGTCGGGCGGCCGCCGCTGAAGGTGGACCATGCCGGCGTGCGCAGCACGTTGCCGAAGCCGTCCAGGTGCAGCGCGCCGGTGGCACCGCTCAGCCCGCCGCTGGTGCTGGTGGCCAGCTTTTCCAGGTAGGCGGTGATCTTCCAGGCATCGAAGCCGAAGGCGAACAGGCGGGCAGCACCGCCACGTGCGGTCGGCAGGGTGCTGGCCAGACTGCTGGCGGCCGGCAGGCCGGCCACGCCGCGCGTGGTCCATGCCTCGCTCGGATAGATGATGCCGTCCAGCGCGGTGTCTTCCTCGGCCTTGCCGGTGTTGTTGACCAGCTGCGAGGTGCCGACGCGGCTGACCCCGGCCAGGCCGGACAGTGCCAGCTGCGGGGCCAGTGCGCGCGCCTGGTTGCCCTTCACCGCGAGGAACACCGCGTCCACGCCGGCGGCCTGGCGCAGCTGCGCGCTGATGTCGCCGGGGGCTTCACCGACATTGATGCTGGCGGCGAGCTTGCCGCCGCGTTCGGCGAAACGCTCCTTGAACGCGGCGCTGGCACGGCGGCCGCTGTCGTCGTTGCTGGCGATCACCAGCACGTTGCCGCGCTCGCGGCCGAGCAGGTATTCGGCGGCCATGATGCCGTCGTCTTCCGGGGCCAGCGAGAACGCGGCGCTGCCCGGCGGCGGTGCATCCTTGCCGCGGTTCAGGGCCAGCAGCGGGACCTGCAGCGGATCGCGGTGGAACAGCGCATCGACCTCGTCCCGGCCCAGCGGGCCGACCACGAAGTCGGTGCCGGCGGCCACGGCCTTGTCATAGGCGGCGATCGCACCGGCGGCGGTGCCGCGGGTGTCGAGGAAATCGATCTGCGGGCGGCGCCGGCCTTCGCCGTAATAGCCGGCCAGCAGGCCATCGCGCACCGGCGCGGCCGCGGTGGCCAGGTTGCCGGTCAGCGGCAGCAGCACCGCGAGCTTGACCGGCGGACGGTAGCCGTCGACATCGGCCGGCGGGCGCTTGCCGGTATCAACCTGCCACGCGGCATCGCGGTCGAACGGACGCGGCAGCGGCAGGCCACGGCCGAGCAGGGCGCGCCCGGCGTGGTTGTACAGCGGGTCGCCGACTGGCAGCGCGGCGGCGCGGCTGGACAGGGTGGCATCGTTGATGCCGGCCAGCAGGCGGGTGATGGCGCGCTGGTTGTCGCTGCGTGCGGTGCCGCTGAGCAGCACGCCGGCGCGGGCGCGCTCGGCGGCGGCGGCGAACGCATCGCCGGTGGCTTCCAGCGCCTGCGCGCGGGCCAGCAGCCAGCGCGTCTGCAGCGCGGGCGGCAACGGGTCATTGCTGCCGGTGAGCGCCTGCAGGGCCACCGCCGGCTGCTGCTCGGCCAGGGCCTGCTCGGCCAGCATCAGGTGGTACCGCTGGCGGGTGGCACCGCTGAGCTGGCGCACCTGCACCTGCGGGATCAGCATGCGCGCACGCGCATCGTCGCCGGCGTCGTGCCAGGCAAAGGCGGCGTCGGCCAGCAGCATCGACTTGCCCGCACCGCGCGCCTGCGCGGCCTGGGCCTCCAGTTGCTGCGCCGCTTCGCGCGGCTTGCCCTGCTCGAGCAGGGCGATGGCGGCCTGCTGGGCAGGCGACGTGGTCGGCGCCACGCTGGTGGTGGCGCAGCCCACGAACAGCAGCATCGACAGTGACAGGGCGGAAATCCGAGCGGCTTGCTTGTTCATTTGAGGTCCGTTCGACGGGGCGCGGCGGTGCCGGGCGGGGGAAACGGTAGGATTCTACCCTTGCCCATGGAAATCCCGATGATGAGTACCACCGTTGCCACCTTGTATGTCGTTGCCACGCCCATCGGCAACCTGGCCGACCTGAGCCCGCGCGCGCAGGAGGTGCTGCGTTCGGTGGCGGCGATCTGCGCCGAGGACACCCGTCATACCGGGCAGCTGCTGTCGCATTTCGGCATCAGCAAACCGTTGGTCGCGCTGCACGACCACAACGAGGAAGCGATGGCGCAGCGCGTGGTCGCGCGCCTGCAGGCCGGCGAATCGCTGGCCGTGGTCAGTGATGCCGGTACCCCGCTGGTCAGCGACCCGGGCTTCCGGCTGGTGCGCGCCGCGCGCGCGGCCGGCATCAAGGTCAGCCCCGTGCCGGGGGCGTGCGCCGCCATTGCCGCATTGAGCGTGGCCGGCCTGCCCAGCGACCGCTTCGTGTTCGAAGGCTTCCTGCCGGCCAAGGCGGCCGCGCGCCGCGACCGCCTGCAGCGGTTGGCCAGCGAGACAGGCACGCTGGTGTTCTACGAGTCCTCGCACCGCATCGCCGAATCGCTGGCCGACATGGCGATGGCATTTGGTGCCGAGCGACCGGCGGTGGTCGCGCGTGAGCTGACCAAGCTGTTCGAGACCGTGCTGGATGGCTCGCTGGCGCAGCTGCTGGCCACCGTGCAGGCCGACGACAACCAGCGCAAGGGCGAGTTCGTGGTGATGGTGCAGGGCGCCGGCGACGATGAGGCGGCCAAGGTCGCCGAAGGCCGCCGCCTCTATGTCAGGCTCAACGAGCACCTGCCTCCCTCCACCGCCGCCAAGCTGGCGGCCGAACTGAGCGGTGCGCCGCGCAAGGCCTTGTATGGACAGGGCGGCAACGACTGAGGCGTGGTGGGCGGCGGCCGACGCCGCCAGCCTGCGCGGGCAACTGGACCTGCGCGAGCATCCATTGGCCGTGGCCACGGGCAGCCAGGCCAAGGAGCAGCGCGAACGCTGGATGATGACCCGCTGGCTGACCGCCTGGTCCCCGCAGTTGGCGTACCCGGTGCAGGTGCACAAGCGCGAAAGCCCGGATTTCCTGGTCGATACCGGAACCGGGCGGGTGGGCGTGGAATGCATGGAGGTGGTGCCGGAGAGCTTCAAGCAGCTGCAGGCCAAGCTGAGCGGCATCAACTCCGGCTGGGTCCGCCCGGCGGCGCATCACCGTCAGGGGGATGGACGGGCGGAGTGGGACAGCCCGTTGATGCGGCAACTGCTGGCCGATACCTACGAAGGCAGTCCCTGGATCGGTGATGAGCCGGAGCGGCTGTGGGTGGAGGTGATGCGCTGGGCGGTGCAGAAGAAACGCGAGGTGCTGCACAAGCCGGCGTTCGCGGTACAGCCGTGCAACGTCCTGCTGCTGTACGACAACTGGCCGCTGCCGCCGGTGGCGTTCATCGAGGACGTCGCCGAGGAAGCACTGCGGGACTGGGGGTTGGCGGCGCTGGATGCGTTGTCGGCGCAGTTGATGGCCAGTGACGCGCATGCCGACTTCCAGCAGGTCGACATCCTGCGCGAAGGCTGGCTGCTGTCGTTCACCGCCACTGGCGTGCAGCGCATGCGCTATGTGCCGCCCGTGGCCGGATGAACGAAGCGTCGGGCAGAAACCCTGCTGGACGTGCGACAATGCGCGCGGCGGAGTCGGCCAGACAGTCGCGTCATTCCTTCGGGAATGCCGAGGAAAGTCCGGGCTCCACAGGGCAAGGTGCCAGGTAACGCCTGGGCGGCGAGAGCCGACGGACTAGTGCAACAGAAAGATACCGCCTACGTCTCCTTCGGGGGGCCGGTAAGGGTGAAATGGTGCGGTAAGAGCGCACCGCGAGTCTGGCAACAGACCGGCACGGCAAACCCCACCTGGAGCAAGACCAAATAGGGACCTCATGACGTGGCCCGCGTCGGGTCCGGGTAGGTTGCTTGAGCGTCACGGTGACGTGGCGCCTAGAAGAATGACTGTCCACGACAGAACCCGGCTTATCGGCCGGCTCCGCCGCTTTCCTCGCCTGCCTGGCGAGCAAAGCCCCAAGGTTCCGCGGCGCGAAACCTCGGGCCCCGGGCCTCTGCCCACCCAATTCCCCGCGCCTGTCGGCGCGCCCCCTTTACTAATAAAGGGGGCTTCCTGCTGCTGTGGGATGGCTTGGCTCGCTTCGCATCGCGGCGGGGCACCGAAAAGCGCGAATGCCAGGCTTCAGTTCCAGGAATGCGTGATCCGCTGAGCCCCTCTCCCGTCCACGGGAGAGGGGTTGGGGTGAGGGCGGCTTATGGCGGATCGTTCCACGCGGTGGCGTGCACCACCTGCCTGGCGAGGAAAGCCCCAAGGTTCCGCGGTGCGAAACCGTGGGCCCCGGGCCTCTGCCCACCCAATTCCCCGCGCCTGTCGGCGCGTCGCCTTTACTAAAGGGGGTTTCCTGCTGCTGTGGGATGGCTTGGCTCGCTTCGCATCGCGGCAGGGCACCGAAAAGCGCGAATGCCAGGCTTCAGTTCCAGGAATGCGTGATCCGCTGAGCCCCTCTCCCGTCCACGGGAGAGGGGTTGGGGTGAGGGCGGCTTATGGCGGATCGTTCCACGCGGTGGCGTGCACCACCTGCCTGGCGAGGAAAGCCCCAAGGTTCCGCGGTGCGAAACCGTGGGCCCCGGGCCTCTGCCCACCCAATTCCCCGCGCCTGTCGGCGCGTCGCCTTTACTAAAGGGGGTTTCCTGCTGCTGTGGGATGGCTTGGCTCGCTTCGCATCGCGGCAGGGCACCGAAAAGCGTGAATGCCAGGCTTCAGCTCCAGGAATGCTTGATCCACCGAGCCCCTCTCCCGTTCACGGGAGAGGGGTTGGGGTGAGGGCGGCTTCTCTGGCAAGCCCCCGGCAAACCCCGCAGCCTCACTCCCGGCCCGGTGCCACATCGACGCGCTGCTCGCCCAGGTACACGCCGTCCGGCCCGAATCGGCGCTCATGGATGAAGCCGCGGCCATCATGGTCGATCGCGACCACCGTGCTGGCGCGGGTGCCATAGTCACGGCCACGGATGAACGCGCTGGAGAGCATCCGCTCCAGTTCCAGTGGAACGCCGGTGGCCGGCAGTTCCGCGTCTGGCGGCCGCGTCTCATCGGCAAGGGCCTGCCAGATCACGTCCAGCGCCTCCTCGCCGCTCTCCAGCCAGCCGTCCAGTACCTGCATCAGGCGACGGGTCTTGGGCCAGGGCGCGTCCAGCGCGCCATTGGACATGCCGTGGATGCCCGGTTGCAGTACCCGATGGGCCGCGGGGCGGTTGCCCAGGTAGGCGCAGTGGTCCGCATCGGCGACCAGCAGGTTGAACGGGGCGAACTCGGCCGCACGCAGGGCCAGTGCGTCGGTATAGGCGGTGGCACCGGCGTTGCCCTCCAGGTAGCCGGCGATCAGCTCGCCCCGCGAGGGGCCGCCGGTTGCGGCGGTCGGATCACGGACATTGGTGACCACGGCGGCGTGCCCGTTGCCATTGATTCCCATCCAGCTGCCGCCCGAGCGCAGGTCGCGCCCGGCGATCACCGCTGCCGGGGAATCCGGCCAGGCGTGCAGGGCAGCGGTCGGGCGGGCGTGGAACTCGTCGCGGTTGCCGGCCATTAGCAGGCGCCAACGGGGATGGCATTTCCAGGCAAGGGTGACCAGGCACATGCACGGAGTGTGCCTGTTTGCGCAGTTGCCAGCCATGCCCGCCTGAATGGCAGGGTAGCCACCGGTGTGATTTCACATGGCTTCTACAGTGCTGAATTTCATGGAAATCTCAAAATTTGAGACGAAACAGCAACTTGTGGATAAGCCTTGAACAAGTCTCTAAACATTGCTGCAAGCTATTGATGCTTATGGCGATTTTGTGCACGGAAAGTTGTTGACAAGCCAAGGTCGGCTGCTAAGGTGGGCATCAGAGGGAAAACCGGGTTTTTTGTGGTTTTTCGTGGTTCAATGACCCCCTGGGCAAAAGCGGACAAACAGGTATAGCCGTCGTGTTTCAAGGCGAGACTGCCATCACGGTTGACGACAAGGGACGCATGGCGGTGCCAACCGCCTACCGCGACCTGGTCGCGCGCGTGAGCGGCAATCGCCTGGTACTGACCTACAACCCGTTCGAAGCCGGTTGCCTGTGGTTGTACTCAGAGCAGGAGTGGGAACGGGTGCGGGACGATGTGATGGCCAAGCCCAACACGCAGCGCGTGGTGCGCACCCTGCAGCAGAAGCTTGTCGGTTCGGCGGCCCATCTGGAACTGGATGGCAATGGCCGCATCAGCCTGCCTTCCAGTCACCGCAATGCGGTGGGCATCGAGAAGAAGGCCGTGCTGATGGGAATGGGCGACAAGTTCGAACTTTGGAGCGAGCAAGCGCATCGCGCACTGATCCAGCAGACATTGTCTGACGAGGATCTGGGCGATGGGCTGCTCGACTTGAAGTTGTGAGCCGGGGTGCCCGGGTGCGCGGTCAAGCGCAGGCCGGTCACCCTCCGGTGTCGCAGCCGCCGGCGGCTCACCTGCCGGTGCTGTACACCCAGGTCCTTCAGGGCCTGAGGGTGATCGAAGACGGTACTTACCTGGATGGCACGTTCGGTCGTGGCGGTCACGCCGGCGGCGTGCTGCGCCAGCTCGGCCCGGACGGGCGCCTGCTGGTGATGGACAAGGATCCCGAGGCCATCGCCGTGGCCGAGCGCGACTTCGCGCCGGACGGCCGTGTGTCGATCTACCGCGGCAGCTTCGCCGACCTGCTGGACTGGAACCAGACCGCCGCCGGCCTGGACGGCGTGCTGTTCGACCTGGGCGTGTCCTCGCCGCAGCTGGACGTGGCCGAGCGCGGTTTCAGCTTCGGCAAGGACGGCCCGCTGGACATGCGCATGGACCCGGATTCGGGCGAGAGCGCCGCGCAGTGGGTGAACCGCGCCGAAGAGCGCGAGATCGCCGACGTGCTGTGGACCTACGGCGAGGAGCGGCAGAGCCGCCGCATCGCCCGGGCCATCGTTGCGCGTCGTGCCAACCAGCCGTTCAGCCGCACGGCCGAACTGGCCGACGTGATCGCCTCGGTGATGCCGCGTGGCAAGGACAAGATCCACCCGGCCACGCGCAGCTTCCAGGCCATCCGCATCCACATCAACCGCGAGCTGTCCGACCTGGAGGCCGGGCTGGACGCGGCGATGGCGCGGCTCAAGCCGGGCGGCCGGCTGGCGGTGATCAGCTTCCATTCGCTGGAAGACCGCATCGTCAAGCAGTTCATGAACCGCCATGCCAAGGCCCCGCCGAGCAACCGCCGGCTGCCCGAGGCGGTGGCCTTCGTGCCGACGCTGGACCTGATCGGTGGCGCCATCAAGGCCGAGGACGACGAACTGGCGGTCAACCCGCGCTCGCGCAGCGCGGTGCTGCGGGTTGCCCAGAAACGCGAGGTGGCTGCATGAGCCGCCTGCTGCTGATCGTGCTGCTGGCCTGCACCATCGCCTCGGCGATCGGGGTGGTGTTCATGCGCCATCGCCATCGGCAGCTGTTCGTCGAATTGTCCCGGCTCGAGCACGCCCGCGACGAGCTGAACATCGAGTTCGGTCGCCTGCAGCTGGAGCAGGCCACCCTGGCCCAGGCCACGCGCGTGGACCAGGAGGCACGGGGCCGGCTGGCGATGAAGTTCCCCGAGGCCGCTGACATCGTGGTGATCCGGCCATGAACCAGCCCGTGCGCAACCGCAACCGCAGCCAGTTCAACCTGCGCAACCGCCTGATGATTGTGGCCGTGGGCCTGGGCCTGTGCGGGGTGACGCTGGTCGGGCGCGCGGCCTACGTGCAGTTGATCAACAGCGACTTCTACCAGCGCCAGGGCGAGGCCCGTTACCTGCGCGAAGTGCCGATCCCGACCTCGCGCGGCATGATCACCGACCGCAACGGCGAGCCGGTGGCGGTGTCCACGCCGGTGGCCTCGATCTGGGTCAACCCGCAGGAACTGCTGCGCGTGCCCGAGCGCATCCCCGAGCTGGCGCAGGCCCTGGGGCTGCCCGCCGACGAAGTGACGGCCAAGGTCACGCAGAAGGCCGACAAGGAGTTCATGTACCTGCGCCGCCGGATGAACCCGGACGTGGCCGAGCAGGTCGTGGCGCTGAAGATCCCGGGCGTGTTCTCGCAGCGCGAGTTCCGTCGCTATTACCCGCAGGGTGAGGCGATGGCGCACGTGCTGGGCTTCACCAACATCGACGACCACGGCCAGGAAGGCCTGGAGCTGGCCTTCGACGAATGGCTGCGCGGCAAGCCGGGCATCAAGAAGGTGATCCGCGACCGCAAGGGCGCGATCGTGGAGAGCATCGACCTGGTCCGTCCGGCCGAGCCGGGCAAGGACCTGACCCTGAGCATCGATCGCCGCATCCAGTTCCTGGCCATGCGCGAGCTGCGCAACGCGGTGACCACCAACCGTGCGGCCGGTGGTTCGATCGTGATCATGGACGTGGCCACCGGCGAGGTGATGGCCATGGCCAACCTGCCGACCTACAACCCGAATGCCGTCAGTGGCGCCACCCCGGACACGCGCCGCAACCGCGCGGTGACCGACCTGGTCGAGCCCGGCTCGACGATGAAGCCGCTGACCATCGCCACCGCGCTGCAGAACCACGTGGTCACCCCGGACACGGTCATCGACACCAACCCGGGCTACCTGTCGCTGGGCCGCTACACCATCCGCGACGTGCCGCGTAACAACGGCGTGCTCAACGTCACCGGTGTGATCACCCGCAGCTCCAACATCGGCGCGGCCAAGATCGTCGCGCGCATCCCCGACCAGATGTTCTACGACTCGGTGCGTGGCTTCGGTTACGGCGTGGCCCCGCACAGCGGCTTCCCCGGCGAATCGGCGGGCGTGGTGCCGTCGCCGGGCAGCCCGGGCTGGTACGGCACCACCAAGACCACGATGTCCTACGGCTACGGCCTGTCGGTGACGCCGCTGCAGATCGCGCAGGCGTACTCGGCGCTGGCCAACGGTGGGCAGGTGATCCAGCCGACCTTCATCAAGGGCCAGCGCAACGAGGCGCGGCAGGTGCTGGACCCGTCCGTGGCCCAGGAAGTGGTGCGGATGATGGAAACCGTGGTCACCAACGGCGGCGCCAAGCAGGCGGCGATCCTGGGCTATCACGTCGCCGGCAAGACCGGCACCGCGCGCAAGAACGGCCCCAACGGCTACGAGCGCGGTCACTACAACCTGTTGTTCGCCGGCGTGGTGCCGGCCACCAACCCGCGCTATGCCGCGGTGATCGTGGTCAACGACCCGCAGGGCAGCCTGCAGTACGGCGGCCTGGTGTCCGCGCCGGTCTTCCACCACGTGATGGAAGGCACGCTGCGCCTGATGGACGTGCCGCCGGACGACATCCAGTCGTGGCTGGCGGCGCAGGCCGCGGGCAAGGTCGGGGGCAAGCCGGGCAGCAGCACGGCACCGCTGCCGATCCCGCAGGACGCCGCCGAAGCCACCAACGCTGAAACCGAATTCGACGCCGCACTGCCAACGGCCAGTGCGCCTGCGCCTGCCACGACGGAGGTGCGCCAGTGAGCCGCACGATGCTGTTGTCCCACCTGCTGCCTGACCTGGCCCTGCCGCACGACCCGCAGATCAGCGGGTTGGTGCTCGACTCGCGCCACGTGCGCCCCGGCGATGCCTTCGTGGCGATTGCCGGCTTCGGCGCGCATGGCCTGGGTTTCGTCGAGCAGGCCAGGGCCAACGGCGCCTCGGTGGTGCTGTTCGAGCCGCCGGCCCCGGCCGAGCTGCCGGCCCCGGCCGATGCCATCGCGGTGCCGGGCCTGCGCCAGCGCATGGGCATGATGGCCGACCAGTTCCATGGCCAGCCGTCGCGTGCGATGACCATGGTCGGCGTCACCGGCACCAACGGCAAAACCTCGACCGTGCAGCTGTTGACCCAGGCATGGCACCTGCTGGGCATCGCCAGTGGCTCGATCGGCACGCTCGGCGTGGGCCTGTACGGCAACATCGTGCCGACCGGCTTCACCACGCCGCTGGTGCTGCAGATGCATGACGTGCTGGCCCAGCTGCGCGACGGTGGCGCCGCCGCGGTGGCGATGGAAGTCAGCTCGCACGCCCTGGACCAGGGGCGCGTGGATGCGGTGCATTACGACGTGGCGGTGTTCACCAACCTCACCCGCGACCACCTGGACTACCACGGCAGCATGGAAGCCTACGGCGCGGCCAAGGCCCGGCTGTTCCACCGTGCGGGTCTGAAGGCGGCGGCGATCAACCTGGACGATGCGTTCGGCCGCGACCTGATCACCACCCTGGCCGAAGGCGTGCAGGCCATCGGCTTGAGCTCGACCGGCCAGGCCGGTGCCAGCGTGCGCGCCGAGCAACTGGTGCTGGACGGGCAGGGCATCGGCTTCGAGCTGGTGATCGGGGACGCGCGCTTCGCGCTGCGTTCGCCGCTGCTGGGGCGCTTCAACGTCGACAACCTGCTGGCGGTGGCCGGTGCGCTGCATGGCCTGGGCCAGCCGGCGGCGACCATCGCCCAGGTGCTGGCGCAGCTGCAGCCGATCCGTGGCCGCATGAACCGTCTCGGCGGCCACGGTGAACCGACCGTGGTCATCGACTACGCGCACACGCCCGACGCACTGGAGCAGGCGCTGCGCAGCCTGCATGGCCACCTCGATGGCCGCCTGCTGTGCGTGTTCGGCTGCGGTGGCGAGCGTGACACCGGCAAGCGCCCGCAGATGGCGGCCATTGCCGAGGAACTGGCCGACGTGGTGTTCGTCACCGACGACAACCCGCGCGGCGAGGACGGCGACGTGATCGTCGCCGACATCATGGCCGGCTTCGCCGATCCGTCCCGGGTCAACGTGCAGCGTGACCGTGCCCGCGCCATCGGCGCGGCCGTCGCGCAGGCGGGCCCGGGCGACATCGTGCTGGTCGCCGGCAAGGGCCACGAGCCCTACCAGGAGATTGCAGGTATCAAACATCCTTTCGATGACACCGACGTGGCATCGCGCGCGCTGCAGGCACGCTCGGCGAACGGGGAGGTGACCGCATGAAGCGCACCCCGCTGTCGCTGATCGCGCATTGGGCCGGCGGTGAGATCCACGGCGAGGACGTGGCGATCGATGCCATTGGCAACGACACCCGTACGCTCGCCGCCGGCAGCCTGTACGTGGCACTGCGCGGCGAGCGCTTCGACGGCCACGACTTCGCCGCCGACGCGGTGGCCCGTGGCGCCAGCGCGCTGCTGGTGGATACGCTGCAGCCGCTGGACGTGCCACAGGTCGTGGTCGCCGACACCGCCCTGGCCCTGGCCCGCATCGCCGCCGGCATGCAGCAGGGCCGCGCCACGCGCGTGTTCGCCATTACCGGCAGCAACGGCAAGACCAGCGTCAAGAACCTGCTGCTGGCGATCCTGCAGCACGCCGCCGCCGTGCAGGGCCTGCACGTGCATGCCACGCCGGGCAACCGCAACAACGAGATCGGCCTGCCGCTGGCGGTGATCGATGCGCCGGACGATGCCGACTTCGCCATCTACGAGATGGGCACCGGCAAGCCGGGCGACATCGCCTACCTGACCGCCATCGCCGCGCCGGACGTGTCGGTCGTCAACAACGTCGCGCCGGCGCACCTGGAGCGCATGGGCAGCCTGCTGGAGATCGCCAACACCAAGGCGGCGGTCTACGACGACCTGCGCGCCGACGGCGTGGCGGTGATCAATGCCGACGATGCGTTCGCACCGTACTTCGTGGCCCGTGCCGGCAGCCATCGGGTGCTGCGCTTCGGCCTGGAGGCCAGCGCCGAGGTCACCGCCACCGGCATCGTGCTGGGCCAGGGCAGCTCGCGGTTCCAGCTGCACGCGCCGCAGGGCGAGGCCGCGGTGGCGCTGCAGTTGCCGGGCCGCCACAACGTGCTCAACGCACTGGCCGCCGCGACGCTGGCGCTGGCCGCCGGCATCGCGTTGCCGCTGGTGATCCAGGGCCTGGCGCAGGCGCGCCCGGTCGCCGGCCGCCAGGTTGCCCACGTGCTGGCCAATGGCGCGGTGCTGGTCGATGACAGCTACAACGCCAACCCCGGTTCGCTGGCCGCGGCGATCAGCGCGCTGGCCGCAGGCCAGGAAGAAGGCTGGCTGGTGCTGGGCGACATGCGCGAACTGGGCCCGGATGCACGCGCGTTGCATGCGCAGGCCGGGCAGCGCGCCCGCGCGGCCGGCCTCAAGCGCCTGTACACGCTGGGGCCGTTGAGCGAGGCCGCATCGACCGCCTTCGGCGAAGGCGGCCGCCATTTCGACAGCCATGCCGCGCTGGCGGCCGCGCTGGAAACCGAACTTCATGCTGGCGTGCGTTGCCTGGTCAAGGGCTCGCGCGGCAGCGCCATGGACAAGATCGTGACCGCGCTGTTGCCGCGCGGCGAGGAAACCCCGCATGTTGCTTGAACTGGCCCGATGGCTGCAGCAGTTGGACGGCCTCTTCCGCCTGTTCAACTACCTTACCTTCCGCGGCATCCTGGCGGCGCTGACCGCGCTGTCGCTGTCGCTGTGGCTGGGCCCGATCGCGATCCGTCGCCTGGCCCAGCTCAAGGGCGGCCAGCCGATCCGCAAGGATGGCCCGCAGTCGCACTTCTCCAAGGCCGGCACGCCGACCATGGGCGGTGGCCTGATCCTGACCACCGTGCTGATCTCGGTGCTGCTGTGGGGCGACCTGCGCAACCGCTACGTGTGGCTGGTGCTGGTGGTGATGCTGTGCTTCGGCGCCATCGGCTGGTACGACGACTGGATCAAGATCGCCAAGCGCGACCCGAACGGCCTGAAGTCGCGCTGGAAGTACCTGCTGCAGTCGATCTTCGGCCTGGCCGCCGGCCTGTTCCTGTTCTACACCGCCGACGTGCCGGCGGCGCTGACGTTCTACATCCCGATGTTCAAGTCGATCGCGCTGCCGCTGGCGGGCATCAGCTTCGTGGCCATCGCCTATTTCTGGATCGTCGGCTTCTCCAACGCGGTCAACCTGACCGATGGCCTGGACGGCCTGGCGATCATGCCGACCGTGCTGGTCGCCTGCGCGCTGGGCGTGTTCGCCTATGCCTCCGGCAACGCGGTGTTCTCCAGCTACCTGCAGATCCCGCAGATCCCGGGCGCCGGCGAGCTGGTCATCATCTGCGCGGCCATCGCCGGCGCCGGCCTGGGCTTCCTGTGGTTCAACACCTATCCGGCCATGGTGTTCATGGGTGACGTCGGCGCACTGGCGCTGGGCGCGGTGCTGGGCACCATCGCCGTGATCGTGCGCCAGGAGCTGGTGCTGGTGGTGATGGGCGGCGTGTTCGTGATCGAGACCCTGTCGGTGATGATCCAGGTGGCCTCGTTCAAGCTCACCGGCAAGCGCGTGTTCCGCATGGCCCCGATCCACCACCACTTCGAACTGAAGGGCTGGCCGGAGCCGCGCGTGATCGTGCGCTTCTGGATCATCTCGGTGGTGCTGGTGTTGATCGGCCTGGCAACGCTCAAGGTGCGCTGATGGACGATTACTCGCGTCAGGCAACCCGACTGGAAGCCATCGGCGGCAGCTACGACAAGTGGCTGCTGGGCGCCGCCATGGCGCTGGCTTCGATCGGGATCGTGATGGTGGCTTCCAGCTCCATCGCGCTGACGCAGAGTCCGTTCTACTACCTGACCCGCCACCTGATGTTCATCGCCATCGGCGTGGTGCTGGCCGCGGTGGCGATGCGGGTGGAGCTGAAGGAAATCGAGAAGTACAACCAGCTGCTGCTGCTGGGCTGCTTCGCGCTGCTGATCGTGGTGTTCATCCCCGGCCTGGGCAGCAGCGTCAACGGCGCGCGGCGCTGGATCAACCTGGGCGTGTCCAAGTTCCAGACCGTGGAAGCGGTGAAGGTGCTGTACATCGTGTGGCTGTCCAGCTACCTGGTGCGCTTCCGCGACGAGGTCAACGCGACCTGGGTCGCCATGCTCAAGCCGGTCGGCGTGGTCGGCCTGCTGGTCGGCCTGCTGCTGATGCAGCCGGACTTCGGCTCCTCGATGCTGCTGCTGGGCATCACCACCTGCATGCTGGTGCTCGGTGGCGCGCAGATCAAGCGCATCATCCTGCCGGTGCTGCTGATGCTGCCGGCGCTGGTGCTGCTGGTGATCTTCGAGCCGTACCGCATGCGCCGCGTCACCTCGTTCATGGACCCGTGGCAGGACCAGCTCGGCTCGGGCTACCAGCTGTCCAACGCACTGATGGCGATCGGCCGCGGCGAGTGGACCGGCGTCGGCCTGGGTGCCTCGATCCAGAAGCTGAATTACCTGCCCGAATCGCATACCGACTTCATCTTCTCTGTGATCGCCGAGGAGCTCGGGTTTCTGGGGGTGTGCGCGATCATCGGCCTGTACGCGCTGCTGGTCGGCCGTGCGTTCTGGCTGGGCATGCGCTGCATCGAGATGCGCCGCCACTTCGCCGGCTACATCGCCTTCGGCATCGCGCTGTGGATCAGCCTGCAGACCTTCGTCTCGATCGGCGTGAACCTGGGCATGTTGCCGACCAAGGGCCTGACCCTGCCGCTGATCTCCTCCGGGGGCTCGAGCGTGATGATGACCTGCGTGGCGATGGGCCTGCTGCTGCGCGTGTCCTACGAATACAACCGCGCCGTGCGCCGCCAGGAATTCCGCGAGGACATCGAACCGGTGGTTGCCGCCGCCGAGGACGACAGCGCCGAGCGCCGTTCGGCCACCGAGGTGGCCGCCGCGCTGCAGGCCGCCAACGGGCGCGACAGCTCGGCGCGCGGTACCAGCCGCATGCAGCAGCGGGTCGAACCGACCTTCGGGAGGATCGCCTGATGGCCGCGTCCACTGCCCAGGCACGCCCGGTGATGATCATGGCCGGCGGTACCGGTGGCCACATCTTCCCCGGCCTGGCCGTGGCCAAGGTGCTGCGCGCGCGTGGCGTGCCGGTGGTGTGGCTGGGCGCCGATGGCGCGATGGAAACCCGGCTGGTCCCCCAGCACGACATCCCGATCGACACGCTGGCCATCTCCGGCCTGCGCGGCAAGGGCAAGCTGGCCTTGCTGGGTGCGCCGATGCGCGTGCTGCGCGCCATCCGCGGCGCCGGCTACGTGCTGCGCGAGCGCAACCCGCGCGCGGTGGTGGCCTTCGGTGGCTTCGCCGCCGGCCCGGGTGGCATGGCCGCGCGCCTGCACGGGCTGCCGTTGCTGGTGCACGAGCAGAACCGCGCGCCGGGCATGACCAACCGCATCCTGTCGCGCTTCGCGCGGCGCGTGCTGACCGGTTTCCCGGGCAGTTTCGCCAATGGTCGCGAGGAAGCCGTGGGCAACCCGGTGCGCGAGGAGATCGCCGCGTTGCCGGCGCCGGACGTGCGCCTGGCCGGACGCAGTGGCCCGATGCGGCTGCTGGTGCTGGGCGGCAGCCAGGGCGCACGCGCCTTGAACAACGCCGTGCCCCAGGCACTGGCCGCGCTCGGTGGCGGCGTGGCCATCGAGGTCTGGCACCAGTGCGGCGAGAAGCTGCACGAGGAAGCCCTGCAGGCCTACCGCGCCGCGCGCGTGGACGGTCGCGTCGATGCGTTCATCAAGGACATGGCCGCCGCCTATGCGTGGGCCGACCTGGTGGTGTGCCGCGCCGGCGCTTCGACGCTGGCCGAGCTGTGCGCGGTGGGTGTGGGCAGCGTGCTGGTGCCGTTCGCCGCGGCGGTGGACGACCACCAGACCCGCAACGCCGAATACCTGGTCGAGCGCGGTGCCGCCGAACTGCTCAAGCAGGACGACGCGCTGGCCAGAAACCTGGAAGGCGTGCTGCGCACGCTTGCCGATACGCCGGCCCGCCGCATGCAGATGGCGCAAGCCGCGCGTGCGCTGGCCAAGGTCGATGCGGCCGAACGCATCGCGGACATCATTCTCGAGGAATCAGCATGAACACGGCACCGCGCACCCGCGCCCGCCACACCGGAGGCCGGGCATGATCCGTCGCCTCCACGACACCAACGACCTGGTCCGCGCGTTCCCGCGCGTGCACTTCGTCGGCATCGGCGGCACCGGCATGAGCGGCATCGCCGAAGTCATGCTGACCCTGGGCTACGAAGTCTCCGGTTCGGACAACGCCGACAACGCGGCTACCCGTCGCCTGTCGCGGCTGGGGGCGCGCGTGATGCGCGGTCACTCGGCCGCCAACGTGCTGGGCACCGACTGCATCGTCGTCTCCAGCGCCATCCGCGAGGACAACCCGGAGCTGATGGAGGCGCGCAGCCAGCGCATCCCGATCATGCCGCGCGCGGCGATGCTGGCCGAGCTGATGCGCTTCCGTCGCGGCATCGCGGTGGCCGGCACGCACGGCAAGACCACCACCACCTCGCTGACCGCCGCGGTGCTGAGCGAAGGCAACCTGGACCCGACCTTCGTGATCGGTGGCCAGTTGCTGGCCGCCGGCGCCAACGCCAAGCTCGGCGGTGGCCAGTGGCTGGTGGCCGAGGCCGACGAGAGCGACGGCAGCTTCCTGCGCCTGAACCCGCTGGTGGCGGTGATCACCAACATCGATGCGGACCACCTGGAGAACTACGGCAACGACTTCGCCCGCGTCCAGGCCGCATTCGCCGAGTTCCTGCAGCGCCTGCCGTTCTACGGCCTGGCGGTGCTGTGCATCGACGACCCGGAAGTGGCGGCGTTGGCGGCCAAGACCCCGCGCCACGTGATGAGCTACGGCATGAGCAGCAATGCCGACGTGCGTGCCGAGGACGTGGTCCAGGACGGCGCCTGCATGCGCTTCACCCTGCGCCTGCCGGAAGGCAGCTCGGTGCCGGTCAAGCTGGCCCTGCCGGGCAAGCACAACGTGCTCAACGCGCTGGCCGCCGCTGCGGTGGGCTGGCAGCTGGGTGTGGCCCCGGAAGCCATCGCCGCCGCGCTGGAGAAGTTCGAAGGCGTCGGCCGCCGCTTCAACGACCTGGGCATCGTGACCACCCACAAGGGGGCCAAGGTGCGGGTGATCGACGACTACGGCCATCACCCGCGCGAGCTGGCGGCGGTGTTCGCCGCTGCCCGGGGCGGTTGGCCGTCGCAACGCCTGGTGGTGGCCTTCCAGCCGCACCGCTACAGCCGTACCCGTGATCAGTTCGATGCCTTCGCCGCGGTGCTGTCCGAAGTGGACGCGCTGGTGCTGAGCGAGGTCTACCCGGCCGGCGAAGCGCCGATCCCGGGTGCCGATTCCAAGTCGCTGGCACGCGCCATCCGCGCACGCGGTCGCAGCGAGCCGGTGGTGGTCGGCCAGGCGGCCGACCTGGCCTCGGTGCTGCCGGACGTCCTGCAGGACGGCGACCTGCTGCTGATGATGGGGGCCGGCGACATCGGCGCGGTGGCCCAGACGGTGGTGACCGAAGGCTTCAAGGAGCACCCGGCCGAATGAACCGCCACGCATTCCCGTCCATGCCCGCCCACATCGCCGCGCCGCGGTCGGTGTCGGCCGCGCGTGCGCGGAATGCGGGGGAGGGCGCGCGATGAACGCGCTCCTGCGCATGCTCGCCTGGTTGCTGGCCATCGCCCTGGTGGCGCTGCCGGTGGTGGCCGTGCTCAACGGCTGGGTCGGCGCCGAGCGTTGGCCGCTGGCCAAGCTGCGCGTGCACGGCGAATTCAAGCGGGTCTCCGGCGAACAGCTGCAGAAGGCCCTGCTGCCGTATGCACGCGCCGGCTACTTCGCGGTCGAGCTGCAGGACGCGCAGAGCGCCGTGCAGAAACTGCCGTGGGTGGAGAGCGCGCAGGTGCGCAAGCAGTGGCCGGACGTGCTGGAAGTGACCATCGTCGAGCACAAGCCGTTCGCCCGCTGGGGCAAGGACCGGCTGCTGTCCGAGCAGGGCCGCCTGTTCGCCGTGCCGCATGGCCTGGAGGACGCGCCGCTGCCGCTGCTTGATGGCCCGGACAGCAAGACCGCCGAAGTGGTCGAGCTCTACAACGACTCGCGCGCGTTGTTCGCGCCGGCCGGGGTGGACGTGCACCAGGTGGTGATGGACGCCCGTGGCAGCTGGTCGCTGGCGCTGGACAACGGCACCGAGATCATCGTCGGCCGCAATGACGCACGCACGCGCCTGGCCCGCTTCGTGCGGGTGCTGCCGCAGCTCACGCGCACCCAGGTGCCGATCGTGCGCGCCGACCTTCGCTATACCAACGGTTTCACGCTGAGCTGGGGAACCCCGCCGCCGGCAACAAAGCAGACGCAGGACAGGACATGAATCGCAAGGGTGACAAATCGTTGATCGTCGGCCTGGACATCGGCACCTCCAAGGTGGTGGCGCTGGTGGGCGAGTACTCGCCGGGCAGCCCGATCGAGGTGATCGGCATCGGCTCGCACGAATCGCGCGGCCTCAAGCGCGGCGTGGTGGTGGACATCGAATCCACCGTGCAGTCGATCCAGCGCGCCATCGAGGAAGCCGAGCTGATGGCCGGCTGCGAGATCCGTTCGGTCTATGCCTCGATCTCCGGCAACCACGTGCAGTGCCGCAACTCGCAGGGCATCACCCCGATCCGCGAAGGCGAGGTCAGCTGGGGCGACCTGGACCGCGTGCTGGAAGCGGCCAAGGCGGTCGCCATCCCGGCCGACCAGAAGATCCTGCATGCGATCCCGCGCGAGTACGTGCTGGACGACTCGCAGGAAGGCATCCGCAACCCGGTCGGCATGACCGGCGTGCGCCTGGAGGTGCATGCGCACCTGGTGGTGTGCGCGCAGTCGGCTGCGGCCAACATCAGCAAGTGCGTGCAGCGCTGCGGCCTGCAGGTCGACGACCTGGTGCTGTCCTCGCTGGCCTCCAGCGTGGCGGTGCTGACCGCCGACGAGCGCGAGCTGGGCGTGGTGCTGGTGGACATCGGCGCAGGCACCACCGACATCGCGGTGTACGTGCAGGGCGCGATCTGCCACACCGCCTCGCTGCCGATCGCCGGTGACCACGTCACCAACGACATCGCCCACATGCTGCGCACCCCGACCCCGGAAGCGGAGCAGATCAAGGTGCGCTACGCCTGCGCGCTGGCGCAGCTGGCCACTGCCGAGGAGAGCATCCAGGTGCCGTCGGTCGGCGACCGCCCGCCGCGTCGCATGCCGCGTCATTCCCTGGCGCAGGCGGTGCAGGGCCGCTACGAGGAAATCTTTGAAATGGTGCAGGCCGAGCTGCGCCGTTCCGGCTTCGAGGAGATGGTGCGCGCCGGCGTGGTGCTCACCGGCGGCGCCTCGAAGATGGAAGGCGTGGTCGAGCTGGCCGAGGAAATGCTGCAGATGCCGGTACGCGTGGGCATCCCGCAGCACGTCACCGGGCTGGGCGAGGTAGTGGGCAACCCGGTGCATGCCACCGGCGTGGGCCTGCTGCTGATGGGCAGCCAGATCGAGCACCCGCGTCGTCCGTCGTTGCCCACCGGGCGCGCCGGCAGCGTGTTCAACAAATTGAAGAACTGGTTCCGCGGCGAGTTCTGAGCGTCGCGGCAGTAGTGCAGTGAAGTGGTAGGCAGGGCAAGACGAAGTGCAGTAACGCAGTCATTGATACAGGCAACAACGCCGCGCAGGGGCAGCCCGGGCGGTACATCAACTAAAACTCGCCGGTGCGGGCGGGCGCAGAAGGAGAAGGATGCTTCCCGGATGCCCGACCCAATCACGGCAATAGAGAGGACATGGACATGGCGCATTTCGAACTGATTGAAAAGATGGCACCGAACGCGGTGATCAAGGTGGTTGGCGTGGGCGGCGGCGGCGGCAACGCCGTGGCGCACATGGTCAACAGCAGCGTGGATGGCGTGGAGTTCATCACCGCCAACACCGACTCGCAGGCCATCAAGAATTGCGGTGCCAAGCTGCAGCTGCAGCTGGGTACCAACGTCACCAAGGGCCTGGGCGCAGGCGCCAACCCGGAAGTCGGCCGCCAGGCCGCCCTGGAAGACCGTGAGCGCATCATGGACGCCCTGCAGGGGGCGGACATGGTGTTCATCACCGCCGGCATGGGCGGTGGCACCGGCACCGGCGCCGCGCCGGTGGTGGCGCAGCTGGCCAAGGAAATGGGCATCCTGACCGTGGCCGTGGTCACCAAGCCGTTCCCGTTCGAAGGCCGTCGCCGCATGCAGGTCGCGCTGAAGGGCATCGAGGAACTGAGCCAGCACGTCGACTCGCTGATCACCATCCCGAACGAGAAGCTGATCACCGTGCTCGGCCGCAACGCCACCATGGTGCAGGCCTTCCGTGCCGCCAACGACGTGCTGCAGGGCGCCGTGCAGGGCATCGCCGACCTGATCGTGCGTCCGGGCCTGATCAACGTCGACTTCGCCGACGTGCGCACCGTGATGTCGGAGATGGGCCTGGCCATGATGGGCACCGGCACCGCGCGTGGCGATGACCGCGCCCAGGCCGCCGCCGAGGCCGCCATCCAGAACCCGCTGCTGGACGACGTGAACCTGGCCGGTGCCAACGGCATCCTGGTCAACATCACCGCCGGCCCGGACTTCACCATGAGCGAGTTCGACGAGATCGGCCGCACCATCGACGGCTTCTCCTCCGAGGACGCCACCGTGGTGGTGGGCACCGTGCTCGACCCGGACATGCAGGACGAAGTGCGCGTGACCGTGGTGGCCACCGGCTTGAACCGTGCCGTTGCCAAGGGCGCCGCGCCGCGTGCCGGCGAACGCGCACCGATCAAGCTGGTCCGCAACGCCACCACCGGCCAGGCCGAGTTCGGCGAGTACGAAAGCCCGGCCGATGCCGTGGCCAAGGCCGCCGGCAACTCGCTGGGCATGGGCCTGCGTCGTCCGAGCGCCGATACCGCTGCCGCCTCGTCGGCATCGGCTTCGACCCCGGCCGCCGCCGAACTGCCGAGCGACTACCTGGACATCCCGGCGTTCCTGCGCCGCCAGGCGGACTGATCCGGCCGGCATGACCGGGCGTGCCGGCCCCTGCGCCTGCCGATGACGGCAGGCCGGGGCAGGCCTGGCCCGTGGCAAGGCAATACACGTCGGGGCCGTCCACCCCGACGGGCAACATCCATGTCCTTTGTCGCCGGGCCAGGGCAGGCCCGGCGGCATTTTCCGTCCTGAATCGCGGCAGGCGCCTCGTTTCAGTGGGCCAGGGCCGCGTGTGAACGCGTGTTATTCTTGTTTGTCCCCGGCCGCGCATGCGCGGCTTTCCCGGTTCCGAGTCCATGATCCAGCAACGCACCCTCAAGAACACGATCCGCGCCACCGGCGTCGGCCTGCACAGCGGTGACAAGGTCTACATGACCCTGCGCCCTGCGCCGGTGGACCATGGCATCGTGTTCCGCCGCGTCGATCTGGAGCCCGTGGTCGAAGTGCCGGCCCGTGCCGACCTGGTCACCGAAGTCACGCTGTGCACCGGGCTGACCTGCGAAGGCGCCAAGATCCAGACCGTCGAACACCTGATGTCGGCCTTGGCCGGCCTGGGCGTGGACAACGCCATCGTCGAGCTGTCCTCGGCCGAGCTGCCGATCATGGACGGTTCGTCCGGCCCGTTCGTGTTCCTGCTGCAGTCGGCGGGCATCATCGAGCAGGACGCGCCCAAGCGTTTCCTGCGCATCCTCAAGACGGTGGAAGTGCGCGACGGCGACAAGGTCGCCCGCTTCGACCCGTACGAGGGCTACAAGCTGGGCTTCACCATCCAGTTCGACCACCCGATGATCCCGGCCAAGCAGTCGCGCGCCGAGGTCGAGTTCTCCACGGCCGCCTACATCAAGGAAATCTCCCGCGCGCGCACCTTCGGCTTCATGCGCGACCTGGAGTACATGCGCGAGCGCAACCTGGGCCTGGGCGGCTCGATGGACAACGCCATCGTGCTGGATGAGTTCCGCGTGCTCAACGACGACGGGCTGCGCTACGCCGACGAGTTCGTGCGTCACAAGATTCTCGATGCCATCGGCGACCTGTACCTGGCCGGTGGCCAGGTGCTCGGGGCCTACGAGGGCTTCAAGTCCGGCCATGCGCTCAACAACAAGCTGGTGCGTGCCCTGCTGGCCGACCAGAGCGCCTGGGAATGGGCCAGCTACGCGTCCCCCACCGCCACCGACCCGGTGGTCTACGGTGTCCCCGCCCTGGCCTGAGCCGGGCGCTCACCCGCGCATGTGTCCTGTTCTGTCCCACGGACAGGCGGACAGCTGTGTTGTCGAAATGTGAACCTCGCGCGGGTTCGAGCCTGAATTTAACTAAAAGTTAACAAAAGACTAACTCCCCGGTCGCATTCGGCGGCTAGGATTCCTGCCGGCTTCCTGTTTGTCCCCCCTCGGGGTGGCGGACGGGAACCGGGGCCCCAGGGCCCCGGTGGTTTCAGGAACGCGTGGGTTTCACATCCTGAAGGGCAGCCAGGGCGTCACGCAGGCCTTTGTGCGTGGCTTCCGACACTGCGGTACTGCGCTGGTCGTTACGCACTGGGGAGTGCGGTGGCGCAGTGGCAGTCTTGACGGTCACCCGTGTGACCTTCAGCCCGATGGATCGGGCCGCGTCGATCAGCTGGCCTTCGGCAAGCCTTACCTTGGCATGCCACACCGGCGATTCGACGAGAAAAACGAGGTGTTCGCCGTCCACATTGGCCAACCGGCAACGGTTTGCCAGCGCCGGCGGCAAATGGGGGCGCAACTGCCGGTCCAGCGCATCGAGCCACAGGGCTCGTCGCAACGGGTTTCCAGCTTTGTCCGCCATCACCGCTTCCAGCGCCTGCTTGGGCGCGGAACGGGAACGAACGCTGGATTTCGGCTCAGACATAAGAATTCTTCAATGGCATTCAAAAAGATCGTAATCAAAACGCGTGAACCGCAGGCCAAGACGCCGCTCGCACGCGTTCAGATGTACTTCGAGGATCGACCCAAGGCGTTGCTGGGCAGCGTACTTGGACTGGGGTGCCTGATGGGCGTGGCGATGAGCTTCGCGCTGGGCATGGTCGGGGATTCGGCCCTGCAAGCCAAGGTCGACCACCAGGAGCAGGAGCTGGCCAAGGTCCGTGCCGACGCACAGACCCAGGTCAATGCGCTGGCCGCCCGCCTGGGCGAGCTGCAGGCCCAGGCCACGCGCCTGAACGCCCTGGGCGAGCGCCTGACCCAGATGGGCAAGCTGCAGGACGGCGAGTTCGACTTCAACGAAACCCCCGGCATGGGTGACGGCGATCCGGGCCCGACCCAGGACATCCCGGCCAACGCGGTCAACAGCGACTTACAGGTGCTGGAGCAGCGTTTCGCTGCTTCAGGCAAGCAGTTGTCGGTGCTGGAGTCGCTGCTGTTCGACCACCAGCTCGAGCAGAACGCCGTGCCCTCGCGCATGCCGATCAGCAACACCTACATCACCTCCAGCTTCGGTACCCGCGCCGACCCGTTCGGCCGCGGTGCCGGCAACCACAAGGGCATGGACTTCCACGCCCGCGTCGGCGACCCGGTCATGGCCGTGGCCGATGGCGTGGTCAGCTATTCCGGGGTCAAGGGCGGCTACGGCAACGTGGTCGAGATCGACCACGGCAACGGCTACAAGACCCTGTACGCCCACAACTCCCGCCTGACCGTGCGCGAAGGTGCGCTGGTCCGGGCCGGGCAGGAAGTGGCCAAGGCCGGCTCCACCGGCCGCTCCACCGGTGCCCACGTGCACTTCGAGGTCTGGCAGAACGGCCAGGTCATGAACCCGCGCAAGTTCCTGGGCGAGGGTGGCAACACCCCGGTCGGCCGTCTCAGCCGGGGCTGATGTTTGCCGGGTGCGGGTGGCTTGAATCGCCAAGCCCCCGCCCCAAGCTACAATAGGCGTTGCCATAGACAGGGCGCATTGCGCCCTGTTTCGTTTGTGACGAGGTGAACCCGGGGGGGATCCTGCGTCGCGCGGCATTTCATTCAAACCGGTTCCTTCAATGATCAACAGCCTGCTTACCCGCGTTTTTGGCAGCCGTAACGAGCGCCAGCTGCGCCAGCTCAACCGTATCGTCGCCAAGATCAATGCCTTGGAGCCGGAGATCCAGACGCTCTCCGACGACCAGCTCAAAGCCAAGACCACCGCGTTCCGCGAGCGCATCGCCGGCGGTGAAACCCTGGACAAGGTGCTGCCGGAGGCCTTCGCGGTCTGCCGCGAGGCATCCAAGCGCGTGCTGGGCATGCGCCATTACGACGTGCAGCTGATCGGCGGCATGGTGCTGCACCTGGGCAAGATCGCCGAAATGCGTACCGGTGAAGGCAAGACCCTGGTGGCAACGCTGCCGGTCTACCTCAATGCGCTGGAAGGCAAGGGCGTCCACGTGGTCACCGTGAACGACTACCTGGCCCGCCGCGATGCCGCGCAGATGGGCAAGCTGTACAACTGGCTGGGCCTGAGCGTGGGCGTGGTCTACCCGGGCATGCCGCACGGCGACAAGCGCGAAGCCTATGGCTGCGACATCACCTACGGCACCAACAACGAATTCGGCTTCGACTACCTGCGCGACAACATGGCGCTGACCCGCGCCGACCGTTACCAGCGCGGCCTGCACTACGCCATCGTCGACGAAGTCGACTCGATCCTGATCGACGAGGCGCGTACCCCGCTGATCATCTCCGGCCCGGCCGATGATTCCCCGGAGCTGTACATCCGCGTCAACCGCGTGGTGCCGCACCTGATCCGCCAGGACGCCGAAGACGGCGAGGGCGACTACTGGGTGGACGAGAAGGGCAAGCAGGTCTACCTGTCCGAGGCCGGCATGGAGCATGCCGAGACCCTGCTGCGTGAAGCCGGCATCATCGGCGAGGACAACGACAACGGCCTGTACGCCGCGCAGAACCTGACCGTCGTCCACCACCTCAACGCCGCCCTGCGCGCGCACGCGATCTACCAGCGTGACGTGGACTACATCGTGCGTGATGGCGAAGTGGTGATCGTCGACGAGTTCACCGGCCGTACCCTGGCCGGCCGCCGCTGGTCCGATGGTCTGCACCAGGCGGTGGAAGCGAAGGAAGGCGTGCCGGTCCAGCGCGAGAACCAGACGCTGGCCAGCATCACCTTCCAGAACCTGTTCCGCATGTACAAGAAGCTGTCCGGCATGACCGGCACGGCCGACACGGAAGCCTACGAATTCCAGAGCATCTACGGCCTGGAAGTGGTGGTGATCCCGACCAACAAGCCGACCGTGCGCAAGGACCACCCGGACCAGGTGTTCCTCAACCGCACCGGCAAGTTCAACGCGGTGCTGGCCGACATCGAGGAATGCGCCAAGCGCGGCCAGCCGGTGCTGGTGGGTACCACCTCGATCGAAACCTCGGAGATGCTGTCCGAGCACCTGCGCAAGGCCGGCGTGAAGCACGAAGTGCTCAACGCCAAGCAGCACGACCGCGAAGCGACCATCGTCGCCAACGCCGGCCGCCCGGGCTCGGTGACCATCGCCACCAACATGGCCGGCCGCGGTACCGACATCGTGCTCGGCGGCTCGCTGGAAACCGAGCTGCACGAGCTGGGCGAGGATGCCACCGACGCGCAGAAGGCCGCGCTCAAGGCGGCTTGGCAGGAGCGCCATGACGCGGTGAAGGCCGCTGGCGGCCTGCACATCGTCGGCACCGAGCGCCACGAATCGCGTCGTATCGACAACCAGCTGCGTGGCCGTTCCGGCCGCCAGGGTGACCCGGGCTCGTCCCGCTTCTACCTGTCGCTGGAAGACAACCTGATGCGCATCTTCGCCTCGGACTGGGTGCAGAAGGCGATGCGCCTGATGGGCATGAAGGAAGACGACGTCATCGAAGACCGCATGGTCAGCCGCCAGATCGAGAAGGCGCAGCGCAAGGTCGAAGCGCACAACTTCGACATCCGCAAGAACCTGCTGGACTTCGACGACGTCAACAACGACCAGCGCAAGGTGATCTACGCCCAGCGCGACGAGCTGCTGGACGCCGAGTCGGTCAAGGAGAACATCGACGGCATCCGCGGCGACGTGATCTACGACCTGGTGACCCGCTTCGTGCCGGCCAATTCGGTGGACGAGCAGTGGGACCTGCCGGGCCTGCAGGCCACCCTGCACGCCGAGCTGGGCGTGGAGATGGACGTGGTCGGGCTGGTCAAGCAGCACGAGGAGCTGGACGCCGAGGGCATCGCGCAGAAGGTCATCGAGTTCATGGATGAGCACTTCGCGCAGAAGGAAGTGTCCGTGGGCGTGGAAACCATGCGGGCGCTCGAGAAGCACGTGATGCTGACCGTGCTCGACCAGAGCTGGAAGGAGCACCTGGCCCGCATGGACTACCTGCGCCAGGGCATCTACCTGCGCGGTTACGCGCAGAAGCAGCCCAAGCAGGAGTACAAGAAGGAAGCCTTCGAGCTGTTCTCGGACATGCTGGAGAACGTCAAGCGCGAGGTGATCCTGATGCTGTCGCGCGTGCGTATCCGCAGCGAGGAGGAAGTGGCGGCGATGGAGGCGCTGGAGCGCCAGCAGGCCGAGGCCCGCCTGAAGATGTCGCAGTTCCAGCACCAGGACAACGGCGGCTACAGCGCCGACGAGGAAGCCGAGCAGGCGCTGGCCTCGGGCGAGGTCAAGGTCGGCCGCAACGACCCCTGTCCGTGCGGCAGCGGCAAGAAGTACAAGCACTGCCACGGCCAGTTGAACTGATCCACGAAACGCCCCGCGCAAGCGGGGCGTTCTCGTCATGGCGAGCGGCAGGAACGGCCTGGGCCGCGCCGCCGGTGCGGCCGGCCCCATGCGCGCGGTGACCGCCGGGGATTCCGGTGCGGCGGGCTGCCGTGCTCCGCGGCCGCGGTCGCTCCCGCGGCTGGGTTCGATGTCTCGAATCCGGATCGTGGCGCACGGTTCCCGTTGCGCGTGCGGGCGCTTGTTCGGCATGCTCGTGGCATGAATTCCCCCCTGCGTTCAATCCACGTCGTGGCCGCCGTCATTGTCGATGCGCGCGGCCGCATCCTGCTCAACCGCCGCACCGGCAACAGCGACATGGCCGGCCTGTGGGAGTTCCCCGGTGGCAAGCGCGAACCCGGCGAAACCTCCGAGCAGGCGTTGGCGCGTGAGCTGCACGAAGAGCTGGGCATCGAGGCCGAGGTGGGCGAGTGGGTGATGGAGGTGCCGCAGCTCTACCCGGACAAGCGCCTGCGCCTGGAAGTGCGCATGGTGCGGCAATGGAAAGGGACGGCACGCGGCCGCGAAGGGCAGGCGATCACGTGGGTGACGCCGGACAAGCTGGGGCGCTACTCGATGCCGCCGGCGGACCTGCCGGTGGTGGCGGCGCTGCGCCAGCCGGAGTGCTACCTGGTCACGCCCGAGCCGCTGCACGGCGACGCGGCCTGGCTGGCCGGCATCGAGGCCGCCGTGGCTTCCGGCATCCGCCGGGTCCAGCTACGCACGCCGGTGGCCGCCGATCGCCAGGCACTGGCCCGCAGCGCGGTGCAGCGCTTCGGGCGGGATCTGGAACTGCTGATCAACCGCGACATCGCCCTGGCGCAGGAGCTGGGGGTTGGCGTGCACCTGGGCGGCGAGCAGTTGCTGGCGTTGGAGGCGCGCCCACTGCCGGCGACGCTGCCGGTGGCCGCGTCCTGCCACGACCTGGCGCAGTTGCAGGCCGCGCAACGACTGGGCTGCGACTTCGCGGTGCTCGGCCCGGTACGGGCCACCGCGACCCACCCCGATGCGACGCCACTGGGCTGGGAGGCGTTCGAACGCCTGCGCGAGCAGGTGTCATTGCCGATCTATGCGATCGGCGGACTGGCGGCGGCCGACGTGCAGGCCGCGCGCCAGCATGGCGCCTTGGGCGTGGCGGCGATCCGTTCGCTGTGGCCGGCCGTGCTTACAGCGTGATCCAGAAGCAGTTGTACTGACGACGCAGCCGGAACACGGTGCGGCTCGGGGTGCTGCTGCGTGGCAGGGTCTGCTCCAGGCGCAGGCCGACGGGCCTGCGCGGCGTGTACTGCACGTTGGTGAGCAGGTGTTCGACCGGGGCCTCGGCGCTGCCATCGGCAGGGTCGACCGGGGTGCCGTCGGCATAGGTGAACGGTTGCGTGGGTGCCGGCGCGTAGGCAGGGGCTTCCGGGAACACCGGCGCGATGTCCACCAGCGGGCGCTGCACGATGTCATCCAGGCGGTCCATCACCCGCGTGGCAGCCTCGTTGGACAGGCCCGTCCACAGGTAGATGCCGGACAGCCGGTTGGGGTCGCGGGCGTCGGCGGCTGACTGGATGATGCCGACCACTTCGCTCAAGCGCCGCGCGCAGCTGTCGCGGTACAGGCCGCTGCTGCCGGCCGCCCGTGCGGGCGGCAACAGCCGCGCGCGGGCGCCCATCACTTCGCAGGGCTTGTCGCCGTACACGGTCTGGCCCTGCGGGTTGGTGCAGCGGTTGATCTGCTGTGCGGGTGCCTCGATGGCAGGCAGGGCGAGGCAGCTGAGCAGCAGGAGCAGGACGGTGCGCATCCGGCAAGGGTAACCACTGCCCCGTTAGGCCGGAAGTGATGCGGCGTGGGCCGTCTCAGCCGCGGTCGAGGCGCTGCAGTACCGCGTTGGTCGGCTTGGCCAGGTTGAGCGTGTAGAAGTGCAGCGACGGCGCGCCGCCGGCGATCAGGCGCTCGCACAGCGAAGCGACCACGTCGGCGCCAAACGCGCGCACCGACTCGGCGTCGTCGCCATAGGCCTGCATGCGCTTGCTGATCCAGCGCGGGATCTCGGCGCCGCACTGCTCGGAGAAGCGGCGCAGCTGGCTGAAATTGGAGATCGGCATGACACCGGGAATGATCGGCACGTCCACGCCGAGCCGGGTCACCGCGTCGACGAAATGGAAGTACGCATCGGCGTTGTAGAAGTACTGGGTGATGGCGGCATCGGCGCCGGCATCGATCTTGGTCTTGAAGTGGCGCAGGTCGGCCAGGGCATCGTTGGCCTGCGGGTGCGTCTCCGGGTAGGCGCCGACCTCGATGCGGAAGGCGTCGCCATGCTCGGCGCGGATGAAGGCGATCAGCTCGGAGGCGTAGCGCAGGTCACCGGGGAAACCCATGCCCGAGGGCAGGTCGCCGCGCAGCGCGACCAGGCGCTTGACCCCGATGGCGCGGTACAGCTTGAGCAGCTCGCGGATCTCCTCGCGGGTGCCGCCGACGCAGGACAGGTGCGGCGCCGCCTGGAAGCCATGGTGCTGGTTGAGGTGGCGCACCGTCTCGGAGGTGTAGCTCAGCGTCGAACCGCCCGCCCCGAAGGTACAGGACACGTACTCGGGCGCGTGGCCCTTGAGCTTGGCGGCGGTGCGGTCCAACTGGGCGCGCTGGTCGTCGGTCTTGGGGGGGTAGAACTCGAAGCTGATCGCGGTCATGGAGGGGGCCGGGCATGACGAATGCGAGCGATTATATCTCTCCATCAAGATGGATGTGCAAATGTTTCAGGCGTGACCGCCCCGGATCAGTGCGCGCGCCGCGCGGCCCGCTGTGGCAGCAGCGCGATGCAGGCGACGATGGCGACCAGCAGCACCGCCGTGCCGGCGTAGCGGCTCAGGGCCAGGCCGCCGTGGTCCAGTGGCTTGTCCAGGAAGTCGCCGACCACCGCGCCCAGCGGCCGGGTCAGGATGAAGGCCGTCCAGAACAGGGCGGTGCGCGAGGTGCGGGTGGTCAGGTACAGCGCCGCGACCAGTGCCAGCAGGCCGCCGAACAGGGCGATGCCACCGCCATACCCCAGTCCCTGGGTATCGGCGGCCCAGTCGCCCAGCGCGGTGCCACCGCTGTAGCCGATGCCCAGCGAGCGGTCGACGTAGTCGGCCAGGGTGGTGCCCACGGTGGTGCTGGCGACGATGGCGAACCAGTACAGCCAGGGCTGGAAGTCGCGGCTGCGGATCTGCGCACTGACCGCGATGACGAACACGCCGGCAAACAGCGCGGTACCGACCAGGTAGCCCAGTCCCATCGACAGGGTGACCGCGTCGCCGCCGACCTCGCCCAGCGTGGTGGCGAGGATCTTGATCAGCCAGAAACCGAGGGTGACGGCGGGGACCTTGCTGAGCGTGTGCGTGGTCGACATGGCGCGGGTCATGGACGGGGATGGCCTACCTTCGGAGCGAGCGTGTCGGAGCCGCGTCGTAGCCGGGGTGGCTGTTCATGCACCGGCCAGTTGCCGGCATCCGGGGCGTCGGGGGCGCGGCCCGGCCCTCCCCGGAGCGCCCCCGGTCGGCGGCTTCGGCTTGCATTGCGTCCCGGACAGGCGCATGACTGCGCTGCCCGGGTTCACCGGTTGTGCCGGTTGTGGCGGTAGCTGGCTGACCACGACCGATGGCAGGTGTCTGCCGGCCGGGCTTTGCGATGATCGACCTTCCTTTCCGTTGCCACGGCAGTTTCCCGGGAACCCGCATGAACACGTCCAGTGCCATCCGCCGCGACGTCGGCCCCATTGCCCTGATGCTGACCGGCCTGGGCTCGATCATCGGTTCGGGGTGGCTGTTCGGCGCCTGGCGCGCGGCGGGGCTGGCGGGCCCGGGGGCGATCTGGGCATGGATCCTGGGCGCGGCGATCATCCTGACCATCGCCCTGACCTATGCCGAGCTGGGCGCGATGTTCCCCGAGTCCGGCGGCATGGTGCGCTACAGCCACTACTCGCACGGGTCGCTGGTGGGTTTCATCGCCGCCTGGGCGAACTGGATCGCCATCGTCTCGGTGATCCCGGTCGAGGCCGAGGCCTCGGTGCAGTACATGGCGTCGTGGCCGTGGCAATGGGCCCAGGACATGTACGTGCAGATGCCCGACGGGCATGGCGAGCTGACCACGGCGGGCCTGCTGATCTCGGCGGTGCTGGTGGTGGTCTACTTCCTGATCAACTTCTGGAGCGTGAAGCTGTTCGCGCGCTCCAACAGCGCCATCACCGTGTTCAAGCTGGTGGTGCCGACCCTGACCGCGGTGGCACTGATCGCCAGTGGCTTCCACCACGGGAATTTCTCGGTGGGGCTGCACGGGGCCGGCAGCCCGACGCTGGATTTCGCCGCGGTGCTGACCGCGATCGCGACGGCCGGCATCGTCTTCAGCTTCAATGGCTTCCAGAGCCCGGTGAACCTGGCCGGTGAAGCGCGCAACCCGGGGCGCAGCATCCCGATGGCGGTGGTGGGATCGATCCTGCTGGCCACCGTGGTCTATGTGTTGCTGCAGGTGGCCTATCTCGGTGCGGTACCGCCGCAGATGCTGGAAAAGGCTGGCTGGCACGGTGTCGATTTCCGTTCGCCGTTCGCGCAGCTGGCGTTGCTGGCCAACCTGCAGTGGCTGGCGATGCTGCTGTACGTCGATGCCTTCGTCAGCCCCAGCGGCACCGGCATGACCTATACCGCCACCACCGCGCGCATGCTCTACGGCATGCAGCAGAACGGCACCGCGCCGCAGGCACTGGGGCGCATCCATCCGCGCTGGGGCGTGCCACGCCCGGCGATGTGGGTGAACCTGGCGGTGTCGTTCCTGTTCCTGTTCTTCTTCCGTGGCTGGGGCACGCTGGCGGCGGTGATCTCGGTGGCGACGGTGATCTCGTACATGACCGGTCCGATCAGCGCGATGTCGCTGCGTCGCACCGCGCCGGGCCTGCACCGGCCGCTGCGCGTGCTCGCGCTGCCGTTGCTGGCCGGGGTGGCATTCGTGATGGCCACCGAGCTGCTGTACTGGGCGCGCTGGCCGCTGACCGGGCAGATCATCCTGCTGATGGTGGTGGCGCTGCCGGTGTACTTCCATTACCAGCGCAAGATCGGGTGGCATGACTTCGGCCGCCAGTTCAAGGGCGCGCTGTGGCTGGTCTGCTACCTGCCGATGCTGGCGCTGGTGTCATGGCTGGGCAGCACCACCTTCGGTGGGCGGGGCCTGCTGCCGTACGGCTGGGACCTGGTGCTGGTGGCCGCGATCGGCATCGTGTTCTACGTGTGGGGCGTGAAGTCGGGCTGGCGCACGCCCTCGGTGGAAGTCGCCGAGCACGAGGCACGCGCACACGGTTGAGCTGGCGGGTGTCCCCGCGGCGTGGTCGTATCACCGACAATGGGCGCAGCTTTCCACAGGTTCGCCCATGTCGATCTTCCTCACGCCGTTCGCCCGTACCCGCCTGTTCCCGCGCACGCCGCGCCCCAATACCATCCGTGACTGCACCGCCGAGGAATTCGAGCAGCACCTGAACACGCACGCGGCCGAACGCGTGCTGGACGGCTATGCGCCGTTCTGCAAGCTGCACGTGTACCGCAACTGGACCGGCACGCGCTGCCTGACGGTGCCGGTCACCGACGACAACCGCCACCTGCTGCGTTCGGGCTATGAAGCACGCACGCGCGAGGAACTGCCGGTGCTGGTGCGCTGGTTCGAGGGCGTCGAACCGCCAGTGGCCGAGTACCTGGTGGTGATCCTGTACAGCCGCGAGCAGTTGCAGAAGGAAGGCTCGCCGATCGAAGCCGACTGGGGCGTGGTCGGTTGCCTGTACACGGCCACGCCGGAAGAGATCCCGATGGCGCCGATCACGATGATGCGCAACGCATTGGGCGTGGAGGAGGGTGGCTCGGGCGTGCCGATCGACCGCGCCGCGTACCAGCGCGCCGTCGCGTTCTGGGAAGACAACGCGAACTGGCGATGAGTACCGGCCTGCCGCGGGCGCGTCGGGCGTCGTCGTTGCGTTTCAGCGCGGGCTTCTTCCTGCTGGCGTTGCTGCTGTTCGCGCTGGAAGTGATCATCGCCACGCGCCTGCCGCATGTGTCGTGGATCCGTGCCTACCTGGGGGACGTGCTGGTCGTGGTGCTGATCTACGCGGCGGTGCGCAGCGTGGTGCGGGTCAACGACCTGGCACTGCTGCTGGCGGTGTTCGCCTTCGCCTGCAGCATCGAGTTCGCGCAGTACTTCACCGTCGCCGAGCGGCTGGGATTCGTGCGCGGTGACCTGATGTACACGGTGATCGGCAATACGTTCTCGTGGGCAGACGTGGCCTGTTATGCGGTCGGCTGCCTTGCAACGGCCGGGGTGGTGGTGTTGTTTCGGCGCTGATCGCCGCAGTTTCGCGTCCCTGTATTGCATGAATGCGCGTCGGGGCGACCTTTAGATGCGCTTAACGGGCACTGGCGTAAAGTAGTCCAGCTTGATGGCCGGCGCGCACCGCGCAGGGGAATTGTCTCCCGGCCATCCGGACAGCTGGCATTCCGCCTTTCCGGGCCTGGTTCCCGGTTCTTTCTGTCCCCGACCGTTCCCGTGGCCGCATGCCGCGGGTCATTCACTCGTGCGCATCACGGCCTGCGCCGGACGTTCCGTGCCCGGGCCTGCACGTATCCCACTCAGTAACGGGAGGACTGGTCCTGTATGTCTGCAGGTGATTCCACTATTCGCAATGAACCGCTCCAGATCGACGACATCACCGTCATCGACAAGGGCAAAGTCAAGAAAGCCGTCACCGCCGCCGCGTTGGGCAACGCGATGGAGTGGTTTGATTTCGGTGTCTACGGTTTTGTCGCCTTTGCACTTGGCAAGGTGTTCTTCCCGGAAGCCTCGCCCAGCGTGCAGACCATCGCCGCGCTGGCGACGTTCTCGGTGCCATTCCTGGTGCGTCCGCTGGGCGGCGTGTTCTTCGGCGTGATGGGTGACCGGTTCGGGCGGCAGAAGGTGCTGTCGGCCACCATCATCCTGATGGCGGTCAGCACGTTCTGCATTGGCCTGATCCCCTCGTACGACAGCATCGGCCTGCTCGCGCCGATCCTGCTGTTGCTGTGCAAGCTGGCGCAGGGCTTTTCGGTGGGTGGCGAGTACACCGGCGCGGCGGTGTTCGTCGCCGAGTTCGCGCCGGACCGCAAGCGCGGCTTCCTCAGCAGCTGGCTGGACTTCGGCTCGATCGCCGGCTTCGTGCTCGGCGCCGGCGTGGTGGTGGTGCTGAGCAGCATCCTCGGCGAAGCGCGCTTCCTGGAATGGGGCTGGCGCGTGCCGTTCTTCCTGGCCGCGCCGCTGGGCCTGATCGGCCTGTACCTGCGTCACGCCGCCGAGGAAACGCCGGCCTTCACCGAGCAGCTGGAGCGCATGGAGAAGGAAGACCAGGATGCGGTGGGCAGCGCCCCGCGCATTTCCTTCAAGGAGATCGTGGGCAGGTACTGGCGCTCGTTGCTGGCCTGCGTGGGCATCGTGCTGGTCACCAACGTCACCTACTACATGCTGCTGACGTACATGCCGACCTACCTGTCGCACAACCTGCATTACTCCGAGGACCACGGCGTGCTGATCATCATCGTGGTGATGATCGGCATGCTGTTCGTGCAGCCGGTGGTGGGGTGGGCCAGCGACCGTGTCGGCCGTCGTCCGTTCATCGCCGCCGGCAGCCTCGGCCTGCTGGTGGGTGCGGTGCCGGCCTTCCACCTGATCACCAGCGGCAACATCGGCCTGATCTTCGTGGGCCTGTTGTTGCTGGCGGTGCTGCTGAACTGCCTGATCGGCGTGATGGCTTCAACCTTGCCGGCGATGTTCCCGACCCGCGTGCGTTACAGCGCGCTGGCCACGGCGTTCAACATCTCGGTGATCATCTGCGGCGTGACCCCGACCGCGGCCGCCTGGCTGGTGGAGGTCACCGGCGACCTGATGATGCCGGCCTACTACCTGATGGCGGTGGCGCTGGTGGGGCTGCTCACGGCCTGGCTGATGCGCGAGACCGCCAACCGCCCGTTGCGCGGGGATACGCCCAATGCCTCCAGCCGCCGCGAGGCGCGCGAGCTGCTGCAGCAGGCCTACGATCACATCGAGGCCAGCGTCGGCGACCTGGATGTACAGATCGAGGGGTTGCAGGCGAAGATCGAGGACCTGCAGCAACGCAAGCAGGTGCTGGTGGACCGGCATCCGGATCTGGTGTGACGTCCTGAACCACAACGCCCGCCATTACGGCGGGCGTTGCGTTCCTGGTGCCGCCTATGGAACCGCTACCGGGATCGTGCTTCGGGTTTGCCGCCTGGCGCTCAGGCAGCCGGTGAAAGCGCCGGCACTTCACCGGCGATCAGGGCGTCGAAATAGTCGCCGGTGAGCCGCAGCTGCGCCTCGGCGCTTTCGGCGGCATTGACCACGGCGCGGAACGCGGCGTTCTCGGGGCGGTCCTTGGCGTACCAGCCCAGGTGCTTGCGCGCGATGCGCACCCCCTGCGGCTCGCCGTAGAAGGCGTGCAGGTCGTTGAGGTGGCCGATCAGGATGTCGCGTACTTCCTGCAGCGACGGCGGCGGCAACTGCTCGCCGGTCGCCAGGTAATGCGCGATCTCGCGGAAGATCCAGGGCCGGCCCTGCGCGGCGCGACCGACCATCACCGCGTCGGCGCCGGTGTGCCTGAGCACCTGCTCGGCCTTCCGGGGTGAATCGATGTCGCCGTTGGCCAGCACCGGGATGCGCAGCATCGCCTTGATGCCGGCGATGGTGTCGTACTCGGCCACGCCGGTGTAATGCTGGTCGCGGGTGCGGCCGTGCACGGCCAGCGCGGCGATGCCGCTGTCCTCGGCGATGCGCGCGATGGTCGGCGCGTTGCGCACCTCTGCGCACCAGCCGGTACGGATCTTCAGCGTCACCGGCACCTCGACGGCCTTGACCACCGCGTCGAGGATGCGCGCCACCAGCGCCTCGTCGCGCATCAACGCCGAACCGGCCCAGGCGTTGCAGACCTTCTTGGCCGGGCAGCCCATGTTGATGTCGATGATCTGCGCGCCGTGGTCGACGTTGTAGCGGGCCGCCTCGGCCAGCTGTTGCGGCTCGGTGCCGGCGATCTGCACGCTGATCGGTGCCGGCTCGCCGGCATGGTCCATGCGGTGGATGGACTTGCGGGTGTTCCAGAAGCGTGGGTCGCTGATGGTCATTTCCGATGCGGCCAGGCCTGCGCCCAGCCGCTTGCACAGCTGGCGGAACGGTTTGTCGGTGACGCCCGCCATGGGGGCGAGCACCACGTTCGGGGCGATGGTGTAGGGGCCGATCTGCATCTGCGTATTCTAGTTGCCCGGCTGCGGGGCGGTGCCTGAACGGCATGACGGCCCGTTACCGGGCCGTCAGCGGGTCCAGCGGGGAGCGATGACTCAGGCCGCGTCGGCCGGGGTCATGCGCGGCATCGACAGGGCGGCGCCCTCGTGCTCGGTGGAACGGGCGGCGTACTGGTTGGCGAAGCGTACGTGCTTGATGAAGGCCGCTTCCGGGGCATGGGCCAGCGAGGCGGCCAGGGCACCGTTGAAGGCATCGCCGGCACCGGTGGTGTCCACCACCTGCACCGACTCGGCGGCCACGCGGTAGTACGGCTGGGCGTCGCCACGCAGGCGGTCCTCGTCGTGCGAGACGAACACGCCCACCGCGCCGAGTGTCACCACCACGGTGTTGCCGGACAGCTTGCGGCACAGCGCGTGCAGGCTGGCACCGTCCAGCGCGGCCACGTCGTCGGCCTCCACGCGCTCGCCGACATGGCGGCCGAGCAGGGCGGCGAACTCGGTTTCATTCGGGGTCAGCACGTCGGCCAGCTTGAGCAGGCCGATGGTCGAATGCGCATTGGCCGGGGCGGCGTTGAGCATGGTCAGCACGCCGGCCTCGCGGGCCAGGCCCAGCGCCTTCTCGATCGACTCCACCGGCGATTCCAGCTGCGCCAGCAACACCTTGGCGCCACCGATCAGGGCGGCGTTGGCCTCCATGAACGTCTGGCTCAGCGAAGCGTTGGCGCCAGCGCCGATCACGATCGAGTTGCGACCGCGGGCGTCGACGTAGATGCCCGCGGTGCCGGTCGGTTCGCTGCTGGCCTCGGCCACCAGTTCGATGCCATCGGCGCCGGCCAGCTGGCGGGCCAGGGCGCCGCCTGCGTCATCGCCGAGCGCGCAGAGGAAGTGGGTGGCGGCGCCGGCACGGCGCGCGGCGACGGCCTGGTTGAAGCCCTTGCCACCGGGACCGGTGCTGTAACGACCGGCAATGGTCGCCCCCGGCGCGGGCAGGGCATCGCAGCGCCAGACGTGGTCGACATTGAAGGAACCGGCAACGACAACAGAACTCATGGAATCTACGTCTCTAAGGTGGCTGATGGATCAGCCGAAATGGGTCAGCACGCCGGCGATGGTAGCGGTCATCAGGGTGGCGATGGTGCCGCCCAGCACGGCACGCAGGCCAAACTTGGCCAGATCCTGGCGGCGGTCCGGGGCCAGGCCGCCAATGCCGCCCAGCTGGATGGCAATCGAGCTGAAGTTGGCGAAGCCGCACAGTGCATAGGTGGCGATCAGGCTGCCTTCGGCGCTCAGCGACACGCCCGGCACCTGGCCGTTGATGATCTTGGACAGGTCCATGTAGGCCACGAACTCGTTGATCACCAGCTTCTGGCCGATCAGCGAGCCGACCGTGGTGGCGTCGGCCCATGGGGTGCCGATGACCCAGGCGATCGGGGCCAGCACGTAGCCGAAGATGGTGGCCAGGTTGGTCGGCTTGCCGAGTGCGCCGGCCAGGCCGGTGACCTCGCCCAGCCAGGTCAGCGGGGCATTGAGCAGGGCGATCAGGGCGATGAAGGCCAGCAGCATGGCGCCGATGTTCAGGGCCAGCTTGAGGCCGTCGGCCGCGCCGCCGGCGGCGGCATCGATGATGTTGGAGGAGGTCTTCTCCACTTCCATCTTCACCGTGCCACGGGTCAGCGGGGTGCCGGTTTCCGGCACCAGCAGCTTGGCGATCACCAGCGTGGCCGGGGCGGCCATGATCGAGGCGGCCAGCAGGTGCTTGGCGTAGAAGGCCTGGGCGACCGGGTCGCCGCCGCCGAGCATGCCCACGTAGGCCGCCAGCACGCCGCCGGCGATGTGGGCCATGCCGCCGATCATCATGGTGATCAGCTCGGACTGGGTCATCTTGGAGATGTACGGGCGCACGGTCAGCGGCGCCTCGGTCTGGCCGATGAACACGCTGGCGCAGACGCTGGTGGTCTCGGCGCCGGACACGCGCATCACCTTGGTGATGGCCCAGGCCATGACCTTGACGATGGCCTGCATCACGCCCAGGTGGTACATCACGCCCATCAGCGCCGAGAAGAAGATGATGGTCGGCAGCACCTGGAAGGCGAAGATGAAGCCGTACTTGGGCACGTCCATCAGGCTGCCGAAAATGAAGTTGGAGCCTTCATTGACGAAGCTCAGGATCTTGACGAAGCCCTGGCCCAGCCAGTCGAACACGTCACGGCCGCCGGGGACCAGCAGCACCAGCGCGGCGAAGGCGACCTGCAGGGTGATGCCCGTGCCGATCAGCTTCCAGTCCACCGCCTTCTTGTTGTTGGAAAACAGCCAGGCGATGCCGAGCAGCACCGCCAAGCCGAACAGGCCGAAGCCGATCCTGCCCAAACCTTCGACCATGATGAATCCCCGGGCATGCCCGCAAAAGACGCAAGCCTAGTGCAGCGGCCTATGCCGAGCAAGAATCACTGGCCCATATGCGCCCAACGGCCGCGATTGCGCCGGTATCGGCAAGGTCCGGGGCCCTGCCGGGCCGGGGCCGGCGGTTACACTGGCCCCCCGTCCGCGCCAGCCGCGGACCGCAAACCAGGAGCCAGCCATGCATTACCGTCGCCTCGGGTCATCCGGCCTGCAGCTTTCCGCACTGTCCTTCGGTGCGTGGGTGACCTTCGGCAGCCAGATCGGCCGGGATGAGTCCCGCAACCTGATCGCCGCGGCCTGGGACAACGGCGTCAACTTCTTCGACAACGCCGAGGGCTATGCCAAGGGCCGCGCCGAACAGGTGATGGGGGACGTGATCGCCGACCTGCGCCTGCCGCGTGATGGCTATTGCGTGTCCAGCAAGGTGTTCTTCGGTTCGGCCGAGGAGCCGGCGCCCACCCAGCGCGGGCTGTCGCGCAAGCACGTCACCGACGCCTGCCACGCCGCGCTCAAGCGCCTGCGGGTGGACTACCTGGACCTGTACTACTGCCACCGCCCGGACCCGGAGACCCCGATCAGCGAGACCGTGCTGGCCATGGACACGCTGGTCCGGCAGGGCAAGGTGCTGTACTGGGGTACCTCCGAATGGTCGGGCGCGCAGATCGCCGAGGCGGTGGCCTTCGCCCGCGCCAACCACCTGTATGCGCCGAGCATGGAACAGCCGCAGTACAACCTGTTGCACCGTGAGCGGGTCGAGCGCGAGTACGCGCCGCTGTACGCCGATGCCGGGTTGGGTACCACCATCTGGTCGCCGCTGGCCTCCGGCCTGCTGACCGGCAAGTACAACGACGGCGTCGCCGCCGATTCGCGGCTCGGCCAGCCGTCGCTGGGCTGGCTGCAGGATGCGGTGCTGGGCGAGCCGGCCGACGACCGGCTGGGCAAGGTGCGCCGCTTCAGCGCCGTGGCGGCGGAGCTGGGCGAGTCGCCCGCGCAGCTGGCCATCGCCTGGTGCCTGCGCAACCGGCAGGTATCGAGCGTGATCCTGGGCGCCAGCCGGGTGTCGCAGCTGGAGGAGAACCTGCGCGCGCTGGACGTGCTGGAACGCGTGGACGAGGCCGCCTGGCAGCGTATCGAGGCGATCTTCGCCTGACCCTGGTGGGTCTGGTGCCGCCGTAGACCTTCAATGAAACGCAAGGCGTCCCGGTTGCGGCCGGGGCGTCGCGGGAAGGGCGAGGTATCCGTCGCTGCCATTCTCTGGAAAGTTTTTGAGAATGGGTCTTGCATTGGTATTGAGAATCATTATCATCAACTCCGTCCCCAGCACGGAACCACGATGATGTCCGCCCAGCCTGTCCTGCTCCGTCCCCGCACCCTCCACCTGCCGCAGCGCCCGGTGCAGCTGTTGTCGCCCGAGGGCGTCATCGACAGCGGCGCCCTGCTCAAGGGCCAGCGTGAAATCGTCATCCAGCACGGCGACAAGTTCTATCGCCTGCGCCATACCAGCAACGACAAGTTGATCCTCACCAAGTAAGCCTTGGTCGCGGCGGCCTGCCGCCGCCCGCCTGCCGGCGGCGTTTCCCTCCCACGCCCGGCAGGCCCGATCCACCTCTCTCTCCCCCTTGGCCGCGACCGGATTGCCTGGCAATCCGGTCGCATCGCCAAGGTTCTGTTTCCCGAACGCCTCCAGGTTCCCATGATCCGTCCAACCCTGTTGAGCGCCGCCCTGTGGGCGGTGTTGCCTTCCGCGCATGCCGAAAGTGCGAGCGCGCCCGCCGACACCCGCGACTTCGACCGCGTCCAGGTCACCGCGACCCGCACCGAGCGCGTGGTCAGCGACGTGGCGGCCACGGTGGACGTGATCGACCGCGAGCAGCTGGACCGGCAACTGGTGCATGACATCGGTGACCTGGTCCGCTACGAGCCGGGCATCTCGGTGACCCGCAGCGCGACCCGCTTCGGCCTGGGCGGCTTCCGCATCCGCGGCCTGGACGGCAACCGCGTGCTGATCCAGACCGATGGCATCAGCATGCCCAAGAGCTTCCTGATCGGCAGCTTCGCCAGTGCCAACCGCGACTTCACCGACCTGGAGACCCTCAAGCGGGTCGAGATCGTGCGTGGCCCGGCCAGTTCGCTGTATGGCTCCGATGCGCTCGGTGGCGTGGTTGCCTTCGTCACCAAGGACCCGGCGGACTACCTGAAGGACGGCAAGGACAGTTACGTCGGCCTGAAGTTCGGTTACGACGGGGACTGGAAAGGCCTGCTCGGCAGCGTGACCACCGCCTTCGGTGGCGAGCACTGGAGTGGCATGGTCAACGTCAACCACCGCCAGGGCCAGGAAACCGACAACAAGGGCACCGTGCGCAGCCAGGACTACACGCGCACCGCCGCCAATCCGCAGGAGCGCGATGGCCGCAGCGTGCTGTCCAAGCTGGTCTACGCGCCGGATCAGGGCCGGCGTTTCCGGTTGACCGTGGAGGGCAACGAGGACATCACCGATACCGATGTCTTCTCGGCGGTCAACGACACCCACCCGACGCCGTCGGCGCGCACCACCACCGGCATGACCGCGCATGACAAGCAGACGCGCGCCCGCGTGTCGTTCGCGCACGAGATGGATGCGGTGGACGCGGCATTCGCCGACAGCCTGAGCTGGCAGGTGTACCGCCAGGACAGCGAGACCACCCAGGTCACCGATGAGGGCCGCACCAACGGCAGCCGTCGACACCGCCAGTTCAACTTCGACCAGCGCGTCTACGGCGCACAGGCACAGTTCAACAAGACGCTGCAAGGCAACGGCATCGAGCACGCGTTGACCTGGGGCTTCGATGGCGCATGGACCGAAATCCGCCAGAAGCGCGATGGCTACCAGGTGTCGGCGACCGGCGCGGTCAGCAGCACGATCCTGCCGGACGTGTTCCCGGTGCGTGATTTCCCGGTCAGCAAGACCACCGAGCTCGGCCTGTACGTGCAGGATGAAATGCGCATGGCCGACGGTCGCCTGTCGCTGGTCCCGGGCCTGCGCGTGGACCACTATCGGCTCACGCCGGAGCTGGACAGCATCTTCCGCGAGGACAACCCGGACATGGCGGTGGCTTCGCTCACCAAGACCAGCGTCTCGCCGAAGCTGGGCATGGTGTGGCGCTTCGATGAGCAGTGGTCGCTGTTCGCCGGCTATTCGCACGGTTTCCGTTCGCCGCCGTACAACGACGTCAACCTGGGCTTCACCAACGTGATGTTCGGTTACACGGCCATCCCCAACCCGGACCTCAAGCCGGAAACCAGCAATGGCGTCGAGTTGGGCCTGCGCTACATCGCACCGGTGGCCTACGTCAGCGTCAGCGGCTACTGGAACGACTACAAGGACTTCATCGAGTCGCAGCGCTTCGTCGGCACCAATGCACAGGGGCTGATGGTGTTCCAGTCGCAGAACATTTCCGAGGCGCGCATCTACGGCGCCGAACTCAAGGCCGGCGTGGACTTCGGCCAGCTCAGCACCGCGCTGGATGGCTGGTCGCTGCGCAGCGCGGTGGCCTGGTCGCACGGCCAGAACCGTACAGAGGACGTGCCGCTGGATTCGGTCGACCCGCTGCGCGGCACGCTGGGCCTGATGTACGACCGCCAGGCATGGGGCGTGGAGCTGGCCGGCACGTTCGCGCGCCGCAAGGACCGCGTTGCCAGTGACGCCACCTACCGCCCGGCCGGCTACGGTGTGCTCGACCTGATGGCGCATTGGCAGTTTGCACCGGGGGCCACGTTCAACGTCGGCGTGTTCAACCTGGGCGACCGCAACTACATCGACTGGTCCGGCATCACCTCCACGCTGGCCACCGGCAGCACGGTGGTCGACCGCTTCAGCAACCCGGGGCGCACGGTGTCGGCAAGCCTTGCCGTGTCCTGGTAACCCTCCCGCTTCAGGCCGGTTCCTCCAGGGGCCGGTGCGAGGGAACGCGACCGGGCCAGGGAAGGCGCCTTTCATCGTGTCACCCACTTCGCCACGTACGAGGAATGCCTCATGACGCTTCATCCCGCCAGCCTGCTGCTGTTGACCGCCGTGAGCGGTCTGGCCAGCGCAGCGCCCGCCAGCATCACCCGTGACCACGACAGCATCCTGGCCATGCAGGGCCAGTACACCGTGGATTTCGCCTTCGACGAGACCGTGCTGCTCAAGCCCGGCTATGAACGCGCGCCGGCCATGCGCAGTGGCGGGGATGAGGTGGTGGTGGTGGTCGAGGACAGCCCGACCCGCATCGTGCTGCAGCATCTGCTGGTCGATGCCAAGAGCGGGCACGTGACCAAGCACTGGCGCCAGGACTGGGTGTACCAGGCACCGAGCCGCTTCGAGTTCAGCGCCGACCAGACCTGGCAGGTGCGGCCGGTCGATGCCACGTTGAATCAGGGCGCCTGGACGCAGTGCGTCTACGAAGTCAGCGACGCCCCGCGCTACTGCGGCACCGGCAAGTGGACCTATGACAACAACGTGCCGACCTGGACCAGCGACACCAGCTGGCGGCCGCTGCCGCGCCGCGAGTACACCCGGCGCAGCGACTACAACGCGCTGGCGGTGGTGAACCGGCACACGCTCACGCCCAATGGCTGGACCCACGAGCAGTTCAACACCAAGGTGCAGCGCAACGCCGACGGCAGCCAGGTGGAGATCGCCCGCGAGTTCGGCTTCAACGATTACATCAGGACCACCGAGGTCGACTTCACCCCGGCGCTGGACTACTGGAAGGCAACCGCCGGCTTCTGGGCGCAGGTGCGCCAGCGCTGGGCGGCCCATCTGGACAAGGCGCCGGGCGTGCATCTGAAGACCAAGCTGGACGGCATGGCGATGATCATCCCGCTGTTCGAGCAGGCCGAGGCCGTGCAGGGCGGTGCGGCCGTGGATACCGCGAAGATCGACGCGGTGTTCGTGCAGTTCGTCGAGCCCGCCCCGTAGGAGCGGACCTGGCCGCGAAGCCGGCAAGGCCTGCACTCGCAGGAATCGCCTCGGCCAATGCGGTACCGGCTTCGTGCTTGAAGGCGCTCCTGCTGTCCGGGGCGCCTTACTCCTTGAACATCAACAGCGCCGCGACCACGATCAGGCCGAACGCGGCCCAATGGTTCCACTTCAGCGGCTGGCCCAGGTACACGGCCGAGAACACCGCGAACACCACCAGGGTGATTACTTCCTGCATGCCCTTGAGCTGCGGCGCGGAATACACCGCGCTGCCAAGCCGGTTGCCCGGCACCTGCAGGCAGTACTCGAAGAAGGCGATGCCCCAGCTGACCAGGATCACCGTCATCAGCGGCGCGGTCTTGAACTTCAGGTGGCCGTACCAGGCGACGGTCATGAATACGTTGCTGGCGATCAACAGCAGCACCGGGTACAGGTAGGCGGTGAAAGGCATCGCGGCCATGTGCAGATTCGTCGTGAGGGGCCGATAGCTTAGGGCCGAAGGCCGTGAGCCGGCCTTCATCGGCGGGCTCTAATGGTTTCCGAAGCAACCAATTGGCACATGCCGTCTTCACGCGGTATCTACCCGGGGTACGTCATGTTTCACAAAGCTGAAGACTGAGGAGGCTCCATGCGACAGACAAAGGAATCGTCCGGCCTGGTACTGGTTGTCGAAGACAACCGCAACATCTCCGAAATGATCGGTGAGTACCTGGAAGGCAAGGGGTTTGAGGTTGATTACGCAGTCGATGGTCTGGACGGCTACCGCCTGGCGGCCGAGAACAGCTACGACGTGGTGGTGCTGGACCTGATGCTGCCACGGCTGGACGGCATCGAGGTCTGCCGCCGGTTGCGCAACGAGGCACGCAAGTCCACGCCGGTGCTCATGCTGACCGCACGCGACACGCTGGACGACAAGCTCACCGGGCTGGGATACGGCGCCGACGACTACCTGACCAAACCCTTCGCGATCCAGGAACTGGAAGCGCGCCTGCGTGCGTTGATCCGCCGCGAGCGTCGCCAGGTGGGTGCCGAGGTGCTGAAAGTGGCCGACCTGGTGCTGGACCCGGTCAGCATGCGCGCCACCCGCGCCGGCAGCGAACTGCAGCTCTCCCCGATCGGCCTGCGCCTGCTGACCATCCTGATGCGCGAATCGCCGCGCGTGGTGACCCGCCAGGAGATCGAGCGGGAGATCTGGGGCAATGGCCTGCCGGACTCCGACACCCTGCGCAGCCACCTGTACAACCTGCGCAAGATCATCGACAAGCCGTTTGATCGCCCGCTGCTGCATACCGTACAAAGCGCCGGTTACCGCATCGCGGACATCGGCCAGCCGATGGGCTGAGGCACATGCGGTGACCGGACAATGAGCAGGCCGTCGCGCCTTTGGGGGCGCGACGGCCTTGTCGTACCAGGACGCGCGTCGGCCGGTGGGCGGGCGTCCTTATAATCACGCGTGCTTCGGGGGGAGGCAGATGCCTTACGGGTTGTCGCGCAAAATCAGGATCGCATTCATCCTTCAGGCGCTGCTGGTGAGCCTGGCGGTCCTGGTGGGCGGCTACCTGGTGACGCAGGTGATCCGGCACGGGCTGGAAGAAGTGAAGCTGCAGGAAGAGGCGGCCCACTACTGGCAGGCGCGGGCCAAACACCCGGGCAAGCCACCTCCCGACACCCACACCCTGCAGGGCTACCTGTGGCTGCAAGGGCAGCCACCCGATGGCATTCCGGTCGCCCTGCGCATGCTTTCCCCGGGGTTCCATGAACTCAAGGCCAGCAGCCAGCGGGTGCTGGTCGACCCGCAGCCGGCCGGGCGGCTGTACCTGGTGCTGGAGCGCTCGCAGACCGAGCGCAATGCGTTCTGGTTCGGGGTGGTGCCGGTACTGCTGGTACTGATCGTGATCTACGCGGTGTCATGGCGGACCTACCGGGTCTCGCGGCGCCTGGTCTGGCCGGTGAACTGGCTGGCACGGAGGGTGTCGCAGTGGGACCCGCGCCGTCCCGATGCCGGGGAGCTGGCACCGGAGCGCTTGCCGGCCGAGGTCAAGGGCGAAAGCCTGCAGCTGGCGTTGGCACTGCATGCGATGGCCGGGCGCGTCGCCGCGCACGTGGCCCGCGAACGCAACTTCACCCGCGATGCCAGCCATGAACTGCGGACCCCGTTGACGGTGATCCGCATGGCCAGCGACATGGCCCTGGCCGACCCCGAGCTGACCCCGCGCCTGCAGCGCAGCCTGCAGCGGATACAGCGCGCCGGGCGCGACATGGAGGCGGTGATCGATGCCTTCCTGCTGCTGGCCCGGGAAGTGGACGTGGAGCCGCAATCGGAATGGTTCGATGTCGGCGACCTGGTCCGCTACGAGGCCGGGTTGGCCGAGGAGCTGCTGCGCGGCAAGCCGGTGGAGCTGCGGGTGTCCATCGACGGCCGCCACCCGCTGCTGGCGCCACCGCGGGTGATGCACGTGGTGGTCGGCAACCTGCTGCGCAACGCCTGTACCTATACCGACGTCGGCCTGGTCGAGATCACGGTGTCCCATGGCCAGTTGACGGTGCGCGACACCGGCGTCGGGATGTCGCCCGATGCCCTGTCACGGGCCTTCGAGCCGTTCGTCCGCGGCGAGCACGGCAATTCGCTGGGACTGGGCCTGAGCATCGTCCGGCGGCTGTGCGAACGCTGCGGCTGGCAGATCAGCCTGGACAGCCGGGAGGGGCAGGGCACCGTGGCGGTGGTGCGCTTCAGCTGAGCGGCGGCCGGTTCCGGGAAGTGAACGGGCAGATGTGGCAAAATTGCCTATTGCCTATCCGCAACCGGTGTCATCGTTCATGGCAGCTCCCCTGTTTGATCTGTACCCGCCGCGCCGTGGCGCGACGACTGGCAAGGTGTGCCATGGCTGACCAGACCGGCCACATGCCGCGCGGCCCGGGCCGCATCTTCAAGGCGGCCCAGTGGTCCTGGCAGGGCCTGCGCGCGGCCTGGCTGCACGAGTCCTCGTTCCGCCTGGAGGTCTACCTGTTCGTGGTCCTCACCCCGGTGGCGCTGTGGCTGGGGCAGACCCCGGTCGAGCAGGTCCTGATGATCGGCTCGATGCTGCTGGTGCTGGCCATGGAGCTGGCCAATTCGGCCATCGAGGCCGTGATCGAGCGCTATGGCCCGGAGTACCACGTGCTGGCCGGCCGCGCCAAGGACATGGGCTCGGCGGCGGTATTCGTGCTGATGATGAACGTGCTGGTGTGCTGGGGCCTGTTGCTGGTTCCCCGTCTTTTCTGAAACCACGCGTCGGGTGGCGCGGGGTAGTTGGGTTCTATTGAAGGATTGCGTGCATGTCTTTTGAGTTTCTTGCCGACCCGAACGTATGGGTCACGCTGTTCATGCTCAGTGCGCTGGAAATCGTGCTGGGCATCGACAACCTGGTGTTCATCTCCATCGCGGTGGGGCGCCTGCCCGAGCACAAGCGCCCGCTGGCGCGTCGCGTCGGCATCGCGGTGGCCTGCATCACCCGCATCCTGCTGCTGATCTCGCTGGCCTACCTGGCGCACATGGAGAACAACCTGTTCACCATCGCCGGGATGGGCATCTCCATCCGCGACCTGGTGCTGATCGTCGGTGGCCTGTTCCTGCTCTACAAGGGCATCAAGGAAATCCGCGAGCTGGTCAGTGGCGGTGAAGACGCCGACCCGACCACCACCAAGGCCTCGGCCGCGTTCGGCATGGTGATCGCGCAGATCGCGGTGATCGACATCGTGTTCTCGCTGGACTCGGTGATCACCGCCGTCGGCATCGCCGACCACGTGCCGGTGATGGTCTGCGCGGTGCTGCTGTCGGTGGCGGTGATGCTGCTGGCGGCCAACCCGCTGGGCCGCTTCATCGACGCCAACCCGACCGTGAAGCTGCTGGCGCTGGCCTTTATCCTGATGGTCGGCACGGTGCTGGTGCTGGACGGCTTCGATGTCCACGTGCCCAAGCCCTACATCTACGCGGCGATGGGCTTCTCGGTCCTGGTCGAGTGGCTGAACCTGCTGATGCGGCGCAACGCCAAGCAGCACCACGTACCGGGTTCGGAAGACTGGTAAACGAATCACAAAGGGCCGGCATTGCCGGCCCTTTGCTTTGGCACACGCTGCACCCCGGCCGTGGCATGCTCGGCACTCCGACGTCCAAGGACCCGACCATGCGCCAGTTCCTCCGCTTGATGCTGCTCGTCGTGGCGGCAATCTCCATTTCCGGGTGTGGCTACAACGCCATCCAGCAGAAGGACGAGGCGGTCAAGGCCGGCTGGTCCGAGGTGCTGAACCAGTACAAGCGCCGCGCCGACCTGATCCCCAACCTGGTCAACACCGTGCAGGGTTACGCCCAGCAGGAGCGCCAGGTGCTGACCGAGGTCACCAACGCCCGCGCCAAGGTCGGCCAGATCCAGGTCAACGCCGACGATGCCGACTCGCTGGCCCAGTTCCAGCAGGCCCAGGGCGAGCTGGGCAGCGCGCTGTCGAGGCTGCTGGTGGTCAGCGAGAACTACCCGACGCTGAAGTCGGACCAGAACTTCCGTGACCTGCAGGCGCAGCTGGAAGGCACCGAGAACCGCATCACCGTGGCCCGCGGCCGCTACATCCAGCTGGTGCAGGACTACAACACCTATATCCGCTCGTTCCCGCAGGTGATCACCGCCAAGATGTTCGGCTATGCGGCCAAGCCGAATTTCAGCGTGGAGAACGAGGCACAGATCGCCCAGCCGCCGGCGGTCAACTTCGGCAACCAGCAGCCGCAGCCGCCGGCACCGCAACCGGCGCCTGCGCCTGCGCCGGCGCAGTGAGTTCGTGCCGATGACCGGCCTGCTGCCGCGGCTGTGGCTGTTGCTGTGCCTGCTTGGCGTGGGCTGGGCAGGCGTGGCGGTGGCCCAGCAACGGGCCCCGATCCCGCCGCTGGACTCGCCGGTGGTGGACGCCACCGGCACCCTGGACACAGCGCAGAAGCAGGCACTCGAGCAGCAGGCGCTGGCCCTGCAGCAGCGCAAGGGCAGCCAGCTGCAGGTGTTGATCGTGCCCACCACCCAGCCCGAGGACATCGCCCAGTACACCTCCCGTGTCTTCGACGAATGGAAGGTCGGGCGCAAGGGCGTGGATGACGCGGTGTTGCTGGTGGTGGCCAAGGACGACCGGCGGGTACGCATCGAGCCCGGCTACGGGCTGGAAGGGGCGATCCCCGATGCCATCGCCAACCGGGTGATCCAGGAGTACCTGGTGCCGCATTTCCGCCAGGACGACTATGCCGGCGGCATCACCGCCGCCACAGGGGTGCTGGTCAAGCTGATTGATGGCGAGCAGCTGCCGGCCCAGGTCAGCAGCAACCGCGGGCGCAGGGACGGCGGCGAGGACAGCTTCCTGTTCGCGATCGGCATCGGCGTGGTTGCCGCGGTGCTGATGCGCCTGCTGTTGGCGCGGCAGCCCAAGGCCGTGCGCGGCTTGCTTGCCGCGGTGCTGGCCGGGCTTGCCGGTGCGCTGCTGCTGACGCTGGCCAATGGCGTGATGGCGGCCTTCGCCGCGCTGTTCTTCTCCTTCGGCAGGGCTTCGGGCGGCTTCGCCCGCGGCGGGGGCGGGGGCTGGGGGAGCGGGGGCTTTGGCGGTGGCGGAGGCTTCGGCGGCGGCGGTGGCTGGTCCGGCGGCGGCGGGCGATCGGGAGGCGGTGGCGCCTCGGGGAGCTGGTGATGCGCTGGTTGCGCCATGTGTTTTCGCCCTCGGCCCATGCGGTTTTCCCGGAAGCCAGCCTGGAGCGGATCGCCCGGGCCATCGCCGACGGTGAGCGCCAGCACGGCGGCCAGGTGATGTTCGCCGTGGAGTCGGACCTGTCCTTGCCGATGCTGTGGCGGGGCGTGGATGCCCGGCAGCGCGCCGAGCATGCCTTCGCGGTGCTGCGCACCTGGGACACCGAGGCCAACAACGGAGTGCTGATCTACCTGCTGCTGGCCGACCACGCCATCGAGATCGTGCCCGACCGCGGCCTTTCGGGCCGCATCGAGGCCGGGCAGTGGCAGCAGGTCTGCGAGCACCTGCGCGTGCAACTGGGCAGTGGCGACCGCGAGGCGGCCGTGTTGGCCGCCGTGGCCGAGGTCTCGCAGCTGCTGGCCCGGCACTTTCCCGCCGACCCGGACCGACCACGTGGCAACGAGTTGCCTGACCGCCCGCAGCTGCTTGGCTGAGTGGGCGGTTGACGCAGGGAATGCAGCCCCGAGAATAGGACTTCGTTCGCCAGACAGTGCCTTCATGATCTATCTCCATGACATAGACCCCATCGCCTTCAGCCTGGGGCCGATCTCGGTGCACTGGTACGGCATCATGTATCTGCTGGGCTTCGGCGCCGCCTGGTGGCTGGGCCGGCAGCGGATCCTCGCCGGGCGCCTGCCGGGCGTGAGCATGAACGGTTTTTCGGACCTGCTGTTCTACGCCATGCTCGGCGTGGTGCTGGGCGGGCGCATCGGCTACATGCTGTTCTATGCCACCGCCGAGTTCCTGCATAACCCGTTGCTGCTGCTGCGCGTATGGGAAGGCGGCATGAGCTTCCATGGCGGCCTGCTCGGCGTGCTGATCGCCGGCTGGTGGTGGACGCGCAAGCAGCGCCAGCACTTCTTCGACACCATTGATTTCGTCGCGCCGCTGGTGCCGCTGGGCCTGGGCTTCGGCCGGCTGGGCAATTTCGTCGGCGGTGAGTTGTGGGGCAAGTTCACCCATTCCGGCTGGGGCGTGGTGTTCCCGCATTCGCCGTTGAAGGACGTGCCGGCGGGCCTGCCGACGATGGAGCAGCTGATGTCGGCCGCGCAGATCAAGCAGGACTTCGCCGCCGGGCTGCTCACCCAGTACGCGCGCCATCCCTCGCAGTTGTATGAAGCGGTGCTGGAAGGGCTGGTGATGTTCGTGGTGCTGTGGCTGTACTCGATGAAGCCGCGCCCGCGTTACGCCGTGTCCGGCCTGTTCGCGTTGATGTACGGCGCCTTCCGCTTCCTGGTCGAGTTCGTGCGCATGCCCGACAACGGCGCCTACGTGGCGTTTGACTGGCTGACCCGTGGCCAGATCCTGAGCCTGCCGCTGGTCGCGCTGGGCGTGATCCTGCTGGTGATGTCGCGCCGTGCCCCGGTGCTGCAGCCGGCCCTGCCGCTGGAGGAAAAAGCGTGAAGCCCTACCTGGATCTGCTGCGGCACGTGCTCGAGCACGGCAGCGAGAAGTCCGACCGCACCGGCACCGGCACGCGCAGCGTGTTCGGCTGGCAGATGCGCTTCGACCTCAACGAAGGCTTCCCGCTGGTCACCACCAAGAAGCTGCACCTGCGCTCGATCATCCACGAGCTGCTGTGGTTCCTGAAGGGCGATACCAACATCGCCTACCTGAAGGACAACAACGTGCGGATCTGGGACGAGTGGGCCGATGCCAACGGCGACCTCGGCCCGGTCTACGGCAAGCAGTGGCGCAGCTGGGCCACCGCCGACGGGCGCGAGATCGACCAGATGCAGTGGTTGGTCGAGGAGATCAAGCGCAACCCGGATTCGCGCCGGCTGGTGGTCAGCGCATGGAACGTGGGCGAGTTGTCGCAGATGGCGCTGATGCCCTGCCACAACCTGTTCCAGTTCTACGTGGTCGACGGCAAGCTCAGCTGCCAGTTGTACCAGCGCAGCGGCGACATCTTCCTCGGCGTGCCGTTCAACATCGCCAGCTACGCGTTGCTGACCCACATGGTGGCGCAGGCCACCGGCCTGGGCGTGGGCGATTTCGTGCACACGCTGGGCGATGCGCACCTGTATTCCAATCACTACGAGCAGGCGCGCGAACAGTTGTCGCGTGCGCCGCGCGCGCTGCCGACGCTGTGGTTGAACCCGGAGGTCACCGACCTGTTCGGTTTCCGTTTCGAGGACATCCGCATCGACGGCTACGACCCGCACCCGGCGATCAAGGCACCGGTGGCGGTGTGAGCCAGGGGATGGGAACGGCGAACGGCGAAGCGGCAACCCCGGTGCAGCTGCGGCTGTCGATGATTGCCGCGCTGGACCGCAATCGCGGCATCGGCCAGGACAACGGCATGCCGTGGCACCTGCCGGATGATTTCAGGCACTTCAAGGCGCTCACGCTGGGCAAGCCGATCCTGATGGGGCGCAGGACCGCGCAGTCGCTCGGTCGCGCGCTGCCGGGACGGACCAACCTGGTGCTGACCCGCAGCGGCCAGGTGCCGTTCGAGGGCATGCGGGCGGTGGCATCGCTGCAGCAGGCGCAGGCCATCGCGCTGGCGCAAGGCGCGTCCGAACTGTGCGTGATCGGTGGGGGTGAGATCTACCGATTGCTGATCGAGCAGGCCACCGACCTGTACCTGACCTGGGTGGACGCCGAGGTGGTGGCCGATACGCATTTCCCGGCCGTGGACCCGGCCCAGTGGCAGGAAGTGGACAGCCAGCCGCACGCGGCCGATGCACGGCACGCCTACGCCTTCCGCTTCGCCCATTACATCCGTCGGTAGGCGCAGCCTCGGCCGCGAAGCCGGCGCCGTTTCAGGTTGCCGGAACAAACACCCCTCCCCAGCCCTCCCCTTGGCTGCGCCAAAGGGAGGGGGCAACAGCGGCTGCGCGATGATCTGAGCGCTCGCAGGGCGGTGATCCGAACGACGCTCGCACGGCGATGATCTGAACGCTCGCAGGATACGCCCCCTCCCTTTGGCGCAGCCAAGGGGAGGGGTAAGCCTTTGCCTTAACCCGGCATCCGGTAATGCCCAATGATCGTGTGCCGGAACAACAGGTCTTCCTCCTGCGTGCCGCGCGCGATGTTGTGCAGCACCAGCGGCGTGCCATCGTCCAGCAGGCGATCGGACACGATGCCCACGTGCAGCAGGCCATTGCCGTTGAGCTTCCACGCGACGATGTCGCCGGGAGCGTAGTCGCCCGGTTGCGCGCTGATCGGCAATTCCCAACCCTGGCGCTGCATCCAGCGCATCTGGTTGGGTACGCGCCGGTGGTCGATGTTGCGGTCCGTGCGCGACAGGCCCCATAGCGGGGGGTACTCGGAAAAGTGCGCGCGCATGTCCTCATGGATGCGCGCCTGCAGGTCGATGCCGACCCCGCGCAATGCGCGTACCACCACGTCGGTGCAGACCCCGCGGTCCCGTGGAGGATCGCCTTCGGGATAGGCCAATGCGAAGTAGGCCGGGTCGTAACGCACGGTCACGCCGACCTGCGCGCGTGCCGCGGCCACCAGCGGTACGGACGTGAGCGCCGGTGCCTGGGCACGCGCAGGCGGCAGTTCAGTGGAGTGGGGAACTTCCTGCCGGCAGGCGCCGAGCAGGACGGAGGCCATCAGCAGCAGGGCTGATGGCCCGCGGATCATTCACCCGGCCCGACGGTGGGCGGAGCGCCGTGGGTGCCGGCATTGTTGCCACCGCCATTACCCGCACCCGGTCGCCGACGGCGCGGGCGACGGCGCGGTTCGCCGCGCGCGGGCTGCTCGCCGCGGGGCTCGGCCGGGCGCTCCGGCTTGGGTTTGCGCGGCGGATGCGCACCGGGGACCGGCGCGGGCACGTCACGGCCCGGCACCTGCACCACGCGCAGGTCCTCGCTGTCCAGCTGCAGCGCGGTGAGCTTGCCGCCCCAGACCGCACCGGTGTCGATGGCGTGCACGCCCTGGGTGATGGTCAGGCCCAGCGCCGACCAGTGGCCGCAGACCATCTTCAGCTCGCGCTCCACGCGGCCGGGTACTTCGAACCAGGGGTACATGCCCTGCGGTTGGGTGCCGGGCGTGCCCTTGTCCTCCATGCCGATGCGGCCACTGGGGGTGCAGTAGCGCATGCGGGTGAAGATGTTGATGATCGCGCGCGAGCGGTCATAGCCGCTCAGCCCCGGCGACCAGGCCGGCTTGTCGCCGTACATGTTGCGGAACAGCTTGCGGTAGCCGTTGCCGTGCAGTTGCTGCTCGACCTCGCGGGCATGCTTCTCGGCCAGGGCGACGGTCCACTTCGGCGCCAGCCCGGCATGGAACATCATCCAGCCCAGTTCGCGGTCGGCGTGCACCAGCTTCTGCAGGCGCAGCCAGTCGAGCAGGGTGTCGCGGTCCTCGGCCAGCACGATGCGCTGCAGGTCCGGGTTGACCTTGCGCTGCTCCTCTTCGCTGCGGGCGCCGATGGCCAGCAGCGACAGGTCATGGTTGCCCAGCACCACCACGCTCTGCTCGCGCAGCGAATGCACCAGGCGCAGGGTCTCCAGCGATTGCCCGCCACGGTTGACCAGGTCGCCGCAGAACCAGAGCCGGTCTGCGGCGGGGTCGAAGTTGATCTTCTCCAGCAGCGACTGGGTGACGTCGTAACAGCCCTGCAGGTCGCCGATTGCCCAGGTCGCCATCAGTGCAGCGTCCTGGGAATGGACAGCACGAACGGTGCGATCGGCGCGGCGAACTCGGTGCCGTCGTCGGCGAGCATGTCGTAGTGGCCCTGCATGGTGCCGTACTCGGTGCCGATCATGACGCCGGAGGTATAGCTGAACTCCTCGCCCGGGCGCAGCCGTGGCTGTTCGCCGACCACGCCGTCGCCGTCGACGTGCTCGACCCGGCCCTCGCCGTCGGTGATGCGCCAATGGCGGCTGATCAGCCGCGCGGGGACGCTGCCGCGGTTCTGGATGCGGATCGTGTAGGCGAACGCGAAGCGCCCGTCTTCAGGGGCCGACTGGTCGTCGATGAAACGAGGGGAAACCTCGATCTCGATCGCGTAGTGGCGGGATTCTTCCATGGGGGGAGTGTAAGCAAAAGCAGGTGATCGGTTTGCGCAGATGTCGCACTCAGGCGTGCGGTACGTTCGCCAGTCGGATGAAATCGGCCACTTCCAGCTGTTCGGCGCGGGCGTCGCTGCGGACCCCGGCGGCGGCGAAGCCGGCTTCGTCGATGACGCCGTTGAGGGCGTTGCGCAGCGTCTTGCGGCGTTGCCCGAAGGCGGCCTTGACCACTTCGGCGAAGCGTCCGGGGTCATCGATGCCGATTGTGGCGGGGTCGCGCGGCACTAGCCGGGCCACGGCAGAGTCCACCTTCGGCGGTGGCCGGAACGCGCCTGGCGGCACCACGAACAGCGACGTCACCTCGCACCAGGCCTGCAGCATCACGCTCAGGCGGCCATAGACCTTGCTGCCCGGGCCGGCGGCCATGCGGTCGACCACTTCCTTCTGCAGCATGAAGGTCATGTCCGAGATCGCCGCGGCGTGCTCCAGTGCATGGAACAGGATCGGCGAGGAAATGTTGTAGGGCAGGTTGCCGACCAGGCGGATCTTTCCGCCAGCGGCCAGCGCGGTGAAATCGACCTGCAGCACGTCGCGGTGGACGATGGTCAGTTCACCCAGGGGGGCGGCGGCCTCGGTCAACGGCGCGATCAGGTCGCGGTCGAACTCGATGACGGTCAGCTTCGGGTGGCGGCGCAGCAGCGGGAAGGTGATGGCACCCTGGCCCGGGCCGATCTCGACCAGGCGGTCGCCGTCCTTCGGGTTGACCGCCATCACGATCTTTTCGACGTAATGCGTGTCGGCCAGGAAGTGCTGGCCCAGCTGCTTCTTCGCCGGCGCGGTGAAACCTGCGCCGGTGCGCGGGGAATGGGAGGAATTCATGCGGTGATTTTACGTTGTGCGGCCAGCCTGGCGCACAGTTCCGTGGCGGCGAACAGGCTGGAGGGGTCGGCGATGCCCTTGCCGGCCAGGTCCAGCGCGGTGCCGTGGTCCACCGCCACGCGCGGGTAGGGCAGGCCGAGGGTGATGTTGGTGGCCTGTTCGAAGCCGCTGTACTTGAGCACCGGCAAGCCCTGGTCGTGGTACATGGCCAGCACGGCGTCGAAGCCGGCCAGCTTGGCCGGCAGGAAGGCGGTATCGGCCGGCAGCGGGCCGATCAGGGCGATGCCCTCGGCGCGCAGCTGGTCCAGCAGCGGGATCATCACGTCCAGCTCCTCGCGGCCCAGATGGCCATCCTCGCCGGCGTGTGGGTTCAGCCCGAGCACCGCGATGCGGGGCTCGGTCAGGCCGAAGTCACGGCGCAGCGCGCGATGGGTGGTGAGGATGACCTTGCGCAGGCCGTCTGCGGTGATCGCGTCGGCGACCTCGCGCAGTGGCAGGTGGGTGGTGGCCAGCGCGACGCGGACGATGTCGTTGGCCAGCATCATCACCACCTCGACCCCGGCCTGCTGGGCCAGCAACTCGGTGGTGCCGCTGTAGGCGATGCCGCCGTCGTTGATGACGGCCTTGTGCACCGGGCCGGTCACCACGCCATCAAGCGTGCCGTCCAGGCAGGCTTGCCCGGCCCCGTGCAAGGCATCGATCACCGCGCGCGCGTTGCGTGGGTCGGCGTGTCCAAAGCGGCTGGGGACGGCATTGGCGACCGGGCGCAGGCGCAGGTCACCGGGCTGTTGGGCCCGGGCGTGTTCGGGCAGCAGTTGCAGCGGCAGCTGCAGCGCGGCAGCGGCGTCGCGCAGGGTTTGCGGGTCCGCAAACGCCAACAGCCGGCAATCACTGCGCGGCTGTTGGGCAAGACGGATACACAGTTCCGGGCCGATCCCGGAGGGCTCGCCCGGGACCAGAGCGAGCTGGGGAATCATGGCTTACGGCTTGGCCGGTTCGGCGGCCGGCTCGGCGGTGCCTTCGGCGCGGTCGCCGCTGCGGAAGCTGACGTAGGCATCGCCACGCAGTTCCTGCAGGAAGCGGTTGTACTCATCGTCGAGCTTGCGGCGACCGATCTGGTCACGGATCTGCGCGCGCTTGTTGTCGTCGGTGACATCGGTCTGGCGCGTACCCACGCGCTGCACGATGTGCCAGCCGGCATCGGTGCGGAACGGTGCGGTCACGCCACCATCGCTGACGCCTTCGATCTGCTTGCCGAAGTCCGGGCCAAAGGCATCGGCCGGGAACCAGCCCAGGTCACCGCCCTGGCCACGGCTGTTGGCATCGTCGGAGGACTCCTTGGCCACGGCCTGGAAGTCGGCGCCGCCGGCGATGCGGGCGCGCAGGGTGTCGATCCTGGCCTTGGCTGCCGCCTCGTCCACCTGGTCGGTGATGCGCACCAGGATGTGGCGGGCGTGGAACTCGGTGACCTGCGCGGCGGAGCCGCCGCCGGCCCCGGCTTCACGCACTTCCACCAGCTTGAGCAACTGGAAGCCGCTGGGGCCGCGGATCGGGCCGAGCACGTCGCCGGCCTTCATGTTCTTGATCTGGTTGGAGAATGCGCTGGGGATTTCATCCAGGCTGCGCCAGCCCAGGTCGCCGCTTTCCAGCGCGTTGGGGCTGTCGGAGTAGCGCACTGCCGCCGCGGCGAAGTCCAGCTCGCCCTTGTCCAGCAGGTTCTTGATGCCGTCCACCTTGCTCTGGCCGGTGGCGATCTGCTCGGCGTTGGCGCCTTCGGGCAGGGCGACCAGGATGTGCGCCAGGTGGTACTGCGCGCCGCCGGCGTTCTGCTGTGCCAGGGCCGCGTCCACTTCGCCTTCGCTGACGCTGATGCGGCTCTGCGCGAAGCTCTGGCGCAGGCGCTGGGTGATGATTTCCTCGCGCACCGAGTTGCGGAAGTCGGTGAAGCCGATGCCGTCCTGGGCCAGGCGCTGGCGCAGGCCGTCCACGGTGGTGCCGTTCTGCTGGGCGATGCTGCCGATGGCGTGGTTGAGCTCCTCGTCACCGACGCGGATGCCGCTGCCCTCGGCACGGGCGACCTGCAGCTTGACCAGCACCAGCCGCTCCAGCACCTGACGCTCCAGCACCGCTTCGGGCGGCAGCTGGGCTTCGCGGCCGGCGTACTGGCCCTTGATGTTGTTGACCGCCCGCTGCAGCTCACTCTGCAGGATCACGTCCTCATCAACGATGGCGGCGATGCGATCCAGCGGCTGCTGCTGGGCAACGGCCGGGGCGGACACGCCGGAAAGCGCCAGCACGCTGGCGAGGACTGCAGAAAGGGTCTTGGTCATGGAATCTGGTTCGGATCGTAGTCGTCATCGTTCGCCTCGATGTTGCTCGGCGGAACGAGGTACAGGTCGTCTCGGTTGTAGCCGAGAATAGCACGGCGCAAGGTGCGGTCTGTGTCCTGCCCGACCGAGCTCAGGCCCTTGAGCACGAACTCGATCTGGAAGGAGTTGTCCAGGTCGCCGTCGCGGTTGCGGACGTAGCGACGGGCCAGGGCGCGGACCGTCAGGCAGCAGCTGTCCCACTGCACGCCGCCGATGATTTCCAGCGGCTTGTTGTCCAGCAGGGAGTAGTAATAGCGGCCGACCACGCTCCAGGTGGGGTTGATCGGGTACAGGAAGGACAGGTCGGCCTGTTCGAGCTGGTCGGTACCGTTGTTCGGGTTGCGGCGGTAGCGGTAGCTCAGGTTGACCACGCCGTCGCCCGGCATCAGGTAGCGGGCGCGGATGCTGGCCAGGTCTTCCTTGCCGTATTTCGGGTTCCACTGGTAGGTGCTGCCCAGCGTCCAGCGGTCGGTGAGCGCCCAGTTGACGTCGGCCACCCACGCCGAGTTGCCCTGCTCGACCGGCGCCTCGCCACTGTTCAGGGTGACGCGGGAGTCGTCGAAGTAGGTGATCTGGCCAATGCTCGCCGACAGCTTCTCGCGGCCATCCTCCTGGCGGATCAGGCGCGTGGTCAGGGCGGTGGTCAGCTGGTTGGCGTCGTTCTGTCGGTCGGCGCCGGTGTAGCGGCTGTCGCGGAACAGCTGGCCCCAGCTGAAGGTGAATGCACGGGTATCGAACAACGGCAGGTTGCTCTGCTCGCGGTACGGGGTGTTCAGGTAGAAGATCCGCGGCTCCAGCGTGTTCAGGTAGGACTTGCCCCCGAGCGAGGTCTCGCGGTCGAAGAACAGGCCGGCGTCCACGGTGGTGATCGGCAGGCTGCGGGTCGGGGTGCGGTCCGCGCCGTTGGCGACCATCCCGCGGTCCAGCTGGTAGGCGGTGTAGCGCCAGGCCAGGGTCGGGGTGATGTACCAGGAGGCACCGGCCAGCGGCATCGACACGTAGGGCTTGATGTCCAGGCGGGAGCCGCCGTACATCGGCCTTACGACACCGGTGCGTTCGTACTCGCCATCGGCGTTCTGGGTCTTGAGGTGGACGTCGTCGTGGGTGAAGCGCACCGCCTCGGCGTAGACGCCAGCTTCGAACCAGCGGCCGAAACTCTCGTCCCAGGTGCCGAAGAAGCGCGGCTCACGGTTGTAGGCCAAGGAGCTCTCGGTCAGGGTGTAGTCGGTCAGCTGCCAGTGGTCGGCCATCACCCCGGCGGTCCAGCTGCGGCCGGAGCCGTATAGGCCGATGGTGCTCTGCAGGTTGGACGAGGTGATGCCGAGCAGGCGGTTGGAGAAGTCCTCCACGTAGCGCTCGTCGCTGACCCAGCCCAGGTTGGCACGGGCCTGCCAGTGGCTGTCGATGTTGTGGTACCCGCTGTACTGGATGCGCCCGCGGTCCTTGTCGCGCAGCGAGTCGTTGGGCAGGTAGGCCGTCTCCAGCTGGCCCTTGCCGCCGCTGTACAGGTAACGGAACTCGTTCTCCAGCATCAGACCGCGCTTGCTCATGTAGCGCGGGCTCAGCGTGTCGTCGTAGTTCGGTGCCAGGTTGAAGTAGATCGGCTGCTCGTAGTCGAAGCCATTGCGGCCGGACATGCTCAGCTTGGGATACAGCAGGCCGGTCTGGCGGCGGTCGTCGATCGGGAACTTGAACCACGGCGCGTACAGCACCGGCACCTTGCCGATGCGCAGCACGGCATTGCGGGCGGTGCCGAAGCCTTCCTCGTTGTCCACTTCGATCTGCGGGGCCACCAGCTTCCACACCGGCTGCGAGGGGTCGCAGGTGGTGTAGGTGGAATGGTGCATCTGGCCGACCGAGCCCTGCAGGTCGATCGACTCGGCACCACCGTTGCCGCGCCGCGAGACCAGCTGGTACTGGATGTTGCTGATCTTGTGGGTGTCGGTTTCCTGGTTGCCTTCGGCCCGCTCGGCGACCATGCGGATCGAGGAGTCCGAATAGCGGACGTTGCCCTCGGCGATGTAGTTACCGCTTTCGGTGTCCAGGCGCAGGCTGTCGGTGCCCATGAACTGGTCGCCGCGCTTGAGCACCACGTTGCCCTGGTATTCGGGGATCACGGTGGTGCCGGTCAGCTCGTTGCCTTCGATGTCAGTCGGCAACTGCTCGCGGTTGGCCGCGCTTTTCGGGTCGGCCTGGGGGGCCTCCTCGAAGGCGGGCAGGGACTCGGTGGCCGGGCACAGCCCCCAGTTCACGGGCTTGTCATCGGCCATCGCGGGCAGACAGATGGCGATACCCAGGGGCAGGGGAAGCAGGCGGAAGGCTCGGCGCACGCGGTTCGGATTCTGGGGGAAAACGGCCGCTAGCTTGCCGCATCGCCTGCATGGGGGCAATGAAGGGCACCCGGCGGAGCCGGGTCGGGTTCATCCATCAGGCCGATGGCAGCAGGGCCTGGACATGGGCGACGCTGCATTCGCGCAGGGCCTGCAGGTCGTAGCCGCCCTCCAGCATCGATACCACCCGTCCGCTGCCGTGGCGCTCGGCCAGGGTGACCAGCTCACGGGTCAGCCAGCCGAAATCCTCGGTCTCGACCATAAGGTCGGCCTGCGGGTCGCGCATGTGGGCGTCGAAGCCGGCGGAAATGAACAACAGCTGGGGCTGGAACGCTTCGATCTGCGGCAGCATGTCGTCGGCCCAGGTGTTGCGGAAGCGGAAGCCGCCGCTGCCCGGCGGCAGCAGGATGTTGCACACGTTGCCCACGCCGCGCTCGCGCATGCTGCCGGAGAACGGGAACAGGCCCGACTGGTGGGTGCTGTAGTAGGCCACCTTGGGGTCGGCCTCGAAGATGGCCTGGGTGCCGTTGCCGTGGTGGACGTCGAAATCGACGATGGCGATGCGTTCCAGGCCGTACTTGTCGCGGGCATAGGCCGCGGCCACGGCGATGTTGTTGAACAGGCAGAAGCCCATCGCGGTATCGGCGGTGGCATGGTGGCCGGGCGGGCGCACCGCGCAGAACACGTGGCGGCGGTCGTCCTCCAGCATCACCGCGTCCACGGCGGCGACCCCGGCGCCGGCGGCGTGCAGGGCGGCGCTGGCCGAGCCGGGCGAGGTGAAGGTGTCCAGGTCGATGCGGCGCAGCGGGGCGACCTGGGCGCGCAGCATGTCGTCGATCAGTTCGCGGCTGTGCACCCGTGCCAGCTCGCCGAGCTTGGCCGCCGGTGCCTGCCGCCATTCCAGCTGGTCCGGGAATTCGGCGCGCAGCGCCGAGATCACCGCGTGCAGGCGCTCCGGGGACTCCGGATGGTCGATGCCGGGGTCGTGTTCAAGGCAGGCGGGGTGGGTGAATACCAGCATGGCCGCACTCTGGACCGTCGGCGCCGCGCGTTGCGCGGCGTCCTGGGAGGGGGAAGGAGGGATCAGCCGCGCCGGCGTTCGTGGTTCCAGAGCACTTCACCATGGCCGTCGGCGCGGGCCAGCACCCGGGCCAGCACGAACAGCAGGTCGGACAGGCGGTTCAGGTAACGCACCGCCTCGCCACGGATGTCTTCCTGGCGGGCCAGCGCCACCGTCTCGCGCTCGGCGCGGCGCACGATGGTGCGCGCCAGGTGGCAGCGGGCAGCCGCTTCGCCGCCGGCCGGCAGGATGAAGTCCTTCAGCGCCGGCAGGTCGTCGTTGTAGCGGTCCAGATGCTGCTCCAGCGCGTCGATGTCGGCGGCGTGGATGGCGGCGTGGCCGGGGATGCACAGCTCCCCGCCCAGGTCGAACAGCTGGTGCTGGATGGTGGTCAGCAGTGCCCGCACGTCGTCGGGCAGGGAGACCGCCAGCAGCACGCCGATGGCCGAGTTGGCCTCGTCGACGGTGCCGTAGGCGTTGACCCGCAGCGAATCCTTGCCGGTGCGACTGCCATCGCCAAGGCCGGTGCTGCCATCGTCACCGGTGCGGGTATAGATCCTGGAGAGACGGTTGCCCATGCCGACGCCGCCCTCAGTGGGCGACGCGGCCGGTGGCCGGCTGCTTGGCAACGGCTTCCACGACGACGTGGACCAGGGCGGCGGCGCCGGTGTACAGGGCGGCGGTGCGCAGGTAGGGCAGCAGCCAGTCGGCGTAGTTCTTGGCCCAGCCGGCGACGGTCGGGTCGGCGACCGAGGCGCTGATCCAGTAGAAGCTGCCCTGCGCGATCAGGTGGCACAGCGCGACCGAGCCGACCAGGCTGGCCACCAGCAGGCCCAGCGACTGCCAGCTGGCAGCCTTGTGGAAGCGGCGCAACAGCATGCCGCCGGCCCACATCGCGAAGTAGGCCGGCACCAGCATCCAGTAGGCGGCCGAGACGCAGTAGTGCTGCCAGAAGCTCATGCCCTGGTTGCTGATCACCGCCCAGTCGACCACCACCGCCAGTGCCATCAGCAGCGGGAAGGCCCAGCGGGTCCAGTCGCGCAGGTAGAAGCCGCCGATGAAGAACACCGCCCAGGAGGCGTCGGGGATCGGCGCGAAATGGTTGATGCGGGTGCCGGCCATCAGCAGCACGAGCAGGGACAGGATGAAGGCACGTTGGACGTTGGCGGTCATGGATGGTCGGTTCCCGTTAATCAGGAGGCCATTCTAGCCGGACTGGGGGTGAACCGGCGTCCGGCCGCGGACGGGCCGGGGTCGAAGCGGGCGGGCGAGCCCGTATCATGGCGGGATGAGCAAGAACCATGACGTAGTGATTGTGGGTGGTGGCCTGGTCGGGGCCAGCCTGGCCATTGCGCTGGACCGGCTGGGGCTGGACGTGGGCCTGGTCGAAGCCACGCCGGGTGGGGCGTTGCCGGCGGTGTTCGACCAGCGCAACCTCAGTTTCGCCGCGGCCACGGTCAACGCGTTGACCGCGCTGGGCGTGATGCAGCGGCTGGGCAACCCGGGCGGGCCGATCCGCCGCATCCATGTCAGCCGCGCCGGGGATTTCGGCCGGGTGGTGATGCGCGCGGAGGATTACGGCCGCGAGGCGTTCGGCCAGGTGGTGGTGGCGCGTGATTTTGGCGATGCACTGGAAGCCCGGCTGGGCGAGCTGCAGCAGCTGACCCGCTATCGCCCGGCCAGGTTCGTCGGGCTGGGCGCCGGCAGCGATGGCTACCGGGAGGTGGTCATCGCCGAGGCGGACGGCGAACGTCGCCTGCGGGCCCGGCTGGTGGTCGGGGCCGACGGTACCCGCAGCGCGGTGCGTGACGCACTGGGCATCGAGGTGACCGAGCACGACTACGCGCAGACCCTGTTCGTGGCCCGCGTCCGCGCGGCCAAGGCGCCGGATGGCAGTGCCTACGAACGCTTCACCGATACCGGCCCGACCGCCCTGCTGCCGCGCGGGGACCGCCACTACGGCGTGGTCCATGGCGTGGCCCGCGACCAGGCCGATGCGGTGCTGGCCCTGGATGAGCGCGCCTGGCTGGCGCGCCTGCAGGACGCGGTGGGTTGGCGCGCCGGGCGGCTGCTGGAGAGCGGGCCGCGCAGTGCGTACCCGTTGATCCAGGTGCTGGCCAGGAAGCTGGTAGGCGAACGCGCGCTGCTGCTCGGCAATTCCGCGCAGACCATCCATCCGCTGGGCGCGCAGGGCTTCAACCTGGGCCTGCGCGATGCGCTGACCCTGGCCGAACTGATTGCCGATGGCGCAATGGACCCGGGCGCTGATGCACTGCTGCAGGCCTATGTGCAGCGCCGCGGCCCGGACCGCGAGCAGACCCTGGCCTTCTCCGACGGCCTGGCCCGCTTGACCAGCAATGCCTCGCCGCTGATGCGGCCGTTGCGCAGTCTGGGCCTGGTGGCCGCCGCGCAGGCCGCGCCGCTGCAATCGTTCCTGGTGGGCGGTGCGATGGGATTCCGTGGGCAGGTGCCCGAGTTGTGCAGGAGTGAAGCGCGATGAGCCGTCGCGGGCAATGGGATGCAGTGGTGGTCGGCGGTGGCGTGGTGGGCGGTGCCTGTGCGCTGGCATTGGCGAAGGAAGGCCTGCAGGTGGCGCTGGTGGAAGGTCGCGAGCCGCCGCCGTGGTCGGCGCAGCGGCCGGACCTGCGCGTGTTCGCCTTCGCCGCCGACAACGCGGCGCTGCTGGATGCGCTGGGGGTCTGGTCGCAGGTTGAGCGTGGGCATGTCTGCGCCTACCGGCGCATGCGCGTGTGGGACGCGGGCGGCGGCGGTGACCTGACCTTCGATGCGGACACGCTGGGCCGGCGCGAGCTGGGCTGGATCGTCGAGAACGGCCTGCTGGTCGACCGCCTGTGGGCGGCGTTGCCGGCCGCCGGCGTGCAGGTGTACTGCCCGGCCAAGGTGGTGGAAATGGAACAGGACGCCGGCAGCGTGCGCCTGCGCCTGGACGATGGCCGCCGCATCGAGGCGGCCATTGCCATTGCCGCCGACGGGGCCGAATCCACCCTGCGCACGCTGGCCGGGCTGGACGTGAGCCGGCACGACTACGGCCAGCGCGGCGTGGTGGGCTACATCGACAGCGAGCGACCGAACGAAGCAACGGCCTGGCAGCGTTTCCTTGATACCGGCCCGCTCGCGGTGCTGCCCTACGACAAGTACCGCAGCTCGATCGTATGGACCTTGCCCGATGCCGAGGCAGAACGGGTGCTGGCGCTGGAGGATGCGGCGTTCGAGCGGGAGTTGACCAACGCCTTCGCCGGCCGGCTGGGGCAGATGAAGGTGGCCTCACCGCGCGCCGCGTTCCCGTTGCGCCGGCAGTTGGCCAAGGGCTATGTCGCCGGGCGCGTGCTGACGTTGGGTGATGCCGCGCACGTGGTGCACCCGCTGGCCGGGCAGGGCGTGAACCTGGGCCTGCGCGACGTGGCCGGCCTGCGTGAGCTGGTGCGTGATGCCCGGCAACGTCGCCAGGAGTGGAGTACGCCGCACCGCCTGCAACGCTGGGTGCGCACGCGGCGCAGCGAGAACACCGTGGCCGCCTACAGCTTCGATGCGATCAACAAGGTGTTCTCCAACGACGAGATGCACCTGACGTTGGCCCGTGGTGCCCTGCTGGGCATGGCCGGCAGGATGCCGCCGTTGTTGTCACTGTTCTGGAAGCGCGCCTCGGGCCTGTAGGCGCGGCCTCGGCCGCGAAGCCGATAGACAACAGGCAGTGCGCAGGGATTTCCTCTCGGCCGCGAACCCCGGGGACGGTCCGATGGCCCGCCTCACGCTCAGGGGCGCGGCTACGGCTTCAGCCAGCCGGCGAGCTGCTCGCGTGACAGCTTGCCGCGACGGGCCGTGTCCAGCGCATTGAACTCATCGGCCAGCGCCGGGTTGGCCTGTGCTTCGGCGCGGCTGATGAAGCCATCGGCATCGAGGTCCAGCGCGGTGAAATCAATGCGGTAGTTGCCGGCCACGGTGTCCGGCTGGATCGAGCGGATCGTCACCGGGGCCTGGCCGGGTTCGGTACGCACCTGCACGGCATGGGTGACGCGGCCACTGGACAGCGGCTGTTCGCGCACGTTGACCGGCACCTCGGTCAGCGGCGTGCTGACGGCCGGGGCAGGGCGCTGCTGGGCAAACGCGGCGAAGGTGCCAGCGCCCAGCAACAGCGACAGGGCAAGGCGGGCGGGAAACGGGCAGGTCATCAAACGGCTCACGTGATCCAGGGGAGGCAGCCGGCACGCGCGGGACGCGCGCCGCCGCGGTGATGGTAGCCCGCAGGTGCGGGCCGGTGAACCCGATGCCGGCCGCTCAGCCCGGAATGAAGGGGAACACCAGCTTCAGCAGCCCGCGCAGGCCGCCCTCGACGGTGGAGCTGACCGCCTTTGCGCCGAGGCTGTTGAGTGCGCGGCGTGCGTCGTCCCAGCGCAGCTGCTTGACGTCCTTCTTCAGCAGATCGGCGACCTCTTCGGAGGCCGGCGCCAGCTTCTTCAATGCCGCCAGCGTGGCCTGGGGATCGGGCTGCAGGTAGTTCCAGCGCTCGGCGATCTGCACCAGCGTGTCGAAACGCACCGCCACCACCTCACGGTTGCGCTCGTAGACCGGGATCGCGCCGACGTCGAGGATCGCCTGCTCGAACTGCTGCGCGTCATCCGGGTGCTCGATGCGGATGGCCAGGAAGCCTTCCTTGCGGCTGCGTTCGCTGACGTGCTTGGCGCCCGAGCGCAGGTTGGCTTCGGTCAGCACGCCGGCGACGATGCGCTGCAGCGCGGCCTCGCCCTCCTCGGGCACCAGCGCCCGCCAGCGGGCGTAGCCGTCGCGGCGCAGTCCCTTGACCTTGGCCGGGGTGACCCGCAGGCGCAGCGCCACCGCGGCATTGGATTCGCTGCGGTCGATGCTGCCGTCGCGTTCGAGCAGCACGAAGATCAACAGTTCCAGGTCACGCTTGGTCAGCGACTGGAAGCCCTGCAGCAGCGTCAGCCGCAGGAACTCATTGCCGAACGCCGCCGGATCCTTCAGTTCGATTGCTTGCATCGTGGTCCTCCCGGAAGGACTACAGGATGCCTTATCGCGATGGCACAGGCTGAGACCGGAGCGGTGCCCCGCCGTATTCACGCCCCGGTCGCTCGGCAAGGAAGGTTTCCACCGCGCCACGGTCCTGCAGGGTCACGAAGACCTGGCGGCCGTCAGTGCCGCCAAAGGCGACGTTGGTCGGCTTGCGGCCGGTGAGTGGCACCTCGCGCAGCAGCTCGCCGGCCGGGGACACGATCGCGACCACGCCGGCGTCGTAGCGGGCGATGTAGAGGTTGCCGTCCACGTCGCAGCGCATGCCGTCCATGCCATGGTCGGCGAAGCGGACCAGCAGGCGCTTGTTGGCGATGCTGCCGTCGGCGGCGCGGTCGTAGACCCATACGTTGCGTTGCACGCTCTCGTTGACGTACAGCCGGGCGCCGTCCGGGCTGACTTCCACGCCGTTGGTGGTGCCCATGCCGCGTTCGAGCAGGTGTACGGTGCCGTCGCGGTCGATCCGCCACAGCTGGCCGTTGTCCGGGCGTGCCCAGTCCGGGTCGCTGGCGTACAGCGTGCCATCCGGTGCCCGCGCGATGTCGTTGGGCTGGTGGGCATCGGGCAGGTGCGCGAACACCGTGACCGCGCGCGTGGACGGGTCCACCTGCAGCACGTTGTGGCCGGCGTAGTCGGCGATGAACATGCGGCCATCGGCGCCGAAGCGGATGCCGTTGCCCACGCTGCCCGTGGGCAGGGTGAGGAAGGTCTCCGCGATGCCGTCGGCGTTCACCCGGCCGACGGTGCCGTCCTTGCCGATGTTGACCACGTACAGCGCGCCGTCCGGGCCGGTGGCCGGGCCCTCGATGCCGGCGGTGAACACGCCGTCGCCCACATGGTCGCGCACCAGGAACGGCGCGGCGGCGCAGGCGCTGCCGGCCAGCAGCAGGCTCAGGGAAGCAACGACGCGGGACAGGCGGGCAGGGCGGGCGATGGCGGCATCCTCGGGTTCACGGTCCGGGGCAGTGTGCCAGAGCACGTCGTGCACGCGGGCGGTGGTTGCGGAGGCAACCGCGCGGCATTCCCGCTCAGCGTTGGCCATCCATCTGCAGTGGCCGCCGCAGTGAACCGGCCTCGGCCTCCCGGGCGGCGCACTTGCCCTGCACGCAGCTGCAGCCGCTGATCTCCCTGAAGCCGCAGACGCTCATCATGCCGCGTGCCTGGCAGCTGGCCTGCACGCCCTTCGGGTCGGTGGGGCTGTTGACGTTGACGCAGGCCGGGTAATAGCCGCAGCAATTGCCGACATCCTTCACCGTGCAGTCTGCATCGGTGCGGCAGCTCTGGTCGATCATCACCGCCGTTGCCTGGGGGGCCGGCGTGGGCGCCGCGACAGGGGGATGGGTGGTGGCCGGGGCGCTGCAGGCGCTGCCGGCGAGCAGGGCGACGAGCAACAGGAACGAACGCAACATGGCGGACTCCGTTTCAGGGCACGCCGTCATGGTAGCCGCTGCGCGCTCGCCCGCCTGTTGGGGCAGGCGGGCCGGGCCCGCGACGCTCAGCGCGAGGCGGGCGTGACGAAGACCGTGATTTCCTCGCGGTCGTGGTACAGCTGCTTGGCGCGCAGGGTCAGCGGCTTGCCGGCCTGCTCGGCGAACAGGTCCAGGCACAGGCGGGTTTCGTCCCAGCGCTTCTTCATCGGCAGCTTGAGGTTGAAGATGGCGTGCCGGCACCAGCCCTGGCGCAGCCAGGTGGCCATGCGCTCGGCGACGCGGCGGGGTTGTTCGACCATGTCGCAGACCATCCAGTCCAACGGCGTCTCCGGCTGCCAATGGAAGCCGTCGGCGCGCAGGTGTTCGACCAGCCCGGTATCGAGCACGTGCTGGCGCAACGGGCCGTTGTCGATGCTCAGCACCTGGACGTGCTGGCGGGTCAGCACCCAGGTCCAGCCGCCCGGTGCCGCGCCGAGGTCGGCCGCGCGCATGCCCGGCTTGACCAGCGCCTCCCGTTCTTCCGGGGTGAGCAGGGTCATCAGCGCCTCTTCCAGCTTCAGGGCCGAACGCGAGGGCGCGTCGGGCAGCAGCTTCAGGCGCGGGATGCCGAGCAGCCACGGTGCGCTGTCGCGGGTGTCGGCGACGCTGACGAAGGCATGCGTGCCATCGACGAACACCACGTGCAGGCGTGGCAGCTTGGGATTGGGCTTGTCGGTGAGCAGGCCGGCCTTGCGCAGCGCCGGGCGCAACGCGTTGCCGAAGCTGCGCGCCAGCCCGGCCAGCGGCTTGCCGGCATCCGAATCGGGGTGCTCGACCCACAGGTCACCGAAACGCGCCTGGCCTTCGAGCGCGGCGATGATCGGGGTGATGCGGTCGGACGGGTCCAGCTGCGGCAACTCGGCCAGCACGCGCAGTTTCTGGCGCGCGAAGATCAGCTCGCGCCATGCCAGGCGCTGGTCCAGTTCGGCGGCCTGGTCGGTGACGAACACCACATAGCCGTCGTTGCGCTGCGTGCGCGCATAGCCGGCGATGCCCGCCGCGCCGGCGCGTTCGTTCAACTCGCCAGCGAGTTCGGGTTCAAAACCCTGGCGGCAGTAGCACAGCAGGCCGGTCATGGAAGTCCTTGGTGGAGGGCAGGTGGAGTGGCGGTGGTGCAGCGGTGGGCGAAGGCACTGGCGACGCTGCTGGCAGGTCGCGTCAGCGGTTCATCGCAGCCCCGCTTCCGGTGGGAGCGGGGCGTCGGGAATCAGTAGCGTGCGCCTTCGTTCTGGCCGTAGTGGGCCAGTACCGCGCGTGCGGCGTCACGCTGCAGGCCCTGCACGACCTCGATGCCGCGCTTGTTCAGCTCGCCGACCCAATTGGCCGGCAGCGGGCCTTCATCGAACGGGGTGAGCGCTTCCACGTCGGCGGCGCTGGCGCCGATCAACAGGCGGTCGATGCCGGCCCACACGGTGGCGCCATAGCACTGGCAGCAGGGCTGCGAGGAGGTGGCCAGGGTGATGGGGGCCAGCAGCGCGTTCAGGCGCGGCGTGTTGAGCTTCTGCTGGGCCAGCATGTAGGCCATGTTCTCGGCGTGTGCCAGCGAGGTGGCGTGCGGCACCACGCGGTTCACCGCGGCGGCGATGACCCTGTCATCCGGGCCGAACACCACCGCACCGAACGGGCCGCCGGTGCCGTGCTCGACGTTCAGCCGCGACAGCTCCACGGCCAGGGCCACCTTGGCCTCGTCGCCGGTATACGCGCGGTCGCAATCGACGGCGTCGTGGATCCAGACGGGAAGGGTGAGGTGAACCTGCGCGTGAAGCATGACGATGACCAACCAGAGGCAAAACGGCGGCCAGTGTATAGGACTGGGGCCGGGGGCTCATCGACGGGACCGGGGGCTGTTCATCTGAGGGGAGCGGGGCTGCCGCGTGGCGGCTCGGGCGTGTTCCCGCCGCAACCCTCCCTTCTGCGACGCAGAAGGGAGGGGGTTCAGGCCGGGCCGTCTGCCGGCTGGTCGTTTGGCCTAGAACCCCGCGCTGAGCGTCATGAACACCTGGCGCGGCGCGCTGGCGTGGATGGCGTAGCGGGTGCCGGTCGGGTCGGTCGGGGCGAACGAGCTGAGCTGGCCGGCGTAGCGCTTGTTGGTCAGGTTGGTCACGTTCATCGACACCTTCAGGTCCTGCAGGCCGAGTCCGGGGCCGAAGGTGTAGCCGAAGCCGGCGTCGAAGGTGGTCACGCCCGGCACCGACTGGTCGTTGGTGTAGGTGTAGTAGCGCTTGCCGGTGTACTTGCCGCGCAGGCTGGCGAACCAGCCATCGTGGTTCCAGCTCAGTTCGCTGGAGGCCATCCGCTGCGGCGTATCGACAGTGATCTTGCCGGCCACCGGCACCACCTGGCCGCCGGAGAGGTAGTCGTCCTCGTAGGTGGACTTGTTCCACGACAGCGCGTTGTACCACTGCAGGCCATCGACGGGCTTTAGGATGAAGGTCAGCTCCGCGCCGTGGCTCTTCACCGAGCCGACGTTGATGAAACGGGTGACGCATTCCGGGCGGGTGCCGACTTCGATGCTCGAACACGGGTTGAGCGAGAGCAGGCGGTTGTCGAACTTCACCGCGTAGGCGGCAAGCGAGGCCTGGTACCTCTCGCCGAAGGTGCGGAAGCCGGCTTCCAGCGTCCTGGACTTCTCCGGCTCCAGCCCGGCGCTGGCGGCGAACGATTCCGGCGACACCTGCAGCGGGCCGCCGCTGCCGCCACCGACGAAGGCGGCGATGTTCTCCGCATACGAGGCGAACAGCTCGTTGTTCGGGGTGAGCTTGAAGCCGACGCCCAGCTGCGGCAGCACCGATTCCTTGGCGGTCAGGGTGCCGGAGGCGAGCTTGGTCTCGGTGCCCGGCCTGGCGACGGCGCGCATCCGCGTGTTCGGGCTCTTGATGCCCAGGTCCACGACCAGGCGGTCGTCCATGAAGCGCATGCGGTCCTGCACGTAGAACTGGCGCGTGCGGATGTCGTAGTCCTGGTCGAACAGGCGGCGGTCCGGGTGGTTGAGGTAGACGTCGTCCAGGAACGGGCCGCTGATGTAGTAGAAGTTGCGCTCGACGTTGTGGTCGTTCTGTTCCCACCACAGCCCGGCTTCCAGCTCGTGGATACCCAGCGTCCAGGACAGTGCGGCGGTCACGCCCTGGCGGTTGATGGTGTAGTTGGTGCTGCGGATGGAGATGGGCAGCATCTTGTCGGTGCCCGGATAGGAGGGCTGGCCCGGTGCCCACCAATGGCCCTGGCCACGGTTCTCGTGGTGGTAGGCGAGCAGCTTCAGGCGGCCCTGCTCGGCCACGCGCAGGTCGGCGTCGATCGCGTACAGGTTGTCATCGCGCAGGGCGCGGCTCTGGTAGTACGCATCGTCGATGCTCCTGACGCCATCGACGAACGCACAACGGTCGGCGTTGAAGGTGGCCGGGGCGCAGTAGGCGGCGGCGACCGCGCGGTCCCAATCCGGGGCATAGATGTTCCAGTCCCAGCCCAGGCCGCGCTCGAGCATGCTCTTGGACAGGTAGGCGTAGTTGGCCTGGCTCACCCGCGAGGTGGCGACGAATGCACCGAAGCGATGGTCGCCGACATTCCACACCGCCTTGGCATTGAACTGTCGGGTGGTCTGGTTCTGGTAGGGTGCGGCCCACATGTCCGCGTCCTGGTGCACGCCGGACACGTAGGCGGCAAAGCCGTTGTATTCACCGGTGTCCACGCGCAGGTAGCCGCGGCGCTGGTTGTCCTCGCCCATGGTGATGCTGGCGCGGCCACCGAACACGCTGGAGGGGTCGCTGGAGAAGTACTGGATGGTGCCGCCCAGGTTGCTGGTGGAGGCAACGCCCAGCGAGCCGATGCCCTGCGCCAGCTCGGCACCGGCCAGGTTCTCGCCGATGATGGCGCGAGCGATGCTCAGCCCGTTGTAGTTGCCGTAGCTGTTGTCGCCGAGCGGGATGCCGTCCAGCGTATAGCCCAGGCGGTTCTTGTCGAAGCCACGCAGGCTGATGGTCTGTGATTCCTCGTTGGCGCCGAAGGCGTCGTTGGACTGCACCGAGACGCCGGGCAGGCGGTCGAGGATCTTCTGGCCACTGCTGCCGGGCGGCAGCACCAGCTTGTCGACTTCGCTGATGCGTTGCACCTGGCGGGTTTCGCCGCGTCCGATCACCGAGACCGCGTCCAGGGTCTGCGCGCTGGCGCTGGCGGCGGTTGCCGCGGTGGCGTCGGTGCGTTCGCCCACGTCCTCGGGGGTGGCGGCGTACAGCGGCGCGGAAGTCAGCGCGGCAAGGATGGCAAGGCTCAGGTGTCGGGTCTGCATGTCGGTCCGTGGCGTGGGGGAGGGCGCGGTGAAACAGGTGCGCGGCCACTATGGAAAACCAACATGAAAGCTTGTTTACGGCAGCGCGGTGAACGCGCGATGCGCCACTTCCGCAGTCCATGAACACGCAGGAAAAAGCCGCGCTGAGGAGCAGCGCGGCGTGCCGGGGGAAATGAAGCAGGATCAGTCCATGTGCAGTCCGCCGTTGACCGCATAGTCGGCACCGGTCACGTAAGCCGCGTCATCCGATGCCAGCCAGGTGCACAGCGCGGCGACTTCCTCCGGGCGGCCAAGGCGACGCACCGGCACCGAGGCGGCCAGCCGGTCGAGCACGTCCGGCGGGAAGCTGCTGATCGCCTGGCTGGCGATGTAGCCCGGCGAGAGCGTGTTGACGGTGACGCCGCGCGCGGCGACTTCGGCGGCCAGGGCGCGGGTGAACCCGTGCATCGCGGCCTTGGCGGTGGCGTAGTTCACCTGCCCGATCTGGCCCTTGTGCGCGCTGACCGAGCCGATGTTGATGATGCGGCCCCAGCCACGCTGGCTCATGCCTTCGACCACCTGCTTGGTGATGTTGAACAGGGCGTTGACGTTGGAGGCGATCACCGCGTTCCAGTCTTCCGGGCTCATCTGCCGGAACAGCACGTCGCGGCTGCCGCCGGCGTTGTTGACCAGCACGTCGATCTCGCCGACCTCGGCGCGCACCTTGGCGAACGCCGCGCTGGTCGAAGCCCAGTCGGTGGCGTTGCCCTCGGAGGCGATGAAGTCGAAGCCCTGCTCGCGTTGCTCGCGCAACCAGTTGGCCTTGCGTGGGGAATTGGGCGCGCAACCGGCGACCACGGTATGGCCGGCACGGGCCAGGCTCTGGCAGATGGCGGTGCCGACACTGCCCATGCCGCTGGTGACGTAGGCGATGCGAAGAGTCATGGTGAGCTCCGTTTCGAGGGCAGGGGGCCGATCAGGCGGCCAGCGGGTACAGGCCCAGCAGCAGGCTGCCGATCATCAGCACCAACGAGATCAGCACCGCCCACTTCAGGGTGAACTTCTGGTGGTCGGCGAAATCGACCTTGGCAAGGCCCACCAGCAGGTAGGTGGACGGCACCAACGGGCTGAGCAGGTGCACCGGCTGGCCGGCCAGCGAGGCACGGGCCATCTCCACCGGGGTGATGCCGTAGTGGCCGGCCGCTTCGGACAGGATCGGCAGCACGCCGAAGTAGAAGGCGTCGTTGGACATGAAGAAGGTGAACGGCATCGATGCCAGCCCGGTGATCACCGCCAGGTACGGACCCCAGGCGTCGGGGATCACCGCCAGGAAGCTGCGTGACATCGCCTCGACCATGCCGGTGTTGGAGAGGATGCCGGTGAAGATGCCCGCGGCGAAGATCAGCGACACCACCGACAGCACGTTGCCGGCATGGTTGACCACGCGACGGCGCTGCTCGGCCAGGTTCGGGTAGTTGATCACCAGCGCGATGGCGAAGCCGACCATGAACAACACCGGCATCGGCAACAGCCCGATCACCAGCGCGGCCATCAGCGCCAGCGTCAGCGCGAAGTTGACCCACAGCAGGCGCGGGCGCTTGGTGTCCTCGGCATCCTCCACGGTCGGCAGGGCATCGCCGTCGTCCGAGACGCTGGTGTCCATCCAGTTGCCGCCCTCCGGCAGGCTGATCACGCCCAGGCGGCGACGCTCGCTGATGCCCAGGTACCAGGCCAGCGCGAGGATGCCGGCGCAGGCCAGCACCATCGACGGGATCATCGGCACGAACACGTCGGCCGGGTCCACGTGCAGGGCGGTGGCCGCACGTGCGGTCGGCCCGCCCCAGGGGGTGAGGTTCATCACGCCGCCGGCGAGGATGGTCACGCAGGTCATGTTCAGCGCGTTCATGCCCAGCCGCCGGTACAGCGGCAGCATCGCCGAGACGGTGATCATGTAGGTGGTCGAGCCGTCGCCGTCGAGCGAGATCAGCATCGCCAGCACCGCCGTGCCCATCACGATCTTCAAGGGGTCGCCCTTGACCACGCGCAGGATGATCCGCACCAGCGGGTCGAACAGGCCGGCATCGATCATCACCCCGAAGTACAGGATGGCGAACATCAGCATCACGCCGGTGGGCGCGATCTTCTTGATGCCCTCGAGCATCATCTCGTCCAGCCCGTGGCCGAAGCCGCCGATCAGGGCGAATACGATGGGGACGGTGATCAGGGCTACCAGCGGCGACAGGCGCTTGCTCATGATGAGGTACATGAACGTGAGCACCATGCCGAAGCCGAGGATGGTCAGCATCATCTGCAGACTCCTAAGGGTCAGGACGTGGGAAAGGGGATCAGAAGTCGAACTGCAGCCGGCCGGTGACCGCGCGGGTGCGGTCGACGGTAGCGCCAGCCAGGCGGTCGCGGTTGCGGCTTTCGATCAGGTTGAGCATGAAGCGCAGGTTGTCGCGCAGGTACCAGTTGCCGCCCAGCGTCCATGCCTCGGTGCTGCCGCGGCGCAGGTCGGGCTGGCCGTCCAGATGCTGCGCGCCGCGCATCTGGTCGTAGCGCAGGGCCAGCTCGAACGCGCCGGCGGTGTGGTGGATGTCCTTGATGCGCGCGAAACGGCCGGTCTTGCGGTCATACGCGCGGGTCTCGCCGGTGACGAACCAGCTGACCAGGCCGTAGCCGGCCATCACGTTGCCGCGTTGCGCACCGTCATCGAAGGTGGCGCCGCTGAATTCGCCCTGCCACGACCAGGAGCCGCGCACCTGCGCATACTCCAGCGACCATTTGTCGACGTCGGTGTCGCGGCCGTCGGCGAAGCTGACCAGGGTCAAGCGGCTTTCATCGGACAGGTGGCCGGCCGGGCGCGGACGGATGCGCAGCGCCGGCACGCCGTTGGCACCGGGATTGTCATAGGCTTCGCGCGCCAGCGACAGGCCCAGGTGCAACACATCGCCTGCCTGCGGCGCCGGGGCCCAGGTGACGCGGCCACCGGCCGCACGGCCCTTCACCTGCCAGGCGTCGATGCTCTCCAGGCTGTAGATGCTGGCCGCCCAGGTGAAATCGCCCGGGTTGGCCTGCCACGACGCGCCCAGTCGATACAGCGGCGCCAGCGTGGTGGCGGCATTGCCACGCTCCAGCAGCGGTCCGTAGTTGGAACTGGTGCGGTCGTCCAGCGAGTAGTACTGCTTGAACTGGCCCACGGTGAGCTTGCCAGCATTGCCGAAGCCGCGGCTGACGTAGACGTCCTTGGCCTCGACGCGGTCGCCGGAGAAATCGGCTTCCAGCTTGTAGTCGACCGCGAAGAAGCGGCCGGATACGTCGACCCATGCGCGACGGACCTCGGTGTCGTCCTTGTTCGGGGTGCCGCGCGCGTCGTTGTCGAAGCTGGCGAAGTCCAGGTGCAGGCGGCCGCCGAGCGTGGCGGTGACCGGGCCGTCGTCCTCGCCGTCGGCGGCCAGGGCCGGTGCCGTGCAGGCAGCCAGCGCCAGCACGGCGGCGCGTTGCCGCCACGTGTTGTTGTTTGCCACAAACCCTCCCAGGTTGCGCGCCAGGCGCGCGGCGTGGGCACCGGATGGTGCGTTGGACCAGAGTCTGGTGCGGCCAAGCTGTCATCCGCCTGTCAGCGCCTTGTGCGGCGCAGCGCGGTGGCATTCCTGCTGCGTGGACGGGGGGCGGCGCGTTAGCATGCCCGCACCTTCCTGCTGCTCCTGCCCATGCGCCTGTTGCTGGTCGAAGACAACCCGGACCTGGCCGATGCGATCATCCGTCGCATGCGCCGCAGCGGGCATGCGGTGGACTGGCAGTCCGACGGCCTGGGCGCGGCCAGCGTGCTGCGCTACCAGAGTTTCGACCTGGTGGTGCTGGACATCGGCCTGCCCAAGCTCGACGGCCTGCGCGTGCTGGCCGGCATGCGCGAGCGCGGCGACAGCACCCCGGTGCTGATGCTGACCGCGCGCGATGGCATCGAGGACCGCGTGCAGGCCCTGGACGTGGGCGCCGATGACTACCTCGGCAAGCCGTTTGATTTCCGCGAGTTCGAGGCGCGCTGCCGGGTGCTGTTGCGTCGTGCCCGCGGCAATGCCAGCGAGGTGGTGCAGGTGGGCAGCTTCCAGTTCGACAATGCGGCCCATCGCGTCAGCGTCGATGGCGAGCCGATCGAGTTGCCGAACCGCGAGTACCGCCTGCTGGAGATCCTGGTCGGGCGGCTCGGGCAGGTGGTGAGCAAGGACGAGATCGGCAATGGCCTGTTCGGTTTTGATGACGAGGCCGGGCCCAATGCGATCGAGCTGTACATCGGTCGCCTGCGCCGCAAGCTGGCCGGCGCGCCGTTACGCATCACCACCGTGCGTGGCGTGGGCTACCTGCTGGAGCCCGGCGAGGGCGCGGTGGATGGCGATGACTGAGGAGCGCGCGCCGGGTTCGCTGCGGCGCACGCTGCTGCTGTACCTCGGCGGCCTGCTGGCGGTGTTCGCGGTGGTGTTGCTGTTCGCCGCGCGCGAGTACGGGCAGCGCGCCGCCAACCGCTCCTATGACCACCTGTTGGTGTCCTCGGCGCTGTCCATCGCCGATTCGGTGGCGCTGGTGGACGGGCAATGGCAGGTGGACCTGCCGTATGCAGCGCTGGACCTGCTGTCGATGGCCGAGGAGGACCGCGTGTTCTATCGCATCGCCGATAGCCGTGGCGCGCTGATCACCGGCTACCCGGACCTGCCGGCATCGCCGCAGCTCGCCGATGGCCGGCCGCAGCTGTTCGATGCCGCCTACAGCGGCGAGACGGTGCGCTTCGTGGTGGTCGCGCGCAGCTTTGCCGCCGCCTCGGCGCAGGGCGAAGTGGAGGTGCAGGTGGGGCAGACCCGCCGTGCCCGCGAGGCGCTGGCACAGGAGATGGTCAACCGCGCGCTGCTGGCGATCGGGGTGCTGTCGGCACTTGCCCTGGCGCTGGTCGCGTTCGGTGTGCACCGTGCGTTCCGCCCGCTGGTGCGGGTGGAGCGCGAGTTGTCGCGGCGCGAGCCGTCGGACCTGAAGCCGCTGGACGCGCGGGTGCCACGCGAGATGGACCAGATGGTCGGTGCGCTGAATCATTTCATGGAGCGCCTGTCCAGCAGCAACGAGACCCTGCGTGCGTTCATGGCCGACGCCGCGCACCAGATGCGCACGCCCTTGGCCGCCTTGCGCGCGCAGGCGCAGCTGGCGCTGGACGAGGACGACCCGCAGGAGATGCGGCGCAGCCTGCAGGCGATCGAGCGCAACGCCACCCACATGAGCCGTCTGCTCAACCAGCTGCTCAGCGATGCCAGTGTGATCCACCGTTCGCACCTGCGCAGCTTCGCCACGGTGGACCTGGCCGACGTCGTGCACCAGGCCCTGCACGAGGCCTCGCCGCAGGCCGGCCCGGTGCCGCGGGTGCAGCTGGCGATGACCAATGCGGCGGTGTCGGTCAACGGTGACGCCCTGCTGCTGCGCGAGGCCATCAAGAACCTGATCGACAACGCGGTGAAGTACGGCGGTGCCGGCGCGCTGCAGATTGCGTTGACCGTGGAGGCGACCGATGCGGTGCTGACCATCGCCGACCACGGCCCGGGCATCGCGGCCGCCGACGCCGAGCGGGTGTTCGAGCGCTTTGGCCGCGGCGAGCACGCGCCGGCCGGCGGCGCCGGGCTGGGCCTGGCCATCGTCAAGCGGGTGATCGACAGCCATGGCGGCAGGATCGATCTGGCCAACCGGCCGGAAGGCGGCCTGGTCGCCACCCTGCGCCTGCCCAGGAGCAATGCATGAAGTCCCTGTTGATCATGATGTTGTGCTGCCTGTTGGTGCTGCCGGCCCGGGCCGCGCCGGGGGATGTGCAACGCTTCCCGGCCAAGGGCGCGGCCACCGCACAGCTGCGCATCCACGGCACCACCGATATCGAGGTGTTCGCGCGGGTGATCGCCGACTACCAGCGACTGCATCCGGGCACCGAGGTGATCTACGAGGACATCATCACCCAGGACCTGCATGCGCGTTTCCTGCGCACCGGCAAGGGCCCGAACGGGCCGGACCTGTTGATTTCCAGCGGCATGGACCTGCAGACGCAACTGGTCAATGACGGTCATGCGCTGCCGCACCAGTCGGTGTGGACCGACGCGGTGCCGGCCTGGGCGCAGTGGCGGCACGAAGCCTATGGCATCAGCTACGAGCCGGTGACCATCGTCTACAACACCCGCGCGCTGCCGCCGGCACGTATCCCGCATACCCGCCGCCAGCTGCTGGCGCTGCTGCGCGGTGAAGGCGCGCCGTTGCGCGGCAAGGTCGGTACCTATGACATCGAACGCAGCAGCGTGGGGTACCTGCTGGCCACCCAGGACGCGCATCGCGGCAGCATCGCCGGCGCCTTGCTGGGGGCGCTGGGGGACAACGCGGTGGTCCGCGAGGAGCGCACCGGCGTGCTGCTGGACAAGGTCAGCAGCGGCGAATTGTCGCTGGCCTACAACGTGCTGGGGTCGTATGCGCAGGCACGCATCGATGCCGGTGCGCCGCTGGGTATCGTCGAGCCGGAGGACTACACGCTGGTGGTGCTGCGCACGGCGATGATCCCGCGCAGCAGCCGCAACCCGGCCGAGGCACGCAGCTTCCTGGATTACCTGCTGTCCCCGCGCGGACAGCTGGTGCTCTCACGCGAGGCGCGGCTGATGCCGATCGTGGGTGCGGCCGGGCGCGATGGCACGCCCGGCCGCAACCGCCGGCCGATCCAGTTGGGGCCGGGCCTGCTGGTGTACCTGGACGCGCTCAAGCGGCGGCAGTTCCTGGATGCCTGGCGCAGCAGCGTGGAACCCGCAGGTCAGCCGCAGGCTGTCGACGTGCAGCGGTAGCGTGCAGCCAGCGACGGCCAGGAGGGGAAAGCAAGAACGCCGGGCATTGCCCGGCGTTTTCATTGCAGCGGCGTTGGATCAGCCCGCCCAGGTATCGCGCAGGGTCACGCTGCGGTTGAACACCGGCTTGCCGGCCGTGTGGTCGCGGCGGTCGGCGACGAAGTAGCCGGTACGCTCGAACTGGAAGGCCTGCTCGGGTGCGGCAGTGGCGGCGGCCGGCTCGACATAGCCGGTGACGACCTTGCGCGATTCCGGGTTGAGGTAATCGCGGTAGGTCTTGCCTTCGGATTCATCGTCCGGGTCGGCGACCGAGAACAAGCGGTCATACAGGCGCACTTCCGCTTCCACCGCGTGCCGGGCGCTGACCCAGTGGATGGTGCCCTTGACCTTGCGGTTGGCGCCTTCCATGCCCGGACGCGATTCCGGGTCCAGCCAGCCGCGCAGCTCGACGATCTGACCGGCGTCGTTCTTCACCACCTCATCGACGCGGGCGATGCCGGCGCCGCGCAGGCGCACTTCGCCGCCCGGTACCAGCCGCTTCCAGCCCTTCGGCGGGACTTCGGCGAAATCCTCGCGTTCGATCCACAGCTCGCGTGCGAACGGTACTTCGCGGGTGCCGAAGCTTTCGTCCTTCGGATGGTTGCTGAAGGTCAGGGTTTCTTCATGGCCTTCGGGCAGGTTGGTGAGCACCAGCTTGACCGGATCGATCACCGCCATGCGGCGTGCGGCGGCACTGTCCAGGTCCTCGCGCAGCGCGCCTTCCAGCACGCTGAAGTCGATCATCGAGTTCTGCTTGGAGATGCCCACGCGTTCGGCGAACAGGCGCATCGCCGCCGGGGTGTAGCCGCGGCGGCGCAGGCCCTGCAGGGTCGGCATGCGCGGGTCGTCCCAGCCGTCGACCAGTTGCTCGGTGACCAGCGCCATCAGCTTGCGCTTGCTCATCACCGTGTAGTTGATGTTCAGGCGCGAGAACTCGATCTGGCGCGGCTTGGCGGCTTCACGCGGCAGGCCCTTGTCGACCAGCGGCTGGGTCAGCGCGTTGTCGTGGGCGAAGTCGACGTTGTCCACGCACCAGTCGTACAGCGGGCGGTGGTCCTCGAACTCCAGCGTGCACAGCGAATGGGTGATGCCTTCCAGCGAATCGCCCAGCGCATGGGCGAAGTCGTACATCGGGTAGATCGGCCAGGCATCGCCGGTGTTCTGGTGCTCGACGTGCTTGATGCGGTAGATCGCCGGGTCGCGCAGGTTGATGTTGCCGCTGGCCATGTCGATCTTGGCGCGCAGGGTGCGGGCGCCATCGGGGAACTCGCCGGCACGCATGCGCGCGAACAGGTCCAGGTTCTCCTCGACGCTGCGCTCGCGGTACGGCGACGGGCGGCCCGGTTCGGTGAGGCTGCCACGGTAGGCGCGCACTTCCTCGGCCGACAGGTCGCAGACATAGGCCTTGCCGTCGCGGATCAGCTTCTGCGCGGCCAGGTAGTAGGCATCGAAGTAGTCCGAGGCATGGCGCAGCTCGTTCCACTCGAAGCCCAGCCAGCGCACGTCGTCCTGGATGGCGTTGACGTACTCGGGGTCTTCCTTGGCCGGGTTGGTGTCGTCGAAGCGCAGGTTGCACACGCCGCTGAACTCGCCGGCGATGCCGAAGTTCAGGCAGATCGACTTGGCATGGCCGATGTGCAGGTAGCCGTTGGGCTCGGGCGGGAAGCGGGTCTTGATGGCCGTGTGCTTGCCGCTGGCCAGGTCCTCGCGGACGATCTGGCGGATGAAGTCGCGCTTCTCGGCGGGAGCGTTCTCCGGCGTGGCACCGGCGGCAGGCGTGTTCTCGGACATGGGGGACGCAACGTATTGAAATAAGCCGCAAGTTTAGCCGAGCCCGGCCTCGGCTGCCGGGACGGGGCTATGCTGGGGGTTCCCGCCCCGTGGACCGTAACGATGGACCGCCCCGTTCTGGTGATAGGCAACAAGAACTACTCGTCCTGGTCGCTGCGCCCGTGGCTGCTGCTGCGCCATTTCGGCGTGGCCTTCGACGAGGTGCGGCTGGCGCTGGACAGCCCGGATTTCACCCGCCAGGCCCTGCATCACTCGCCGACCGGCAAGGTACCGGCCCTGCGTGACGGCGGCCTGCACGTGTGGGACTCGCTGGCCATCTGCGAGTACGCCAACGAGCGTTGGCTGGACGGGCGTGGTTGGCCGTCCGACCGGGCCCAGCGGGCCGTGGCGCGGGCGGCGGCGGCCGAGATGCATTCAGGTTTCACCGCCTTGCGCACCCAGTTGCCAATGAACAGCCGGCGGCAGCCGGACGGCTACCGCTGGGATGCCGCGGCCCAGGCCGACATCGGCCGGATCTGCGCGCTGTGGGCCGAACTGCGTGGGACCTACGGTACCGGCGGTGACTTCCTGTCCGGGCAGTTCGGCATCGTTGATGCGATGTTTGCACCGGTGGCGGTACGTTTCGATGGCTACGGGGTGCCCGTGGATGGCGGTGCGGAACCGTACCATCGCGCGTTGCTGGCCTTGCCTGCGCTGCGCGAATGGCGCCAGGCCGGCGCGGCGGAAACCGAGCGACTGGCCGCCACCGATGCACTGCGCGTGCCGCTGTGAAGGGAGAACACTGATGCAGCAGATCTACCAGACCAACAACCTGTTCGACGCCCATCTGGTCAAGCACGCGCTGGAGGACGCCGGCATCCCGGCGTTCGTGTTCGGCGAGTCGCTGCTGGGCGCCGGCGGCGAACTGCCGCTGTTCGGCCTGCTGCGCGTCTGCGTGCCGGATTCGGCCCAGCCGCAGGCCGAGGACATCGTGGCCGCACTGGCCTTGGACGAGGGCCCGGGCGACCCCATTTCCGATGCAGATGAGGCGCCGGGACTGCTCCCGGCCTGAGGAACTGACCATGTTGGGAATCGGCCAAGGTTTGCTGGGTATCGGTGCATTCAAGCAGCGCCTGCCGCGCCCGGAAGAGGCGTTGCCGGGGCGTGAGGCCCCGCTGCCGCTGCACAACGTGCATTTCGTCAACGGCCAGCCGTTGCAGGGCGATCTGGCCGGGTTGCAGGTGCTGGACGTGGGCCTGGGCTGCTTCTGGGGTGCCGAGCGCAAGTTCTGGCAGCTGCCGGGCGTGGTGACCACCGCAGTGGGCTACCAGGGCGGGCTCACCCCCAACCCGACCTACGAGGAGGTCTGCTCCGGGCTCACGGGCCACACCGAGGTCGTGCGTGTCGTGTTCGACCCCGCACAGGTGCCCCTGGAGACCGTGCTGCGCACGTTCTGGGAGAACCACGACCCTACCCAGGGCATGCGCCAGGGCAACGACACCGGCACCCAGTACCGCTCGGCGATCTACTGCCACACGCAGGCGCAGTACGACGCGGCCATCGCCAGCCGCGCGGCCTACCAGCAGCAGCTGGAAGCGGCCGGCTACGGGCCGATCACCACCGAGATCGCCTATCCGGCACCGGCGTTCTTCTACGCCGAGGACTACCACCAGCAATACCTGGCCAAGAACCCGAACGGCTATTGCGGCATCGGTGGCACCGGCGTGAGCTGCCCGATCGGGCTGGACGTCTGAGCGATGGGGGCCACGCCGCGGCGTCTGCTGGTGGTGTGGCACAGCTTCACCGGTGCGACCGAGGCCATGGTCGGTGCGTTGCTGGAAGGCGCACGCGCGGCGACGGATGATGCCGTGGACGTGAGTGCGGTGCGTGCGGCCGAAGCCGGCGCGGCGGATGTGCTGGCGGCCGATGCGGTGGTGTTCGCCACGCCGGAGACGCTGGCCTCGATGAGCGGGGCGATGAAGGACTTCTTCGACCGCAGCTATTACCCGTTGCTGGGGCGCTGCGAAGGCAAGCCGTATGCGCTGCTGGTGTGTGCCGGTTCGGACGGGCAGCCAACGATCGCGCAGTTGCGGCGGATAGCGCTGGGGCTGCGCCTGAAGGAAGTGGCCGAGCCGGTGCTGGTGTGTACGCAGGCACAGACGGCGGAGGCGATTCTGGCGGCCAAGCAGGTGCCGGCCTCTGCGCTGGCGCGTGGCCGCGAGCTCGGTGCGTTGCTGGCGGCGGGCCTGGAGCTGGGCGTGTTCTAGCTTCTTTGCTCAAGCCCCTCTCCCGCATGGCGGGAGAGGGGTTGGGGTGAGGGCGCTTTGAAAGCACGTAAACGCTACGGCAACGCAAAAACGCCCTCATCCGCCCCTTCGGGGCACCTTCTCCCGCAGGCGGGAGAAGGGCGGTTCTCGGGCATTGCGTGCCCTGGCTTTCTGCTCAAGCCCCTCTCCCGTATACGGGAGAGGGGTTGGGGTGAGGGCGCTTTGAAGCACGCCAGCGTTACGGCAACGCAAGAACGCCCTCATCCGCCCCTTCGGGGCACCTTCTCCCCTGCAGGGGAGAAGGGAGGTTTGCTGGTACTACGTGTGGGTCTGCTTACTTCGCCAGTTCGTCGGCAATGCGCTGGCGCAGCGTCTGCAGGTCCTTGGCGAACGCGTCGATGCCGGTGGCCAGCTTCTCGGTGGCCATCGGGTCGGCAGCCAGGTCGGCGTCGAACTTGGCTTCGTCGATGGCGGCCACGTTGACGGCTTCGGCCGCACCGGCCACCAGCTTGCGCGGCAGCTCGCCGCTGTCGGCGTCCAGCTTCTCCAGCAGGTCCGGCGAGATGGTCAGGCGGTCGCAGCCGGCCAGCGCTTCGATCTGCGCGGTCGAGCGGAACGAGGCACCCATCACCACCGTCGGCGAGCCACGGCGCTTGAACTCGGCGTACACGCCGCGCACGAACTGCACGCCCGGGTCTTCGTCGATGCTGGCCGGCGCCTGGCCGTTGGCCACGTACCAGTCCAGGATGCGGCCGACGAACGGCGAGATCAGGAACGCACCGGCTTCCGAGCAGGCCAGCGCCTGGGTCGGGTTGAAGATCAGGGTCAGGTTGCAGTCGATGCCTTCGGCCTGCAGCACGCGCGCCGCCTCCACGCCGGCCCAGGTGGCGGCGATCTTGATCAGCACCTTGCTACGCGGCACGCCGGCCGCTTCGTACATGGCGATGAACTCGCGCGCCTTGGCGATGGTGGCGGCGGTGTCATGCGCCTGGTCGGCGTCCACTTCGGTGGAGACGCGGCCGGGCACCAGCTCGGCCAGCATCGTGCCCACGCCCACGGTCAGGCGGTCGACCACGGCCTTGGCCACGTCCTGCACGTCGCCGGGCTGGTTGCGGCCCCACTGCAGCTCGCGCTCGATCAACGCGGCATAGACCGGCAGGTCGAGGGCTTTCTTCACCAGGGTCGGGTTGGTGGTGCAGTCCACCGGACGCAGGCGCTTGATGGCCTCGTAGTCACCGGTATCGGCGACGACGACGGACAGTTCACGCAGCTGGGCGAGCTTGGAGCGGGGCTGGGTCATTGCAGGTTCCTGGTACAGGCCGGCGCGAGGCGCTCAGCGGTGGAAATCGCCCGCAGCTTCGGGCTGGTAGTGGACGGCGATCACGCGCAGGCGCAGCTGGCGGCCACCGGGGGCGGTCCAGTCGATGGTCTGGCCGACCGACAGGCCCAGCAGGGCGCTGCCAACCGGTGCCAGCACGGACACGCGGCCCTTGTCGAAATCCGCCTCGTGCGGATAGACCAGGGTCAGGGAATGCTTTTCGTCGTGCAGTTCGTCTTCGCAGTCCACGCGGGAGTGCATGGTGACGATACCGGCCGGGATTTCCTCCGGCGGCAACACCTGGGCGCGTTCAAGCTCCTGCGAGAGGGCGACGGCGGCCGGGTGCCGGCTCAGGGCCGGGGAGTCGAGCAGGGCCTCGAGGCGGGCCATGTCGCGGGTGGAAACGATGATCGATGGCGGGAGACCGCTGTGGCTGGTCATGGGATGTTCCTTATCTAATGAAGAAAAAATGCAAGCAAAAGGCGACGCCTTGCCGGCGCCGCCCGGGCACTATTGTGCAGATGTCAGGGGTCGCTTGCGACCCTTTCAGGATGATGGGGCCGCCACGGCCGGGATGCAATGTGGGGCGGGGGACTGTTCAGATTGCGGGTTGGGGCTGTACCCCTCCCCAACTCTCCCCTTGGCTGCGCCAAAGGGAGGGAGCGGTTCCGCGGGGTCCTTCAGATTGCAGCCAACGCCGCTTCCGCCCCCTCCCTCGCGCATCGCGCAGGGGAGGGGGGGCGAGGGGTAAAGCCCCAGCCCTCAGTGCAACCGCAACAACCCCGCCGGCAGTTGCTTGAACAACTGCGCGAACTGCTCCAGGAAGGCGCCCATCGCCGAGCTGCGCCGCCAGACCATGGCGATGCGCCGGTTGGGCTGGGGGTCGCCCTGGAAGGGCACCAGCTGGATGTTCTCCGAGCGCGCCACCGGCGGCTTGACCGCGAGCATCGGCAACAGCGTGACGCCGACGTTGGCGGCCACCATCTGCCGCAGGGTTTCCAGGCTGGTGGCTTGGAATTCGGACTTCTCCAGGGCGCCGGCCAGGTGGCAGACATCCAGCGCCTGGTCGCGCAGGCAATGGCCGTCCTGCAGCAGCAGCAGGCGCTGGTCGGACAGGTCGTCCAGCCGCAGCGTGTCGTGCGCGGCCAGCGGGTGGCCTTCCGGCGCGGCCAGCACGAACGGTTCCTCGAACAGGAACTCGGTGTGCAGCTGCTCATCGTTGACCGGCAACGCCAGCAGCGCGGCGTCGAGCTGGCCATTGCGCAGCTGTGCCATCAGCACGTCGCTCTTTTCCTCGACCAGCAGCATCTCCAGCTGCGGGAAACGCTGGCGGATCGCCGGCACCACGTGCGGCAGCAGGTAGGGGCCGAGCGTGGGGAAGATGCCCAGCCGCACCGTGCCGGCTTCCGGGTCGCGGCTGCGGCGCGCGGCCTCCTTCATCTGCTCGACCTCGGCGACGATGCCGCGTGCGCGCATCGCGGCCTCGCGCCCGGCCGGGGTCAGCATCACCTTGCGCGGCGCACGCTCGACCAGCGGCACGCCCAGCTCCTCTTCCAGCTTCTTGATCTGGGTGGACAGCGTCGGCTGGCTGACGAAACACGCCGCCGCCGCGCGGCCGAAGTGCTTGTGCTCGGCCAGTGCCACCAGGTACTTCAGGTCACGCAGGTTCATGGCGGACTCCGGTCAATGGACGCAACGGCAACAGGAGCGAAGGGCAGTGTTCCCCTCGCTCCTGTTCGGGCAGACGCCTGAAAATCAGGCGGTTTCAGCCACTTCGGCCTTGGCAACCGCCGGGGCCGGGGTACGGATCAGGTGGTCGAACGCGCTCAGCGCGGCGGTCGAGCCGGCGCCCATGGCGATGATGATCTGCTTGTACGGCACCGTGGTGCAGTCACCGGCAGCGAACACGCCCGGCACGTTGGTCTGGCCGCGGTCGTCGATGACGATCTCGCCGCGGTTGCTCAGTTCCACCGTGCCACGCAGCCACTCGGTGTTCGGCAGCAGGCCGATCTGCACGAAGATGCCTTCCAGCTCGACGCGGTGCGAATCGCCACCGACGCGGTCGGTGTAGACCAGCCCGTTGACCTTCTGGCCGTCGCCCAGCACCTCGGTGGTCTGTGCGTTGAGCACCACCTTCACGTTGGGCAGGCTGTTGAGCTTGGCCTGCAGCACCTGGTCAGCGCGCAGCTTGCTGTCGAACTCGAACACGGTGACGTGGCTGACGATGCCGGCCAGGTCGATGGCCGCCTCGACGCCGGAGTTGCCGCCGCCGATCACCGCCACGCGCTTGCCCTTGAACAGCGGGCCGTCGCAGTGCGGGCAGTAGGCCACGCCCTTGTTGCGGTACGCGTCCTCGCCCGGGACGTTCATCTGCCGCCAGCGTGCGCCGGTGGACAGGATCACCGTCCTGGACTTCAGCGAGGCACCGTTCTCCAGCTTCACTTCGACCAAGCCATCGGCACCGGCCGGCACCAGTTCGGTGGCGCGCTGGAGGTTCATGATGTCCACCTCGTACTCACGCACGTGGGCTTCCAGCGCGCTGGCCAGCTTCGGGCCCTCGGTGTGCTGCACCGAGATGAAGTTCTCGATGGCCATGGTGTCCAGCACCTGGCCACCGAAACGCTCGGCGGCCACGCCGGTGCGGATGCCCTTGCGGGCGGCATAGATCGCCGCGGCCGAACCGGCCGGGCCACCGCCAACCACCAGTACGTCGAACGCGTCCTTGGCGTTGATCTTCTCGGCATCGCGGGTGGCGGCGCCGGTGTCGAGCTTGGCGATGATCTGCTCCAGGCTCATGCGCCCGGAGTCGAACATCTGGCCACCCTGGAACACCATCGGCACGGCCATCACCTGGCGCTGCTCCACTTCCTGCTGGAAGGCGCCGCCTTCGATCACGGTGGTGCGGATGTTCGGGTTGACGATGGCCATCAGCGCCAGCGCCTGCACCACGTCCGGGCAGTTGTGGCAGGTCAGCGACATGTAGACGTCGAAGTCGAACGTGCCATGGATCGCCTTGATGCTGTCCAGCACCTCCTCGGCGACCTTCGGCGGATGGCCACCGGTCCACAGCAGGGTCAGCACCAGCGATTCGAATTCGTGGCCCAGCGGCAGGCCGGCGAAACGCACGCCATGGTCCTGGCCTTCGCGGGCAACCACGAACGAGGGGCGACGGGCGTCGGTGCCGGAGGCGTCCAGGGTGATCTTGCCGTTGCCGGCGGCGACGATGTCGTCCAGCAGGCCACGCATTTCCTGGGCGGCGGCGCTGTCATCGAGCGAGGCGATCAGGCGCAACGGTTGGCGCAGCAGGCCCATGTACTGCTGCAACTGGGTCTTGAGGGTGTCGTCAAGCACGGCGCAACTCCTTGAACGAGGCAAAACGGGGGGAGGACGCGGTTGCCTGGGCAACGCGCCGGAAAAGTAGGGGTGAACCGCAGCGGGCTGTCGGGCTTGCTTGCGTGATGCTGGCTGGCATCAACACGCTGCGGTTCACCCCCACGCCCGCCGCGAGGCGGGGTGGGAGTGCCGGGGAGATGGGCCAGAGGCCTGGCGCATCCCCACCGGCGTGTTGCGGCTTAGATCTTGCCGACCAGGTCCAGCGACGGGGTCAGGGTCTTCTCGCCTTCCTTCCACTTGGCCGGGCAGACCTGGTTCGGGTTGGCGGCGGTGAACTGGGCGGCCTTCAGCTTGCGCAGGGTCTCGGACACGTCACGGGCGATCTCGTTGGAGTGGATCTCCAGGGTCTTGATCACGCCTTCCGGGTTGATCACGAAGGTGCCACGCAGGGCCAGGCCTTCTTCCGGAATGTGCACGCCGAAGGCGTTGGTCAGCTGGTGGGTCGGGTCGCCGACCAGCGGGAACTGGGCCTTGCCGACGGCCGGCGAGGTTTCGTGCCACACCTTGTGCGAGAAGTGGGTGTCGGTGGTGACGATGTAGACCTCGGCGCCGGCCTTCTGGAACTCGGCGTAATGCTCGGCGGCGTCTTCGATCTCGGTCGGGCAGTTGAAGGTGAACGCTGCCGGCATGAAGATCAGGACGGACCACTTGCCCTTCAGCGAGGCCTCGGTGACTTCGATGAACTTGCCGTTGTGGTAAGCGTTGGCCTTGAACGGCTGGACCTGGGTGTTGATCAGGGACATGGAACTTCCTCTTGGTTGAAGGGGCGGGGGTGAAGCGTCGGAAAGAAGACTAATAGGCAAAAACTAATAAAACAAATGAATTGGATGCATCGCATCAATAGGTTTTGACTATCGTTCAGCGGCGTGAAGCGCCGATACGCCCGGATATCGGGGCTTTTGCCCGGTTCGCAAGCCGGGGCCGGACGAACATGAATCGATTCACATAGGCAACGGTTATGCCGACCGAGGTAGGCAGGCCGGAGCGCGGTGACTATCCTCGCCGTCCTGAAAACATCCCGCGAAGAGGTAATGAAGTGTCCACGGTGAACGTTGCCGAGCTGTTGCGGGAAGCTGCCGGGCGTCTGTCCGGTGCCGATGCCCGCCACGAGGCCGAGCAGTTGCTGCTGCACGTGCTGGGCGTGGAACGTGCCTGGCTGTTCGCCCATGCCACCGACGCGGTGGACCAGGACGCGCGGCAGCGCTTCGAGCTGCTGGTCGCACGCCGGGCCGAAGGCCACCCGCTGGCCTACCTGGTCGGCCGGCGCGGGTTCTGGACGCTGGACCTGCAGGTCAACACCGCCACCCTGATCCCGCGCCCGGAAACCGAGCTGCTGGTCGAGCAGGCGCTGGCCCGGTTGCCCGACGACGACATGGTGCGGGTGGCCGACATGGGCACCGGCAGCGGTGCGGTGGCCCTGTCCATCGCCAGCGAGCGGCCGTTGGCCACCGTGATGGCCACCGACGTGCTTGGCCCGGCTTTGGCGGTCGCAGTGAAGAACGCGCAGGCACATGGCCTGGAGAACGTCTGGTTCCGCCGTGGGCATTGGTTCGTGGCGCTGGGGGCGGACCGTTTCGACATGATCGTCAGCAACCCGCCGTACATCGCTGCCGCCGACCCGCACCTGCAGCAGGGCGACCTGCGCTTCGAGCCGCCACCGGCCCTGGCATCGGGTGCCGACGGGCTGGATGCGATCCGCGAGATCGTGGCCGGCGCGCCCGAGCACCTGGTGCCCGGAGGCTGGTTGCTGCTGGAACACGGTTGGGACCAGGGGGAAGCGATCCGCGCACTGCTGGAGCAGGCCGGCTTCGTCGACGCGCAGACCGTGCAGGACCTGGAACAGCGCGACCGGGTAACGCTGGGCCGCCTGCCCGCATAGGCCCCCGCAGCGGCAGTGCCGAGCCACGCTCGGCAAGCGACCTTCCCGGCAACGCCCCGCGCGGCAGGGCTGCGCTCCAGCGGCATGCGCCGACAAGAACAAAACAGCGCTGCGCTAAACTGCCGCTTCTGTTCCCGTGAGGTCGCCATGCGCACGCTTTACCCCGCCATCGAGCCGTACGAAACCGGCACGCTCAAGGTCGATGACCGCCACACCCTGTACTTCGAACAATGCGGCAACCCGGACGGCAAGCCGGTGGTGATGCTGCACGGTGGCCCCGGCGGCGGCTGCACGCCGAAGATGCGCCAGTTCCACGACCCGTCCAAGTACCGGATCATCCTGTTCGACCAGCGCGGTTCGGGCCGCTCCACGCCGCATGCCGACCTGGTGGACAACACCACTTGGGATCTGGTGGCCGACATCGAGAAGCTGCGTGAGCAGCTGGGCATCGACCGCTGGCAGGTGTTCGGCGGCAGCTGGGGCTCGACGCTGGCGCTGGCCTATGCGCAAACCCATCCGCAGCGCGTGACCGAGCTGGTGCTGCGCGGCATCTTCATGCTGCGCCGCTGGGAACTGGAATGGTTCTACCAGGAAGGCGCCAACCGCCTGTTCCCGGACGCCTGGGAGCACTACCTCAAGCCGATCCCGGAAGTGGAACGCGCCGACCTGATCTCGGCCTTCCATCGCCGCCTGACCAGCGATGACGAGGCCACCCGTCTGGGCGCGGCCAGGGCGTGGAGCGTGTGGGAAGGCGCCACCAGCTTCCTGCATGTGGATGACGACTTCATCAACAGCCACGAGGACCCGCAGTTCGCGCTGGCGTTCGCGCGCATCGAGAACCACTACTTCGTCAACGGCGGCTTCTTCGAGGTGGAAGACCAGCTGCTGCGCGACGCGCACAAGATCGCCCATATCCCGGGCGTGATCGTGCATGGCCGCTACGACGTGGTGTGCCCGCTGGCCAATGCGTGGGACCTGCACAAGGTGTGGCCGAAGGCCCAGCTGCAGATCACGCCGGCCTCGGGCCACTCGGCGTTCGAGGCCGAGAACGTGGATGCGCTGGTGCGCGCCACCGATTCGTTCGCCGGCTGAGCTGCTCGATCATGTGGCATGGACGGGCGGCGCAGGCCGCCCGTTCTGTTTCCGCCGCCGGCCTCACCATTCCCCGGCCAGCAGTGCATCGGCCAACACCTGCAGCTTGGGCGAGCATTGCCGCGAGGGCGGGTAGATCAACGACAGCTCGCGGCTGCGCCCTTCGGCGGCCTGCAACACGCGCTGCAGGCGACCATCGGCGAGTGCGTCGGCCACCGCGAAGTCCATCACCTGCACGATCCCGATGCCGGCCAGCGCGGCTTCCACCAGCGGGTCGCCGCTGTCGAACACCATCCGCGCCGGCGGCGTGAACTCGCGCAGCTGGCCGTCCGCATCACGGAACTGCCAGTCCACCAGCCGCCCGCTGCGCAGGTTGCGCACCGCCAGGCAGCGGTGTTCGCGCAACGCCTGCACGCTGTCCGGCGCACCGTGCTGGGCCAGGTAGGCCGGGCTGGCCACCGTCACCCAGCGCAGCGGCCGCAGCCGTCGCGCGATCATGCGCTGGTCGGCGACCGGGCCGGTGCGCAGGGCCGCGTCGAAACCTTCCTCGAACAGGTCGACCAGGCGGTCACTCAGCACCGCTTCGATCTGCAGCTGCGGGTACCTGGCCATCAGCTGCCCGGCCAGGGGCACCAGCACCTTGCGCCCGAACATCGACGGGGCGGTGATCTTGAGCGTGCCCGAGGGCGTGCATGGGCGGTCGCCGAGCTGGCGGCGCGCATCCTCCAGCCCGCACAGCAGCGGCGTGACCTGGTCGATGAACTGGCGGCCGTCCGGGGTCAGGCTGACGTTGCGGGTGTTCCGCTGCAGCAGCTTGACCCCCAGCCCGGCCTCCAGGCGGCTGATCGCCCGTGACAGCCCGGACTGGCTCAGCCCCAGTTGCCCGGCGGCCACGGTGAAGCTGCGGGCCTCGGCCACCTGCACCAGCATCCGCACCGCGTTGAGATCGAAGGGAATGTCATTCATGCGAAAAATCATCGCAGAAATCGAAATTAGGTGGTTTATGCATTCATGCGCATCAATGACACTGCCAGCCCCTTTTGAGCGAGGCCGTCATGCCCCCTCTTCGATACCCCCGGCTGGCGCTGAGCCTGCTGGCAATGGCCCAGCTGATCATCGCGCTGGACGCCACCATCATCTTCGTCGCCCTGCACGACATGGGCCGGGCGTTGCAGGTCAACGCCCAACAACTGCAATGGATCGTCAGCGGCTACACCGTGGCCTTTGGCGGCTGCCTGCTGCTGGTTGGGCGCGCGGCCGACCTGCTGGGGCGGCGCCGCATCTACCGGCTGGGCATGATCGTGTTCGCGCTGGCCTCGCTGTTGGGCGGGTTCGCCGGCAGCGTCGGTATGCTGGTCGCCGCGCGGGCGGCGCAGGGCGTGGGCGCGGCATTGCTGTTCCCGGCCACGCTGGCGTTGATCAACACGCTGTATGCCGAAGGCCCGGTGCGCAACCGTGCGCTGGCGATCTGGAGCATGGCCAGCGCGCTCGGGCTGGCGCTGGGCACCCTGCTGGGCGGCGTGCTGACCCAGGTGTTCGGCTGGTCCTCGGTGCTGTGGGTGATCGTGCCGTTCGCCACGGCCTGCGCGGTGCTGGGCGGGGCCTGGCTGCCACGTGACGGCGAAATGCCGCGCGGGCGTTCGTTCGACCTGGCCGGCTGCCTGACCGTCACCGTCGGCGGCAGCCTGTTGGTGGCCACCCTGGTGCAGGGGCCGGAATGGGGCTGGCTGGCACCGCGCACCGTGCTTTGCCTGGCAATGGCGGCCGTGTTGCTGGCGGCCTTCGTGTGGATCGAGCGGCGCAGCCATGACCCGCTGATGCAGTTCAGCCTGCTGCGCCTGCCCGGCCTGCGCCTGGCGATGGGGCTGACCTTCCTGTTCATGGGCAGCTATGGCGTGCAGTACTACTTCCTGGCGCTGTACTTCCAGGATGGCTACGGCTGGAGCCCGTTGCAGGCCGGGTTGGCATTCCTGCCGGCCACCGCGGTGTGCACCTTCGGCATCCGGATCGCCGAGCGCGCGCTGCAGCGGTTGCGGGTGGAGCAGGTGTTGGTATGGGGGTTGGGAATGGGCGCGGCAGGTATCGCGCTGGTTGCGGCATTGCTGCCGCAGGGAGCGGGTTTCTGGCCGTTGCTGCCGGGCGTGGTGCTGCTGAGCATCGGCCAGGGCATGACCTGGACGGCGATGTGGATCGTGGCCGGGCAGGGCGTGCCGGCGGCACAGCAGGGCGTGGCCTCGGGCATGGCCGCCACCGCCCAGCAGATTGGTGGTGCGCTGGGTCTGGCGGTGCTGGTGATGCTGGCCAACGCCGCGGGCGGCGAGCCGGGGACGGCACCGGCCCTGGCCGGCCTGGTGCGCGCCGAGTTCGGCGCAGCGGCATTCGCGCTGCTCGGCGTGGTGCTGGTGATGCTGGCGCGGCGACCCCAACCGGCCTGCGACGGGACACCATCGGCCGGCTGAACGGTGCAGCGGTCGCTGGCGTGATGTGTCGGCGTTGACACATCACGCCGCCGGTCGCCGTGCAGCATGGTCGCCGGTGTTCCCGGACAGGATCTGCATCGTGGTGTTGCATGCAAAGGGTGGATGGGTGCTTGCCTGCGTGCTGGTGATCGCACCGGCGGCAGCGCAGCAGGTGGCCGGTGATCCGCCGGTGGAATGGAAGGCCGATGCCTCGGGCAACCGCCAGGCACAGAAGGCGGCGGAAAAGGGCCGCCGGGCAGGCTTCGCCGGCGCGCGGCGCGGATCGTCCAACCGGTACAGGTGATGCGGGGCCGGATGCGGAAGCGGGTCCGCGTGGTCCTGGCGGCCGCGGGGGTGGAGGTCCGCCCGGTGGCATGGGCGGTGGCCCCGATGGCGGCGGGATGGGCGGTGGCCGTGGTGGTCGAGGCGGCCATGGTCCGGGCGGTCCGGGTGCTGCCGGTGCGGGCCATGCGACGCCGGCATCGATGCTGCGCCCGGAGATGGAATTCGCCGCGCCGCTGGAAGACACGCTGGTGCTGTACCGCAGCCGTGAATCGGTGTTGTTCGGGCGCAAGGACACCACTGACGTGGTGATGCTGCCCTTGTCGGGTGCGGCGGTGAGCATTGCCCCGGGCGTGGAAGCCCGCCTGCATGATGTGCCGGATGGGCTGCGCGTGGAGGTCACCACCTCCAACGGCATCCGCGTCAACTATCGCTACCGCGATGAGGCTGCTGGCGTGTTGCGCGTGGACATATTGGCCGAAGGCCCGGTGCCGCGTCCGGGCGCGCGTTTCGAGGTCACCCGCCGCTACACGCGTTGAACGCACCCGCAGGAGCGGCCTCGGCCACGAAGCCGGCAGGTCATCCGGTCGCGGTCAGCTCCACATCTGACGATGCACCTGCTTCGCGCCTGAAGGCGCTCCTACCTGGTCAGGCTGGGCTGCAACGTGCGGAAGATGCGTTCCAGCCGTTCGGCCCAGGCCTGTTGGCCGGCGGCATCGGCGATCAGGTCCTGGCGGATCTCCAGTTCCACGTGCACCAGTCCGCGGCCTTCGCCATGCACCGGCACGGCGTAGTCGCTGTTGCGGTTGACCGAATACGGCTCGTTGTCGCCAACCACCAGGTCGCCTTCGGCGCGCAGCGCCTGCAGCAGTGCATGTGCGAAGCGGGTGTCCTGGTGGTAGAGCACACCCGCGTGCCACGGGCGCTGCATACCGTTCATCGCCGGGGTGAAGCTGTGCATCATCACCAGCACGGTGGGGATGCCGGCCTCACGGCGGCGGTCCAGCTCGGCGCTGATGCGCGCGTGGTAGGGCGCATGGATGGCGTCGATGCGTTGCTGGCGCTGCGCGGCGCTCAGGCCGGCGTTGCCGGGGATCAGCGTGCCGTCGCTGACCTCGGGGATCAGCGTCGGCGAGGCGAGCGGGCGGTTGCAGTCGATCAGCAGGCGCGAATAGGTCTGTTCGATCGCCCAGGCATCCAGCCGCTGGGCCAGTGCGCGGGTGGTGCCGGCGATGCCGATGTCCCAGCCGATATGCCGGTCCAGCTCCTGTTGCGGCAGGCCGAGGTCGTGCAAGGCCGCGGGGACCTGCTGGCCGGCATGATCGGCCAGCAGCACGAACGGCGAGCGCCCGTGCGGGTGGTGCACGGTGAAGATCGCCGGGTCGCCGGCATCAAGCAGCGGCGGCAATGCCTGCTCTCCGGAATCAGCCACGTGGCCTCCCGTCGAGGTGGTGCTCGATCATCCACAGGCCGGCCCAGAGCTTGGCGTCCAGCTCGTAGCCTTCGCCCATCTTCTCGACCAGCCATGCCGCGGCACGCGCACGCGGGATGCTGTGCACGGTGATGTCCTCGCTGTCGTCGCCACCGCCGTTGCCAACTTTGCGCAGGCCGGTGGCGCGCACGAAGGCGATCTTCTCGTTGCTCGCGCCGGACGAGGTCGGGCCGATCATCAGTACTTCGGCGTGGTCGGCGGTCCAGCCGGTTTCCTCTTCCAGTTCGCGCACCGCCGACTCCTCGATGGACTCGCCGGCGGTGATGTCGCCGACCAGGCCCGCCGGCATCTCGATGGTGCGTGCCTGCAGCGGCACGCGGAACTGTTCGACGAACAGCACCTCGTCCTGCGGGGTAACCGCGATGATGATCGCGGCCAGGCCACCGGCGTGGGTGCGCTCGCTGTACTCCCAGGTGCCGCGCACGACCATGCGCTGGTACTTGCCTTCGTAGACGACGCGGGGGGCTGCGGTGTTCTGGCTCATGCGAACTCGTTGGCGGAAGGAGAGGACGTTTCGATGCCCGCGGCCGACAGCAACCGGCGCCGGGTCATCGGGCCGAAGCGCAGTGCATCGCACAGCCCGCCCAGCATGTCCGCGTCGGCATTGCCGCGGGTGAAGCCGGGGCGCGCGGTGGCCAGCGGTGCGTCCACCGCGATGGTGGTCAGCTGGCGGAACAGCAGGGCCAGTTCGCGCTGCTCGCGCAGGCGCACGGCCATGGTCGCCGCACCGCGCAGGCGCAGGAACGGCACTTCGTCGATGCGTTCGAGCAGGGCGTCGAGGCTGCCGAAGTGCGACAACAGCACCGCCGCCGACTTGGTGCCGATGCCGGACACGCCGGGGATGTTGTCCACCGCATCGCCGCACAGCGCCAGATAGTCGGCGATCTGGTGCGCGTGCACGCCGTGGCGCGCCTTCACCCCGGCCGCGCCCCAGCGCTGGTTGCGCGCGTAGTCCCATTGCTCGTCGTGCTCGAGCAGCAACTGCGAGAGATCCTTGTCAGCCGAGACGATCACCCCGCGCAGGCCATGCCCGCGGCCGGCGTGCAGCTCGGTGCCGATCAGGTCGTCGGCCTCGTACTCGCGGTCGGCCAGCACGTCCAGGCCCAGCGCCGCGCACAACGCCTTGCAGTGCGCGAACTGGCGGCGCAGTTCATCCGGGGCGGGGTCGCGGTTGGCCTTGTAGGCCGGGTAGATGCGGTGGCGGAAGCAGCTGTCCAGTGCCTCGTCGAAGGCCACGGCGATATGCCGCGGGCGTTCGCGTTCGAGCAGGTCCAGCAGGAAGCGGGCAAAGCCGTGCACGGCATTGACCGGCCAGCCCTGGCTGTCCTGGAACTCGTCCGGCATCGAATGCCAGGCGCGGAACACGTACAGGCTGGCGTCGACCAGGTATAGCGGCGCGCTGGCCGGGGCGGTGCTCACGGCCGGTAGTCCTGCAGCAGCGCGGCCGGGTCCGGGCGGTCACGGTCGGGCACCTGCAGCTTCGGCGTGCCGACATGGATGAAGCCGACGATGTGCTCGTCCTGGCCCAGGCCAAGGTGGTCGGCGACTGCAGCGTCATAGGCCATCCAGGCGGTCAGCCACTGCGCGCCGAAGCCGAACCCCTGCGCGGCCTGCAGCAGCGCGAAGCAGACGCAACCGGCGGTCAGCAGTTGTTCCTGCACCGGCACCTTGTGGTCGGGTTGCAGGCGGGCGATGACGGTCACGATCAGCGGCGCATGCGAGAAGCGCAGGCGGTCCTTCTCGATCACCGCTTCGGCGGCGTGCGGGTCGCGCTCACGGCTGCGCCGGGCGAGGAACGCGCCCAAAGCGTGACGGGCATCGCCGCGGATCTGCAGGAATCTGAACGGGACCAGCTTGCCGTGGTCGGGTACGCGCACGGCGGCTTCAAGCATGCGCAGCAGGGTGGCCGGGTCCGGGGCGGGTTCGCCCAGTTGCTTGGACGGAACCGAAACGCGCTGGTTCAAGGCGTGCAGGAAACAGTTGTCGGACATGACTCACCGGGGGCAAAACACGGTCGGGGATTATAGACGGCGGGACGATGACACCTTGGGTAGCGCAAACTGTGATTGCCATCATCGCCCTGGAAGGGCGGTGAAATTCGCCAATATTCCGCGGCCCGCTTAGCATAGACGGCCGTACCGGGATGCCGGTCATGAGGTTTGAAGTGCTTACTGCATCACTGACCCTGTTCAGCTACTCGCCCTACCATCCACGGGCGGAAACAGGGGCCGCGTCCGCTTGTCCTAACCCGTCTATCAAAAGTCCAGCGCCTTCACGGGTGTGGAGCCTTTGCGCATGATGTCCAACCCGCAAGTCCCGGGCCAGCCCGGTCGTAACCAGAACCTTCTGGCCGTGGCGCGTGAAGCGGCATTGCCGGCGCTGTCCAAGCTGTTCGACAAGGTCCTGGCCGGGTTCGACGATGCGTTGTTCGATCGGGCCGGAAGTGCCGGCGCCTCGCAGATGGCCTTCCTCGACGGCATGCGCGAGCTGCGCCGCCGCCGCGACGAGGTTTCCCGTCTTTTCTCCAGCCACCTGCAGCAGGCCTGGGCCGCGCTGGAATCGGGTGCGCCGCAGTCGGCTGAAAGCGTCATGGCCGGTGCCGGCGAGGGTGGGCTGGCGCTGGTGCCCGAACACGTCCTGGAGTCGCGGCTGGCGGTGCGCAACCTGGCCACCGTGCTGCTGCGTGAGTACAAGCAGGTGCTGGCGCGGCTGGACCATCGCCTGGGCTGGGTTGCCGGCGGTCAGGAACTCAATGCCGACACCAATCCGATCAGTCCCGAACATATCGGCGTCGCCCTGCACGAGGCCTTCGCCCCGTGTGACCTGACCCCGGAAGTGCGCCTGGTGCTGTTCAAGCTGTGCGAACGGGAACTGGCCGGCAGCATCGGCAAGTTGTACGAGGCGCTGGACGAGCGCCTGGCCCAGGCCGGCGCAGCCCCTGAACTGGGTGCGCCGCGCCGCCAGCCGCCGCGGCGGCCGGCGGCGGTACCGGACGCTGATGCCCCGGACGAGGATGGCTTCGACCCGCAGGGCGGGGCACCGGGCTGGGCACGACGCTTCTCCGAACGCTTCGCGCAGCAGCGCGCCAACCTCGGCCGCATGGGCGAAGCCCAGGGCGAGGGATACGCGCAGGGCGGCGGTGGATTCGAGGTCGATGGCGCCACCCAGCAGGGCATGGTGCTCGAGGCGTTGCATGAGCTGCTGGTGCAGTCGCGGCAGGCGCGCGGCGCAGCCGCCAGTGGCGTCGGCGGCGCAGCCGCCGGCCACGGCGGTGAGCCAGGCCTGCAGCGCGCCTTGAACCAGCGCGAGATGATGTCGGTGCTGTCGCTGCTGCAGGCCACGCCCAGTGCCACCCTGCGCGCGGCCGTCGGCGAAGACGGCGAATCACTGGCGCAGCGGCTCAAGAGTGAAGTGCTGGCCGGTGCGACCCGGCTGGGCGTGGACCCGGCGCAGGCGCACCTGGATCCGCAGGACGAGGATGCCATCGACTTGGTTGGCATGCTGTTCGACGTGATGCTCGACGAACGTGACCTGGAAGGCCGTTCGCGCGAGCTGATCGGCCGGCTGGTGGTGCCGTTCGTCAAGGTCGCCATGCTCGACCGCCGCATGTTCGTGCAGAAGACCCACCCGGCGCGGCGCCTGCTCAACTCGCTGGCCGAGGCCTGCGAGGGCAACGCGGGCGAGAGCCAGTCCGAGCGCGCGCTGATGGGCAAGGTCGAGGAAATCATCGAGAGGTTGACGGCCGAGTTCAACGAGAACCTGGCCATCTTCCTGACGCTGGAGGAGGAGTTCCGTGAATTCCTGGCCCAGCACCGCCGCCGCATCGAGATCGCCGAGCGCCGCGCCGCCGAAACGCAGCGTGGCCAGGAGAAACTGGAGGTCGCGCGCAGCCGCGCCGCCCTCGAGCTGGAACGTCGGGTCGCCGACCAGGGCCTGCCCAAGGCCATCGACGATTTCCTGCGCCAGCCATGGAACCACCACCTGACCCTGACCCTGCTGCGCGAAGGCGAAGAGGGCGAGGGCGTCACCGAGGCCCTGAAGCTGGCCGACGAGGTGCTGGAGGAAGTGGCCGAGGCGCGCCGTCATATCGTCGGCAAGCCGTGGCTGCAGTCCTGCCAGCCGGGGCTGCGCAAGGTGTTCGCCAGCGTCGGTGTCCATGGCGATGCGGGGACGGCGGCCATCGATGCCCTGCACGACACCCTGCAGTCGATCGCCGAAGTGCGGCCGGAGCTGGAGCGCGCGCTGCCCGAACTGCCGCAGGTGGCGCTGCCGACCCCGCCGGCGCAGGAAGCCCCGGCCATCGACTTCGGCAGCACGGCCAAGGCCGAGGACTTCGACGACAGTGATGCCGAGCGCTTCCGTCGGATGGAGATCGGCACCTGGCTGGACTTCATCGACAAGGACGGCAAGCTGCAGGCCGGCAAGTTGTCCTGGGTGAGCCCAATTTCCTCGCGCCTGCTGTTCGTCAACCGCCGCGGCATCCGCTTCTGCGTGGCTTCGCCGGAAGAACTGGCGGTGATGGTGCGGCTGGGCCGCCTGCGTCCGCACGTGGATGATGGCGCCTTCGACAGCGCCATGCAGGGCGTGATCGACCGCCTGGAGCCGCAGCCGGCCACGGTCGGCTGATCGCCGCGCACGTTCGGGGCTTTGCTACGATCCGGGCAGTTGATCCACTGCGCATCGGGGACTGGAATGGCCGTTGATGTACGTGTTCTGAAGGAAGCCGCCCAGGGCGAGCGGCGTGTCGCCGCCACGCCGGAGACGGTCAGGAAGCTGCTGGCCACCGGCGCCAGTGTGCGGGTGCAGCCCGGTGCCGGCGTGGCCGCCGGCTTCACCGACCAGGCCTATCTGGAAGCGGGGGCGACACTGGACGAAGCCGTGGAGACCGCCGACCTGGTGCTGTGCGTGCAGCCACCGCCGGTGGCGATGATCGAGCGTTTCAAGGCCGGCGTGGTGCTGGTCGGCATGCTGCATCCACAGGCCGAGCCGGCACGCACGGCGGCGTTGCAGGCCCGGCAGGTACAGTGCTTCCCGCTGGAGCGCCTGCCGCGCACCACCCGCGCGCAGGCCATGGACGTGCTCAGCTCGCAGGCCGGCATGGCCGGCTACAAGGCCACGCTGATCGCCGCGCAGCTGACCCCGCGCTTCTTCCCGATGCTGACCACCGCCGCCGGCACGATCCGCCCGTCCAAGGTGCTGGTGGTCGGTGCCGGCGTGGCCGGGCTGCAGGCGGTGGCGACCGCCAAGCGGCTGGGTGCGGCGGTGGAGGGCTTCGACGTGCGCCCGGAAACCCGCGAGCAGATCGAATCGCTGGGCGGCAAGTTCCTGGATCTGGGTGTCAGTGCGGCGGGCGAGGGCGGTTATGCGCGCCAGCTGACCGAGGACGAGCGCGCCGAGCAGCAGCGGCGGCTGGCCGAGCACCTGAAGGGTGTGGATGTGGTGATCTGTACCGCCGCGGTACCCGGGCGCCCGGCGCCGAAGATCATCACCGCGGCGATGGTGTCCGGCATGCGGCCGGGCAGCGTGATCGTCGATCTTGCCGCCGAGACCGGTGGCAACTGCGAGGCCACCCGTCCGGGTGAGACCGTCGAGGTGGGGGGCGTCACCGTGGCCGGTCCGCTGGACCTGGCCAGCATGGGGGCCATCCATGCCAGCGAGATGTATGCGCGCAACGTCTACAACTTCGTGTCGCTGTTCCTGAAGGAGGGCGCGCTGCGCCTGGACTGGAGCGACGAACTGCTGGTCAGGACGGTGTGGCCGCAGCGTCCGGCGGGCGGCGAGATCCCGCCGGTGTGAGGCGGGTTTCGCGGGGAGTGGAGGCGGAAATCCAAAGTCCCCTCATCCGCCCCTGCGGGGCACCTTCTCCCGCAAGCGGGAGAAGGGCGTGTCATGCGGACTTCCGGTTCACGGGCGGGCTCAGGTTGCGGCGAACCCCTCCCTTCTCCCGTGGGCGGGAGAAGGTGCCCCGCAGGGGCGGATGAGGGCGGGCCTTTGACGCTTCTACCGCTGCGGACGCGCCGGTGGCGGATTGGCTTCCACCCATTGCCGGCGTTGCTCGGGCGTCATCTTCACCCACTGGTCGTGCAGCTGCTGGCGCTGGGCCCTGTCCAGGCCGCGCATCCTGGCGAACAGCGCCTGTGCCTCGCGGCGCTGCTGCGGCGACATGTGTTCGAAGCGGTGCATGCCACGGCGCGCCTGCTCACGCTGTTCCGGGGTCATCTGCTGCCAGCTGCGGGCATGGTCATAGATGCGCTGGCGGCGGTCCGGCGAGGCGTTCCAGCGGTCACGCATCGGCGTGATCAGGGTTTCGCGCTGGGCCGGCGTCAGCTGGTCCCATTCGGGCAATGGCGGGGATTGCTGGGCCAGCGCCGGGAATGCGGCCAGGAGCAGCAGGGGCAACACGCGGGGGATCAGGGCGTTCATCAGGGTCATTCCATCGCCAGGTTGTCCGAGCCCAGCCACAGGTACAGCTCGGGGCTCTCATCGAACGGCAGGGGCGCATCGATCGCATCGTCGCTGTCGACCGTGGCCGCTGCCGTGACTGTGGCCGGTGCGGCCACCGGTGCATCGGTGCCGTTGAAGCGTAGCGCGAAGGTCACGGCCAGCACCGCCGAACAGGCGGTGGCCAGCCACAGGCCGCGGCGACGCCAGGGCGCGCTGGCCGTCCCGGCCTGCTGCCGTGCCTGGCGCAGCCGGGCGAGCGTGGCGGGCGACAGCGCGCCCTCGGCCTGCTGCTGCAGTTGCCGCAGGGAGCGGTCGAAATCATCCGGCGATGTGGGCAGGCGGTTCACCGCGAGGCCTCCAGTTGTTTCTGCAATGCGTCGCGCGCGCGCGACAGGTGGGTTTTTACCGAGCCTTCCGAACAGCCCATCGCCCTGGCGGTGGTGGCGACGTCCAGTTCCTGCAGGACCCGCAGGCTGAACGCCTCGCGTTGCCGCGCCGGCAGTTGCCGCAGGGCCCGCACCAGCCGCGCATAGTCCTGCTGCTGCTCATGCTGCCGGGCCGGGCCGGCGGCTTCGTCGGCCCAGTCGATCGCGCTGTCCTGGTCCTGGTCGTCCTGCGGGGCCCAGAACTTCAGGCGGAAGCTGCGGCGCCGCTGCAGGTCGATGATGCGCCGGCGCAGGATGCTCCAGAACAGCGGCGTCCATTCTTCCGGCGGTTGGTCGGCGTAGCCGAGCATGCGCTCCATCGCGTCCTGCACGGCGTCCAGCGCATCCTCGCGCTGGCGCAGCCCGGCCTCGGCGAAGCGGAAGGCGCGCGGCCCCACGCCGGCGAGGAAGGCTTCCAGCGAGGCAGGCGTGGCAGTGGACGTCAGGGGCGGGCTGGTCACCAGCACAGGGTAGCGTTCCGGCGGGGGTCTGATGGTGTAAACGCACGGGCCGGGCATTGGTTGACAGCGCAACCGTCGCATCCGCTCGGTCGCCGTGGTTATGATGCCGTGCGGGCGGTTCCAGCCCTGGAGAGAGCAGCAATGAGCGACGGGTTCGTGGCGTTGTACATCTTCATGCTGGCGGCGATCGCCGGCCACGTGATCATTTCGCGGGTGCCGGTGATCCTGCACACGCCGTTGATGTCCGGTTCAAACTTCATCCACGGCATCGTGCTGATCGGTGCCATGGTGGTGCTCGGCCACGCCGATACCACGCTGGAGAAGGCCATCGGCTTCATCGCCGTGGCCCTGGGCGCGGGCAACGCCGCCGGTGGCTACGTGGTCACCGAGCGCATGCTGGAAATGTTCAAGAGTTCCAAGAAGCCGGACGGGAAGGGCAGGTGACCGGGTCATCGTCGTCCCGCCGGTTCGACGCCCGGCAGGTGTTCCAGTGGCTGAGCTACCTGCAGTACCCGGCCATGCTGGTTGCGCTGTACTACGTCGCATCGCCGTTCTTCACGGGCCTGGACGGGCTGCTGGAGGCGCTGAACAACGCGCTGTTGTACGCCGGCGTGGGCATCGGCATGTCCTCGTTGCAGGATCCGACCCGTACCCAGAACGAAGTCTCGCGCAAGGTCTGGGAAGACCCGCGCAAGGGCTACTGGATGCTGTGGCTGCTGACCGTGCAGGCATTGCTGCCGATCCTTCTCGGGTTGGCGGGTACCGCCTTGGCCGCGTCGACGGCGCTGTCGCAGTTGTCGCTGGGGCTGGTGGCGTTCGGGCTGGGCATGATCGGCCTGCTGAAGACGGCCATCGAGATGCGGGAACACCATCGCCGTGACCGGCAGGTTGCCGCTCAAGACACAACGGTTCTGGAGAAGGCTGCATGAGCATGACGGTGCTGGTGAAGGTGAGTTACCTGGTGGCTGCGACGCTGTTCCTGCTCGGCCTGCAGCGCATGGCCTCGCCCAGGACCGCGCGAAGCGGCATCCACTGGGCCGGAGCGGGCATGTTGATCGCCACCGCCGCCACCTTCCTGCTGCCGGGACTGCACAACCTGGGCCTGATCGCGGTAGCGCTGTTGCTGGGCACCGGCCTGGCCTGGGTGTCGGCCAAGAAGGTGGCCATCACCGACATGCCGCAGATGGTGGCGCTGTACAACGGCATGGGCGGCGGCTCGGCGGCGGCCATCGGCGCGGTTGAACTGCTGCGTTTTTCCGATGTTGCCGGTCGCGACACCAGCCACTGGAGTGCCGAGGCCATCGCCGCGCTTGCCGCACGGCAGCCGTCGGCGACGGTGCTGGCGCTGGCGGTGATCGGTTCGGCGATCGGCGCGGTATCGCTGTCGGGCTCGATCATTGCCTGGGCCAAGCTGGACGGCCGACTCGACAAGCGCGTCATCTTCCCCGGCCAGCAAGCGTTCAACCTGTTGATGGCGGTGGCGATGGTGGGGCTGGGCGCGTGGGCGGCGGTGAGCCTGCAGCCGGTGGCGATCATCAGCTTCTTCGTGGTCGCGCTGGCGCTGGGCGTGCTGATGACCTTGCCGATCGGCGGTGCCGACATGCCGGTGGTGATCTCGCTGTACAACGCCTTCACCGGCCTGGCGGTGGCCTTCGAGGGCTACGTGCTCGGCAACGAGGCATTGATCATCGCCGGCATGATGGTCGGCGCGGCCGGCATCCTGCTGACCCGGTTGATGGCCAAGGCGATGAACCGGCCGATCAGTGGCGTGCTGTTCTCCAACTTCGGTGGTGGCGGCCAGGGCGCGGAGATCAGCGGCAGCCAGAAGCCGATCGAAGCGGCCGACGTGGCGGCGATGATGGCCTTCGCCGAGCGCGTGGTGATCGTGCCCGGCTACGGCATGGCGGTGGCGCAGGCCCAGCACAAGATCTGGGAGCTGGCGCAGCGGCTGATCGAGCGCGGGGTGAAGGTGAAGTTCGCCATCCACCCGGTGGCCGGCCGCATGCCCGGGCACATGAACGTGCTGTTGGCCGAGGCCGGCGTGCCCTACGACCTGATCGCCGACATGGACGACATCAACCCCGAGTTCGCCACCACCGACGTCTCGCTGGTGATCGGTGCCAACGACGTGGTCAACCCGGTGGCCAAGACCGATCCCAGCAGCCCGATCTACGGCATGCCGATCCTGGACGTGGTCAATTCGAAGAACACCATCGTCATCAAGCGCGGCAAGGGCACCGGCTTTGCCGGCATCGAAAACGCGCTGTTCTACGCCGACAACACGCGCATGCTGTACGGCGACGGTGCCGAAGCGGCAAGTGCGCTGGTCAGTGAGTTGAAGGCGCTCGACGGCGGGCACTGAGCCCGCCATTTCATCATCCAGGGGGAAACATGCGGAACGTTGGCAGTCGCGGCCTGTGCTGCGTATTGGTGCTGTGCAGTGGGATGGCGTTGGCACAGTCCAACAGTGGCTGGTGGTCGCAGAACCGGTCCGGCGATGCGGCCGCCACGGAGCCGGCGACCGCGGCGTCGCCAGCAAGCGAAGTGCCGGCGGTACCCCCGCCGGTGACCCATGAGCAGCCCGTGCCGGCACCGCTGCCGACGCCGCTGCCGACGCCGACGCCCGTGGCGTCACCGGCGCTGCCGTTGTCGCAGACACGTTTCGACTGCGTGGAAGTGGCCCGCTTCGAGGTCAATGATGGGCTGATCACCAGCAAGGAAGAGGCACGCGCGGCGATGATTCCCGCCGAGCGGCTGGCGGAGATCCAGCGCAGCGTGGCCGGCAACATCCCGGGCAAGATCGCCGGCATGCGCGCCGCGTTGGCCGGTGCGACGACTGGCTGCCCCGATCCGCAGCGCACGGTGTTGCTGACCGGGCGCATCGTCGACTTCAAGAAGGGCAACCAGGCCCTGCGCTATTTTGTTGGCTTCGGAGCGGGCGCACAGAAGTTCTCGGTGATGGCACGCGCGGTGCGCAAATCCGATGGGGCGCTGTTGGCCGAGGAAGACGTGACGGACCGCAAGGTGGGTGGCTGGATCGGTGGCGATGCCGACAAGGGGCTGGATGACTTCGGCGAGAAGGTCGCCACCTTCGTCAAGCGGGCATTGCCGGCAACGCGTTGATCGAGCGCCGCATGGCAATCGTGAGATAGCGTGCCCGCGTCAAGGCGCCAGGGCAGGTGCCCGTTGGTCGGCAGATGCCGCATCCGCGCAGGATGGTGGTCCGGCGGTTTGCAGCGGGCCGGCGCCTTGGCGGCGTCGCGCTTCGGACGTGGTGCAACCGAAGGCATGCTTGAACGCCCGGCAGAACGCGCTTTCGCTCTCGAAGCCGAGCGATTCGGCAATCTCGCAGACGGAAAGTCCGGTGCCCTGGACCAGCTCCCACGCCCGTTGCTGGCGCAGGCGGATGGCGTACTCGCTCGGCGTTTCGCCGAACACCTCGCGGTAGACGCGGATCAGGTGCGTGGGCGAGTAGTTGGCGATCGCCGCCAGTCGCGAAAGATCCAGCCGGTCGTCGACGTTGCAGCGGATCAGGTGCTGCACCTTGAGCAGGCGCAGCAGCGTCTGGTGCCGGCGCGCGGCGGTACGCCCGCTGCAGCGTTCCAGCTCGCCCTGCAGTGCCTGCTGCTGCTCGATGAGGGCGTCGTGCAGCTGCATGAACGCATCGGCTACCTCGGGGGTATCGGCGTCGGTCGGGAACCAGCGCGTGCGCGTGAGGTGCACGATCGGGCGGGCGAGGGCATGCGGACAGGGTTCCTGGCGTGGGATCAACGCACTGCCCGGCAGCGGGCCGGGGTGTGCCTGACGCCACGTCTGCAGTGGGGCGGTGATGCACATCCAGCGCGCATGGCAGCGACTGTGATGCCGCAGCCCGCCCTCCAGCCAGACCTGCACGTGGCGCGAAGGCAGCAGCCAGGGCGTGTCATTGCTGGAGAGTTCGAGTTCGCCATGCAGAATGGCCGTTACGCTTACCCAGCCTGCCGGCACCTGCAGGCGTGTCCCGCGTCCTGAACTGGCGACAACATGCACGCTGTCGCTGGGACCGGAAGGCAGGCTCAGGGCCTGCGATCCGTGGAGCTGGTGGTGCCGGATCTTCACTGCGCCTCCACCGTCGGGGATCCCGACCGTGTCGTGGATGGATGGCTTCAACGTGAAAAGCAGCGCTGCTGGGAATGCCCTTGCGTGTTCCTGCCCGCGACATCAATCGGGTGTAGCGTATGACCAAATCGCAGGAAAAAAAATAGCCCGGACGAGCCGGGCAGATCCGGTTTTTTTGGCCCTGCTTTCCCCATTACGCCGGGGGCTGAGGAAGGTCTCGCCTGGGAGAGAGTTGCCAGGAGGCCGGATGGCCCATGCTGAACCCGCAGGCGCAAGCCGCGCGTGCATGGGTTTGCAGCTCGATTTGCATTTGTTGCGATTCCACGTCGAGCGTTGTGATGATTTCCCATGCAACTTCCAGGGGCGATGACAGGTGCGCGATCTCTACGAGCAGGCGTTGGCGTTGTGGCATGACGGCCAGTGCGCACAGTCCGAAGCATTGGCTCGACGGTTGGTACGGGTGGCGCCGGCATTCGCGCCGGGCCTGGCGCTGTTGGCGACGTTCCATCTCCAGCATGGCCAGGCCGGGCATGCCCGGCCGCTGCTCGAACACGCGTTGCGCCTGCAGCCGGACCTGGTCGAGGCCTGGATCAATCTTGGCAACGCCTGCCTGGAACTGGATGACATCGACGCGGCCGTGCAGGCATTCGAGAACGCGCGCCGCCAGGGCGCGGAGGGAGTGGCCTATCTGCTCGGGCATGGGCTGGCCTGCCTTGGCAAGGGCGGGTTCGCCCCTGCGCGCCGGTTGCTTGTGCAGGCGTATGCGTTGGAACCGGAGGCGGCGGACGTACGCCTGGCCTACGCACGCTGCCTGGTCGAGTTCGAATGCTTTGACGACGCGGCGCAGGTGCTGGCGGGGCTGGAGGCCGGCCACCTGGGCGGGCAGCAGCGCAAGGCATTGGCGTGGCTGCAGATGCAGTGCGGCCAGGACGAAGTGGCGCTGGCGCTGTACACCGGGTTGATCGGGCAGATGCCGGAGGATGCGGAACCGCGTATCCAGCTGGCGCTGTTGCTGGAACGGCTCAACCGCGTGGACGAGGCGGCGCAGGTGTTGGCCGGTCTGCCACTGCCGGCGTCGGATGACGGACGGGCGATGCTGGCACTGGCGTCGGCACGGATCGCGCGACGCAGCGGGCAGCCGCGCACGGCGGCCGCGCTGGCGCAGGCGGCATTGCCGGCCGGTGCCGATCCGGCCATGCGCGCCCAGCTCTGGTTCGAGATGGCGAAGGACCACGATCAGGAGGGCGACGCGGCTGCGGCGATCCATGCGCTCGAACACGCGCACGCACAGGCCCGCCTTGCGTTCCAGTCACGCTGGCCGGAAACGGCATTGCCGGCCGTGCTGGGCTGGCTGGACCAGCGCCGGCGGCACGCGCCGGCCGTGGCGGTCGATGCAGGCAGGCGGCAGGGGCCGCCTGATCCGGTGTTCCTGGTGGGGTTCCCGCGTTCCGGTACGACGTTGCTGGAGCGCATGCTCGATGCGCACAGCGCGCTGGACGTGCTCGATGAGCGGCCAGCGCTGGAAGTGATGATCGAGAACCTGCGCAGGCGCGATGGCTGGCGTGACGCGGCACTGGATGCATCGCTGGATGGTCTTCCCGGCGCCGCGGTGGACCAGGCGCGCGCCGACTACTGGCAACAGGTCCATCGCCACCTCGTGCCGCAGGGGCGGCTGGTGGACAAGTACCCACTGACGATGACGCGGTTGCCGTACGTGGCCCGCCTGTTTCCACAGGCCGATTGGCTGCTGCTGTTACGCCACCCCTGCGATTGCGTGCTCAGCTGCCACATGCAGGCATTCGGCTTGAACGGCGGCGCGCTGGCCTTCGAATCACTGGCGTCCACGGCGCACACCTACGCCCGGGTGATGGAGTGGTGGCATGCGCAGCGCGAATGGGTGCCGGCGCGCGTGCATGTGCTGCGCTACGAGGACCTAGTGCAGGCCCCGGCGCAGCATCTGGAGGCGCTGATGGGCTTCCTGTCGCTGCCGATGCAGGCCGCGCAGCTGCAGTCGCACCATGCAGCGGCGCAGCGCGGCCGGCGCATCAACACGCCCAGCTACTCGCAGGTGATCCAGCCGGTGAATGCCAACGCGGTGGGCCGTTGGAAGCGCTACCGCGCCTTCTTTGGCGATGCCGTGCTGGCCGAACTGGAGCCGTGGGCAAGGCGGTTCGGCTACACGATGGAGTGACGCTGCGGGAAGCGCAGGTAAGTCGACAGGATGTACTTGTCCTGGTCCGGCGACGGCTGGCCCTGGTGGGCGTACATCCAGTACGGCGGAAACATCAGCAGGCGGCCGGCACGCGGGGCCACGCCGGTGTGCAGGCCGGGAAACCAGGTCTGGCCGCCGTGCCCGACGTCGTTGAGGTACCACAGGAACACCAGGTAGCGGTCGCAGACGTCGTTGATGGCATCGAAGTGTGTCTGGAACTTCTCATCGCCACCGGCGCGGTAGCGCTTGAGGATGAGCGGGCTGAGCAGGGGGCTGTCGGGGAGGGCCAGCGGCAGCCCGACATCGGCGTTGTAGCGCTGCAGCGACTGGCTGATCAGCTGCCGGAAGAAGGCCAGGAACGGCGCATCGGAGAGCCGGCTGATGTCCAGCTCGGTCCAGGCGCTTTGTTCGAGCCCGGCGCGCACGCCACGCCCGTTGCGTTGCTGGAAGCGGCCCAATGCGTTGAACGACGCGATCAACTTGCCGCACATCTCCGTTGGCAGGCTGTCATCGTAGGTGCGGATGTAGTGGCGAAGGTCGCCGCCGTGTCCTTCCGCCGCGGCCGGGGCCGCGGCGGAAGGGGGGGTGACGGCTGCGGGATCAGAAGCGGGCTGTCCAGCGCATCCAGTAGTAACGTCCGATTGCATCGTAGGTCCGCATGTCCGTCGAGGCGTTGAAGCCAGAATAGATCAACGGCGGCTGACGGTCAGTAAGGTTGCGCACGCCGATCTGGATCGAACTGTTGTTCAGGTCCTCGAAGCGGTAGCCGATCTGCAGGTCAGTCTGGGTGAAGGACGGCACCCGGCGCCTGGCCACGTAGCCGGGCTCGGTGACATCGGCTACGTCCGGTGCTTCGTACACGTGGTGTACGTAGCGGGTGGTGAGGCTGGCACTGAGGTTGCCGCGCGACCAGCTGATGTCGTTGAGTGCACGCCAGCGGGCCATGTTGCCGAAGCCCGAGGAGGCGTTGTCGACGAACGTGCCGGCCAGGCCGGTGCTGCCCGGAATGCCCGGGAAAGCGCCGACGTTGCTGCTCGGGTCGCCGGACAGCAGCTGCACGTCGTACTGGGCCAGGTAGGTGGTATCCAGGTTCCAGCTGAACTTGCCCCATGCGCTTTCCGGGAACAGGTAGCGGAAGCCGATGTCCATGCCCGCGGTCTTCAGCGTGCCGAAGTTGCCGGTGACGTTGGTCATCTGCGCCACGTCGCCGGCATCGTCGCGGACGAAGGTGTCGCAGAAGCGGCCGAAGTTGAAGCACTGGTTGAGCAGCACGTTCTCCGGCAGGTTGGTGATGAACTGGTCCAGCTTCACGCGCCAGTAGTCGGCGGTGATGCTGAAGCCCTCCAGCCAGCTCGGGCTGTAGACGAAGCCGTAGGTGAGCACGTCGCCTTCTTCCGGGAGCAGGTCCGGGTTGGCTACCTGGAAGGAGGTGACCTGGTTGTTGCTCTGCCGGAACGAGCCGTCGGTGGGGACGCCGGTACAGGCGTTGGGGTTGCCGCCGGTGTAGCCGTTGCAGGGGTCGGTGTAGGTGCTGGCGCTGGGCACGGTGGGGGCGTACAGGTCACCGATGGTCGGGGCGCGGAACACGTCGGCATAGGTGGCGCGGATCAGCAGGTCGGCGAACGGCTTCCATTCCATGCCGATCTTGGAATTGGTGGTGCCGCCGAAGTTGGAGTAGTCCGAGTAACGCGTGCCGAGCGAGACGTTGAGCTTCTCGGCGAACGGCGCATCGGCCAGCAGCGGGATCAGTGCTTCGGCGTAGATTTCGTTGACGTCGAACTTGCCGTTGATGTCGCCGAACGTACAGGCTTCCTGAGTGATCAGGCAGACCGTCTCGCCCGGCGGGATGATGGTCAGGAAATCACTGCTGGAGCTGGCCGATTCCTCGCGGCGTTCCACGCCCACCGCCAGCGAGACGGCGCCGGCCGGCAACTGGAACAGGTCGCCGGTGACGTTGGCATTGAAGACCTTCAGGTCGTTCTCGCTGCTGCTGTGGATGGTCGGGTTGATCAGCTCCAGCGCGGCCAGCTGGGCCTGGCCGGCGGCGGTGCTCGGGTCCGGCGGCGGGCCAAGGAAGTTGACCGGCAGGCAGCCGGCGATGGCGGTGGCCGGGTCGCCGGGCGTGCGCACGCAGATCGGGTTGCCGGTGGCCGGGTCGACCATCGAGGGGCCCAGTGCGTCGGTCAGACCCGGGCTGTACAGGTAGCCGCGGACCGCGGTGGTCTGCGGGGTGCGGCCGTAGCCATAGGAGGCGTCCCAGCTCCAACTGCTGTCGCCGAAGGCACCGCGCAGGCCGGCGGTGATCTGGTAGGTCTCGGTTTCAAAGCGGGTGGTGCGGGTCGGGATGAAGTCACGCAGGCGCAGGCGTGCGTCGGTGATGTCCACGCCGAACGGGTTGTACATGCTGTCCGCGCTGATCGGCACGTTGTCCACCGCCGCGCGGCCGTCGAACGGCAGCGGCGCGATGAAGAACGAGGATTCGGTGCGCAGCCACGAACCCAGCAGGAAGCCCTCGATGTTGTCGGTGAGCTGGTAGTTGCCGCTCATGAACAGCGAGGTGCGCTCCTGTGGGGTCAGGTTGAGGTTGCCGTCGGCCTGGAAGTTGTAGACGTCGGTGGCCGCATTGAAGCAGCGGAAGTCCGATTGCGACGTGCCCGGGCGGCCATCGATGCGGGTCAGGGTGACGTTGTCGCCAGTGCCGCAGTTCGGGTCGCTCAGGTCCACGCCGCCGGCGGCGGTGCGCGGCACCACGTAGCGGCCGGTCAGGATGCGGCTGGTGCCGCCGATGCCCTTTTCGCCGGCATACAGCTGGTAAGGCTGGCTGGAGTAGGTGCGGTCGGCGGCGCTGACCGAGTCTTCCTTGTCATAGCTGGCGCCGAGCATCAGCCGGCCCTTGTCGCCATGCATGCCGAAGGTGGCGTCGAAACGCTGGGTATCGGCGTCACCGCGCGAGGAAATGCCATAGAAGGCGCTGGCTTCCAGTCCCTGGAAGTCCTTGCGCAGGATGAAGTTGACCACGCCGCCGATGGCGTCGGAGCCGTAGATCGCCGAGGCGCCGTCCTTGAGCACTTCCACGCGTTCGATCAGCGCCATCGGGATGGAGTTCACGTCCACCGCGCCGTTGGCGTTGGAGATGGTGCCGATCCAGCGCTTGCCGTCGACCAGCACCAGCGAGCGGTTCACGCCCAGGCCGCGCAGGTCCACGGTCGCCGCGCCGGCGCCGCCGCCGTTGTTGACCTGGGGGTTGGTGGCCGCACCGGCGATGGCCGGCGTGCGTTGCAGGAACTCACCGACCGTGGCCGCACCGGAGCTTTCGATGTTCTGGCGGTCGATCGTGAAGACGGGGCTGGAGGTCTCCAGGTCGGCGCGCTTGATGCGCGAGCCGGTGACCTGGATGCGGTCCAGGTTGGTGGCTTCCTCCTTGGGCGGTGTGTCCTGGGCCAGGACGCTGCCTGCGGCCCCCAATGCGAGGGCGGCGGTGGAAAGGGGGAGCAATGCACTACGTACGGCCTGACTCAGGGGCTTGATGCTCACGGGCAACTCCGCTTGGCTGGTGCGGGGGAGCCTTGAAATTACGAATTATTAACTCCAACAAATGTGCGTCTCCGGCAGGGAACCATGTGCCGGAACTGACATTTTGTCTCGCAGTGTCTGAAACATTGCGAGATCGTGGCGTCACATGGCCTGCGCGCAGGCAAGGTCGGCCCCCGCCACAGCCTGCCACCGGCGGCGTCGGGCATGTCGGCAGGGGGAGAGGAGGGGAGCCTGTGGCGAGCGGGAGCTGCCGGCCGCGGGTCTCAGCGGGCCATGCGCCAGCCGACCACCAGGGCGATCAGCAGCCAGATGCCCTCGGCCAGGCCGTTGGCCATGGACAGCAGGGTCCAGGCCAGATGGGGCCCCATGCGCAACGCAGATTCCCACGGAGTGAGCCCCATCGGCCCGCCCATGTAGGCCGAGGCGATCAGCCAGTTGGTGGCTGCGGCGATCAGCACGGTGGCCGCCAGGGTGATCAGGACCCGCGCCCGGCCGCCGGGCAAACCGCCAAGACGCAGCATCCACGCGGCTTCCAGCGCGGCGACGATCGCCATCCAGCCGGCCTGGGTGCCCAGCGACAGGGCAACCAGCAGCCACAAGACGGTCAGGGTGATGCTTCCCAGCAGCAGCAACAGCGGCCAAAGCCAGTGGTGGACGGCGCGCGCCGACGAGGAAACGGAGGACATGAGCATTCCCGGACAGGTCCCGCAGCATAGCCCTTCAGCGGGCGACGCGCCCAGTCGGATAAAATGGCCGTCTTGCGGGTAGCGACCGCGTCCCCATATCGATCCACATGTATTCCCGTAGCAGCGAACCCGTCCATTTCGAACGTGATTGCCCGGCCGTGATGGTGCCGCAGGGCGACAGCGTGACCCTGCCCGCCGGCAGCTATGGCTACATCACCCAGGCGCTGGGTGGCAGCTATACCGTGTTTGTCGAAGGCAACCTGTTCCGCATCGCCGGCAAGGACGGCGACGCGATCGGCAAGGAGCCGCCGCCGGGGCTGGAACTGCCGGACGACGCCGGCGACGAGGATGTCGAAAAGCTGGTCTGGCAGCAGCTGCGCACCTGCTTCGACCCCGAGATCCCGTTCAACATCGTTGACCTGGGGCTTATCTACGAGGTGGACCTCAGGCACCTGGACGACGGCCAGCGCGAGGTGGACGTCAAGATGACGCTTACCGCGCCGGGCTGCGGCATGGGCGAGATCCTGGTCGACGACGTGCGCAGCAAGCTGGAGATGATCCCGACGGTGGCCCAGGCCGACGTCGAGCTGGTGTTCGACCCGCCGTGGGGGCGTCACATGATGTCCGAGGCGGCCCGTCTGGAAACTGGCATGCTGTAACGGCTGGCCTGCGCGCCTGCGGTATCGGCATTTCCCGTACCGCAGCTGCCGCCGGCCGGACGCGTTGGAACCGGTGACCCCCCGCGCCGGCGTTGTGTCCCATCCCGCAATCTGGAAGGAATCATCCGGTGTCCCAGTCTTCCCCGAGTTTTGCCGTCACCCGTTCGGACCATCCGCGCAGCGCAGAAGAGCGCGCCAAGATCCTGGAAAAGCCGGGCTTCGGCCTGTACTTCACCGACCACATGGTGGCCGTACGCTGGGACAAGGACACCGGCTGGCACGATGCGGCGGTCACGCCGTACGGCCCGATCTCGCTGGACCCGGCCGCAGCGGTGCTGCATTACGGCCAGGAGATCTTCGAAGGCATCAAGGCCTACCGCCACGCCGACGGCTCGATCTGGACCTTCCGTCCGGAAGCCAACGGTGCGCGCCTGCAGCGCTCGGCACGTCGCTTGGCGCTGCCGGAACTGCCGGTGGAAATCTTCGTCGAGTCGCTCAAGCAGATCACCGCGGTCGACAAGGACTGGGTGTCCGACGCGGACGAGGCCAGCCTGTATTTCCGTCCGTTCATGATCGGCGACGAGGCCTTCCTCGGCGTGCGCGGCGCGCACAAGGCCACCTACTACGTGATCGCCAGCCCGGCCGGCCCGTACTTCGCCAAGGGCGTGGCGCCGGTGGCGATCTGGCTGTCCACCGATTACGCCCGCGCCGCCAAGGGCGGTACCGGCGCGGCCAAGTGCGGTGGCAACTACGCTGCCTCGCTGCTGCCGCAACAGCAGGCGCAGGCGCAGGGCTGCTCCCAGGTGCTGTTCCTGGACCCGGTCGAGGGCAAGTACCTTGAAGAGCTGGGCGGCATGAACGTGTTCCTGGTCTACGGCAAGACCAACACGCTGGTCACCCCGGCACTGTCGGGCAGCATCCTGGAGGGCATCACCCGCGAGTCGATCCTGCAGCTGGCGCGCGACCGCGGCATGACCGTGGAAGAGCGCAAGGTGTCCATCGATGAGTGGAAGCAGGGCGTGACCTCCGGCGAGATCACCGAAGTGTTCGCCTGCGGTACCGCCGCGGTCATCACCCCGATCGGCCAGCTCAAGGGCGAAGGCTTCTCGGTGGGTGACCTGGCCGCCCCGGCCGGCGAGGTGACCATGTCGCTGCGCAAGGAACTGACCGACATCCAGTACGGCCGCCTGCCGGACCGCCACGGCTGGCTGGTGCGCCTGGCCTGATCCGCCACGGCGTGATCGATCCCAACCCGCCCGGACCCTGCGCCCGGGCGGGTTTTTCATTGTCAGGATCTGAGAACGCCATCGCATTTGTTTTGTGAAACAGCGACTTATGGCAGTGGCGGAAGCGATGGTTTCGCCTGCAACCCTCTTGGCAGGGGTTTATCCGGCGTTTACTCTCGGCCGACGGATCGGTTACAGGGGACTGGTTCGGGTAGTCCTACCCGGGCAATACACGCTTCCCCACCGATGTCTGGAGCCCGGGCAGGACCTTGGCCGCGCAACGCGGCATCCTCTTGCAGAAGGGCTCATCAATGTCACGCAAATCAGACCGTAGGCTTGGCCGTGGGTTGGTTGTAGCAGGCACGGTGTCGTTGTCCTCCCTGTTGTTGTGTACGCCGGCCTTCGCCGGTGATGTCCACCTGGCCGGCTTGGACAGCGCGCCGACGCACCAGCGCTTCATCGTCAAGTACAAGCAGGACAGCCGGCAGCTCGCCGGCGAGGCCGCCCTGCAGCGGACCCTGGGGTCGGCGGCGCGCGCGCTGCCGGTGCGTGCTGGCAAGGGCGTGGGCGTGCAGCACCTGCGCCGGCTGGCGGTGGGGGCGGACGTGATCCGCGCCGATGCCCAGCTTGACCGTGCCGACGCCGAAACGCTGATGCGCAAGCTGGCCGCCGACCCGAACGTGGAATACGTGGAGGTCGATCGCCTCAACACGGTCCGCCTGACGCCCAATGACACGCGCTACAGCGAGCAGTGGGGCTACTCCGGCACCTACGGCATCAAGGCCAACCAGGCCTGGGACGTGACCAACGGGGCCGGCTCGGTGGTGGCGGTGCTCGACACCGGCATCACCAACCACAGCGACCTCAACGCCAACCTGCTGCCCGGCTACGACTTCATCAACGACACCAGCGTTTCCAACGACGGTGATGGCCGCGACAGCGACCCCAGCGACCCGGGCGACTGGGTCAGTGCCAACCAGTGCGGTGGCATCCATGCCGCGCAGGGGTCGAGCTGGCACGGGACCCACGTCGCCGGCACCATCGCGGCGGTGACCAACAATGCCAAGGGCGTGGCCGGCGTGGCCTACGGCGCCAAGATCGTGCCGGTGCGCGTGCTCGGCACCTGCGGCGGCTATGACTCGGACATCGCCGACGCCATCGTCTGGGCCTCGGGTGGCACCGTGTCCGGCGTGCCGGCCAATGCCAACCCGGCCGAGGTGATCAACCTCAGCCTCGGCGGCTCCGGTGCCTGCGGCACCACCACCCAGAACGCGATCAACAGCGCGGTCGGCCGTGGCACCACCCTGGTCATCGCCGCCGGCAACGACAACGTCAACGTGTCCAACGCCTCGCCGGCCAACTGCAACAACGTCATCGCGGTGGCCTCGATCACCAGCACCGGCGCGCGTTCGAGCTTCTCCAACTACGGCGCGCTGATCGACATCGCCGCGCCGGGCTCGAACATCCTGTCCACGCTCAACACCGGCAGCACCACGCCGGGCACGGAAACCTACGCGGCCTACAACGGCACCTCGATGGCCACTCCGCACGTGGCTGGCGTGGTGGCGCTGATCCAGGCGGTGGCCACCACGCCGAAGACGCCGGCCCAGGTGGAGGCGCTGATCAAGGCCAACGTGACCGCGTTCCCGTCGACCCCATCGCAGTCCATCGGCCCGGGCATCCTCAATGCCAAGGCGGTGGTGGATGCGGTCAATGGCGGGACCACGCCGAACCCGGGTGGCACGGTGCTTGGCAACGGCGTGCCGTTGACCGGCCAGTCCGGCGCCGCCGGTAGCAGCCAGTACTACACCGTGCAGGTACCTGCCGGTGCCAGCAACCTGGTGATCGCCAGCTCCGGTGGCAGTGGAGATGCCGACCTGTACGTGCGTGCCGGCAGCCAGCCGACCACCTCCACCTACGATTGCCGGCCGTACAAGAGCGGCAATGCGGAAAGCTGCACGTTCGCCACGCCCACGGCTGGTACCTACCACGTGATGCTCAACGCCTACGCGGCCTATTCGGGGGTGACCCTGCAGGCCAGCTGGAGCACCGGCGGCGGAACCGGGGGCGCGCAGACCTACAGCAACGCCACGGCGGTGAACATCGTCGACAACGCCACGGTGGAAAGCGCGATCGGCGTGTCCGGGCGCAGCGGCAATGCGCCCGCCTCGACGCCGGTGGCGGTGGACATCAGCCACACCTGGAAGGGGGACCTGAAGGTGGACCTGGTGGCGCCGGACGGCAGCGTGTACGTGCTGAGCAACTACGCCGGCGGCAGCGCCGACGACATCAAGCAGACCTTCAACGTGAACCTGTCCAGCGAAGCCCTCAACGGCACCTGGAAGCTGCGGGTGAACGACAAGGCCAGTGGTGATACCGGCAGGATCAACCGCTGGTCGATCACGTTCTGATCCGGCGGCAACGACGGCGCCCTCGGTGGCGCCGTCCTCGACGCGCATGAGGTAACGGCCCCGGCACCGCCGGGGCCTTTTCTACGCGTCGGGCGTGCAGCGGTGCCGGTGCGAGGGCTCAGTCTTCGCAGACATCGGCCAGGGAGGCCTGCAGGAAACGCACGGCAGCGTCGGGCGCGATGTCCAGCAGCAGCCCGCGTTGTCCGGCATTGATGTACAGGCGCTCGTGCAGCCGCGCGTCCTGGGCGAACACCACCCCGGCCGGGCGCTGCTGGGCGAACGGGCTGATGCCGCCCACCTTGTAGCCGCTGCGCCGTTCGGCCTCGGGGATGTCCATCATCTGTGCATGCTTGCCCCCGCAACAGGCGGCAAGCTTCTTCAGCGACAGCCGGCGGTCGCTGGGGATCACCGCGATCACCGGTTGCTTGTCCACCCACGCCATCAACGTCTTGAACATGCGCGCCGGGTCGATGCCCAGCGCCTGCGCCGCCGCCAGGCCCTTGCTGTCGACGTCGGCCGAGTAATCGTAGGCGTGCAGCCCATGGACGATGCCGGCCTTGTCCAGTGCCGCGGTGGCGCGGGTGCCCTTGGCCATCAGACGGCTTCGAAGCGGTTCGCGTCCACGTTCTTGCGGACCTTGGTCGGGTCCCAGATACGGCCATTCATGGCGATGTAGACGCCGGGCGGCAGCGACTGCACCGCACCGATCGCGCATCCGATGTTGAACTCGGCATCGGAGCCGCGGAACCGCGCCGGGCTGAGTGCGCCGGTCATCACGATGGTCTTGTCGGCGATGGTCTGCAGCACCTTGCCGGTGGCCACCATCGAATCGGTGCCATGGGTGACCAGCACGTGGCGGGTGGGCTGGGCGGCGATGGTGGCGCGGATCAGCTCGCGGTCATCATCGGTGATGTGCAGCGAGTCCTTGCGCAGGATCGGGATCACGTTGAAGCGGAAGGTCACGCCGAGCTCGCGCAGGATCATGCCGATCTGCGGGTCGCCGATCTGGTAATCGGACTTGTCGTCGAAGTAGATCTTGTCGATGGTGCCGCCGGTGGTGACGACCAGGAGTTCTTCCATCATTGCGGTAAATCCTTGCGGTGACTGCCAGCGGCGCCATGCCGCGATGCTGCGCATGATAATCCAAGCCGCCACCCGGGCAGGGCCCGGTGCCAGCGGCTATCGCGGTGTCTTCCGCGCGAACCGCGCGCGTACCCCGGGCACGCTCACCAGCCCGATCACCAGCAGCGACAGGCCGATCTCCAGCCAGGCGTACAACGCGAGCTCGCGGTGCGCCCAGGCGCTCATCACGCCATGGCTGAACCAGAACAGGGCCAGTACACCGGCCCAGAAACGGGCACCGGCGCGCCGGGCGATGACACCGGCCAGCAGGAGCAGCGGCGGGGCCACGAACACCAGCAGCACCGCGACCAGATGACGGTCGGCCCGGAACCACACGCCGTACAGGGCCGCCAGCGCCAGCAGCGCCAGGCCCAGGACCCCGTCGCGCGCCCGCGCCTTCATGGCGCGGCCAACCGCCGCGCGATGAAGGCCACGCGCCGGCCCAGCACGCGGGCCAGGTGGGCTTCGTCATCGCTGGGCTGCGGGTCGTCCTGTGCACCGGCGACGTGGCTGGCGCCGTAGGGCGTGCCACCGGTGGTGGTATGGCTGAGCGCCGGTTCGGTGAACGGGATGCCGACGATCAGGCAACCGTGGTGCAGCAGTGGCACCTGCATCGACAGCAGCGTCGATTCCTGGCCGCCGTGCATCGAGGCGGTGGAGGTGAACACCGCCGCCGGCTTGCCGGCCAGCGTACCGTTCACCCATTCCGCGCCCAGGCCATCGAGGAAGTGCTTGACCGGCGCGGCCATGTTGCCGAACCGGGTGGGGCTGCCGAGCACGATGCCATCGCATTCGGCCAGGTCGGCGATCTCCACGTAGGGCGCGCCGTCCTCGGGCACCGGCGGGGCGCTGGTCTGGGTGACGGCGGCCACCGGCGGCACCGTGCGCAGTCGGGCGCTCATGCCGGGCACCTCGCCGATACCACGGGCGATCTGCCGGGCCAGCCGGGCCACCGAACCGCCGCGGCTGTAGTACAGCACCAGAATTTCCGCCATCACACCATCCATTCATCACGCAGGAGTCCGCAGTATCGGCGATGCGGGCCGCGCTTTGCATCGGGTACCCTTCCCCAATGGAACCTCTGGATTCACTCAATCTATGGACGGAGCGGCTGCGTGACCGGGCGCGTACGGCGACCTTCGCACGCTTCCTGTGGCGCCGCTTCATCGACGACCGCCTGTTCCAGGCCGCCGGCTCGCTGGCCTACACCACGGTGTTCGCCCTGGTGCCGCTGGCGATCGTCGTGTTCGGCGTGCTGTCCGCATTCCCCATGTTCGACCGCTGGAGCGAAGCGCTCAGCGACTACGTGTTCTCCAATTTCGTGCCCTCGGCCGCGCGTGCCGCCGAGGGCTACCTGCGCCAGTTCTCGGCCAGCGCCGGGCAGCTGACCGCGGCCGGCTTCATCGCCCTGGTGGCATCGCTGCTGATCACCCTCAACAGCATCGAGCAGACCTTCAACCGCATCTGGCGGGTGGCTTCGGCACGCCCGCAGTTGACCCGCTTCCTGGTGTACTGGACGGTGTTGACGCTGGGCGCCTTGCTGGCGGCGGCGTCGTTGGCCGTTTCGGCCAAGGTGCTGTCGCTGCCCCTGTTCGGGACCAACGAAGGGCGTTGGCTGGCCGACCTGGGCCTGCGCCTGGCGCCGGTGCTGATCGAATTGGCCTGCGTGATGCTGATCTACCGGGTGGTGCCGCACCACTCGGTGAAGTGGCGGCATGCCATCCCCGGCGCATTGCTGGCGGTGGTGATGCTGGAGCTGGTGAAGTGGGGCATGGGGCTGTACCTGGGCAGCTTCCAGTCCTACCAGAAGCTGTATGGCACGGTGGCCTTCGTGCCGATCCTGTTGTTGTGGATCTACCTGGGCTGGGTATCGGTGCTGATGGGGGCCTCGCTGGCCTCCTCGATCGCTGCCTTCCGTTACCAGCCGGTGGCGCTGCGCCTGCCGCAGGGCTGCGAGCTGTACGGCCTGCTGCGCCTGATCGGTCGGTTCCGCGAGGCGCGCCAGGACGGCAAGGGGCTGGACGAGGAACAGATCCTGCTGCTCGAACCGATGCTGACCGACTCGCTGCTGCAGCAGCTGCTCGAGCAGATGGAGCGCATCGACCTGCTGCGCCGCGACGAGCGCGGACAGTGGCTGCTGGCGCGCGACCTGGATGGCCTCAGCCTGGCCGAGCTGTACGAAAGCTCGCAGCTGCGCATCCCCGTGGCCGAGGAATACCTGCCATTCCGCGATGACCTGCTCGGGCAGGCTGCATGCCGCGCGCTGGATGAGCTGCGTGTACCGCTGCGCACCCTGCTCAAGCGCCGCGTCGACGATATCTATACCTCTTCCGGAGAAACCTGATGAACCGCACCCTCGTTCCGTTCGCCGTGCTGGCACTGGTGCTGGCCGGCTGCACGCCGCAGGCACCCACCGCCACGCCGGAGGCGGCGACACCTGCTCCGGCAGCACCGGCTGCACCGGCCAACGCGCCGGTCGAAGCGGTGCAGCAGACCGCGGAGTTCCCGCAGTTGCAGGTCGCCACCGTCGACGGCAAGACCTACGACCTGGCCAGCCACCGCGGCAAGTGGGTGGTGGTCAATTTCTGGGCGACGTGGTGCGCGCCGTGCCTGCAGGAAATGCCGGAACTGTCGGCATTGCACGCCATGCGCAGCAACGTCGAGGTGGTGGGGCTGGCCTACGAGGACATCGAGCTGGACGAGATGCAGGGCTTTCTCAAGGCGCGGCCGGTGGCTTATCCCATCGCCATCCTCGATGTCTACGACCCGCCCAAGGACTTCGCGACCCCGCGCGGCCTGCCGATGACCTACCTGATCGCACCGGACGGAAAGGTGGCCAAGCAGTTCGTTGGCCCGGTCAACGCGCAGGAGATCGAGCAGGCCATCAGCGCGGCCGGCGGCAAGGCGGCCTGACCCGGCGCGCGGAACGCGCCGACGTAGGCCGGGTTCCCAACCCCGCCCATGTGCCATGGCGGGGGCGATGCGGTTGCTGGCAGGCCTCAATCGACGCCGATCGGCACCGACGCGATCGGCTTCATCACGCCGTACTTTTCCTTCTTCGGCTTGCCCGGCAGCGGCGGCAGCGCGACCAGCGGCTCGTCGACGCGGGTGTCGGGCAGCCGGTCGAGCAGGTCGCGGATCAGGGTCAGGCGGCCATGCTTCTGGTCGTTGAAGTCCACCAGCGTCCATGGCGCGTGGGTGGTATGGGTGGCCTGCAGCATGGCTTCGCGTGCCGTGGTGTAGTCGGCATAGGCAAGCCGTGACTTCAGGTCCACCGGCGAGAGCTTCCAGCCCTTGAGCGGATCCTCGCGGCGCTCGGCGAAGCGCTTCTCCTGCTGGACCTGGTCCACGCACAGCCAGTACTTGAACAGCAGGATGCCGTCGTCCACCAGCAGCTTCTCGAACACCGGCGTCTGCTGCAGGAAGGCGTGGTACTGGGCCTGGGTGCAATAGCCCATCACCTTTTCCACGCCGGCGCGGTTGTACCAGCTGCGGTCCATCAGCACGATCTCACCGGCGGCCGGCAGGTGCGCGATGTGGCGCTGGAAGTACCACTGCGTGTCCTCGCGCTCGGTGGGCTTGGGCAGGGCGACCACGCGGCATTGCCGTGGGTTCAGGTGCTTGGCCACGTCCTGGATGACGCCGCCCTTGCCGGCGGTGTCGCGGCCCTCGAACAGCACCAGGATGCGCTGCCCGCAATGCTGGGCCCAGCGGGCCATGTTCGCCAGTTCCAGCTGCATTGGTTCCAGCAGCTGTTCGTATTCCTTGCGCTTGAGCTTGCCCATGATGGCTCCCGGTCTGGAATGCCGAGACTAGCGCAGCCCTGTGTCAGTCGGCGTCATCGCCCTGCCAGCCATGCCCACGGGCCAGGCTGTGCAGCAGGGCGGTGAAGTCCTCGGCAAACGCGGCCATGTCGAACAGGCCGGATTGCTCGTGGGCGATCGCCAGCTGCCCGCGCACTGCCTGCAGTGCGTCCGGGTCATTGCCCAGCGCGATGGCGGTGGCGACGAAGGTGGCGTCATCGGTGACGTTCATCGCGTCCAGCCCGAGGTGATGGTTGAGGCTGCCGGCCACCCGCGCGGCGAAGGTCTGCCCGGGCGTGGTCAGCACCGGGCAGCCGGCCCACAGTGCATCGGAGGCCGTGGTGTGTGCGTTGTAGGGGTGCGTGTCCAGGAACAGGTCGGCATGGCGGTAGCGGGCCAGGTACTGCGGATGCGGCAACTTGGGCATGAACACCAGCCGCTCCGGATCAATGCCCTGCTGGCGGGCAACCTGGCGCAGGCGCTGATCGGCCTGGCCGGGGCCGGACAGCAACCACAGCACGCTGCCGGGCACGCCGGCCAGCACCTGCAACAACCGGGCGACGCTGCGCGGATTGAGCTTGTAGCTGTTGTTGAAGCAGCAGAACACCACGCCCTGTGCGGGCAACCCGCACTCGGCGCGCGTCGGCGCGGGCTCCACCTTGCGGGTGTTGTCCGAGGGCTGGAAGGCGCGCGGCAGGCGCAGCACCTTCTCGCTGAAGCCCGCTTCGGCCGCATGCGGCACGACGAATCCGTCGGCCAGCAGGTAGTCGATCCACGGCGCGCCGGAGCTGCCGGGGTAGGCGAGCCAGTTGACCTGCAGCGGCGCCGGCCGCATCGCCAGTACTTCCGGGGTGCCGCCACCGCCCCAGCCGCGCAGGTCGAACAGGATGTCGATGCCGGCCGCGCGGATCTGCTGCGCGATGGCGGCATGCGGTTGGCCTGCAAGCGCATGCAGCACGTGCGCGGCGGCCTGCAGGCGTCGCCGGATCGGGCTGCCGTCATCGGCGTTGAGGGCAAACAGCTGCACCTGCAGCTGCGGTTGCCGGCGCAGCTGTTCGAACAGCGCCACCGTCAGCAGGCCGGTGGGATGCGCGCCGAAGCCATTGGAAAGAAAGCCAACCTGCAACGGGCCGTGGCTGCGCAGCGGGCGTGGCGGCAGGCGCGGAACGGATTGCGCCAGCACCTGTGCGCGTTGGCGCGCGCAGGCCAGCTGTTCGGCGGGGCTGGCGTCCTCGCTGAGGAAGGCGAATGGCTCGACGGCGGGGTTGCCGTGTGCGACCGCATCACGCACCTGGCGTGACAGCGCGTCGAGGTTGCGCCAATCACACAGGCGGCGTTGCCAGTTCAACAACTGTGCTGCCATGTAGGGCTCGTCGGGGGCGAGCGCGTGTGCGCGCCGATACGCCTCGGCGGCAGCCTCCGGCTGGTTGGCATCCTCAAGGACATGGCCCAGCCACAGCGCCATGCCCGGATGGTGCGGGGCGAGCTGGCAGGCGCGCTGCAGTAGTTCGGCCGCCTGTTGATGCTGGTTCTGCATCCAGCGCGCACGGCCGAGGCGGGCGAGGGCTTCGGGGTGGTCCGGTCGCAGGCGCAGGGCACGTTGCGCGGCCTGCTCGCCGGCCTGGATGTCACCGGCACCGAGTTCGGCATCGGCCAGCATGACCCAGGCAATGAAGTCCGCGGGTTGGCGGGTGACGGCGGCGCGCAGTTGCGCGCGTTCGCTGGAAGCGTGGGACATGGGATCAACGGCGACGGACGGTACTGCAGGGGATTCTGCCGTGCCTGCGTGGTTTTTGCTTGGGTCGCCCGGGTCGTGCAAGAAGGTCACCCGCGCGTTGCTGTTCGATCTCCATCGTTTGGCGCAGTGAAGGAGGCTTTGAAGCAAAGGCTGCCCTCACCCCAGCCATCCCGCGTGCGGGAGAGGGGGCAGAGCAACAGCAACAGCGGGAAGCCAGCCGGCAGTCGACGCGTCGGCCCCCTCCCTTTCGCGTAGCGAAGGGGAGGGTTTGGGAGGGGTGTTCCGCGTTTGCTTCGAAACCTTCCCCGCAGCCTCACGCGAGGCTGTAGAACAAGGCCTCAGCTGCCTTCGGCCAACCGCGCCAGCTCGTCCACCTGGTGCTCGTGCTGCAGGCGGCTCACCAACGCATCCAACTCGCCTTCGATGATGTTGGGCAGGTCGTATAGCGTCAGCCCTTCCACGCGGTGGTCGGTGATGCGGCCCTGCGGGAAGTTGTAGGTGCGGATGCGCTGGCTGCGGTCCCCGCTGCCGACCTGCAGGCGTCGGCTTTCCGCCTGCGCCGCGGCCTGTTTGCTGCGCTCGGCGTCCAGCAGCTGCGCCTTCAGTCGCTTCATCGCCTTGTCGCGGTTGGCGTGCTGGCTGCGCTCGGTCTGGCATTCGACCACCACGCCGCTCGGGACGTGGGTGATGCGGATCGCCGATTCGGTCTTGTTGACGTGCTGGCCGCCGGCGCCCGAGGAGCGGAACGTGTCCACCTTCAGGTCGGCCGGGTTGAGGGTGATGTCTTCCACGTCGTCGGCTTCGGGGATGATCGCCACCGTCGCCGCCGAGGTATGGATGCGCCCCTGCGATTCGGTGGCAGGCACGCGCTGCACGCGGTGCGTGCCGGATTCGAACTTCAGCCGCGAGTAGGCGCCGCGGCCGACCACGCGTGCCACCACTTCCTTGTAGCCACCATGCTCACCGGGGTTGTCCGACTCGATCTCCACCTTCCAGCCCTGCCGCTCGGCGTAGCGGGCGTACATGCGGAACAGGTCGCCGGCGAAGATCGCCGCCTCGTCGCCACCGGTGCCGGCGCGCACTTCCAGGAACAGGTTGCCTTCATCGCGTGGGTCGCGCGGCACCAGCAGCAGCGCCAGTTTCTCGTCCAGGGCGTGCAGGCGCTGCTGGGCAGCGTTGATTTCCTCCTCGGCCAGCTCGCGCAGTTCCGGGTCGCCGCGCATGGCCTCGGCCGAGGCCAGGTCGGCCTTGGCGCGCGACTCCTCGGCCAGCGCGTTGGCCACCGGCTCCAGTTGTGCGAACTCGCGGGAGAAATTGCGGAAGCGTTCGTTGTCGGCGACCACGGAAGGGTCGGCCAGCAGACGTTCCAGTTCTTCACGGCGCTCGGCCAGGGCCAGCAACTTACGGCGCAGGGTCGGCGTCATCGGTTCTCGCTACGGGGTGGTGGTACCCGGGCGTGGCCGGGAACAGGCGCTCGGCGGCGCGGGTAAGGTCAGTATCGCCTTCCAGCGCGGCCTGGCGAAGCGCCGCGGTGGGCGGGTGCAGCAGGCGGTTGGTCAGGCCGTGCGCCAGTTGCTCCAGGACTTCATCGGCCTCTTTGCCATGGGCCAGCTGCTGCCGGGCCTTGGCCAGCAGTTCGGCGCGGGTGGCCTCGCCGAAGGCGCGCAGCTGGCGCATCGGGGCCTGCAGGCTGGCCGCGCGCAGGTTGTCCTGGTAGCGCGAGACCTGCAGGTCGATGATCGCCTCGGCCTCGGCGGCGGCCTCACGGCGGCTGCGGCGGTTTTCCTCGACGGCACGCTCCATGTCATCGACCGTGTACAGGTAGGCGTCGGACAGCGTGCCCACCTCGGCCTCGATGTCGCGTGGTACCGCCAGGTCGAACAACAGCATCGGCTTGTGCTTGCGGCTGCGCAGGGCGCTGGCGACCTGGCGGTGCAGGATCACCGGCTCGCGCGCGGCGGTGGCGGAGAACACCACGTCCGCCTCGCCCAGATGGCGTTCCAGCTCGGTCAGCGGCAACGCCACGCCACCGTGGCGGGTGGCCAGGTCCTGCGCATGGGCCAGGGTGCGGTTGGCGATCAGCAGGCGCTTCACCCGGGCTTCGCCCAGGTGCTTGGCGGCCAGCTCGATGGTCTCGCCGGCGCCGACCAGCAGCACGGTGGATTCGTCCATGCGTGCGAACGAGTCCTGCGCCAGCCGTACCGCGGTGGAAGCCACCGAGATGGGGTTGGCGCCCACGCGGGTATCGGTGCGTGCGCGCTTGGCCACGGAGAAGGTCTGCTGGAACAGCTTGTCCAGCTGGTGGCCGATGGCGCCGCTGTCGTGGGCCAGCGACCAGGCGTCCTTCACCTGGCCCAGGATCTGCGGCTCGCCGAGCACCATCGAGTCCAACCCGGTGGCGACGCGGAACAGGTGGCGCACCGCTTCGCCGTCGGCGTGCTGGTACAGGTAGCCCTGCAGGTCGCCGGCATGCTGCTCCAGCCACTGCTGCAGGGCCTGGCCATCCTCGGCCACCGCGTACAGCTCGGTGCGGTTGCAGGTGGACAGCAGGACCGCCTCGGACAGCTGCGGGCTCTGGCGCAATGAATCCATCGCGCGCGGCAGCACGTCGCCACCGAAGGCGGCGCGTTCGCGCAGTTCCACCGGCGCAGTGTGGTGATTCAGTCCGAGCACCCAGAGGGTCATCTGTTCAGTTGCTTGCGATAAGCTGCTGGCTGTTGAAGGCCGCCATTTTACGGCCCGGTTGCGCCAGATGCCCGTATTCCATCGCATATGCACCGTTCTGTTGCTTTCCCTGCCGGTTTTCCCGCTGTCGGCGGCCCCGGCCAAGGCCGCCCAGGCGCGGCCGGCGGCCGAAGCCGCGCCGCCGCTGACACCAGTCCTTGCCGGTGAATTTTCCTTGCAGGCCGGCAAGTTGCCCGATGCCGCCCGCTGGTACCTGCAGGCCGCGCAGGAGGCGCGCGGCGACGTGGGGCTGGCTGAACGGGCCACCCGCATCGCCATGCTGGCCGGTGACGACGAGCGCGCCACCCAGGCGCTGGCGCTGTGGGCGCAGCGTGATCCGGGCGCGATCGCGGTACGTGCCACCCGGGCCTCGCTGGCCATGCGCAAGGGCGATGTCGAAACCGCGCGCAAGGAACTGCTGGTGGTGCTGCGTTCCCCCGAGCCGAACGCCTGGCGCAACGCCCTGTTGGCGCTGGCCACCGGTGGGCGTGACCCGGCGGTGCCGGCGCAGGTGCTGGGCATGCTGATCGATGCCAATGCGATTCCCGAGGACCTGGAGGCCTGGCAGGAGTTCGGCCGCCTGGCGCTGCGCATGGAGCGCCCGGAGCTGGCCCAGCGGATGGTGGGCGAAGTGGTCAGGCGCTTCCCCGAGGAGCCGCGGGTGGTGCTGCTGCACGCCACGCAGTTGAACCAGGCGGGCAAGAAGGAGGAGGCGCTGGCGCTGCTCAAGGACATCGAGCCCAAGGCCGCGGCCGACGTCGAGCTGCGCAATGCGCTGGCCATCGCCTACGACGCGCTCGGCGAGCCCAAGGCCGCCGAACAGGTGCTGGCGCGGGGCGAGCAGGACCTGCACAGCTGGGGCATGCGTGCCTCGCTGATGGCCAAGCAGAAGGACGATGCCGCGCTGCTCGCGCTGTACGAGGACATCTCGGCCAAGGCCAGCAAGCCGGACCCGGAGCAGCGCCTGCTGCTGGGCAAGATCGCCGAATACCTCAAGCGGTACCAGGAGGCGGTGGACTGGTACCACGGCGTGCCCGGCGGCGACCAGCGTGGCGAGGCGCAGCTGCGCGCGGTCAACGCGCTGCACCTGATGGGCGAGAAGGTCCAGGCCTTCAAGGAAGTGCATGAGGTGCAGGGTGATGCTTCCGTCGACGATGACGTTCGCCGGGACGCCTACCTGCTCGAATCGGACCTGCAACAGCGTGACGGCGACAGCGCCGCCGAGGTGGATGTGCTGACCCGCGGTCTGTCCGCCTACCCGGACGACAGCGCGCTGCTGTATGCGCGTGCATTGGCCTGGGAGCGCAAGGACGACGTGCCGCGCGCCGAGGCGGACCTGCGCAAGATTCTGGTCGCCGAGCCGGAAAGCGTGGCTGCGCTCAATGCACTGGGCTACACCCTGGCCGATCGCACCCATCGCTATCAGGAGGCGCTGGAGCTGATCGAGCGTGCGCGCGTCGCCGAGCCGGACAACTCGGCCATCATCGACAGCTATGGCTGGGTGCTGTACCGGCTGGGGCGCAACGAAGAGGCCCTGGTGCAGCTGCGCCGCGCCTGGAGCCTGACCAAGGATCCGGAAGTGGCCGCGCACGTGGGTGAAGTGCTGTGGGTGACGGGGCAGAAGGAAGAGGCGCGGCGCTTCTTCGACGAGGCCCGCAAACTGGATCCGGACAACCGCGCGCTGCTGCGCGCGATCGAGAAACTGGGTGTATGAATCAGATGACGTGGCGGGCGCCGTGGGTGCTGGTGATGGCCGGGGTGCTCAGCGCCTGTGGCTCGGTTTCAACGCGGCAGGCATCGCCGGTCACGCCGGAAGTGGCCGAGGTATCGGCGCAGGCACAGGCCGCCGAGCAGGTCCGGCGCGACGCGCTGCGCGCGCAGCCAGCCTGGGCGTTCCAGGGGCGCGTGGCGATCAGCAAGGGCCGTAACGGCGGCAATGGTCGGATCGACTGGCAGCAGCAGGGGGGCGGTTACCAGATCAGCCTCGCCGCGCCGGTGACCCGGCAGAGCTGGCAGCTGAGCGGCGGTGACGGGCAGCCGGCCCGCCTGGAAGGGCTGGACGGTGGTCCGCGCAGTGGTGACGACGCCGGCCAGGTGCTGGCCGAGGCGACCGGCTGGGAGATCCCGGTCGAGCAGTTGCCGGACTGGGTGCGTGGTTTGCCTGCACAAGGGGCCATCGCCCCGGAACACCTGGGGTTCGATGCCGAAGGGCGTCCGCGCGTGCTGCGACAACAGGGCTGGCAGGTCGACTACCTGGACTGGTACCCGGCCGAAGCCGGCCGGCCTGCACTGCCGCGCCGCATCGAAGCGGTCAATGGCGACGCCAAGGTGCGTCTGATCGTCGATGAATGGAGCATCGGCGCACCATGAGCCTTCCTCCCGATGCCGCAGGCTGGTCGTTCTGGCCGGCCCCGGCCAAGCTGAACCTGTTTCTTCACATCACCGGGCGCCGCCCCGACGGTTACCACGTGCTGCAGACCGTGTTCCGGCTGCTGGACTGGGGTGACCGCATCGGCCTGCGCGTGCGTGAAGATGGTCAGGTTCACCGCGAGGGGCCCTCGGTGCCGGGTGTGGCCGAGGCCGATGATCTGGTGGTGCGCGCGGCGCTCGCGCTTAAAAATGCCGCCAATTGCGCCAAAGGTGTCGATATCCGCGTTGAAAAGCGTATTCCTGCGGGCGGTGGGTTCGGCGGTGGCTCATCCGATGCCGCTACGGTCCTGGTCGCCCTGAATGCGCTGTGGGGCACGGGGCTGGACGAGGATGCGCTGGCCACCCTCGGTCTGGCGCTGGGTGCTGACGTACCCGTGTTCGTGCGCGGCCGCAGCGCCTGGGCCGAGGGCGTGGGCGAGGAGCTGCTGCCGATCCGGCTGCCGCAGGCCTGGTACGTGCTGGCCGATCCGGGGGTTCACGTGCCCACGGCTGAACTTTTCCGTTCGCCGGATTTGACGCGGGATGCCGCGCCCGTGAAAATAGCGGACTTCGCTTCCGGGACCGTCCTCGGGAATGCGTTCGAACCGGTGCTGCGGCGTCGGGAACCTGCCATCGAGGCGGCGTTCCAGGCCCTGTCAGGTATCGGTCGGGCACGGCTCACGGGGTCGGGAAGCGGTTGTTTCGTCGAGTTCGCCACGCGCGCTGCCGCAGAGCAGGCATTGGCGGAGTTGCCGAAGGAACTGCGGGCTTGGGTGGCCGCGGGTGTTGACCACTCGCCACTGCTCGATGCGCTGGAGACGACGGGAATAGTTTGATGCAGGGGCGTCGCCAAGAGGCCCAAGGCACCAGGTTTTGATCCTGGCATTCGTAGGTTCGAATCCTACCGCCCCTGCCATTCCTTTCCCTGTGGTTGTAAGCGCAACGGATGTGCGCGCCCCGGAACACGCATCATCTCTGCAGTAACCCGCCGATCCTTCCGCTACTCGTCCCCCGCCCGAGAGAGCTGTCATGCAAGACTCCCCGAACCTGCTGGTCTTTTCCGGCAATGCCAACAAGCGCCTTGCGCAAAGCATCTGCAAGGAGCTGGGGGTCCGCCCGGGCAAGGCCCTGGTGTCGAAGTTCTCCGACGGTGAAGTGCAGGTCGAGATACAGGAGAACGTCCGCAAGCAGGACGTGTTCGTGGTGCAGCCGACCAGCGCGCCGAGCGCGGAAAACCTGATGGAACTGCTGGTGATCATCGACGCGCTCAAGCGCGCGAGCGCCGCCTCCGTCACCGCGGTGGTGCCGTACTTCGGCTACGCCCGCCAGGATCGCCGCATGCGTTCCTCGCGCGTGCCGATCACCGCCAAGGTCGCCGCCAAGATGTTCTCGGCCGTGAACACCGACCAGATCCTCACGGTCGACCTGCACGCCGACCAGATCCAGGGCTTCTTCGACATGCCCGTGGACAACGTGTACGCCTCGCCGCTGCTGCTCGCCGACATCTGGCGCGCCTACGGCACCGACAACCTGATCGTGGTCAGCCCGGACGTCGGCGGCGTGGTACGCGCCCGCGCCGTGGCAAAGCGCCTGGATGATGCCGACCTGGCCATCATCGACAAGCGCCGTCCGCGTGCCAACGTCGCCACCGTGATGAACATCATCGGTGACGTCGAGGGCAAGACCTGCGTGATGGTCGACGACATCGTCGACACCGCCGGCACCCTGTGCGCCGCCGCTGCCGCCCTCAAGGCGCGTGGCGCGCTGAAGGTCGCCGCGTACTGCACCCACGCCGTGCTCTCCGGCCCGGCGGTGGACAACCTGAACAACTCCCAGCTCGACGAGCTGGTGGTGACCGACACGATCCCGCTGTCCGAAGTGGCCCGCGTCTGTCCCAAGATCCGCCAGATCAGCGTGGCCGAGATGCTGGCCGAGACGATGCGCCGCATCGCCTTCGGTGAGTCGGTCAGCTCGATGTACGTGGATTGATTTTCCGGTCCCTGGCACCCGCCGGGGATCACAACAGGCTCTTCTGGTCGCGGAAGAGTCTTTACGCAGCGCCGCGAGGCGGTGCATCAACCTAGAGTAGTCAACAATGGCAAAGTCTCACGAAATCAAGGTCGCCCGTCGTGACGTGCAAGGTCAGGGTGCGAGCCGCCGCCTGCGTCACGCTGGCGTGGTGCCGGGCATCGTTTACGGTGGTGATCGCGAGCCGGTGAAGGTTCAGTTCAACCACAACGAAATCTGGCTGGCCCAGTTCAACGATTGGTTCTACTCGTCGATCATCGACCTGAACCTCGACGGCACCATCCACAAGGTGCTGCTGCGTGACATGCAGCGTCACCCGTACAAGCAGCTGGTCATGCACCTGGACTTCCAGCGCGTGAACGACAACGAAGTGCTGCACGCCTCGGTGCCGCTGACCTTCATCAACGAAGACACCTCGCCGGCCGGCAAGTCCGCCGACGTGCTGGTCACCCACGAGCTGAAGGAAGTGAGCATCGCCTGCTTGCCGAAGGACCTGCCGCAGTCGATCGAAGTCGACCTGGGCGAGCTGAAGGCTGGCGACATCATCTACCTGTCGGGCCTGAAGCTGCCGGCCGGTGTGGAAATCCCGGCGCTGAAGCTGGGCAAGAGCCACGACGACGCCGTGGTCATCGCCAAGACCGCCGGCGCTGAAGAAGCATCGGCCGAGTAATCGGCAATGCCCGGTCCGCCCTTCGGGGCGGGCCAGGCAGACGATTCGTACAGATGACTGGATTGCGATTGATCGTCGGCCTGGGTAACCCCGGCCCCGAGCACGCCCGGACCCGGCACAATGCCGGGTTTCATTTCGTAGAGGCCCTGGCACAGCGGCAGGGCGCGCGCTGGACGCTGGAAAGCAAGTTGTTCGGCGAAGTGGCCAAGGTCGAGATCGGTGGCCAGTCGGTCTGGCTGCTCAAGCCGTCGACGTTCATGAATCTTTCCGGCAAGTCGATCACCGCCGCGCAGCGCTTCTGGAAGATCGAGCCCGAACAGACCCTGGTCGCGCACGATGAACTGGACATGCCGCCCGGCGTGGCACGGCTCAAGTTCGATGGCGGCCACGGTGGCCAGAACGGCCTGCGTGACACCATCCGCCTGCTCGGTCACGGCAAGTTCCATCGCCTGCGCCTGGGCATCGGCCATCCCGGCCACAAGGACCGCGTGGTGGGCTGGGTGTTGAACCGCCCGTCGCCGCAGGATGCGGTGCTGATGGACCAGGCCATCGATGCGGCCATCGACGTGATGCCGTTGGCGGTGGCAGGGGATTTCAATGAGGCCATGAAGCGGTTGCATACCGCCCGGCCATGATTGCGGCTTGCGGTTTCCCGGGCGATGACCCGCGGGAGAGCGCAAGCCGGAATCTCGAATCGTGGAGTTAGCATGGGTATCAAATGCGGCATCGTCGGTCTGCCCAACGTCGGCAAGTCGACCCTGTTCAATGCACTGACCAAGGCGGGCATCGCCGCGGCCAATTTCCCGTTCTGCACGATCGAACCGAACGTCGGCATCGTGCCGGTACCGGATCAGCGTCTGAACGAACTGGCCGGCATCATCAACCCGCAGAAGGTCGTGCCGACCGCGGTTGAGTTCGTCGACATCGCCGGCCTGGTGGCCGGTGCCGCCAGCGGTGAAGGCCTGGGCAACAAGTTCCTGGCCCACATCCGCGAAGTGGACGCGATCACCCACGTGGTGCGTTGCTTCGAGCACACCGACATCATCCACGTCGCCGGCCGCGTCGATCCGATCGCCGACATCGACACCATCGACCTGGAACTGGCGCTGGCCGACCTGGACAGCGTCGAAAAGGCGCTCAACCGCGCCGAGCGTGCCGCCAAGGGCGGCGACAAGGAAGCGACCGCGCGCAAGCCGGTGCTGGCCAAGCTGCAGGCGGCGCTGTCCGACGGCAAGTCCGGCCGCAGCGTCGGCCTGGACGATGAAGAAAAGGCGCTGGTGCGCGACCTGTTCCTGCTCACCCTCAAGCCGGTGATGTACATCGCCAACGTGCTGGAGGATGGCTTCGACAACAACCCGCACCTGGAGGCCGTGCGTGCGCGTGCCGCCACCGAAGGTGCCGAAGTGGTGCCGGTGTCGGCGGCCATCGAGGAAGAGCTGTCGCAGCTGGACGACGAAGACCGTGACACCTTCCTGGCCGACCTGGGCCTGGAAGAGCCGGGCCTGAATCGCGTGATCCGCGCCGCCTACAACCTGCTGGGCCTGCAGACCTACTTCACCGCTGGCGTGAAGGAAGTCCGTGCCTGGACCGTGCGCAAGGGCGCCACCGCACCGCAGGCCGCGGCGGTGATCCACACCGACTTCGAAAAGGGCTTCATCCGCGCGGAAACCATTTCCTACGCCGACTTCATCAAGTACCGCGGCGAAGCCGGTGCCAAGGAAGCCGGCCGCCTGCGTCTGGAAGGCAAGGAATACCGCGTGCAGGAAGGCGACATCCTGCATTTCCGCTTCAACGTCTGATTCGCGGACGTTGCCGCATCACAAGGCCCCGCACCGCGGGGCCTTGTTGTTTCTGCCCGATGCTGCCCGCGCACGATATGGCGAATTATTGACCAGTGGTTGAAGCGCCTTGTCGCGCAAGGGCTGCAAGCACTTATCCACATGCTTCTCCCATCGCTTTCCACATGGGGTGTGGAAAACCGTCCGAGTGCTGGCATCCATCCCCTCTCTCTGGCGAAGCCAAAGGGAGGGCGGGGGAGGAGGCGCTCGCTGCCGGTGCCGGGATTGCACGCTGGCGAAAATATGATCACGCTTTCGAAACCCTTGCAGCGCAGGGGCTGCACGCGGTTATCCACACGCTTCTCCCATCACTCTCCACATGCCATGTGGAAAACTGCATGCGCACCACGGTTTCCCCCGGCAAGGCAGCGTCCACGCCGTGATCAGCGGCAGGTTCCCGCCTGGTACGCGACGACGCAGACGGCGATTACCGGAACAGATCCGACGCCAGGCAGAACGAGATCAGTTCCTGGTCGGTGCGCGTGCCCAGCTTGCGCATGGCGCTGACTTTCTGCGTGCTGACCGTCTTGATGCTGCGGCTGAGCAGGCGCGCGATATCTCCCACCGAGCGGCCGTTGGCGAACAGGCGCAGCACTTCGAACTCGCGTGGCGACAACCGCGCGGTGGGCGTCATGGATACCGCGGCGCGCTCAGCCCATGTCTGCTCCACCGGCCGGTAGATACGGCGCGCCAGCAGCGCGGACAGCGCGAGCCCCAGTTCGGCGGAGTCACCGCTTTTCCGCACCACGCCACCGGCACCGGCGCGATACATCGCAGCGATGATCGACGGGTTGGACACCATGGTCAGCACCAGCAGGCGGCTGTGCGGGAAATGCCGCAGCAGATAGGAGACCAGCTTGATGCCATCGCCCAGTGCGTCGTTACCCGGCATGTTGTAGTCGGTGATGACGATGTCAGGGGCATGCGCATGCATCAGCGCCACCAGCGAGGAGGGGTCCTGCGCCTGGCCGACCACTTCCAGCCGGGGGTCGCGCTCGATGGCGTGGCGGATGCCGGCCAGGACGATCGGGTGATCGTCAGCGATCACTACGGTTGCGTGCATCAGCGTCCTCCGTCCCTGCTGCGGGCATCGGCGCAGGTGGCGACGCTACCGGGCCGGCCGTCTCCAGCTGGCGCAGCGCGCCCTCCAGCCGGAAGACGAATGTGTTGGTTGAATCGATGGCATCGGCCCAGGGCGCAGCACCGGCCACCTGCTGCTCGGCGAGCTGGGCGGCATCGGCCAGGCCAACGGCCGAGACCACCACCAGCGCGCCACGGATCCGATGCAGCAACTGCGAGGCCAGCGGGCGCTCGGCATCGGCCATCGCCACACCCAGTTGGCTGATGTCCGAATGCATCGTGTCGAGGAACACCTGCAGTACGTCCGCTGGCACCTGCAACGCCTCCGTGGCCGTGCAGGAAGCAGGCGTGAGGGCGGGTTCCTGCACCGCAGGCCGGGCGGGCAGGCCAAGCGTCACCAGCTTCGCCTGCAAGGCTTGCAGGGTGATGGGCTTGAACAGGCAGTCGTCCATGCCCGCCTCGTGGCAGAGCACGCGGACCTCGGGCGTGGCGTTGGCGGTGGCGCCGATGATCGGCGTCGAGATGCCGACCGCGCGCAGGCGACGCGCCAGTGCGTAGCCGTCGATCCGCGGCATGTTGATGTCGCTCAGGATCACGTCGAAGTCGCGTGCGCGGCAGCAGGCCAATGCCTCGCAGCCATCGGCGGCCAGGGTCGGCTGGCAGCCGAGCGCTTCGAGCTGCTCCTGGAGCAGCAAGCGATTGATAGGGTTGTCCTCGACCACCAGCACCTGCAACCCGAGGGCATGTCCATGACGGGAAGCAGCGGTGGGCGCAGGCAACAGCACCCCCTGCTGCAGTTGTGCCACGCCGGCGGCGATGGCGCGGATGCTGAAGAGGCTGACGATGCGTTCGTCCGGCCGCGCCGGATGAGCGATGGGCTGATCACCGGCATCGGGCGTGGTGACCACGCGCGGGCCGGACCAGGACAGGGGCGCCGCACCGCCGGGATCGCTGTCCACCAGGATGGCGCCAGGTTCAATGGCCTGCATCAGTCCCGGCCATGGTCGCGCCGTGGCGCCCCACCGTTGCAGCCATTGGCAGGCGCTCTCGGTCAGCTCCAGCACCGGGCAGCGCACATACACCACCGGTTCGGCGAGCAGGCGCGGCGTGTTCCCGTCCTCTTCCGCGGCGCTGGGCAACGGCAGGCGGATGGTGAAGCTGCTGCCCAATCCGGGGGCGCTGACCAGTTGCAGCTCGCCGTGCATCTGTTCGACCAGATGGCGACTGATCGACAGCCCCAGCCCGCTGCCCTCCGCGCGATGCTGGCCTTCGACCTGCTGGAACGGCTTGAACAGGCGTGCCTGGGCCGCTACGGGGATGCCCACGCCGGTGTCGGTGACCTGCCAGCAGATGCGCTGCGTGCCGGCCTCGTCCTGCTCGGGCCAGACCCGCATCACGATCCGCCCGCTGTCGGTGAACTTGATCGCATTGCTCAGCAGGTTGCCCAGGATCTGGCGGATGCGATCGGCGTCGCCGGTGACATGCATCGGCAGGGTCGGGTCGGTGCAGACCATGATCTGCAGCTGCTTGCGCAGCGCTGCATCGGCATAGCCGCGCAGCGTCGTCTCGGCCAGGTCCAGCGGGCAGAACGGCGCCGGACGGATGCCGAGCTGTCCTGATTCGATCCGCGAGACGTCCAGTACGTTGCTGATCAGCTGCAGCAGGACCGCCGAGGACTGCTGCAGGGTTTCCAGCAGGCGTGCCTGCCGTGGATCCAGCGAGGTGCCGGCAAGCAGTTCCAGTGTGCCAAGCAGGCCATGCAGCGGCGTGCGGATCTCATGGCTCATCGTCGCCACGAATGCGCTCTTGGCCTTGCTGGCGTTGTCGGCGGCCAACTTTGCGTTGGCCAGCGCGGCCTGGATCTGGCGGTGGCGGCTGATGTCGTTGAACACGCACAGCAGTACGTCTTCATTGTGGTAGCGGGTGGCGCTGTACAGCACCTGCAGCTCGCGGCCATCGTGGGTGGTGAAGTCGCGCGCCTGCCGGGCCGCGGTGGACGCATGGCTGCTGCGGGCGATGTTGCGCCACGCCGCATTCCAGTCCTCGCCGCGGTGGTCTGCGCCCAACCAGTCGCGTGCCAGTTGGTTCTCCAGCATGATCTGGCCATCGTGGCAGCGCAGCACGCAGATGCCGACCGGCGCCATCTCCACGACCGTGCTGCCGAAATGGAAACTCTCCAACAGCTGCCGGTGCTGGTCACGTGCCGGGCCGATGATCTGGCGGTCAAGCTTCAGCGTCAGTGCGCGCAGGGTGACGGCCGCCGCCGCGCACAGCAGCAGGGTCACCACCAGGGGCAGGCCGATGTCCTTCAGCAGCCGCGCTGGACGGACATGCTGTACCAATCGCCAGTCGTCCTGGCCGATCCCTTTCAGCAATGACAGCCCGTGCAGCCATGCGAAGCCGAAGCGATCGCCCTGCAGTTCGCGCAGCCATGGGGAGGGCGGCGCTCCCTTGCCAGGGTTTGCAGGAGGCACCGGCTGTCCACTGGCATCGAGCAGCGCGCAGGCGCTGGTGGTGCCGCAACCGATGACGGCGGCGGATGCTGCGGCATCCAGCGCCAGTACCAGCCAGTGCTGCGGTACGGCGGCATCATCGATGGCGCGATAGAGGTGGATCGTACCGGGCGCCTGGGGCGAGGCCAGCCATTGCACCTGTGGCGGGCTCTGCCCGGGCGCGGCATGCAGGCGCAGGAGGGTTGCATCCACGCCGATGGGGGCGCCTGCGGTTTCGGTGTTGATCGGGGAGAGCCAGCGCCCGGAGGCATCAGTGCCCGGGCCCACGTGGATCAGCCGCACCCCAAGTTCCCGCAAGGTGCGCTCGGCCCGCGCGGGCAGCAGCAGCTGCAACTGCTGGCGGCTGCCAACCTGGCCCAGCGGCAGGTGCCGGACCGCGCCTTCGATCACCGGGAGGGGAGCGTCCTCCCGCAAGGGCACCTGCACGACCGAATCGGCCAGGTAGTTCAGCAACGCTTCGCGTTGGTCGAAGTAGAGCTGGGTGCGGTAGGCGCGGGCGTTCATGTCGCGACGGTGCTGCGACACTGCTTCGTCCAGCTGGCCCAACAGGTAGAAGACGGCGGTTCCGAGCAGGCACAACAGCACACACAGCGAGAGTGCGCGCAGCAGGACGCTGGCGGCGACCACGGGGGCGTCCATGGCATGACGCCGGGGAAGAAGGCGGTGCATCGCTGCATGCTAGGGAGCGGCCACTGACGCGCACATCAGTGGATTCCTAAATTGCCATCCGAGAACAGGAGGCGCCGGTGGATGGCGGAAAAACGAAGCCCGCCTTGCGGCGGGCTTCGGGTACGGCAGGTCAGTCGATGATCACAGCGGCTTGCCGCCCAGCTTCCAGGTCACCTGCACGAAGTAGCTGCGGCCGATGGTGTCGAACCACGAGGTGTTGTAATACGGATAGGCAGCCCAGGTGGCATCCTTCGGCGGCATCTTGTCGAACAGGTTGTTGACCGTCAGCGACACCCGCAGGTGGTCGGTGATGTCATACCGTGCGGCGGCGTTGAAGCGCCAGGTGGCCTCGGTCCACGCGTCGTTGTCGTAGTTGGCGACGCGGCCCAGGTAGTTGCCGAACAGGCTGGCACCCCACTGGTCACGGTCCCAGCTCACGCCCAGGTTGGACTTCACGCGCGGCATGGTGGTGTCGACGAAGGTGACGGCCAGCATGTCCTCGGTCGGGTCGCCGGGATACTGCTGGCGGGTGTGGTTGCGTGCCCAGGTGTAGCTGCCGCTGAGGTTGAAGTTGCCGATGCGGGTGGTTGGCAGGCGGTAGTTGGCGGTCACGTCCACGCCCGAGGTCTCCTCGCGGGCGATGTTGATCGGCGCGAAGTGGACGCTGGTGATGGTGCCGTCGGCGTCCCGGATGACACGGGCCAGCGCATCGACGCAGGTCGGCGAGTTGATGTCCACCGCCGCACCGCTGTCGGTCACGCCCAGCCGGCAGTTGGCTTCGGTGATGCGCAGCACCTCGCGGTCCTGCGACTGCACCTGGTTCATCACCTTGATCTTGTAATAGTCCACCGCCAGGTCCAGGCCGTCGATCGGCGACCACACGAAGCCAGCCGTGAACGACTTGCTGGTCTCCACGTCCAGCTCTTCGTTGCCGGCATAGACGTCGAGGGTGTTGGTGTCCCAGTCGCCCTCGTCGTAGCACTTGCCGTTGTTGAAGCCGGGTTCATCGGTACGGCACTGGTAGTAATCGGTGGAAACCTTGCGGTAGAAATCATCGCCGGCGAACAGGTAGTGCATGTCCGGCGCGCGGAAGCCAGTGCCGTACGAACCGCGCACCAGCAGGGTGTCGAACGGACGCCATTCCAGGCCGGCGCTGTAGGTGAACTTGCCGGGGTTACGGTTGCCGAAGCTGTAGCGGTCATAGCGGCCGGCCAGGCTGGCTTCCAGGTTCGAGGTCACCGGCACGCGCAGTTCGCCCGCCGCGCTCCAGCGGTTGCGGCTGCCATCGCCATCGCCGTACTGCGGGCCGTAGTAGGCATCGGCGGTCAATGCCAGCGGATCGGGATTGATCGCATACGACTGGCGGCCGTACTCGATGACGCCGGCAAAGCCCACGTCACCGGCCGGCAACGAGAACAGCGAGCCATTGTCGGCGGTGAAGCTGACGTTGTCGTTCTTCGCCTCGGGGCGGAAGGTGGACATGGCGGCGAACGAGGCAAACTGCGCCGCCGTCAGCGGGGTGTACAGGCGGGCCGGATCGGGGTTGTAGATCGCATAGCCATCGGCGTCGTAACCCAGGCGTTCGCCCAGGAAGAAGCGGTTGGCGGCGTCGGCCTTGATGCGCGGCATCTTCACGTCGGCCTTGTACTGGGAATGGTTGTAGGCCGCTTCCCAGTTCCAGTTCTCGCCGAACATGCCCTTCAGGCCGGTGGTCACCGCCAGTGTCTTCTGGGTGGTGGTGTTCATGCGGTTGCCCAGGCCGCCGACTTCCTCGGGGCTGAACTGCCGCTGCCAGATCTCGTAGTGGCCGGTGCCGGCGTTGTAGAACACCTTGTCGTTGTTGTCGGTCGAGGCGGGGTCGTGGAACTCCCAGCCCATGTTGTCGCTGACCGCATTGTTGCCGCCGTTGCCGGTCATCAGCTTGACCTTCTGGTGGCCCAGCTGGACATCGGCGAACCACGACAGCGCGTCGTTGAAGCGGTACTCGAACGAACCGTAGGCGGTGGCGCCCTTGCGCTCGTTGACGATGGTGCGATAGCCGACGACGCGGTCGCTGCCGCAGTACGGCTCGCCATAGCGGTCGGCGGCCAGCGTGGTGCTGCCGCCGTTGAGCGCCCCCAGGTTCGCGCATGCGCCTTCCGGGTCCATCGCCACGTCATCGTCCACGTCATAGCGGCGGGCCACCAGGTGCGGCAGCCGGCTGCGCTCGGTCGGGCCGTCGAACGTGGAATCCTGGGCCTTGCGATCGCTGCCCCACAGCGGACGCTTGTTGATCAGTTCCACGCCGACGATGCCGGTGAAGTTGCCGCGGTCAAAGCCGGTCGTCAGGGTCAGGTCATGCGATTCACCGCCGCCGCGACTGGTGTCGCCGTAGCGGTAGTCGATGGTGGTGCCATCGGTGGATTTCTTCAGGATGAAGTTGATCACGCCAGCCATCGCGTCGGAGCCGTACACGGCCGAGGCGCTGCCGGTGAGCACTTCGATGCGGTCGATCATTCCCAGCGGAATGTTGCCGACGTCGGTGAAGTTGCTCTTGCCGTTGAGCGGGAGGGGGAAGTCGGCGATGCGGCGGCCGTTGATCAGCACCAGCGTGTGATTCGGTCCGAGTCCGCGCAGGTCCACGGCCTGTGCGCCGGGCGTGGACTGTGCGCCGGTGGTGTTCTGCTGTCCCTGCGTGTAGCCGTTGTTCTGGCTGAGCGCGCGAAGTACATCGGGTACCGAGGTCAGGCCGGCGGCCTTGATCTGTTCGGCATTGATGACACTGATGGGTGCGGGCCCCTCCACCTGTGCGCGCGGGATGCGCGAACCGGTGACCTGCACGGTATCCAGTTGTTGGGGCTGGCTCCCCGAAGTGGTTTGGGCCATGGCCGGTGCGGTCATGGCGAGCAGGGCCAGCTGTATCGAACACACCATTGCGTGCTTACGCATGAATCAGCTCTCTGATGAAAAGTGTTCTGGAAATCCCCCCGGCAGTTCCTGTCAGGAAATGCCGCCTACCCCTGTCAGAAACTGTGAATGGGGTTCCTGCATCTAACACCTTTTTTACATGCTTGACCACTGCCGTAAAGTCTGGCATTACGCCTGAAAGCGATTACATGCGATCGGTGGATGATGGGGATGAAACGCGTGAATTTCTGCCTTGGGCGGCTGGCGCTGGTGCTGTTGGCGCTGGGCATCGCCGGTACCGCCGTGGCACAGGCCGGTGCTGCATCGCAGAACGGTTACCGCTATTACGAGATCGGCAACCTCGACGCGCCGCGCCCGGGCAAGACGGAGGCAGCGATGCTGCTGATGGGCGGCGGCGACTGGGCGCCGGAGGCATTTCACTGGTGGGTCGAGCGTGCCGGCCATGGGCGGGTGGTGATCCTGCGGGCCTCCGGCGACGATGAGTTGCAGAAGGAACTATTCAACGACGTCGGCGGTGTGACCGCGGTGCAGACGCTGGTGTTCGACAATCGCGCCGCCGCCGATGATCCGGAGGTGTTGCGCGTGGTGCGTGGCGCCGACGCGATCTTCATCGCCGGCGGTGACCAGGCGCGTTACATCCGTTTCTGGAAGGGAACGCAGCTCAATGACGCACTGAACGCGCATGTGCGGGCGGGCAAGCCGATTGGCGGCACCAGTGCCGGGCTGGCCATTCTCGGGGCCTATGCCTATGGCGCGCTGGATGGCGGGAGCGTCGATTCGGTATCCGCACTGGGCGACCCGATGGGCAGCGAAGTCACCATGGACAAGGATTTCCTCACCATGCCCTTCCTGTCCAATGTCGTGACCGACACCCATTTCGCCAAGCGCGACCGCTTGGGTCGGCTGATTGTCTTCGTCGCCCGTGCGGCCCAGGACAGCGGCAAGGGCGACATCGTCGGGATCGGCGTGGACGAGGATACGGCCCTGTGTGTGGAAGCTGACGGGCGTGCGCGGGTGTATTCGCTCAACGGGGGCTACGCCTGGCTGGTGATGCCGCAGCGCGCCGCCGAGCGGCTCAGCGACGGCGCGCCGCTGGAGTTCAATGCCATCCCGGTGACCGGCGTGGGTGCCGGCAGCCGCCTGCACCTGGACGGCTTCAAGGTGGACAACGCGGCCTTCACCGCGGTGGCCAGCGTGGTCGATGGCGAGCTGCAACTGCGCCCGAACTGAAGCTGCGGTGCGATTGACCGGAAAGAAGGGGCCTCGGGCCCCTTTTTCGTGGGTCACTGTTCAGCCTGTCGATGGCGTGCCTAGAATCGCCGTTCCTACCTGGAGTGATGAAACATGAAGCTGACTTCCGCGGTACTGCTGGGCCTGGCGTCGTTGTCTGCGGGGGCTGCCTGGGCAGCACCGGCCTCCCCCCTGCTGGTCATCCATGGCGGTGCCGGCGTGGAGCGCAAGGGCTTCAGTGCGGAAGAAGAACGTGCGGCACGTGCGGCATTGACCGAAGCACTGCGCCGCGGCCATGAGGCGTTGATGGCGGGCAAGCCGGCGATGGATGCGGTGACCGCTGCGATCACCGTGCTGGAAAACGATCCCACGTTCAATGCAGGACGCGGTGCCGTCTTCACCCACGACGGAAAGAACGAGTTGGATGCCTCGCTGATGGACGGCGCCACCCTGCGCGCCGGTGCCGTGGCAGGCGTGCATACGGTGAAGAATCCGATCCTGCTGGCGCGCGCGGTGATGGAGCAGTCGCCGCACGTGATGATGGTCGGGGAGGGTGCCGAGTTGTTTGCGGCCGAGCAGAAGATCGAACTGGTCGATCCATCCTATTTCCGCACCGAGAAGCGCTGGCAGCAGCTGCAGGAAGCACTGAAGGAGGAGGCGGCGGGGCAGGCGCACGCCAACCTGGAGACCGCCAAGCACTTCGGCACCGTGGGCGCGGTGGCCCTGGATGCCCAGGGCAAGCTCGCGGCAGGCACCTCCACCGGGGGCATGACCAACAAGCGCTACGGTCGCGTGGGTGACTCGCCGATCATCGGCGCCGGGACGTACGCCAGCGACCAGTGCGCGGTGTCCGGCACCGGTTGGGGCGAGTTTTACATCCGCCTGTCGGTGGCCCATGAAGTCTGTTCGCGCATGAAGTACCTGCACGAGAGCCCCGCCCAGGCCGGTGACGAGGTCGTGGTGAAGCGTGTGCCGGAGCTGGGGGGCGATGGTGGCGCCATCGTGCTGTCCGCCGACGGCAAGGCGGCCACACCCTTCAATACCGAAGGCATGTACCGGGGCTGGATCGGTGCCGACGGCGTGCCGCACGTGGCCATCTTCGCGGACGAAAAACTCAAAATGCCGGGCGAATGACGGGGCAGGGTAGGTGGCGCCAAAAAACTTCAACGGATGTGAAGATTTCTGTTGACAGCATGAGGGCATATCACCAGAATAGCGGGCTCACCCACCCCTGACCGGTTCGGCCAAGGTCCTAGACAAGGGAGTGGTGCGGAGGGATACCCAAGCGGCCAACGGGGGCAGACTGTAAATCTGCTGGCTTACGCCTTCGGTGGTTCGAATCCACCTCCCTCCACCAGTTTTACGTTGTGGCAGTTCCCTTGCGGGAGTAGTTCAATGGTAGAACCTCAGCCTTCCAAGCTGATGGTGCGGGTTCGATTCCCGTCTCCCGCTCCATTGAACATTATGAAAAAGCTGCCATAATAGACAACTCGCTCACGTAGCTCAGTCGGTAGAGCACCTCCTTGGTAAGGAGGAGGTCGAAGGTTCGATTCCTTTCGTGAGCACCATCTTGCTGTAAATGCCATAACCAACTTGTTACCGAGAAGAAGCAGCCATGTCCAAGGGTAAGTTCGAGCGTACCAAGCCGCACGTCAACGTCGGCACCATCGGTCACGTTGACCATGGCAAGACCACCCTGACCGCCGCACTGACCAAGATCGGTGCAGAGCGCTTCGGCGGCGAGTTCAAGGACTACTCGTCCATCGACGCCGCACCGGAAGAGAAGGCTCGTGGTATCACGATCTCGACCGCGCACGTTGAGTACGAATCCGAGAGCCGTCACTACGCCCACGTTGACTGCCCGGGCCACGCCGACTACGTCAAGAACATGAT
>NZ_JBIXJV010000006.1:0-225698 GCF_052871705.1 Stenotrophomonas sp. LARHCG68 | reverse complement strand
GAGACCTTGGCCAGGTTGCCGTCGGCGGTTTCCATCAGGTGGTTCAGGCCGGCGACCATGTCACGGAAGTCGTGCTGGTAGCCGTCCACGTCGCCGCGCTGGGTGAAGTCACCGGCCGCGGCCGCGGTGGCCAGCTGCCGGATCTCGGTGTTGATGGCCGACAGGTTGGCCTTGATGGTGTCCACGGTCTCGGTGATCACCGCCTTCTCGCCGGGCAGGCGCTCGATGTCCACGCTCATGTCGCCGACGGAGTAGCGCTTGAGGATGTCCAGGGTGTCGCCGATGGTGGCCACGTTGCCGGCGACCAGGCCGTTGGTGGCGCGCACCATCTGCCCGTAGTCGCCGGGGAAGGCGCTCTCGTCCATGCGGTAGCTGAGCGAGCCGGCGTCGTGCTGGCGGGCCATCTCGCCCTGCGCGGCCATCACCGACTGTAGCTGCGCCTGCATGCGCTGCATCGAGGACAACAACATGCCGAGTTCGTCATCGCGCTGGGCGCGCAGGACATTGTCCAGCTTGCCTGCGGCGATCTGGTCGGACACGTTCACGGCCTGCCCCAGGGGCTGGAACACCAGCCTGCGCAGCAGCACGTACAGCGCCAGGCACAGCAGCAGTGCCGCCGCCACGCCGACGCCGATGATGGTCCACAGCAGCACGCGGGCCTGCTGCATCAGCAGCGAGCGCGGTACCACCACGCCGAAGGCGAAGTTCTGGCCGGCATTGCCGATCTTCAGCGGGACATAGGTTTCCACCACGTCCTCGCCCAGCGCGGCATCGCGGCTTTGCCCGAACACGACCTGACCCTTGGCGGTGCCGGCGAGCATCGCCTTGGTCGCGGCATCGTCGACCTTGCTGCCGACCTTGGCCGGGTCGCGGTCGGCGATGATGGTGCCGCCCGGCGACAGCAGCCGCACGTAGCCCTGTTCCATCGGGTGCATCGTGCTCAGGCGCTCCTGCAGCGACTGCAGGGCGAAGTCCACGGTCATCACGCCGAGGAAATGGTCGCCCTCCACGATCGGCGTGGCCAGCGTGGTCATCAGGATGCGACGGCCACCGATCTCATAGCTGTACGGTTCCAGCACGGCCGGCTTCTTCGAGGCACGTGGCTGCAGGTACCAGTCGCCATCGCCGGGCACGTCGTAGCCGCGCAGGGCTTCCTGCACGGGCGTGCCGTCCTGCCAGGCCCAGTAGCTCATGAAGCGGCCGCTGGCATCGTGGCCGTCGGTATCGACGAACTCGGCGTCCTTGCCGTCGAAGGCGTCCGGTTCCCACAGCGTGCCGACGCCGATCCACTGCGGGTTGGCCAGCAGCTTCTGCTGCAGGACGCTGGAGGCATTCTGGCGGGTCAGCGCGCCGGACTGGCGCAGGCTCAGGAAGCTGCTGGCCAGCGTGTCGTTGGATTCGAAGCCCAGCCCCATCTCGGCCGAGATGCGCTGCGCTTCCAGGTTGGCCATGTTCTCCAGGTTGGCACGCGAGACCGACATCAGCGCGTCGCTGCTGCGCAGGTAGATGATCATCGCGGTGAGGCCGAAGGCGAACGTTGCAACCAAAGCGGTTCCGAGCATCAGGCGCATGGCGATGCTGCGGGTAAAGGAACGTCGGGAAGTGGACATTGGCGACTACCGGCCGGGTGGAAGGAGGGGATTGATCAGTAAATCGGCTTGCCTGGGTGTTGCTTGAGGGAAACGGCAGCGGCTGGCGGTGCCTGCCGCCGCCCATGGGACGGGCGGCGGCGCGGGGACATCAGAATTCCTGCCAGTCCTCGCCATTGGCGACCACCGGTTCGATCCGGCGTGCCACCGGCGCGCGGGCGATGCGCGGGCTGGCCGGTGGCGGGCTGGCCGGGCGGCTGCGCGGCGGGCTGGCGACGCTGGCGGTGCCCGCCTTGGACGCGATGTGGAAGGCGGCCACCGCTTCGTTGAGCAGCAGTGCCTGTTCTTCCATCGCCCGGGCCGCGGCGGTGGCTTCCTCCACCAGCGCGGCGTTCTGCTGGGTGGTCTCGTCCATCTGCATCACGGTCTGATTGACCTGCTCGATGCCGGCGCTCTGCTCCTGCGAGGCGGCGGAGATCTCGGCCATGATGTCGGTCACGCGCTGCACCGAGGCCACGATCTCGCCCATCGTGGTGCCGGCTTGATGCACCAGCACCGAGCCTTCGCCGACCTTGTCCACCGAGTCCTCGATCAGGCCCTTGATCTCCTTGGCCGCGCCGGCCGAGCGCTGGGCCAGGGTCCGTACTTCCGAGGCGACCACGGCGAAGCCGCGGCCCTGCTCGCCGGCACGCGCCGCTTCCACCGCGGCGTTCAAGGCCAGGATGTTGGTCTGGAAGGCGATGCCGTCGATGACCGAGATGATCTCGGCGATCTTCTTGGACGAAGCCTCGATGGCGCCCATGGTGTTGACCACCTGGGCGACCACGTTGCCGCCTTGGCTGGCCACGCCGTGCGCACCGATGGCGAGCTGGTTGGCCTGGCGGGCCGACTCGGCGTTCTGGCGCACGGTGGAGGTCAGCTCCTCCATCGAGGCAGCGGTTTCCTCCAGGTTGGCGGCCTGCTGCTCGGTACGGCGCGACAGGTCGTTGTTGCCGGTGGCGATCTCGCTGGAAGCCAGGTTGATGCTGGAGGCCGCGTTCTGGATGCGGCCGACGATGGCGGTCAGCTGGTCGACGGTGGCGTTGGCATCGTCGCGCATCTGCGCGAACACGCCGTTGAACTGGCCGTCCATGCGCACGGTGAGGTCACCCTGGGCCAGTGCCTGCAGCACCTGGGAGACCTTGGCCAGGTTGCCGTCGGCGGTTTCCATCAGGTGGTTCAGGCCGGCGACCATGTCACGGAAGTCGTGCTGGTAGCCGTCCACGTCGCCGCGCTGGGTGAAGTCACCGGCCGCGGCCGCGGTGGCCAGCTGCCGGATCTCGGTGTTGATGGCCGACAGGTTGGCCTTGATGGTGTCCACGGTCTCGGTGATCACCGCCTTCTCGCCGGGCAGGCGCTCGATGTCCACGCTCATGTCGCCGACGGAGTAGCGCTTGAGGATGTCCAGGGTGTCACCGATGGTGGCCACGTTGCCGGCGACCAGACCGTTGGTGGCGCGCACCATCTGCCCGTAGTCGCCGGGGAAGGCGCTCTCGTCCATGCGGTAGCTGAGCGAGCCGGCGTCATGCTGGCGGGCCATCTCGCCCTGCGCGGCCATAACCGACTGCAGCTGCGCCTGCATGCGCTGCATCGAGGACAGCAGCATGCCTACTTCGTCGCGGCGCGAGGCGTCGATGCGGCGGTCGAGCTTGCCGGCGGAAACATCATCGGCCACGCGCACGGCTTCGCCCAGCGGCGCCATGATCGCGCGGATGATGGCCCAGCCCAGCAGCGCGGCCAGCGCCAGTGCCGCCGCCAGCATGCCGAACACGGCCAGCAGCGAGCGCGTGTGCGCTTCGCGCGACATCGCGGTCTCCCTGGCCAGCTGTTCCTGGTTGTACTGGGAGAGCTTCTTGAGCTGGTCGAACAGCGCGCGGCGCATCTTGCGCGAGTCGGAGCTGGAGATGGCCGAGGCGGTGGCGAAGTCATCGGCGGCGATGGCCGCGGCGATGCGTTCATGCGCCTGGAAGTACGCGGCCCGGTAGTCCTTGAGCTGGTCGTACATCGCCTTTTCCTCGGCGGTGTAGTCGGTGTCGATGTCGTCGTAGGCCTTTTCCTCGGCCTCGATCACCGTGCGCGTATCGGCCATGCGCTTGTCGTAATCGGCCAGCTGCTCGGGGTTGCCCTGGTAGGCCAGCTGCGCCTGCTCGAACGTGCGGAACTCACCGAGCTGCGCGCGCATCTCGCCCAGATGCTGCACGGCGGGCATCCAGTTCTCGTTGACCTGGCGGATCTGCTGCTGGGCGACATCCATGCGCCACACCGAGAACAGGCCCAACAGCAGGGTCAGCAGACCGGTGGTGCAGAACGCCAGCAACAGCTTCCGCGTGATCGACAGGTTCTGGAACCATTTCATTGCAGATGCCTCCGTTTGGCATTGCGTGCTACGCGCAGGCCCTTCGCGCCTGCGCAGGTAACGGGGAAGTAGGCGGGCGGCGAAGCGCCCGTGTGGTGCTGGCACCACGATGTGCTGCGGTATCGGCACTGCCGTGGGGTTCTTGACAGCCGCTGGCGAACGCTTGCTGACGGTGTTCAGGTGAATGCGTTGGGGAATGACACCGGCCGCATCGGGCCGTCGACCGTCGCAGGGCGGAGTGCGCGATGGCATCGGGTGCGGTCGCGGTGGTCGCCTGTGGAGAGGGGGTGGAAAGGGGCAGGGACGCCATTCCCGCCTGCGCGATGGCAGGCGGGGAAGGCGCCGGGTGCCGTCATGGACGGCCGGTCAGCGGCCGGTCGGCATCCCGCCAACCGGTGCGCGATGTGGGCGCGGGGCCGGGATCAGGCGGCCTGCGGGATCCGGAGCGAGCGCACCAGCCCACCGATGTCGACGATCAGCGCGACGCGGCCATCGCCGAGGATGGTGGCGCCGGAAACCCCGCCGATGCGGCGGTAGTTGTTCTCGATGTTCTTGACCACCACCTGCTGCTGGCCGAGCAGTTCATCCACTTCCAGCGCGATCTTCTGGCCATCGCCTTCGACCACCACCACCAGCGGGTCGGCATGGCGGTCATCGCGGTAGCCGTAATACTGGCCCAGCGACAGGATCGGCAGGTACTCGCCGCGCACCCGCAGCACGCGGCCTTCGCCAGCCATGGTGCGGATGTCGTCGGCCTGTGGCTGCAGTGCCTCGAGCACGTAGGCCAACGGCAGGATCAGGGTTTCGCCGGCCACCGAGACGGTCATGCCATCGAGGATGGCCAGGGTCAGCGGCAGCCGGATCAGCACGCGGGTGCCGTGGCCGGTGCGGCTTTCCAGCTGTACTTCGCCGCCCAGCGCCTGGATGTTGCGGCGGACCACGTCCATGCCCACGCCCCGCCCGGACAGGTCGGTGACCGCGTCGGCGGTGGAGAAGCCCGGCTGGAAGATCAGGTCCCAGACCTGCGCGTCGGTCGGATTGTCCGGCACGCTGAGTCCGCGCTCGAGCGCCTTGGCCAGGATCTTGTCGCGGTTCAGCCCGCGGCCATCGTCGCTGACCTCGATGACGATATGGCCGCCCTGGTGCGACGCGGCCAGGGTGATGGTGCCGGTCTCGTCCTTGCCGGCATCGCGGCGGACGTCGGGCATCTCCAGGCCGTGGTCGATCGAGTTGCGGACCAGGTGGACCAGTGGGTCGGCGATCTTCTCGATCAGGCCCTTGTCCAGCTCGGTGCCTTCGCCGACGGTGCGCAGGCGCACCTGCTTGCCAAGGCGGCTGGACAGGTCGCGGACCAGGCGCGGGAAACGCCGGAACACCGCATCCACCGGCAGCATGCGCACGCCGATGACGGCTTCCTGCAGGTCGCGGGTGTTGCGCTCGAGCAGGTCCAGGCCGGCGAACAGGCGTTCGGCGTGGACCGGGTCCAACCCGCCGGAGACCTGCTTGAGCATGGCCTGGGTGATGACCAGTTCGCCGACCAGGTTGATCAGTGCATCGACCTTGTCGACGCTGACGCGGATGGAGGTCTCCGCCTCATGCGTGCCGCTGGCCGCGGCGGGCTTGCCGGCGTCCACGGCGGGGGGAGTAGCGGCCGCTGCGGGCGCCTCGGTGGCCAGGCTGGGCGGCGCGGCCGGACGGATGTCCAGCTCGCAGTCGTCCACGACCCAGGCAAAGGTGTCTTCGATGCGGCTGCGCGGCACCTTGCCAACCAGGCCCAGGTCCCAGGCCAGGTAGGCTTCCAGCGGATCAAGCTGCTCGAATGCCGGCAGGCGCTGCATGCGCGGTTCGACGTGCAGCGAGCCCAGCGTCTCCAGCTCGCGGATGATGCGCAGCGGGTCGTTGCCGCTCATGAACAGCGACGGCGCCGGCACGAAGCCGATCTGCCAGGCGTCAGGGGTTTCTTCCTGCTTCGCGGCTGCGACGGCGACCGGCGCCGTTCCGGCCAGTACCGCCTGCAGCCGATCGGTCACCGCCTTGACCGCGGCCGGGTCGGCGGCCTGGCCGTGCTCGACCTCGCGCAGCAGTGCACGCAGCACGTCCACCGAGGCCAGCATCGCATCGACCGCATTGCCTTCCAGCGCGCGCTTGCCGGCACGCAGCTCGTCGAGCAGCGTTTCCAGCACGTGGGTGAGGCCGGCGATGGCATCGAAGCCAAAGGTGCCGGCGCCGCCCTTGATCGAATGGGCGGCGCGGAACACCGAGTTGATGACCTCCGGGTCGCGTTGGCCGTCTTCCAGCGCCAGCAGCCCGGCTTCCATCGCATCCAGCCCTTCGCGGCTTTCCTCGAAGAAGGTGGCGTGGAAACGTTGCAGGTCCATGCTCATTGGCGCGGTATCCGTGAGGGGTGCAGGCGGGGCGTATCAGCCCAGGACTTTCTGGACGGTGGCGACCAGCTGTTCGGGATTGAACGGCTTGACCAGCCAGCCGGTGGCGCCGGCGGCCTTGCCTTCGGACTTCTTGTCCGCGGCCGATTCGGTGGTGAGCATCAGCAGCGGGGTGAACTTGTAGTCCGGCAGCTGGCGCAGCTCGCGGATCAGCGCGATGCCGTCCATGTTCGGCATGTTCACGTCGGTGACCACCGCGTTGAAGCGCTGACCCTTGGCACGGCCGAGGGCGACGGCGCCGTCTTCGGCTTCTTCCACCGAAAAACCGGCCGAGGTGAGGGCGAAAGAGACCATCTGGCGCATCGACGCCGAGTCGTCCACCACCAGGATTCGTGCGCTCATGCAGCGTTCTCCACAGATTTCGTTGTGTCAGGGGTTGCTTCCAGACCGAAGGTCCGGAGGACACCGAGCAGGCGCGCGGCGTCACGGAAGGTGTCGGTAGCGTTGTCGAACACGGTGCCGTGCCCGGCTTGCTGGCGGGCCACGACGAAGGCGCACAGCACCTGCATGGCCGCGGTGTGCACGCGGGCCACCTCGCTGGCGTCGACACGCAGTTCACCGCCCTGGCCGAGATGCGCGGCCAGTTGCTGTTTCAGCTCGCTGGTGGATTCGATTCCGAGATCCTGCGACAGCGCCACAGTGCTCATCGTTGCTCCGGGACAAACGTTACTGGGAGGGGTAGCGGCATTGCACCGGGGTTCTTTAGGGCAGGTGACCTGGTGCGGTGCGGAATGTGATGGATTGCGCGGTTTGCCCGGCAGGAGCGCCTTCCGGCGCGAAATCGATGCATCCGGGGCTTGCATGCACTCTCGGTAGGGGCGTGGTTCCTGCTTGGCGCCGGAAGGCGCGCCTACTGGAGCAGGCGGGTGGCATCGAGCAGGATCATCGGCTGGCTGCCGATGCGGGCAATGCCCTTGAACAGCTCGTTGGAGATCTGGCAGATGCGCGCGGTGTCCGGGGGTTCGATCTGCGAGTCGGTCAGGTTGGCCACGTCCTCCACGGCGGAGACGCGCAGGCCCAGTGTTTCGCCGTTCTCCTCCAGCACCACGATGCGGGTCTGCGCGGAGTCTTCGGTGACCGGGACGTCAAGGTGCCGGCACAGGTCCAGTACCGGGACCACCTGGCCGCGCAGGTTCATGATGCCCAGCATCGACGGCGCGGCACCGCGCAGCGCCAGCAAGGGTACCGGCAGGACCACTTCCTGCACCTTCAACAGCTCCAGCGCATAGGCCTGCGCACCGCAACGCAGGCGCAGCCAGCGCGAGGTGCGCTCGCTGGCGCGGCGTTGCTGCGGTGGCCGTGCGGCTTGCGCCTGCAGTTCCTGCCACGTGTTCGGTACGGCGGCGGGTGCGGCAGGGGCGGGCGCAGGGGCCGGTCGCGCGGTGCGGGCCGGCGGTGGCGGTGCGGGGGCCACGCCTGCGGCCACGTCGAAGGCGGCCTGCAGGCCGGGGCTGTCGGCATGGGCAAGCCGGGCGCTTTCGGCCGCGTCGGTTTCGTAGATGACCTCGTCCGGCAGGTCGTCCCAGGTGGGCTCCGGCGCCGGCGCAGTGGCGACCGGCTCAGCAGGCACGTCGGCCCAGGTGGGTTCAGCCATGGCGCTCGCGGGTGAAGCCGCGGCGGCGGCCAGTGCGGCCTCGAACGCGGCTTCCAGTTCGGCGCTGTCGCCGGGAACGGTGGATACAGCGGCGATCGGGGCCTCTACGGGCACGGCATTGGCCCGTGCCTGGACGTCGGCCAGCGCGGCCTCGAAGGCGGCTTCCAGTTCGGCGCTGTCACCGGGAACGGTGGACGCAGCGGCGACGGGGGCGTCTACGGGCACGGCATTGGCCTGTGCCTGGACCTCGGCCAGCGCGGCTTCGAAGGCGGCTTCCAGCTCGGCGCTGTCACCCGGTATTTCGACCGGCGCGGCCGGCGCAGTGGGGGTCACCGCCGTCGGCATGCCGCCGCCGAGCAGTTCGTCCAGGTAGTCGTCCAGTGCGCCGACGGTACTCATGCCGCCTCCTGCGCTGGCCGCACGCGTGCCTCTTCGGCCAACAGCCAGTCCAGCGCGCGGCGATAGGCGGCATGGCCGCGGCCGGGGTAGTCGTCGCCCTGGATCGGCTGGACCAGGCCGGCGACCTGGCTGATGCGGGTATCCAGCGGAATGGCATCTTCCCAGACGCGCTCGCCGTGACGGTCCTGCATCGCGCGCACCGACTCGTTGCCGGCGCGGGTGCGGCGGTCGAACAGGGTCGGCAGCACCGAGATGGGCAACGGCCGCTTGCGTGAGCGCTCGACCATTTCGCCGGTGCGGACCATGCCGTCCAGGCCGTGCAGCGCCAGCGGCTCGGCCTGGGTGGGGATGACCAGGCGGTCGGCCGCGGCCAGCGCGTTGATCATCAGCAGGCCCAGCGTGGGCGCGCAGTCGAGCAGGATGTAGTCATGGCGGTCGCCGTGGCGGGCCAAGGCCTGCTGCAGCGCCAGGCCGAGGCCGGGCTGGTTGGCGCTGCGGCGTTCCAGCGTGGCCAATGACGCCTGCGCGCACAGGTAGTCCAGGCTCGGGATGTCGCTGGCGCGCGCCAGCGCGGCGATGTCGTGCGGCGGCGTGGCGAACAGTTCCTGTACGCCCTGCGGCACCGGTTCGATTGGCACGCCGAAGGCGCGGGTGAGGGAAGAATGCGGATCCAGGTCGATCAGCAGCACCTTGTGCCCGCGCGCGGCCAGGCCGCGCCCCAGTGACAGGGTGGTGGTGGTCTTGCCGACGCCACCTTTCTGGTTGGCAATGGCCCAGATACGCATCAGTGAACTCCTTCGATGACAGCGGGCACCGAGGCGGCGGCAGCGGGGGAGCTGTCGCCACGGGGGGCGTCGGTGCCGTTGGTGCCGGCGGTGGTGGTACCCGCGCCGGGCAGGTCAGCCGCTGCGGCCGAGTCGGCCAGGATGATGACCATCACCCGCCGGTTGCGGTTGCGGCCTTCCGGCAGGTCGTTGCTTTCGCGCGGACGGAACTGGCCATAGCCCACCATCGCCAGCCGTGCCGGCTGCACGCCATGGTCGGCGAACAGGTGCACGACGCTGGCCGCGCGACCGGCGGACAGCTCCCAGTTGGACGGGAACTGCGTGGTGGCGATCGGTACGTTGTCGGTGTGGCCTTCCACGCGCACGCCGTTGGGGGCATCGAGCAGCACGTCGGCCAGCTTGCCCAGGGTGTCGCGGGCGCCGGCATCGAGCGAGGCCGAACCGGTGGCGAACAGGATGTCGCTGTTGATCTCCACTTCCAGCCACAGCTCGGTGCGGCGCACCGTGATCACGCCCTGCTTGACCAGCGGCGCCAGCGCGGAGCTGAGCCGGTCGGCGATCTGGTTCAACTGGCGCTCGGCGCGCTGCAGCTGTTCCTGGTTGCGCGTGGAGACCGGCATGCGCATGTGCGATGCCATCGACGGCAGCTGGGTGGGGTCGGCCATGGCGCCGCCGGTCATGCTCGGCGAGCGGATCACCGACGGGGTGTCGTGGCCGCCGCCCTGGATCTGCATGTTGCCCACCTGCACCTGGCTGATGGTGCGCGGTGCGCCGCCGAAAGCGGTGGACAGGGAGTCGGCCATCACCCGGTACTTGCCCTCGTTGAGCGAGGAGATGGCGTACATCACCACGAAGAAGGCGAGCAGCAGCGTCATCAGGTCGGCATAGGGGATGGCCCATGCCTCATGGTTGGCGTGCTCTTCGTGGTGCTTGCGACGTGCCATGGCTCAGTTCACGAACCCGGCCAGGCTGTTTTCGATGTTGCGCGGGTTCTCGCCCTGGGCGATGGCGATCAGGCCCTCGATGACCATCTCGCGCTCGCGCGTGCTGGAGGCGATCACGCTCTTGAGCTTGGCCGAGACCGGCAGGAACAGCAGGTTGGCCGAGGCGATGCCGTAGATGGTGGCGGTGAACGCGGCGGCGATGCCATGGCCGAGCTTGCTCGGGTCGGCCAGGTTCTTCATCACCGCGATCAGGCCCAGCACGGCACCGATGATGCCCAGCGTCGGGGCGTAGATGCCCATGCCTTCGAACACCTTGGTCGCCGCCAGGTCCTGTTGTTCCTGGCTGCCGAGCTCGATTTCCATCATGTGGCGGATGGTGTCCGGCTCCACGCCGTCGACCACCAACTGCAGGCCCTTGCGGATGAACGGGTCGTCCTGCTGCTCCACCTGCGGCTCCAGGCCCAGCAGGCCCTGGCGGCGGGCGATGTTGCTCCAGTCCACGATCTGCTGGACCAGCGCGCGGCGGTCACTGGCCGGCGGGCGGATCACCCAGCGCACGATCCTGAAGGCGTGCTTGAACACCGCCGGCGAGGTATGCAGCAGGATCGCGGCGATGGTGCCGACGATCACGATCACGAACGCGGCCGGCGACCACAGCGACGACAGGCCCGCACCCTTGAGGATGCTGCCGCCCACCAGCGAAGCGAGGGCGAGGAAGAGTCCAATGATGCTGAGTCGGTCCATGGTGTTGGATATCGGCCTTGTGAAGACAGTCTTGAATCGGGGTGTTGCGTTCGCTCCCTTCCGGCGTGCGGGGGAGCTACCTGCTTCAGCCCTTCTCCCGCGCGCGGGGAAGGCTTTGCTTTAGTCCCTCTCCCGCCTGCGGGGGAGGCTTTTGCTTTAGCCCCTCTCCCGCAGGCGGGAGAGGGGAGTGCAGCGTTGGCGGCAGCTGTCAGTCCTGCCCACCGCGCAACCCATCCACGTCCAGGATCAGCGCCATGCGGCCGTCGCCGATCAGGGTGGCGCCGGCGTAGCCACGCAGGCCGCGCAGGGCGCGCGGCAGGGGCTTGATCACCACTTCCTCGCGGCCGCGGACCTGGTCCACGACCAGGCCGAAGCGGGCTTCGCCGACCTGCAGCACCACGATGGTCAGCAGCGGCGACAGGGTCGGCGTCACGCCCAGCCACTGGCGCAGGTCCACCAGCGCCAGCGTGTGGGTCTTGCGGTCCAGCACCGCGCGGCCGTCGAACCAGCCCAGCGAGGTGGCCGGGGCGTGCAGCACTTCCATCACGCGGGCCAGCGGCAGCGCATAGACGTCCTCACCGGCCTGGACCAGCAGGGTCGGCAGGATCGCCAGGGTCAGCGGCACGCGGATCAGGAAGCGGCTGCCACGGCCCAGTTCGGACTGGATCTGGATCTGGCCGCTGAGCTCGCGGATGCGCGACTGCACCACGTCCATGCCGACGCCGCGGCCGGAGATGTCGGTGACCTGCTGCTTGGTGGAGAAGCCGGGCAGGAACACCAGGTGCAGGCATTCCTCGCTGGTCAGGCGGGCGGCGGCCTCCGGGTCGATCAAGCCCTTCTCGCGGGCCTTGGCGCGCAGGCGTTCGGGGTCGATGCCGGCGCCGTCGTCCTGCACCTCGATGCTGACGTAGTCGCCTTCCTGCTGGGCGGACAGCCGCACCCGGCCCATCCGCGGCTTGCCCTGCGCCTCGCGCAGGTCGGGCATCTCCACGCCGTGGTCGATGGCGTTGCGGACCAGGTGCACCAGCGGGTCGGCCAGGGCTTCGACCAAGTTGCGGTCCAGCTCGGTGTCGGCGCCGATCAGTTCCAGGTCCACTTCCTTCTGCAGCGAGCGCGCGACGTCGCGCGCCACCTTCGGGAAGCGCGAGAACACCTTGCCGACCGGCTGCATGCGGGTGCGCATCACCGCCGACTGCAGCCGCGCGGTGGCGATGTCCAGGGTGGAGACGGCGCGGTCGAGTTCCTCGTCCTTGAGCCGGCTGCGCAGGGTCTTCAGGCGGTTGCGTGAGAGCACCAGTTCGCCGATCAGGTTGACGATGGCATCCAGGCGCTTGGTGTCCACGCGCACGGTGTGCTCGGGCTCGCTGGCCTTGGCCGGTGCGGCCGCCGGCTTGGCCGCCGCGGTGGGGCGTGCGGCCGGGGCAGGCGCCGGGCGGGGCGCTGCCGGTGCCACTGCCACTGCCGGAGCGGCGGACGTGCCGGGCGCGGCACTGCCGTGCAGCGTGTCGAGCAATGCCTCGAACTCGTCTTCGGTGATCAGGTCATCGGCGGGTTTGGCGGCCACCGCCGACGGCGCGCTCTTGCCGTGCAGGCTGTCGAGCAGGGCCTCGAACTCGTCCTCGGTGATCAGGTCACCGGCCGGCGCGACCGGTGCCGCGACCGGTGCCGGTACCGGCGCGGTACCGACGTCGAACTGCGCGATCAATGCCGCCGGCGCGTGGCCCGGCTCGGTGCCGGAGGACACCGCGTCGAGCATGGACTGCAGCCAGTCCAGCGACTGCTGGGCGGCATCGAAGTGATGGGCCAGCAGTTGCGCCTTGCCCGAGCGGGCCATGCCCAGGGTTTCCTCGGCGGCATGGCACAGCTCCACCATCGGCGTGATCGACAGGAAGCCGGCGCCGCCCTTGAGCGTGTGGAAGCCGCGGAACACCGCGTTGAGCTGGTCGGTGTCTTCCGGTGCCTGCTCCAGCGTCACCAGCTGCTCGCCCAGGCGATCGAGGATCTCCTGGGCTTCGATGATGAAATCGGCGGCGATGTCGTCGGCGAAGGCACTCATGGCTTACAGCCCCAGGTCCGACAGCAGGTCGTCGGCGTCATGCTGGCTGACCGCATGGCGGTCCAGGCCATTGACCGCCGGACCGGCCAGGCCGGCGTTGCGCACGTCTTCCTCGGCCGGGGGCAGGCCCAGTGCACCAAAGCCCTCGTGCACGCGGCGGACGATGCCCACCACGCGGCGGATGATCTGACCGGTCAGGTCCTGGTAGCTCTGGGTCAGCGCCACTTCGGTGAGGTTGTGGCGGATGCGGTCCAGCAGCTGGTCCTGGTCGGCGTTGAGGCCTTCGGCGCGCAGCCGTTCGGTCAGCTCGCGGCATTCCTCTGCCAGGTCCAGGGTGCGGTGGGTGGCCTTCTCGGTCATCTCCACCACGTGGTCCAGGCGCGCGCAGGCATCGTCCAGCTCGCCGGCTTCGCTGGGCACGCTGGGCAGCTCGCCCAGTGCTTGGCCCAGCTCGCGGGCCAACCGGCCCAGCCCGGCCACCATCGGCTGCGCGCGCAGCGCGGCCAGGGCGTCGATTTCCTGGCGCCAACGGGTTTCATCACCGTTTTCCAGCGCGGCCAGCGCATCCTGCAGGCGCTGGATCAGGGCCGACTTGTCGCTCAGCGTCTCGACAGGCAGGTCCATCAGGCGCTCGCCGTCAGTCGTTCGAAGATCTTGCCCAGCTTCTCTTCCAGGGTCTGCGCGGTGAACGGCTTGATGATGTAGCCGTTCACGCCGGCCTGGGCGGCTTCGATGATCTGCTCGCGCTTGGCTTCGGCGGTGACCATCAGCACCGGCAGGGTCTTGAGCTTGGCATCGGCGCGGATGGCCTTGAGCAGCTCGATGCCGGTCATCACCGGCATGTTCCAGTCGGTGACCACGAAATCGAACGGCTGGCTCTGCAGCATGGCCAGCGCGGCATGCCCGTCCTCGGCTTCAGCGGTGTTGGTGAAGCCCAGGTCGCCGAGCAGGTTCTTGACGATACGACGCATGGTCGAGAAATCGTCGACGATCAGGATGCGCATGTTCTTGTTCAAAAGGAATTCCTCTTCATGGTTCCTCGAAGCCGGCGTCGGCCGACTCGAAAATCTTCAGCCGACCACGCAGGCGCAGCGTGGCCTGGCCATGGATCTGGCAGACGCGCGACTCGCTGACACCGAGCACCGCGCCGATCTCTTTCAGGTTCAGTTCCTGCTCGTAGTAGAGCGAGAGCACCAGCTGTTCGCGCTCGGGCAGCTGGCTGATGGCCCTGCCCAGCTCGGCGCCGAACTGGCTGCGCTCGAGCATCTGCTGCGGGGTGGGGCCGCCGGTGGCCGGGGTGTCCAGCTCGCCCTGGTCCTCGATGCGCGACTCCAGGCTCAGCACCTGGCCGCGCGAGGCATCCTCGACCAGCCGCATGTACTCGGGCAGCGGCATTTCCATCGCCTCGGCCACCTCGGTGGCGCTGGCGGCACGGCCGCTGGCCTGCTCGAGGCGACGGATGGTGGCCGCGGCATCGCGGGCGCGACGGTGCACGGAGCGCGGCACCCAGTCGCCACGCCGGATCTCGTCGATCATCGAGCCTCGGATGCGGATCGAGGCATAGGTCTCGAACGAGGCGCCCTGTTCGGCGTCATAGCTGCGCGAGGCCTCGATCAGGCCCATCATGCCGGCCTGGATCAGGTCGTCGACCTCCACGCTGGCGGGCAGGCGCGCGGCCAGGTGGTGGGCGATGCGGCGCACCAGGTCGGCGTGCTGGGCAATGCACTCGTTGGCCGCATTGCGCTGGACTTCACGGTAATGGGCCGTTGCGTTCATGCGCTCACCTTCTGCTGGATGATGCGTTCCAGGAAGAACTCGACGCCGCCGCGCGGGGTGGTGGGGGCCTGCCAGCGCGCGGTGCGGCGGGCGATCTCCTGGATGGCCAGGGCGGCCGGTGCCGACGGGTACAGCTTCACCACCGGCTGCTGGCGCTGCACCGACACGCGCAGCCAGTCGTCCTGCGGCACGCAGCCCAGGTAGTTGAGCGAGACGTCGATCAGGAACTTCTCGCAGACGCGCACCAGCTTCTCGTACAGGGCGCGGCCTTCGTTGGGATCACGGGCCATGTTGGCCACGACCTGGATGCGGTCCACGCCGCGCTCGCGCGAGAGCACCTTGATCAGCGCGTAGGCGTCGGTGATGGAGGCCGGCTCGTCGCAGACCACCACCACGGTGTCCTGCGCGGCCTGGCAGAAGGTCAGCACGCTGTCGGTGATGCCGGCGGCGGTGTCGATGATCATCACGTCCAGGTCGCGTTCCAGCTCGGAGAACGCGTTGACCAGGCCCACGTGCTCGGCCGGCGCCAGTTCGGCCATGTGGCGGCGGCCGGACGCGGCCGGCACCACCAGCACCCCGTTCGGGCCCTCGATGATCACTTCCTCCAGCGTGCAGCGCCCGGCGACCAGGTCGGCCAGGGTGTGCTTGGGCTGAAGGCCCAGCACCACGTCGATGTTGGCCAGGCCCAGGTCGGCGTCCAGCAGCAGGGTGCGCTTGCCCATGCCGGCCAGTGCCACGGCCAGGTTGGCCGAGACATTGGTCTTGCCGACGCCGCCCTTGCCGCCGGTCACGGCGATGGTGCGCACCGGTCCTGCGGGCTCGCGCCGGGTGGCCGCGAGCGGGAAGGTGTGGGTCAGCTTGGCGTACTCACGCGACTGCATTGTTGAACTCCGGGTTGCAGGGCATATCGGCCGCGCGGCGCAAATCTTCAAGGCGAAGTACGAGATTGGCCGCCGAGGCCCGGTGCAGGTCCTCCGGCACGTCCTGGCCGTCGGTGACCCAGGTCACCGGCAGGCAGTGGTCCACGGCGATGGACAGGGCCGAGCCGAAGCGGCCGGTCTCGTCCAGCTTGGTCAGCACCACGCCCTGCGGGTTGGCGGCGCTGAAGCGGCGCACCACCTCATCCATGTCCTGGAAGGAGGTGTTGGCCGGCAGCACCAGCAGGGTGCGGATCTGGCCGGCGGCGCGCAGCCACTGCAGCTGGGCGGTGAGGGCGCGGTCGCGCTGGCCCAGCCCGGCGGTGTCGATCAGCACCAGCTTGTAGTCGGCCAGCTTCTGCAGCAGCTGGTTCAGGTCGGTGCCGCTGTTGGCCTCGTGCACGGCGATGCCGAGCTGGCGGCCGAAGCCATACAGCTGCTCGCGCGCGCCGATGCGCTGGGTGTCGGTGGTGACCAGCGCCACGTCACGCGGGGCATGGGCCTCGGCGAAGCGCGAGGCCAGCTTGGCGATGGTGGTGGTCTTGCCGGCGCCGGTCGGGCCAACCAGGGCGATCACGCCACCCGTCTCGATCGGGTCGACCGGGGCGATCGGCAGCTTGCGCGAGATCAGGCCCAGCATCAGCCCGCGGGCACGGCTGGGGTCGGTGTCGGCCGGGATCTGCAGGACCACATCGCGGGCCAGGCCGGCGTCGAAGCCGTACTCGTCCATCAGGTCCAGCGCATTGGCGCGCACCGCGCTGCCGCGCAGGCGCTCGTCGGTGAAGCGGTGCATCTCGCGCTCGATCATCTGGCGCATGCCGGCCATTTCCTGGCGCAGCTGGATGAGTTGTTCGTCGTCGCGGCGGGAGGCCACCACGCTCAGCGCCGCGGCGGTCTCCGGGGTGACCGGGATGGCGACCGGTGCCGCCGGCGCTGCAGTCACGGCCGGTACGGCCGGCGCAACGGGCACGACAGCTTCGGTCGTGGCCGCGGCAACCGGTGCGGTTACGGCGACCACCGGGGCAGCAGCCACGGGCGCTGCGGCCGGCAGTTCGGCCACTGCCGGTACCGGGGTCGGCTCCGGCTGCGGCGGATCGATCTGGAACTGGGCGCGCTGCACCGGCGGCACCGCGTCGACCGTCGCGGCCTGGGACGGCTCCTGACTGGCTGCCGGGACCTTGGCGGCGACGCTGCCGGCAGGACGGAAAGCCGGCACCACCGGCGGTTCGTCAGCCAGCAGGGTGGCGAAGTGCTGCGTCGCCACGGCCGCCGGTGCGATCGAGGCGAATGCGGCGGGCATGGCCGCCGCCGGGACGATGGCGGCGGGGATGACCGGGGCTTCGGCGGCCGGCTGCTTGAGCAACGAAGCGAAGCGGCTGCCCGGCGCCAGTTCCACGCTGGTGTCGATCGAGCGGCCAGTGGCACCCACGGCCGAGCGGGCCAGGGCGGCGACCGCGGACGTGGTGACGGCGACCGGTTCCGGCTCCGGGGTACGGCGACGGGTGACCGCGGCCATGATCGCTTCAGCGGCACTGCGCGGCTTGCTCGGGGCCGGCGGGGCCGGGCGGCTGGCTTCCAGCGCCTGCTGCACCACGGCTTCGTCGTAATGGGCGGCCGCCACGATCTCGACACCTTCCTCGATGCGGCGGTTGGAAAGGATGACCGCGTCCGGCCCATGCTCCTTGCGCACCAGGTTCATGGCGGTGCGCATGTCGGCGGCGACGAAACGTTTGATCTTCATGTTCTGGTACCGGGAGTGGGGCTGCCGCGAAGGAGTGGCGTTGGCGATGTCGTGCATGGCGTTACGGGCTCCTTCGTGCGCGGGTGTTTCGGTCGGTTGGGTGTCTGTTTTCCGTCGCCGGCCCTTTCGGGGAGCCGGCTTCCGGGCGGCGTCAGCTGATCGTGCCGACCAGCTTCAGGCGCTTGTCCTCCGGCACCTCGCTGTAGGCCAGGACCGACAGCGAGGGAACGCTGTGGCGGACCAGGCGCGCCAGCGCGGCGCGGACCGGCGCCGGTACCAGCACGACCGCAGGCTCGTTGCGGGCCTCCTGCTTGCCGACGCAATCGGCAAGACTCTGGTGGAGGCGTTCGGCGAGACCGGGTTCCAGTGCGGCACCATTGCCTTGGGTGGACTCCTGCAAGACCCGTTCCAGTTGCGGGTTGAGGGTGAACACCGGCAGTTCCGGCGACATCCCGGCAATCTCCTGCACGATGAAACGGCCCAACGCGTTGCGAACCGCCGCGGTGAGCGCGGTCGGGTCCTGGGTGACCGGCGCGGTTTCCACCAGCGCCTCGGCGATCTTGCGCAGCTGGCGGATCGGCACCCGCTCGACCAGCAGGTTCTGCAGCACGCGCGCGATCGTGGACAACGGCAGCGCCTTGGGCGAGAGGTCCTCGGCCAGCTTGGGCGCGCTCTTGGCCAGGGTCGCCAGCAGCTGCTGCACTTCCTCGTGGCCCAGCAGTTCGGGTGCGTGTTCGCGGATCAGGTGCGAGAGGTGGGTGGCCACCACGGTGGCCGGGTCGACCACGGTGTAGCCCAGCGATTCGGCGTGGGCGCGCTGGTGTGGCTGGATCCAGGTGGCATCCAGGCCGAAGGCGGGATCCTTGCCGGCGATGCCTTCCAGCTTGCCCATCGCGCTGCCGGGGTCCAGCGCCAGCTCACGGTCGGGGTGGATGTCGGCGGTGCTGACCGGCACGCCATGGATCAACAGGCGGTAGGCGGTGGCCGGCAGCTCCAGGTTGTCGCGGATATGCACCGGCGGGATCAGGAAGCCCAGGTCCTGGGTGAGCTTGCGGCGCACGCCCTTGATGCGGGCCATCAACTCGCCGCCCTGGGTCTTGTCCACCAGCGGGATCAGCCGGTAGCCGACCTCCAGGCCGAGCGGGTCGACCGGGCGCAGTTCGTCCCAGCTCAGCTCGGCGGTGGGCGAGGGCTGGGTGGCCGACAACCCGGCCAGCGCGCCGTCGCCGCCGTCCGCGGCGGCGGACTTCTCCTTGCCGGCGTTGGCCATCTCGCGCTTCCACAGCTTCCAGGCCACGAAGCCGAGCACCGACGCCAGGGTCAGGAAGGCCAGGTTGGGCATGCCCGGCACCAGGCCGACCAGGCCGAGAATGCCTGCGGTGATGGCCAGGGCGCGGTACTGGCCGAACACCTGGCCGGTCATTGCCTGCGCCATGTCCTGCGAACGCGAGGCGCGGGTGACCAGCATCGCCACCGCGCTGGACACCAGCAGCGCCGGCAACTGCGCCACCAGACCGTCACCGATGGACAGCAGGGTGTAGGTGGCGGCGGCGTCGCCGACCGGCATGCCATGCTGCAGCACGCCGACCGCCAGGCCACCGAGCAGGTTGATGAACAGGATCAGGATGCCGGCGATGGCGTCGCCGCGGATGAACTTGCTGGCACCGTCCATCGCACCGTAGAAGTCGGCTTCCTCGCGGACCTCCTCGCGGCGCAGCTTGGCTTCCTCGCGCGTCAGCAAACCGGCGTTGAGGTCGGCGTCGATGGCCATCTGCTTGCCGGGCATGGCGTCCAGGGTGAAGCGCGCGGTCACTTCCGACACGCGTCCGGCACCCTTGGTGATGACCACGAAGTTGATGATGGTCAGGATCGCGAACACCACGATGCCGACCGCGTAGTTGCCGCCGATCACGAACTCGCCGAACGCGGCGATCACCTTGCCGGCGGCTTCATGGCCGTTCTGGCCGTTGAGCAGGATCACGCGGGTGGAGGCCACGTTCAGCGCCAGCCGTAGCATCGTGGTGACCAGCAGCACGATCGGGAAGATGGTGAAGTCCAGCGGGCGCTTCACGTACACCACCGCCAGCAGCACCATCAGCGAGATGGCGATGTTGAAGGTGAACAGCGCGTCCAGCACCGGCGCGGCCAACGGCACCACCACCATGGCCAGCAGCGCCAGCACGATCAGCGGCGCACCGAGCCCGTGGCGGAGCATGTCCAGCAGGCGGCGGCCCGGCGAGGTGGTCAGCTGCGCGCTCATGGGCGGCCCTCCGGACCAAATTCATCCACTTCGAGCGGCGGCAGCTGCGGCATCGGGCCGGTGTTCCACTGGCGCAGCTGGTAGACGTAAGAGAGGACCTGGGCGACGGCCGAATACAGTCTCACGGGGATTTCCTTGCCGAGTTGGCTTTCCCGATACAAGGCGCGTGCCAAAGGCGGGGCCGAGACGATGGTGACGCGGTTGCCGTCGGCCACCTGGCGGATGCGCAGGGCCAGCTCGTCCACGCCGCGGGCGACCACGGTGGGGGCGTTCATGCGGCCGCCCTCGTACTTCAGGGCCACGGCGTAGTGGGTGGGGTTGACCACCACCACGTCGGCGCTGGGCACCGCTTCCATCATCCGTCGCTGCGAGAGCTGCATCTGCATCTGCCGGATGCGGCCCTTGACCTCCGGGCTGCCCTCACTTTCCTTGAGCTCGCGCTTGAGCTCCTCGCGGGTCATCTTGAGCTTCCGCAGCCAGTTCCATTTCTGGTAAGGCGCATCGATGGCCGCCAGCAGGGCCATGGCGCCGGCGGTGGCCAGCAGCAGCTTCATGGTGAAGCCCAGGCCGTTGCCGGTGGCACTCTCCAGCGGCTGGTGCAGCAGCCCGCGCAGCAGGTCGATGCCGTGCCAGATGCACAGGCCGCCGGCGGTACCGACGAACAGCACGCGCAGCACCGACTTGACCAGCTCGGCCACCGCCTCGGCGCCGTACAGGCGCTTGAAGCCGGTGAGCGGGTTGAGCCGGTTGAGGTCGGGCATCAGCGCCTTGTTGGAGAAGCGCAGGCCGCCCATCAGCACCGGGCCGATGAAGCTGGCCAGGATGCAGACCAGCAGCAGCGGCCAGAACGCCAGCATCAGCCGCAGCAACATCCAGCCGGCATGGCCGAACAGGGCGTCGGTGGAGTGGAGCAGGGCCGGCTCGGGCGCCAGGGCCGCCTTCATCCATTGCCGTGCCGAGGCCGCCATGGAACCGGCGCTGGCATGCAGGCCGAGCACGGCCGCGGTGAACACGGCGGCCGTGGCCAGTTCGCGCGAACGCGGGATGTTGCCGTTCTCGCGGGCCTCGCGCAGGCGCTTTTCAGTCGGGAGTTCGGTCTTTTCCCCGGCCTGTTCGTTCTCGGACATTGCACGGTCTGGATGAAGGATTCATCCGGTGCCGTGCAAGAACCGTTCCGCGCGGTCTCACTGTCCTTGAAGACATGGCCCGTCGGTGGCGGCGGGGAAGCCGGCGGCCGTTGGCCGCCGGTGCCGGTGTCAGGCCTGGTGGTTCTGGTAGGCGGACAGGCGGGCGTCCAGCGCCGCCTGCCGCGAATCGCCGCCATGCAGGCGCATGAAGTTCTCGGCGCTGACCGGGCGGCCGAGCAGGTAGCCCTGCAGGTGGTCGCAGCCCAGCCGCTCGACGTAGGAACGCTGGCCCGGGGTTTCGATGCCCTCGGCCACCACCGACAGGTTCAGTGCGTGGCCCAGCGCAACGATGGCCGACACGATCACCACGTCCTCGTCGCTCTCCTCCAGCGCCACCACGAAGGCACGGTCGATCTTGATCTCGGTGGCCGGGACCCGCTTGAGGTGCAGCAGGCTGGAGAAGCCGGTGCCGAAATCATCGATGGAGATGCCCACGCCCAGCGCCGCGACGCTGCGCAGCACGTTGATGGCGTTGTCGGCGTCGCGCATCACCGCGCTCTCGCTGACCTCCAGGATCAGGCGCGAGGGCGGCAGCTCGTGCAGCTCCAGCGCGCTGCGGACCTCATCAAGCAGTTGCGGCGAGCCGAGCTGGCGCCCGGACAGGTTCACCGAGATGCTCCACTCGGTGTTGCCGGCGTCATGCCAGCTGCGCATCTGCCGGCAGGCCTCGTTGAGCACCCAGTTGCCGAGCGTTTCCATCAGCCCGTTGAGCTCGGTCAGGCGGATGATGCGTTCGCTCGGGACGTAGCCGTGTTCGGGGTGGCGCCAGCGGATCAATGCCTCCGCGCCGCTGATCCGGCCGGTCTCGGCATGCACGCGCGGCTGGTAGTGCAGGGACAGCTGCGGGCCGCCGATGGCCTTGCGCAGGTCCTCGAGCAGGCGCCGGTCCTGCTCGGCGTTGTCGTTCATCCATTCGGCGAACAATGTGTGCCCGTTGCGCCCGGCCTGCTTGGCGTAGCGCATGGCGATCTCGGCCATGTTGACCAGCGGCGGGGCGGACTGGCCGTGCTCGGGGGACAGGGCGATGCCGAGGCTGCCGGTGATGCGCATGTCACGGCCGCCGACCCGCACCGAGTTGACCGCCAGGATGATGCGCTCGGCCTGGGCTTCGATGTCCTTGCCGTCGGTGACCGGCATGGCGATCACGAACTGGTCGCCGCCGAGCCTGCCCACCAGCTCCTCGTTGGGGAACAGCTGGCGCAGGCGTTCGGCCACGTCCACCAGCGCGGCATCGCCGGCCTGGGGGCCGTAGGCGCCATTGATGTGGCGGAAGCCGTCCAGGTCGATGGACATCACCGCGCAGGCCTGGCCGGCTTCCAGCAGTTGCTCGATGCGGTCATGGGCCAGCTGGCGGTTGGGCAGGCGGGTCAGCGAGTCGTGCTGGCTGGCGTGGAACAGCTCCTTGCGGGCATCGTCCAGCGACGCCACCAGCATCGAGTTGCGCAGGTGCAGCAGACGCGACTGCATGCGCTGCTCCAGCAGCGAGAAGGTCAACACGATCGCCATCACGCCGACGGTGAGCAGCACCACGCAAGCCGCCAGCCACTCGGTGGGTACGCCACCGCTGCGGGCCGCGCCGCAGATCGAGCCGGCGGGGAAGTTGGCCGCCGCCATGCCGGTGTAGTGCATGCCGACGATGGCCAGGCCCATGATCACCGAGGCGATCAGCCGCGGAGGCAGGGCCTGCTCTGCGGTGCGGAGGCGGAAGGCGATGTACAGCGCGCTCCACGAGGCCACCACGGCGATGACGATGGAAAGCACGAACCAGAGGCGGTCGTACTGGATATCCGGCTGCATGCGCAGCGCGGCCATGCCCACGTAGTGCATCCAGGCGATGCCCAGGCCCATCAGCAGCGCCCCCAGCGCCAGACGCAGGTGCGGCAGGGTCGGTTGCGAGACCAGCCACAACGCGAACAGCGATGCGGCGATGGCCACCAGCAGGGATTGCAGGGTCAGCCACAGGTCGTAGCCCAGCGGGATCGGCAGTCGGAAGGCGAGCATGCCGACGAAGTGCATCGACCAGATGCCGGCGCCCATCGCCACGCCGCCGGCGATCAGCCAGCGCGCCGCGGTACGGCGGGGTTGGGATGCCGATACCCGCGAGGCCATGTCCAGGGCCGTGAACGAGGCCAGGATGGCGACAAGGATGGACAGCACCACGAACAACGGGTTGTAGCTGCCTGCGAGCATCAAACCCCTCCCTAGTTGATCAGGCCGTCGGCATGCCGCCGCGGCAAACCGCATGGACGCTCCATCCCCCGGCCATGCTTCGGTCAAGACTATCCACGGGTCCCCGACAGGCGGCAAGGGGGCGTTCCGGCCAAGCATGTGGCAGAAGCGGGAGCTGCGCAGTCCGTCACATTGTCACTTGCCGGGCCGCATCGAAGGCCGAATCGAACAGGCGTTGCACCGGCGGGCCCATCTCCCCGGCCAGCAGGGTCAGCAGGAACAGGCCCAGCAGCAAGGCCACCGGCAGGCCGAGCTGCATCGGGTTCAGGGCCGGCGCGGCACGGGCCAGCACGCCGAATGCCAGGTTGATGGCCAGCATGGCCACGGTCAGCGGCAGGGCCAGCGACAACGCACCACGGAAGATCTGCACCGCCAGCGTTGGCGCCAGTGCGGCCATCGCGTGCGGATCGGGCAGGGCGGTGCTGATGGGCAGCGCCTTGTAGCTGTCCACCAGCAGCGAGACCACCGCAAGGTGGCCGTTGGTGGTGAAAAACAGCAGGCCGAACAGCAGGTAGAACCATTGGCCGATGACGCCGGAGCTGCCGCCGCGCAGGGGGTCGGTCATCTGCGCGAAGGCCAGGCCGGTGCTCTGCGCGATCATTTCGCCGGCCATGGCGCCGGCCTCGAAGATCAGCCGCAGCAGGAAGCCCATGCAGATGCCGACCGCCAGCTCACGGGCGATGGTCAGTACGGTGACCGAGTCGAAGCCGTAGAACAGCGGTACCGGCGGCAGTATCGGTGCCAGTGCCACCGACAGGGCGATGCCCAGCAGGACGCGGATCCGTGCCGGCACCGCGCGGCTGCCGACCATGGGCATGGCCATCAGCATGGCGCCGATGCGCAGCATGATCCAGAGCGTGTTGCCGATGATGGCGAAGGCCTGCTGGCCGTCGATCATCGTCCCGGTTGCCGAATCCATGCAGCGCTACCCGATGAGGTGGGGGATGCGCTGGAACAGCAGGATGGTGAACTCGACCAGGTGGCCGAGCAGGAGGCTGCCCAGCGCGAACAGCGCGGCGGTGAGCGCACCGGCCTTGGCGACGAAGGCGATGGTGGGTTCGTTGAGTTGGGTGGCGGCCTGGATGATGCCGACCACGACGCCGACCACCAGCACGGTGAGTAGCAGCGGGCCAGCGATCCAGAGGGTGGCGACCAGGCCACCACGCAGTTCGGTCAGGGCAAGTTCGGGGCTCATGCGAGGGTGGATGCAAGGTTGGTGCCAGACGAAGGTCAGCGGCCGGGTGCCAGGTTTCCGACGTTGCTGGTGCTTAGGGTGTTGCCTTGCATTTGCTCTTGCTCTTGCTCTCGCTCTTGCCGTTGCGGTTGCCGTGGATTTTGACGTGCCGGGTTCCCTTCCGTAGCGACGGAGCTGACGGACAAGACCCCGCAGGGGCGACGTGCATGGATGCACGTCGTTTTTCGACGGGACAGGGACGTCCCGTCGAAAAATCCCGACAGCGGAGTGGACCTGGAGCGCGCAGCGCGGAAGGCGCGTAGGCAGGGTGTGATTTCTTTTGGTTAGCTTTTCTTTGCACAAGCAAAGAAAAGTAACTCGCTCCCCGAAGGGGAGTGAAAGCTCTCGATCTGGCTTTGGTTTTGGCCCCTTTCGCTTTCATAAACACAGCAACGACAGGAGCAAAGGCTTTCGTGCCCCTAAAGGGGCGCGAGCCACCTTTCTTTGCTTGTGCAAAGAAACCTGGCGCAAAGAAAGCACACCCTGCCTCCGCGCCCACGATGCTGCGCATCGCGGGTCCACTCCGCCGGCAGGATTTTTCGACGAGACATCCCTGTCTCGTCGAAAAACGCCGCACGTCCTTGTGCGGCGCCCCGTTCGGGGTCTTGTCTGCCAGCTCCGTCGCTACAGAAGGGGACCCGGCAAGTCAAAATCCACGGCAACAGCAGCAACAGCAGCAGCAACAGCAGCAACAGCAACAGCAACAGCAACAGCAGCAACAGCAGCAACAGCAGCAACAGCAGCAACAGCAAAGCCGAAACCCAAACTTAAACTCAAACTCAAACCCAAACCCAAACCCAGGAAGCCGCCGTCGGTTGCTGGGCTGGAAACAACGAAGCCGCGAGGTGATCGCGGCTTCGTGCAATGACTCCATGAGCGGTGGCTCAAACGGCGTTGAAGCTCGCGGCAAGCGTGCCGACCACCAGCACCCAACCGTCCACCAGCACGAACAGCAGGATCTTGAACGGCGCCGACACCAGCATCGGCGAGAGCATCATCATGCCCATCGACATCAGCACGCTGGACACCACCAGGTCGATGATCACGAACGGGATGAAGATCAGGAAGCCGATCTCGAAGGCGGTCTTCAGCTCACTGGTCACGAACGAGGCGACCAGCACCGGGAACGGGATCGCATCCGGGCTGGCATAGGCGCCATGACCGGCCAGACCGGCGAAGGTCATCAGGTCGGTTTCGCGGATCTGCGCCAGCATGAAGGCGCGCAGCGGTTCGGTGGTCAGCGTCCAGGCGGTCTGGAAGTCGATCTGGCCATCCAGGTACGGCGCCATGCCGGTGGACCACGCTTTGTCCCAGACCGGCATCATGATCATCGCGGTCAGGAACAGCGACAGGCCGAGCAGGATCTGGTTGGACGGCGTCTGCCCGGTGCCCAGCGCCTGGCGCAGCAGGCCCAGCACGATGATGATGCGGGTGAAGGCGGTCAGCACCAGCAGCATCGACGGCAGCAGGGTGATCGCCGTCATCAACAGCAGCGTCTGCAGCGGCAGGCTGACCGGCGCACCGCCGACCTTGCCGACGTTCACGTCCGGAAGCGACGGCAGCTGCGGCGCGGCGGGCGCTGCCCAGGCGAACAGCGGCAGTGCCAGCAGCGCCAGCAGCGCGAACAGTTGCCAGCAGGTGCGGGAGTTGAAGCGGTGGACCGGCATGATCAGGAGTCCTTGCGCAGCTTCTGTGACAGCAGCTGGGCGAAATTCGGGAGTTGTTTGAGGTTGGGCAGCGCCGGTGCCGGTGCCTGCGGCAACGGCTCGGGCAAGGCATGCAGGGTGCTGATGCCGCCCGGGCTCACGCCCAGCAGCAGCTGCTGGCCGTTGACGTCGACTACCACCACGCGCTCCTTGGCGCCCACGTTGAGGCTGGCGACCACCTTCAGGCCCTCGGCCGGGCGGAACTGGCCGCCGGGCAGGCGCTTGAGCAACCAGCCCAGGCCGACGATCAGGCCGAGCACCATCAGCAGCATGAACACTGCGCCAAACAGGCTGGGCGTGGTCGCGGCATGCTGGCCGACCGGCGTGGCCAGCTTGCCGGCAGCCGGTGCGACGGCGGCAAGCAATGCGATCAACGCAGTCTCCGGATCCGCTCGCTGGGGCTGACCACGTCGGTCAGGCGCACGCCGAAGCGGTCGTTGATGACCACGACCTCGCCATGCGCGATCAGGGTGCCGTTGACGAACACGTCCAGCGATTCGCCGGCGCCACGCTCCAGCTCCACCACCGAACCCTGGTTGAGCTGCAGCAGGTTGCGGATCGGCAGGCGCGCGCGGCCCACTTCCAGCGACAGCGTGACCGGAACGTCCAGGATCACGTCCAGGTCCAGGTCGGTGCCGTTGCCGCCGTCGGCCTGCAGGTTGGCGAACTGCGCCGGGGTGGCGGTGTTGCCGGTCGCGTTGGATTCGATGTCATTCATTGGATGTTTCCTGGATCACTGGAACGTTGGGTCGCTTGCCCGGGGGATGGGTGGCGATGATCTTGATCGCGTTGCGGTCGTTGGCCACGCCGAACTCACCGGTGAACACCGGGATGCCTTCCACGCACAGCGGCACCTGCTTGGGCATGTCGATGGGCAGGATGTCGCCGATCTTCAGCTTGGTCAGTTCGCGCAGGCTCATGCGGCGGCTGGCCAGTACGCTGGACAGCTCCAGCTCGGCGGTATCGAGTTGCTCGCGCACCATCACCGCCCAGCTCTCGTCGCGGTCGTTGCGGTCGCTCTGGATGCCGGCGTCGAGCAGTTCGCGGATCGGCTCCAGCATCGAGTACGGCAGGGTGATGTGGATGTCGCCGCCGCCGCTGTCCAGCTCCACGTGGAAGCGGCTGACCACCACGTACTCGCGCGGGCTGACGATGTTGGCGAAGTGCGGGTTGATCTCGGAGTTGATGTAGTCGAAGTCGACGTTCATCACCGGACCCCAGGCCTCGCGCATGTCGGCGAAGGTCTGCTTGAGCATCAGCTGGATCACGCGCATCTCGGTCGCGGTGAACTCGCGGCCCTCGATGCGGGTGGGGTAGCGGCCATCGCCACCGAAGAAATTGTCGACGATGGCGAACACCAGGGTCGGCTCGAACACGATCAGCCCGGTGCCGCGCAGCGGCTTGAAGCGGATCAGGTTGAGGTTGCTGGGCACGTACAGCGAATGCAGGTAGTCGCCGAACTTGATCAGCTCGATGCCACGCACCGACAGCTCGGCCGAGCGCCGGATCAGGTTGAACAGGCCGATCCGCCACAGGCGTGCGAAGCGCTCGTTGACCATCTCCAGGGTCGGCATGCGGCCGCGGATGATGCGGTCCTGGCTGGCGAAGTCATAGGAGCGGGCCTCGCCCGGCGCCGGGCCGGGGTCCACGGTGTTGACGCTGCCCGAGTCGACGCCGTGCAGCAGGGCATCGATCTCGTCCTGGGACAGCAGGTCGTTGATGCTCATGGCGGCGCCTTATTGGGTGACGAAGCTGGTGAACAGCAGTTCGTCGACGCTGTTCTTGCCGGTCTCGGCCTTCATCAGCTTCTGCACCTCGACCAGCGCGGCGGCCTGCAGCTTCTCCTTGCCGGCACGGTCGGCGATCTGCGCCGGCTCGACCTGGGAGAACAGCATCAGCAGCTTGGCGCGGATGGCCGGGGCGTGGGTCTGCAGCGCCTGCAGGGCCAACGGGTCGCGGGTCATCAGCTGCACCTCGACCTGCAGGTAGCGCGGGCCGTCGATGGAACCGTTGAGGTTGACCACGAAGGCCGGGTCCAGCGCGAAGTACTGGGCCGGGGCGGGCAGGGCCGGGGTTTCCACCTTCGGCGTGCTGGCAGGCGCGTTGTCCCGGGTGTAGTACCAGACGCCGCCGCCGGCGGCACCGGCGGCGATCACGGCGATGAGCGCGGTGATCAGCAGCGGACGCTTGGACTTGCCGGGGGCGTCCTTGGCGGTTTCGGGTTTACGGGTTTTGTCTGCAGCAGCCGCCACGTTGAACTCCTCAGGAATGCTGAGTCCATACATGCAAGCAGCGTGCCGTAGCCCGGGCGTCAGGACCTTGACGCGTTGTCGGCTGCGCGCCGGAAGGCGCCCCACCGTAGGAGCGGCCTTGGCCGCGAAGCCGGGGCAGCTGGCATTGCATGCCGCGCGTCAGCAGGTGCTCCTACAGCCAGATCGCGTTCCAATAGGGATAGAAACGAGGCGAGCTGACCAGCCCGGCCCTGACCGGGTTCATGAGGAGGTAGCGGGCGACTGTCCGGAGATCCTCTTCCCGGCGCAGGGCACGGTCATGAAAAGCACGTGCCCAGACCGGACGCTCGACGGTGGCCGGAAGGTGACGCGTGGTGTTGGCCTTGAGCCGGGCGATGGTCCTGCCCATCGGTTCGGGCCCGTCTGGCGCGATCAGGCCATGCCAGTGGTCCGGCATCAGCACCCAGGCCATCAGACGGGCATGGGGCCAGTTGCCGGGATCGTGGATGGCGCGTGCGACGTGGGCGGCAAGGGCGTGTTGGCCAAACAGCGCAATACGGTCTCGGGTGGTGAAGGTGATCAGGCTGATCTGGCCGATCTGGCCGATCTGGGTGGTCCGGCCACGGCGCAACGCCTTGTGGCCAGGGGGTTGTTGGGGTGACAAGGGCATGCCCCAGCGTGATGTGGTGGCTTGCCGCTGGATGTCGGGCGATGTTGCGGATAGCAGTCGGGAAGCATTGCCGGCTTCGCGGCCAAGGCCGCTCCTACCATGGGGGCGGGCTTTACGCGTAGGCGTCGAGCAGGCCGCGCAGGCGCAGGGCCTGCGGCCGGGCGGCGGGTAGGTCCGTGCTGTCCTGGGCATGGCCGGGCTCACCGCCGCTCCCGCGTTGGCCTTCCTGCTGCCGGGATTGCTGGCCGACGTCGGCATGGGCCAGTTGCAGGCCCTGCTCGCCGAGCATCTCGCGCAGGCGCGGCAGGCTGCTCTCCAGCGCCTGGCGCACTTCCGAATGGGCGCTGGTGAAGCTGGCATGGACGCGGTCGCCGTCCAGCTGCAGCTTCACGTCCACCTGGCCCAGGTCGTGCGGCGTGATGCGGATCTGCGCGTGGCCGATCTTCTGCTCCGCCAGCCAACTGACGCGGGCGCCGATGGCGTCGTCGAAGTCGTCGCCCTGCAGGTCGGGGGTGGGCGTGGGTGCCTCGAGCCGGGCAGCGCTGGTGCGCAGGTCCGGGCCGTTCTGCAGTTGCAGCAGCTGGTTGAAGGCGGTGGACTTGGGATCGACGTTGATGTCGGCATCGATGCCCTTGTCGCCGCCGGTCTTGTCGCCGATGAGCGTCTGCTCGACCTGTTCCAGCGTTGCGGTGAGCTCGGCACTCTCCCCCGCAGGCGTCGCCGCGATGCTGGCAGCGGTGACGGGCAGGGGGGCGGTCGGTGCAGCGTTGGCCGGCGCCGGAGCGGGGGGCTGGACCGGTGCCGGGACGGGGGCCGGTTCAAGCGGCGCGGCCAGCAGGGCGGTGAGTCCCGGTGGCGGCCAGGGCGCATCTTCCACCGGGGCCTCCTTGTCGGGCGTGGCGGGTGTATCGGTCGCCCGGCCGGCCTCGGCCGCAGGGCTTTCCGCCTCGGTGGCTGTGTCGTCGTTGCCTTTGGCGGGGGCCGTACCGGTGTTGCCGTCCTCGGCAGCGACGCCGCTGTTGGATGCCTGCGCGGGGGCGGGCTTTTCCTGCAGCAAGGCATCAAAGCGGGACGGCTTGCCGCCGTCGCTGCCGCCACTGGCGCGGCTGCTGCCGGTGCCGCTGACAGCGTCGCTGCTGACCAGTGAGGCAGTGCCGAGCACGTTCATGCGCCGCTCCCGTCATCGCCGTTCCTGGCTTCGCGGGCGCGGCGGGCGCCGAGATCGTCCATCTCGCGCTGGTCGCGGCGGTTCTCTGCCTGCTTTTCCTGCGCGCGGTAGCTGGCCGCCAGCTGCTCCAGCACCTGCTTGTCGCGGCTGGCCAGCAGCAGGCGGGCGCGCTCGGCGTCCACGCGCTCGCGGTTGCTGTCCACGGTGCGGCTCTGCGCCTGCACCGCGTTGTCCAGGCGGTCGAGGAAGGCGCGGCGGTTGAGCAGCTGCGCGGCGCTGGTGGTGGCCAGCTGCGCCGAGGCGTACTCGTCGGCGTACTGGCGCAGCTCGGCCAGGCGGCTCTGGTGCATGTCCAGGGCCTGCTGGCGCTCGGCCAGGGCCTTGGCGACTTCATCTTCCTTGTCCTGCGCGCGGCGCAGCAACGGGTCCAGGCGACGGGACGGGCTCATGCGGGCTTCTCGCTATCTACCAGTTGTTGCAGGGCATTGAGGCTGTGGGACAGGTCGGCCGAGGCGTGCACGTCCTGGCCGAGGAATTCCATGATTTCCGGCCAGCGGTCCAGGGCCTCGTCGGTGACCGGGTCATTGCCGCGCTGGTACGCGCCGATGGCGATCAGGTCGCGGTTGGCCGAGTAGGCCGAGACCAGGCGCTTGAGCTTGCGGATGCGCGCGCGCCAGACATCGTCGGCGATGTCCTGCACCACGCGGCTGACCGAGGACTCCACGTCGATGGCCGGGTACAGGCCGCTGTCGGCAACCCGCCGCGACAGCAGGATGTGGCCGTCGAGGATGGCGCGGGCGGCATCGGCGATCGGGTCCTGCGGGTCGTCGCCTTCGGTCAGCACGGTGTAGAAGGCGGTGATCGAGCCGCGGCCCTTGGCACCGTTGCCGGCGCGTTCGACCAGCGCCGGCAGCTTGGCGAACACCGATGGCGGGTAGCCACGGGTGGTCGGGGGTTCACCCACCGACAGGCCGATCTCGCGCTGGGCCTGGGCGAAGCGGGTCAGCGAATCCATCAGCAGCAACACGTTCAAACCCTGGTCGCGGAACCACTCGGCGATGGCGGTGGCACGGTAGGCGCCATGCAGGCGGGCCAGCGGCGGCCGGTCGGCGGGACTGGCCACCACCACGGCGCGGCGCAGGCCTTCCTCGCCCAGCGTGGTTTCGACGAAATCGCGGACTTCGCGGCCGCGCTCGCCGATCAGGCCGACCACGATCACGTCGGCGGCGGTATAGCGGGTCATCATGCCCAGCAGCGTCGACTTGCCGACGCCGGAGCCGGCGAACAGGCCGACGCGCTGGCCGCGGCCGATCGGCAGCAGTGCATTGATCGCGCGCACGCCCACGTCCAGCGGCTGGATGATGGGTTCGCGCGCCAGCGGGTTGATCGCCACGCCTGCCATGCCGACGTTGCCTTCGGCCCGGATCGGGCCCTTGCCATCCAGCGGCACGCCATCGCTGTCGATGACGCGGCCAAGCAGGCCTTCGCCCACCTCCACGCCCCCCCGCTTGTAGGAGGGCACCACGCGCGCATTGGGCAGCAGGCCGTGCAGTTCGGCACTGGGCATCAGGTAGGTGCGGTCACCGGAGAAGCCGACCACTTCGGCGTCGACCCAACCGCCGTCGATGACTTCGACCTTGCAGCTGGCGCCCATCGGCGCCTCGCAGCCAACCGCTTCCAGGGTCAGGCCGATGGCCCGGCGCAGGATGCCTTCGCGCACCAGGCCATGGCCGGCACCGCCGGTGCCATCCAATGTGATGCCATCCAGGCGCGCGGCCAGGCGCAGGTTGCGTGCGGCCGCCCATTCGGCCGGGGCCGGGGACAGGCTCATGGGGTGGCTCCGGCGCGGCGCAGCACGGTGCCCAGCGCCGCGCGCAGGCGCGCGTCGAGGGTGCCGTCGATGCGCACCGACTCGGCGTGCACGCGCAGGTCCCCGCGGCTGAGGCTGGTATCCGGGGCCAGGCGCTGGCCCTCGGGCAGCGCCAGCAGGGCGCTGATGGCGGCGATGTCGTCCGGGTGCAGGCGCACCTCGACCTCGCGCTGGGCGCCGCTGACGGTCTCCAGTGCTTCGTTGACCAGCGCCGCCAGCAACGACGGGTCGGCTTCATAGGCCCGGCCGATCAGCGCCCCTGCGATGCGCACCGACAGTTCGCCGAGCGCGCCGACCACCTCGTTTTCCAGCCGCACCAGCGGCCGGCTGAAGTTGTCCAGGATGCCTTCGATCTGGGCGATCAGGCGCCGCACTTCGGCCTGTCCCTGGGCGTAGCCTTCGCCGTGACCCTGCTGGAAGCCTTCTTCCTGCGCGGCATCGCGGATGGCCTGCACTTCCTCCAGGGTCGGCAACTGCAGCGGCGGCGGTGCCGGCTCGTGCGCGGTGATGGTCTCGATCTCGTCCGGCACGCCCATGGGCGCCGGCTGCAGGGGCGCCGAGCCGCGGGTGAGGTCCGGGGCGTGCCAGCGCACGACGTTGCTCACAGCATGGCCTCCGCGCTGCCGCCGATGGTGACGGTGCCTTCATCGGCCATGCGCTTGACGATGGCCAGGATCTCGCGCTGCGCGCCTTCCACGTCGGACAGGCGCACTGGGCCGCGTGCTTCCATGTCCTCGAGCAGGATCTCGGCCGCACGCTGGGACATGTTGCGGGTGATCTTGTCGCGCACCTTGATGTCGGCGCCGCGCAGGGCCAGGCCCAGGCGCTCGCCGCTGACCTCGCGCAGCACCAGCTGCATCTCGCGGTCGTCCAGGTCGACCAGGTCGTCGAACACGAACATCAGGTCCTGGATGCGGCTGCCCAGCGGGGCGTCCACGCGCGCGATCTCGGTCAGGATCACCTGGTCCTGGCCGCTGTCCATGAAGTTGAGGATGTCGGCCGCGCACTGCACGCCGCCGATGCTGGACGATTTCAGGTTCTGGTTGCCGGCGAACTGGCGCTCCATGATCTCGTTCAGTTCGTTCAACGCATTGGGCGGGATGCCGTCCAGGGTAGCGATGCGCAGCAGCACGTCCACGCGGGTGCGCTCGGGCAGCAGCTTGAGCGCATCGGCGGCCTGGTCGTTCTCCAGGTGGGCCATGACGATGGCGATGATCTGCGGGTGTTCGTTGCGCACCAGGTCGGCCACCGCGCGCGGGTCCATCCACTTCAGCGCATCCAGGCCGGTGGTGTTGCGGCCGAGCAGGATGCGGTCGATCAGGCTGCTGGCCTTGTCGCTGCCCAGCGCCTGCACCAGCATGTTGCGGATGTAGTCGTCCGAGCCCACCGACAGCGAGGTCTTGTTGCCCAGCTCGGCGCCGAAGTCGTCCATCACCTGCTGCACCTGCTCGCGGGTGACGTCGCTGAGGGTGGCCATGGCGATGCCGATCTTCTGCACCTCCTTGGGTTCCATGTGGCGCAGCACCTCGGCCGCGTCGGCCTCGCCCAGCGAGAGCAACAGCACGGCGGCGCGCTGCACGCCGGACATCTGCAGGGTGTCAGTCATTGGCCACCCATCCCTTCACCACCTGGGCGACGCGCTTGGAGTCGGAGCGGACCGCCTCGCGCGCCATGCGCAGGCGTTCCTCGTAGGCATCCACCGGCAGCGCCAGCGGCGCGGAGCCGTCGAGCTGCAGGCGGTCGTTGCCGAGGGCATCGGGCATGAGCAGGTCATCATCCATCACCTGCACGTCGGCGCGCAGCGGGTCCTCGTTCCTGGCCAATGCCTTGGGAGGACTGGAGATCTGGCGCAGGGCCGGGCGCAGCACGCCGAACAGCAGTGCCAGCACCACGATCGCGCCCAGGCCCATGCGCAGCCAGTCGCGCAGCTGCGGGTTCTCCCACAGCTTGGGTTCTTCCACCGGCAGGGCCTCGCGTACGAACGGGGCATTCATCACCGACACGGTGTCACCGCGTTCGGCGTTGAAGCCGACCGCCTGTTTCACCAGTGCCTCCACGCGGGTCAGCTCGGCCGCGCTGAGCGGCTGGTCGACCGTCTTGCCGTTGCTGCCGGCGCGCGGCACGTGGTCGACCAGCACGGCGACGGACACGCGGTTGACCCGGCCCGCCGGCTGGCGGGTGTGCTGCAGGGTGCGGTCCAGCTCGTAGTTGCGGGTGGCGTTCTTGGAGGTTTCGGTCGGTGCGGCGGCGGTGGGCGCCGGCGCAGCGGCGGGGCCGGGCGGGGTGTTGCTGGCCGCGCCGGGCACGCCCTGCGGGCCGGCCACGTTGCTGGTGTTCTCGCTGATCTGTTCGCTGCGCACCTTCTGCGGCTCACCGTTGTACAGCTCACGGGCCTCCTCGGTGACCGAGAAGTCCATGTCCACGCTGACTTCCGGGTTGACCCGGCCGGCACCGGTCATCGGCTCCAGCAGCTCACGGATGCGCTGGTTGTAGGAGTTCTCCAGGCGGCGCACCTGGTCGAACTGGGCGGCGTTGAGCGCGGCATCGCTGTTGGGGTCGGCGATGGTGAGCATGCGGCCGCTCTGGTCGACCACGGTTACCCGTTCCGGGGCCAGGTCCGGGATGCTGGAGGCCACCATGTGCACGATGGCGTCAACCTGGTTGCGTTCCAGCTGCTGGCCGCCACGCAGTTCCAGCACCACCGAGGCGCTGGCCACGTCGCGCTGGCGGGTGAACGCGCTGGGCTTGGGAATGGCCAGGTGCACGCGGGCGTCACGCACCGGGCGCAGGCTGGTGATGGTGCGGACCAGCTCGGTTTCCAGCGCGTGCTGGTAGCGGGCGTTCTCCACGAACTGGCTGACGCCGAAACCGGGGTCGCGCTCCATCAGCTCGAAGCCGAGCCGCCCGCTGTCGGTCAGCCCGGAGCCGGCAAGCTTCAGGCGCGCATCGTGCACGTTGGCTTCCGGCACGGTGATGGCGCCGGTGGCCGCATCGAGCTTGAACGGGATCTGCGCCGCCCGCAGCAGGTCGGTGGCCTGGGCCGTGGCCTTGTCATCCAGGCCGGTGTACAGCGGCACCATCGGTGCCTTCTGCGACCAGAAGAACACGAACAGGCCGGCCGCCACGGCGACGGCGATCATGGCCATCAGGCCCAGCCGGCGGGTGATCTGCAGGCTCTGCAGACGGTCGAACCAGGCCCCGGCCTGCTCGGTGTTCAACGACTCTTTGGACAGCGCGAATGCCATGCGTCTGGATCCTTACAGCGGCATGTTCATCACGTCCTGGTAAGCCTGGACGAGACGGTTGCGGACTTCCACGGTGGCGCGGAAGGCCAGCTGGGACTGTTGGGCGGCGACCATCACCTTGGCCAGGTCGGCGCCGGGCTCACCGCGTTCGAAGGCGGCCGCCAGCTGGCCGGACTTCTGCTGGGTTTCGTTGACGCTCTTCAGTGCGCCCTGCAGGGTCTGGCTGAACGACGGTGCATTGACGGCGTTGCCCCCGGTCAATCCCTCGATGGCGTTGCTGCGCGGCAGGTCGCCAGTCGGCGCCACCTGGCCGACCTGGTTCTGCAGGCTGCGGATCTGGGAAAGGACGGAGGTGATGGAGTGGGACATCGAAACGGGTTCCGGTAGCAGTCGATCTGCAGGGGAGGTTGCAAGTTGCGTGCCGGAACCCGGAGGCCTTGATCTACGTGAATGAGGATGCCGCGGCGTCGGGAAACCGACGGGCTGATGGCGCACGACGGTTCGCCGACTGGCCGCCTGGGCGTGGATGCCGCCATAACGACGAACGCCCGCGCGGGGCGGGCGTCGGGCGGCGACGGGTTCCAAGCGCGGCTCAGGGCAGCCAGGCGTTACGCCATTCCTGCAGGTTCGCCCCTTCCAGCATCCAGTCGCGGTGTACGGCCTCGCGCAACCGGGCACCCGCCTGCGCGCTGGCAGCGGGGTCGGAGAGATGGTCGCGGATGGCCGCCACCCATTCGCGGTGACGGTTGCGCACGCCGGTGACCGGCAGTGACGGGTCCCGGTACGGTCCGACGTCGCTGCACACCACCGGCACGCCGCAGGCACCGTACTCGAGCAGGCGCAGGTTGCTCTTGCAGGTGTTGAAGCGGTTGTCCTCCAGCGGCGCGATCGCCAGGTCCAGCTGCAGGCCGGCCAGCGCACGCGGGTAGAGACGGATGTCCACGCCGGAATGGAACTCGGCCACGTACGGCAACAGGCGTTCCGGGCACATGCCGAAGAACACCCAGTCCACGTCCGCGGCAAGTTCGATGACGGCATCGGCGACCAGTTCCAGGTCGCCGGTATGGCCGACACCACCGGCCCAGCCGACCCGGGGCTTGCCCGGGGCAGGACGCGGCGGATGAGGCAGCGCCGTCCACCATGCAGGTGGCAGCAGGTTGCGTACCACCCGGATATCGGTGTGCAGGCCGTGCAACGCCTCGGCCAGCTGCGGCGTGGACACCACGCAGCGGTCCACCATTCCCAGCGCCCGGCGCATGCTGCGCAGGACATCCTTGGGCATGTGCTCGCGATGGATGTTCTTCAGCGGCAGGTTGGGCAGGTAGTCATCGATCTCGTAGACAGTGAAGGCCCGCGAAAAGCGGCGCATGCGCTGGATGCTGGCCAGGTCCGCGTCGCTGATGCGGCGCTGCAGGACGACTACGTCCGGATCGATGCGCGCCTGTTCGACCGGATCCAGCACGGTGGCGTACAGGATCCCCTCGGCCAGGCCGGCCTGCTTCAGTGCCTCCAATGGCTGGATCACGCGGTAGTGGCCGCTGCCCCAGGGGTCGGCTGGCTGCGCGAGGAGGCGTGGCAGCGGGCGCCAGGGCAGGGGCTGCCAGGAGAAATCGGATTCGCCGAGGCGGAAGCCGCCCGGGACGTCCAGGCGCAGGCTGGGGTTGTAGGCCGGATCGTGGGCGAGTGCGGGCAGCCAGCGCTCCAACAAGGCCGACTCTGCGGGTTCGGGCAACGGCGCGGCCTGGACCGAATGCAGCAGCAGGGCGTCGGGCGTCCATACGGTCAGGTAGCCGTGTTGACGCGCGCGCAGGCACAGGTCCACGTCAGCGCCGTGATCGGCGAAGGTGGCGTGGTCGAAGCCGTCCAGCCCGGCGAACAGCTCCGCGCCGATCAACAGGCAACTGTCGGACACGGCCGTGTAGTCCTGCGCGACCTGCAGGCGGTGCATGTAGCCCGGCGCGTCCATCGGCATGCCGGCGAAGGCCCGCCCGCCGCTGCCGAGCAGGCCAGGCACCAGGCCTGCGTGGGTAATGCTGCCATCGGCGGCGATGGTCTTGCCGCCGACGACGCCCACCTCGGGACGAAGTGCATGGTTCACGAGCGCGTCCAGCCAGTGCGGCTGCAACGCGGCCACGTCGGCGCGCAGGAACAGCAGGAACGGGCTGCTCGCCTGCCCGGCGGCGACATTGCAGGCGGCCGCGTGCGGCAACGGTGGGTCGAAGGCAAAGGCGCGGATGCGACCCCCGGCCAATGGTTCGACCTGCTGCATCCATTGGCTGGCGTCGGGCCCGGCGCCGTTGTCGATCAACAGCAGCTCGTAATGCGGGTAGGCGGTCTTCTCCAGCAGGGAGACCACGCAGCGCTCCAGCGACGCCAGCACGGTGTCCCGGGAAACGACCAGGATCAGGGTGACCGGCGGCTGCGCCCGGTGGCCATGGTCGACCCGGTACAGGCCGTTGCCGCGTGGGGTGACCACTGCATCGGGGTATCCCCGCGCGTGCAGGTGCGCGGTGATGACCTGTTGCCGGGCAGCATCGTCGGCACGGGGCGGAGCACAGCTGAGCAGGGGTTCGGGGATATGCGTGATGCCTTCCAGCCCGCCGTGCTGGACCAGGCGCAGGATCAGGTCGAGTTCGGCTGCAGCACCTGCATCGGCATCCAGCCCGCCGATGGCCAGCGCGGCATGCCGGCGGAACAACCAGTGCCCCGCCAACTGCGTCGGGTTTTCCAGCAGCAGGTCCAGGTTGATTCCTGGCCGCAACGAGGGTGCCAGGTTGTGCTGCGCATCCACATGCCACTCGTCGCAGTACAGGGCGCGTGCGGGGGCATCATCGTGGGCGAGCGCCGCCAGCAGCCGTCGCAGGCCGGCAACATGGAACTCTGCGCCGGCCTCCACGAACAGCACCCAGTCGGCAGGGCTGGTGCGCAGAGCTTCGTCCAGCGTGGTCCCGGCAGCGAGCCGGCGGTACGCCGGGTCCAGTCCATCGGGCGCGTGCCCGGCGCCGAGGATGCAGCGGCAGACCACCTCGGCGGTGCGGGCCTGCAGTGGCAGGCTGCCCAGCGTCCTGCGCAGGGCACTGGCCGGTTGGCCGTCCGCGCGGATCACGATCTCCACGCTGTTGCGTGGAAGCTGCTGCAACGCGGTGTCCAGCGCCTGGCGCTGCGCGGGGTTGAGCTGGCGTCGAGCCTGCCAGTCGTGCAGCGGCCAGCGTGCCTGCGCGATCAGCAACGCCTGTTCCAGCGCCGAGACCAGGTCCACCTTTTCCGCCGGCCGGTGCCCGTCGAGCGGTGCAATGGTTACCTGACGGGTGTCGCCGCCGCGATACCAGCCCAGATTGCGCAGCGCCTGACGGAATGCCTCGTGCCAGTTCTCGGCGACACCGGGGCGATCCCGTCCGCGCTGGCTGAACTGGTGGCGCGAAATACGGAAGTCGACCAACGGGCGCGCACTGATCGCCACCGGGCCCTGATGCAGCAGCTTGACGTACATGGCGACGTCGGCCAGCCAGGCAATGTGGGTACCGTCGAGTGTGGCCAGCTGCTCGCCCATCGCCAGCAACGGGGCGCGCCGGCACAGCGCGACGCTGGGCTCGCCGAGGAAGTTGAGGGTATTGTCACCGAAGAAGTCGATCAGGTCGCGGCCGTCGATGCATACGTCATGGTTGGCCGGGAAAGCAGTGGGAAGCTCATCGGGCAAGGGCATCCCTGCCTCATCGATGAGCCGGCGACGGGCGGTTGCCAGCGCAAGGCCCGGAACGCGCTCGAACGACTCCAGCAGGGTTGCGATGCAGTCCTCGTGCAGCACGTCGTCATCGTGCAGGAACTTGATGTACTCGCCTTCGGCCAGGCTGATCGCACGCGCGGTGCTGCGCACCTCCCACAGGCGGGTGGGGTTGCGCGAGTAGCGCACCGGGAAGTCCACCCGTGCAGCGAAGGCCTCCACGGCCGTCTGTACGTAACCGGCAGCCGAATCGTCGCAGACCACGATCTCCAAGGGGCGATGGGTCTGCCGGCGCACGCTTTCCAGGGCCTGCAGCAGCCAGCGGGCCTTGTAGGCCGGGATCACCACGCTGACCAGCGGAGCGGGGGAGGAGGACGGGTTCATTGGCATCGGGCAGGGCTGTTTGCAGCGATCGCGGCGTGGATCCGTTGCACCACGCGGTGGGAGTTGTTGGCATCCAGGTGCTGGAAGAACAGGCGACGGGCGGTGAGGTAGCGCTCGCCCGGTGGGTGCTGCGGCTGTGCGAGCGCGGCGTCCAGCGCGGTGAGCAGGGCCGGGAAGGTGGTGGTCATCGGCCCCGGGAACGCCAGCTCCAGGTCGTACAGCAGCCCGTTCTGGCGGGTGCGGTAGTGCTCCAGGTCATAGGCGAAGCCGAGCACCGGCAGGTCCAGGTAGAGCGCATCGATGTAGACCGACGAGTAGTCGGTGATCACCAGCGCGCTTTCGCGCAGCAGCGGTGCAATTTCCTGGAAGTGCGCATGGCCCAGGTCCAGCAGCACATCACCATCGAGATGGCGGGCCGGGTCCAGTGGCGCCGGCGCGTTGACCAGATAGTGGCCGCGCAGGCCGAGCACCGCGTCATGGCGGCGCAGTACCTGCTTCAACTGCGCGACCTCGTCATCGCTGAAACGGTATGCACGCTCGGTGGCGACGCTGGCATCACGGTAGGTAGGCGCGTACAGCACCAGGCGCCGTTCGCCGCGCAGCGCCCGTACCCGGCTGGCTTCCTCGCGCAGGCCGACCGGCAAGGCGTCCTCGGCGATGCGCAGGAAGTCGTTGCGTGGCAGCCCGGTGACCCAGACATGCGTCGGCGGCAGCGGATGGAAGATCGCCGCCATCGCATAGGCATCGATGGCCGAGGAGGCCACCAGCCCGGTGTAGAAACGGCGTTCGCGGCGCCGATACCGGTCACGGTCGCCGTGCTGGCGCTGGTCCGGGTTGGCCAGCGCGAACAGCCGCTTGAGCGGAATGCCGTGCCAGAGGTTGATGGTGACGCGCCGGTGCAGCCAGGGCCGAGGCGCAGCGTAGCGACCGTTGCGCCAGGGCAGTGACATGTCCAGGGCGGTGGAGTTGGTCAGCAGCAACACGCCGCAGCGGGCGAGCGCCCACAGGCCGGCCAGCGAGTCCAGCCGGACCACGCGGACGTGCGCATGATCGTGTACGTCCGGCGGCCGTTGGCCGCCACGCACGAACACCCGGCAATGGACGCGCGGGTCGTCCTTCACCTGCTCGAAGACCGCGCGCGCGTTCTCGATGAACTGGCCGGGCTTGAGCGGATGGTCGAAGAATGCCCAGTGATCGCTGCGCTTGGGGACCAGCAGGTCCAGCAGCCGCCACGCCAGCAGCAGCGGCTTCCCCAGCCATGCGGGCATCACGGCCAAGCTTCCATCACGCGGCGCGGACCCGCGCATGTGCGGTCAGCAGGTCGCAGATCCGGTCCACCTCGGCGTCCGGGAGGTCCGGGTGGATCGGCAGGCACAGCACCTGGCGGGCGGCGGTGTGCGCCACCGGCAGGTTGTCCGGCGCGGCGGACGGAAAGCCGCGGTACATCGGGAACTCGCTGATCAGCGGGTAGAAGTAGCGTCGTACCAGGATGTTCTCGGCACGCAGCAGGTGGTACAGCTCGTCGCGCTGCAACGGGTAGTCGTCGCCGACCAGCACCGGGAAGTAGGCGTGGTTGTGGCGCACGTCCGATGGCCGGGACAGGCATTTCATGCCGGCGATCCCCGCCAGGCGGTGACGGTACAGCGCATCGATGGCCGCGCGTCGTTCCAGCGCCCGGTCGATGTGCTTGAGCTGGAGCAGGCCGAACGCGGCGCTGACCTCGTTCATCTTGCCGTTGATGCCGGGTGCCACCACGGTGGTCTCGTTGACGAAGCCGAAGTTCTTCAGGTGATCGATGCGCTGCTTGGTGCGGGCATCCGGGCAGATGATGGCGCCGCCTTCGAAGGTGTTGAACACCTTGGTGGCATGGAAGCTGAGCACCGACAGGTCGCCGTGCCGCAGTACGCTGCCACGGGTATCGCCGACGGCGAAGGCATGCGCGGCGTCGTAGATCACGCGTAGGTTGTAGTTGTCGGCGATGCGGCCGATGGCATCCACGTCACAGGGCGTGCCGTAGCAATGCACCGGCATGATGGCAGTGGTCTGCGGCGTGATCGCCGCCTCGATCCGGGCCGGATCCAGGTTGAAGGTGACCGGGTCCACGTCCACGAACACCGGCTTGATGCCATTCCACAGCAGCGAATGGCCGGTGGCCACGAACGAATACGGGGTGGTGATCACCTCGCCGGTGATGCGCAGCGACTGCAGCGCGGTGACCAGCGCCAGCGTGCCATTGGCGAACAGGGCGATGTGCTCGACCCCGAGGTAGGCACACAGGGCCTTTTCCAGCGCCTGGTGCATGCTGCCCCCGTTGGTCAGGATGCGGCTTTCCCAGATCCGTTCCAGGTAGGGAACGAATTCCTCCAGCGGGGGCAGCAGGGGGCTGGTGACCGGGATCGGCTTCTTGGTCGTCATCGCAGGTGGGCCCGGGGGCATGGCTTCGGCGGAGTGCCGGCGAGCAGGGACATGCAACTCCCGTGCCTGCGGGGGCGGCGCCGGTCAGTTGACGGCCAGTCCCATGCCACCGGCCTCGGCCGAGAACAGCAGGCTGCCCAGCGACGAGCGCAACGGGAGCGAGGCAGGCCATCCGGGCGGCACCATCGCCGGGCCGATCCGGTAGCGGCCGTGGATGCCGTCAGCGGTGCGATAGTGCAGGACCAGCCCGTACAGATTGCCGGGCTTCCAGTCCGGCGCCCGCATGTCCAGCCGATAGCGCCAGCGGTGCTCGGCGGTCCTGCCTTCGGGCTGGAACTCCCAACTGCCTTCGCCCTGGATCGCATGCAGCTCGAACCAGACCTGGCAACCGGCCATGATCCGGTCGTGCAGGTCCAGGGTCAGGTCCAGGCTGTCCTCGTCCAGCGAGATGTCCCGGAGGCTGAAGAAGCCGATGTTCGGGAACTCCAGGCGCATGGCACTGCGCGGCAGGGCGATCTCCGGGTTGTCCAGGAAGGGCTGCTTCCAATAGCAGGCACCCTCGATTTCCGCGATCCAGCCCCGTTCACTGGTCACGCCGAGCAGGAAGCACAGGGCTTCGACCTCGCCGCGCCTGATCAGCTCCAGGTAAAGGCAGCGCCTGGCACCGAGCGCCCTGCAGTCCAGCTCGCCATACAGCGCGAGTAGTTCCTGCATCTGCGCGATGAACACCTTGCGAAAGCTCGGAGACGCCACGATGCCAGGCGCGGCGTGCAGGGCACGCTGCAGGTTGGCCACGGCGATCGCGCGCCGGTAGCCGGCCGCTGCGGGAACGTCATCGAAATCATGCCACTCCAGCTTCATCGAGCGGATGCGGTCGATGAAGTTGTCGGCCTGGCGGATGTTCTGCGAAATGGACGCAATGGCGCCCTCGGGGCGCCGGCGCCAGTGGTACACCAGGTCCGGGATGATCACCGTACGCTGGCTGTACCAGTACGCGCGGTGGACGAACGGGCGGTCCGCGTAAAGCAGGCCCGGGACCATGCCCAGCCCGTTCTCCCGCAGGAAATCGGTACGGAACACCTTGTTCCAGTAGAAGCAGTCGTGGATGACGTCGGGGAATCCGTCCACCGAGTCGAAGCTGCGGCGCCGCGACCAGACATACGGCTCATACAGGAATGCCACCGACGAGAGCTTGCCATCCTGCAGTCGCGCCGCCCGGCCGATGACGATGTCGGCGTCGGCCTGCACGGCCTGTTCCATCAGCAGGCGGTAGCCATCGCGGGTGACCACGTCATCGGAGTCAACCAGCGCCACGTAACGACCACGCGCCAGCGACACGCCGAGGTTGCCTGAAACCGCGCCACCTTCGTTGTGTTTGCTGATGCAGCGGAAGTTCGGGTGGCGCGCCTCGTACTCCCGGCAGATCGCGAGGCTGTCGTCGGAGCTGGCATCATCGATGGCGATGACCTCGATGTTGCGATAGTCCTGTTCCAGCAGCGAATCAAGGCACTCCCGCAGGAACGGGGCGGTGTTGTAGACCAGCACCACGATCGACAGCAGCGGTGTGCCGTCGACGCGGGGCAGGGCGGCCTGAGTCATGCACGAACCTCCCTCAGTTGTTCCACTGCATCCACATCGAATACCGGGATGCCGCGCGTGGAAGCCACGTCGGCGCGCTCGCGGTAGGCGTCGTCGATGAAGATGGCGGACTCCCCTGGCGGGATCACGGCGCTCTTGGGCGAGCCATCGCGCAGGTGCACGATCCGCTCGAACAAGTCCGCGCAGATGCGATGCCGTGCGAGCGTCTGCACCGGCTCGGTGGCGTGCCGGGTCACCAGCACCACCGGGATTCCCCGCGTGTTCCATTGGTACAGCAGCGCCATCACCTGCGGCTCCGGCGCACCCCGCACCAGCAGGGTGTCGTCCAGGTCCAGGTAGACACGCTCATAGGCCAGCTCCGCCCGCCAGCGGTTGCCGAGCGCGCGGTCCATGACCAACGGGTAGTGCTGGGGCATGACCGTGAAGGGCTTTCCCAGGTAGGCGTAGATGCCCAGCAACGGATAGTTGATGCCACGCATGCGGTTCAATGCCATCGAGCCGGCGATGCGGGGGGCGACTTCCAGCAGCTTGGGCACGCCCTGCCGGTCACGTCGGGCCTGGAAGAACCAGGCGCCCTTCAGGCGCAGTTCCGCGGCGATGGCCAGTGCCATCGCCTCAAGCTCGGGGGCCGTGACCACCGGCTCGGTGCGCACGCTGATCCCGGATTTGACCCGCCCGCGTACCCGCGCAGCGGCATGCAGCAGGGTGCCGTCGGCGCTGGAGATGCAGTCCACGGTGTACTCGGTGCCGGGCAGGTATTCGCTGAACACGTACTCGATGCCACTGTCGGCCAGCAGCCGATGGCGTTCGTCGTTATCCACCCGCTCGGCGCCCTGGCTGCCCTGGCCGACTGCCGGCTTGGCGAAGATCGGGTAGTCGGCGCTGCCCAGTTCGACGCGGCGCGGCACGATGCCCAGGCCCTGCAGCCGCCCGTAGGTCAGGTTCTTGTTGCGGCAGATCGCTGCCATGGCCGGCTCGGGCACCATCGCCGGGGCATGCAGCCGCTGCTGGTTGTCGGCGAGCACGGGGATCACGCTGTCATGCGCCGGCACCACCAGGTCGATGCTCCATGCATCGATCAGTGCGTTGAGCTGGGAAACCAGCTCGGCCGAGTCGGCCTGTGCGGTGATCTGGTGGTACCGCGCATAGACGAACTCGCCATGGTCCGATACCGACGAAGTACCGTGCAGGCAGACGTCCTTGGCATGGCGCAGGGCGGCATGGATCTCCAGGCCGATCTCCGAGCCACAGGGGAAGACCAGCACGTTCACCGTCATGGCCGCGCTTCCTCGCAGGGCTGGGCCAGCAGGACGGCTTCCCAGCCCTGTGGCAGCTGCACCCACTTGAAGTTGAAGCGGTAGGGGATACCGAGTCCGGCGATGAAGCGGGGGATGGTCAGCACGTCGTCCCACTTGTGGTACAGGCACAGCGCCAGCTTGGGGCGGAACCGGCGGATGGTCTGCACGGCCCCCAGCAGCGCGGGGATCTCCGATCCCTCGATGTCCATCTTGATCAGGTCCACGCGGTGCAGCGCGTGCTGGGCGACATAGTCGTCCAGGGTGATGGTGGCGATGCGTTCGCCCGGGCCGTCCCCGGCACCGACCGATGTGGCACCTTGCAGCCTGGCCTGCCTGATCAGCAGCGAGCCATCGCTGTGGTCGGACAACGCCCGCTTGTTGAGCACGACCCGGTCGGCCACGCCGTTGAGGTGCAGGTTGTGCTCGAACAGGGCGATGTTCTCGTCCAGCAGCTCGAAGGCGTGCACTTGGCAATCGTTGCCGGTCTTGGCGCAGAACAGGACGGCGGTGTCGCCGATGAATCCGCCGGCATCGATGATGACCTCGCCCGGGCGGACGCGGAAATCCTCACTCTGGTACTGGTCGAACAGGATGTCGTGGATGCTCAATGCCCACGCATAGCTGGCCAGGCGGAAGTCATGGCCCTGCGGGCGCAGGTCCTGCAGCACGTACCGGCCGTCACCGATGGTGATCGGCGGGCGGGGCTCGGCGCGGATGCGATCGACCTCGGCGAGGTAGTGCGCCAGTTCCGCCGGGGCAACGCGGTCGATGCCGGCCCAGCGCTTGAGGAACCAGACCAGGAAGCGCTCCTGCTCGGGGGAGCTCAGCCGCTCGTACAGCAGCGTTGAGATCGCCTCGGCGTCCGCCAGATAGCGTTGGATCAGGCCTCGCAGGCGCGCATCGTCTTCCGCCGGGCCGTTGCCAGCCAGTGCCACCAGGTCGGACAGGAACCGGCTGGGTGATGGGAACGGGCCGAAGAACGCATCGACGACGCGCTCGGCGGCGCTGCCGTCGTTGAGCGCGCAGAAACGCTCCCGGAAGGCCGCGTAGCGGTCCGCGTGGCTAGCCTGGACGGCGGGCAGGTCCGCCAACAAGGCCACCAGCTCCTCGGTGCTGCGTGCGATTGGTCCGGGCAGGTCCTGGGCCATGTCCAGGTAGAAGCCGCGGACCTGTTCGGCGTAATGCTCCAGGTCGTAGCAATAGAACAGGATCGGCCGGCCAGTGGTGGCGTAGTCGAAGAAGATCGAGGAGTAGTCGGTGATCAGCACGTCGGCGATCGCGCACAGCTCGCTGGCATCGTCCACGTGCGATACATCGCGCACATTGGCCGGAAGCGTCAGGTCCTGCAGCCCCGTGCTGACCAGGTGGTGGCCGCGCAGCAGCAGGATCTGGTCCGGAGCCAGGGCCGCGGCGACCTTCGCCAGATCCAGTTGCAGGTCGAAATCGAACTGCCAATGCCCGACCTGCTGGCTGTCGCGCCAGGTGGGGGCATACAGCACGAAGCGATGACCGGACGGCAGCGCCAGCCGGGCGAGGGTGTCCTCCCGTGCGCTGACCGGTGCTGCCAGTGGATCGGCCACGGGGTAGCCGGCTTCCAGGATCGGGCCGTCGTAACGGAAGGCCCGCCGGAGCACATCGCTGGAATAGCGGTTCTCGCTCAACAGCAATGTCCAGGCACGGGATTCGCGGTACAGGTTGTCGCGTGCCTCCACTTCCGGCCCGGTCACCGTGATGTCGTAGCCCAGCCGCTTCAACGGCGTGCCGTGCCAGGTCTGCAGGTAGCGCGTCTGCGGCTTGCGCCCGTGCGCGGTGAACAGGATGTTGTTGACACGGTACTTGGCCTGCGCGAGCAGGCGGAGGTACTCGGCGGAGCCGCGGATCACCCGCTGCGGATTACCCGGGATCTGCTCGTCTCCGTTGTAGGCCCAGACGCAGCGCAGGTCCGGGCGCATCCGGCGCAGTGCCTCGTAGATGTAGCGGGGGTTGCCGGCGTATGCCCTGCCGAAGAAGCTCTCGAACAGGACCAGGTCCTCCTGCAGGGGCAGTTGCTCGAGCAGGGAGGGAAATGCAGCGCGCAGGTTCTCCGCTTCGACGGTCATCGCGTGCTGCTCCAGCGGTGCGGTGAACAAGGCCAGCGAGCTGGCGCTGTCGCTCAGGTAGGCCGACAGCCCATGGGCCTGCACGGCATCACGGAAAAAGTGGCGGTCCGCGCCATCAGCGGTGGTTCCGATCAATTGCTGGAACTGACCCGTATTGCCCACTTCGATCTGCACATCCCAGCGCTGGGGGGTGTCTTCCAGCAGCGCCGGGCCGGGCAAGCGCGTGCGCGCGGCATCGCCTTCGAGCAGGACGTCCAGCGGCACGCAGCGCTTGCCGTCACGGCGGCGCAGGCGAAGGGCGCTGATGCCACGCGGGGCCGGCTGCAGGTGGAGCCACAGGTCGCGGCCCTCGCCGGCGAGGGCGTGGATATGGAAGACAGGCAGCATCAGCGCACTCCGGCGAGCAGGGCAGTGGCCTGCGGTGCATTGTCGGCAGGTGGTGGGTCCAAGCCATCCAGGCGGATGCGTGCCTTGAGGGCGGAGCTGGAGATGTCCTCGGTGCGCGGCAGATAGCGGACCTGGCAATGGCGGGCCAGCGCATCGAAGTGCCCGGTCCAGTCCGAGCCCATCACCAGGATGTCCGCGCCGTAACGCTGGATGTCGGTGGCCTTCTGCTCCCAACTGTCCTCGGGGAAGACATCGTCGACATAGCGGATCGCACGCAGCACGGCCTCGCGGTCGGCGTAGCACTGGGTTGCGGTTTTGCGCTTGATGGCGTTGAACCGGTCCGAGGACAGGCCGACCAGCAAGTGGTCGCCCAGCTCGCGGGCACGACGCAACAGGTTCACGTGCCCCACGTGCAGAAGATCGAACGTCCCGTAGGTCAGAACAAGCGCCATGATGTGCGATTCCAGATGGCCATGATTGCCTTGTGACAGGCAAGATCCGTGCCGTGGGCCTCAATCGCGGGTGGCGTTCCAGTAGGCAGAGCGGGGGACGCTGTCCCCATCGGGCTTGTAGGGCGGCTGCGCCATCGACAGGTGCGGACGTTCCCAGGCGACGTCGCGACGCACCACCCGTGCCGGTGTACCCACGGCCACGCAGTTGTTCGGGATGGGCCCGGTGACCACGCTGTCCATGCCGATCACGCTGCCATCGCCGATCCGTGCACCGCCCAGGCAGCACACTCCGAACGCCAGCCAGACATGGGCGCCGATGACGATGTCCTCGACCGGGTTGATGCGCAGGCCGGTGTGGATATCGAAGATGGGGTGGGCATCGTCACCGCGCAGCTGTACTTCCGAGGCCAGCATGCAGTCGTCCCCCACCGTCACCCGGCCGCCTTCGCTGGTGGCGATGAAGGTCCGCGCCGTGGTGGTCACCCCGGCACCGATGGTGATGACGCAATCCTCACCGAGGCGGATGAGCGCGGACAGGCTGCCGGCGGGGCCGGCGGCGCCGATCCGGCAGTGTGCATTGGAGCCGTGGAACTCGACGGCGGTGTTCACCAGGCGCGCGCGCGGGTCGATTTCCAGCGTGCAGTTGTGGCCTTTGAACACGGTGGTCAGGCTGTTCAGCCCGACCGGCGCGATGACGCGGTTGCCACGTTCATCGCGCAGCTCACTGCGTTCGGGCGCGGCGAGTGTTGCTTGCCTGGAATCCATCACGATCAGTCTGCTACCTGTTCCCGCTCGATCCCGTACTTGCGCAGCTTCTCCACCAGGGTGGTGCGGCGCAGGCCCAGCAGCTGGGCGGCATGGGCGACCACGCCCTGGGTGCGTTCCAGCGCCTCGTTGATCAGGGTCAGCTCGATGCCGGCCATGTGGTCGCGCAGGTCCAGCCCCTCGCTGGGCAGGCTGGCCGGCTTGAACGCCGCCGCCTTGGCCTGCGTGGCGGTCGGCGCACGGGCTGCCGCCAGCACCGCCTGTACCGCCGGCTCATCGACCGGATTGGCCGAGGCCGCCATGGTGCCGTCGCCGCGGTAGCGGCTGGGCAGGTCCTGCACGCGCACCAGCCCGCCCGGGTGCAGGACCGCCAGGCGCTCGACCAGGTTGGTCAGTTCGCGCACGTTGCCCGGCCAGGGATAACCGGCCAGCGCCAGCAGGGCCTCGTCGGCGAAACGGACTTCGCCGCGGCCGGTGCGGGCCAGCTGGGCCGCGATGGTCTGCACCAGTGCCGGGATGTCGGCGGTACGCTCGCGCAACGCGGGCACGTCGATCGGGAACACGTTCAGGCGGTAGAACAGGTCCTCGCGGAACTTGCCTTCGCTGATGCGCGTTTCCAGGTCACGGTGGGTCGCGGCGATCACCCGCACGTTGCAGCGGATGGTCTGGTTGCCACCGACACGCTCGAAGCTGCGCTCCTGCAGCACGCGCAGCAGCTTGACCTGCATCGGCAGGCTCATGTCGCCGATCTCGTCCAGCAGCAAGGTGCCACCCTCGGCCATCTCGAAGCGGCCCTTGCGCGCGGTCAGCGCACCGGTGAAGGCACCTTTCTCGTGGCCGAACAGCTCGCTTTCGAGCAGGTCCGGCGGGATCGCGCCGCAGTTGATCGCCACGAACGGCCCATCACGGCGCGGTGAGCGCTGGTGGATGGAGCGCGAGACCACTTCCTTGCCGGTACCCGATTCGCCCAGCACCAGTACGGTGGTGTCGAAGTTGGCGACCTGCTCGATCAGCTGGCGCAGCTCGGTCACGGCCGGGCTGGTGCCGGTCGGGCCGTTGTCGTCGATGGCGCTGGATTGGTGCTCGGTGTCCAGCCGCTTGAGGCTGGCACGGCGCAGCAGGGCTTCCACCTGCGCCAAGCGCATCGGCTGTTCCAGCGGCCAGACATTGGCTTCGTGCAGGCCGTAGTGGCGCGAGAACGCCAGTGGGTCACCTTCGCCCAACAGGACCGGCGGCGGCAGCGGCGCGGCGGCCAGCCAGTTGAAGAAGCCGGCGGCCAGGTCGGCGTCTTCCAGCGTGCCGACCACCACGGCCATCCAGTCATTGCTGCGGTGGCGGCTGGTGTCGATGTCCTGCGCGTCGCTGACCCAGCGCGGGGTGAAGTCCATGAACTCCAGCAGGGACAGGGTCCGCTCGGCGCGAACCGCGTCGGCATCGATGACGAGGATGCGTGACTCACTCATCGCCTTGCTCCTTGAGGGCCTCCAGGATCGGCATGACTTCCTGGATGTAAGAGAGTTTGCTGACGAAGTTGTCGGCGCCGGCGCGCAGGGCGTGCTCGCGGTGCTCGGAATCGTCGAAGTGGCTGGCGATGACGATGTACGGCGCGTCATCCTGGGTCTTGATCAGGCGCGTGGCCTGCAGCCCGCCCATCTCCGGCATGGCCAGGTCCATCAGCACCACGCGCGGGCGCAGCGCCTCGGAGCGTTCGATGGCCTGCAGGCCGTTGGCGGCGCTGCCGATCACTTCCAGCCATTCGATGCGGCGGAAGTGGCGCATGGCGGCGTTGATGAAGCCTTCGTGGTCATCAACCAGCAGTACGGTGAGCTTGCTCATGGAATTCCTTTGTTCAGCCCACGCGGGCCAGCAGCGGCTTGGTGCCCTGGCGGCGGCGTTCGCGTGCCGGGGCGATGTCGAGTTGTTCGCGGTATTTTGCGACGGTACGACGTGCGATGTTTACCCCCTGGCGCGAGAGCAGGCCCGCGATGGCCTCGTCGGCCAGCGGCCGGCCGGCCGGCTCGGCGTCGATCAGGCGCTTGACCATGGCCTTGACCGCCTGCCCGGAGACGCTGGCGCCCTCCAGGCGGACGGCGAAGAAATGCTTCAGTTCGAAGGTGCCGCGCGGCGTCTGCAGGTACTTGCCGGAAGTGATGCGCGAGACCGTGGACTCGTGCATGCCGATGCTGTCGGCCACTTCCTTCAGGGTCAGTGGCGCCATTGCTTCATCGCCCTGGACCAGGAACGCGGCCTGGCGCTCGACGATCACCCGGGCGGTGCGGATCAGGGTGTCGTAGCGCATGGACAGGCCGCGGGTCAGCCAGCGGGCTTCCTGCAGCATGTCGCGCAAGGGCTGCGCGGCCTCGCTGCCGTTGTCGGCCAAGGCGCGTTCGTAGCCGGCGTTGATGGCGATGCGCGGGGTGGTGGCGGGGTTCAGCGCGACGCGCCATTGCCCGTCCGCGTGCCAGGCCACCACGTCGGGGAGGATGGCCGCGTCCTGCTGCGGCTGCAGGCTGTCCCCCGGCCGCGGTTGCAGCGACAGGATCAGCCGGAACGCCTCGAGGACGTCGTCCTGCTCGGCATCGAGTACGACGGCCAGGGCGGCGTAGTCATGGTTGGCCAGCAGTTGCAGGTCGGCATCGAGCAGGCGCGCGGCCAGGTGGCGCGCCGGCACCACGCCGGGCAGCGCCGCCAACTGTGCTAGCAGGCACTCGCGCAGGTCGGTCGCGGCCATGCCGGCCGGCTCGCCGTGCAGCAGGCGCTGGCGCACGGCTTCCACGTCGCTGGCGGTGCGGTCCAGGCGCGCACTGGCCAGGCGGGTCAGCTCGGCCAGGGTGCCTTGCAGGTAGCCGGCGTCATCGCAGTGCTCCAGCCAGAAGCTGGCGATGGCCAGGTCGGATGCGTCCAGCTCCAGGGCCAGTGCATTGAGCACGCGCAGCTGCGGGTCGGTGGACTCACCGGCGGCGATGCGCGCCATGCGGTCATCCTCGCCGTCATTCCAGCCGCCGCCGGCCACGTCCCACATCGAGCTCTCCGGCAGTTCGTCGAACGCGGCCGTTTCCACCTGCGCGTCGTTGCCATTGGCCGTGGCCGGGCTCTCTTCCTGCTCGTCCTGCAGCTCCAGCAACGGATTGCTTTCCAGCGCCTGGCGGACTTCCAGCTCCAGCTGCATGCCATTGAGCTGCAACAGGCGGATCGACTGCAGCAGGGCAGGCGTGAGGTGGAGCTGCTGGCCCAACTGGGCAGAGAGTGTGGCTTTCATGCGATTCCCCGGCGGCGCTGTGTGAAGGCCGCGTTGTGGAACGCATCTTGCGTGGCGGAGTGCCGACGCTGAAATCAGGGAAGCCCTGAGGGCTGTCCTGATTAACCCCACTTTGTGTAGGGGAAGACCTTACAAATCGTCATTTTTCTGGCGCGACGAGCCGCGGAATTCCGGATAGGTCATTGATTCTTATCGAAGTGCCAGTAAGTGGCGACGGAAATTCGAATCTGTGACAACGAACATGCTCGGTCAGTGACCTGACGTCAGCCAAGATCCTTCTCGTGCCGCACGGCGAACAGCAACAGGTCATTCGCGCGCCGGCAGCCCAGCGCTTCCATCATGCGGGCGCGGTGGGTCTCCACCGTCTTGACGCTGATGCCCAGCTCGGCGGCGATCTCCTTGGTGGTCTGGGCACTGCCCAGCCGACGCAGGATCTGCTTCTGCCGTGGCGACAGCGTGGCGATGCCCGTGGGCCGCTCGCGGTTGATCAGCGGGGCCAGCATCTTGGCCGAGATGTGCGGGCTCAGGAACACCTGTCCGGCGTGCGCGGCGCGCAGTGCCAGCTCCAGTTCGGCCGGAGCGGCGTCCTTGACCACGAAGCCGACCGCACCGCGGTCCAGGGCGTCGCGGACGTGGCCGGCATCGTCGTGCATGGACATCATCACCACCCGCGCCTGCGGCTGGCGGGCACGGATGTCACTGAGGGCTTCCAGACCGGTACGGCCCGGCAGCGACAGGTCCATCAGGATCAGGTCGGGAACGTGCAGCAGGGCCAGGTCCAGGGCCTGCGCGGCGTCGCTGGCTTCGGCGACCACCTGCACGCCTTCGAAGCTCTGCAGCAGCCGGTTCAGTCCCGCCCGGACCAGGGTGTGGTCATCGACAATGAGAACGCGCACGTGGAACGGTCTTCCCCCTATAAGTCCCTCACCTTAGCCGAGCGCGACGTGTGACGCCAGTCAACTAAAGGAGGGCAATCAACGATTGCGGCGGCTGTCGGCGATCTGCCGCCGATGCAGGCGGAACAGGTGCCGTTCGACCGCTGCGTTCAGGTTGTCGCCCAGGCCGGTGAAGCCCAGCCACAACCGGCTGCCGCCCTCATGGGGGGCCTCGGCCAGCACGGTGGCGGGCAGTTCGATGTGGTCGGGCAGCCAGTCGGCCGGCTGCAGCTGGATCACCCCGGCGCTGCCGGGTGCCAGTGCGGTGGTTTGCCCGAGATCCAGGCGCAGGCCATGCCGTGACCAGCGCACCGCCCGGACTGGCAGGGCCGGGTTGGCCTGCTGCAGCAGGCGGCCGAGCAGGACCAGGGCCAGGTCCATGCGGGCCTCCAGGCGCTGCAGCTGCGCGCTGGTGTCGCTGCGCTCGTCGCCGTCGTCGCTGCTGCGCGAATCCTCGACCAGCGCGACGCTGCGCAGCAGCATCTCCGAGGTGCCCGGACGGGCGACGCGTGCTCCGGCCGTGAACTGCACCGGCAGGACGACATCGCAGCTGAGCGTATCGTCGAACAGGGTGCCTTCGGCAGCGGCGGCGCCGTCGTGGCTCATGCCAGCGTACCGGCCTGCAGGTAGGCGTTCGCCGCGCGGGTGGATTGCCGCTCGGCACGCAGGTACTGGGCCGCTTCATCGCGCAGCTGGCGCATGCGCGTGGTCAGCGAGAGCTGCTGTTCGAGCAGGTTCTGCAGCGCCTGCGGAGCACTGTGGGCGCCATGGGCGTGGAGGTAGTCGCGCACGCGCTGGTCGTGTTCGCCGACGATGCGCTCGGTGGTGGCATGGTCCTCGGCCTCGATCGCGTTCTTGATCAGGTCCAGGTCCACGTGCAGCGCCTGCAGCAGGGCGCTCGCGTCGTTGTTCATGGCATCAGGCTCCATGTGCGGTGGGCAGGGTGCGCTGTTCCTGGGGAATGGCGTTCCATGCGCTCTCGATCTCGCCGATCAACGACAGCGACTCCTGCAGCGGTACCGCGTCGTTGTTGAGGTTGGCTTCGGTCAGGCGCTGCATGACGTAGTCGTACAGGGCCGACAGGTTGCCGGCGATCTCGCCGCCGGCTTCGTGGTCCAGCGAACCATTCAGGTGCCCGATGATCGCACAGGCTTCACCGATCGCCTTGCCTTTCAATGCCTGGTCGCCGTTGGCCAGGCAGGCTTCGGCGCGACGGATGCGCTCGCCCGCGCCTTCAAGCAGCAGGGCGACAAGGCGGTGCGGGTCCGCGTCGACGACGCGGCTGGTGACGCCGACCTTGCGGTACTGCTCGGCATAGTGGCGGTTGGCACCGTACATGGGGTTCTCCTTGGGGCTTCGTCATGGCCGGGCCGGCGCTGGCGAAAAGTGGTCGTATTGGTGTGCGTGGGGAAGGGCGCTGCCGGCCGGTCAGCTCTTCTTGTTGAGCGCGCTGATCTGCTGGCTGAGGTAATCGCTGGTGCTCTGCATCTTCGCCACCACCGTGTCCATGGCGGTGAACTGGGCGGTATACCGCGCGGAGACCTTTTCCATCCGCGCATCCAGGTCGTCCAGGTCCTTCTCCAGCTTGCTGATCTGCTTGGTCAGCGAGTTGGTGCGCAGGGTCAACGTGCCGTTGCTGCCCAGGTTGGTCTTGAGCATGGCGCTTAAGCTGGAGGTGAACGAGCCGTCGCTGCCCAGCAGCTTGCGGGCGGCGGACGGGTCCTCGGCGACCTTGGCGTCGAACGTGGTGGTGCTGAAGGCCAGGGTGCCGTCCTTGTTGACGGTCACGCCCAGGGCCTTGAGGTCGAGCATGCTGGCGCTGGCTTCGCCGCGCAGCTGCTGCTGCAGGCCGCGTACCAGCGAGTCACCGGTCAGCGCGGAGGCCTTGTCGTTGGTGGCGTCGTAGGCGCTGCTGCTCTTGAGCAGGCCGACCGTGGTGTTGTACGCGGCAACGAAGGCCTGGGTGTTGATCTTCAGGCCGGAGTTGTCCGCAGCCACCGTCAGCGTGCGCTTGGTGCCTTCCTCGGCCTTGTTCAGGGTGAGCGTGACGCCCGGCAGCAGGTCGGTGATGGTGTTGCTGCTGGACTCGCGCTCGAAGCCGTCCACCCGCACCAGTGCGTTGGCCGGTGCGATGTTCTCGGTCATGCCGCCGCTGGTGCCATCCCAGGTCAGTGCCGACAGGCCGCCGTTGCCGCCGCTGGCGGTGACCGTCAGTGCGCCTTCGGTGCCGCCGTTGACCGCGTTCATCACCAGGTGCTGGCCGTCGTTGGCGGTGATGATGGTGGCGTTGACCCCCTTGCCGCCAGCGGCCTTGTTGATGGCGGCGGCGATCTGCGTCAGCGTGCTGCCCTCGGCGATGTCCACGTCCAGCGTTTCTTCGCCCCAGGCGAACGTCAGCTTTCCGTCGCCCACCTTGGCATCGGCGCCGAACGCGCCGGAGCTGAGCTTCTGGCTCTGCGCCAGCCGCACCACTTCGACCTCGTAGGTGCCGGCGGTGGCGCTGGTCTTGCCGTTGGAGTCGGTCACCACCGTGGCGCTGAAGCTGGTGGCGGTGTCGCTGATGCTGGTCTTGTAGGCGCCGTTGGTGGCGCTCTTGGCCATCGCTTCCAGCGCCGACTGCAGGCTGCTCAGCGAGTTCTTGATGTTGCCCAGCGCCGACAGCTGGGTGGTCGCCTTCGTGCCCTGGTTGTTGATGCGGGTCTCGGCCGGCTTGCGCTCGGCAGCCACGAGCTGGGCGACGAGGGTCGGGATGTCCAGTCCGGAGCCGACGGCAGCGAGGGATGAGGAGGCCATGTAGTTTCCTTGGTCGTGGCGTGCGGACGCCCGTACAGGCATCCTCGGTATCGGCACGCCCGGGCCGTTTCTTTAGGCGGGCGCGCGCAGGGCTCCCCGTGTGGATGCAAGTGGCGTGCCGTTGCCGCAGGCCGGCCCCAGGCGCCGCCAACGCACAAACCCCCGCCTTGCGGCGGGGGTCTGCGTTGTTGCTGCCTCCGGTGCCGCCTTGCGGCGGCACCGGCGGGGATCAGCCCAGCAGGCTCAGCACGTTCTGGGTGGAGCTGTTGGCCTGGGAGAGCATCGCGGTGCCGGCCTGCTGCAGGATCTGCGTGCGGGTCAGCTCGGCGGTTTCCTTGGCGTAGTCGGTGTCGCGGATGCGGCTGCGCGAGGCCGACAGGTTTTCCGAGGTGGTGGACAGGTTGGAGATGGTCGAGCTGAAGCGGTTCTGGATCGCACCCATGTCGGCGCGCGAGCTGTTGACCGCGGTCAGGGCCTTGTCGACCACTTCCAGCGCCTGCTGGGCACCGATGAAGGTGGAGATGTCCAGGGTGCCGGCGACCTTCTGGCTGGACACGGCGGTGGCGTCCTGGGCGGTGAAGGCGGTGCCGCCGGAGGTCAGGCCGGTCGTCTGGCCGGTGGTGGCCGGGCTGATGGTGCCGAAGGTGAAGCCGGTGGTGAACTGGTTGCCCTTGACCGCCTTCAGGCTGATCGCGCCGTTGCTGTCGACTTCGGCGTAGACGCCGCTCTGGTCCATCTTGTCGTTGATGGCGGCAGCCACCTTCTTGTTGATGGAGGTGGTGCTTTCACCGGCTTCGAACTTCACGTCCTCGATGGTGATGTCCTTGGCGCTGCTCGCGCCAACGGCCTGCACGCTGACCTTGATGCCGGAGATCTTGCCCGCGGCGGTGGCGGCGGCGCCGGAGGCAACCACGCTGACGGCGGTGGTGTCGGCGGCGAAGTTCATCTTGCCCAGGGTGTCGATGTTCGAGTCGACGATGCTGTTGATGCCGATGGTCTGGCCGGAGTCGGCGCCGACCTGGAACAGCGCGCCGGAGAAGCTGCCGTCCAGCAGCTTGGTGCCGTTGAAGTTGGTCTGGTTGGCGACGCGGTCGATTTCCTTCAGCAGCTGGTTCACTTCCGAATTCAGCGCTTCGCGGTCGGTGGTCGAGTTGGTGGCATTGGACGACTGCACGGCCAGCTCGCGGATACGCTGCAGGTTGTTGCCGATCTCGACCATCGCGCCTTCGGCGGTCTGGGCCAGCGAGATGCCGTCGTTGGCGTTGCGGGTGGCAACGTCCAGGCCGCGGATCTGGGTGGTGAAGCGCTCGGAGATCGCCAGGCCGGCGGCGTCGTCCTTGGCGCTGTTGATGCGCAGGCCCGAGGACAGGCGCTGAATCGAGGTGGCCAGGCTGGTGCCGCTGGTGTTCAGGTTGCGCTGAGCATTGAGCGACATGATGTTGGTGTTGATGACTTGTGCCATGATTCGGATTCCTTTTTGGCGTTTGATCCGGCAGCTCAACCTGACCGGTACTGGATGCAGTGGGGGTGGCGTAGGGCGCCGCAGTACCGCTGCTGATATCAATAACGGCACACACCCCGGCAGCTTTAGGCCCCGACGACAAGGTTTTTTTTCCGCCGGGCAGGGCGCCGGAAAAGCAGCCGGCAGCGCCGGCAAGCGGGTGCCCCGGCATGGTCGCCCCCAACGAAAAGGCCCCGGCATGCCGGGGCCTTTTCTGTTTGCCTCGCTGCAACGGTTACTGCTGCAGCAGGCTCAGCACGCTCTGCGGCTGCTGGTTGGCCTGTGCCAGCATGGCGGTACCGGCCTGCTGCAGGATCTGCGTGCGGGTCAGCTCGGCGGTTTCCTTGGCGTAATCGGTGTCGCGGATGCGGCTGCGCGAGGCCGACAGGTTTTCCGAGGTGGTGGTGAGGTTGGCGATGGTGGAGGTGAAGCGGTTCTGGATCGCGCCCATCTCCGCACGCGAGTTGCTGACCGCGGTCAGGGCCTTGTCGACGATCTCCAGTGCGCGCTGCGCGCCGGTGAAGTCGCGGATGTCCAGGTCCTCGGCATGCTGGGTGGACATGGTGGTCGGCACCGTCAAGGCACCGCCGGTGTAGGTCAGGCCGGTGCCGCCGGTCAGCGTGCCGAGGTTGGCGGCGGTGATGGTCTGGCCGGCCTTGAGCGACTGGAAGGTGAGCTCGCCGGTGGTGCCGTCCACCGAGGCGTACAGGCCGGTCTGGTCCAGCTTGTCGTTGATGGCCTGGGTGAGCTTGCGGTTGATGTCGGCGGCGGTGTCACCCACGTCGACCTTGATGTCGTCGATCTTGATCTGGGTGGCGCTGCTGGCACCGGCGGCCTGGACGCTGATGGTGATCCCGGAGACCTTGCCGACGGCGGTGCCGGAGGCGGCCGAGGGCACCGCGCCGATGCCGGTCATGTCACCGGCGAAGCCGGCCGTGCCGATGGTGTCGGTGTTGACGTCGACGATGCTGTTGATGCCGATGGTCTGGCCGGCGTCGGCGCCGACCTGGAACAGGGCCCCGGCGAAGCTGCCATCCAGCAGCTTGGTGCCGTTGAAGTTGGTCTGGTTGGCGACGCGGTCGACCTCCGAGAGCAGCTGGCGCACTTCGGCGTTCAGCGCTTCGCGGTCGGTATCGGAGTTGGTGGCGTTGGCCGACTGCACGGCCAGCTCGCGGATGCGCTGCAGGTTGTTGCCGATCTCCACCATCGCGCCTTCGGCGGTCTGGGCCAGCGAGATGCCGTCATTGGCATTGCGCACGGCCACGTCCAGGCCACGGATCTGGGTGGTGAAGCGCTCGGAGATGGCCAGGCCGGCCGCATCATCCTTTGCACTGTTGATGCGCAGGCCCGAGGACAGGCGCTGGATGCTGGTCGCCAGGCTGGTGCCGCTGGTGTTCAGGTTGCGCTGGGCGTTCAGCGACATGATGTTGGTGTTGATGACTTGTGCCATGGGACTTCTCCGTTGTGTTCTATGCCTGCATCAGGCGATGCGGTGATTCGGTTTGGCAGTGCGGCTGCCGTCAGGTGGGTCAGCGGATCATGTTGAACAGCGACATCGACTGCATCTGGGTGAAGATGGTCTGGGCCGCCTGGAGCGCCGCACCCTCGAGCTTGTATTGCCCGATGGCCTCGGCGTAATCGACGTCGCGCAACTGCGACAGCGAGCTTTTCAGGGTGACGGTGTTGGCCTCGCGCAGCGAGGCGGCGTCGTCGATGGTCTTCAGCTGCGCGCCGCCGGCGGCGCGTGCATCGATCATCAACTCGGCCGCGCGCGAGACATCACGCAGGCTCGCCTGCAGCCCGTTCTGCTGCGCGGTACGGCCGGCTTCGGTGGACACGTCCATGTCCAGTGCCTGCACCAGCCGGTCGATGGTGGAGAACACGTCGCGGCTCTGGGCCTGCCCGGCGCTGAACTCGTCGCCCGCCGCCGGCTCGCCCTCGATGCGCATGCGCAGCCCCCCGAAGGTGATGTCGTCGCCGCTGGTGTACGTGCCGGTGCTGACCACGGTGTTGCTCGCGTCGACGATCTCGTAGCTGTCGGCGGCGGTGAAGCGAACGGTATAGCTGCTGCCGTCCCAACTGCCGGAACCGTCGCGGCTCAGGTCGGTGAGCACGCCCTTGCCGGTGTTGGTGGCCGCAGCGCTGCCGTCGACCGTCCCATCGCCGGTGCGGATGCGCAGGAAGATCTCGCTGCCGGGCTGCGCGTCGCTGACGAACGTGCCCGGCGCCACTTCGACCTTGCGCTGGATCTGGTCGCCGTTGTAGGTGACCACGCCATTGCTGAGCGTGAACGGGGCATCGCCATCGGAGGCCCCGCCGAACAGGTAGCGGCCATTGCCGTCGGTGGTGTTGGCCAGCGCCAGCATCTGTTGCTTGATCGACTTCAGCTCGCTGGAGACAGCCTTGCGGTCATCGCTGGACAGCGAGGCGTTGTTGGCCTGGATGGTCAGGTCGGAGACGCGCTGCAGCAGTTCGCCGGCCTGGGCCAGGGCGTTCTCCTGCAGGCCCAGCCGGTTCTGGACGGTGTTGGCGTTGGCGCCGAGCTTTTCCAGTTCGGCCAGCATGCGGTCCATGCCGACCGCGGTACCGGCGCCGACCGGGTCGTCCTTGGCGGTGACGATCTTGCTGCCGGTGGAGAGCTGCTGCTCCAGGTGCGACAGCTTGCTCTGCTTGGATTGCATCAGCGCCACCGAGCGGTCGTAGATCATGCTGCTGGAGATGCGGGTATTCATCAGCCCACCGCCCTGAGGATTGTCTGGAACATGTTTTCTGCCGTGGAGATCAGCTGCGAAGCAGCCTGGTAAGCCTGTTGCAGGCGGAGCATGTCGGCCGCTTCCTCATCCAGGTTCACCCCGGACACCGAGTCGCGCGCGGCCTGCGCGTTGTCGTTGATGACCTGCTGGGCCTGCAGCGAGTATTCGGCCGAACGTGCCGCCGCACCGACCTGGGTGGTCAGGCCACCGAGGGCGCCGTTGAGGGTGACGGTGCCGCCGCTGAGCGCCTTGGCATCCTCCACGCCGGCCAGGCGCGAGGCGTTGCCGTTGTCACTGGAGCCGGGGCCGGTCTTGCCGATGGTGAAGGTGTCGCCAGCGGCGGGCTTGCCGTCCAGCACCAGGCTCCAGCCGTTCGCGCTGATGGCCTGGCCTGGCGTGTAGGTGAAGGGACCGGCGCCGTCGATGGTGTACTGGTTGGCGTCGATGAACTCGATGCTGGCGGGGTTGAGCAGGGCCGGGTCGGAGGCGTCGAGCACATCCAGCTTGCCCAGCACGCCGGTGCCGGTGTTGGCCAGGTCCGCTCCGGCCTTGACCGGGTTGGCCGCGGCGATGCGCGAGGGATCGGTGATGGCCACCGATAAGCCGGTGATCGCCGCGCCGGTGGGCTGCAGCAGGAAGCGATCATTCAATCCCGGGGTACCGCCCACCTCGAAGCGCACGCCATTGACAACGAACGGGTCGGCGGCGGTGCCGGTGCCGGTCATGGCGACGCTGGCACCGGTGTCGGCGCGGGTGGCCTCCCAACCGGTGCCGTTGTACTTGAGCAGGATGTTCTGGCCATCCAGGGCGGCCAGGTCGCCATAACTGGCGGTCAGGGTGGCGCTGCCGGTATTGCCGCTGTGCGCGCTCACCTTGGGCGTGCCCAGGTTGAAGAAGTCCGTGCCCATGTCCCCGTACAGGTCCATGCCCTCGGCGTGGGCCTGGTTGAACGTGATGGCCATGCCGACGGCGATCCTGCCCAGTTCATTCTGGGCAGGGGTGAGGACGCGGTCGCGGAACTCGAGCATGCCGCCGATCTGGCCACCGAGCGCATTGCCATCCAGCACGATGGTCATGCCCTGGGTCTTGATCGCCAGCTGCAGGCGCTCGGGCTGGTAGGGGTCGGCTGCGGTGGTGATCTGCGAGGCGGTCGAGCCGACCACCAGCGCCTGGCCACCGGCCGAATAGACATTGGTGATGCCGCCATCCTGGATCACCGCCGTACCCCCGGTGTAGCCGACCAGCTGGGTGATCAGCTGGTCGCGGCGGTCCAGCAGGTCCGGCGCGGCGGCATTGCCCTTGCTGCCGATCGCACCATTGAGCTGGGCGATCTCGGCGGCCAGCCGGTTGACCTCGGTGGTCGCGGCCAGCAGCCCGTTGTTCACCTCGCTGTTGAGGCTGTCCAGGCTGTTGTTGAGCTGCTTGAAGCGATCGACCAGGGTGGACGCGCTGTCGAGCATGTCGCGGCGTTCGGTGGTGGCCGCAGCGTTGGAGGACAGGCCGTTGACGGCATCGAAGAACTTGGACCAGACCCCGGTGACGTTGGTTGCGGTATCGGAGAGCAGCGCATCGACGCGATCGGACAGCGTGGACAGCTTTTCCAGCCGCGCCAGTTCGCCGCTGCTGTCCAGCAGCCGCGAGATGGCGAGCTGGTCGGCGACGCGACGGATGTCCACGATGCGGGTACCGGTGCCCACATCGCCATAGCCGACGTTGACCGAGGGCGCCGTGGCGAAGTCCACGGTCTGCCGGCTGTATCCGTCGGTCTTGATGTTGGCGACGTTGTTGCTGACCGTTGCCAGGGCGCGCTGGAACGCGATCAGGGCACTGGTGCTGGTGGAAAGAACACTGGACATGGACGTCTATCTCAACGACGGGTGAGGCCGGTCAACCCGGCGGCGGAAGCGAGGGTCTGGCCGAAGCGGTTGCCGACCTCGGCAATCGCACCGACCGCGCGGTCGATGGTCGGGCCGGCGGCAATGGCGGCGATCTTGGCGGCGTAGGACGGGTCGGTCGCATAACCGGCACGCTGCAAGCCCTGTGCAAAACCACGCACGTCGCTGCCGGCCTTCAACGCGGCCTGGTAGCGCGGGCTGTTCTTCAGCATTCGCACGTAGTCGTTGAAGCTGTCGGCCACCGAGCCATAGGCACGGAAGCTGGCGCGTTCGGAGCGGCGCTGTCCGTCCACGTACTCATGCGTGCCGGCGCTGGCACGCTCACCGCTCCAGCCGGTGGCCTTGATCCCGAACAGGTTGTGGCTGCTCTGGCCGTTCTCCCGCTTGATGTGGCGCTTGCCCCAGCCGGTCTCCAATGCCGCCTGAGCGACCAGGGCGCGTGGGTTCACGCCCAGCTCCTGCGCGGCACGCTGCGCGTGCGGCCAGATGCTGGCGACGAACCCTTCCGGCGTATGCGTGCCCAGGCTGCTGGCGGCCAGGTTGGCCTGCGTCGTGTCCACGGCGTCACCGCGTTCGGCGGCGGTCACCGCGCTCCAGCGGTCATCGGCGATTGTCCATTCGGCCTGCGCCGGCATGCCGCTGCCGTCGTACGGATGGGCGCTGCCCAACGCTGCGTGCAGCTCGCCGGTGTCACGCCCGGCGATCAGGTCCAACGCCTGCGATTGCGGGGCAAGATAGGCGGCGCGTTCGCTGGCGTCGAGCGCGGCGAACGGGTCTTCGCCGGGGCCGGGCTGCAAGGGCAGGGCAGGCGGGCGGATGTCCGGTGCGGCCAACTGGTAGGCGCGTGCCGCCGCGGCAGGCGTGATCGCCGGATCCACCGGCGCCGCGGTGGCCTGCTGTCCGCCGCCCAACTGCCTTGCGATCATCGCCGACAGGCCCAGGCCGCGCCCCCGCGTCATCGCCTCGGCGATGCGCTGGTCGTACATCTCGCGGAACATCTGGTTCTCGCCGGGGAACAGCGAGTCGCCGAAGCTGGCCTCGCGCATGCTCTTGATCAACATCTGCGCGAACTGGCCTTCCAGCTGGCGCGCGACCTTGTCGATCTTGGCCGGATCGTTGGCCGTGGCCGGGTTCAGCTCGAACGGCGCAGGAGCGATACGCATGTCAGATGACCTCGAGATCGGCGCTCAATGCACCGGCCTGCTTGAGGGCTTCCAGGATGGCGATCAGGTCACCCGGTGCCGCACCCACCTCGTTCACGGCTCGCACGATTTCGTCCAGCGTCGCGCCGCCGTCGAAGCGGAACATGCGGCTGCCTTCGTTGCTGGCGGTGATGGTCGATTGCGGGCTGGCGACGGTCTGGCCGTTGCCGAACGCATTGGGCTGGCTGACCTGGGTCGATTCGCTGACGGTCACCGTCAAGGAACCGTGCGAGATCGCCGCCGGGCTGACGCGCACCTGCGAGCCGATGACCACGGTGCCGGTGCGGGAGTTGACCACTACGCGCGCCGGCGCGGTGCCGGGCGACAGTTCCACGTTCTCGATGCGCGCCAGCATGCCGATGCGCGCGCCCGGATCGGTAGGGGCCTGCACCGCCACGGTGACGCCGTCGACCGCGCGCGCCGCGCCTTCGCCAAAGGTGGCGTTCAAGGCGCTGACCATGCGCGAGACGGTGGTGAAATCGTTCTGGTGCAGGTTCAGGGTGATCTCCCCGGAAGCACCGAACACATCGGGCAGGGCGCGTTCGACCGTGGCGCCGTTGGGCACGCGCCCAACGCTGGGAATGTTCACCGACACGCGTGAGCCGTCCTTGCCCTGTGCGCCGAAGCCGCCCACCACCAGGTTGCCCTGCGCGATCGCATAGACCTGGCCGTCGGCACCCTTCAGCGGCGCCATCAGCAGCGAGCCACCACGCAGGGAGACCGCGTTGCCCACCGAGGACACGGTGATGTCGATGGTCTGGCCGGGCTTGGCGAACGGCGGCAGTTCGGCGTGGATCGCCACCGCGGCGACGTTCTTCAACTGCGGGTTGACGTTGGCCGGCACGTTGACGCCCAGCTCGCCCAGCAGGTTCTTCAGGCTCTGCACGGTGAACGGGGCCTGGCTGGTGCGGTCGCCGCTGCCGTCCAGGCCGACGACCAGGCCGTAGCCGACCAGGGCATTGCCGCGCACGCCGCCGACCTGCGCCAGGTCCTTGATGCGTTCGGCGTGGGCGGGCAGGGCACAGCCCACCACCAGGGTGAGGAGCAGGCAACGGAAGAGGGAAACGGTTCGCATGGTCATGCTCAGAACAGCGCGAAGGCGGAGTTGAAGAAGCGGCCCAGCCAGCCCATGGCGTTGGACTGGGCAACCGCGCCGCGACCGCCGTAGGCGATGCGTGCATCGGCGACCTTGCTTGAGGCGATGGTGTTGTCCGGCGCGATGTCGGCGGCGCGGACCACGCCCTGGATCTGCACCAGTTCATCGCCCTGGTTCAGGCGCAGGTTCTTCTGGCCCTGCACCACCAGGTTGCCGTTGGGCAGGCGCTGGATGACGGTCACCGTCAGGCTGCCTTGCAGGCGGTTGCTCTGCGCGCTGTTGCCCTTGCCGTTGAAGTCGCGCGAGCTTTCCGCCGAGGCCCCTAGGATGTCCTTGCCGCCCAGCGTGACCGGGGCACCGAACAGGGTCGGCGTGCCGACGTCCAGCTTGGAATCCTTCTGGATGGCGGTGCTGGCCGTGGTGGTGGCGGTGGTGTTCTCGATCAGGGTGATGGTCAGCAGGTCGCCGACGTCACGTGCACGCCGGTCGCCGTACAGGTTCAGTCCCGGGCCGGCGGCATAGATGGCGCCGGCGGTGGGGGTCGCGGAGGGGGCGATGACCGGCTGGATCGGCGCCATCGGCGCGTAGGGGCGCACGTCGCCGGCCAGCGTGCAGCCGGCGCTGAGCACGGCGCACAAGGCGACGGGAAGCTGACGGAAGAATGGGGTGCGGCTCATGGCATTGATCCTGTGGCGACCGGTCAGACGTTGCTGTTGAGGTAGCCGAGCATGGCGTCGGTGGTGGAGATGGCCTTGGCGTTCATCTCGTAGGCGCGCTGGGTCTCGATCATCGCCACCAGCTCTTCCACCACGTTGACGTTGCTGCCTTCCAGTGCGCCCTGCACCACGGTGCCCAGCCCGTTGAGGCCGGGCGTGCCGTTCTGCGCCGGCCCGGAGGCCGTGGTCTCCACGTACAGGTTCTCGCCCTTGGCCTGCAGGCCCGCCGGGTTGATGAAATCAGTCAACGTCAGCGAGCCGATCTCCACCGATGCGGCCTCGCCGGCCATCTTCACGCTGATGGTGCCGTCGCTGCCGATGGTCAACGATTGGGTGCCCTCGGGAACCTGGATGCCCGGCTGCACCGGGTAGCCGCTGTTGGTGACCAGCTCCCCCTGCGCGTTGATCTGGAAGCTGCCGTCGCGCGTGTAGGCGGAGGTGCCGTCGGGCATCATCACCTCGAAGAAGCCACGACCATTGACCATCACATCCAGCGCCTTGCCGGTCTGCTGCTGCGTGCCCTGGTCGAAGTTCTTGGACGTGGCGACCACGCGCACACCGGTGCCCAGCTGCAGGCCGGTGGGCAGCTGGGTCTGCGCAGAAGAGGAACCGCCGGGCTGGCGAACCTGCTGGTAAAGCAGGTCCTCGAAGCTGGCACGGTCGCGCTTGAAGCCGGTGGTGTTGGTGTTGGCCAGGTTGTTGGAGACCACGGACATGCGCGTCTGCTGCGCATCCAGCCCGGTCTTGGCGACCCACAATGCCTGATTCATGACGCGTTCCTCTGCTGCTGATGCCGGCCGATGCGGCCCTTGCCAGGTTCAATGCATGGGCCGTGCCAAAACCGGCGACGGGATGCCGTCGCGAGCAGATCGCCGGTGGCAGCGGCCCGGGCCGCGAAGCAGGAAGCCGCCGAACCGCACGCATGAAAACGCCCGGACGCGATCTGCGCGCCCGGGCGACAGGGAACAACGACGACGTGATCGACTGCGGCCGGGATCAGATCCCGGCCGCAGGAGCCAATGGCCCGATCAACCGTTCAAGCGCAGCAGGGTGTTCGCGCTGCGCGCGTTCTCGTCGCCGTGCTTGATGACCTTCACCTGCATTTCGAACTGGCGCTGCAGCTGGATCATCTGCACCAGCGCGCCGGCGGCATCGACGTTGCTGGATTCCAGCATGCCGCTGTCCAGCGCCTTGCCCTGGCGTTGCGCGAAGGGCTGGGTGGGGTCGGTGTTGCGCATCAGCCCGTCCAGGCCGCGGGCCAGGCGTTCGTCGGGCGCCTCGACGACCTTCAATCGTCCGATCATCGCCATCGTCTGCGGGCCTTCGCCCAACGGGATGATCGACACGGTGCCGTCGTGGCCGATCTCCATCGCCTGGTGCGGCGGAATGGCGATCGGGTTGCCGTTGTCGTCGAGTACGGTGTTGCCTTCGGCGGTGACCAGTTGGCCGTTGGGCGTCATCGACAACGCGCCAGCGCGGGTGTACGCCTCACTGCCGTCGTTGGACTGCACCGCAAGCCAGCTGCCCGGCTGCAGCGAAAGATCCAGCGCGTTGCCGGTGATCTGCTGCGCGCCGATGCGACGATTGAAGCCGGCATCCACGTGCAGTGCGTCCACGCGCGAAGCGTAACCCGGGCCCTGGATGCGGAATGCCTCGGTGTTGGCCAGCGCTTCCTTGAAGCCCGGCGTGTCGGCATTGGCCAGGTTGTGCGACACGGTCCCCTGCGCCTGCAGCGAGGCGCGGGCGCCGGTCATGGCAACGTAAAGGGCTTTGTCCATTTGGGGGCAGGGAACAGGAAGTAGGGAAGGGGAGGCGGTGCGTCACCGGCAACGGGAAAAGGCGGGTGGGCGGTGGCTCCAGGCGATACCTGAGGCCCTCAACCCACCACCACGTCCTGTTCCCGATCCGGCGGTTAGCGGATGTTGATGACGGTCTGCGTGATCTGGTCCTGCGTCGAGACCATCTGCGCATTGGCCTGGAAGTTGCGCTGAGCCACGATCATGTTGACCAGCTGTTCGGTCAGGTCGACGGTGGACGCTTCCAGCGAGCCGGACTGGATCTGGCCCAGGTCGGAGGTGTCCGGTGCGCCGGTGCGTGCGATGCCGGACGCATTGGTCTCGGTCCACACGTTGTTGCCCATGCTCTGCAGGCCCTGCGGGTTGTTGAAGTTGGTCAGGGCAACCTGGCCGAGCGCGGTGTCGGCACCGTTGGAGTAACGCGCGTAGACCACGCCGGTGGTGTCGATGCTGATTTCGGTCAGCTTGCCCGAGGCGTAGCCGTCCTGGCGGGTGTCGCGTAGCGCGAACTTCTCGCCGTACTGCGTGGAGCCGCTCACGTCCAAGGTCAGGTTGAGCACGCCGGCGCCGGTGGCGGGCGTGAACGGATCCAGCGTGATCTGGCCGTTGGCCGGATTCAGCAGCGCACCGCTGTTGGAGAACTCCAGCGTGGTCGGCGCACCGACGGACTGGCCGTCGACATAGTTGTAGACCTGCCACTCGTTGGCGTTGGCACCCTTGACGAAGTAGGACGTCTGGGTGTGGCTGACGCCCAGCGAGTCGTACACGGTCACGCCACCGGTGGACTGGTTGTAGCTGTTGGAGTTGCTCGGGTCGAACGTTGCGATGGTCGGTTCGCTGGCGTTGGCCGGCAGGGTGAAGGCCAGGTTGACCAGGCCGGTCTGCTTGGGCGCGCTGTCGGTGGCCAGCACCTGCAGGTCGGTCAGCGTGCCGTCGAAGCGGGTGCCATCGGCGCTCGGCGCGTAGACCTGAAGGCGTGCGCCCTGCGGGTTGACGACATAGCCGCTCTTGTCGGTCTGGAAATTGCCGGCGCGCGAGTACACGCGCGTGCCGTTCATGCTCAGCGTGAAGAAGCCTTCGCCCTCGATGGCCATGTCCAGGCTGCGCCCGGTCTGGTCGATGTTGCCCTGCGAGAACTGCTGCGCCACGCCACTCAGGCGCACGCCCGAACCAATCGCATTGCGCGAAAGCCCGTAGCTGGTCGAGTTGAACAGGTCGGCGAACTCCGCACGCGACTCCTTGAAGCCGGTGGTGTTGACGTTGGCGATGTTGTTGGCGGTGACGTTCAGGTCGGCGTTGGCGGCGTTGATGCCGGACAGCGATACGTTGAAGCCCATGGTGGTAACTCCTGGCGGGTTCGGGGGGCTCAGCTGACGCGGAGCACGTAGTCGAGCGGGGCAGTGCCCAGGCCCTTGAGGTTCAGGTAGAGGCCGTCGGAACCGACGGTCACGCTTTCCACCTCGGCCTGCACGTAGGTGTTCAGCTTGGTCGAGGCGCCGCTGCTGTCCGAGTGGGTGGCGGCGATGGTGTAGCTGCCGGCGGGCATGCGGTTGCCGCTGGCGTCGGTGCCGTCCCACTGGAAGTTGACTTCGCCGGCGGCGTCGGCCGGCACACTCAGCGTGGTGACCTTCTGGCCGTTCGCATCGGTGATCTCGACGGTGACGGTGCCGGCCGATGGGGCCGCCACGGTGCCGCTGGTACCCCCTTCGCCTTCGAGGCTGAACTTGGTCGAAGGCACCATCACCTCGTGGCCGACCAGCGAGGCGCCCTTGAGGATCTGGTCGCTGGACATCGCCGACTGGAAGGTCTTGACGGTGGTGTTCAGGTCGGTGATGCCCTGCACGGTGGACAGCTGGGCCATCTGCGACACCATCTGGCTGTTGTCCATCGGCTTGGTCGGGTCCTGGTGCTGCAGCTGGGTGGTCATCAGCTTCAGGAAGTCGGCCTGGTCGAGGCTGTCGTTCTTCTTGGTCTTGGCATTGGCCGTGGCGTTCAGGCCGAGCGAGCCGTAGATATCGGAGGAGACGCTGGTGGTCATGTCGGTGGGTTCCGGTTGGGCGGGCGTCAACGGCCCATCGTCAGCGTGGCCAGGGCCAGTTCCTTGGCGGTGCTGAGCATCTCCACGCCGGCCTGGTAGTTGCGGGAGGTCGAGATCAGGTTGACCATCTGCGCCACCGGATCGACGTCGGGGGAGTAGACGTAACCGTCGCCGTCGGCCAGCGGGTGGTTGGGTTCATACCGCTTGATCGGGGCCGCATCGCTCTGCGTGACTTCCTTGACCTGCACGCCGGTGAGGTTGGGATCGGTGCGGCTGGTCACGGCCTGGAACACCGGTTCCAGCGGCTTGTACACCGCCTCCGGCGAACCGGCGATGGAATCGGCGTTGGCCAGGTTGGAGGCGATGGTGCTCATGCGCACCGACTGCGCCTGCAGCGCGGAGCCGGCGATGTCGAAGATCGGCAGGTTGCTCATGGCATCGTTCCTTACTGGCCGGTGATGGCGGTGAGCATCGTGCGCACCTTCGATTCGACGAAGCTCAGCGAGGCGCGGTATTCCAGCGCGGCGCGGCCGTAGGCGGCGCGCTCGGCGTCGGGATCGACGGTGTTGCCATCCAGGCTGGGCTGGGCCGCCTCGCGGGTGATCTGGAACGGATTCAGCCCGTCCCCGCCGATGGCGTAGTGCTGTTCGGCCGTGGCGGCCAGCTGGCCATTGCCGGCCATGCCCTGGGCGTGGCGCAGGGCGGCATCGAAGTCGATGTCACGCGCCTTGTACCCCGGCGTGTCGGCATTGCTCAGGTTGCTGGCGATCAGCTTCATGCGCTGCTCGCGCAACGGCATGGCCTGGGCATGGATGCCCAGATAGTCGGAAATCAGGTTGGCCATGTGGTGGCTCCCACGGAACGTTGCCGGGGGAGCTGCAAGCCGCGTGCCAGAACGCCCGGCTCGGCCCGCCTCAGTCACCTGGCGGGCAGCAGGTCAGCCAGGTTGCGGGGAAAGGCAGGAAACCGTTCCCTTCCCCCGCCAGCGGGGGAAGGTGCCCGAAGGGCGGCAGGGGGCGCGCTTCCGGCCCCGGCTCAGGCCGCTTCAGCTACGTGCCGGAGGCGCTGCAGCACGAAGTCGGCCAGTTCGTGCGGGCTGTACTTGGCGACGAAGGCGTTGGCCCCGACGCGCTCGACCATGGCGTTGTTGAATACGCCGGACAAGGACGTGTGCAGCAGCACGTACAGGCCCGACAGGCCTGGATGGCGGCGGATTTCCGTCGTCAGCGTGTAGCCGTCCATGGCCGGCATCTCGATGTCGGAGATGACCATGGCATAGCGTTGCGCCGGGTCTTCGCCGGCGGCCTGGATCTGCAGCAGGTGCTCCAGCGCCTGCTTGCCGTCGGACAGCAGGGTGGCGGTGACCCCCAGTTGGTCCAGCACGCTGCGGATCTGCTGGCGGGCCACGCGCGAGTCATCCACGACCAGTACCTGCATCGGCGGTGCGTCGGCCGGCAGCGCCATCGATGGATCCAGCACGGCTTCGCCGCGGACCTGGGCAATGTCGGCCAGCACGCTTTCCACGTCGATGACCTGGATCAGCTCGCCCTGAAAGCGCGTCACCGCGGTCAGGTAGGTGGACTCGGCACCCAGCTCCGGCGGCGGCTGGATGTCCTCCACCGCGATGTTGACGATCCGCTCCACGCCGCTGACCAGGAAGCCCTGCACCGAGCGGTTGAATTCGGTGACCACCAGGTAGCCCGGGGCAGTATCGGCTTCCGGCTCCCGCTCGGGGTGGCCGATCGCCAGGCCCAGGTCCAACACCGGCACCGAGCGCCCGCGCACGTCGGCCACGCCGGCGAACTGGCCGGGAAGGCCGGGCACCTGGAACAACGCCGGGCGCCGCAGCACTTCCTGCACCTTGAACACGTTCACGCCAAAAAGCTGACGGCCGCCAAGGCGGAACAGCAGCAGCGCGAGGCGATTGTGGCCGGCCAGCCGGGTGCGCTGGTCGATGCGATTGAGCAGGTCTTGTGACATGCAGCCTGTATCGGCGCGGGTCGGGGACAACTTGAGGCCGGCCTGGGCCGGGTTCTGGCACGCCGCTTGCCTGTGACCGGGCTGGAGTCGTTTGTCCGGAGCCCAGATCCATGCGCCTGTTCCTGTTGGCCAGCCTGCTGCTGCCGCTGAGTGCCCTTGCCACCGAGTTCCAGCCGGTGGAGAGCATCCGTGCGGCGGCGTTGTCGACCCTGGCGACCGGGGAGCAGGGCGAGGCTGGGGTCGACGCCGGCCTGCGCATGCCGCGCTGCGCGCAGGGGTTGCGGGCCCAGGCCACGGCCAACACCACGGTGGAAGTGAGTTGCCCGGACGCCGGTGGCTGGCGCCTGTTCGTGCCGGTCAAGGTGCGCCGCGAGCAGGCGGTGCTGGTGCTGGCACGCGGCGTGGCTGCTGGAGAAACCCTGGCCGCGGCCGATATCAGTACGGTCCGGCGCGACACCGCGCGGATCGCCGGCGCGGTACTCTCGGCGCCTGAACTGGCGGTGGGGCGGGTTGCGCGGCGCACCTTGAGTGCCGGCAGCCTGCTCTCGTCCAGCGACCTGGTGGCCCAGCGGATCGTCCGTCGGGGCGACAGCGTCGCCCTGGTCTCGCGGCGGGGCGGGGTGGAAGTCCGGATGGCGGGCCGTGCCCTGGGCGACGCCGGCGAGGGCGAGCGGGTATCGGTCGAGAACCTGTCTTCACGCCGAGTGATGCAGGGTGTCACCACGGCGGCCGGCGATGTGCTGGTCAGCCGGTAAATTTCCCTAAAGAACCCCCGGCCGCTGCCGTTATCGTTTTCGAACCGAATCAGGAATCCCATCACATGAGCCAGAAAATCGACGGCGGAATCGCAGCAGCGGCGCAGATGCGCAGTATTGCGGTCAACACCCGGGTCGCCCCGGCCGGCGAGTCCAAGGCCCAGGCGGTGCAGGCGGCCGACAGCGTCCGCCTGACCGGTGAGGCCACCCAGTTGCAGGCCATGCAGCGCGAGCTGAGCAACGCCTCGGCCATCGACCCGTCCCGCGTGCAGGCCGTGCGCCAGGCCCTGGAGAACGGCAGCTACCGGATCAACCCCGACGCCATTGCCTCGCGCATGCTGGACCTGGACCGGCAGCTGCAGGGATGAACCTCACCATGGCCGATCCGCTGCAGCGGTTGAGCGAGGCGCTGGAAGGCGAGCAGCGCGCCCTGGTCGAGCATGACGTGCCGGCACTGGTCGCCGCGACCGGCCGGAAGCTGGAAGCCCTGCGCGAACTGGAGCGCAATCCGCCGCTCAACGCTGCCGGTCGCCTGAAGGAACTGGCCGAACGCAACCAGGCCAACGGCGTACTGCTGTCGCGCCGCCGCCGCGAGGTCAACTGGACCTTGCGCCAGCTCGGTCGCAGCGAAGATGCCCCGGCATACGACGCCAAGGGCCAGACTGAAACCCTGCAGGCACGCCGACCGTTGGCAGTGGCCTGAGTCCGGCCGCCCGCTGCGGCGGCTGTTGAAGCACGCAAACGCGCAGTCCGGCAGCAAACGCCTGCCGGCATCCGGCTATAGTGACGGCCCCGTTTCAGTGCCGTACCGCCGTGACCCAGATCGATACCCCTTCCCTGGCCCCCCTTCCGTCGTCGGCCGCCCTGCGCGCCCTTGGTGAGCGGGTCAAGCATGGCCTGCTGGTGTTCAACAACCGGCTGGAGGTGAGCATCGCCAATGCGCTGGTACGTGAGCTGTTCGGCGTCGATGAAGCCGGCAGCAGCGGCCTGGCCCGCGAGCTGGAACGGCTGTTGCCGTCCTTCGCGATCCCGCAGGTCCGCGAGAGTGGCAACTGGAATGGCAGCCTGCCGATCGGCGAGCGCGTGATCACCGTGCACCTGCACCATCATGCCGACGCGGCCGGGGAATCCTTCCTGGCGTTGTTCCAGCAGGTGGATGGCCCGGAGGACTACGAGCGCGAGCTGCAGCAGCGCCACGCCGAGCTGCGCCAGGCCTACCTGCGCCTCAACGGTGCCCAGGAGAAGCTGCTGCAGTCGGAGAAGATGGCCTCCATCGGCCAGCTGGCCGCGGGCGTGGCCCACGAGATCAACAACCCGATCGGTTACGTGCATTCCAACCTGGGCAGCCTGCAGGAATACCTGCGCAGCCTGTTCACCGTCATCGAGGCCTACGAGCGCGCCTTGCGTGCGCCGGACCCCAAGGCGCTGATCGCCGAGATCGACGACATCCGCGACCGCCTGGACATCGACTTCATCAGCCGCGACCTGCCGCAGCTGATGGCCGAATCCCGCGAGGGCATCGAGCGGGTGACCCGTATCGTGCGCGACCTGAAGGACTTCTCGTACTCCGGCCGCGACGAGTCCTGGAAGCTGGCCGACCTGCACGCCGGCCTCGAGTCGACCATCAACATCATCTGGAACGAGCTCAAGTACAAGGTCACGCTGGAGCGCCATTACGGCGAGCTGCCGATGATCGAGTGCCTGCCGTCGGAGTTGAACCAGGTCTACATGAACCTGCTGCTCAACGCCGGCCACGCCATCGCCGAGCGCGGCAACATCATCGTCAGCACCGGGGTGGAGGGCGAGGAGGTCTGGGTGCAGTTCGAGGACGACGGCGCCGGCATCTCGCCGGAACTGCGCCAGCGCATCTTCGACCCGTTCTTCACCACCAAGCCGGTCGGCAGCGGTACCGGCCTGGGCCTGTCGATCTCCTACGGCATCATCAACAAGCACCACGGCCGCATCGACGTGGAGAGCACGGTTGGCGAAGGTTCGCGCTTCCGCATCGTGCTGCCGGTCCGCCAGCCCAAGTAGCAACACCCCCGGGCGCGAAGCCGAACCGCCCGTCCACGCCGGCGCTACGTCGGAATCCCGCCGCGCTTCTCGTCGTGGGTGCGGAAGGCCTGGCGGATGTGCTCGCGCAGCTCGTCGTCGTTCCACGGCTTGGTCAGGAAGCGATAGATCGCGCCGCGGTTGATCGCGTCGGTGACGGTGTTCAGGTCGGTGTAGCCGGACAGCACCAGCCGGATCGTGTCCGGATAGAGCATCTTCACCCGGCCCAGGAACTCGGTGCCGCTCATGTCGCTCATGCGCTGGTCGGACAGGATCACCTGCACGTCGTTGATCGCCAGCAGGTCGAAGGCGTCACGCACATTGCCGGCGGCCAGGATGCGGTAACCGTCGCGGCGGAACAGGCGCACCAGCGAACGCAGCACGTTCTCCTCGTCATCGAGCAGCAGCAGGGTGCGGTCCGGGCGGGTCTCGGCGAAGGCTTCCGGGCGCAGGTAGCGGCGGCGCAACGTCATGCCGGCCGCGTCGGAGGACATCGGCTCGCCGAACAGGTAGCCCTGGAACACATCGCAGTCATTGCGGCGCAGGAAGCCGAGCTGTGCCTGCGATTCCACGCCATTGGCGATCACGGTCATGCCCAGCTGGTGACCCATGGCGATGATGGCGCGACTGATGGCCGCCTCGCGGTTGGCCGCCGGCGCGCTCTTGATGAAGCTGCGGTCGATCTTGAGCTTGTCCACCGGATAGCGGACCAACGCGCTCAGGCTGGAATCACCGGTGCCGAAGTTGTCCAGGCACAGGCTGATGCCTTCGTTGCGCAGGTTGGCCAGGGTCTCGTGGACGAAGTTGACGTTGTTGGTCAGCGCGCTTTCGTTGATCTCCAGGGTCAGCATGCGCGGGGGGACGCCGATGCCCTGCAGCAGCGCCATCACCTCGGTGAAGAAGTTCGGGCGCAGCAGCTGCAGGGTGGAGACATTGACGGCGACGTTGAAGTCCTCGAAGCCCTGGTCGCGCCACAGCCGGGCCTGGCGCAGGGTCATCTCCAGTACCCACGCACCGATCTGCACGATGATGCCCAGCCGCTCGGCGGTGCGCATGAAGCGCTCGGGTACCAGCATGCCGAGGGTGGGTGACTGCCAGCGCAGCAGCGCTTCCATGCCGACCACGTGGCCGTCGCGCGCACTCACCAGCGGCTGGTAGCGCAGGCGCAGCTCGCCGTTGTCGATGGCATCCACCAGTTGCCGCGAAATGATGCTCTCGCTGTGCGCGCTGCTGGGCTTGTGCAGCACGTGCACGTGCACCGCGTTGCCGCCCTCGCGCGCGGCCTGGTGCAGCGCATCCTCGGCCAAGTCCAGCAGGGTGGTGGGGTTGGTGGCATGTTCGGGGCACAGCGCCGCGCCGATCTTGCCGGTCAGGAACAGGGTGTACGGCAACACCGACAGGGGCAGCTCGATCTGCTGGCGCAGCTGCTCGGCCAATTCCTCCGGCGGCGGCACATTGCCGCCGCGCTCCACCGCGATCAGGAATTCATCGCTGCCGTGCCGCCACAGCTTGCCGCGGCCATCCAGGAAGTTGCGCAGCCGGTCGGCGATCAGTACCAGTGCCTGGTCGCCCACTTCGGCGCTCATGTTCTCGTTGACCGAGGCGAAGTGGTCGATGTCCAGGTGCAACAGCATCATCGACGGGCCGTTGCGGCGAGCGGACTCGACCATCGCGGCGAACTCGGGATTGCCGGCGCCGAGGCGCACGGGGCGCACATCGTTGCGATCGGCAAGCACGGCGGCGGGGGAATTCCACATCGGCGGGGGTCCTGGAAAATCGGTTAATGCGGGAGCGCGGGGCAGGGCAGGTGCAGGTCGATGCAGGTGCCTTCGCCCGGCGCGGTTTCGATGCGCAGGCGGCCACCGGCACTCTGCGCGCGTTCGCGCATCACGATCATGCCCAATCCGCGCGGTCCGTTGGGGTCGAATCCCTCGCCATCGTCGATCACCCGCAGGTGCAGGCCGCCTTCGGGGGCGTCCTGCAGCAGCAGCGAGACCTGGCTGGCACGGGCATGGCGCAGCGCATTGGTCAGCCCTTCCTGGGCGATGCGGAAGCAGGCCTGCTCCACCTCGTTGCCCGGGCGCTGGCTGAGCGTGCGCACGTCCAGCAGCAGCTCCACCGGCGTGGAGCGGAACAGCATGCCGGCCTGCCAGCGCAAGGCAGCCTCCAGTCCGAGCGCGTCCAGCTGCGGCGGGCGCAACAGCATGGACAGGTTGCGCAACCGGATCACGGTGCTGTCGGCCAGTTCGATGATCTGGTCGATGTCCTCGCGGCGGCGTTCGGCCAGCTCTTCCTCGCGGGCGGCGAAGGCAGCCAGCTTCATCGCGGTGATCGCCTGGCCGATGTCGTCGTGCAGGTCACGGGAAATCGAGCGGCGTTCGTCCTCCTGCAGCGAGAACAACCGCCCGGCCATGGCCTGCAGTTCGGCATTGCTGGCCGCCAGCGCGGCGCGTCCCTGTTCCAGCTCGCTCAGGTCACGGATGACGAAGCGCTCGGCGGCCTGGCCCTCATGAACCACCGGGCCCGCGCTGAGCGATGCCTGGAACGCACCGCCGCAGGGGTGATGCAGCAGCAGGCGCGCGAGCGAAGGTTGTTGGGTGCGCGCGGCGCGCAGTTCGGACAGTGCGGTGGCGGGCATCCCGGTGCGGATCCCGAGCATGCGCCCGGCAGAGGCGTTGGCGTACAGCACCTGGTCGGCGCCAGCGATGATCACCGCGTCGGGCAGGTTGTCACTGATCTGCCTGAAGGACGAGGGCGCCGCCGGTGGGGTGGGGGCCTGCCGCATGCCGGACGGACGGCACAGCCAGCCGATCAGGATCCCGCCAACGGTCAACGCCACTGCGATGAACATCACATTTTCTGAAGGGCTGCCGACGAGCAGCCGCATGAACAGAAATGCCACCGCCAGCACCAGCCCGCACAGCCCGACCACCCGCAAAAGCACGCGGTGCTGTCGCTGGAGGCGACGGACAGGCACGGACGCGGGTGGAATGGGGGCCTTGCCGGCTTCCATGTTCGACATGCTGGGTATGGATTGCGTGATGTCATCTTAACGAGTTGTCCGGGTGCCGCGCGACGTAATGCTCAATTCCACCGGATTGCTGCCGTTATCACTCCTGTCCCCGGATTCCCGGGCAGGAGAAAGAGCGCGTGGATCGCGGGGTAATCGCAAGCCTGCTTAACCACCCATTGAACGCGGCCCTGGTGCTGCTGGACGTGGATGGACAGCCCCTGGCGGCCAACGCCAAGGCCAGGGAATTGCGCCTGCACGAACGCTTGTCGCGCTATTGCGCGCAGTTGGCGGGCTGTCGGGCGCAGGCGCCCGGGCAGAAGGCGGTCAGCTGCCCGTTGCCGGATGGCCAGGCGCGGCTGGATGGCTGGCTCAGCGCCGTCCACGATCCGGGCGGGAGCCTGCTCGGCTACCTGTATTCGTACTCCACCGACGCCTCCGCGCACGCCGCCCAATGGCTGGCGGCCATGGAGGCCGGTGGCAACGTCGCCTGGGACTGGGACGTGGCCGCCGACCGGCTCACCCGCCGCGGACCGCACGGAACCCACACCGAGCTGCGGCTGATGGACAGCGTGCATCCGGACGAGCAGCCGCTGCTGCGCCAGGCCATCGCCGCGCACCTGCACGACCCCGCGCAGCCCTTCGCCTGCCAGTTCCGCATCCGTGACGCCCAGGGCCAGTGGCGCTGGGTGCTGGACCGCGGCAGGGTGGTGGCGCACGCGGCCGACGGCCAGCCGCTGCGCATGGCCGGCACCTACACCGACATCCAGCCGCTGAAGGCGCTGGAAGACGACCTGCGTGCGCAGCACGCGCTGCTGTGCCGCGCCCAGCGCGTGGCCGGCATGGGCAGCTGGAGCTGGGATTGCGGCCGGCAACGGATGCAATGGTCGCCCGAGAGCCACGCCGCGATCGGCGTGGAGGCAGGCTCCCTGCCATCGGGCTGGGGCTGGATGCGGCAGCTCGGGCGCGACGCCCGTCGCCACCTGCTGACGGTCTGGCGACGCCTGCATGCCGACCCGCAGGCCACCGAGTTCGAAGTGTGCTGGGGCCGCGAGCCGGTGCTGCAACAGCAGCTGCGGGTCTGGCTGGAGCCCGAGCACGATGCGTCCGGGCGGCTGCGGCGCGTGGTTGGCCAGGTACAGAACATCAGCGGCCAGCACCGTACCGACGCGTTGATCCGTTGGCGTACCGAGCTGCTCAACCGCGTATCCGCGCTGGGCAGGATCGGTGGCTGCGAGATCGAGGCCAGTACCCGCGAGATGCAATGGACCGAGGAGTGCTACCGCATCCATGGCCTGCGCAAGGCACCGGTCACGCTGGACCAGGCGCTGGCCCTGTACACGCCGGACTCGCGCGACAGCTTCGAGGCGGCCCTGGCGCGCATCGCCCAGGGCGGGCTGCCCGAGCAGTTGGACCTGTGCTTCTATCGTCCCTCCGGACAACGTGTCTGGGTGCAGGTGCTGATCGAGCTGGACCGCCGCGACGGCCTGCCGGAGCGCCATGTGGTGCTGTTCCGCGACATCACCCGCGAGCGCGAGGCCGATGAGCGCCTGGAACTGCTGGCCCACTACGACCTGCTCACCGGTCTGCCGAACCGCATGCTGCTGCGCGAGCAGGCCTCCGAGGCCATCCTCGAAGCACGCGAGCGCGGCGCGATACTGGCCATGCTGTTCGTCGACCTGGACGGCTTCAAGGGCATCAACGACACCTTCGGCCATGCCACCGGCGACATCCTGCTCAAGGCCGCCGCCTCGCGCCTGCACCAGAACCTGCGCAACGCCGACCTGTTCGCCCGCTTCAACGGCGACGAGTTCATCGTCGTGCTGCGCAACCTGGCCGAGCCGGAGGACGCCGGCCACGTGGCCCGCAAGCTGATCGCCTCGTTGGCCGAGCCGCTGTATCGCGAGGACGCCACCCTCAAGGTGGGCGCCAGCGTGGGCATCGCCCTGCTGGACGAGACCCGCAACGACTTCGACACCTTGCTGCGCGCGGCCGATGCGGCCATGCATGCCGCCAAGGAAGCCGGCCGCAACACCTACCAGTACTACAGCCAGGATGCGCTGGCACGCACCCAGCGGTTGCTCGAGATCGAGCACGCACTGAACGGTGCGCTGGACCGGGACGAGTTCAGCCTGGCCTACCAGCCGCTGATCCATACCCGCGAAGGCCATGCGCCTTCCATCGAGGCACTGCTGCGCTGGAACACCCCCCGCATCGGTCCGTGCAGTCCGGCCGAGTTCATCCCGATCGCGGAGAAGTGCGGGGAAATCATCCGCATCGGCGATTGGGTCCTGAACGAGGTATGCCGCCAGGCCGTGGTCTGGGAGCAGGCCGGGCTGCGTTTTGACCGCATCGCGGTCAATGTCTCGGCCATCCAGTTGCGCGAGCGCGGCTTCGCCGAGCGCGTGATCGCGATCTGCGACCGTCACGGCTGGTCGCCGCGGCGCCTGGAGCTGGAGCTGACCGAGTCGGCCCTGATCCGCGACACCGAGGCCCTGCGCCAGTGCTTCGACGTGTTCGAGCAGCATGGCGTGCCGCTGGCGGTGGATGACTTTGGTACCGGATTCTCCAACCTGCATTACCTCAACCGGTTCCCGGTGCAGCGGCTGAAGATCGACCGCAGCTTCGTGCAGGGCATGCTGCATGACGCCGGTACCGCCGAGGTCACCCAGGCCATCGTGCACCTGGGCCACGCGCTGGGCATGCGGGTGGTGGCCGAAGGCGTGGAAACAACCGCCGAGGAGGCCATGCTGCGCCGGCAGGGCTGCGACGAGCTGCAGGGCTACCTGTACTCCAAGCCCTTGCGTTCACGCGAGATGATGCGCTGGCTGCGCGAGGGGGGCTGCGACACCAGCACGCCTCCTCCGGCCGAACACAGCCGGATCACCGCCACCCTGTGAGCGCGCAGGCCCGGCAGGAGCGCCTTCGGGCGCGAAACCACGATTGCCTCCGGAGCCGGTAGCCGCATTGCGTTACCGACGCACATGGTCTGCATCAACACCGGCATCGCGGCCAAGGCCGCTCCAACAGCACTGACACGGTAGGAGAGCGCCCTGGGACGCGAAACCACGGCTGCCACCGGAGCCGGTAACTGCATTGCATTCCCGACACGCGCGGTCTGCACCAACACCAGCTTCGCGGCCAAGACCGCTCCAGCAGCACTGACGCGTTAGGAGCGCCCTCGGGGGCGAAACCGCGGCTGCAACCGAAGCTCAAGCACGCTTCCGGCTTCCCCGGCCAACTGCCCCAGGGCAGCGGCAAGTCCCGCAGCCACGGCGACGACGCCCCGCGTCCGTCGCCGCCTAGACCACCGCCAGGTCCCATTGGATGCTGGTCACCAGCCACTCCTCGCTTGCCACGCCAATCCGTGCATCGCGGTACAGCGCCATCAGCTCATCGCGGCTGGACTGCTCCAGTCGCTGCAACTGTTCGGCGCGGCTCAGGCAGGAGGGGGCGGCCAAGACCACCCCGTCATCGGCCGCTTGGTGGCTCATCCGGGTCTCCCGTGATCCGCCCAGCGACGGACATGACAAAGCCCCGGCTTTCGCCGGGGCCGGGTTCTGGACGCCTGGTGGGGTATCAGAACAGCTCAACCGTACCTGCGCCCATGCTCTGCTGGGTCACCGGCTTGTGCGGCGGGCGTTCCCACTCGCTGCGCAGCTCGCGCAGGCGGCTGCCGGTGCGCTGCAGGGCGTTGACCAGTTCGCCATCGAACACGCCGCCATTGCGATGCAGCAGCTCCTGCAGGGCCACGGCTTCGCGGTTGATGGTGCCCAGGCGGTCCAGGTGGGTGTGCACGCCGCCCAGGGTCTGGGTGGCGATGTCCTCGAACTGCAGTGCACGCACCGCTTCGGCGACACTGCCGTCGATGGCGCGGCCGCACTCGGAGATCTCGCGCATGCCGTCGCCCAGCGACGCGTTGATCGCGGCCACGTTGTCGAGCATGGCGGCGGCTTCGTGGCGGGCTTCACGCGAGCGGTCCATGTCGCGCGAGGCCATGTGCGAGACGGTCTCGCGCACCTTGGCGATGGCGTCCTTGGAGCTGTGGGCCAACTTGCGGATCTGCTCGTTGAAGGTGGTCGAACGCTCGGACAGGTTGCGCACCTCGTCGGCCACCACGGCGAAACCTCGGCCGGCTTCGCCGGCGCGGGCCGCTTCGATCGCGGCATTGAGGGCGAGCAGGTTGGTCTGGTCGGCGATGGACTTCACGTCCTCCAGCAGCGAGAAGATGCCATCCAGGTGCTGGGCCATCTGGTCGATGTGCTGCACGGTGGTGCTGCTCTGGCCGCTGACTTCCTCCAGTGCCTCGACCAGCTGTTCCATCTGCTGGCTGGCGTGCTGGGCGAAACGGGCCACGTCCACGCCGGCGCTGCCGTCTTCACCGGCACGGTCGACCACGCGGGCCAGGGCCTGGCTCTGCTGGCGCGACTTGCGGTTCATCGCATCGAAGCTGCTGCCCAGCCCGGCGACGGCCTGGCGGATCAGTTCGCGGGCGCGCTCGACTTCATTGCGCGAGCCTTCGATCTCGTTGCTGACGAAGCTGCGCAGCTCGTTGAGCAGCATGTCCTGTTCGCGCATCACGCGGGCATGCTCGGGCGAGCGTTGGGTCTGCGAATGCACGCTCCACCAGGCAAACACCAGCCAGCTGAGCACCATGGTGGTCAGGATTGCCCAGAGCACCGCGGCGGGCCAGGTGAATGCCACGGCGAGCGGCAGCAGGAAAGTAAGGACCAGGGGGGCGGCCAGGCGGATTGCAATACGTGCGTACATGGACGTTCTCGGGAGAGTCACGGTTGCTGTATCGGCCGTGGGCAGGGTGTCTTTAGCCCTGCGCGCGCAATCCGGGGACATCGGCGTGAAGGCCTGCGGCCGGGGAGGGCGGCAGGCCGTTGCCTCAACGCACGCGGCGCTCGATGGCTTCGAGCATGCTCCGGCGCGAGAACAGGAAATCCCAGTAGGTGCCGCCCAGCTGGCGCCACAGCACCGCCGAGCGTACCGCCGCCAGCAGCAGCGCCCGGATCTCTGAGACCACCGCGGCCTGGCCGAGGTAGTGCGGGTTGCCCTGGACCATGATCCGCGGCTTGAGCTGGCTGATGGTGTCGGCATACAGAGTGCCCATGGCCATCAACACGTCCGGGTGGCTGCTGTCGCCCAGCTCCAGGGCGCGGTCGGCGGTGCGGCGGATGCCGGCGGTCACCTTGTCCACGGCCGCGTCCTCGCGGACGAAGCGGCGCTCCAGCTGCATCACCGACAGCGCCAGGCGCGGCAGCAGGTCGTCCTTGCCCTGGTTGCGGAAGTAGTCGCGCACCAGGCGCAGGCCCGGCTCCACCTGCGTGACGCTGCCGTACACCGCAGCCGGGGAGGCCGCGTCGATGCGCATCACGCTGTCCATCGCGGTCCGCACGATGGCGTTGTCCGAATGGCCGGTTTCGGCGATGCGACGTACCTGCTGCAGCGCCTGGGCAATGCCGGCCACGGCAAGCACGCGGTCATCGATGGAAAAACTCATGGTTACCTCTCAAGGGGAAACGGGAGCGCCAAGCCGGCGCTCCAAGGGAGCATCGGTGGCGGCGATCACGGCGCCGCCCAGGCACTCGGCGCCGTCGTACAGCACCAGCGACTGGCCGGGGGTCACCGCCCGCTGCGGGCGGGTGAAATGCACGTCCAGCGTGCCATCGTCACGTACCTGGACGGTACAGGGCTCGTCCGGCTGGCGGTAGCGGGTCTGTGCGGTGCAGTCGAAGCGCCGCGCCGGGGGCGCGCCGGCAATCCAGTGCATGGCCTCGCTGCGCAGCCAGTTGGACTGCAGCCACGGGCTGTCATGGCCCTGGTCCACGTACAGCACGTTGCGCGCCACGTCCTTGCCGACCACGAACCACGGCGCGGCCGGACGGCCACGTACCCCGCCGATGTTCAGGCCTTCGCGCTGGCCCAGGGTGAAGTAGAACACCCCCGGGTGGCGGGCGATGACCTTGCCGTCCGGGTCCTGGATCTCGCCCTCGCGGGCGGGCAGGTACTGGCCCAGGAACTCGCGGAAATCACGTTCGCCGATGAAACAGATGCCGGTGGAGTCCTTCTTGGCATGGGTAGGCAGGCCGGTCTCGCGGGCGATGCGGCGCAGCGCGCTCTTCTCCAGGTGGCCGATCGGGAACAGCGTGGCCGCCAGCTGGGCCTGGCCCAACTGGTGCAGGAAGTAGCTCTGGTCCTTGCCACGGTCGGCGCCGCGCAGCAGCCGCCAACGGCCGCCGGACTCCACCACCTGGGCATAGTGGCCGGTGGCGATGCGCTCGGCGCCCAGCTCGCGGGCCGCGTCCAGGAAGTGCTTGAACTTCACCTCGCGGTTGCACAGCACGTCCGGGTTGGGCGTGCGGCCGGCCGCGTATTCGGCGAGGAAGTGCTCGAACACGCCCTGCCAGTATTCGTTGGAAAAATCACGGAAGTGGAACGGGATGCCCAGCCGGCCACACACCGCCACCGCGTCGCGGCGATCTTCCTCGGCGCGGCAATGGCCGCTGCCGTCATCGGCCCAGTTCTGCATGAACAGGCCGGCCACGTCCAGGCCGTTCTGGACCAGGGTCAACGCGGCGACGGACGAATCCACGCCACCGGACACCCCTACGACTACACCGGGACTACTCACTGCACCTGCCTCAACATCGACAACGGATAACGCTGGCCAGCCAGCCAATCGGAAACGGTCTGCCAGACCAGCGGACTGCGCAGGCGGGCCATGTCGGCCTGCAGCGCGGTTGGGGTAAGCCACAACGCCTGCACGATGCCGTCGTCCAGCGCCTGCTCCGGGTGGTGGCGCAACGGCTCGGCGGCGAAGGCGAAACGCAGGAACGGCGTGCCATCGCCGGCCACCCACTGGTAGGTGCCGATGAAGCCGGTCAGCTTCACCTCCCAGCCGGTCTCCTCGCGGGTTTCGCGGATAGCGGCTTCCAGCAGGGTTTCACCGGCCTCCAGGTGGCCGGCCGGTTGGTTCAGCACCCGCCGGCCGCCTTTTTCCTCTTCCACCAGCAGCAGTTGCCCCGCGCGGGAGACAACGGTGGCCACGGTCACGCGTGGCGACCAGCGCGGGGGCTGCGCGGTGTCCACGCTCAGTATTCGTCCGCCTTGGTCAGCTCCAGCTCAATCTCGTCGGCGCTGGCCGAGGCCGCGTCGATGGCATCGGAAAGCTGCTTGGCAGTGGCGTCGGCGTCGGCGTCGATCTTGACCACGAACACCGCCAGGTCCTGCTGCTTCACCCAGGCGCCCAGCTTGGAGGCATTGGAGTCCTCGAGCAGGCGGTTGGCGACGCTGGCCGGGAAGTCCGGGCTCGGCGACTTGTAGCCGGGCGACCAGATCTCGCGGACGTTATGGGTGCCGTAGGACTCGACGTTGGAGCGCACGTAGACCAGCTGGGTACGGTCGTTGTCCAGCTCGAACACCAGCCGGTAGTCACCGTCCTCGTCGACCTCGTACTTGTACTCCAGTGAATCCAGCAGGCGACCGATGGCACGGTCCGGTTCACCGGCGACTGCGCTTCCTGCGGCTGCGGTCATCAGTGCTGCGATGACGATGCCGGTTACAGACTTCTTCATGTTTTCCCCGTCAGTGGTTGGTTGACCTGCAAATTGTGCGGTGGGCAGGGGGGTGTCGTCCAATGGCTGAAGGTCGAAGCCGGCAAACCGCTATAATTGCCCGATGCCCCAGAAGCCCCAACATGACAACGAGCACGGCCTGCTGGTTGCCCCCGGCAAGCCCGAGATCGCGCCGCCGCCGCAGTACCAGGTGATGCTGCTCAACGACGACTACACCCCGATGGACTTCGTGGTGACGGTGCTGCAGAACTTCTTCTCGATGGACCTGGACAAGGCCACGCAGGTGATGCTGCACGTCCATACCCGCGGCCGCGGCATCTGCGGGGTGTACAGCCGTGAGGTGGCCGAGACCAAGGTCGCCCAGGTCAACGAGTTCTCGCGGATGAACCAGCATCCGCTGCTGTGCACGATGGAGCGCGCCTGAGCCGCCCGCCGTCGCCGCTCGCGCACCTGCCTGCCGGGCCGGTTTTCCAGGGCGCCGGCTGTGTCCCCGATGGGAAACACTTTCCCGCCTGCGCCACCGTTGGCCGCCCCTCGGGGCGCAACGGCCGTCACGCCTTGCTCTTGAAGCTGAATGCCGGATTCACCGGGTGAACGAATCCCCACTTCCTGCTGACGTGGCCTCTACATGAACGCCGCTAGGGTGCTGGAAAACGTGCAGTCAGGCCGCATATTGTCAGCAACCGGAACCGGAGTGCCTCATGTTCAGTAAAGACCTCGAGCAGACCATTGGTCAGTGCTACAAGCGCGCCCGGGAAGCCCGTCATGAATACATGACGGTGGAGCACCTGTTGTTGGCCCTGCTTGAGAATGCATCCGCCCAGGCCGTCCTGAAGGCCTGCGGAGCCGACCTCGAGCGCCTGCACAGCGAACTGGAGAAGGCGATCAACGCCTCGGTCTCGCTGCTGGCCGAAGACGATGGCCGCGATACGCAACCCACCCTGGGCTTCCAGCGCGTCCTGCAACGTGCCGTCTACCATGTGCAGTCCTCGGGCAAGAAGGAGGTCACCGGCGCCAACGTGCTGGTGGCGATCTTCGGCGAGAAGGAATCCCACGCCGTCTACTACCTCAACCAGCAGGACGTTACCCGGCTGGACGTGGTCAATTACCTGTCTCACGGCGTGGCCAAGAGTGGCGACGAGTCGGACATGTCCTCGCCGCTGGAAGGCGAGGGCCGTGCCGAGGGCGGTGAGGGCGAGTCCAAGGGCGATTCGCTGACCGAGTTCGCCAGCAACCTCAACGAGCAGGCCAAGGCCGGTCGGATCGATCCGCTGGTCGGCCGGCGCGACGAGATCGAACGCACCATCCAGGTGCTGTGCCGCCGCCGCAAGAACAACCCGCTGTACGTGGGCGAGGCCGGCGTGGGCAAGACCGCCATCGCCGAAGGGCTGGCCAAGCGCATCGTCGATGGCGAGGTGCCCGAGGTGCTCGCCGACGCGGTGATCTACTCGCTGGACCTGGGTGCGCTGGTCGCCGGCACCAAGTACCGCGGCGACTTCGAGAAGCGCCTGAAGGGCGTGATCGGCGCACTGAAGAAGATCCCCAACGCGGTGCTGTTCATCGACGAGATCCACACCATCATCGGTGCCGGTTCGGCCTCGGGCGGCACCATGGACGCCTCCAACCTGATCAAGCCGGCGCTGGCCTCGGGCGAGCTGCGCTGCATCGGTTCGACCACGTTCCAGGAATACCGCGGCATCTTCGAGAAGGACCGCGCCCTGGCCCGTCGCTTCCAGAAGATCGACATCGTCGAGCCGACGGTGGGCGAGGCCTACGAGATCCTCAAAGGGCTGCGCCCGAAGTACGAGGCGCACCACGGCGTGACCTACGGCGATGACGCGCTGCAGGCCGCGGTGGACCTGTCGGTCAAGCACATCGGCGACCGCCTGCTGCCGGACAAGGCCATCGACGTGATCGATGAGGCCGGTGCCCGCCAGCGCCTGCTGCCCGAAGGGCAGCGCAAGTCGCACATCGACATCGAGGAAGTGGAGACCATCATCGCCAAGATGGCACGCATCCCGGCCAAGCAGGTCACCGCCACCGACAAGGACGTGCTCAAGCACCTGGAGCGCAACCTGAAGATGGTGATCTTCGGCCAGGACCCGGCCATCGACAGCCTGGCCTCGGCCATCAAGCTGTCGCGCTCGGGCCTGGGCAACCCGGACAAGCCGATCGGCAACTTCCTGTTCGCCGGCCCGACCGGCGTGGGCAAGACCGAGGTCACCCGCCAGCTCGCGCTGCAGCTGGGCATCGAGCTGGTGCGCTTTGACATGAGCGAGTACATGGAGCCGCATTCGATCAGCCGCCTGATCGGTGCGCCCCCGGGCTACGTCGGCTTCGACCAGGGTGGCCTGCTGACCGAGAAGATCGTCAAGACGCCGCACTGCGTGCTGTTGCTGGACGAGGTGGAGAAGGCGCACCCGGACATCTTCAACATCCTGTTGCAGGTCATGGACCGCGGCATCCTCACCGATACCAACGGCCGTGAAGCCAACTTCAAGAACGTGATCCTGGTGATGACCACCAATGCCGGCGCCACCCAGGCGGCACGTCGCTCGATCGGCTTCACCAAGCAGGACCATGCCACCGATGCGATGGAAGTGATCCGCAAGAGCTTCACGCCGGAGTTCCGCAACCGCCTGGACGCGGTGGTGCAGTTCCAGCCGCTGGGCTTCGACCACATCCTGCGCGTGGTGGACAAGTTCCTGATCGAGCTGGAGATGCTGCTGCAGGACAAGCACGTCTCGTTGTCGGCCACCCCGGCCGCCCGCGACTGGCTGGCCCAGCACGGCTTCGACCCGGAGATGGGTGCCCGCCCGATGAGTCGCGTGATCCAGGACAAGATCAAGCGTCCGCTGGCCGACGAGCTGCTGTTCGGCAAGCTGGTGGATGGCGGCAAGGTCAGCATCGACGTGCGCGACGGCGAGTTGATCGTCGAGACCCAGGCCGAGCCGGAGCACCTGCTGCCGGCCACGGTCGAGTAAGCCGGGCGGCTGATGCCGGACACCCGATGCCCGCATCCAACGATGCGGGCATTTTTGTGGGACGGGCAGGGGGTGGCCTTGGCCGCGAAGCCTCGAACGCATCACCGCAGGAAGATCCTGCACGCCGATCCTCGGCCTGCTTTCCGCGGCGAACCTGAGGCGGGGCCAGGTATTGCCCGCTCCGCGGCCGGGGCCATTCCTGCGAAATTTCGCCACGCAAAAAAGCCAGCGCGCGGGCTGGCTTTCCTGGCATAACGCCCGGCTTACCGCATTACTTCATGCGGTAGGTGATACGGCCCTTGGTCAGGTCGTACGGCGTCATCTCGACCTTGACGCGATCGCCGGTCAGGATGCGGATGTAGTTCTTGCGCATGCGGCCGGAGATGTGGGCGATGATTTCATGCCCATTTTCCAGGCGAACGCGGAAAGTGGTGTTCGGCAGCGTCTCACTGACGGTGCCTTCGAACTCGATGGAGTCGTCTTTCGACATGTAGTCCTGTGCGGTTCTGCGGACGGCCCCGAGGGCCTAAGGGCGGGCATTTTACGCCGCCGGGCGGATTCATGCAAAGTTTGCGTTAAACGCCGGCCGGTTCAGCCAGCGTGCTGGCGGGGAATTCCCCGAAGCCGCGTGTCCACGGGCCAACATCGGCCGGTTCGCGGACCAGTCGCCGCACCTGGGCCAGGAACGGCGCCCGTTCCAGCCGTTCGGCGCCCATCCGCACCAGGTGCGGGTTCTCGACCTGGGCGTCGATCAGCGGCCAGCCCCAGCCGGACAGCGTCCGGGCCAGCGCGGCCAGGGCGATCTTGGAGCCGCCAGTGCGGCCACTGAACATGCTTTCGCCAAAGAACATCCGACCGATCGCCACGCCGTAGATACCGCCGACCAGGGCATCCCCGTCGTAGACCTCCACGGAGTGCGCGTAGCCCAGCCGGTGCAACTGGAGGTAGGCCGCGAGCATGTCGTCGGTGATCCAGGTGCCGTCCTGGCCCGGGCGGGGCGCCTGGGCGCAGGCCTGCATCACCTCGGGGAACGCGGTATCGGCGCGGACCCGCCAGTCGCTGCCGCGCAATGCGCGACGGAAGCGCGAGGACAAATGGACCCCGTCGGTACGGAACACCATGCGCGGGTCCGGCGACCACCACAGCAGCGGCTGGCCGTCGGAAAACCACGGGAAGATCCCGTCCGCATAGGCGTTGAGCAGGCGTATGGGGCTCAGGTCACCGCCGACGGCGAGCAGGCCGTCGGGTTCGTGCAACGCCAGCTCGGCCGGGGGGAACGGCGAATCGCTGGCCTCGTCGAGCAGGTAGGGGCCTTTCGGGGTCATGGCCGGTGTTCGTCGGACTTGAACGGTGAATGATGCTGCAGCGCCTGCGCGTAGCGGGCAGCATCCTCGCGCTCGCGGGCACACCAGTCGCGCAGGGCCTGCCGGAACTGCGGGTGGGCGATCCAGTGGTGGCTGCGCACTTGCGTGGGCAGGAAGCCACGGGCCAGCTTGTGTTCGCCCTGCGCGCCCGGCTCGAAGCGCTGCAGGCCTTCGCGCAGGCAGTATTCGATGCCTTGGTAGTAGCAGGTTTCGAAATGCAGCCCGGGCAGGGCCGCGCCGCCCCAGTAGCGCCCGTACAAGGTATCGTCGCCGCGCAGGCACAGCGCGCCGGCCACCGGTTCACCATCCTGCAGGGCCAGGAACAGCACCAGCTGGCGCGGCAGTTGCGTGGCCAGGTGGCGCAGGAAGGGCAGGGTCAGCGCCGGCGCGTTGCCGTACTCGGCAAAGGTCTGCAGGTAGAAGCCGTGCATGGCACGCAGCTCGTCGGCACTGGCTTCGTTTCCGTGACGCGTCACGAAGGTGATCCCGGCGCGGGCGACCTTGGCGCGCTCCTGGCGGATGTTCTTGCGTCGCTTGTGGTCCATCGCGGCAAGGAAGTCATCGAAGGCCTGCCAGTCCGGCTCGCGCTGCCACTGGAACTGCACGTCGGTGCGCAGCAGCCATTGCCCGTCGAAACACGCCGTCTCCCCGGGCAGGTGGAAGTTGATGTGCGCGGAGGAAAGCTGTTCGGCCTGCACGTGCGCGACGATGGCATCGCGCAGGGCGCGGCGGTCCTGGTCATTGCGTGCCAGCAGCCGCGGCCCGGTCACCGGCGAATACGGCACCGCGCCCAGCCACTTGGGGAAATAGTCCAGGCCATTGCGCGCATAGGCATTGGCCCAGGCGTGGTCGAACACGAACTCGCCGTGTGAGTTGTACTTGCGGTAGCCCGGCGCGGCAGCGACCAGTGCGCCATCACGCCACAGGGTCAGGTGCTCGGGTTGCCAGCCCCAGTCCGGACGCAGGCAGCCGTGTTGTTCCAGGCCGCTCAGAAACGCATGGCTGATGAACGGATTGCCGCCGTCGTGCAGGGCATCCCACGCGGCCTTGTCAATCGCGTCCAGCGCGGAAATGGCGCGCAGTTGCAGGCTCATGGCTGGAGCTGCAGCACGTCGATGGTGGGCGGGTTGAACAGGCGCAAGGGCAGGCCGATTTCCCCCAGGCCCCGGGTGGTGAATACCCGCACCGGGCCGGCAGGTGTGCGCGCGATCTGTTCGCCGCGATCAAAGTCGTATTGGGTCGGGATGACCCGGCGGTACAGCCACGGGATACGGATCTGTCCACCATGGGTGTGGCCGGCAAGCACGACGGCGGCATCGGCCGGACGTAATCCCATGGCGCTGTCGGGGTTGTGGGCGATGACGATGGCCGGATGGGTAATGGCGTCGGCGACGCGCAGGAATGCGGGATCGTCCTTTCCGGCCCAGCGATCGCCGAGCCCCACCCATTGGCGGCCCTGGCTGTCGGTGATGATCTGGCCTTCGATGACCTGCACGCCATGGTGGCGCAGGGCCGTGCGCAGTGGCAGATCGATATCCGGACCGGGGGCTTGCTGGTCATGGTTGCCCAGCACGGCGTAGGCCGGTGGCTTCAATCGGGCCAGTGGCGCGAACAGATCCTGCAGTTCGCTGGCCTTGGGTTCGTAGGTCAGGTCGCCGGCGATGACCACCGCATCGACGGGCAGTGCATTGATCCGGTCGACCACCCGTTCCAGAAAGGCGCGGTTCTTGTACACGCCTAGATGGATGTCACTGATCAACGCGACCCGCGCGGTGATACCGGTGCCGGGCAGGGTGGTCTGCTCGACCTGGATGATCTGCGGTTCGATGAAGCGCGCCCAGGTGAACACGCCGCAGCCCAGCAGCAACAGCGCGAGCAGCCAGCGATGGCGGCCGCCACGCCAGCGCCACGACAGCCAGGCAATGGCAGGGAAGACCAGCCAGCTGCCGTGAAACAGCAGCTGCTTGATCAGCACCTTGTCCATGCCGGCAGCCGTGGCGGTCCGCCGTCAGAGGCTCTGCGCGTCCAGGAAGCGTTCGGCGTCCAGTGCGGCCATGCAGCCGAAGCCGGCCGAGGTGATGGCCTGGCGGTAGTGCTGGTCGGCCACGTCGCCGGCGGCGAACACGCCCTCCACGGAGGTCTGGGTGGCGTTGCCGCCCAGGCCCGAGCGGATTTCCAGGTAGCCGTTGTTCATCGCCAGCTGGCCCTTGAACAGGTCGGTGTTGGGCTGGTGGCCAATGGCCACGAAGAAGCCGTGCGCGTCGATGTCGCGGGTGCTGCCGTCCTGGGTGGACTTCACGCGCACGCCGGTCACACCCATCTCGTTGCCGAGCACTTCGTCGACCTGGTGGTGCCAGACGGTCTCGATCTTGCCGGCGGCCACCTTGGCGAACAGCTTGTCCTGCATGATCTTTTCCGCCTTCAAGGTGTCGCGGCGGTGCACCAGGTAGACCTTGCGGGCGATGTTGGACAGGTACAGGGCCTCTTCCACGGCGGTGTTGCCGCCGCCCACCACGACCACGTCCTGCTCCTTGTAGAAGAAGCCGTCGCAGGTGGCGCAGGCCGAGACGCCGCGGCCCTTGAAGGCTTCCTCGGACGGGATGCCCAGGTATTTGGCGGTGGCGCCGGTGGCGATGATCACCGCGTCGGCGGTGTACTGGGCGTTGTCACCAGTCAGGGTGAACGGACGCTTGGACAGGTCGGCGGTGTGGATGTGGTCGAACACCACCTCGGTGTCGAAACGCTCGGCGTGGGCCTGCATGCGCGCCATCAGGTCCGGGCCCATCAGGCCATGCGCGTCGCCCGGCCAGTTGTCCACTTCGGTGGTGGTCATCAGCTGGCCGCCCTGCTGCAGGCCGGTGATCACCAGCGGCTTGAGGTTGGCGCGGGCGGCATAGACGGCGGCGGTCCAGCCGGCCGGGCCGGAGCCCAGGATGATCAGCTTCTCGTGGCGGGAGGGCAGGGACGGGTGGCTGGAAGTGCTCATGTATACTCGCGAAAGTTCAGGATTGGCGGCCCGTTGGCGTGCTTCCGCAACTGTCCGGGCAAGCCCATAGAGTGGCGGTCGGCTCCCGGTGAATCAAGGCACGTGAATGGAATGGCGCGGCCCGTCGGATACAGTCTCCCTTCTTCCTCCCGGTTGGCTTGCCCTTGTGCGGCGGGTTTCTGACGCGTTCCGTACGTGTGCATCGTCGACGGGGTGAAACACAGCGGTCCGTCGTTTAATATCAATCACTAACCGTGCATTTCTAAGGTCTGGTCAAAGGTGGCGAAACAGGTCCCGGAACGTGGCAAGAACCCCAGCGCCGGCAATGCCGCGCGCAAGCCGGCCGCCGCGGCGGACAAGCCGCGGCGACACAAGTTATGGCGTGACCTTGCGCTGATCGCGATTGCCCCGGCGCTGCTGTATCTGCTGGCAAGCCTGTTCACGTATTCCCCCGCGGACCCGGGCTGGTCGCAGTCCGGCTCGGTGGTCGCGCCCGTGCACAACATGGGCGGCAGGGTCGGTGCGTACATCGCCGACGTGATGCGCCAGCTGTTCGGCTACGTGGCCTACCTGATCCCGCTGATGCTGGCGGCGGTGGCGTGGATCGCCATGTTCGGCCTGAACCGCGAGGAGCGCGGCCAGGACGACCTGGGCCCGGCGCTGCGGCTGGTCGGCATCGTCGGCTTCCTGATCGGCGCGACCGGCTTCCTGTACCTGCGCCTGCCGCCGGGGGATGTCGCCCGCGCCGGCGGTGGCCTGGGCGTGCTGGTCGGCAAGTCGCTGCAGACCGGCTTTGGCCCGGTTGGCAGCAACCTGTTCCTGCTGGTGCTGCTGCTGACCTCGATCACGCTGGCGACCGGGCTGTCCTGGTTCGTGGTGATGGAGAAGATCGGCAAGTGGGTGATGGCGCTGGGGCCGATGTTCGAGAAGAAGAAGGAACAGGCCAACGAGTGGCAACAGACCCGTGCGCTGCGCGAGGAACGCGAGGAAGTGCGCAAGGTCGACGCCGAAGTGCGCGCCAAGCGCGAGCCGGTGAAGATCGAACCGCGCCCGGCGCCGGTCATCGAGAAGAGCGACCGTGCCAAGCGCGAGACCCAGATCCCGATGTTCCAGGGCGTCAATGGCGATGGTTCGGACCTGCCGCCGCTGGCGCTGCTGGATGACCCCAAGCCGCAGCCCAAGGGCTACGACGAGCAGACGCTGGAAACGCTGTCGCGCCAGATCGAGTTCAAGCTCAAGGACTTCCGCATCGACGCGCAGGTGGTGGGCGCCTATCCGGGCCCGGTGATCACCCGCTTCGAGATCGAGCCGGCACCGGGCATCAAGGTCAGCCAGATCAGCTCGCTGGACAAGGACATCGCCCGCGGCCTGTCGGTCAAGTCGGTGCGTGTCGTCGACGTGATCCCGGGCAAGTCGGTGATCGGCCTGGAAATCCCCAACGTCACCCGCGAGATGATCTTCCTGTCCGAGCTGCTGCGCTCGAAGGAATACGACAAGTCGGCCAGCGTGCTGACCCTGGCGCTGGGCAAGGACATCGCCGGCCGCCCGACCGTGGCCGACCTGGCACGCATGCCGCACCTGCTGGTGGCCGGTACCACCGGTTCGGGCAAGTCGGTGGCGGTCAACGCGATGGTGCTGAGCCTGCTCTACAAGGCCAGCCCGAAAGACCTGCGCATGCTGATGATCGACCCGAAGATGCTCGAACTGAGCGTCTACCAGGGCATCCCGCACCTGCTCGCGCCGGTGGTGACCGACATGAAGGAGGCCGCCAACGGCCTGCGTTGGTGCGTGGCCGAAATGGAGCGCCGCTACAAGTTGATGAGCGCGGTCGGCGTGCGCAACCTGGCCGGCTTCAACAAGAAGATCAAGGACGCCATCGACGCCGGCCAGCCGTTGATGGACCCGCTGTTCCAGCCGAACCCGGAAATGGGCGAGGCCCCGCGTCCGTTGGAGCCGCTGCCGTTCATCGTCATCTTCATCGACGAATTCGCCGACATGATGATGATCGTCGGCAAGAAGGTCGAAGAACTGATCGCGCGCCTGGCGCAGAAGGCGCGTGCGGCCGGCATCCACCTGATCCTGGCCACCCAGCGCCCGTCGGTGGACGTGATCACTGGCTTGATCAAGGCCAACATCCCGACCCGCATCGCCTTCCAGGTCAGTTCGAAGATCGACTCGCGCACCATCCTGGACCAGTCCGGCGCCGAGGCCCTGCTGGGCAACGGCGACATGCTGTACCTGCCGCCGGGCACCGCCATGCCGGACCGCGTGCACGGAGCCTTCGTTTCCGACGAGGAAGTGCATCGCGTGGTCGAGCACCTCAAGGCCAGCGGTCCGGCCGAGTACATCGAGGGCGTGCTGGACGAGGTGCAGACCATGGGCGACGGCGTGGTGGTCGGTGCCACTGGCCTGCCGGAAAGCAGCGCGGCCGGCGACGAGTCCGACCCGCTGTACGACGAGGCGTTGCGGATCGTCACCGAAACCCGTCGTGCGTCGATTTCCGGCGTGCAGCGGCGCCTGAAGATCGGCTACAACCGTGCCGCGCGCCTGATCGAGGCGCTGGAAGCCGCCGGCGTGGTCACCCCGCCGGAGCACAATGGTGATCGTACCGTGCTGGCACCGCCGCCGCCGAAGTAAGTCGGCGGGGCAGGGCAGGCCGCCAGCGGGCGGCCTGCATGCCGGCGTGTCAATTGCCGGCGGTGAAATCCATCGACTTGAACAGGGCCGCCAGGGCCTGGCCGTCCTCGCTGCTGTGCGGGGACCGCGTGGACAGCCAGTGCACGTAGGCCACCGAGCGGTCATCGTTGCCCGCCACCAGGATCAGCTGGCCGGTGGTGCCATTGCGGATCATCGAGGCAGGGCGCTTGCTGGCTTCGGTTTCGGCCAGTGCCAGTTCACCATGGGGCAGGGCCTGGGTTTGAGCGTGCTTCAGCGTGAACACGACGCTGGCATCTGGGGCGGCAGGCAGCAGCTGCGGCGGGCTGCCCGGATCCACTACCAGGCCGCGTTCCCGGGCCGCCTCACGCAGCGGCACCTGTTTGACCTCAAGCACGTAGTCGGCGAGTTCACGCCAGCCTTCGACCTGTCCCACCGTCGCGGGGGTCGGCTTGCCGGCGCGGGCGAAAGCGATGATGCACAGCGTGCCGGCCTCGCGTTCGGCGTCGGTGATCTCCAGCTGGCGCAGTCCGGTCGGGGTTTGGAACGATACTCCGCAGTCCGGTCGATCAACACGGGTGGCGGCGGCATGGCAGGCCAATGTGGTCAGCAACAGGCCGCCGCACAGCAGGAGGGTTCCCACGCGTTGGATCATTTCAGGTCTCCGGGATTTCCTTGTACTCGGCATGCATCTGGGTGGCGTCATTGAGCACGTAGTACGCATGCTGGAAGCCCTGCTGGCGGAAATCAAAATGCAGCTGGGCCGGATTGATTGATCGGGTGACGTTGCGCTGCGCGGTCTCGGCGATGCCGCCATCAGCCCAGGAGTTGATGCTCAGCTTGCCCAGAGGAACAAGCTTCTTCTGCTTGTTCTCGGTGTAGCGCTGCTTGCTGGCCCAATAGTAGCCCGAGCCGTCACAGGTGTTGAAGGGATCGCTCTGCAGCAGCGGACTGTTCTGGTCATCGGTGAATGTCAGCCCGCGGTAAGCACCATATTGCCGGTAGTTGTTCCGACCGGTCAGCTGGATGAGGCCGCGTCCCTTGAATCGCACACCGTCCCCCACCTCGGTGTTGCCCAGCTTGCGGCCTTGGTCCGTGCCCGGTTCATACTTGTCGAAATAGGAGTCGCCCCCCCCTTCGACCATGAATTCCAAGCGGCCCGTTTCGGCGGTCAGCTGCCCCCACAGGTGCGCGGTACGCACACGCGTGGCTGCGATGCCGTACTTGCGGGCCATCTTCTGCATGTTGACGTGTAAACCAGCGGGGCGGCGGGTAGAGGCGGTTGTGAGGCGTGCGGTGACGTCGGCCCAGCTCACGGCCACGACTTCCCTGCCGCCTTCGCGCAGAGTCTGGCGGATCATCCGCGTGGCTTCTCGCTGGCTGAGCCACCCACACTTGCGGAAGTGCTGGATGAAGCGTTTGGGATGGAAGTGCCAATGCGCCGCGTTCAGGTTGGGAATGGCGGCATCCTCCCAGAACGCCAACGCTTCGACGTGACGTTGGAATTGCGGGAAGTCCGAGGCGGAAAGGTAGGTGCTCGCCCCCATCGTCGGTGCGCTGCCGCGTGCAGATCCAGGACCCTCGATCTTCAGCCATCCCCAGCGCGTTTCTATCCCGCTGCGTTGCCATTCAGTCGGGAACTTGCATACCAAGCCCTGCAGCTTGGGCTGCAATGCGGCATCACGCAGACGCTGCTCGGCCTGTTCGGCGGTCGGCGCAGGTTCGCCTTCGCGCTCAAGCAGGCGCCGTACCGCAGCCGCATCGCAACGGCTGTCGTTGTCCTGGAAGTCTTCCACGATGGCCCAATGTGCCCATCGCGGTGCATCGGCGTCGCTGAACTTGTGCACATTGGCGGCGTTGAGATTCACCCAGCCCGTAGTGGAGCCCGTGGAGATCTGGCGCCAATGCGGCGTGTCGGCCGGAGTGAGGGTATCCGGACCGCCCAGGGTGCGGCCAAAGCGCAGCAGCTCGTAGACCGCCGCCCTGTTCGGCACCGCCGCTGCGCGGGCGTTTGAGTACGCGGTAACCGTGGCACCTGCGGTGTCATACAGGTTGTACTCGGCGTCAACTTCGGCCAGTTGGGTGCCGATGCGGGCGCCGTCCAGGTCGTAGGTCGTTACCTGTGCGTCGCCCCCATAGGCGCTCTGCGCATTGGCAGGAGCGCTGTAGCGGATGCCGACCACGCGTTCGGCCCCCAACGCCGCGCCCGTACCTGCGGTGCCACTGGTGGCATTGAGCGCCGGCCGGCTCGGGAAGACCGGGGTATCCGCCGGCAGGTGGAAGTAGACCTCGCCGAACACGGCGTCGGTGCGGCCGTGATTGGCGACGTTGACGTCGCCGGATGCCCGTCCCAGCAGGCGAGCCAGGTTGGCGTCGTCGCAGATGATCTCAAAATGGATGAGATCAGCCTGGCCGTCGATCGAACCGGCATCGCCAATCTCCACCTTGCGGTAGATGCGTCGGCCAACCACGACGTTGGCGGTGCGGATGCGGGTCAGGTGCATGTAGATCGAATAGAACTGGACCTGGGTTTCCTGGTTGCCCGTGGCGCCAATGGCGGTGTCATGGCGGATGACGACGCAACCGTTGTCGGACCACCCCAGATATCCCTGCGCATGAGCGTCCACTTCGGCCGGGGTGCCGGGGCGTGCGGTCGCTGCCCGGACATACACCACGGTGCCATCGGCAATGGCACGGACCGGCTCACGGCCGTTGCCGCGCGCGGGAGCGCGCAGGTGCAAGCCACCATGCCAGGAGAGCTTGTTGCTGACCGGATAGTGCCCGTGTTCCACGGTCGACATCGCGGCATCTAGAAAGCGGGCGTCGTCGTCAGTGTCGGCGCGGGCTGGAAGAAACGGGGGACTGATGATCATGGGCATTCCTTTGCACGACGGTCCGGACCTGCAATGACACGGAGAACGTCGTTGTGATCGTGTAGTTCAGCAAGGCAGATGACGCGGTACTGACCGACTGGCCGAGCACCGGCGCAGAACATACCCCGGATAGTGTGGTCAGTGCTTTCACATTTCGTTGACATCCGGCGGTTGCCCGCGCTCGGCGCACGCGGGAAGGCGCATAATTGCGCTATCACCCCATTCAGAATCGGGCGGGCAGACTGCGCCCTGGTTCATCACTTCCGGTGCAGACTCCCCGCATGAACACGAATTTCCGCCGCCATGTCATCACCTCCGCGCTGCTGCTCGCCGGCGCTGCCAGCACCTCGGCCTGGGCCGGGGCACGTGACGACCTGAGGTCCTTCACCAACGGCCTGCGTGGCCTGGACGGGCAGTTTGCCCAGCAGGTGTTCGACTCGCGCGGCCGGGTCAAGGAGTCGTCCAGTGGCCGCGTCGCACTGTCGGCGCCGCGCCTGTTCCGCTGGGAATACACCCGTCCGCACCCGCAGCTGATCATCGCCGACGGCAGCAAGGTGTGGGTCTACGAGCCGGACCTGGAGCAGGCCACGGTGACCCCGCAGGGGGCCGAGGAACAGAACAGCCCGCTGGTCGCGCTGATCAACCCGGCCCAGCTCGAGCGCCAGTACGACGTCAGCGAAGAAGCCGCGCCGCGCGATGGCATGCAGTGGCTGTCGCTGACGCCCAAGCGCGAGACCGAGACCAACTTCCAGTCCGCCTCGCTGGGCTTCGCCAATGGCGGGCTGGCGCGCATGGAGGTGGTGGACGCGGTCGGCCAGCGCACGGTCATCAATTTCACCGACTGGAAGAAGAATCCGGGCTTTGCCGCCGGTACCTTCCGCTTCGTGCCGGGCAAGGACGTGGACGTGGTCGGCGAGCGCTGATCACCACGTCGGGCCGCGAGCCCGGGTTGCGCCCGCGTTAGAATGCGGGCGTGGCCAGATCCCGAAACATCTTCATAGACGACGCCCCCGCCGACCTGCTGAGCGCGGACCGCGAAAGCATGCGCCCGCTCGCCGAGCGCATGCGTCCGCGCACGCTTGACGAGATGGTGGGGCAGAAACGCCTGCTGGCGCCGAACACGGCGCTGCGCCGCGCGGTCGAGTCCGGCCGCGTCCATTCGATGATCCTGTGGGGGCCGCCCGGCTGCGGCAAGACCACCCTGGCGCTGCTGCTGGCGCAGTATGCCGACGCCGAGTTCAAGGCGATCTCGGCCGTGCTGTCCGGCCTGCCCGAGGTACGCCAGGTGCTGGCCGAGGCCGCCCAGCGTTTCGCCGGCGGCCGTCGCACGGTGCTGTTCGTCGACGAGGTGCATCGCTTCAACAAGGCCCAGCAGGATGCGTTCCTGCCGCATATCGAGCGCGGCACCATCATTTTCGTCGGTGCCACCACCGAGAACCCGTCCTTCGAACTGAATTCGGCGTTGCTGTCGCGCTGCCGCGTGCACGTGCTGGAGTCGGTATCGCCGGAGGACGTGGTCGAGGCGCTGGAGCGGGCGTTGGGTGACAGCGAGCGCGGGTTGGGCGAACAGGCCATCCGCGTCACGCGCGAGTCCCTGCTGGAAATCGCCCGCGCCGCCGACGGTGACGTGCGTCGCGCCCTGACCCTGCTGGAGATCGCCGCCGAACTGGCCAGCGGCGAAGAGGGGGAAATCACCCCGGAAACCCTGCTGCAGGTGCTGGCCGACCGCACCCGCCGCTTCGACAAGGGCGGCGAGCAGTTCTACGACCAGATATCGGCCCTGCACAAGTCGGTGCGCAGTTCCAACCCGGACGGCGCCATTTACTGGCTGGCGCGCATGCTCGACGGCGGTTGCGACCCGTCCTATATCCTGCGCAGGATGACCATCATGGCAGTGGAGGACGTTGGCCTGGCCGACCCACGGGCACTGGAGATGGCGATCAATGTCTGGAGCGCCTACGACCGGATCGGGCCACCGGAAGGCGACATCGCGCTGTCCAACCTGGCCATCTACCTGGCCAGCACCGCCAAGTCGAACGCCAGCTACATGGCCTTGAACAAGGCCCGTGCCGACATCGCCGAACTGGGCACGCAACCGGTGCCCCTGCACCTGCGCAACGCACCGACGCGCTTGATGAAGACCTTGGGCTACGGCCAGGGCTACCAGTACGACCACGACGTCGAAGGCGGCATCGCGCTGGACCAGACCGCGTTCCCGGACGACATGGGTGAACGCGTCTATTACGCCCCGGCCGAACGTGGCCTGGAGATCAAGCTGAAGGAAAAGCTGGACCGGCTGCGCGCGGCCCGCGAGCAGGCCCGTGCCCAGCGCAAGCCGGGCGCTGATCGATGAGCGGTACGGTGGCCGGACATGCAGGGGAGGACTAGGCGGATGTGGCTTTCTTTCCTGGCCATCGGCCTCGGGGCGGCCATCGGGGCGTGGCTGCGGTTCGGCCTGAGCGTGTGGTTGAACCCGATGCACCAGAACCTGCCGATGGGCACGCTGGCGGCCAACCTGGTTGGCGGCTACGTCATCGGGCTGGCGCTGGCGTTCTTCAGCTCGCGGCCTGAACTGGCGCCGGCGTGGCGGCTGTTCGTGGTCACCGGGATGTTGGGCGGCCTGACCACCTTTTCCACGTTCTCCGCCGAAGTGGTGGACCAGCTGCAGCGCGGACACCTGGGCTGGGCGCTGGCGACCATCGGCCTGCACCTGGGCGGCTCGCTGTCGATGACGGCGCTGGGCTGGTGGTCGTGGCGGGCCTTGCGCCACCTGACTTGAGGCCGCTTTCCAAACCGGGAAAGCATGACGCATCATTCCGCATCGATTGCCAGAGCATCTGAATGACATGCTGTACAAGCAGGAACAGGAATGAGCAGGCCTGAGGTAGAGCCCGCCGAACGGCCCCCCGCGGAATCGCCCGCGTTTCCCCCGACTTCCTCCTGTGTCATCGGTGCCGATGTGGGCGGGACCTATGCCCGCCTGGCCTGGGCCGAACTCCGTCCGGGGACGCCGCCGCGGATCCGCGACTTCCGCAAGTACGCGTGCGCCGAACATCCCAGCCTGGCCGCGATCCTGCGTGACTACCTGCAGCAGGTGCGGCAGTCGCCCGGCGCGCCGGCGCTGGACCACGCGGTGGTGGCGATCGCCGGCATCGTCGATGGCGATGCCCTGCTCAACGTCAACCTGCCGTGGCCGGTCTCGATCGCGCAGACGCGCCAGGACGCAGGGCTGGCCAGCCTTGAACTGATCAATGACTTCGTCGCGGTGGCGCAGGCGATGCCGCCCGCCGAGCGCGACAGCCTGCACCTGGTGTGCGGCGACGCCAGCGCCGATGCGTGCGGGCCGGCCCTGGTGCTGGGCCCGGGTACCGGACTCGGCGTTGCCGTGCGCCTGGTCGGCGGGCGGCCCTCGGTGCTGGCGAGCGAGGGCGGCCACGCGGCGCTTGCGGCCGCCACGCCGCTTGAGCAGGACGTGCTTCGCCTGTTGTCGCAGCGCTACGCCTACGTGGACAGCGAGCGCGTGCTGTCCGGGCCCGGCCTGATGACGCTGTACGACTGCCTGTGCGAACTGCGCGGGCAGCCGGTGCGCTGGCAGGCCCCCGATGCACTGGTCCAGGCCAGCCGCAACGGTGATGCCCTGGCCGCCGAATGCGTGGACACCTTCTGTGGCTGGCTGGGCAGCCTTGCCGGCGACCTGGCCCTGACCTTTGCCGCGCGTTCGGTCTACCTGACCGGTGGCGTGGCTGGCCACCTGGCCGCGGAACTGCATGGCGGCACGTTCGGACGTCGCTTCCGTGCCAAGGGAGGGCTGTCGCCCGCGCTCGCGCATACGCCGGTATGGCGCGTGGAGCACGGTGAACTGGGCGTGCTGGGAGCGTTGTCCTGGCACGCCGAGCAGCACGCGCGCATCTGAGATTCGCAACAACGAGGGAGAGTTCCGGGCATGAGTACACGCAGGCAGTTCCTGCAGACATCACTGCTGTTGGGGGCCGCCGGTGCGGCACCGGGGTTGCTGGCCAATGCGCCCGCCGCGACCGGTGCACGGGTGGTATCGACCTGGGATTTCGGCGTGGGTGCCAACCAGGCGGCGTGGAAGGTGCTGGCCGCCGGTGGCAGCGCGCTGGACGCCGTGGAAGCCGGGGCACGCTGGGCCGAGAGCGATCTGTGCAACCCCACGGTCGGGCGGTGCGGCAACCCCGATCGCGATGGCGTGCTGACCCTGGACGCCAGCATCATGAACGGTGATGGCCGCTGTGGTTCGGTGGCCGCGCTGGCCGATATCGGCCACCCGATCTCGGTCGCCCGCGCGGTGATGGAGAAGACGCCGCACGTGATGCTGGTGGGCGAGGGGGCGCAGCAGTTCGCCGTGCAGCAGGGTTTCCCGAAGCAGAACCTGCTCACCGCCGAGGCCGAACGGGCGTGGCGCGAGTGGCTCAAGACCGAGCACTACGCCCCGCAGATCAACGCCGAGCGCCGCGGCCTGCCCGGTGACAAAAACAACCACGACACGCTGGGCATGCTGGCCATCGATGCCAACGGACAGATGGCCGGTGCCTGCACCACCAGTGGCATGGCCTTCAAGATGCACGGCCGGGTCGGCGACAGCCCGATCATCGGTGCAGGGTTGTATGTCGACAATGAAGTCGGTGCAGCAACCGCCTCGGGCATGGGCGAGGAGATGATCCGCAACGCGGCCTCGTTCCTGGTGGTGGAGCTGATGCGCCAGGGGTTGTCGCCGGCCGAGGCGTGCTGTGAAGCGATCGCACGCGTGGTGCGCAAGCGCCCGGAGGCCAGCCGCACCCTGCAGGTCTGCTTCCTGGCGCTCAACCGCAATGGTGAAGTCGGTGCCTACGCGCTGCACCGCGGCTTCGTCTACGCGGTCTGCGACGCCAAGCGCCAGGATGCACTGCTGGACTCGGACGCGGTCTACACGAGCACGCAGGCGTGAGCCCATCGCGCCTGCTGGAGATCGCCTGCAATTCGGCCGCCTCGGCGCTGGCGGCGCAGCAGGGTGGGGCGGACCGCGTCGAGCTGTTCGAAAACCTGGAACAGGGCGGTACCACACCGTCGTACGGCACACTCGCCGTCGCGCGCGACCGCCTGCAAATTCCGCTCTACGTGCTGGTACGCCCACGGCCGGGGGATTTCCATTACGGGCCGGTGGAAGCGGAGATCATGCTGCGTGACATCGCCGCGTGCCGGCAGCTTGGTTGCGACGGTGTCGTGATCGGTGCGCTGGACGCCGATGGCGGCATCGACCTGCCGCTGTGCCGGGAGCTGGTCAACGCGGCCGGACCGATGGGGGTCACGTTCCATCGTGCCTTCGACGCGGCGCGTGACTTGCCCGCCGCCCTGGAGCAGGTGGTCGGCCTGGGCTGCGAGCGTGTGCTCAGTTCCGGCGGACAAGCCGGTGCGCAGGCCGGCGTGGCCATGCTGGCGGCGTTGGTGCGCCAGGCCGGTACGCGGCTGTCGGTCATGGCAGGTGCCGGCCTGACCGCTGCGAACATCGGTGCGGTCGCGCGCGAAAGCGGGTGCCGGGAACTGCACGCGTCGGCCAAGGCCGTGCGACGCTCGGCGATGCACGATTACAACCCGGCGCTGGTCGGTTTGGAGCGCGACTGGCTGCAGAGCGACGCGACGCAGGTAGCTGCACTGCGGCAGGCGTTGTCGTCGCTGGATTGAGACAGGGCGCGGGGGATCTACGCGCCTGAGCCATAGCCGCCGCTGCCATGCAGGGCCCGGGCAGCGGCGACGATGACCTCCAGGGCAGCGCCCATCGCGCCGGGCCATCGGTGTCCACGCCGGGTGCGGCGATCCCGTGGACCTACTGCCGGTGACGAGGAGCCAAAGCTGTCTCAATGAGGGCGCGCGGCGCTTCCATGCCGTGCTGGACCGGCCAGACGAATCCGCTATCGATGCATGCGGATTTCGTCCTGCTGTTTCGGCGCGGCCGGGAGTAAAAAGTGCTGAACCCTAGACCTGGTGAAGCGCCATGGACGTGTATGTGCGGCTGTCAGCTGCGCTTGCTGACGATGCGGCCGGATCGGCATGATGCTGCGTCGGCAGGCCCGTGAGCGTTGCATCGCGATGAAGCAGGGCGGCCCGTTGCTGCTGGTCCCCGTGCTGGCCGGTTGCCATGCCGAGGGCAGCCCGAGCCTGGCGATCTTCGGCGCCTACTTCCCCGGCTGGCTGGTGTTGGCCGCCACGGCCATCGTGCTGGGCGTGCTGGCCAGGGCGCTGGTCCTGCGTGCGCTCGGGCCGGGGCGCGTGCCGTTTCCGTTGTGGACGTTCGCGGCCATCGGATTGATTGCAGCTTGCCTGCTCGCATGGGCGGTGGGGCCCTGATGCGCGCCGCCGAAGCCATCGCACCCTCCCCGTGGACACGTCGCGTCGCGCTGCTGTTGATCGTGGTGGCGCTCGTGCTGCTGCTTGGGCTGTTGTATCGCGCGTACCGCCTTCCTTCCACCGACGCGGCGACCCTCGATGCCGAGGTGGTGCACATCGCACCGGAGGTCGGTGGGCGCCTGGTCGAGTTGCGCGTGCAGGAGAACAGTACGGTGGTGCGCGACGAGGTGCTGTTCCGGATCGACGCGGCCCCGTTCGTTCATGCCATTGGCGCCGCCCGCGCCGAACTGGCACTGGCCGAAGCCAATCTGGCGACCCAGCAGCGCGTGGTCGCCAGCCAAGGCGCCACCGCCGCGATTGCCGCGGTGCAGGCCCGCAAGGCGCAGACCGGCACCGGCCTGGCGCGGCGCACGGTGGAACGGCTGCGCCCATTGGCACGCGATGGGTACGTGCCGTGGCAGCAACTCGATCAGGCAGAACTGACCGCCAGCGACGCGCAGCGGACGCTGGAGCAGGCGCGCCGGCAGCAGACGTCGTTGCAACAGGCGGTGGATACCACCGCCGCCGCGCAGGCGGCCGTGGAGGCGCGGCGCGCCGCCCTGGCCGAGGCCGAGCGGGCGTTGCGGCTGACCACCGTACGTGCACCGCATGCCGGACACGTGGCCGGCCTGGACGTGACGACTGGCGAAGTGCTTGCGCCCTCGCAACCCGTGTTCACCCTGATCACCAACGAGCAGTGGTTTGCCAACGGCAATTTTCGCGAGACCGAGCTGCAGCGCATCCCGCTGGGCGCATGTGCGACGGTGTACTCCATGATCGACCGGTCACGCCCGTTGCGGGGCAGGGTGGTCGGGATCGGCGCGGGGGTGCTGGACAGCGCCAAGGTGGATGTTCCGCGCAATGTGCCGTACGTGGAGCGCTCCCTGAACTGGGTGCGGGTCGCCCAGCGCTTCCCGGTGCGGGTGGCGCTGCAGGACCCACCGGCGGGGCTGATGCGGCTGGGAGCCAGCGCCGTCATCGAGATCGGCCATGGCAATGCCTGCCGCTGAACCGGCGCTTGGTCGCTTCCTGCCACGGCTGCGCGACATCGTCGCGCCCCGGCCCGGCCGTACCGCATTCGCTTTGCGGATCGCGCTGATCTGTACGTTGACCGTGCTGGTCGCCGAGATCAATGGCATCCCGGAGATCGCGCTGGCCGCCTATGTCGTGTTCTTCATGAACGATGCGGACCGCACCCGCAGTGTCCTGGCCGCGACGCTGTTCCTGTTGCTGACCAACGTACTGATCGGCACGTTGATCCTGGTCGCCGGGCAGGTGCTGGATTGGCCGCCGTTGCGGTTGCTGGCGATGGTGGGCTTCTCGGTGGTGCTGCTGTTCCTGGCCTCGGCCAGCCGGCTCAAGCCGCTGGCGCCGATCATCGCGATGATCCTGGTCTACGCCTTGGATGCCATCGGCCGTTTGCCCGGCGCGGAGCTGGCGACGCGTGCCTTGCTCTACGCCTGGTTGCTGATCGCACTGCCCAGTGCGGTGACCCTGGTGGTCAACCTGTTGATCGGGCCGGCGCCGGTGCCGTTGGCCCGGCAAGGGATGGCGACGGCGCTACGCGACACCGCGAAACTGTTGCGTCAATCAAACCCCGACACCCGAGCATGCCTGCAGGCCCAGCGTGGCCAGGGATCCGCGGCGGTGCTGGCGTTGCTGCATGTTGCCGGCCTGGGCAAGGAGGCCCCGCTTGGCACGCTGGCGGCCTTGCGTGCGGCGGCCAGCACGACCGAGGCCCTGCTGATGCTGGGCCTGGCCATCGATGCACGCGAGGGCGTTCCCGATGCCTGGAAGCACGGCGCCGCCGAAAGGCTCGACGGGATGGCCGCGATCCTCGCTGCCGGCAGCCATCCCGTCGACATCACTGCGGTTGCCTTCGATGCGCAGTGCGCCAGCACGCCGGTGGCGCTGCTGCAGGACTTCAATGCCTTGCTCGTGCAGTTCGCGACCGATGCATCGGACGGCGCCAACGCACCACCCGCAGCATCGCCCGGCTTCCTCGCCGCCGATGCGTGGACCAACCCCGCGCATGTACGCCACGCCCTGAAGGTGACCACCGCGGCGATGCTGTGCTACCTGTTCTATTCGGCCACGGAGTGGCAGGGCATCCATACCAGCCTGATCACCTGCTACATGGTCGCGTTGGGCAGCACGGCGGAAACCACCGAGAAACTGCTGCTGCGCATCACCGGCGCCGTGGCCGGTGCGATCGTCGGCCTGGCGTTGATCGTCTGGGTACTGCCCGGGCTGGATGACATCGGTGGGTTGCTGGCGCTGGTTGCCGGTGCGGCCTTCGTCGGTGGCTGGATCGTTGCCAGTGGGCCGCGGGTCGGCTACATCGGCTTCCAGTTCAGTTTTGCCGTCTTTCTGTGCGTGATCCAGGGCACCGCACCCGCGTTCGACCTGGCGGTGGCGCGCGATCGCATTGTCGGCATCCTGATCGGCAATGCGGTGGTCTACCTGATGTTCGCCCACGTCTGGCCGGTCAGCATCGCCGGCACCATTGATTCCGCCAGCGCCGCACTGCTGCGGCAGTTGGTACGGCTGGCGCGGATGCCTGCCGGCATCGCGCGACTGAAAGCACTGGCCGCTGTGCGCGCGCAGGCGCAGGCCATTGCCCACCAGCTGGAGGTGGCGGGGCTTGAACCTCGCCGGTTGCGCAAGCCCTCAGCATGGTTCACGAAACACGGGCAGGTGTTGCGGGAAGCCGCCGCAGCCGAACAGCACCTGCTGCTCGAACCGGCCGCTGCGGAGACGTGCGTCCAACAGCTGCAGCAGTTGGCTGACACGCTGGATCACTCGCCCTCCGACGACGCCGTCGATACGCCGGGAGCCGCGCGTCATGCGAATTGAGGCCTGCCTCCTGCCGTTGTTGCTGTCCGCGTGTGCCAGTACGGGGATCGACCGTGCACCGTCGCAACCGGATCGCCCGTGGGTGCCGCACACGGATGCGGACGGAGGCTTGTCGGTACGGCCGACCGACGCTGCCGTGCAGCAGCACGGCTTCACCTTGCCGGCCAATCCGTCGGTCGACCTGCCCGGGGGCGCAGCACCGGTGACAGGCAAGCGCTATGCATTGGCCGACTTGATCGATCTGGCCCAGGAATTGAACCCGGAGACCCGCATTGCCTGGAACCAGGCCCGTGATGCCGCCCTGGCCGCCGGCATTGCACGCAGTGCCTACCTGCCACGTCTCACCGCAAGCGTACTGGCCGGCGCGCAATCCGAGCATGGCGGCAGTGCCGCACTTGGACAGTCGATCGACCCGCGCAATCGCGCCAATGGCTCGTTGGCGGTACTCTCCCTGCAATGGCTGCTGTTTGACTTCGGCCAGCGTGAGGCGCTGGTGACGATGGCCGACCAGCACACGGTGATTGCCAACATCCAGTTCACCCAGGCCCACCAGCGGCTGATCCATGCGGTGAGCCTGGCGTTCCTTCGTCATGCCACCGCCCGCACACGTATGGATGCGACGACGGCCGCGCAAGCCGATGCCAAGGGCCTGCTGGCCGCCGCACAGGCGCGCCTGCAGCATGGGCAGGGCACGGTGATGGACGTAGCGCAGGCACGGCAGCAGGTCGCGCAGGCCGCCTTGGCACAGGTCGCGGCGCAGGGCGAGCAGGAAGAGGCGTATCAGCAGTTGCTGGCCACCATCGGTATTTCGCCGTTGGCCACGCTGGAGATCGCCGATGCGCCAGCCCGTCCGGTGTCGCACGTGGACGAGGCGCTGCTCGATGACGTGGTGCGCAGCGCGCTGCAACGACGGCCGGACGTGTTGGCCGCCGTCGCGGCGCAGCAGGCGGCCAGTGCCGGCGTTCGCGCGGCCCGTGCCGACTTCCTGCCGCGGTTGTTCGTTTCGGCCTCCGGCTCGCGCAGCAATGGCGACATGGACATCTCCGCCGTGCCGTCGGTGGGCGAGCAGGCCCCGACGGTCAACCTCTCCAGCCATCGTTGGAGCAGCAGCCTGCTGCTCGGCGTGAGCGTGCCGTTGTACAGCGGTGGTGAACGAAACGCGCGGCTCGCACAGGCACGCAACCGCGCCGCAATGGCGGCGGACAGTCTGGACCGGGTGAAGCTGGATGCCGTTGCCGAGATCGTTGCTGCCCACTCGCGGTTGCGTACACGCCTGCAGGCGACACACGCGGCGCAGGCGCTGCTGGAGGCATCACAACTGGCCCATGACGCCGCCAGCGCAGCCTACCAACGCGGCGTTGGCAGCCTGACCGACGTGCTTGCCGCGGACCGCCAGCTGCTGCAGGCCCGCATCTCCGTGGCCGATGCCGATGGCGCCGCCCGCGCGGCATCGGTCGACCTCGCGCTGGCCTGCGGGAACCTGGGCACGGCACCGGGGCAGGGGGATTGAGTACTTATTCGTGACGCGTCACGTTATTTGCCGCGATACGTCCCCGGGTGCCGGGCAGGTCAAGGGCTCAGACCACCAGTGACAGCAGCAGGATAAAGCCCAGCCCGATCACCGACAGCAGGGTTTCCATCACCGTCCAGGTCTTGAACGTCTCGGTCACGCTCATGTTGAAGTACTGCTTGACCATCCAGAAACCGGCATCGTTGACGTGCGACAGGATCACCGAGCCGGCGCCGGTCGCCAGGACGAGCAGTTCCCGATTGACGCCTGGCACGCGTTCGATCACCGGCACCACGATGCCCGCGCCGGTGATGGTGGCCACCGTCGCCGAACCGGTCGCGATGCGGATCAGGGCGGCCACCAGCCAGGCCAGCACGATCGGCGAGATCCGCGCCTGCACGGCCAGATGCCCGATCACGTCACCCACGCCGCTGTTCACCAGCATCTGCTTGAAGCCGCCGCCGGCACCGATGACCATCACGATGGCCGCGGTCGGTGCCAGGCTCTTCTCCAGCAGGCCGAGGATCTGCCTGGCGTCGCGCCCGCGGGCATGGCCGAAGGTGTAGAGCGACAACAGCAACGCCAGCAGCAGTGCAGTGATCGGGTGCCCGATCAGGTCCAGCCACGCACGCACCGCGTGGCCATCGGGCAGCACCACGTCGGCGCCGGTCTTGAGCAGCATCAGGGCCACCGGCAGCAGCACGGTGAGGAGAGTGATGCCGAAGCCGGGCAGGGAGCCCGCCTCCGGTTCGCGGACGACGTGCGCCAACAGGTCTTCCGACGCGTGGCCGGGGATGCGCTTGGCAATCCAACTGCCATACAGGGGCCCGGCGATGGCCGCGGTGGGCAGCGCCACCAGCAGGCCGTAGAAGATGGTGGTGCCGATGTCGGCACCAAACACGCCGATGGCCATCAATGGGCCCGGGTGGGGCGGCACCAGTCCATGCACGGCCGATAGGCCGGCAAGCAGCGGGATACCGACCTTGACCAACGCCACGCCGCTGCGGCGGGCGACGATGAACACCAACGGGATCAGCAGGATGAAACCGATCTCGAAGAACAACGGAATGCCGACCAGGAAGGCGGCCAGCATCATTGCCCAGTGCACGCGTTGCTTGCCGAACGCGCGGATCAGGGTCTCGGCGATCTGATCGGCGCCGCCGGAATCGGCCATCATCTTGCCGAGCATGGTGCCCAGCGCCAGCACCACGCCGACGAAACCGAGCACCCCGCCAAAGCCCTCCTGGAAGGAACTGACGATGGTGGCCACCGGCATGCCCGCACTGAGCCCCAGGAACCCGGCAGCGATGATCAGGGCAACGAAAGGATGCAGCTTCAGCCGCGTGATCAGCAGGATCAGGCCGATGATGGTGACCACCGCATCCAACAACAGATAGGTCTCGTGCGACATACCGGGCATGCAAGTTCCAGGCGGCAAGGGCGCAGGAGGCGCCGGGGATGGGATAGCGCTATCTTCGGTGATCGACCGGACGTGCTGCGATCAACGGGGATGCCGTCGCCACCAGAGGTCGGCGGCTTCAGCGAGTTCGTCCACCGGGCAGGTGGCGTCCAGGCGCAGGGTCAGGGGTTCGTCCAGCGGCGGCTCGAGCGTTGCGAATTGGCTGTCGACCAGGCTCGCCGGCATGAAATGGCCCGGCCGGTGGGTCACGCGCTCGGCGGCAGCTTCGCGGCTCAGTTCCAGGAACACCACGCCGAGCGCCGGTACCGCCAGGCGCAAACGGTCCCTATAACTCCGCTTCAGCGCCGAACAGGTCAGTACTGGCTTCAAACCGGCAGCAGCTGCCTGCCGCAGCTGGTCGGCCAGGGTGTCCAGCCATCCGGCGCGGTCCGCGTCGGTGAGCGGGATGCCGGCCCGCATCCTGGCGATGTTGGCGGGCGGGTGGAAAGCATCACCCTCGATGGCAAATGCACCGTCGCGCAGGCAAAGCGCACGGCTCACGCTGGACTTCCCACAGCCGGAAACGCCCATGATCAGCAGGGCATCGATGCCGGAATGACTGCCATCCTGTTTCGAGATAGCGCTGTCTTCTGAGGTTGAAGCCATTGGCACCACGGGCATTGCTCCGGTTTCATGTCACTTCAGGGAGGGCATCAGCCGCTGGAAGGCCGAGCCGGGCAATAAGGGCAGGCACCGACCACTCCGCTGTAATTGCCCGGCATTCAAGACAGCGCTACCTTAGACACAGTCTTTTCGCTTGGCAAACTGTCTGATGACGGCCGGGAACAGTGACAGGAAACACCGCAGGACTTCCCGGGCTACCGGCCGCGTCACGCTGGACCAGGTAGCCCGCCATGCCGGCGTCAGCCCGATCACCGCATCACGTGCACTACGCGACGTGGCCTCGGTCGCGCCCGACCTGAGCGACCGGGTACGTCAGGCAGCCGATGCACTCGGTTACGTGGCCAACCCGGCCGCCCGTGCCCTGGCCTCGCAGCAGAGCCAGAACGTCGTCGTGCTGGTGCCTTCGCTGGGCAACCAGTTGTTCATCGACATGCTGGAAGCCATCCACGCCGTCATGCAGCCGCACGGCCTGGAAGTGCTGATCGGCAACCATCACTACGACCGCGACGAAGAAGAGAAGCTGCTGCGCAACTACCTTTCCTACCAACCGCGCGGCCTGCTGCTCACCGGCTTCGATCGCACCGAGTCCACTCGTCGCCTGGTCGAGGCCAGCGCTGTGCCCTGTGTCTACATGATGGATCTGGATCCGGGGGCCGGGCTGCATTGCGTGGGTTTTTCGCAGGTGAGGGCAGGGGAGACGGCGGCCCGGCACCTGTTGCAGCGCGGGCGCAAGCGCCTGGCCTACGTGGGCGCGCAGTTGGACCAGCGCACCCTGCTGCGTGGCGAAGGCTACCGTCGCGCCCTGCAGCAGGCTGGTTGCTACGACCCTTCGCTGGAAGTGCTGACCCCGCGTTCCTCGTCGGTCGGGCTGGGCGGCGAGTTGTTCGGCCAACTGCTGGCCAATCATCCCGACGTGGACGCGATCTTCTTCGGCAACGACGACCTGGCGCAGGGCGCATTGCTCGAGGCGCTGCGCAAGGGCATTCGCGTTCCGGAACAGGTCGCCGTACTGGGATTCAACGACCTGCCCAGTTCGGAGTTCATGGTTCCGCGGCTGTCCAGCATCCGCACGCCGCGCAAGGCCATCGGCAGGCATGCGGCCGAGCGGTTGCTCGACCTGATCCACGGCAGGATGGTCGACGTACCCATGCTGGATCTGGGATTCGAACTGATGGAGCGGGAAAGCAGCTGACCTGCCCGCGATGACTGATCGCATTGAGGACGCGTTGGCTTCCGCAAAGGGACGATTCCGCGATCAAGGCTTGGCACGATCAGGCTGGCCCAATGATCATTTAAGTGACTTGTCACTTAAATGATCCGTAGAGGGCGGGCAATGATTGGCCGATGACGAGGAAGTAGGCCGGCAGCCAGCAGCTAGGCAATTAACGTGATTCGTCACTAAATTACCAGATCAGCAGCGTTCGCCAGGCACGTTCTCCCAGCCGCCCGGGATCTTCCGGAACGGTATGCCATCGATGCAACGCCACGAAGCGCGCTCCCTGGCGTCCTGTTCGGCGCGTTGGCGCGCGTTCTGGACATCCCGCAGGTGTTCAACCGGATCGTCGGCTGAGACGTCAACGGGCAACGCCGGGGTTGCCGGTGAAATCCGGGCGCTTCCAGCGCGCTCGAACCGCGCATTCCACGCAATCTGGGTATCGATGTGCTGCTTGATCCCGAATGCACCCAGCGCGAGCAGGACAGCCGCGATGAAAAGCAGCCATGGAAAGTTCCAACGCCGAGGCTTGAAATCCGGCCGTTGTCGTTCCATGAACCCACCTGGATTTCATCCTGGGCGGATTGTAAGGGGCAGCGGAGCATGGGGGCTGGGGAGGTCGATGTGATGCGGGAGGTTCCGGGTTTCGTTACGGGCTCTTGGTTGAGTTGTTCTTTACATAATATACAAACCCCGGCGCATTCTCAGTGTAACCATCTGATTTAACAGGGGTTTCAGCATTCGCGAAGGCGCTCAACGGCACAAGGAAAATCGCCGCCGCAGCCAGCCGGGTAAGCATCTTTGACCACAAGGCGCGTTCCGCAGGGGACTGCGCTTTCTCCGCGTGGATGCGTGCCATCCATTCCGGACCGTCCAGCTTTGCCAGCGCGCATAGCTGCGCAATTCGCTCATCCGGAAGCGGGTAATAGTCCTTCCGCCAGCCGCTGACGGTCGCACGCGTCACGCCAAGTTTCTGAGCTAAGGCATTGTCGGAAGGGAGATTTGTTGCCTCGCGTGCACTGTCGAGCAATTGGGCTGCGGCGCTCATGTACGGAAGTCCCTTGACGTTGATGTACGGAACCCACTATACAACCGCCCGTGTACGGGGAACCCCGTACGCACCCGCCCCGGTCTCCCCCTAGAGCCGGGAGCGGGTTTCTAGGGCGAGGGGGTAGGGGAGGGACACATGGACCCGGTCACGCTTGCACGGCGCAATACGCTGGCTTGTCTGCATCACAACCTGAGCGGCTATTGCCGCCACGGCAATGAGGTCATGGCGTCCCTTTTCCGCGACGCCATCCAAGTCCGCTATCAGCTGCTCGCCCTTGGTGAACTGCAAGTCGGTCAGTGGGGGCAGAAGTGAGCATCGTCTCTGCTGACCCGCAGGTAGCGATTGCCGTTGTGGCCTGTGGCCTGGCATTGCTGCTGGTGTGCGTGCTGACCGCGATCGTCGCGTGCCGTGATTACGCCAATGACCTTGATGCCAACCGTGAGCGCCGGCAGGAACGGCTGCTCTCCCTGCACCTGTATGCGTTGACGCTGAAAGAGCAGGTGCACCGTGGCTGACCCGACCTGCTACGTCATCAGCGCCGCCGACTGGAATTCGCTGATGTGGGTGATTGCCATGTTCTGCGTTTTCGGCCCAGTCGTTTGGTGGCTTATCGATCTCGACTGGGGTCGGATCGTCTATGCGGTGCGCGTGCTTCTTCGCCGCCGTCGCCTTCGTGCGATCAGGGAGGCGCGCCGTGGCTGACGGCTCGCGCGATCGTAGTGCTGAGCGCATCGCCGCTGCACGCGAGGCACGCGGTGACACCGGCTTCATCTATCGCGGCACGTTCTGCGACGTCTGCCACTTGCCTCGAAAGATCGCTACCGATGGCATCTGCGACAAGTGCGGCGCGCATCTGCGCGCCATTCGTAGCGAGCGCGCCAACGCCCAGGCATTCGCGGAGTTCGATCAAGCGATAGGGCATATGCAGGCGCTCGATCGCCGCACGGAAATGGCCTCTGAGGCGCTGCACAAGCAGAAGCGCAGTGGCTCTGCTTCGTTGTCTGAGTACTTCGCAGCGGGTCCGGTTGCATTGACGCCAGAGGGCCAGCGCGAAGCGCTGGCCCTTGGGCTTGTCCATTACAAAACAAGTGGACACGACACGCCGAAACAGGGGCGGGTGTCCATAGAAATTGATCGCGATCTGTCGCGCGCACGACGTCTGCGGAAGAACGTCATTACGAGTGCGAGGTTGCATGATGAAGAAGCGAAAGCCACGGGCTTCCGTGGGGCGTGGTACATGCTCACGCTCACCTACCGAGATGGAAGCCGTTGCAGCCCTCGCGACGTTAGCGAGCTTCTTAGGTTCATGCGGCGCTACTTCAATCGCGCTCGAACCCGCGCCCAACGGTTTGTCGGTCAGGTGTTCCGTTATCTCTGGGTGGGCGAACTCACCCTTGCAGGTCGCCCCCACTATCACCTCCTGATCTGGGTGCCGAAAGGCATGTACTTCGGAAAGGTCGATCAGCGTGGTTGGTGGCCGCACGGCATGTCGCAGATGGAGAAGGCGCGCAACGCTGTTGGCTATCTCGCGAAGTACGCGAGCAAGTTCACAAGCCTCGTAGCAGGCAAGTTTCCGAAGGGCTTTCGCACGTCGGGGTGCGGTGGTCTTAACGATGAATCCAAGCGCGAGTTGCGCTGGTGGAAATCTCCCAGTTCCGCCCGGGAGGTGCTCGGCCCTGATGCCGACATTCGCAAAGCAAAGGGCGGTTGGTTCGACAAGCTCACGGGCGAATTTTGGCCCAGTCCGTGGCGCGTGACTTTTTTCGGGGGCCGAACAATAGCGTGGAAGGTGATAGAGCTATGAAAGTACAGGTGATGACTGAAGCGGTTGAAACCCGCTCGTTTCCGGCTCGCGATGGCAAGCCGGCAGTGAATTTTCGCGAGCAGAAAGCAGCCGTGCTGCGCGACGGTGATTTTCCGCTGCCGTTCAAGCTGACGCTGGATGAAGACCAGCAACCGTACAAGCCGGGCACCTACGAGCTGTGCCCCACGTCGCTGGAATCGAACAAGTACGGCGGCCTTGACTTTGGTCGTCGCATTCGCCTGCTCACGCCGTCGCCCGCGCCGGGCCCGGCACCGGGTAAGGCCTAACCCATGGCCCTGTGCGTAGCCCTCGCCCAGGACGGCATGTTGATCCCAACCGGTCAGCCGGTGGGGGAGTGCACGGGCTACGTGCTGTTGTCCAGCAGCGAACACGCTGTTTACGGGCTCATCAATCAAGCGTTCGCGATGCCCACGCCGGAACAGGCAGGGGGTTGGTTCGTCGGCTCTGCCGGCGCGGTCATCGGATGGTTTGTCGTCGCGCGCATCGCCGGCCGCGTGGCGGGTTTCTTCAAGTAGCCGGCATCAACCAGGAGAAGAGCAATGGATTTTTCGGGCATTTTGGACGGCCTGTCGGCCACCACCGCAACCACCGCGATCATCGGCGCCGCCGCACTGATCGCACTGGTCGGCTTCGCCGGCTGGGCGTCGAAGAAGGTGGCTGGTTTCTTCGGTCGCTGATCCACCGGGGGCGGTTCGCCGCCCCCTTTCTTTTTGGGAGGACGTATGGATTTCCAGAGCATCTACGCGAGCGTGGAACCGGCTGTAGCGGCGCTGGCCGTGCTGGGTGCTGCGGCCATCTATGCGCAGATCAGCTTTTTCCTGTGGGCCGCTCCGAAGGTGGCTCGCTTCTTCACCGCGCGCTACGTCAGGGGGAAGCTGTGATCCTTTGCCTGTTCTGCGGATTCCTGGGCATGGCCTGCGGCGTGGCTGCCGTGAAGGGGCTGGATGCATGATTGCGCGCATTCTGTGTGCTGTCCTGCTCGCCGTTGGCTTGATGGCAATTCCTTCGGGAGAGGCCGCGGCCCAGGACTACTCCGCTTGCTATGACCGGCGGCTTTCCGGTAGCCCTGAGGTGTGTCCTGATCAGGGTACGGCGTATCAGCAAGCGCTCGTCCTGGCTAACTACTTCCTGTCTAGCGGTTGTGCCGGAATTGGTGGGTCGAGTTTGAGCATCGGCAATACGTCAGTCGATGAGTCTGGACGCCTCATCCGTATCTACGTAAAGTGGGTCTCCACCGGCGCGAATGTTTGTTCTGCGGATCGCCGTTGGGTCGCGGGCAAGTCGTGCGCGCAGTCGGCGGACATGGTCAACGTTTCGTATCAGACGACAGCGGGGGGGACATGCTCGGGCGGCTGTGAGTACGTGCCTGTGGTGGGTGCAGGAGAGACGTTCCGAAACGTGACGTTGAAAGGGGTCAGCTTCACCCGTGCCTCGCGAATGGCTCCCAATGGTGGGGTGTGCTCCATAGCGGATTACTCGCCACCTTCGACCGGCGGAGAGGATCAGTGCATTGAGGATGGAACTCTCACTCAGTGCGTCAAGAGCGATGGCACCATTTGCACCGGCAAGAACAAGCAGTTCTGTTTCAAGCCGGGGGAGAGCGGAATCAAGACTTCTGGCAATGAGGCCGCGTCCAATATTCCTGAGGGGAAGGATTCAAAACTGCCTCCTGTGCCACCTGCCAATGGTGGTGATTGGGAGAAGATTGCAGACGCTCTAGTCTCGATATCTGAGACGAAGGGCGGCACCACGACCACGAATAACAGCACCATCAATAATTACAACTCCAGCTACGGGAGCTCGGGCAGCGGCGCGTCTGGCAACGGCGCTTCCGGTGAGAGCAACGGCGGTTCGGGCGATGGCTCCGGCAGTGGTTCTGGCGACGGAGAGGGCGGCGGTGATGGGAATGATCCGGGTGGCGCTGGTTCGGGTGTAGGCACGCTGTACGAGGGCACTGGTGACACGGTTGCCGGCGTGTTTGACCAGTTCAAGGCCCGCGTGGGCAATTCACCGTTGATCGCTGCAACGCGGGATTTCTTTACGGTGCACGGCGGTGGTTCGTGCCCGGTGTTCACGGTTCCTGCTTCCACGTATTGGGAGTCGATGACCTATGACGGTCATTGCTCCGGCGACTTCCTTGCAGCGCTTAAGTCCATTGGCTGGGTGCTGATGGCTATCGCCGCGCTCGCGGCGGCTTACTGGGCACTGTCATGATTCCGATGCATGCAGGGTGGCTGACCGATATCACCAACTGGCTGCGCGAGCTGGTAGAGAAGTTCTGGCAGGCGTTGGAGAAATTCGGCAATGACCTGGTGGTGATCGCGATCGCCAAGGTGCTGGAAGTGGTTGCGCTGGCGTTTGAGTCGCTGCCGGTGCCGGAGTTCATGAGCCAGTACAACATCGGCACGCTCCTGGGCAACGCCGGCCCAACGGTCGGTTGGTTCGTGGAGACGTTCAAGATTTCGGAGTGTATGGCGATTCTCGCCGGGGGCGCGGTGTTCAAGATCACGCGCAAGATCGTTACGTTCGGGAAGTGGTGAGATGCTCGTATTCAACGAAGGCGTGCCGCGCGCCGGCAAGAGCTACGACGCGGTAAAGAGCCATATTCTGCCCAGCCTGAAGAAGGGCCGCAGGGTGTTTGCAAGGCTCAATGGGCTGGATAAGCCCAAGATCGCTGAGTACCTGAAAATGCCGCTGGCGGACGTGGACGCGCTGCTCACGCTGGTGGATACCAAGGATGTGCGGACCATGTTCGCCTGTGTCCAGGACGACACGGGAAAATGGTGTATCCCCGATGAGTTCAAAGACGCATTGGTCGTGATCGATGAGGTCCACGAGTTCTACGTCAATGAGCGCTTGCCGCTGCCGGCACCCATCGAGAATTTTTGGGCGCTGCTGGGCCAGAACGGCGGCGACGCCGTCATCATGACCCAGTGGATCAACCGGGTGCATCAGGCCATCCGGGCTCGCATCGAGCGCAAGAACGTGTTCCAGAAGCTGACCGCGATCGGCTTCAAGAACAAGTACCGCGTCAGCTACTTCCACACCACCAGCCCGGGCAAGTACGAGCGGGTGGGTGGCAAGACTGAAAAGTACGATCCGGCAATCTATCCGCTCTATCACGGGTACGCGCCGGGCTCGGAGAACACCGAGGTCTACGAGGAAGGCGCTACCAACGTGTGGTTGGCGATGCTGCCCAGGGCGGCGATGTTCGGCATTGCCGGCTTGGTCGGTGCGTACTTCTTCCTGAGCTTTTTTTTTGACTTCGGGAAGGGCAAGAAGGAGGAGCCCGCTGCGGCCGCCGCGCAGGCGCAGGCTGAGCCGGTACAAGTCTTTGATGAGAACGGCCAGTACGTGCGCACTGAGGGGCAGGGCGGGGTGGTCGCTGCCGGTGCCAACGCCGTCGAGAAGGTGAAGCCGGATCCTTACGCCGATTTGTCAGCCGAGCAGCGTTACGTGGCCGAGCTGGCTGACAAGGGCCGTGTGCGGCTCGCCAGCCGTGCGGAGATCGGCGAGCGTACCCGTGGCTGGGTGGAGTGGGTGGCGAACGATGGGGAGACGCTGGAATCGCTGGAGGTGGCCGCTGTGGAGGCGCTGGGCTACAGCGTCACCTGGACGATCTACGGCGTGCGCATGTCGGCGGGTAAGCATGTGATCGTTGCCACGCCTTGGCCGCGGGAGATTCGCGTCCGCGAGACCGAGCAGCGGCTCTACAACCTGAGCCCAAGCGGCGGCGCCGCTGGCATTGCGAGCGTAGCGAGTGAGGCCGGCGGTGCTGCTGCGCCGGGTGCAGTGATTGGATACACGGCGGGGAAGCGGGCGGACGTCTTCCCACGTAGCCCGCAGGCCACGATCAGCGGCTACACGCCGCCTACCTCATCCCTTTAAGTGACACGTCACTAAATTATCCCTGAGCCACCATTGGTTATCATCGTGCCCACGTCACCATGGAGCGGGCGATGTACAGGGGATTTTTCGTTTTCACGCTGCTGGCGGTTGCCGGCAGTGTTTCCGCGCAGCAGCAGGTCTACAAGTGCGTTAATGGCAAGCAAGTGTCGTATCAAAGCGATCCTTGTCCAGGGCAAGCGGTAAAGGCGTGGGATGCCACGCCTGAGCCCGTCAGGCCTTATGTCGATCCTCGTTTTGAGCAACGGGCGCAGCCGGAAATGGCCGTATCCATGCCGTCGCGGCGTAGCACGTCGGCACCGGGCGGCCATTCGATTTCCATTGCGCGTGATCGCGATCGATGCGAACAAGCGAGGGCTGGTCGTGCTGCGGCCTATCAGCGTGCTGGTGTGAGCCGGGGGTTTGAGTTGTCGAGCTACTGGGATAACCGTGTCCAGGACGCCTGCAAGTAGCCGGGGTGTAGGGGCATAGCCCCTACGGATACGCTTCACGCCTTACGCGCGTGCAGAACGTTTCAGCGCCGGTAGCATCGGGACCACTGGGCATGGTTCCGCGTTGTGACGCACACCACCTTGCAAACCGCGCTTTTCCTGATCCAGCAGCCGGCGGTATTCCTGGGCAAGTGCAGCGGTCAGCCCGAGCCACGCAAGGTCTTCTGGCAGCAGCTCGCGGCCTTCGGGCGTTACGAGACGGCCACGCTTGAACGAAAAACCGGCCCAAGGGCCGGTTAGTTTGCGATCACGCATGTTGCAGACTCCATGTCCGGGGCCGTCGTCGCAGCAGGAGCCGTGCCACCAGCGCCCGAACAATCCGAACATAATATACATTATGCGAAATGGCATCTTGAGGCGGCTCCGCTGGGTCTGGCTCTGGATCACTTCCTGCGTGCTGTTCACCGCAGAAAACTTAGGGCACTTCGAGCAGAAAAGCTGAGCAACCGACGCAGATGTTTTCGAACAGTTATGTACAGACGTAGACATCTACGGTGCGCGATGAACTATTTTGCCTTTGCCTTCCTAGGGACTGGAAGCTTACGTTTACCACGCAAAGCCGCCTCGATAGCCGCAGGAATCTTGGTCAATTGTTCCTCTAGAACCTGGGATCTCGATCGTTGCCGGTCCATCTCTGTCGCCGCTTCAGTCGCTGCTTTCTGGGCTGCATTCAAAGCACTGGTAAGTGATTGTTCGGTTGTAGTGCGAAGCTTCTCTGCAGAAGCCAATTTGGCCTGCAGCTCTTTGATCTGCTGGCGGGCTTGGTCGATTTCCCTTGCCGCACGATTTTCGACAGATCTGGCATGTTCCATCAGGCTCCCGCGCTCAGATCTGGCCAGTTCCTGAAGCTCCTGTAGTCGGGCTTCCAAGATCCGCCTCGCAGACTCAACTTGCTCCAGTCGCTTATCCCCGGAAGCACGTTGTTGGGCCACCTCCGTGATCTGCGACTGAAGCTGGTCCACGAGTTGCCGAAGCTCCGCCACCTGGGTCAGTGCCAGGCGCTCTGACTGGGCCGAGGCAGTTGCTTTGGCATGGAGCTCGGAAGCCTCCTCGGCAAAGGTCTGCTGTTGCACCCGCAGCTCGTCGTACTCGGCGGCAAGCGTCTGCCTGGCATCAGTGAGCTCCTCGAGAATCGACTCGCGGGCATGTTCCAGCGCCAGTGCCCACCACTGCCCTGCTAACTCGGCCAAGACCGTCGGGGCGTCCTTCAAATCTGGCCGCTTCGGCTGCAGCCGGAGGCCCAGATTTTTCCACCAGGTCTCGAGCCAGCGCGTCACAGTGTTCGGCGAGCCGGTACCCAGATGGGCACGGATGCGCTCCACCGTGGGCCGCTCGCCGTTGGCCACCAGTTCGTCGGCGGCGGTGTGCACATCGGATTCGGTGATGCCGCGGGCCATGAGACGTCTCCTGTATCGGCGCCCTACTCTGTTGATCCTGTACTAGCGATAAGTGATGATTATCGTGGGTATAACATCTATTTCGTAGTATACATTACATAGTATGAAATATAATTCTACGATTCCCGTACTCGCCGCGACGGCTACCTGCTTAGCGCTGCCCGAACAGCTGGCCCGCCAAGCCGCCGACGCGGTCCGCGAACTGCTGGCAGAAGCTGCGGCCGAGAACACCACCCGCAGCTACACCAGTGCCCTGCGCTACTGGGCCGGCTGGCATGCCGCGCGTTATGGGATCGAGCTGAGCTTGCCGGTATCCGAAGCCACCGTGCTGCAATTTGTGGTCGACCACGTGCAGCGCCGCTCGGCCGAGGGCGACTTGGCGTGGGAACTGCCAGCAGCCGTCGACCAGGCCCTGGTGGCTGCTGGCCTCAAGGCCAAGCTCGGTCCGTGGACCTTGGCCACCGTGCGCCATCGCGTTGCCGTGCTGTCCACCGCCACCGACTCAAGCAAGTGCCCAATCCCTGCGAGCAGCCGGCGATCCGCACCGTGCTCAGTCGTGCCGCGCGGGCGGCCGTCAAACGCGGCGAACGGCCGCGTAAGAAGACCGCCATCACCTTGCCCGAACTAGAGGCGATGCTGGCCACCTGCGACGACAGTCTGGAAGGCCTTCGTGACCGCGCCCTGCTCTGCTTCGGGTTTGCCAGCGGTGGCCGTCGGCGCAGCGAGATTGCTGCCGCCGACCTGCGCGACCTCCGCCGCATCGGCGAGGCGGGCTATATCTACCGGCTGGAGCACAGTAAGACCCAGCAGGCGGGCGTCACCGCCACCTCGACGCCGGACAAGCCGCTGCTGGATCGGGCCGCGTTGGCACTGCAGGACTGGTTGGAGGCATCAGACGTCAGCGAGGGGGCTATTTTCCGGCGGCTGTGGAAACAGCACGTGGGCCCTGCCCTGTCCCCGGCCGCCGTCGGCGAAATCGTGCAACGACGGGCACGCCTTGCCGGGCTGGAGGGAGATTTTGGCGGGCACAGCCTGAGGTCGGGGTTCGTGACCGAAGCCAGCCGCCAAGGGGTGGCGCTGCCGGCCATCATGCAACTGACCGAGCACCGGTCGGTATCTAGTGTTGTGGGGTATTTTCAAGCAGGCGTCGCTACTAGTAACCCGGCGGCACGGCTGCTAGAAGATTGATTGCTCAGCAGTTTCTGCAAAAGGCAGAATGCGGGGGGGCCAGCACGGCCAAGAGAAGCGCAATTCCGGCGAGCGGCTACGGAAGGGTCAGGGTAATCATGCTGCGTTCCTTTGATTGAGCCGGCGCAGAGTCACGTCCAGCGCGGCGAGTAGGCCCGTGTTGATCGGCCGGGTCAGAAGCGTCTGGATCACCACCGAATGGCCATGACTCGGAACGATGCATGGAGCGCTTTCCAGGGGCCGGCTAACGGCATGTCGGGCGGGTACGATGACAGAAATCCAACGTGGAAGAACTATGGATATTCGAGGGAAGCAAATTGGCGGATGGGATGCGGTACGAGTGCGGGATGCGCTGCGCGCATTTCTGGATATCGAGACGGTTTTTAGCTTCGAAGGCGGGCAGCTGAGGTGGGATCGTAAGACCGTGAAAGCCGATTTTCTCGCGCAACAGCTGGGTGTGGGGGTGCAACAGGTCGAGGATCTGCTCAATATCCTAATTGCCGACAACTACATCGATGAAGACAAACGGACGCCGACGGAGATGGGCATGGCGCTGGCACATGCTGAAGACCGGAACAGGTTGCCTTTGAGCGAAGCGCACTCGCTCCTCGATCAGTTTCTGGCCGTTGTAAGCCGCGTCAATGCGCGGCCCGGCCTTCGCATGACGATCGACCGCGTCTACGTGTTTGGTAGCTACCACGCCGGCGCCAACACGGTAGGCGACGTCGATCTGCTGATAGAAATGCCAGTCCCTGAAACAGCTGAGGACTTCGACGAGCGCGATACCGTCAGTAAAGAGATCCTGATTTCGGAGTACCTGAGCTTTCACGAAGAAGTCGATGCCGTTGCTGGGCAAGCCGAAAAACGACTGATCTACGAACGAAGCAAAGTAAGCCTACCTCCTGACGGGCTGGAGGATCGTCTGGAATCCTTTACCGGTGCAGACGTGGCGCGATGACTGCACCACCCATGCGAGTCCCGTTCTGCCTTGCTCACCCAGACAATGTCGAAGCCATAGCGCACACGTGAGTTGCGCATCCCATCTAGATGACGTCTCCCGCGCAAAGGCATCATTTGTAAGTTCGCCCGGCTTGTGAATCAGAAGATTTCAGGATCACCTGCCTCCGCGTAGCACATCAACCGACGCATCTCGCGCAGCGACGGAGAGCCGTCGCCACGCGGACGCAAGCTCTTTGGCCAGACATTGCGCCTGCCGCTGCCGGACGCCGCGGTGGTGCAGTTCGTCGTCGACCACCTCGAACGCGACACTGCCGCCGGCGTGCCCTGGGAGCTGCCGCCCGCGCTGGCCCAGGCGTTTGCTGGGCGCGGCCGGCCTGACCGAGGGGGCGCTGTTACGGCGGGTGCGGGGCGATCAGATGGGCGCGGCGCTAAGCGATAGTGCCATTGCCCTGACTATCCAACGCCGTAAGGCGCTGGATTGGCTAGAGGGGGACTTCGGCGGACACAGCCTGCGCTCGAGCTTCATTACCGAGGGGCTCCGCCAGGGCATCGCCCTGCCCGCGCTGATAGCGATGACCGACCATCGCTCCGTAGCCGGCGTGGCGGGGTACTACCAAGGCGGACGTGTGGCAGGTAATCCGGCGGCGCGGCTGCTCGGTGCGGGGGGAGTTCGCGAGGACATGCTCCGTGGGGGTAGCCCTTGATTCTGCAGTGGTCGTCACAACATTGAACCTCAGCTATCCGCTTTCCGGCCCGCGCTCTTCGTAGATCAGTCGCAGCGCCTGCGACAACGTGTCAGCAAGCTAATAGTGGGGATGTCGTACTACCACCTTACCTGTTTGCCGGGCGGTGTGCGCTTGGCTTGGAGATGGATGCATGGGAACGCAGCACGTAGGTCACAGGGAACTTGTCACATTTGCCGAAGATAGGGTCAATCTGCCGCGCGAGATGGCCAATACGCTGCGCGCGCAGGCTCGTGGTCTCCGGGAACGCTTGGAGACCTATCTGGGAGAGCACCCGGATTTCACACTGAGAAAGATGATCCTCTCAGGAAGCTTGGCCAAGGGCACTGCCCTGCGCTCGCTCAACGATATCGATGTGGCCTGCTACATCAGCGGGGCCGATGCCCCCAAGGACATTGGCAGGCTGTTGGAGTACCTGGCCGAGCGCCTCCGGAAGGCCTATCCAAATTTCAAGCCCGAACAGGTCAAGCCCCAGACGTATTCCGTCACGGTCTCGTTCCAAGGTTCTGGGCTGGATGTGGATGTAGTGCCGATCCTCTATGACGGCGATCCTGACTGGTACGGCAATCTGGTCAGCCAGGATGATGGCTCCTTCTTGAAAACCAGCATTCCTCGCCACCTGGAGTTCGCCAAGCGGCGCAAGCAGCTGCAGCCAACTGACTTTGTGCAGGTGGTGCGTTTGGTCAAGTTCTGGGCAAGGCGCATGAAGACGGAGGTTCCCGGCTTTCGCTTCAAGTCCTTCATGATCGAGTTAATTTTGGCAAAACTCTGCGATGAAGGGCGCGATTTCAGTAACTACCCCGAAGCACTACAGCACTTCTTTACTTACGTAGCCCAGAGCGGACTGCGCGAGCAGATTGCGTTCCAAGACTACTACCCGGCATCCCGCATTCCCCCCTTCTCCGAACCTCTGCAGATCATTGACCCGGTTAACGAGGAGAACAATGTCTCCAAGTTGTACCGGCGTGCGCAAGTCGATGCGATTATCGAGGCGGCATTGGACGCAGGCGATGCCATTGATGCGGCACTGGCCGCACCTACCAAACAGGAGACCGTGCGTTATTGGCAAAAGGTCTTTGGCTCTTCTTTCCACGCGTGAGGATCCTATGACTGGCAGCTACACCCTATCCAGCACCAGTACCTTTACGGTCACTCATGCCCGTCACATTGCGGCCAAAGTTGCCGCAGACTTGAAACGCATGCAGCGCTTCTACGGCGTACCTGTCGATGACAAAATCGCTGCCTATGAAGCCGAAGTGGTCGAGCTACTGAAGGCAGGCTACCTCGGCACCGTCACCTATGGCTTCAAGCGAGGTGACAACTGGATCGAGCCGACGTTGCGTTATACGGCTAAAGACTTGGCAGGCATGTCCGGAACGGATGACGATCCAGGCAAGATCCGACCAGGAGCTGATGTGGCCGGGGCTCACTTCTACAACTATTTGACGTACTCCTCCGCCTGGTTCGCGCTATCGCCGACACAGCGGGAGTCGTTTGAGCAAACTCTTCCCTTTCAACGCAGCGGGGCTGCTGAGCCAGGGATAAGCGGAAGCCTTGTCTCAGACCGCAGCTACTCTGCAGGTGGCAAGGGACTCGATCGTTTCAGTGTCAGGAGCTACTGATGAACTCAAAGCCATCCCTCGACGAGTTGTTTGATCAACGTCGTGTCTATCCGGACATCGACGCTCGTACCCGATTGGATCGGTTGATCGGCGTGGACGATCAGAAGGCCCGTTTATCGAAGATTCTTGGCCTGTTGGTCCATCCGGCAGGACTGGAAACATGGGCCAAGCGCCATCATCCAGGAGCCGAGACTGTGCTTGATACAGTGTTGCGCCGCCCACCTTTGGTCATCCTGTCGGGTGACGTAGGATCTGGGAAAACCGAACTGTCTGAGACCATCGGCGATGCAGTGGCACGGCAGGAGAAGATTGATATCACCCTGTTCCCGCTCAGTCTGGCCACCCGGGGTAAGGGCCAGGTCGGCGAGATGACCCAACTACTTACGATCGCTTTCGATTACACGCTTGCGGAAGCAACCAAGCTGCATGCCCGTGGAAAGAGCACTGGCGGGGTCATTTTGCTGGTCGATGAGGCTGATGCGCTCACCCAATCGCGCGAATCGTCGCAGATGCATCACGAGGATCGAGCGGGGGTCAACGCTTTCATCAGAGGGGTCGATCGTCTGGCGCAAGCGAAGGTGCCTGCCGCGGTGATCATGTGCACCAATCGCCTCAATGCGCTGGACCCAGCCGTACGCCGCCGCGCGGCGGACATTCTGACCTTCAGTCGCCCTGGTGCGCCGCAGCGTCGCTATGTATTGGACAATCAGCTGAAGGCGCTTGGTTTTTCCTCTGCGTTGATTGAGAGCTTGGTGGATGCCACTGGAGCGAAGGCGGGTCAAGCATTGGGCTTCACCTACTCTGATCTTACTCAGCGCTTGATACCCTCGATCGTACTGGACGCCTACCCAGACCGCGCCGTTGAGGGCAGGCGGGCGCTTGATATCGCCCACGCAATGAAGCCGACGCCGGCGTTTCAGGATCAAGGCTGAGTAGATTTCTCGGCGGCTGCGATGTCTATTTCTGAGGTCATTGTGTGCCGCCACCGCTGCGTATAGCAAATTCCCGTTCCAGTGTTTGATCAGGCAAGTGCCCGCTGTTACCTGCATGGAGCTCTAGACGATGTCCCAATGGTCGCTTTCCCAATTACTCTCTTCGCTGCATGAAGATGTTCAGCAGCGGCTTGCCACGGTCCGAAAGACGTTCAATCATCCCGGCACGAAGGGGGATGCCAGTGAGAACGTTTGGATAAGCTTGTTGGATACCTATCTTCCCAAGCGCTACCAGGCCGCGAAGGCGCATGTAGTAGATAGTCAAGGAAATTTCAGCCAGCAGATTGATGTGGTGGTCTTTGATCGTCAGTACTCGCCGTTCATCTTCACCTATGAGGGCGAAATCATTGTGCCGGCAGAGAGCGTGTATGCGGTGTTCGAAGCCAAGCAGACCGCGAACGCGGAGTTGGTGGCATACGCACAGCAGAAGGTGGCAAGCGTACGTCAGTTGCATCGCACCAGCCTCCCAATTCCGCATGCGGGTGGCGTCTATCCGCCGAAGGCGTTGATGCCAATCCTCGGAGGGCTGCTGACGTTTGAAAGTGATTGGAGTCCGGCACTTGGAGCGCCGTTGGAAAAGGCGTTGATGGCGGATCTTGACAGCGGGCGCTTGGACCTGGGATGTGTGGCTGCGCATGGACATTTCTACTTGGATCATGCAGTTGAACGCTACTGCTTTCTCAATGAGGCCAAGCCGGCTACAGCATTCTTGTTCAAGCTTATTTCCCAGCTCCAGTATAGTGGGACCGTTCCGATGATCGATGTTGAGGCCTACGGTCAATGGTTAACGAAGTGATACCTTGGCAATTACACTTAGGCGGCTGACCGAAGCGATTGGCCCGCTGGCCTCCACGTCTAATGTCGCGCGTTCAGACTTGGCTGCAACGCCTGATTGCCTCCAAATCCCTCCCGGGACCCGCCAACACGGCCCCATTCCTGAACCAACAGCCGCCCGCATTTCGCTCGCCCCGAGTTATGTCGATCCCGCTTTGTTCAGGGCGATCCTAGACCCAGTGATGACAGATCCTGAAAAGGCGCGACTTACAGTCGCGTTCTTATCCAGTCCTACATGGTGTTACTTAGCCAGCCGTAGCGGCTGGCCACCCGCGACGACACCTTGGAAGGGATTTGTGATCGTGCCCTGCTCTGCTTCGGATTTGCCGGCGGTGGCCGCCGACGCAGCGAGATCGCCGCGGCTAACTTGCGTCGGATCAGTGACCAGGGCTATATCTACCGACTGGAGCACAACAAGGCAAAGTAGGCCGGCGTCGGCGCAAGTTTGATCCCGGACAAGCCGGTGCTGAATCGGGCCGCAGTTGGTACGGGTTCACCCCAGTTTTCACGGACACTTACAAGAAGGCCGATCCAGGCCATGAGGAGTGTTCATGTCAAAGCGTAGGAAGTTCAGTGCTGAGTTCAAACGCGGCGCAGTTGAGCAGGCGAGCCAGCCCGGTGTCACTTGCGCCCAGGTGGCCCGGGAGCTGGGGATTCGCGACACTTTACTGACCCGCTGGAAACGCGAGGCGCAGAGCCCGGGCTCTGTCGCCTTCGGCGGAACCGGGACACCTCGGGATGAAGAGCTGGCCCGCCTCAAACGTGAGCTGGCGCGGGTGAAGAAGGAACGGGATTTTTTGCGAGAAGCGGCGACGTTCTTTGCAAAGGGATCACCCTGAGGTATCAGGTGGTTGAACGTTGCCGCGATGAGTTTCCGATTAGGCTGATGTGCCGCTGCATGAAGGTATCAGCCAGCGGCTACTACGAGTGGAGTAAGCGTCCTGCGAGCGCCCGACAGGTCGACAATGAGCGCCTGGTGGTACGGATGCGCGAACTGCACGAAGACAGCCGCGGTACGTTGGGGGCCGGTCGCATGCGCGAAGACTTGGTTGAGGAAGGCGAGACTGTCAGCCTGAACCGGGTAGCACGCCTGATGGCGGCCGATGGCCTGCAGGGCTGGCCCCGGCGAAAGCGTCGCGGGCAGCGCGGCAGTCCGGCCGTGACGCCGCCGGGCGTGGTTAACCTGCTTGAACGTGATTTTCTCGCGCTGGAGCCGGAAACCAAGTGGGTGACCGATATCACCGAGATCAAGACCCAGCAAGGCAAGCTGTATCTGTGCATCGTGCTGGATCTGTACGACCAGCGCATTGTGGGCTGGTCAATGCACGCTCGGCAGGACCGTCAGATGGTGATACGGGCTGTGCAGATGGCGGTGTGGCAGCGGCAAGGAAGCGATGAGGTAATCCTGCATTCGGATCGTGGCAGTCAGTTCCGCAGCGGTGACTACCAAGGGTATCTCGCGGCTAACGGGCTGATCTGCTCAATGAGCGCTGTGGGGCATTGCGGCGACAACGCGGCATGCGAAGGCTTTTTTTGGGCTGCTGAAGCGCGAGCGCATCTATCGAACGAGCTACCGTACACTGAATGCAGCAAGAGCGGATGTGTTTGACTACATCGAGCGACGCCACAACCCAAGGATGCGGCGAAGGACCGCCAGGCAGGATCAGAAGGTTGCAACTCTTTTAGAACCGTCCGTGATATCGGGGTAGAACCCGGATCGTGATGTCTTCAATGCGGTGGAGCAATATCTCCGCCCAGGCGATGAATGGGCAGACATGGAGGCGGCCTTCGCCGAAATGGATCCAGACGAGATCATCGACGACCTCAGTCACTTTATGGGTTCGTATGGTGATGATGACTGGGGCGACTCAGGACACCACGACTTCCAGTATGAGGTCGGCCTCCTGGTCGAGCGCCTGAGCACGGAACTCCGAAACTTGCTTGGCCTTTGGATCAGACAGTTGCAAATTCCGACTAAACTTCCGGTCCACCAAACCGTCAAGGTGCTGGATCGGACCGGGGCATTTCTTTCGTTCAACTATACGACAACCCTGTATCTTGCCTACGGCATCCCGCGTGAGCAGATCCTCTACATCCACGGTTGTGCAGATCAAGTCGACCAAGACCTGATTCTTGGACACGGTTGGAAGCCGGAAGATCGACGACCTCTCAACGACCGAGCCGATGTGGCCGAGCTGGACACACGCCTGATCGAGGTGAATGACATCTTGGAGAACTATTTTTCCAAGACCTTCAAGCCTTCTTACGAGCTAATCCGTAGGCACGCTGGATTTTTTGACCGGCTTTCATCCGTCCAAGACGTCTATCTGCTGGGCCACTCATTGTCCGATGTCGACGCGCCCTACTTCGAAGCAATGCCTCGAAACCGCTCGGTGCGCCAAGCAAACGTTCACCTAGCGATCCACAACCCTGCGGAAGAGCCTGACCTCGTGGATCAACTGATTGGCTTCGGCGTTCCTAAGACTCAAATCATAACTTATAGCTGGGCGGAGCTGTGCTCACCACTCTAAGTAATCGACAACCTGAGTAGTCCTTAGCGTTAAGGGCCATGCGCGAGCTTTGCTTTTACTTCCAATAGAGCAAAGTCCAATGTCTGATAGACCACACGGACAGCAGCTGCGTAGCCAACTGCGACCACCAACAGCCCGATGAACGAGATTGCGGCAGCGATGGTTGGGAAGAGACTCGTCTCCAAAACATCCTGAGCAATGGTCGGGGAAAGCACGCGTGCCGTGACAAGCCAGAACAAGGCGCCCCAGAGGATGCCAATGAATACGTTGAACCGTGCCATTCGCTCGGTGGTTTGCGTTTTCACGAGCCGCACCCCAGAGGACAAGCGCTCCAACTCCCCTTGATCTTTCACAAGTCCATCGATGGCGCTTACAAGCTCTCCAATGGACTTTGCCGTGACACCAGCAAGGACCGTCCGAGTAGGAAGGCCGAAGTAGACGCTGATAACGCCCAGCGTCAGTGCGACGAGGATCATGACAGGATTGAAAGCCCGCTCGACAAGGAATAGACCAGCGACAATGATCAACGTAAGGACGAAGATCCAGAGCAAACGCTTCCAGATGATGCCGAGACCACTCATGATCAACCACGGGCCGACTAGGAGTTCCTCTGAAAGTGCTCGTAGCACGTCTTCCTTTGTCCGAAGCGGTCGCCGGTTGACGACCGCGTATTCTGCGAGCCTGACCGCTGACCGGATCTTCTCGAACTCCATTCCCCCTCCTTTGAATCGCCCAGGCTTCTGTAGATACTCTTCAGCCGTTTAGTGCGCACTTCCGTTCAAACTCTATCGGGGATAGCCCACCATTGGAACCGTGTCGCTGGGTCGGAGTGTAAAACATCTCGATGTACTGGGAGACATCGGCGCGTGCGTCATCGTGATTGCTGTAGATCCGCCGCATAATACGTTCGCGTTTCAATAGCTTGAAGAGTCTCTCTATTGCTGCGTTGTCGTGGCAGTTTCCCACCGACTCATGCTTCAGACGATGTCGTGCTCGGTCAGAAGGCATTGCCCGCTTTCGCAGGCTAATTGCATTCCTTGGTCAGAGTGCAGAAGCAATCCTGGATCGGGCTTGCGCCCCCATACCGCAGCGAGCAGCCCCTGTAGCACTAGGTTGGTGTGCTGTGTGGGCCGCGATGAGGTTGAGCAGGGTTTCGGCACAAGCCAGCAGCGCAAGACCATGTGCCCCCCCTACCCCCGATAATTCTTCCTAATCTCCACCCCCACGCAATTCCAGCCACAGATCAAAAGTTGACACTCGCCTTTCTGTATACACAGTCTGCTCATGCGGCCCTTTTATTGATGAGGGCAATTGGGCTAGAGACCCGCGGGCTGGGTTCTTCGCAACACATCTAGGAGCAATAGACCCTGACACTACGTGCTCGGGTTATTTAAGCACCCGATACTTTGACTGTCGAAAAAATCTATAGGTACCGCGCCCAGAGCCTCCTGGATGATCGAAGCAACCCGATTACAAAAAATCTGATTTCTGCCATATACGGAGACCGCCACACGGCGGATGCCCGTGCTCCGCATCCGCTGCAGCAGGTGGATGTCCTGATCACCCAAGCCCCAGCCGTAAATGACGAGCGTCTCACGCTCGCAACCCAGCACCTCTCGGTAGACCGTAGAAAGGTAGTAGCTGTTCCTGATCGAACTCACTTTCTGCTCCCAAGTGCCTTCGCTCACAAAAAGCGGCACCACCTCTTCGCTGCGCCAGCGCGTCAGAATTGATTGAAGCAGACCAGAATCTCTATTGTGGATCTTAAACTCCTGCTCGATTCGGTCACGGCACAACGCTAAATTTCCATGCGGATAGAAAAGAAGCGTTGTTGAGCGTTGCCTATAAATGGGCGTTCTAAACCTGCTCCAATCGTCTTGAAATATTCCTCCTGCACCGAAGCAGTCCTTGATGGCATGTTCGTAATCCTGATCATAGCCATACATCAAGGCCCAATAAACGATGAGATCATAGTTCAATGACAAAACAGTATCGAACCGTTTGAGGAACTGATAGATTCCAGGTAGATTCGCTCTGACTTGCTCGAACTCGGGGTGGATTGCCTGAACGCTCTGGATCAGGCAGTCCCTAACCCCTAAATATGCTTCATGCGTTCGACTGTCCTCGATTCCCAATGATTTATTGACGTTGGATGCCTGCCACACGATGCGCAGGATCAACTCGAAGTCCGTCGTCCTAAAAAAATGGAATAGCCGCTCCACGTCCGAAGCGATAAGCTGGCTTGTTCGCGCATGTGCCAACAGCGAACCGTACGAGAAGCTGGGGTTGACCGCAATGCTGGCTCCATTTCCAAGTATAGCGGTTCCATGATAGTGGTTCGCGATATCCGACCACGGCCTAATCACATAAGTCATAAATGTCAATCCGCTGATTTTTTCTATTAGGGCTTACTTCATGCCCTAGTCCGAAGTCGCTGCCTACCGTGGATTAGTACAAAGAACGTGCCCTGCCCTCGACCGGAAGCAGCAATATCTAAGGAGACTATGAATCGCCCATCCTTTCCTAGACTGACCCGCTCGCTGGCCGTACCACTAGCTACTGATTAAGCCGAATTCGAAGGTTACTGCTATGCCTGCGGTTTTTGACCGGTTGCTGGCTGCGAGGCTTACGGGTGGGATGCGACCGCAGCTGCGGTGTGGACCCACATGTTGTAGTCGCGATGCCAATCGGCGATGTGGCCTCCCCCCCGATAAATCTTCCAAATCCATCTGCCCTGAGTCTGCTTTCGACAGGATGCAATAATCTCAATCTGCGTCGTGCGCCGCATCGCTTCCACTGCTGTTCGAGCATTGAATGGAAGCGGTAAGCGTGGGGAGCACGTGCGCCTTGAGCGCCAAGTCAGCCCAATCGGAAAGACCGGGTATGTTGCGCAGTTGCACCGTGCGCAGCGCAATAGTCAAACGATGCAGAAGTGGCAGAGACCCGGTTTCGACCGCGGCATTCACCCACGCATCTGCGTGTGTCCACGTGCGCGAGAATAGATCGGCCATCCCTTGTGTCGCTGCCTCGATGGGGCCTTGATCGTGGCAGAGGACGCGACCGTGATCGCCGAGGTCGTGAACAAGGTGGCCCAGCCCCTCTTCGTTTGCGCGCAGCAACGGGAAAGGACACTGGCCGATGTTCAGCAGAATCCAGGCATCCATGCGTTGGCTGTCGTCGCCAACTATCGCTGTGGGAAGCCTGGCAAGTTGTCCCAGGATCATCCAGGCCGTCGTATTGCCATGCATGTGCGGGCGATCCGCTCCAAGATCCAGAGCTTTGCCGACGACATCGCCGTGGCGATTAGACAGCCAAGCCTTTTCGCCTTCAATCTTCAGATGAATCAACTGACCATCTGGAGCAGCCATCGCAACCAGCGCGTTTCCGATGGGCTCCTCCGTGGGCTCGATGGCGAGAAGGCCGTCGATGATTCCAGAACTGAATCCGCCCGTTTTCTCCGCCATGCTGCGAATCGCCTGCGCACCGATCACGTCCCCGAGATAGATAGCGGCCAAGCGGTGGCCTAGCCAAGTGCCGGCCTCCTGCGGGTCCTCTGCGGCGCGCCGCGCGAGTTCGTCGCCCGTGGCATCGGCAAGCTCTGAAAGGAATGCGGCAGGAATGGTCGGCACGACGATGTCTTCGCCGCCTGCGTGACGGTAGGTGCGCACGGCACCCCTCGATTTAAGTTCGGCTACCGCATCGCGGGCTTCGTCGGAAAGCGCATCTTGTCGCACGACAAACCCGTTGGCTGCTGCGAGGGCTAGTTCGGCAGAACGAGCGCCCTCATCGGCAAGGGTACAACGCGCAAGCATCCGATAGCCGCGAAGCAAGTCTGCCTGATTGGCATAGTTCCGGCGCGCCGCGTCCACAATTTCCATGCCAAGCGCCGGCGGAAGAAGCAACGCGCTGTTTGGGTCTTGGTGCCGTGGGTTACGGGCGGCATCGTCGTAAATCGTCCGAAGCACCCACGGCGCACGGTAGTCCTCCGCGTACTCCGCGCCCCGCTGGAAGTGAATCTTGTGGTTGTCGAGAGTCTGCTGCGCTTTTCTAAACTCCTCTAGCCCCAAAGGAGCGATCTCGATGAACTCTGCCCTTGCTCCCAGTGCTGTCTGCGTGCGACCGTTTGGAGCCTTGACCAGCCGTTCCGAGCGATCGGTGGTCAGGATGACGTTGAGCTTGTTGCCAGGTCGCAAGCTCGCCAGTTCCTCCAGGTCAGCCGCCATTGACGTGCCAGGCTCCACGTCGTCGATGGCAAGCAAAAGTGCTGGCCCCGCAGGCCCGGTAGACATTCGCCGCAGCCACTGGCGGGCATCGTTCGCGGTGAGATTCCACTCAAGCTCGATAGCGAACAAGTTGGCCAGCGACTGAAACAGTCCCGGCCCTGAGCCTCGCAACATCAGGACGGCCAAGTCTTCACTGTCCCGGGTGCGCAAGGAAAGATCGCGCAGACAACTGCTCTTGCCGCTCTGTGCTGCACCTTCGATGATCGTGAAGGTCGTCCCGGCTTGCGCTGATTTGATCGCGGCGAAGGTACTGAGACGAGGAAACAGCAAAAGCTCGGCGAAGGCGCGATCGGACTGGCCGGGTGGGTCAGTCATCTCGGCCAGGAGCCTTTTCGTTGCAGATCGCACGATGGGAACCCAGACTCCGGTTTCCCTCCCCATCAAAGCTTCGGTCGCCCATCGCATATCTGCCGCCGCCAACTTGGCGGCATTGGCAAGCAGACGGGCTACCGCATTCGCGGCATCTTGCTCGCCGGACCAAAGTTGTCCTGTATTGGCGTCGTAGATGCGGGTGTCGCGCCCGTTCGTGACAACGACAAGAGGTGGTCGTGGCGTCAACTGATTCGCGTAGCTTTGCGCTTGCTCATAGTCAGCATGAGTGAGCGCTAGATCCTCGCGCTTGAGTTCCACCACGGCGAGCGGTCGCCCGTCATAAAAGATGAATACATCCGCGCGCCCGCTTTTCTCCCACTGGGCAGCGCTGTCGAAGTCATGTGTCTCGTGACCGAGCCGCACGGTGAAACGCCGCTGTTCGATCAGTTGCTCGCGGGGAATGTTGGGGAAGGCGGCGGACAGCGCCGCTGCCAACCGGCTTTCCAATTCGGCCTCGGGACGAACGGGGGACGAAGGCGGCTGCGCTTGTTGATTTTTTTTTGTGCGAGACATTGCGACGAGCCCTCAATTCCAGTCACGCAAAGACTTGACCGCGGCATCCACCTTTTTCAGCAGCGACCGCAGCGGCGGGCAGTCGGGATAGTGCTCGCCCAGGTGCTTCTTCGCGTGCGCCAAACTCTGCACGTGACGCTCGCGGTCGGCTTCGGCAAGCGTGCGCGCGAATGTCGAACCGGACTCGTGGTAGTACAAGTCGAAGAACTGCTCATTCGGCAGTTCAGCGTGGTTGTACTCGCGCTGCGTCCACTCGTCGAGTTCACAGCGAATCGCGTTGACCCGGTTGTAGACACCCTTGCGGTGGTAGGTGTCCTTGAGCACCGACTTCAGTAGACGGCCGACATGCGCGTGCGCCTCAATCGGCATCCTTCCCTTCGGACGGCGCTGTGGACCAACGAAGGTCTGGACATAGCCGACGGAATTGGGCTGGCCATTTTGCTTACGCGGCGCCTTCGGCTTGTCCTTCGCAGCAGCAGCCTTGGCAATGGTGCCAGGACTCACGAAAAACGGTGTCATTGGTGCGGATTCTCCGTCCCATGCGGCTTCGACAATGGGTGAAGGCAGCTCGTCCAGCGCCGCCGCGAGGGGTTCCAGCGGGATGCCCTTCGTCTCGTCCGCGATCAGGTATAGACGGGAACCGACATCGGGCGCGTACATGCCCGTCCACTCAGGCTTGACGATGACGAAGCCATGTTCCTTCGCCCAGGTCTCGCGCTCCTGCTCCTTACCTTCAACGGCCCTTTCATAGGGCTCGTCCGCAAAGAGGTAGCGCTTCGTCTGACGGTCATACCAGATGCTGTAGTGGTCGCGGCCAGGAACTGCATTGCTCGACCGCCCACCAGGAAAGGCGCGGCTATGGCTCTTGGATGGACGCAGCTTCGTCGCATCCATGAAATGCAGTGCGCGTGCGGCTGCGCAGACCGCCCGTCGCGCCGCCGACTGCGAACTTTGCAGGTGTTCGCGCGCCAGATGGTCAGGCCCCTCGGCACGGAAATCCACCAGTGCGCGATGGTTCTGCAACTGGAGCGCCGTGATGAGATCACCCCATGGAACGGACAGCCAGATGCTCAGCGTTTCGCGTCCGGTCCCGCCACCATCGCGGTCCTTCCAGTAGGAAGTCAGGAAGACACAGTGGCCGGGGCGAGAACGCTCCGTCTTGGGGGCGGCGCGCAGCACATTGCCCGCATGGCGGAAGTTCTGGAATCCCGCTGCCTGCGCGGCGGCATCCAAGGCTTGCGTGTGCTGGATGCCCCGCTCGACCTTGAGCGATTTGGCGAGGCGTTTGATGCCGTCCATCGTGGACGGCCGAATGGCTTCACTCGACATGACAAGTTCTCCGGGTTCATGGCGAAACGTCACCCGTCTGCCGCTTCTCGAACCTGAACATGGCATGCGCAGGAAGAGAGGGAGTTTGCCGGCAGTGCTGTCAACAGCTTTGCTATGACGGGTGGCAGGCTCCTGCCCGAAGCCTTGCCAGCAGCTTATCACGTACCTGAGACGGTTGAGGTGGCCTAAAGCTTCTATCCGCATGCCGCGCCGTAATACAACAAAGTCTCCAGATCCTCGACCAGCAGTACCTTCAAGTTGTGGATTCCCTCAGCATGCATTTGCGTCGGAAGTAGTTCCCTCCGCTACCCCCGATAAACATCCCTAATCTCCTTGTGCGACGGGTATCCGCTTTTGGCCAGCGACGGATACTGCGCAATGCGGATGCGGGCGTACCGCTGGTCAGGGGTTGCAGGCAGCGTACATTGTCACCAGGGGGTTGACGGAGCTTCCCTGTCTCCCCGGCGAAAGCGTGCATCGTTTCCAGCTTGCTCACCGCAACGGTCAACCACTGAGGTATGGGCAATGAGTCATGCCCTATGTTGTCGGCTGAGCAGGTCGCTCGCTGGCGCTGAGCGACCGCCAGCATCGACATGCAAGATGCCCCTAAAGCCGCTCGTTTCCTGTAGCGACTACATGAAGTACGGCTTGTCGCCGTCGCTTCCCGGCTTGTTCACGCCCAGATTTGCGCCAATGTGGCGAGCCGGGTTGACGATGACCTGGCTGATCAGGTCACCCACGCTCCTGCGCGAGACCACGGTGCCCTTGAAGGGCTGGCCCTTCTCCGTGGTCTCGTAGTCCACCTCGTCTTCGTCGGTCAGCCAGGCTGGGCGCAGGATTGTGTAGTCCAGCCCGGAGGCTTCGATGGCATCGGCTGCGCGTCGGAACGGTTTGAGATCCTCGCCAATGATGGCGTTGTTCCATTCGCCGAACTTGCCAGGAACCTCATCGTAGATGCCTAGCGAGAGAACGAAGATCAAACGCTTGACGCCTGTAGCCTTCATGGCCGCGATCACCGCCTGGGCCTGCTTGTCCAGATCTTCGCCCGTCAGGTTGGCGTAGACGATGTCCTGTCCTGCAATTGCGTCCTTGAGCACCTTCTTGTCCAGAACGTCGCCGATGACCACCTTCGCGTTGGCCGGCTCCTTGCCCGTCAGTTTCTTCGGGTCACGTAGAAGCAAGGTCTGCTGAACTTGCGTTTCGGTGGCGAGCGACCTGATGACCCACTGGGCGATCTGGCCACTTGCACCCAGGATGAGAATGTTCTTCATGGCAAAAACTCCTTTGTTGTCAGGCGCCGATGTAGGCGCCGTTGTCCACGACCAGAACCCGGCCGGTTACGGCACGCGATAGATCGCTGGCCAGGTAGAGAATCGCGTTGGCCTGGTCCTCGGGCTGGGTGAACGGCAGGGATTGGTCCGTGTGCTTTGCGATATAGGGAACCATCGTCGATCCCCCCGTGAGCTTGCCTGCAGCCCGGTCGCGGGCCATCGGCGTATCCGTGTTGCCCGGTGCCACCGCATTGCACCGGATACCGGTGCCTGCAAAGCGGACGGCGATGTTGGTGGTCATCGCATTCACCGCTGCCTTCGTTGAGACATAGGCCATCCCGCCCAGTGGCAGCGATCCGTTCACCGACGTGACATTGACGATCGCGCCGGTGCCGCGCGGCATGAAGTGCCCGACTGCCTCGCGGCAGAAGCGGAACACTCCGGCATAGTTCACTTGCACCACTTCGTCGAAGTGCTCGTCGGTGTACTCTTCGATGGACATCATGTCGCCATACCCGGCGTTGTTCACCAGGATGTCGACGTGCCCGAAGGCTTCGATCGCCTTTGCAAACACACGCCCGGGCGCTGCGGGATCGGCCGAGTTCGCCACGATTCCCAGCGCGTGGCCGCCACTGGCCTGGATGTCCTCCACTACGGCATCAAGGCTGGCCTGATCGAGGGCCGTAAGGACGACGCTGGCGCCGTGTTCGACCAACAGCTTGGCTGTGGCCAGCCCGATACCCTTGCTGGCGCCGGTGATGATGGCGGTCTTTCCAGACAGGAGAGCGTTCATGTTCACTTCCTTTGCGTGGCGGTTGGTGGCGTGCCGATCTGTCACAGACGGGCCTTGAAGAACGGAACCACCTGGGCCATCGCAATTGCCACCGGTTCCGGCTTGTCGTACAGGTCGTAGTGCGACCAGCCTTCGGCAACGACGATCTGCTTGTGCTCGGAGGCTGCGCGGCTGTAGATCTCCCAGCCATCACGGTAGGCACCGAAGCCACCAGGCTTGTCACCGATCACCACCATCAGGGGCTGGGTCAGCAGCACCTCGGCGTTGAGGAAGGCATCCCACCCCATCGCCGCGCCGCTGAAGGACATCAGCTGGCTGGTGGCGCCATTGGGCTGCTGGCCGCGAGCGGTCTTGTAGTACTCGGTGGCTTCCAGTACATCGATATCGGTGATGCCTGCAGCCTTGCCCGCTTCAACTGAATCCGGCAACAGGTTGGCTACATCACGCACGGCACCCTGCGCCTGGGCCGTGCGCATACCGGCGATGTTGGCTGCCAGCTCGCGCGGCTTGAACTGTGCGAAACCCTCGCGGATAAGACGGCCGTAGTTCACGCCGGTGATGGATACCAGCGCCTGGATGCGGTGGTCAGTGATGCCCGCATGGATGGTGTAGGCTCCCCCGCCGCAGACGCCGATGGCGCCGATGCGGCCGGCGTCGACATACGGCAGCGACTGCAGGTAGTCGACGGCGAAACGGATATCCGAGACGCGGATCGACGGATCTTCGATGAAGCGCGGCTCGCCGCCGCTGGCACCCTGGAAGCTGGCGTCGTGCACCAGCACCACGAACCCCTGCTCGGCCAGGCCCTTGGCGTAGATGTTGCCTGCCGTCTGTTCCTTGCAGCTGCCGATCGGATGTGTGCTGACGATGGCCGGATACGTCTTGCCTTCGTCGAAATCGGCCGGAAGGTAGAGGTCGGCTGCGATCTGCCACCCCAGGTTCGGATAGCTGACGGTCTTGATGGAAATGGTGCTCATGGTGTTCTCCTGGGTCAGTTGCGGCGCTGTCATATGTGGCGGCAGCGATAGGCCGGCCGGATCAGGCGGCGCACGGGTGGTTCACTTCAGACGGCTCTGGAAGAACGACGCCAGTACCGAAACAGCTTCGTCGACGTAGTTCGGCACGTCGTACAACGACATGTGGTTGGCCCCTTCCACCACGTGCAGTGCCTTGTCCTTGCTTGCGGCCCGCGCCAGCAGGTCATCGCTCATCCACTTGCTGCCCGCCACGCTGCCGGCGACCGCCAGGATCGGCTGGGTCAGGAATGCCTCGGCCTTGTTGTAGGCGTCGTAGGTGATGATCTGGTTGAGGTTGCGGGTCAGCGCGAAGCCCGGGGCGTTGGGATGCTCGGCACGCGGGGTGTGGTAGTACTCCCATGCCTCGCGCAGTTCGGCATTCGGAGCATCTTCTTCGCGCAGCGGTGCCAGCGGGATCGTCGCGAACTCGCCAGAGGCAATGTCGGAGGTGCGCGCATTGGAGCCGAAGTCCAGGTAGCCGACGGCATCGGCGTCCTTGACCGTGTTCTCCCAGCCGTTGCGGAACATCTGGCCGATATTGACCGCGCTCACCATGCCCAGTGCCTTGATGCGGCGGTCGTTGATGGCGGCGTTGGCGCTGTAGCCTGCACCCGCGCAGATGCCCATGGCACCGATCCTGTTCGCGTCCACATACGGCAGCGTGGTCAGGTAATCGATGACCGCGCTCACGTCTTCGGTACTGATGTACGGATTCTCCAACTGACGCGGCTGGCCGGTGCTGGCACCTTGGTAGGAGCGGTCAAACGCGATGGTGACCAGGCCCGCTTCGGCCAGCTTCTTCGCATACAGGCCAGCCGTCTGTTCCTTCACGCCGCCACCCGGGTGGGACACCACGACTGCGGGGTACCTGCTGGATTCGTCAAACCCCTCGGGGAAGTACAGGGTGGCCGCCGTGGTGACGCCTTGGCCATTGAGATTCTTGAACGTGACGTTGCGCATGTGCGTGCTCCGCTATGGGGATGAGGTTGCCGGCGCTTGTGCCGACGAAGCCCATCCTATTGACCACATTGGGCCGGATAAATAATCTTCCGAACACATGAGCCGTAAGTAGAGCTAAACAATGCCCATCGAACCCTCGCTCGTCAGCTCCCTGACCTGGTTCGCCCATATCGCTCGGCACCGCAGCTTTACCAAGGCGGCCACCGAGATGGAGATCACCCGGGCCGCTCTCTCCCAGCACCTGAAAGCACTGGAAGAACGGCTGGACGTCAGGCTGCTGCACCGCACCACCCGCAACATGTCGCTCACCGAGGAGGGGCAACAGCTGCTGGACGTGCTGCAGCCGGCACTGAGCGCGATCGAACGGGCGGTGGAAGAGTTGGGTGAAGTCCATGCGGAACCCTCCGGCGTGATTCGGATGAACTCTTCGCGAATCGCTTCACGCCTGCTGCTGGAACCGCACATGGGGGAGTTCCTGGCGCGTTACCCCAAGCTCCGGCTCGAACTGATCATGGATGACGGCTTCTCCAACCTGGTGGCCAACGGCCTGGACGCCGGTATTCGGTTGGGTGAGAGCCTGGATGAGCACATGGTGGCTGTCCCCGTCACACCGCCTTTGGAGATGGCGATTGTCGGTTCACCTGCCTATTTCGATCGGCACGGCGTACCGGAGAGCCCCGCGGACCTGATCGGTCACAACTGCCTGGCTTACCGGTTCACGTCCAGTGGCACGATCGACCACTGGACATTTGCGGCGCCCGACGGCGAGGAACGCAAGCTGGTGTTCGAGCCGCAGGGCAACGCGGTGTTCAACGACGACGACAGCATGCTGCGCGCCGCGCTGCAGGGGGTGGGACTGATTCGTCACATCGACCTGTGCGTTCGCGAGCACCTCGACAGCGGCGCGCTTGTGCGCGTCCTGGCGCCGTGGTGCCGACCCTTTCCGGGCTTCTTCCTTTACGTGCCATCACGCGCCCAGATGCCAGCGAAGGTCCGGGCGTTGATGGACTTCCTGGTGGAGCGGCGCGAGCAGTTGGCCCCTCCCCAGCCCCGGCGTGTCGCCGCCGAGGACCGTCGCGTGAGGAGACGGCACGGCAGCCGGCGCAAGCCGGTAGCGGGCGACTGAGGAGTACCCGGCTTCGACCAGAAGGCGATAGCCACCCTACCCCCGATATGCATCCCTAAACCCCTACCTTGTTCGAACTTGCCAGGGTTCCACCCTGCTTTCACGGACGCTTGGGTCGATGGTGGCCTCGGAAGTGGGATCGCCACTCGATAGGCTCGTCCCTGGCGAGGTAGCAGTTCACCAATGAATCCAGTAGCCGGCTGATCACCTGGCACGTGTCATCCGGCAAGCTTGATCGAATCTGTGCGGCCTTGCGGCGGGAGTGGTTCATCGCGTGAATGCCAGGAAGATCGACTCGATGCAAAGGAAACGCCAATAGCCGAAGCCACTGGTATCGGTCTACCATCGCCAGCTACGGAACCAACGGCTCACCGCCGATGCAGAACGACCCGACCCGACGCAGCCTGTGTACTGCACTACTCACCGCAGGTGCCGGACTCATCGTGCCTGGCGTGCGAACAGGCAACCGACAGTCGGGGAATCGCCAATCCCTGACTGACCTTCTTGAGGCCGAACACCAGCCGGGATTGGCCGCGGTCGTGGTGGACCGCGGGGAGATAACCGGAATAGGTGCAGTGGGACGGCGCAATGATGCCAGCGATGCGCGGGTCGTGCGGCATACCGTGTTCGAAATTGGTTCCATCACCAAGGTGTTCACCGCCTTGCTGGTATTCCGGCTCCGCCAACGGGGCCTGCTTGATGTGGAAGCCCCCATAGGCCGTTATGTGGCAGCCCTGCCAGCGACATGGGAGGCGATTTCCCTGTCACGGCTGCTGAGCCATACGTCCGGCATTCCGAACTACCTCAACGAGGGCAACTTTCTCGAGGTGATGCCGACCGATCCCGCGCCCAGAGAATTATTGAAGATGGTCGCGCAAGCGCCTCTCGACTTTGCTCCGGGAACACGACATGCCTATTCCAACACCAACTACATCCTGCTCGGACTCGCCATTGAGCAGGTGACGGGCGCGGACTATTGGCAATTCCTGCATGACGAAATCCTGGGTCCGCTGGACATGCGCGATGCCGGGCCTCGCCGCGCCGGCGACCGCCGCAGCGTCGCCCAAGGGCACCTCTACCAGAATGGCCATTGGCTCGATCCACCCATCACCGCGCCGGGCTCCGCGTGGGCGGCCGGTGGACTGCTCGCCAGCATCGAGGACATGGCTCGCTTCGCCATCGCGCTGGACCGGGGCAAGCTGTTGCCCCATGCCCTGTTGCACCAGATGTGGCGCAATACGTTACTTGCCGACGGTACCAAGGCAAGTTGGGGCGCTGGCTGGGAACTGACTGACGGCGGCCAGGTGGTGGGCCATGGCGGCGGAACGGCAGGCTTCACGGGATACCTCCGCCACGTTCCTTCGCTGCGGCGAACCGTTGTGGTGCTCATCAATCGTGCTGGAGACATCAGCCCGCCGGGCATCGCCGAGCGTCTGGATTGGCGTTCGCGCAGATGCAAAGCCAGAGCCGACCGGCTGCTGTCTCACCCTCGATAACACTTCCTGATAAGCGTCGTTAGTTCAATCTGCCACGTCGTGGCCACTACGTTCCTTCTCGAAGCATTGGTGTGATAGAACAAGGGCTTCCCGCGGCCCGGCCGTACCCGGCGAGAAGCACCAGAAGCACGATGACTCCAATCGAACAGTTCCACAAACAGATATGGGCCGCCCTCGGCCCGGTGGACGAGGCTGCCTTCGAGGCGATTGCCGCGCAGCCGCCGAGTGATGCGGAAGTACAAGCGGTTGAGGCTGTGCTCGACGCCACGCTCCCGCCCGAATTCGTCGCCTTCTCGCGGAAGAGCAATGGTTTGCTCGTCGTTGCCCGGACCGAGCTCTGGCCGGAGCCGGAGCTCTACTCAGTCGGCCCTGCCTGGAAGTTCTGGCGCGGCGTCATGCTGTTCGGCTTTGATACCGGGGACCTGCCCGAGTGGGCCAGCCTCACCACGGCGGCGGCGGCGCTGCGCGACCTCGAGGTGAAAGGCGTTGCCCCGGTCTTCAAGGTGCTGGGTGACCACGACCGGATCTGGGGCGTGGACCGCGATGGCGGCGCGGTACTGGTCATGGATGGCGAAGTACAACGTCTGGATGCCCCGATCGTTGAACTTTACGCTGCGGAGATTGCCGAGCTCATGGACCGGCAGCAGGAGTACGTCCGGACAGCCCCGAAGCGGTAGCGTGCGTGGGGCCTGCGGAATGGCCGGCGTTCACAAATGCGGGGTTCCGCGTCGGGCGGGAAACCGCCCTACCCGCTCAACGTTGGATCAGAACGCCCGTGTCGGCGGACACAGCTGCCGGGTGCAGTTCTGTGACGAATCACGAAAAGGCCGTCGTACCTTCCGCCGCCGCGCGCCGGCGTGGCCCGGCGCGCGAGGTATTGCCTTCGGTTGCTACGGGTGCCATCAACGCCCCGCCGGCGCCGCCTCGATGGACACCGGCACGGTGGTGAGCTTGCTGTCCAGGGCCTGCACCACTTCGGCGGTGAGGTCGTTGGCCATGTTGCCACCCAGCACCACGTTGCGATCGAGCAGCAATCCGCAGTTGTGGCGGGCGTAGACCTGCACGATGAGCGGTTGCGCTTCCTCGGAGATGCGCTGCAGGGCCTTCACCCGTGCCTGCTCGATCTGGCGCGCCTGTTCGGCGGCCTTCTGCTGCAGGGCCTGGTGCTTCTGCAGGCCGGCGCGCTGGGCGGCGGTCAACTGCGACTCCTGCACCGGGGCACCGGCCAGGCCCAATGCCTGCAGTTCGGTCGTGAGCGTTGCCTGCTCGGAGCCAAGCTGTTCCTGCGCCCGTGTGGTCAGGCGCTGCAGCTGCTCGGTGACGCTCAGGCCTGCCTTGGCGTTGGCGAAGATGGCCTCACGGCTGATCATGCACACGCCCTGCACTGCCGACCCGCCCAGCGGCGGGGTGGCGGTCTGGGCGTGGCCGGCCAACGGCCACAGGGAGAGCAGCACGACGCCGGGCAGGAGTACGCGCGTGATGGAATTCATGGGATATCGGTTCCTTCGGAAGTAGCGGTCCGGCCAGGCGCTTGCCCGGCCATGTCGGTATCAGTTGCCGCGCAGGTCAGCGAAGCGCGCCAACGACAGCAGGTGCGAATGCACCCGGGCCAGTGCGCCGTTGCGGTGCCAGTCAACCACGGTCTGCTCGGACAGCTGGGCAAACGCCTCGGGCGAGACCACCGAGAAGCCGGTGAGCGTCGATTGCCCCCCCTCCGGCAGGGTGATGTTGGCGGTGCGCTCGATCAGCAGGCCTTCGGCCGCCAGTTGGCCGACGAACGCCTGCGTTGCCGCGCTCTCGCGGGTGAAGGCTTCGCAGAACCGCAGCGCCTGGGTGGTGAGCTCGGTCGGCGTGCTGCCCTCGAACAGTGGCTGCCCTTCCTCACCCCCGGTCGCCACCATCGGCGCTTCGGCGTCGATGGCCAGTGCGTAGCCGCCGGGCTCGTCCACTTCGGCGAACACGAACGGGTAGCGGCGAACGTAGGCCGGCACGTAGGTGTCCTGCCGCCAGGCGTCTCCATCGACGAACTGGTTGCGCTGCTCCAATCCCAGCACGGCCACCGGGGTGTATTCCGGCCCGGCGAAGACGATGGGATAGTGGCGCGCGGCGGCGTCGAACTCGCCGATCATCAACGGCACCGAGTTCGAGCCGGCGGCAAAGGCCACGCCGGCAGGCTTGATCCGCCATTGCGCATGGACGTCGGTACTGAGCAGCTCCGGCTTGCGGTAGAACAACGGCCACGCCGCAGCGTGGGGTGGCTGCGGGCCCGCAGTGGTCGTGGCGGGCTCGCGTTCCTGGACTTCAATCGTCATGACTCTGGATTCCTTGCGTTCGGGCGTCTGCCCATCAATGTCATTGCCCTGCGATCACCTGAGGTGATCCGGCACATGTCGCCGTGCGGGGTTCCTGCCCTTGCCTGCCTGCACGCACCCCGCACAGCCCAACCCGTGCTGTAGCGGATCCTCATCCTGCCCGGATGGCTGCCCGTGCATGGGTGCGTGCAGGCAGGCCCGCTTGCGCCGTGCCTGCTTGCGTGTGGCGGTCAGAACTTCGCGTTGACCTCCAGCTGGAACACATCGATGGCTAGCGGCGGCCCGGATACTTCCTTGGCCGAGAACCAGCTGCCGGTCAGCCAGGCCCGCTTGTCGAACAGCCACGATGCACCCAGGTAATAGCCCTTGGCGTTGGTGCCGCCCAAGTGGAAGTCCGAGTCGTTGTAGCCATCGGGCACTGCATCGGCTTCGACACGGCGGTAACCGAGCCATGCGTTCCAGTTGCCAGGCTGCTTGAGCGCCAAGGTGCCGAAGGTCGCCTGCAGCTGCCATGCGGTGTCGCCGCTGTCGATGTCGCGCGGGCCGGCGATGCCACTGGCCGGGAGGGTCAGGTTGGTGACGATGCCGCCGTTGGCACGCGCCCACATTTCCCCCGGATCGTAGGCAAGGTTGCGGATCCAGTTGCCGTCCAGCTGCAGGCCGTAACCGTTGAACGCCGGCACGGTGTAGCGCAGGTTGACGTCCACCAGCTCGAACTCCGAGGCCAGCCCCACGTACTGCGGCTGCGGCGTGTTGGCCGGGCTCACCGGGTCCAGCGCGATGTTCCGCAGCAGCATCAGCGTGTTGCCCTTCTGCATGAACTGCGGGCGGGTCCAGTCGGTGCTGCAGAAGGTGTCGCCGGCATACAGCGCGCACGGCTCGGAAAGCTGGCCGGTGATGCGGCGGAAATCGTAATAGGCCAGTGCACCGCGCAGGCGATGGTCCTCGTTGAACGCCCACTCCGCGCCCACCTGCAAGCCGTTGAGCCACTTGTCGCGGCTCTTCATCTTCTCGGTGCTGGTGCTCGGGAAGCTGTCGCCGGAGTATTCCAACGGGGTCAGGCCGAGCGTGGCGAATACCGTCAGATCGTCGCTGGCGAAGCGGTCCTGGTACTGCACCGAGACGCCGTCGAAGTTCAGATCGTTCGAGAACAGGGCCTCGGTGGACCAATACGGGTTCTCGAAGCGGCCGCCCACCACGCGCAAGGCATCGATGGGCGTCCATGCAATCCAGGCCTGGTCGATCCAGGCGTCCTTCTTGGCCAACCCGCCCCCGAGGGTCTGGGTGGTGGAGACCGGGCCGTCGTCGTTGCCGGTGGCCAGGCGCACACCGCCCTGCACGTGCTCGCCCAGGTCGGCGGTCAGGCCCAGCCGTGCGCGTATGCGCCAGGAGTTGTTGCGGTCCTGGCGGGTATTGAGCAGCGGCGGGTACGGCAGGTTGGTGTTGCGGTTGACGTCATAGCCGTTGCCGGCATTGATGGCCGCCCAGTTGACCTGGATGTTGCTGTTGCTGTCGGAGTACAGGCGCGACTCGTTGCGTACGCGCACGTCGCCCTCCAGCCGGATCCGCTGCGTCCATTCCGGCACGGCGTCCGGCGCGGCCCAGCGTTCGTCCCTGGCCTGGGCCATGACTTCGGCCTTGACCTCTTCGCGGATCTCGTCGCGCACGGTCTGGGGAATGTACGGAACGCGCACATCGCCCGGCTGTGCCTGCGTCGAGGCGGCGGTCGCCTGCGGCTGTGCCTCGCGACGCGCCTCCTCGATCAGCAGGTCGCCGGCCTCCGCGGTGAGCGCCCCGCTCCCGACCAGGCTGCGGATCAGCTTGACCATGGTGCTGTCGCCGGCGTGTTGTGCCTGCGCATTGCCGGCCAGCAGGGCCAGGCTGATCGCGCCCAGCAGCGCCGTGCGCCGGAGCACGCTGGCGGTGTTGCGTTGTGCTGCAGTTGTCATGAAGGTTCTCGCGATGGGGAATTCTTGGATTGGCGGAGTCATGCCGCTGGCCTCCTGCCCTGCACCAGCACGCGGGCCGGGAAGGTCAGCGACGCCGGTGGCTGCGTGTCGAGCCGGCCATGGCTGCGCACGGCTTCGAGCACGGCCTGGTCGGCCTCGCTGTTGCCACTGCTGCGCACCAGCTCGGCGCGGCTGATCGTGCCGTCGCGCTCCACCCAGACATCCAGGTGCATCTGGAAGGCCTCGCGGCGGACGCGCTCATTGCGCGAGATCGCCTGCTGCAGCACATAGCCCAGGTAACGGCCGTAGCTGGCATTGCCCGCGCCACCGGCACCGGTCCCGGACATGCCGCCGCCGGCGCCCTTCTGGATGCCGAAGTTGTCGGTGCCTGCCTGCGCGTCGGCGTCCATGGTCACCGGGTCGGACGTGTCCGGTTCCGGGGCCTCGTCTTCGGCCGGTGTCGGCGCTTCGTCGAGTGGCTCCGGTTCCGGCAGCGGCTCTTCCTCGGGCTCGGGCGCAGGCTCGGGCTCGGGTTCCGGCGGGGGGGGCGGAGGCGGCGGAAGCATCAGCATCTGCGTGTCCGGCACCGCCCGGCGGGTGGTCGCCGGTTCCTTGAACAGCAGGTACCAGACCAAGCCCGCAAGTACGGCAACCACAACGACGCTGCCCAGCGCCGCCGGCAACCACGCCGGCAATGCCCCTCGCCGTCCATCGGGTTTCTGGGAATGGGTGTTCACTGGCCATCACCCCTGTGGCTTGCCGGTCACCAGGCCGACCTGACGCAGCTCGATCCGGCGCAGCAGGTCCAGGACCTCGACCACACGCGCGTACTGCACCTGCGCGTCGCCGCGCACGATCACCGGGAAGTCCGCGTTGACCGCCTTTTCCTGGCGCAGCCGCTGTTCCAGTTCCGGCAGTGTCACCGGGTAGGCATCCAGGAACACCTGCCCGGCGGTATCGATGGTGATCGCCTTGGTCTGCGGCTTTTCCAGCGGGATGCTGGAGCTGGCCTTGGGCAGGTTCACCTCCAGTCCCGGGATGGTCGCGTTGCTGGTCAGGATGAAGATCACCAGCACCACCAGCAGCACGTCCACGAACGGCGTGACATTGATGCCCTTCTCCCGCTTCTTGATGCCGAATGCCCGCTTGGCCATGACGTCCTCCTCAGCCGCGCGCGGCGGTGGCCAGGGCCAGCTTGCCGTCTTCGGACTCTTCGGCCAGGCGGGCACTGAACTCGTCGACGAAGATCGACATGTCGGCGCCAATCGCTTCGGCGCGCGCCGCCAGCCAGTTGTAGCCAAACAAGGCGGGAATCGCGACGCCCAGGCCGGCGGCGGTACACAGCAGCGCCGCGGCCATGCCCGGTGCTACCGAGTTGATGTCCACCGCACCGGCCATGGCCGCCACCGCGAACACCAGCATGATGCCGATCACCGTGCCGAACAGGCCCACGTACGGTGCGCCCTCGATGGTGGTGGACAGCCAGTTCATGCGCTTGGCCATGCGCTCGGACTGGCGGGTGACTTCGGCATCCAGCGTGGCACGGATGGCACCGATGGCCGAATCGGACAGGCGGGCGGTACCGGTATGGGCCTGGCGTCCCTTCACCTCGTTCAACGCGATGCGGTACAGGCGCCATAGCGTCGAGTTGTCCTGCACGTCGCGGGTGACCTGGCCGGATGCGGCGAGATCGGTCAGGTGCGTGATCGGCTGGCCGGCGGCGCTGCGGTAGTGGTCGGTGAAGGATGCATTGGCCTTTTCGACCGCGCCGAAGTAGCGGCCCTTGCCCAGCATGATGGCCCACGAGGCCAGCAGCATCAGCGACAGCACCGCCACCACCACCCACGCATCGACCGGCATTGCCTTGAGGATGAAGCCGAAATGGCTCACGCCCTCGGACTGTTCGTCCGCGCCGAATGCCACCAGCTTGGCATCGGCCATCTGCCCGGCAACATCGGCCTGGATCAGGCCGGCGCTGCGTGCGACCTTGGACAGGCGCACTTCATCGATCATGCCGGTGAAGGCATTGGCAGGCTGGACCGGCGCCGCATCGGCCGCCAGCGGCACCGCGCCGGCCGGCAATGCGTCGCCACCGACCTGGACGTCGCTGTCGAGGGCCGGCAACGCGGCCTCCAGACGCGCGGCCTCGCTGCCGTTGATGTACAGCACGACCTGGCCGCTGCCGGCCGACAACGCGAAGTGCGTCCGCTGGCCGGCGGTGACGGCGGCGCTGCCACTGGCGCGCACGCCGTTGACGGTGACGAACGGGACACCGGCATCCAGGCCGGCAACCAGGGCGTTCCCGCCGTCGCGTCGTGCATAGACTGCCTGGTTGGCGCCGAGCTGGTCGGGACGGATCCAGGCCGAGAACGTCAGCGCCCCGCCCTGTGCCACCGCCAACGACGGCGACGCCGGGATGGCCAGTGCCTCGCCCTGCAGGCTGGCGGCGCGGCCGATCACGCCGTCGTCCACCAATGCGACGGCATTGCGTGCGTGGTTGCCGTACGCGGTGGTGTCGCGCGGCGCCCCGTCGGCGTCGGCGAAGTGGAACACCGCCACGTAGTCCGGATCGAACGCCAATTGCGCGCTGGCCGGTGCCGGGGCATTGGCATTGCCGTAGTACAGCCAGATGGATTGCGCAGCGCCGGTGCGCAGCGCCGGCACGTCCACCCAGATCGTCGCCATGCCCAGCGCGGCGTCGAACTGTTCGATCTGGTGGTTCAGCACGGTCCTGCCATCGCTGCCGATGAAACGCAGGTCGGCGCCGTCGGGGGCAACGCCGTCGAAGGCGAAGTTGGCGCTGTGCAGGCGCACCAGCACCGTGGCACGGCCTGCGTCGCTGGACAGTTTGGCGGCGGCCAGGTCCAGGGTGATCGGTTTGCGGTACTTCCAGTCGGCCTGCCACCAGGACGACTCTTGGGCGCTGGACGCGCCGGACATGGCAATGCCCAGCAGGAGCAGCAGCAGGGTAAGGACGCGTTGCATGGACGTGGATCTCCGGATCTGGCGGAAAGGAAGGACGGGAATCAGAAGCTCGTACCGATGCTCAGATGCAGCCGGTGCGCGCCTTGCGTGGTGGTCGGGCCATCGCGGAGCGGGTAGCCGTAGTCGAAGCGGAAGCTGAGGTAGTCGAACAGGCGGAAGCTGCTGCCCAGGCCGATGGCGCCGAGCGTGAACGCGTCCTCCTGTTCGGGCATGGGGCTGCGCAGGCGCAGCCACGCGCCATCGAGGTAGGTGTAGATGCGCCAGTCCTGCAAACCCCAGATGCCCAACGGCCGGGTGCGCCATTCCAGCGACGCCAACGCGCCGTAGTCGCCGATGGCTTCGGCCGAGCGGTAGCCGCGCACCGTGTACATGCCACCGGCGGCCATCTGCTCACCCGATACCAGCGGCTGGTCGGTGGCCTGCACCGACAACCGCCCGTGAAGCTGCTCGCCGCCGTCGAAGTTGAACGTGTCGCTGATGTCACCCTTGACCAGCACGAAGCTCGGATCGGCCTTGAAGCGCGCCCAGTCGAACTCGGCCTCGGTACTGCCGTAACCGAGCAGGCTGCGGGTGCCAAACACCACCTGCGCCTCGGTGGAGAGCTGGTGCTTCTCACCCTGGCGGAAGCCGCTGTAGCCCAGGCTGATCGGTGCGTACTTCAGCGGCACGTACTGGACATCCTGGCCCAGCATGCCGATGCGCTCCTCACGGTCGTTGAAGGTGACGCCCAGCGAAAGCCGGTGCCACCAGAGGCCGTTCATCGGCAGCACGCGGTTGAGCTTCACGCCCAGCGCATGACCCTTGCCGGTGACATTGGTATTGCCTTCGGTGAGCACGTTGCTGTCGGAGCTGTAGCCGGACAACTCCAGCGTCCAGTCCGGAGAGCCCAACGGCATTGCATAGGAGCCGGACACGACATTGGCTTCGCCCAGGTCCTCCGGGGCGAAGAACCAGGTCAGCGAGGCCGAGTGTTCCCTGCCCCACAGGTTGTCGTGGCCCACGCTCAGCACCGAGCGCAATGCGCTGGTGTCGGCGCTGTGGTCGTTGTTGAGGGAGGCGCCGAACCGCCAGGGCGACTGGTCCTCGACCTTCAGCTGCACGTCCATGGTGCCCGGCGCGCTGCCCTGCTGCACCAGCGGGATGACCTGGCGCTTGCCGCTGCGGCCGAGCGCACTGAGCTGGGCCTGGGCCTGCGTGAAGTCGGGCACGCTGCCCTCCTGCAACGCCGGCACGCGTGCGCGCAGGGCCTGCGGATCGTTGTGCCGCGCACCCTCCACGGTGACATTGCCCAAGCGGGTTTCGGTGACCTGCAGGAGTACGATGCCGCCGCTGACCTGCTGCTCGGGCAGGTCCACGTACACCGATTGGTAGCCGCCGGACTGGTAGGCCTCCTGCAACGCCGCGCGGGCCGCTTCGATGTCGGCCATGGTCCGGTCCGGGCCAAGGTATGGCGTGACCGCGCGTTCGATCGAACGGGCATCCAGCACGCTGTTGCCGCGCACGATGTACTCGTTGACGTTGACCTTGCGGGTGGACGCGGTGGCCGCCACCGGCTCCTGCGCCGAAGCCACGGCGCAGCACACCGCGAGCATCAGGCCGGTGGCCTGCGCGAGGCAGGCTGGCCTGGTTTTGATTGGGGACATCGGATGGGGTCTCGGATGGCGATATGACAATGATCTGTACGCAAAGCGACAAGCCGATTGCGCAGCGTCTATCCGTAGGACGAATGTCGTGCGCGGAATACCGCAAAGTTTTTTGCGCGACGCGATGAAGCGCATCGTCGACATCGCCGGGTGTGACAGACCGGTGACAGCTGCGGCCACACGCACCGGTCACGTGCATGACGTCCGGGTGCCGGATCAGGGTTTGTGCAACGCCGGCGGCAATGACGTCACGGGGGGCGCTGGGCGCTGCGGCAAGGTGGACTTGCCAAAGGTGTTGCCCATGCGTTGGCGGGTGGCCTCGCGATGCGCCAGGCCCAAGGCCGTCGGTGCGCGCCGGCCCACCGCGTCGGCTTCCAACTGCGGCAGCGGGGCCGCGGGTGTCGTTGCCGGGGTCAGCATCCGCGACAGGCAGGCATAGTCCTCCACGCGCTGGCCGTCGACTTCCACGTCCACGCAGGCCATCGGTGGTCCTCTCTCCTGGGCCACCGCGGTGCCCGCGAGCACCATCGCCAGCAAACCGCAGGCGGGCCAGGCCCCCATCGTCATGGTTCCTGCGTCGCGGCGGGCGCAGGAACGAAGTCGGGATTGGGCTGCAAGCGCAGGCGCAGCACCAGCGGCTGGCGCATGTCCGCCGGTGGCGGCGGCAGCGGTCTGGATGCCAGCAGCGCACGCAGGTCCGCATCGGCCTGCGTACTGCCCAGCGAGTCGAACGCGCTGCGCTCCACCCTGCCCTGCCCGGAGATCCATACCTGCACCATCACCGGTCCCGGCACCGGGTGGTCGGCCGGTTGGGCCAGGTGCGCGTGCAGACGCGTAACCAGTTCGCCGGCGTCTTCACTCAGGCGTGCCTGCAGCGTTGTCCCGGCCTGGCGCGCGTACGCCACCCAATGCTCAGGCGCCACTTCCTGGGCCTGCACCGGCATCACCGCCAGTCCGGCAACGAGCACGGTGCCCGCCAGCCCTCGCGGCCGCGACAGCCGTGCACGCAGTGCGCGTGCCCAAGCCTCCCACCGCTTCTTCCACCTGCGCGGAGATTCGCCCATGGCCTTACTCCTGCCTCAGCAACTGGCGTTGCTCGGGGGTCAACCGCGAAACCACGGTGGGGTCGAGCTCGCCGCCCACGCCAACGAACTGCACCGGATTGGCCGGGTCGTAGGGCATGCGCACGAACTGGCCACCGGACGCGCCGCCGCGCGTGCCGGTGCTGGCCGACGGCGAGCCGAAGCCAAGCACTTCCACGCTGATGACCGACGGGCGCACCTGCTGCGTCTGGCGCTTGACCATGTCCTGCGCCGCCTGCACCGCGCTGTTGGCCGCGGCACTGGCCGAGGTCAACGCACTGATGTTGACCGAGGCGATCGCCGGCAGGCCCACCGACTCGCCCTGCACCTGGATGTTGTCGGCGTTGAGCACCTGCAGTGCGGCCAGGTTGACGTTGCCCGAGACACGGATACCGGCCTCGCCCGCGTCGATGGTGCCCAACGGCGCGATCAGGTCCACGTCGCCCGGTGGCACTTCCGGGATCGGATTGAGGGTGGCGATGCCGGCACCGGAGGATGGCACCTGCGGAGCCAGCATGGCATTGCCCCACTGGTCATAGGTGCGGCGCGGCGGGGTGAACAGCACGGTGGTCTTGGCACCGCGACCGGCGTTGATGTCGCCCTGCTCCGACCAACCCAGGATCGAGCCGCCGAAGGTGGTCATGATGCGCGACAGGCCCAGCGACAGCGACTGCTCGGAGAACAGGGCGATATCGCCGGCGCCCTGCGTCATCACGCCCGCAGAGGCCGGCGGCACTTCACCCTGCACGCCCACCACGATCTGGCCACCCGGTGCCAGCATCTGGATGTCGCCGCCGAAATCGGTGCGCACACCGGCGCCGCCGAACATCACGATGTCGCCGGTACGGGTGATGGTGTCGCCGTCCGCGTCCTGGTCCGGGAACAACGCGGCGATCATCTGCCGCCCCCGCAGGTAGGAGCCGAAGCGGGGGCCATCGGCATCGTTGTACTCGCGGCCACCCTCGCGCAGCTCGGCGTAGTAGACCGAGCGCAGGAAGATCCGCTGTTGCTCCGGCGCCAGTGCGTCGAAGTAGGCCAGTGCCTGTTCGCCGGTACCACTGAAGCCGAAGCGCTCGCCCAGCCAGTCGCCCAGTTCCTTGTCGTAGACCTTGACCACCTTGCCCTCGTTCTGCGGATCGGCCAGCGGTCGGGCCGGATCGGCCAGGTTCCGCGGGTCGAGGTAGCGCGTGCGCACCACGTCCCAGTCCACGTCGGTCATGCCGGCCATCAGCGCCACGCTGGCACCGGCACGCGTGTCGCCGGGAACCACCGGGCCGATCGAGCGGAGGCTGGCCATGTCGTCCTGGCGGATCTGTCCACCGGCGATCAGGTCCAGGTTGCCCGGCCCGGCGAGGGTGACATTGCTCTGCACGATGTCACGACCGGCCTGCAGCAGCGACACATCGGTCACGTGGTTGTTCATCGCCGTCACGTCGACGCCCAGCACGTCGGTGCCGGCGCGCAGCTGCACGGCCTTGGCCATGTCGTACCAGACCGCATCAATCCTGCGCGGCCTGCCGTCCAGCCCGGGTCCGGTGAAGCCGGTCAGCATGCTCCCCACCTGCAGGCGGGTGATATCGCCGTTGACCGCGTAGAACCGCATCGGCTCGGCATCGTCACGGTGCAATGCACGGGTGACGGTGTTCGGCCCGAAGGCGAACAGGTTGTCCAGCCCGTCGTTGGCCCGGTTGGAGAACTGAAGCTCGCCGCGCCAGTTGTTGAACACGAAGGCTGGACGGAACGGCGTGGACAGCACCTCCTGCGACGCGCCGGACATGCTGAACGCATAGCTGATCGTGGAAGAATGGATCGACCCGCCGGCAAGCAGCTCCAACGCGCCGTAAGGCGACGGCGCCAGCAGCAGCGTGGCGTCGTAGCGCTGGCCGTAGACGATCGGCGACTCACTGATGCGGATGTCACCTCCCGGCGCCACCGCACGCAGGATCGACGGGTAGGTGTGGAAATAGCGCGGTCCCACCGACGTGCTGACCTGCGGGGCCAGCAGGTTGCTGCCCAAGACGTTGCCGGCACCGAACGACGCCGGGGCCAGGTCGCCGCCGGCCGAGAACAGGTTGATCGCGGTGCCATCGGTCCACAACGAGAAGCTGCTCTGTCCCTTGCCTTCCAATGCATCCGAGCCGAACGCGTGGGCAATCGTGCCGAACTGGTCAACCAGGCCCGGATTGCCTGCGCCGGACAGCACCAGGTCACCGCGTGTATCCAGCCATGCGGTCGCGTCGCCCAGCATCAGTACCGGCCCGGCGATGGTGTAGGCGTTGCCCATCGCGAACGGATTGCCCGGGCGCAGCCCGCCGCCGTCACCGAAGGTGGGGGTCATGCCACCCATGCCGGCCGCGCTGAACGTCAGCGTGCCGCGCAGGTTGGTCAACACGCCGTTGAGGTCCAGGTTGTCCTGGGTGGCGCCACCGATATCGCTGGCGCTGGCTTGCTGGCTGGCCAGCGCATTGGGATTGAGGCGTCCGCCCAGGCGGATGTCCACGTCGCCACCACCGGTCAGTACCAACTCGTTGCCGACCACGCGACCCGTGGAGCCCACCGCCACCACCAGCCCCTGCGAACGTTCGGCGCGCTGCGTGGTGCGGCGCATGCCCTCGCCCCGGCCATCGACGATGCCCGCGTCGCCGCCGGCCTGGATCGCCACATTGCCGCCCCCCAGCGCGCCAAACCCGGTGAACCCGACCATGCGTGCCGACTTGTCCGTGGTCGAGGCCACCACGTAGGCGCCGAAGTTGATCCACCAGCTGGTGTCGAGCGGGTCCACGCCGGTCGCGCTGCCGGTGCCCTGCCGCCACAGCCAGTTGCCGACGCCACTGCTGGACACCAGCGCGGTGTAGCGGTCCTCGGGTTTGGCCGAGCCTGCCACCGGGCCCATGCTGTCGCCCAGGATGTTGCGGCCTGCCGACACCAGCAGGTTGCCGCCGTGGTCGGGGTACCAGGCCTGCCAAGCGGACAGCGCTGCGTCGTAGGCGCCACCGGCCTGGATGTCGCCCAGCACCTTGCCGTTCTCACCACCGCGCGGCTGGTTGAAGCGGCTGTTGTCGATGCCCTCGATGCTGCGCTGTGTGCCGGCGGTATAGACGCCATAGAGCGAGCGCATGGCGACGTCGCGCCCGGCGACGAGGTTGAGGTCACCGGTCCCGGTGCGCAGCACGCTGTAGGCCGGCGTACCGAACGCGTAGGAGTACTCGCGGATTTCCTTCGGTGGTTCGAACCCGGCCGGTTGGCATTGGCTGGGGTTGGCTGCGCAGAAATCGGGCAGCGTCATCCCGGTCATGTCGGCGAAGGTGGCCGAGTAGGCCTCCATCAACGCGGCGTCCAATGCTGCCGCGGTCAGGCCGACGAAGCGCGCCTCGCCGATCCAGCCCATCGCGCCGTCCATGTTGAGCGTGGGGTTGTCGAACGTACCGGTGCAGTACGGCTCGTTGCCGCTGCTCTTGCAGACGTTGGCCATCGATTCGCCATTGAACGCATAGTCCCAGGACATGCCCCAGTTCTCCTGCATCCAGGTGTCGATCTCCTGCTGCGTCTTGCCCGCCAGCGACGCCTCGCCGAAGTAGGCCAGCGCGCCTTCCTCGTTGAAGGACCAGCTCTTTCCGTCACCAGGTGCCTTGGTCACGCAGCCATCGGGCGCCATGGCGCAGTAGTCGGCCAGCGACATGCCCCAGAAGTCCTCAAAGGAGATGCCCATGTCCGCCATCAGGCGTGCATTCAGTTCCTCCGCGTTGAGGTCGGCATAGGCCGCATCGCCCAGGGCTGCCATGGCACCGTCGGCCGTCAGGACGATGCCACCGCCACCGCTATTGCCTCCCTCGAAACGAATGCTCACCTTGCCGATGGAACCGTAGTGGGTATCGGCCAGCACGATGTCACCGCTGCCCAGCGCATTGCGCATGCGCACGTCGGCCGAGCCCAGGTCGGCGCCGGCCACCAGCGTCAGGTCCCAGCTGGTGGTGCCCTCGGGCAGCATCGGAGCCAGTGCCCAGTTGCGGCCCTGGCGCCCTTCGCTGTCAGCCGGGCGCAGGTTGACCGGCTGGTCGCCCACCAGCTCGACCTTGGTCATCGAGGGAATGAACGCACCACGCGCCAGCGTGGTGTGTTGGCTGGTGGTCAGCGCAACCGGCAGCTTCGCGCCCTTGGGCAGGGTGAACGACCCCACCCCCACCGCATCACGCAGCAGGAAGCCAGCCGCCAGGCGCGCGCCCTGCCCCAGCACCAGCGCGTCGGCCAATACCGTGCCGGCGCGGTACAGGGTGCCGTCGGCGCTGCGCACGTCGGCGGACAGCACCTGCCCGGCCGGCAGCGTCATCGGCCCGGTCAGCGACACCTCGACCGGCACGGTCGCACCGGCCGGCAGGGTCACCGGTTTCACGGTGATCTCGTAGTTCAACACCGCGCCGGCCGGGAACACCGTGCCGGTGTCCAGTACGACGCCATCGATCGGCACCACGATGTCGCCACCGAACGGGGTGTAGCCATTGAAGTAGTAGCTCTCGCGGCCCTCGGTCAGCAACCAGCCCTTGTCGTCCGGCGTGTCGGCCGGCGGGGCGAAGCCGTCGTTGATGCTGCCATGGATGTTCACGTCGCCGGCCGCACGCAGCACCAACATGCCGGGCTCGCCGAAACCCCGGCGGGCCGGATCCACGCGGTTCGCATCCGGGCCATAGCGATAGCCGGACAGGTCGATGTCACCGGCCACGGTCAGGTTGCCGTCCGGGTTGGTGAGCGCGTTGCTGATGACTTCCACGCCGGGACGCAGGCGATACGCCCCCAGGCCCGAAAGCCGCGACGCCAGCGCGGCATTGCCCAGCGCCGCGTCCATGAAGGTGCGGCTGTCGGCGTCGACGCCGTCCAGCCAGGCCTGGGTGACCAACTGCGGGCGCGAGCCGGACACATCCGGCAGCGCCGCCAGCGGGGCATCGTCATAGCGGCGCATGCCGTAGACCGCAAGGGTCTTCGCACCACGCACGTCGACGCTGCCGCGCACATCCACGGCCACATCGTCGTTGCCCACGCGAGGGGCCACGAGCTCCAACGTGCCACGCGCCACGTGGTCGGCGAACACCGACTCGGTGCCGGCACGCAGGTCCACCACCGCACCGCTGCCCAGCACCAGCGCACCTTCGCCGGTCGCCAGCGATACGCTGGCCCGGTTCGGGGCGTCGATGGGCTTGCCGTAACTGTCACGCCGGATGCCGGTGGCATGCGCGTCCAGCGTGCCATGGACGGTGAGGTCACCCTTGGCGGCCAGGCGGATGCTGCCCACCTGTACACCACTGGCGTCGATCCGGCCGTTCACGGTCAGCGCACCACCGTCCAGCGCGATCTGCACGTCGCGTGCCTTCACTTCGTCGCCGATGACCAGGTCGCCCTGCTTGATCTGGACGTGGCGGGCACCGAACACGCCACCCTCGTTGAGCCGTTGGTTGAGGCCCGCGAAGTCTTCAAGTACCTGCGCACGCACGCCGAACCGGCCCGCATCGTAAGGCACCAGCGTGCCGCCCGCGTCGTACAGGCCACTGGCGGTGCCGCGCAGGGTGCCGAGCAGGTCGACGTGACCGGCATTTGCACCCAAGGCAGTCACGTCGATGCTGCCACCGCGGTTGTAGGCGGCCGAGACGTCGATGAGCGAGCCGGCGGCGGCATGCACGTTGCCCTCGCGGCTGTTGATCTGCAGGTCGCCGCCCCAGCTGTAGCGCTTGACGTCGAACAGGGTGATCTCGCGCCCGGCCAGGTCGATCCTGGCGTCATCGCCGAGCGTCACGTCCTGCGCGGCGTCGAGCACCAGCTTGCCGCTGGGCAGCACCACGGCGGTGTCGAGGTGGATGTTGCGGCCGCTGAAGCGCAGTTCCGCACCCAGCTTGTCGCTGGCTGCCGCGCCGCCCGTGCCACCGCTGATGGCGATGTCACCACCGGCGTGCACGGCCAACTTGCCGGCCGAGCCGCCGCTCAACAATGGCGTGGTGATGTTCAGCGCGCCGCCGGAGTAACGCCAGCCCTCGCCTGCGACGTAGCCGTTCTGCTCACGGTAGACATGCAGCGAGCCGTTGTCGGCGTCGGTGGAGATCAGCTTGCCGGCGGTCAGGTTGACCGTATCGAAGCCCAAGGCGATGCGGTCGGAGGGTACCAACCGGACCGGCTGCGCGTTCGGCGCATAACCGAAGCGGATGGTGTCGGCGACGATGTCCAGCGTGCCGCCGCCCAAGCGGTCCAGGATCGCCGCGCCCGGTGGCACGGCGACGGCCTCGCCGGGTCGCGACATGGTGTTCGGGTTGCTCGGGCCGGTGCCGGCCCAGATGAACTCGCCGGTCCGGATCGTGGTGGTATCGCCAGCGGTGCCGTAGCCGTAGATGGCCGGAGCACCGAACACCAGGCGGTCAAGCCGCGACTTGCCGTTGATGTCCAGCGTGTCCAGGGTGACCGAACCGTAGACGTTGAAGCTGTCGCGCACGTTCAACACCAGCGATTGCAGCACCGGCGTGCCTTGCGCGGTGTTGCCGTCGAGCAGGCTCGATAGCAGGTCCTGGTTCAGGGCCATGCCCGGCGGCAGCTGTCCCGCGGCGCCGGCCTGCGCCAGCGCTTGAGCACTACCAAGGTTCACTGCGGAAACCGCCAGCACCAGGTCGCGCGCGCCGTAGCGAACCGAATCACGCAGGGTGAACGCACCGTTGGTGGCCACGCCGAAGGTGCCTTCGGTGAGGATGCGCGTATCACCGCTGCAGGTGTTGCCGGTCGTGCAGCCGCCGATGTCGATGGTCGGCTTCGTCTCACCGTTGGACGGCAGCAGGTTGATCCATCCGTTGGACACCACCAGCGCGCTGTTCGAGGTGCGGAAGTAGTAACCGTCGTCGGAGGAGAACCCCGGCTTGCCCATGCCGACCGTGTCAATGGTCGCGCCCTGTTCCACCAGCACGCCGATGCCACCACTGGCGGCGGTGAGCACCACTTCCGGGGCCCGCAGGCTTGCTCCGTCGCGCACGATGACGCCCTGCGCGCTGCCGGTGATCCCCACTTCCGCCTGCCCGGCGGAGGCGCTGGCCATGTTGCCGCCGATGACCAGGCGGTTGGCATTGAAGGCGTTGAGCTGGCTGGCCTGGATCGCCGCGCCGCTGAGGTTGGCCAGCGGTGCCTGGCCATCGGCCAGGATCTGCAGGTTCGAGGCGCCGGCGCCCTGCGTGCTGACGCTGAGGATGCCGCCAAAGCCCTTGCTGTCCTTGGTCGGGCCGAACAACGCGGTGCCGTCGAAGGTCAGCGCCGGTTGGCTGCCCAAGCCGGCGCCACTGCTGAACGTGAGCGCCAGTCGACGCGCGTCATCGGTCAGCATCCCGCGTGGCGCATTGCGGCGCGCGGCGTCGGCGATGATGAATTCGTTGTAGCTGGTTTCGTTGTAACCACTGTGCCGGCGCACCACATCGGCCGGGGTGAGGATGATCTGGTTGGCCAGCGCGGCGCGGATGTCGGTGTTGGCCGTCCCGAGGTAGCCGGCTGCCACGTAGAAACCGTTGCCGGTGGCACTGACGCCCGGGGGCATTGCCGGCGACGTCGCGCCGATCTCCACGCGGAAGGCTCCGGGCAGCAACGCATAGGACGCTGGCATCAGCGTGTAGGTGCCCGCCGGCAAACCGGGAACACCGTCGCCAAGGGTGACCTGCCGCCCCACCGCCGGTGCGCCCTGCCCCTGGCTGCCGCCGGTCGGCGCATGGCTTCCCGTGTAACCGGGCACCAGCGCGTAGACCGGGTTGCCGGACTGGCTGAAGGTGAAGGCCGGATTGGCATCGGCCAGCGCGGCGTTGAGGATGTCCACCGAACCGCCGCGCCCGCTGACGAAGCCGGCACCCTTCAGGTCGCCGCCGCCGGACATGTCCAATACGGCGCCGGCGTCCACCACGATGCGCTCACCGGCAATCCGCAGTTCGCGCTCGTCGCCAGCGCTCCCACCGCCGATGCTCGGCGGCTTCATCTCCTCGCCGTTCAACACGTACTTGATGCCGTCCACGGTGCCGCCATACGGCATCACCAGGCCTGCACCACTGACCGAGGTCAGGCTGCCGGCCAGGAAATGCACCTCTGGGTTGCGGTAGGCATCACCGATCTCGATCATGCCCAGCGGAGCGCGCAGTACCCCGCCCTGCTCGATCACGCCCGCGTTCACATGCAGCCGGCCGCCCACCGAATACGGCACCGCGGGCGTGGGCCCGCCCCATGAGCGCAGGGTCAACGTGTTGTCCGGGGTGGAGGCCACCTGCACGCCACCATTGGTGTCGCCCACGCCCAGGTAGCCATCGGCACCGCTGGCGGCGTAGATCTGCGCGGCGGTGATGGTCATCCGGCCCGGTGCGAACAGCGTGGTGCGTCCGGAAAGCACCGTGTTCGGCGTGGACAGCAGGCGCAGGTCGCCACGGCTGCTGATCGCCACATCGTTGAAGCCAAGGAACTCGTTGCGGCCGAACACGTCGATGTGCGCGCCGTCCACGCGCAGGCTGTCGCTGCGTCCGTTCAATGCCGGCAGGGCGCCGGCATAGGCGACTTCGGTGCTGCCGTTGGCGGCATACTGGGTCATGCCGAGGGTGAGGTGGGGGGCCGACAGCTGCACCGTGCGGCCGGGCTCGGCGTCGGGGAGCACGCCGAGCGGGCCCCACAACCGCAGGCTCTGCCCCATCCTGAGACTCAGGTCGCCGGGAGTACGCATCGCCGCGTAGATCGACAGATTGTCGAAGCCACCGGCCTGGATCTGCTCCACCGCCAGCGTGGCCTTGCCGTAGGCCAGTGCATCGCCCGGGCGGGTGCCGTCGGCCAGGCTGTCGCCGTCCTTGTCCTGGGTGAGCACCAGCATGCGCGGCGTCAGCACTTCGGCACTGGCCTGGCTGCGGTTGTAGATGCCGCCGTTGTAGGTCAGCGCCAGCGTGCCGCCCGCGGCGCCCTTGCCGCCGGCCTGCGCCTTCAGTGTGCCGTCCAGAAACATGCTGTTGGCCGAACCCAGCACGATGCTGCCGCCATTGCTGGCCACGGTCAGCGCGTTGGACGGGCGACCGTTCTCCGGCGCCGGCTGGTCCAGCACGACGCTGCTGCCGGAGGCATCGAGCACGGCACCGGCGCGGACCACCAGGTGCATGTCGGCGGGACGCCGTTGTACCGGCATGCCGTTCTCCCAATCCAACGCTCCGCCCAGTTGGATGGCGCCGCCGGCCTGGGCAAGCCCGTAGCGTTGTCCCTGTGCATCCAGCGCGCTGTAGGCACGCCCGGCCACGTCCAGCACCGCGTTGTCGCCGATCCAGATCGAGCGGTTGTGCGCTTGCGGCGCGTACAGCGCGGTGTCGGCGCGGATCTCGTCGAGCAGGATCGCGCCGCCCCATGCATTGAGCCGTCCCTCCACGGTCATCTGCATCGGGCTGGCCAGGCGGATCGTCGCACCGGGGTCGACCGAAACCGTCGCGCCCTTGCCGATCTCCACCGCCCCACCCTCACCCAGCCGCTGCGAGCGCAGCGTCAGGTTGGCCCCACCACGCTGCACCAGGCGCCGGCTCTGCGGCAGCTCCTGATGCAACGGCGGCGTCCACAACTCCAGCGCCAACGATGCCGGCGTGCCGGTGGGCGTGCTCAAGCTGGCATCGTTGAACCGATACACCGGTTGCAGCACGTCCAGCGTGGTGCCGTCAGCCACGGTGACGCCGTCCTGGCCATTGATGTCATACGCGGAGAAACCGCTCTGGAAGCGCGTCGTCGCCAGCGCCAACGTGCCGGAGGCCGCTGGCGTTGCATCGCCGATCAGCACCTTGCCGGCAGTGCCCAGCGACAGCTTGCCACCGCCATTGACGCCGTAGCCAAGGACAGCGCCGTCCAGGGTCAGCTGGCCCGGGCGGGCGCTGACCTTTTCGGAACCTGCCACCAGGCTGACACTGCCGCCCTTGCCGCCGCGCGTGCCCAGTTTCGGCAGCACAGCGCCACCCGAGGACACGTCGACCCGGCTGCCTTGCGCAACGCGCACATCCCCGCTGAACTCGATGCCAACCTTGCCGCCATCCAGGTAGGCCAACGTGGACAGGGCTTCCTCACCGTTGTACCAGCGACCGCTGAGATCCAGGACACCGTTTTCCGTGAGATCGAACCGTGCACTGCCATTGCGCAGCAGCGCCTGCAACACCGGCGTCGGCGCGCCGGGCGTGGCATTGACCAGGTTGCCCGCGGTGAACGTGCCGCCATGCGCGGTGAGCGTTGCATCCACGCGGATATCCGCCGCGGCCAGCGATACCGCACCGCCGTCGGCCAGGGTCACATCGCGCGTGATCGCCAACGTGTCGCGCGTGGACAAGTCCAACCGTCCAAGCTGCTGGGCGTTGAGCCAGTCCGCGTCCAGCAACACGGTGCCGGCGCGTCCGGCCGCCAGCGCCTGGCTGGGCGCGGTCATCCCGCCACTGATCGGGGTGAAGCCCCCGATCTCGGTCCGGCTGGCAAACGGCAGATCGAAGCCGACGGTGGCCGCACGGCCCACCACCAGGCCACCGGCACGGGCCACCGCGGTCTGCGCCTGCTTGTAGCCATCGCCCACCGCATCCCGGCCGCGGTTCTGCCCGCTGCCGTTGAACACGCTGGTGTTGATGTCGCCTTCCAGTACCGCGGTCGGCGCACTGACGATCAACGTGCCCGCGTCCCGGCCCACGGTGTAGCCGCTCTCCAGCCGCGACTGCGGCGCGACGAGCGGGTTGTAGAAGTTCTCGGTGACGCCCCAGCGACTGTGGTCCAGGTGATAGCCGGTGTACAGGCCATTGAAAGCCATCCAGGCCGGCGCATCCTTTGCGTTGTAGATCTTGCCGTCGGCACCGCGCAGCCAGGTCTGCGCGACCTGGCCGGTGGCCACGTCCAAGGTGCCGCCGGCAAGGTTGACCTGCGAGCCGCGCTGGGTGATGACCTCGTTGCCGCCCAGCGTGATGGTGCCGCCCTGCGCCGCCCATTCGCCGATGCCATGGCTCTGGTTGGAAACGTAACCGCCCACTTCCAGCAGGCCGCCGGGCAGATACCAGCGATCGGCGTCGTAGCCGCCGGTGCCGGCCGGCACCAGGATCAGGTCGCGGCGGTCCACGGCGATGTTGCTGTTGGCCAGCTTGCCGCTGTCGCGGTTGGCCGGCGAGTCGCGCAACTCGTTGCCCTGCACGTTGACGATGACCGTGTTGGACTCCATCGCCACGTTCACGCCCACCGCACCGGAGACGTCCAGGCGGGCGCCTTCGGCCACGAAGGTGCGGGCGTTGGCTTCCACCGCGACCTGGCCGCCGGTGGCCAGGGTCAGGCTGTCGCCTTCGAAATGCACGTTGCCGCCGGAGACGATTTCCACCCGCGACTGGTCGCCCCGGTCCGACAACCGCGAGAGATTGTCGAAGGCGCCGGCACTGCTGGTCAGGCGCAGCGCGTCCTGCCTGGTCGATGCGGCGATCAGCGCATCGCGCTGGCTGTCCAGTGCCGATGCCGCTGCATCCTTGTCGCTCACGCCCAACGTCCGGGCCAGTTCGCCGTCGTCCTCGATCAGGATGGCGGTGGTGCTGCCCTCGCCCAGGGTGACGCTGCCGCCTGCATCACTGCGTGCGTTGAGCAGGTGCACGGTGCCGCGGTTGTTGACCGTGGTGGTGGCGATGGCCACGCCCTGCTGCTGGACCGTGTGCCCGGCCAACGTGACGTCGCCCTCGCGCGCCACGATCAGGCCGCTGTTGCTTGCCTGCCCGCTGGTGCTGCTGCCGGGGCGACGCACGGCCGCCACTTCATTGCCGCGCGTCGTCGAGGCGGTATTGCCATCGGTGGCCACGCCCTTGCGGATGATGAAGTCGTCGCCCGCGGCCAGCGTTGTCTGGCCCTTGCGGGTGGTGATCTGGCCGGCGTTGTTCACTTCCTGGCCGAGCAGCAGCACGTAACCGCCGCCCTGGGTCACCGATTGCGGCGCGTGGGTCTGGATCAGGGCGCCGGCCTGCACGTCCACCCCGCCCTGCGCCCCGCTGAAGCTGGGTGCGTAGGTGCTGCCGGTCAGCGCCGAGTACAGGCCATTGTCGTTGAACTGGCCATCACTCATGGTCGCGGCGGCCGCGACCAGGTTGCGTACGTTCACCTGCGAGCTGCCACCGAACAGGATGCCGTTGCGGTTGAGGATGAGCACCGTGCCGGGGGCATTGATCTGGCCCTGGATCTCGCTCGGGCGCGCGGTCGGGTCGTTGACCCGGTTCAGCACCGCCCAGTTGGTCTGCTGGTCGAAGTTCAGCGTGGTATTGCGGCCGACATTGAACGTCTCCCAGTTGAGGATGGCCTTGTCGGCGGTCTGCTTGATATCCACGACCACGCGGCCATCCTTCTCCGACTGCACCGGCCCGTTGGCGTTGTGCCAGCCACGGGTCAGAGCGTCATCGTCGATCTGCAGCCCGCCCTGGCCCAGTCCATCGGGAATGCTGGATGCACGCACCAGGGCGGCGTTGCGCGCTTCGCGCTGCAGTGCCTGCTGCAGGGCAATGGCCTGCGCGGCGGTGTTGAGGTTTTCGATCGACGTCTGCAAGCGCTCGCGTGCCGCCTGCGATTGCGGCTGCGGGCCGGTCAGCAGGTTGGCCGGTCGCCCATCCGGCAACAGCCCGGTGCTGGCGGCGGTGCCTTGGGTAGCCCCCTTCTGGTTGAACCATTGCGGGCTGAATGCCTGCTGGGCGCTGGCGCTGCCGATCAATCCGCCCGCAGCCAGGGTCAGCGCGATGGCGTGGGCGATCGGTGCGATCCTGAACCTGCCGGTGGAGGTGGAACTGCTCGCCGTAGGCTTGTCGTTGCGCGCGCGGATGATCATGGGTGTGGTCTGCCGAATGAGTGAGCCGTGGGGGGAGGCCCTGCGCCGGCACGCTCACGCTGCGGCGGGAAGCCCCCTCTGTACGGCTGACGAACGGCGCTGCCCGGATACCGCAAGATTTCTCCACCCCAGGACACCGCCCGCGCCGGCGGCGTCCATGTCACGTCATGGGCGTTTCGGTTTCATGAAACCGCATCGGCCGACGATGCGGGAGCGCCCGTGCTCAGGACAGGATCAACAGCCCCGCCGGCAGGGACCGGGCCTTGAGCTCGAACGATTCCTGCAGCTGCAGCAATGCCAGGTCCAGCGAGGCGATCTCAAAGCGGCCACTTACCGGCCGCTCGCCGGCCGCCTCGTTGATCAGCAGCACGCGGCCGTTGCGGTAGCGGTTGATCTCGTCGATCACCTCGGACAGGCGCGCGTGGTCGAACACCAGCTTGCCGCTGCGCCACGCCGTGGCGGCTTCCAGGCTGACCGCGGCGGTATTGCCGATGGCATCGGCCTCGTACTGCACCTGCTGGCCGGCCATGAGCCCGCGCGTCCCGCCCGGATGCTCCACGGTCACGGCACCAGCCACGCAGGTCACGCAGACCTTGCCATCGAGGTTGCGCACGTCGAAGCGGCCATTGTGGGCGCGGCTGCGGCCGCTACCGGCCAGCACGGTCACGCCCTGCCCGGCGCCGACATGCACCGAGGCTTCACCATTGATCAGTTCGACGGCGGGGCCGTTGCCGGCCTGTCGACGAATGCTGGTACGGGTGTTGAGGGTTACCTCCACGCCGTCGCCGACCGCGACCGTGCGCTGCTGGCCGGCACCAGTGCGCTCATCGGCGCCCCATTCCTGGATCCCCGGCCACATGCCCAGTGGTGGCCGCACCGCGGCGACCGTGGCCACCACCGCGACACTGGCCGCCGCGCCCAGGAACGCACGCCGGTGGTAGAGCGGTACCGGCCGCGGGGGGGCCGGCACGGCGTCGGGGTGCTGCCGCAGCAACTCGCGGGCCGGAGCCTGGAGCTGGTCCCACCGCCGTTTGGCCGCCAGGTAGGCACGACGGTGCGCCGCGCTGGACTGCACCCAGCGCTTGAAGCGCGCGCCATCGATTTCGCGTGCATCACCGGAATGCAGCAGGCGCAGCCACTGCCATGCCTGTGCCTCCAGATCATCACCGGAATGCGGCGCCCCCTGCTCGGGCGGTGGTGTCTTCATCGCGTCATATCCTACGGACAAACTCGGCTGGACGCAGGGTCAAACTGGATGCCTGCGCGTGCGCCCCGGGTCCCTCATGACGAGAGACGAACGGCGCCACCGGAAACCCGCATTATTTCTTTCCATCGTGCGCCGCGGCGTAGGCCGACAGGCGCTGGTGCGCCTTCTGCAGTTCATATTCCACCGTCCGCAGCGACACACCCAGGCGCTGCGCCGCCGCCTTCTGGGTCAGCCCTTCGGCATGCACCAGCAGGGCCACCGCCCGCCGCCGCGCCGGCATGCGGTCCAGCAGTTCCATCAGCCCGGCCAGGTCCGAATGCACCTCGAAGGCGCGTGCCGGCTCCGGCGCCGGGTCGGCTACCCCGTCCAGCAGGGTATCGATCTCGGCCCCGGACAACATGCGGCTGTTGCGGCGCTGCACGTCGATGGCGATGTTCACTGCCATCCGCGTCAGGTAGGACGCCGGGTCACGCACGGCATCGATATCGCCGGCACCGTTGAGGCGCAGCCAGGTGTCATGCAGTGCGTCGCCGGCCAGCTCCCGGTTGCCGAGCCGGCGCACCAGGCGCTGCTTGAGCGCGGCGTAGTTCTGCCCAAAGTAGTCCAGCAGGCTGCCGGTACCCTGTACGTCTTCCATCAGCGTTCCCCCTGTCCAACGTCACATTGCGGGCCACCCGGGTCACTGGGCAGCACCACCATGGTCAAAGCCTCGCGCTGCAGCCGTGCAGGTGCGGTGCCAGGCACCCGCACGCCCATGAGGCGGCGCACCAGCGCGGCATCGCGGGCCGGATTGCCGGTGCCATCCAGCAACGCCGCGTCACTCACCCGGCCGTCCCCATCGATGCGGAATCGCAGCAGCGCCGTGTAACTGCCCGGCCGGGTCAACGGATCGCCGCACAGGCTGCGCCAGATGCTGGCCTGCGCCGCGCCGGCGTAGGCATTGCCGGCAAACAGCGGCGTCCCGATGCTGCGGGTGCCATTGCCCGGCCCTGCAACCGCTTTCAACACGAAGGTGCTGCCGCGTCCCGAACCTCGCCGGACCGCATGGAGCCCGGTACCCTGCAGCAGCATCTGCAGCGCGCTCTCCGGCGCGAACGCCCCCTGCACCGCGCTGGATCTACGCCCCACCAGCAGATCGCTGGGGAAGATCGCCGGGTAGCCGGTGATCTCGGCGTAGCGGTTCAAGGCTTCGTCCAGTGGCAGCGCCGGCAGGTCGAACACCGGATGCGTTTCGGCGCGTGCCTCGACACTGCCATTGCCAGGTTGCGCGCAGGCTTCATCGACGATGGCATGGGCAAGCGACATGACCAGCAACGCGGCGACGATCAGGTCACGGCCGCGCAAGCGCGCGCCGACCGCCCCGCCCCTGCCCATCGGCGGGGGTATCGATCCATTCCCGCTCACGCCATCCAGATCGCATGCGTCCACACTTCGTCAGGGGCCGGCACCCTTTGGTTGGGTCAAGAGCTTGTCAGCCGTTGATGACGGTTTGGCGACAGCCCGGCGTCAGCGCGATCGTGCTCCCGGCACGCGCACGCCTCCCGTCATTGGACTTTCGCGGGCAGCTGCCCGGTGATGACCGACTGCTGCCGCCGGGACAACCCCGACAGTGCTTTGGCGTACGACCAGCCGATCAGTTCCTGCAGATAACCGGCGGGCACCGTAGCGACGTCGACGATGGTCACCCAGTGGAACCTGGCCATGTAGCGGGCCGGCTTGATGCCGGGCACATCGGTCAGCTCCAGGAACCGTTCGGAGGTGGTACGGAGGCTGAAGCGCCATCGCTCCGGCGCGCTGGTCTTGAAGTAGGCGAACTGGCGGCCCCCCACCTGGAACGCCAGCACGTTGCCCGGCGGCCCATGCTGTTTGACGGTCGCGCCCGGGTAGGCACTGCAGTGCTGCTTGACCTGTTCCACGTCCATCGGTGTTCTCCCGTGCATCTCAGGGGAATGGGGCACCACGACCGGCCGCCGTTCAGGCCGCAGCGGCGGCCACGTGCTGGATCGACAGCGCCAGGATGACCTGGGCCACGTAATAGAGCGGCAAGCCCCAGAGGCGATTGATGAAACGATGCGCCACGAAGCGGTCGCGCGCCACGGAAATGTCCGACACGGCGAACGCGATGGCCCCGCCCGCGAGCAGCCAGTTGCCGGACGCCGCGCTCGCGGCGATCGCAAAGGCGCACATCGCGACGATGGCCAGCACATAGGCACCGACGGCAACGCGGTAGAACCCATCCAGATGCTTCCATAGCCAGGCAAGCACGCTGGCACCGATCACCGCCATGGCCGCCAGCCCGACCAGCAGCGCCGGCAACGGGACCCCGACCAACGAGAACGCCACCGAGAACGCCACGTGGGCCAGCAGGAAGCTGGTGATGCCGAGCAGGAAAAGCCGGTTCCGGTGTGACAGCAGGAACACGTCGCCCACCCAGCTGAGCACCAGCGCGGCGAGGATCACGCGCCCATAGGCCGAATGCACCGCATCGAGCTGCAGGGCCAGCGCGACGAACGCGGTGCTGGCGGTGATCTTGGAGATCGCCCGGCCCGGCCGCCATCCCCGGTACTCGCACACCACCAGGGCCGCGCACGCCGCAAGGCACGCAATGATCGTGATTCCCACACCGGTCAACATGAGCGTTCCTGCTGGAGGTCGTATGTAGCGCCCGCGGGACGGGCAAGGCCGGACAATCTACCAGCCCCGCCAGCGTTGGTGACGCCCGCAAGACGGCCTTTCTGGCGGGAACCCTGCGCCCGATCACCGGGCAGCGCGTCAGTCCCTGCGCAGCCCGCTCCGTTCAAGGAACGCAAGCAGCTCCACCGGCGTGCGCACCCCGAGTTTGTGCATCACCCGCGAGCGGTGCACCTTGATGGTCTTCTCGGCGATGCCCAGGTCCCCGGCAATCTGCTTGTTGAGCCGGCCGGTCAGCAGGTAGGGCACCAGTTCCTTCTCGCGCGGCGTGAGCGTCTCGAACAGGGCCCTGGCGTCCTGGTGCTGGCGGGCGTTGCGATGCGCCGCCTCGTCCACGTCCAAGGCCTGGCGCACCGCCTGCAGCAATGCCTCCGCATCCACCGGTTTGGTCAGGAAGTCCATCGCGCCGGCCTTCATCGCGCGCACGCTGCTCTGGATATCGCCGTGGCCGGTAAGGAAGATCACCGGGCACCGCACTCCGTTCTGCTGCAGGCATGCCTGCAGCTCCAGGCCGGTCATCCCCGGCATGGCCAGGTCCAGCACGATGCAGGCGGGAATGCCGGGGACGTGGCTGGCAAGGAACGCCTGCGTGGAGTGGCTGATCGCCACGCGGAAGCCTTCGCTGCCCAGCAGGCGGGCCAGCGCCTTGCAGACATCCGGATCGTCATCCACCACATACACGAGGGATTCCATGGCTCAGCCTTGTGGCGGGAGATTGAAGGACACGCGGGCCCCCTTTGGCAGGACATTCTCCGCCTCGATGGTGCCGCCGTGCGCGCGGATGATGGTACGGCAGACCGCCAGGCCCATCCCAAGGCCGCTGGCCTTGGTCGTCTCGAACGGCGAGAAGATCTGCTCCTGCCTGCCTTCCGGGATTCCGCTACCGGCGTCGGTCACTTCCACGCGTGCCCCGCCCTGCCATGGCCGCGTGCGGATGCCCAGTACGGCCGCCGCGGTGGAGGACTGCATGGCGTCACAGCCGTTCATGATCAGGTTTACCAGTACCTGCTGCAGCTGCACGCGGTCGCCCATGCACGCGGGCACATCCTCGGCCAGGTCCAGCTCCAGCGTGACGCGCTGGTCATGCAGCTCGCTTCGCATCATCCGCACGCAGTCCGAGACGATCTCGTTCACCTCCACCGGCGCATGCGCATAGGTCTCCTTGCGCAGGAAGCCGCGCATGCGGCCGATCACCTCGCTCGCACGGCGGTCGTTGTCGATGATGTCGGCCACGATCTCCTGGATCTCGGGCACATCCACCGCATCGCGACGCAGCAGCCGTTGGGCGGCCTGCGCGTTGCTCAGGATCGCGGCCAGCGGCTGGTTGAGCTCATGCACCAGCGAGCCGGACAGTTCGCCCAGCGTGGTCACCCGCGACATATGCGCCAGGCAGGCGCGCTCGGTGGCCACCTCCTGCTCGGACCGAAGCCGCCGCAACTCGCTCTCCTGCAGTTCCATCACCATCCGCTGCGAGCGGATCAGCTCGCTCACCAGGCAATAGCTGGTGGTCACCACCACCAGCAGGAAGCCGCTTGCCGCCACCAACGGTGGACGCGGCAGCCCGAAGACCATCAGCACGGCCGACGCCACCATGATGCCCATCAGCACGAACCAGCTCCCGGCGACGATCAGCGCGGCACGGCGGTCGGGCCTGGGCTGCCGGACCGCGTGCAGGATGGTCTGGCCGATGTAGACCAGCACCAGCACATTGCTGAGTTGTCCCAGCGCCACCGCCGGGTTGGTCACGCCAATCGGGTGGGACACCGGGACGCCGAACCATACCGACCGGCCCACGTCCGTCACGGTCAGGAAGTTCAGGTTGTCGCCGACCAGGAAGTTCACCGCCAGCGCCAGCAGGCGCAGCGCGGCCGCGCCATAGGCGATGCGCACCGAGCCAAGGCCGAACCAGCGGTGCAGGATGTACAGCAGGGAAACCACCATCACGGTGATGGGCAGGTGCATCCAGCGCAGATAGGTCGCGATCTCCGCCGGCAGCCGCGCGGCATAGGAAGCGAGTTCGAGCAGGGCCAGGGCGGCGACGGACGCCGCAGCGAACGACAGCGCCAGGTGCACCCGCTGGCCGGGACGCGCGATCCATATCACCACATGTGCCAGGGCGACGATCAGGCTCGCACTCGCGAGCATGGGCCAGGCGAGTTCCATCCAGTTCATTGCGCGCCGGTCCGTTCTTCGTCGGCGGTGTTTTTAACACATCGGGCAGTGAACGAGCCGCCCTTGGCCGGCGTCCGGAACACGCATGGAAGGACGCATTCACGTTCCCGTCCCGGCACCGGCGTAGGCCCAAGGGCCAATTGTCCGGGCGACGAGGTGCTACCTACCATCCCGCCCCATGCACTCCAGCGCCCTTCCCCTGCTGATCGCCATCGTCGACGACGACGATGGCATACGGGTCGCCCTCCGGCGCCTGCTGCGCTCGGCCGGGTTCGGGGTGCAGTCGTATGGCTCGGGCGGTGAATTCCTCGGCCAGGTGGCCGATGCCGTCCCGGACTGCCTGGTCCTGGACCTGCACATGCCGGGACAGAGCGGCTTCGAGGTGCTGCGTTCACTGGCCAACCGCCGGCCCGCGCTGCCGGTCGTCGTATTGACCGGCGATGACACGGCGGGGAACCGGCAACGCGCCCGTGCCAATGGTGCCTCGGCGTTCCTGGTCAAACCGGTGAACGACGAGACATTGATCGATGCCGTTGTCGCGGCAATCCAGAACCGCTCCCACGTTTAACTCACGGAAGCCCTTTCAATGAAGAATTCCCCCTGCCGGCACCGGCGGCCATCATGCGGCCTGCGGACGATGGCCATGCCATTGCTTGCCGTCGCCGCCCTGCTGCCGCCCCAGGCACACGCCTCGTTCCTCAGTGGCGATGCGCTCGACAGCGCGGCCAACGTCATTTCCTGGTTCGCGCTGGTGATCGTCCCGGTGGTCCTGGTCACGGTGTTCTGGCTCGTGCATATCCTGCCCGAGAAGATCGCCGAACAACGCCGCCACCCCCAGCTTGCGGCGATCAAGGTGCTGTGCCTGCTCTCGCTGTTCTTCGGCGGGCTGCTGTGGCCGCTGGCCTGGCTGTGGGCGTACACCAAGCCGGTGTTCCACAAGTTCGCCTACGGCACCGACGTCGCCGACCACCCCGACCATGGGCAAGCGCTCACCCCGCTGCATGACGCAGGCATCGAACACCATCACGCGCGCGCCGCCGACGCAACGCAGGACGACCCTGGCGAGGATCTGGACGCGCTTCGCGGCCGCATCCGCACGCTGGAAGCGGCGCTGGCCGCCAGCACGGCCCGTGCGGGCGACCAAGCCACTACTGGAGAGTGACACCATGGAAATCATCCTGCTCCTGATCTACTCGTTCTTCGTCTGGCTGATCTTCTTCAAGTTCAAGTGGCTGGCGTGGAACTTCGTTTCGCAGATCATCGTGGTCTCGTTGCCGGTGTTCGCGCTGACGGCGATGATCCTGATCCTGAACGTCGTCGCGCCGTCCTCCTCGGACATCCGCGTGGTCAACTATGTCGTCCAGATCGTGCCGCGCGTGGCCGGTCGGGTCATCGAGGTCCCGGTCGAAGCCAATCGCCCGGTGAAGAAGGGCGACGTGCTGTTCCGCATCGACCCGGTGCCTTTCCAGCAGGAGCTCTCCACGCTGGAGGCCAAGGTCCCCGAGCTGTCGGCCAAGCTGGACACCGCGCAGGCCTACCAGCGCGAGCTCGACGAACAGTTGAAGTCGGCGCGTTCGGCGCAGGCCGCGGTGGCATCGCGGTTGAAGCTGGCCGAGTTGCGCGAAGGCCAGACCGCGGAGCTGGCCCGGATCGGCGCGGGCCCGAAGTTCGATCACGAGCAGGCACAGGCCGAAGCGGCCAGCCTGCGCGCCGAGCTGACCTCCACCTCCGCGCAGATGGCCCAGGTGCAGCAGAAGCTGTCCGCGCGGACCGGTGACGGCGAGCTTTCCGAGGTGGCACAGGCACGCGCCGCCCTGCAGCAGTTGGACGCGCAGATCGTGCAGGCACGTTGGCAGCTGGACCAGACCATCGTGCGGGCACCGTCGGATGGCTCGGTGGTCAACCTCCAGCTGCGCGAAGGCTCGTATGCGGCCAACCTGCCGCTGACCCCGGTGATGAGCTTCGTCGAGCAGGAGCAGTGGGTGCTGGCGATGTATGCCCAGAACGAGCTGGGCAACATCGCCCCCGGCAACGAGGCCGAGATCGCACTGAAGACCCAGCCCAACCGCATCATCAAGTGCAAGGTCGACTCGGTGGTCTGGGCATCGGGCACCGGCCAGATGCCGATCAGCGGGATGATCCCGCAGCCGGGTGACCAGCCCATTCCCACCGGGCGCATCGCCGTGCGGTTGCGGCCGGCCGGCAAGGACGCGGACCTGCTGCTGGCCATGGGCGCACAGGGACAGGGCGCCATCTACACCGAACACGGCAAGCTGCTGCACATGGTCCGCAAGGTGATGATCCGGGTCAGCTCGAAGCTTGACTGGCTGGTCCTCAAACTGCATTGAGCCCTCACATGACCGACATTTCCCGCTCCCCCCTCACCCGCGCCTCGCACGTGGCGGTGGCCTGCCTGCTTGCCGCCCTCTCCGGTTGCGCCGTGCTGCCCGAGCCCACCCGCAGCCAGGTCCAGTCCGAGGCGTTGGGCCATGTCGACATTCCCGACGCGTGGGCATCGTCCGCCGCATCGGCGGAGGTGATCGACGGCTGGCTGGCCAGCTTCAACGACCCGGCATTGACGCAGCTGGTGCAGGAAGCACTGGCGAACAACCCGGACCTGCAGATTGCCGCGGCACGCCTGGAGCAGTCCAACGCCCAGCTGGAGATCGCCCAGGCCCAGCTCAAGCCCGGCATCGGCGTGCTGGGCCGCGCCGGCACCAAGCCGGTATCGGACCTGGTGCCGCTGTTCAGCGGCGCCATGCTGCGGCTGTCATGGGAAATCGACCTGTGGGGCCGCCTCCGCTACGGGCGCAACGCGGCAATGGCCGCTCGCGATGCAAGCAGTGCGGACTATCAGTTCGCGCAGCAATCGCTGGCCGCCGGCGTGGCGCGGGCCTGGTTCGTGGCCTGCGAAACCGCGCAACAGAAGGCGCTGGCCGACCGGATGGTGACCTCGGCGCAGGCACTGCTGGAGCTGGCCGAGCACCGGCGTCGCATTGGCGCCGGTGACGAAAGCGACGTCATCGCCGCGCGCGCAAGCCTGAGCGACTACGAGAACGCCCGGCAACAGGTCGAGCTGGCCCATCTCCAATCGCGGCGTGCGCTGGAACTGCTGCTGGGACGCTACCCGGGGGCCAGCCTGGCCTCGGGCACCGGACTTCCCACGTTCCCAGGGCCAGTTCCGGCCGGCATCCCGATGGATGTGCTCAACCGGCGGCTCGACGTGCAGGCCGCGGAGCGACGGGTCGCGGCCGCCTTCGACAGGGTCGGTGAGGCCAAGGCCTCGATGCTGCCCTCACTCTCGCTGTCGGCCGGCTACGGCCGGCTCAGCAACGAGGTGCTGGAAACCCGCAGTGGCCTTGAGCAGACCTTGTCCAGCGTGACCGGCACCACCACGGTGCCGGTGTATGCCGGCGGCGCGCTCAGCGGGCAGGTGACGCTGCGCACCGCCGAACAGAAGCAGGCCGTCGCCGACTATTCCCGCAAGGCATTGGCGGCACTGGGCGAGGTGGAGGACGCGCTCAGCGCAGAGCGCATCCTCGGCGAGCGCGAAAGCATCCTCAAGGCCACCCGGGCGGCGAACCAGGAAGCGCTGCAGCTGGAGCAATCGGCCTACCACGTCGGCAAATCCGACCTGCGCGCGGTGAACCAGCGCCAGCTGGCCCTGCATGCCGCCGACGTCGCGTTGATCGCGCTGCAGAGTGACCGCCTGGCACGCCGCGTCGACCTGTACCTGGCGCTGGGCGGCAGCTTCGATACCGCCACCGGCGTCACCTCGGCATCTGCGGCAGGAGTGGAGTGATCGTCCGTGCGGTTGCCAGGCAACCGCACGGTGCTACCGGCCGGCGCTGCGGGGCAACGCGCTTCAGCGGCTGCGTGGCCCGGCGTTCAACACCTGCATCCAGGCCTGGAAGCCCTCCAGGAATGTGCCCAGGCGCTTCTGGGTCGCAGCGTCGAATGCACCGGTTTCCGCGTCGCTGGCCTTGGCCGCCTCGGCAACGTACAGCTGCGGCGCCGTCATCGTGAGCGCTCCCATGGCCGCCAGGGCATGGCGGAGCTGCGACTGGGCGACCCGCGTCCCCCACCGGCAGGGCGTCGCGCCCATGATCGCCGCCGGCTTGCCGGACAACACTTCGCCGTACTCGGCGTCCTTGCGCGAAAGCCAGTCCAGCGTGTTCTTGAGCACCCCCGGCAGCGACTGGTTGTATTCCGGGGTCGAGATCAGCACGCCATCGGCCGCGACGATCGCCGCGCGCAACTGTTTCACCCCGTCCGGCCCGCCGTGGGTCTCGGCTTCCAGGTCCTCGTCGAACAACGGCACCTGCGCGATGGTGTCGTAGACGGTCAGGCGAATGCCGGCCGGCGCAGCGGCTGCCGCTGCGTCCAGCAGGCGGCGGTTGTAACTGTGCCGGCGCAGGCTTCCGGCAAACGCCAGCACGTGGAAGGGAGTGTGCTCATCGGACATCGGGGAACTCCGTGGAATGGTCACGGCAACAGAACCACGCCGGCCATCTACCCGGCAAGCCCCCTCGTCACCGGCGAATCAGGACACGCGATATCGACATGGTCCTGCCACGGATACGGTCTCAATTGCTGCCGAGCCGGGTGAAGTCCTCGATCTCATCCAGCCAGAGCAGTTGCACGCCTTCGCCTGGCACGTCGATCGGCACCTGTCCGTTCGTCCCCTCTTCTTCCTGCGGTCCGCGGAACTGCTGGACCGCAGGACGCTCGGTCACCGTGCCGGTGATTACCCGGCCATCCTTCATCCGCAACGCAACGACCAGCTCCGCGTCCAGTGCCAGTTGCAACGCCTTCAGATGCTCGATTTCAACCTGCGCGGTATGCACGCGGGGCGCAGTCCTGGCCATGGGCTTCTCCGGGCCGTTGATAGGCGCACCCTAGGCGCCAGCGCGCTAAACGCGGATGAAACCTTTGTGCACGCCCTTTCACCTCACACGCCTGGGCGCTGTACGCGCAGGTATCGCCACATTCTGCAGACGGCGACGGCGTGCACGGATATCCGCCGGGATCAGGCTTCCTTCAGGTGCAGCAGCGGGAACGGATTGCCCTGCCCGTCCACGGGCGAACGCCCCGACACGACGAAGCCATTGGCGAGATAGAAGGCGACGGCGCGCGGGTTCTGTTCGTTGACGTCCAGTTCCAGCGCCCCCTTCAACGCACGTGCGTGCGCGAGCAACTGCCTGCCGCCGCCCTGGCGGAAGCGGGTGGGCGACACGAACAGGGCTTCGACCTTGTTGCCATCCAGCCCCATGAAGCCGATCGGTGCATCGGCGTCATCGCTGGCAACCCAGACTTCCAGGTGGGGCAGCGCCTGATCGCGCACGATCGGCAGCAGTGCCTGGATATCCTGCTCGGACAGGAACGCATGCGTGGCGCGCACGGACTGCTCCCAGATCACGAGCAAGGCCGGGAGGTCAGTGTGTTGCAGGGGTCGAATGCGCACGAACAGCAGGCTCCAGGGAGGCCGCACATCCTACCGTTTCCGGCCTTCCCTGCAACGGGGGGCCCCTTCGTACTGGAGGCTTTGCGTGGAGGCGAACCCTCCACCCGGCACCCGCGGCTGGACTGCCGCTCAGGCCGCGGGAAACACCAATGAGCGATGCACCTGCGCGCCGGCCCATGCCCCATCCCCGACCGCCAACGACACCGAATGCGGCACACGAGCGGTATCACCGCAGGCGAATACACCGGGAAGTCCGGTCTGCTTGGTCTCATCGACCTGGATCTGCGTGCCCATCGGCGTACTGGCCAGCGGGCAGCCCAGCCGCTCGGCCAGCGGGGTGGATGGCGCGTTCAACGGTGCCGTGAACAGGCCCGCGAACGTCAGCCGGCGGCCATCCACCAGCACCACGTCGGCCTCACTCTCGATGCGGGCGACCGGCGTCGACTCGATCCGTACACCGCGTTGCTGCAGCGCTTCCCGCGCCGCGGCATCGGGTTCCACGGCGTTGTTCAACAACAGCGTCACCTCGCCCCACTCCGGCAGCAGCTGCGCCTGGTGCAACGACATCGGGTTGACCGCGATCACCCCGATGCGGCCCATCGCCAGCTCGTAGCCGTGGCAGTACGGGCAATGGAAAACGCTGCGTCCCCAGCGCGCCTGCAGGCCCTCGATCTCGGGCAAGGCATCGGAAACGCCCGTGGCCAGCACGAGGCGCCGCGCGCCGAACTGGCCCGAGCGCGCGGTGCTGACCACGAACGCGTCATGCGTGCCGGCGGCATCGACAGCCTCGTCCTCGCACCAGGACAGGCTCGGGTACGCCTGCAACTGTGCGCGGGCGATACGGGCGATCTCGGCCGGATCGGCGCCGTCCTGCGCCAGGAAACCATGCGAATGCGACGCCATGCGGTTGCGACGCTGGCCGGCATCGATGACCAACACGCTGCGCCGTGCGCGTACCAGTTGCAGTGCCGCGGCCATGCCGGCGTAACTGCCACCCACGATGATGACGTCGTACTGCTTCATTGCCTTGCTCCCTTGTATGCGGCATGCCGGCGCGCGAAATCCTCGACCAGGTCGGCCAGCGAAACCGCGGCGAATCGCTCCAGCAGCAGTGCTTCGGCATCCGCGAACGCGGTGTCCAGGGCTGCATTGACCGCCTGTTCCACCAGGCACTCGGGCTGCTCGCTGCGGTTGCCGATGGCGAACAGCGCAGGCTCGCCCAGCGCATCGTGCAACTCGCGCAGGCTGACCTTGCGCAGGTCCGCGGTGATCCGCCAGCCGCCGGCATGGCCGCGTTCGGCGGCAACCAATCCGGCGTCACGCAGCAGCCCCATGGTGCGGCGGACCACCACCGGGTTGGTGCGCAGGCACTGTCCCAGCGCTTCGGACGTCATGGGGGTTGCCTGCTCGGCCATGTGCAACAGGGCATGCAGAACGGAGGAAAGGCGGCTGTCTCGCTTCATGTAACTTATGTTGTTACATATTGAGCGGGACGTCAAACCGTCCCGCGTTCATCCGCCGCGATGAACGCCACGACCTGGGTTACAACCTCCGGATCCTCGAGCAGGCGCCGATGGCCCAGTCCCTGCGTGGTATGCAGCCGCGCCCCCGGCCAGCTCGCGGCGATGGCAGCACCCTCGGCATGCGCCACCTCACGGTCGTCGCGGTCATGCACCACCAACAGGCGGCCCACCGGCGTCACCTGCGGCAAGCCGGTCACGTCGAACGCGGGCCAGCGGCGTCCCAGCCGCTGCTGTACATCGGCCTCGAACCGCGCCAGGGCTCGTGCATCCGCACCCAAGGCACGCGCGAACGGCGCAATGGCTTCCTGCGGCCGGGCAAAGGGAGCAATGAACGCCAGCCGCGCCGGCATGCCGAGCCCTTCGCGCAGCGCCAGGGTCGCGGCAGTGCATCCACCGGAGTGCGCGACGAGGCCAACCAGCGGGTCCACCCCAGCGGTGACCTTTCCAATGGCGGCGGCGATTTCCACGAAGCTGACCCGTCGCCCACCCCAGTGGCTCGGCCCGGAGCTGCCATGCGCCGGCGCGTCAAACGCGAGCACTCGCAGACCGGCCGCGCACAGCGGTGTGACGAAGGCATGCATCTGTCCGGCGTTGCCGCCCCAGCCATGCATCAGCAAGACTGCTGGGCCGTTGCCCCACGACCACACCGCCACGCGGTTTCCGTCCACGTCGACATCATGCCGCTGGCCGGCCTCCAGGCGGGCCAGCGCGGCGGGCTTGGGCCGGGTCTGCGGGGCGGTGAACCACAACCGCGCCATCAGCCGCGCCGCCAGCGCCGGGCTCACCCATCCCGCCATGCGCATGCACGCGCGCATCGCCGCCAACCGCCAGTCCGCGTCGGCACGCCGGCGTGGTGATTTACGAACGACCGTACTATTTTTGTCGTGCACGGAATCCATGGCGCTACTCCTCGAGCCTCAGCGGGCGTTGCGGGGGGGAATGAAGGGGGTGATCAGGCGCTCGAAGGCGCGTAGCCCGCGCATGCGCGCCTCGGTGTAGTCGAACAGGCCGGAGTCGTGGTGCAGCACCATCGCAAAGCCGGTGATCTCGAACGCCAGCTGCGCCGGGTCGGTATCGGCGGCGAGTTCGCCCGCGGACACGGCCTGGTCGATCACCCGCGACAGGTAGCCGCGCCATCTCGCCTGCTGGCGTGCCAGGTGCGCGCGGACCGGCCCCGGCTGGTCATCGAATTCGCTGGCTGCCGCGGTGAACAGGCAGCCGCCGCCAGTGCGCTCATGGCGGATCCAGTCGAACCAGCGATCAACGATGGCACGCAGCTGCGGCAACCCCGCCGGCTGCAGCGCCGCCGGCTCGATCACCTGCTGCACGAACCGCTGCGCGGTGGTGTCCAGCACCGCCAGTTGCAGGTCCTCGCGGGAGCCGAAATGGGCGAACACGCCGCTCTTGGACATGCCAACCGCATCGGCCAACACGCCGATGGTGAGCCCATCCAATCCGTTGACCCGCGCCAGGGCGCACGCCGTGCCGAGGATCACCTCCCGGGTCGCCGCACCTTTGCCTGCTGTCGTCTGCCTGACCATGCGGCAAATAAAAGCACAATCGTTCTTTTCATGCAAACGGGGACACGCCCCACCCACTGGACGGCGCAGCAGCGGCATCGTATAGAGCGGATCTCATCGCGCTCCTGTGCTGCCCATGCACCTGATCCCACACGTCCTGATGTTGATCGCCGTCACCATCGCCCCCCTCGCAGCAGCCTGTGATGCCGCGCGGCTGCCGCTGTCAGGCAGCGTCGCGGTTCCGAGTTGCGTTACGCAAGCGCCAACGGACACCTGCGTGTTTGCCGGCAAGGCGCTGTACGACTATATGCAGGCCATTCCCGACGATGACAGCGTGCTGACCATCGTCCTGCAGTCCAGCCCATGGCGCCTGTACGACGCGCAGATGCGCATCCTCACCCTTGATGACCTGGTCGCCAGCATCCAGCCAAAACTGGGTGGCGGGGTGCAACGCGTGGAACTGATCGGCTCGTGGACTGCTACCGCACCCACGGCGGGTACCGCCTCCCTGGCGGAACGCCTTTCGCAGGCGTTGGATGGCTTTCCCGTACGGGGCGAGGACGGTTTCCTATGGCTGGCCGAGGACGGCACGCGGCGCACCACCCGCCAGGCCTTCACCCTGCGCGCAAGCAGCGGTGCCTACTTCATACCCAAGGGGGCGGACGTATTGGCCGCACTGGCCACCGGCTGGCCCGCGGAAATGCAGGAGCATATCCCCGCCGACAACCACGCCCTCCAGCTATCGGCGGCCATCGGCTGGGACGCGTTCTTCCTGTGCCCGGACAAGGCACTGGAGCGGTTCGAGTTCAGCGCGGCGCAGGGCAATCCCATCGCCGCCTACAACGCCGCGGTGATGCGGATCGAGCGCGGAGGCGCAGGCGATCGCAGCGCCGCGCTTGCCCTGCTCGGCCAGGCCGCAGCGCTTGGCGATGCCCCTTCCCGCACGCGGCTGGCCGTCGAACGCGCGCGCAGGTAAGCGCGCCCTCAGGCAGCCAGCAGCGTGCGTGCCAACTGCCCGGCCTTCGCCTTCAACGGCATCGCCTGCAGCATGGCGCGCTCTGCATCCCGAAGGCGGTGCCCATGGGCCAGCGACAGCTCCAACATCAGCTCCAGCAGTCCTGCGATGTCGCGCTGCGGAGCGTCCGGCACCGCCGTCACCAACGCGACCAGCAGGTCGAACACCAGCGGGTGTGCGCCCGGATCCAGCCGCAGCGCCTGCTGCAGGCTGCGTGTGTAACGCGATGCCTTGACCATCGGCGTGGCTGACAGGCGACGCAGCGCAATAGCCAAAGCATCGGTCTCAAGACGCCCTTCCCGCCACGTGGCCAACAGCGCATCAACCGACAATGCATGCTGGCCGGGCTCCTTCGCCGCCAATCCCAACGCCAGCAGCAAGGTCGCCATGGGCCGCATCGTCACCGCCGGGTCCAGCAACCGCTCCAGGTATGCCTTGGTCGACCACTGCGCTTCCCACCAGTCCAAGTTGTTGCCGATCGCACGCACGCCGTCTGCAAAATGTGCCTCCAGGCAATTGGGTAACAACACCGCCGAGAAACGGAGCAGCCCTTCGTCATGATGACCGGCAAAGCCAGGCGCATGGAACACGTAATAGCCTCGATCCTCCTCGCGTGGTATCCGATGCCGACGGACCGCCAGCAGCTCATCGGCGACCTCATTCGGCTTGGTGTCCAGCTCCACGATGAAACCATGATGGTGGTAGGTCTTGCCCTGCACTTCCGATTGCCAGCTCTGTGTCTGCCAACGGTAGCGCGCGGCGTGTGCGCCACCGGCACCAATATCGCCTACCGCAGCGAACAATGCCGGGTCGTCGGCCTCGGGAAAGCGCACACGGGCGGCAGCGGCGAACAGGGCCAGTTGGCCTGTCTCCGGCGCGAGATCATCGCCCAATGCGTAGCGCAGCGCACGCGTGAATGGCCCGTCGGCAAGCTGTCGCGCCGCCTCGATGGCGGCTGCATCGCCGATCGGTGCCAGCCGCAGCAGGGCGCGGACCTGCTCGCGCAGGCCCACATCGACCGCCCGTTGTTCGTATGCAGCGGCACGTTCGACCAGCATTGAGGGGGCAATGAAGCCGCCGCGGTGCGTCGGCATGGACAACGGCGGTAGATGCACCGCTTGAGCTGCCAGCCGCAACCAGTCTTCGCTACGGTCCTGCAGGCAAGCGAGCGCAGTATCGGCGTAGACCTCGAATGGCCGCGGCGCCAACAACTCTCCCCTCTCACCCACCACAGCCAACAGCAGGCGCCCCAGCTCCTGCGCCACAGGGGTGCGCAACCGCCCTGCCCGCTTGATCACCGGCCCAAGCCGCTCACGTTGCCCTGCTTCGAGTGGCGCAAGCTGGACCAGCGCTGCGGCTGCCATCTCGAATGCATCGCTGTCGTGATCGTTCTCGAACACGTGCGCGATACAACGCACCAACGCGTCGATATCGGCCGGTGGCCGCAGGCGATGTGCCTCGTCCAGCGGACAGGCCGGGCCACTGCCAGGTGCGACGACCGGCTGTTCCACCAGCGACGGTCCGGCTGCGTCAGCCGCCGCTCCCCCCATCAGCGCCAGGAAGGCCGGCCGGTGCACGGCGGCGATTCCGTCGGCATAGAGCGGCAATAGCATCCGCACATCCGGCCCAGCGTGCCAGCGCGCAAGTCGCTGCAACACCTGCGCCTGTACGTCCGGGGCGGTATGCGCCAGCGCGGCCATGGCCAGTCCGAACGCACTTTCCGCCAGCGCGGAATCTCGCTTCACCCGCCCATCCAGCAGTTTCAATGCGCCCAGCACCTGCGCCTTGGTGCTTGCGTGCAGCACCGGGCGCAAGGCATCGAATAGATCCGCGTCGGCGATGACCTGGCTGGGCTCCAACCGTTTGATGACCTCCAATGCCATCGTCACCGTCGGTGCGATGCGGCTGTGGCAGAGCCCGAGATAGCGCGGCGCATTGGCGGCCAGCAGGGGCAGGTCGGGCGCGAGTTCGGCATGAAAGCGCGAGAACCAACCCGCACGGAATTGTGGCCAATCCTGCGCCAGGGTGGACAAGGTGCGTTCCATCAGCTGTTCCTGCGTGTACACCCCTTCGTCGCGCAACCGACACAGCACCTGCGACCAGCAGGCGGTGCCGTGCGTGTACTTGTCCACCGCGGCCAGGTTGAACTCGCTGCTGCCCTCCACCTCCATGATCCGCAGCAGTACCTCGCGTAGGCCGGGATCGGCGGCCCACACCGCCTCGAAGCGACGGTTCTGGGCCAGGCTCATCAACCCGATGATGTAGTCATCGCTGTCCGGCCGCGGTACCAGCCCGGCGACGAGCAACGCCTGCACCACTCCAATCGCATGCGGGCTGCCGCGCAGTTGGGCGTCCGCCATGCCCTGCAGGGATTCGGGGCCGAACTCCCGGCACAGATCCAGCAGGTCATCCTTGCTACCGTGGCTGGCAGCAACGTCGTCGGCGGTGCCACAGACCACCACCGTTGCGAACATGGCGCGGACCTGGTCGTCTGTAGGGCTCACACCCCAGCCGGCGTAATTCTCGTCACGGCTGTTCCAGCGCGCCGCGTCCAACAGCTTCTTCATGCGGCGCACACTGGACCGGTGCGCACGTCTCTGTTCCCGGTCGAGGATACGCAACAGGGTCAGGGTCTGCGGATAATCACCAGCGTAGACCGCCGATTCCAGCGCAGTTTCCGGTACGAAATTCTGTGCCATCCAGGCAGTTCCTTGGTTCAATGATCGAGCGTACGCAGGGCCGAGGCCGCCAGCACGTGCTTGCAGGGGCCCCGCTGCCCTTGATGACGGGCGAACCACGGGCAGGTGCAATGCAACTGCTCGTCGACTTCCCACACGCGGTGCCACACGCCCCCGCTGGCAATGGTGGCAGCCAGCGGCTGGGCGCTGACCAGCGTCACCGCACCTTCCTCCAACAGCTGGCGTGCTTCGGCCAGACGCGGGTGCAGGTCCTCCATCAGGCTCAGGTCGAACGGCAGCACGCGATGGAAGTAGGCGCCTTCGCTGACGTCGAAGCCCACCAGCCCCGAAGCTCCCAGCACGCGCAGCGCATCGGTCACGCGATCCACGCTGCTATTGCACCCGGCAGCCAGTGCGGCCGCATCGATCGCCGCCTGCCAATTCAACGAAGCACGGACACATGCCAGCTCGGCGGCGTTACCTGTACTGGCCTGCATCAAGGCTGTCAGCGCCTGTCCTTCACCGGAGAAACCACGCCAGACCTCGCTGCTCAGTACCAGGCTCAGGCGGGCGCTGCCGAAATCCAGCACCCAGGTGCAGGCCTGCTGCTGCGCATCAGCGTGAACCTGCAGGCCCTTGGCACGGGGTAGCAGCAACCCAAGCACGCGCAGGCGCGCGGTTTCCGTCAACCGCACCGCGCCGGGTGTTTGCCGGGTCGACGCGGCCAGACCGCCGCCCATCCGCGCGATCCACAACGGCGTGCGCCGGGTCGAGGCCTTGGGCAGGCTGCGCAGCAGGCGCAGTGCTTCCACGGCGGTCGCGCTGAAGCAGGGCTGCATGCTCGCTTGGTAGGACTGCACCTCCACCATGCCGCGCAGCCATCGGGTCGGCAGTGCCACTTTGCGTTCGACCACCTCGGCACCGGCCGAACGTAGCTGCACAGCGTCGCGCCCGACGGCCAGTTGCAGCCCATCAGCATCGCGCAGCCGCGCCAGTGCAGCACGCATCGGCGCGTTGAAGTCGACGTTGGTGGTGCCCTTGCCCACCACTTCGCCGTCGTAGGATGCCGGTAGCAGGTCCACGCGGATATAGGCGCTGCAGCACGAGGAAAAGCCCTCGAAACGCAGCACCTGCCCGCCACAGGTAACCACCGGGTCCGCCAGGGCAATGGCGCGGGCCACGCTGTTGGGCGGAGTGAAGAAGCGGCTGCCCACGATCAACTGCACCGCTGTCAGCAGTTCGGCGACCAGTCGCGGCTGCAGTAGCCTGCCCTCGAAGAAGTGCGGATGTGGATTGCCGGCCATCCCACTGGTTTCCAGCGTCAGTCGTGGCCCGGCGGCTTCCTGCCAGGCTGATGGCTGCAGGTAACGATATGTGTGCTGGAGACTGCTCAATCCCTTCCCCTGGAAGCGTTCCTCGCCGCGAAGGGCAGGAGTGGAGAATAGCCAATGTCGTGGCACGACATAACCGTCTCCGTGCCTTGCCGAGGACATCGGTTGTCGCCGATGCCGCCAGGGCGCCCTGCCATATATCCTGCACAAGCCCGCTTCCCCCATACAGTGCCCTCCGTGACCACCCTTGCCCTGATTACCGACGCCACCAGCCTCGACGACGACTACGACATGCCGCCACTGCGCGATGCCTGCCAGGCCTTGGCGCTGGATGTCCACATCTGCAACTGGGATGACCCGGACCAGGACTGGTCCCGCTTCAGCCACGTGGTGCTGCGCTCTCCCTGGGACTACACCCGCCGCCCCGACGCCTTCCTGGACTGGTGCGCACACGTCAGCAAGGTCAGCCGCCTGGTGAACCCGCTGCCGGCCGTGCGCTGGTCGCTCGACAAGCATTACCTGGCCGACCTCGCCAAGGCCGGCATGGCAGTGATTCCCAGCACCTTCATCGAATCGAAGGCATCGGCGCAGACGATGCTCGACGCGTTCCTGCAGGCGCACCCCGGCCTGGATGAACTCGTCGCCAAGCCAACGGTCGGTGCATCCTCGCGCAATGTGCGACGGTTCCTGCGCGCCGATGCGATGCAGGCACTGCAGCACGCAGAGACCCTGCTGGGCGCGGGCCACAGCGTCATCCTGCAGCCGTATCTGGCATCGATCGAACGGCAGGGCGAGACCGACCTGGTCTACATCAACGGCATCTATAGCCACGCGATCCGCAAGGCCGCGCTGCTGGCCCGCGACGGCACCACCAACGCCCCGAGCCTGGGCTTCCTTTCCGCATGCGAGGCGACCGCCACCGAACGCGCACTGGCCAGTGCCGCGCTGCAGGCAGCAAGCCGCACCCTCGGCCTCGATGCGCCGCTACTGTATGCCCGGGTCGACCTGATCCATGCCGACGACGGCCAGCCACAGCTGCTGGAACTGGAGATCCTCGAACCGTCGTTGTCCTTTCCGTTGGCCGAAGGCAGTGCGATGCGCTTTGCCCGGGCCCTCGCCGGATTGGACTGAGCGCGTCGGCGTTACCTGACTGCGCCGGCGCCTGGACGCAATGCTGACCCTGCCCGGCTCAGTCCAGCACCCGGCCTTCGGACAACTGCACGACCTGCTGGCCGAACACCTCCATGTCCTCCGGGTCATGGCTGATCAGGAGCATGGGAATGCCGGTGCGGTCCAGCACCGCTTCCAGCTCCCGGCGCAGATGGCTGCGCAGGGTGTGATCCAACGCGGCGAACGGCTCGTCGAGCAGCAGTGCACCCGGGCCAGTGACCAAGGCCCGCGCCAGCGCGGTGCGCTGGCGTTGCCCACCCGAGATCTGGTCCGGGTACTGGTCGCCCAGATGGTCGATGCGAAACGCCTGCAGCCACTGTTCAACCCTCGGATCGCGCGCGCCACGGCGTGGATTGAGCCAGCCCGCGTGCAGGCCGAAGGCCACGTTCTGGCGCACGCTCAGGTGCGGGAACAACGCGTAGTCCTGAAAGACATAGCCCAGCCCCCGCCGTTGCGGCGGCACATGCGTGTGACCGGCGGCGTCGAACAATGTCTTCCCGTGCACCCGCACATGCCCCCGCTCCGGCCGCAACAGGCCGGCCACGGCCTTGAGCGTGAGGCTCTTGCCAGCGCCGGACGGGCCAAACAGCACCACCCGCTGCTGGGAGCAACGCAGCGTCACCTGCAATGCGAACGCGGATGTGCCCGAACCAAACCGCTGCCCGATATCCAGGTCAAGCCACATCACGCAGCCCTCCCTGACGGCCGCGCGCCAGGCGTGCGGCAAGCAGCAGGACCACGATGCAGACCACCGAGGTCAGCAGCACCAAGGCATTGGCCCGTCCGTCATTGCCCGCCTGTACGGCTTCGTAGATGGCGATGGACAACGTCTGGGTACGGCCGGGGATGCTGCCGGCCACCATGATGGTCGCGCCGAACTCGCCCATGGCACGCGCGAACGCCAGCAGCAGCCCGGCCAGGATGCCGCGCCACGCCAATGGCAACGTCACCCGCAGGAACAACGCAATCCCGGAAACACCCAGCGTGCGACCAGCCTGCTCCAGTTGCGGGTCGACGCCCTCAAACGCCGCCCGCGCAGGTTTGAATACCAGTGGCAGCGAAGCGATGGCCGCGGCGATCACCGCGCCCTGCCAGGTGAACACCAGGTTGATGCCGAATACCTCCTGCAGCCAGGCGCCGAGGGGACCGTTCCGGCCCACCAGCACCAGCAGGTAGTACCCGAGCACCGTGGGCGGCAGCACCATCGGCAGCGTCAGCAGCGTATCCAGCAGTTCACGCCCGGGAAATCGCCGGCGTGCCAGCAAGGCCCCCAATGCGACGCCGACGACCAGGTTGATCGCCGTGGCCCATCCGGCCACCTTCAATGACAGCCACAGCGCGCTCCAGTCCAGGTCCATCGATCAAGGGCTGCCGAAGCCATGGCGCTGCAGGATCGCCTGCCCTGCCGCCGAACGCACGTAGGCAATGAAGCGCTGGGCCTGCGCGGCCTTGCTGCTTCCCTTCACCTGCGCCAGGGGATAGCTGATGTCGCCATCGACAGGCACCTGGAAAGCGCGTTGCACCCGGTCGGGCATCGCCTGCGCGTCGGTGGCGTACACAAAGCCGGCGTCAACCTCCCCGCGCGCCACGTAGTCCAGCGACTGGCGCACATTCTGGGTGGTGATCACCTTGGCCTGCAGTGCCGACCACAGCCCGGCCTGTTGCAGCGCGCCGCGTGCGTAGCGTCCCACCGGGACGCTGTCCGGATTGCCGATGGCGATGCGCTCGAAGCCGGCGCCCGCCAACGCCGCCAGGTTGGCGGGCCGCTGCCGGGCCTGCGGCGGCACCACCACCCACAGGCTGTTGTGCGCGAACACCTGGCGGGTACCCGGCTCCAGCAGCCCCTGGGTCGCCGCCTGGTCCATCGTGGCCTGGTCCGCCGAGGCGAACACATCCACCGGCGCGCCACGTGCGATCTGCTGCAACAACACGCCGGAGGCAGCGAAGTTCAGGTCCACCCTGGTGCCGGGGTGGGCCTTCTCGTAGGCCACCGCGATCTCGCGGAAGCTCTCGGTCAGGCTGGATGCCGCCGATACGGTCAGGTCCTCGGCCGACGCGGTGGCGCTGGTGAACAACAGCAGGCAGGCAAGCCAGGTGCGGATCATGTGCGGTTCCGTCAGGGATCAGGTGGGGGAGTCGTCGCTTGCCGCCATTTGTGCCAGACGTTCGGGCTGCAGCAAAATGATTTCGCGTTGTTTGACCGCGATGACGCCGTCGTCGCTGAGCCGCCGCAGCACGCGGCTGGCGGTCTCCGGTGCCATGCGCAGGTAGTTGGCGATCTCGGTGCGACTCATCGTGAGATTGAACCGGGTTGCGGAAAAGCCTCGACGGGCATAGCGCGCCGAGGTGTCCAGCAGGAACGCGGCCATGCGCTCCTCGGTCCGGTAATTGGCCGCCAACAGCGCGGCCTTGCCGATTTCCGCGCTGAGCAGGCTGAACAGCTTGGCCTGCAGCCCCGGCATGCGCGCGGCCAGCGAGCTGATCTTGGGAAACGAGATGCGGCACAGGTGCACGGTATCCAGCGCCACGGCGTTGCATGGGTAGCGCGAGCCATGGATGGCGTTGAGCCCGATCACCTCGCCGGGAAGGCTGAAGCCGAGCACCTGCTCGTTGCCCAGGCTGTCATCGACGAAGGTCTTGACCATGCCGGCACGCACGGCCGCGATCGAATCGAAGGGCTCGCCGGCGCGGAAGATGTAATCACCGGCCTGGTAAGGGCCGACGTGATCGACCAGGACATGCAGTTCGGACAACGCGGCCTTGTCGTAGCCTTGCGACATGCAGGCATCGGAGAACGCACAGGTGCTGCAGAAATGCAGGGCATCGCCGTCACTGGCGGCGGCCGGGTTTGGCGTCTTTGCGGCGCTTGCACCGCGCGGTGGCTGGATCGGTGACATCTTTTGCATTCAGGTGGTTTCGGCGGATGGGCGAAAGCACGCGGCGATCATACGCCACAGCAGTTGGCCTTCATGTTGAAGGCGCAGCATGCGTCCGTCATGTCGCAGCCACCCCTGCTCGACGAAGGGTGACAGGCTGGCGAGCGCCTCCCCGAAACACTCTCCCACGCGCAGGCCGTTGCGCCACTCGAAGGCGGCCACGTCCAGCGCGTGGTCACAGGCGATGCTCTGTACTGCCTCGTCGGCCAGTCGCTCGTCCTCGGAGAGGATCAACCCCGACACGATGCCCGGGTGCCCGGAATCCAGCCGGGCCAGCCAGCGCCCCAGGTCCTGCTCCTGGCGGCACAGCACGTCGCCGATCTGGCTGCAGGCGCCCAGTCCGATGCCGATGAAGTCGCTGCGATCGCGGCGCGGCACCCCGGCCATGTCGCAGTGCCGGATCCCGTCACCGCGACGCTCCGGATGCGCGCAGTCCGCGCGCTGGTAGTGGTCTGCGCCCATTGGCAGGTAGCCGGCCGCCAACACGTCCTGCCAGGCGCGCCACCAGCCGTCCACCGCGGGGGCTGGCGGAAGATGACGCGGGGATGGCAGCAGGATGCGTTCGGGGGCCAACGCCAGCACTGCGTGCAGGCGCGGCAGGAATGCCCGGTCGTCCTGCGACGGTACCGACAACTGGTAGTAGCAGGCGGTGAAGCGGGCCTGCTGGGCTCGACGCAGCAACGCCGGCCCGTCCGCATCGGCGCTATCAAGGATGTTCAGGCGGGTGCAGCCAACCTGGCGCAGCGCATCCGGCGCGATGCCGCTGCCGGCATCCAACCGTACCTCGACCTGCGGCCTTGCCACGGTCCGCAGGTGCTGCGGTACCGCGTCCAGCAGGTGGCCCAGCAAGGCCGGCGTCAGCAACTCCGCCAGTCCGCGTCGCAGGACGACCGCCACCACCTCCCGGTCCTCGGCCAGCGCTGCGCGGTGCAGCTGCAGGCTGGCCAGCATGGCCTGCATGTATGCCTGCGCATCCCCGGCCGGTTGCCGCCGGGGCGCCTGGAATGCCAGGGTCAGCCCCCGTGGGATCAGGTGTTCGTTGCTGGCCCTGATCGCCGTCCGCCAGCCGGCGTCGCCAAAACCGGTGCTGAACTGGTCAGGCGACGGATACAGCACATGGACCGGCTGATGCAACACGCTGCTGAGTGACAGGGTGCGTTCCACCATGGGAGCCTCGAATGACGTGGCGTACATCCTTGCGTGCCTGTCCGGGGATTTCCCTGATCTGGATCAAGCGCGCGAGGATGAAGCCACCCGCGCAGCCTCGATCGCCTCGGGCAGATCGGTCTGCGTGTCCAGCTGCGGGAAGTTCCTGCGTTCCATGCGGCGGATCGCATGGTGCATCCACGCAAGCGCGGCGGCGACCACCACGAACAACAGCATGAAGCAGCTGCTCCAGATGCCGATGGCATCGTTCAGGGCGCCGAACACGATGGGCAGGATGAAGCCCCCCAGCCCGCCGATCATGCCCACCACGCCACCCACCGCACCCACGTGCTGCGGGTAATACACCGGGATGTGCTTGTAGACCGCCGCCTTGCCCAGCGACATGAAGAAGCCCAGCACGAACACCAGCACGGTGAACAGGGTCACGCCGATGGCCAGGTGGAAGCGCAGCTCGCCGTGGATGCCCTTCACCACGTAGACCGTGTCCGGATAGGCCAGCAGGAAGGTGCACAACGCCGAGACGCCAAACGTCCAGTACATCACCCGCCGTGCTCCGATGCGGTCGGACAGCCAGCCCCCCACCACGCGGAACAGGCTTGCCGGGATCGAATAGCACGCCGCCAGCATGCCGGCAGTTCCCACCTCCATGCCATAGGCCCCCACCAGGTAGTGCGGCAGCCACAACGCCAACGCCACGAAGCCCCCAAACACGAAAAAGTAATACAGCGAGAATCGCCAGACCTGCAGGTTCCTCAGCGGTGCCATCTGCTCGGCGAACGGCATCGGCTTGACGCCATCGCGCCGGCGCTGCTCCAGTTGCGGGTCTTCCTTGCTGAACAGGAAGAACAGCACCGCCGCCACCGCCAGACCGACCGCCCAGACCTTGGCCACCATGGTCCAGCCGGCGGCCACCATCACCATCGGCGCCAGCAGCTTGGTGACCGCCGAGCCGATGTTGCCGGCACCGAAGATGCCCAGCGCGGTGCCCTGCTTGCTGGCCGGGAACCACTTGGAAACATAGGCCACGCCCACCGAAAAGCTGCCGCCGGCGATGCCGACGCACAGCGCCGCGAACAGGAACTGCGGGTAGGTGTGCGCATAGGTGAGCATCCAGGTCGCTACCGCGCCACACAGCATCACCAGCACCAGCACCTTGCGCCCACCGAACTGGTCGGCCCAGATGCCGAGGAACACCCGGCTCAGCGAGCCGGTCAGCACCGGCGTGGCGATCAACAAGCCGAACTGGGTGTCGTTCAGCCCCAGCTGCTGGCTGATCTGGATGCCGATGATCGAGAAGATCATCCATACCGCGAAACACACGGTGAACGCGAAGGTACTCAACCACAGGGCACGCTGCTGCTGGCCGTGGGGGACCGATTGCAGATTCTGGCTCATCGCCACTCCTTCAGGAAAACAACTTACTCGGCCTGGGCCTCGATTTCGTCCAGCCCGCTGACCGGGTAGCGCTCGCGCAGTTCCAGCAGGAACTGCTGCACATCACGCTGGCGCACCTGCAGCTCCAGGTAATCGCGGATCTGCGGCAACACCTGCTCGAAGCCCAATGCCACGCCGGCCTCGTGCGCGTCCACGTTCACCACGTGGTATCCCCATCGCGACTCCACCGGAAACCCCGCAAGGCCCTGGCGCAGCCGGAATACCTGGCGGTCGAACTCGGGGGTGGTCTGGCCACGCTGCAGCCAGCCCAGCTCCCCGCCCTCGGTGCTCGATGGGCACTGTGAATGACGGGCCGCCAGATCGGCGAACAGATGCGGTTGTACCTGCAACTCGGCGATCACTTTCTCGGCCTCGGTACGTGCCTTGAAGCGCCCGGCGACATCATCGGCCGGCGCCGCCAGCAGGATGTGCCGAACCCGGATGCGGTCCGGCGAGCGGAAGCGCTCCGGGTTCTGGCTGAAATAGCGTCGGCAATCTTCCTCGCTGGGAACACGATCCTCCAATACCTGTTCGATCAGGCGCTGGATGCGTGCTTCCTCGTCGGTCGGGTGGCCATCGCCCTGCCCCTCTTCCAGCCCGAGGCGCTGAGCCTCGCGCCGCAGCAGCTCGCGCACCACCAACGCACGGGCGGCGTCGGCGCGTGCCTGCTCCGGGCGCATGGCCCGGTGGAACTGCATCTCGCGGGCGATGTCGGCTTCACTGATGGCCAGGCCATCAACGAACAGGTGGCAAGGCGCCGGCTGCCCCAGCGAGCGTGGGCCTTGTCCCGTGTCGTCGTGGTGGTGGCCCGCTTCGGCGGGCACCGGCTGGGCCGAATCGATGATCGTGATCGGCAGGATCTTCGGCAGCGTGCCCATGGCTTACTCCCTCGGCCCATAGCGCAGCGTGGCCTGACGGCGGCGTACCACCTGGTACGGACGCCACAGGTAGCTGACCGGAATGCTCCACACATGCACCAGCCGGGTGAACGGGGCGATCAGGAACAGGGTCAGGCCCAGGAAGATGTGGGCCTTGTAGACCCAGTTGACGTCGGTGATGAAGTCCGCGGCGCCGGCACGGAAGGTCACGATGTGCTGCGCCCACTCGGCCAGCATCACCATCACGCCGCCATCCATGTGCCCGGCCGAGGCCTTGATGCTGTATAGCCCCAAGCACAGCTGCGCGAACAGCAGCACCAGCACCAGGGTGTCACCGACGTTGCCGGTGGCACGCACGCGCGCGTTGGTCAGGCGCCGCACCAGCAGGATGCTGATGCCGACGAAGCACAGCGCACCGAAGAAGCCGCCCACCACCATCGCCAACAGCTGCTTCTGCGAGGAGGTGATGAAGTGCTCGTACAGCGCATGCGGGGTCAGCAGGCCGACCAGGTGACCGCCGAGGATGGCCAGGATGCCAATGTGGAAACAATTGCTGCCGATGCGCATGCCACGGTCGGACAACAACTGGCTCGAGCCGGTGCGCCAGGTGTACATGGCCCTGTCATAGCGTGCCCAGCTGCCGATCAGCAACACCGCGACGGCGATGTAGGGGTAGTACTGGAAGGCGAATTGGTGCAGGTAGTAGCTCATCATGGCTGGATCTCCCGGTGCACGGCGCGTGCCGGTGAACGATGTGGCGGTTTGCAGTCTTCGGACGGGGCCTCGCTGCCGAAGCGCACGGCTTCCTCCTCCCAGAGCGCATCCATGGCTTCGGCGGTGTCGTCGCGCACTTCCTCGCCGGCGCGCTGGCGCAGCAGGGCCAGGTCCACCCTGCCTTCACCGGCCTCGACCAGGATTTCCAGCAGCACCGCATGCGGCAGTTCGCGCTCGGCCGCGCGGGCTGCGAGCATGCCGGCGATGTGGCCGATGTGGTGCAGCCAATCCTTGGCTTCGGCCTGTGGGCGATGCGAGAGGTATTCCAGCAGCAATGGCAGGTAGTCCGGCAGCTCCTTGGCGCTGAGCGCAAAGCCGTTACGGCGGTAGGCATCCACCAGGTCCACCATCGCCTGCCCGCGGTCGCGGGATTCACCATGGATGTGTTCGAACAACAGCAGGCTCATCGCCCTGCCCCGGTCGAAGGTGGCCAGCCACGCCGACTGCGCATCCAGTGTGTCGCTGCCCAGCAGCTGGTCCACGAACGCCCGCAACTGCGCGCGGCGGGCCGGCGACAGCGCGGGTTCGTCGCAGGCCTGGCGCAGTTCCTCCCCGTGCTGCCACAGCTCATCGCGCGGATAGTCCAGCAACACCCCGATCAACTTGAGCAGGCTCATTTGATCACCTCATGGCGGTGCTGGCGGTTGGGGTGCACCTCATAGGTGGTGCTCTTGCGTTGGCTGAACAGGTCGGCAGGGCTGTCGCCGTTGCAGCCGTTTCCGAACGTGAAGCCACAGCCGCCCCGCTCGCCGAAGGCGTCGTTGGCGTACTCGCGGTGCCCACTGGGAATCACGAAGCGATCCTCGTAGTTGGCGATGGCCAGGTAGCGGTACATGTCCTCGGCCTGGGCGACCGTCAGGCCGGTCTGCTCCAGCGCACGCAGGTCCTCCACCCCATCCACGTTCATCGCCCTGCGCCAGGCGCGCATGGCCATCAGGCGCTCCAGGGCGCGCACCACCGGCGCTTCGTCACCGGCCGAAAGCATGTTGGCCAGGTAGCGGACCGGGATCCGCAGCGAGGCAACGTCTGGCAACTCACCATTCATGCCCACATGTCCCCGCTCTGCGGCCGACTGGATGGGGGACAGCGGCGGCACGTACCACACCATCGGCAAGGTGCGGTATTCCGGATGCAGCGGCAATGCCAGCTTCCAGTCGATGGCCAGCTTGTATACCGGCGATTGCCGGGCGGCCTCCAGCCAGTTGTCGGGGATTCCCTCGTTGCGCGCGGCCGCGATGACGGCCGGATCGTTCGGGTCCAGGAAGATATCCAGGTGCGCCTGGTACAGGTCCTTCTCGGCGGCCACCGATGCGGCCTCGGCAATGCGGTCGGCGTCGTACAGCATCACACCCAGGTAGCGGATGCGACCCACGCAGGTCTCCGAGCACACGGTGGGCTCGCCCATCTCGATGCGCGGGTAGCAGAAGATGCACTTCTCGGACTTACCGCTCTTCCAGTTGTAGTAGATCTTCTTGTACGGGCAGGCCGACACGCACATGCGCCAACCGCGGCACTTGTCCTGGTCGATCAGCACGATGCCGTCCTCCTCGCGCTTGTAGATCGCCCCGGACGGACAGGCCGAGACGCAGGCCGGATTCAGGCAGTGCTCGCACAGGCGCGGCAGGTACATCATGAAGGTCTTCTCGAAGGCGCCGTAGATCTCCTTCTGCACCTTGTCGAAGTTGTAGTCGCGGGCGCGCTTGGAGAACTCCGTCCCCAGGATTTCCTCCCAGTTGGGGCCCCATTCGATCTTCTCCATGCGCTGCCCGCTGATCAGCGAGCGCGGCCGCGCGGTAGGCTGATGCTTGACCTCCGGCGCGTCATGCAGGTGCTGGTAGTCGAAATCGAACGGCTCGTAGTAGTCGTCGATCTGCGGCAGGTCCGGGTTGGAGAAGATCTTGGCCAGCATCCGCCAGCGGCCACCGGCGCGCGGTACCAGTTTGCCGGCACGCGTGCGTACCCACCCCCCGTTCCACTTGTCCTGGTTCTCCCATTCCTTCGGGTAGCCGATGCCCGGCTTGGTCTCCACGTTGTTGAACCAGGCGTACTCCACGCCCTCACGCGAGGTCCATACGTTCTTGCAGGTGATCGAGCAGGTATGGCAGCCGATGCACTTGTCCAGGTTCAGCACCATCGCGATCTGTGCACGTACTTTCATCACACCACCTCCCGTGCTGCCACCACGGCGTCTTCGCCGTCCAGCCAATCGACCTTTTCCATCTTGCGCACGATCACGAACTCATCGCGGTTGGTGCCGCACGTGCCGTAGTAATTGAACCCCCACGCCAGCTGGGCGTAGCCGCCGATCATGTGGGTGGGCTTGAGCACGATGCGGGTCACCGAGTTGTGGATGCCGCCGCGGGTGCCGGTGATCTCCGAGCCGGGAACGTTGATGATGCGTTCCTGCGCGTGGTACATCATCGCCATGCCGGGCATCACGCGCTGGCTGACCACCGCACGGGCGGCGATGGCGCCATTGACGTTGAACAACTCGATCCAGTCGTTGTCCTCGATGCCGGCGCTGCGCGCATCATCCTCGCTGAGCCATACGATCGGGCCACCGCGTGACAGCGTCTGCATGATCAGGTTGTCGCTGTAGGTGCTGTGGATGCCCCACTTCTGGTGCGGCGTGATCCAGTTCAGCACGATCTCCTTGTTGCCGTTCGGACGCTGGTTGAGCAGCGGTTCCACCGTGCGCGTATTGACCGGCGGACGGTAGCCCATCAACGCTTCACCGAAGTCGATCATCCATTCGTGGTCCTGGTAGAACTGCTGGCGCCCGGTGAGCGTGCGCCACGGAATCAGTTCGTGCACGTTGGTGTAGCCGGCGTTGTAGCTGACGTTGTCGTCTTCCAGGCCGGACCAGATCGGCGAGGAGATGATCTTGCGCGGCTGCGCCTGGATGTCACGGAAGCGGATCGCCTCGTGCTCCTTGCCCACCGCAAGATGGGTGTGCTCACGGCCGGTGAATGTGCCCAGCGACTCCCACGCCTTGACCGCGACATGGCCGTTGGTTTCCGGGGCCAGGTGCAGGATCACCTCGGCCGCATCGATGGCCGTGTCGATGGCCGGGCGGCCCTGGCTGACGCCGGCGTCGCGCACGGTGTGGTTGAGCTTGCCGAGGAATTCCACCTCGTGCCTTGTATCCCAGCTCATGCCCTTGCCACCGTTGCCGAGTTTGTCCAGCAGCGGGCCCAGCGAGGTGAACTTGCGGTACAGGTTGGGATAGTCGCGCTCGACCACCGCCATGTTCGGCATGGTCTTGCCCGGGACAGCCTCGCACTGGCCCTTCTTCCAGTCGGTGACGCCGAATGGCATGCCCAGCTCGTTCGGGCTGTCATGCAGGGTCGGGACCAGCACCAGGTCCTTCTCCACCCCGAGCACGCCCGGCGCCATCTCGCTCACCGATCGGGCCACGCCCTTGAAGATCTCCCAGTCGCTACGCGATTCCCAGGCCGGGTCCACCGCCTTGGACAGCGGATGGATGAATGGGTGCATGTCCGAGGTGTTGAGGTCGTCCTTCTCGTACCAGGTGGCGGTGGGCAACACGATGTCCGAGTAAAGCGCGGTGGTGCACATGCGGAAGTCGAGCGTGACCAGCAGGTCGAGCTTGCCCTCCGGTGCCTCGTCACGCCATTTCACTTCCTCCGGCTTGATCGCCCCCATCTCGCCCAGGTCCTTGCCCTGCAGGCCATGGCGGGTGCCGAGCAGGTGGCGCAGCATGTACTCGTGGCCCTTGCCCGAGGAGCCCAGCAGGTTGGAGCGCCAGATGAACATCATGCGCGGGTGGTTCTGTGCGGCATCCGGGTCGGCGAAGGCGAAGTCCAGCGAACCGTCCTTGAACTTGCCCAGCGCGTAGTCGGCCGGGGCGACGCCGGCCTGCTCGGCCTCGCGTACCAATGCCAGCGGGTTGCGATCAAGCTGCGGCGCACACGGCAGCCAGCCCATGCGCACCGCGCGCAGGTTGAGGTCGGCCAGGCTGCCGCTGTACTTGCTGGCATCGGCCAGCGGCGACAGCAGCTCGTCCACCTGCAGCTTCTCGTAGCGCCATTGCCCGGTATTGAAGTAGAAGAACGAGGTACCGTTCATCTGCCGCGGCGGGCGGCTCCAGTCCAGGCCGAAGGCCAGCGGTTGCCAACCGGTCTGGGGACGCAGCTTCTCCTGACCCACATAGTGCGCCCAGCCGCCACCGGTCTGCCCCACGCAGCCGCACATGACCAGCATGTTGATCAGGCCGCGATAGTTCATGTCGTTGTGGAACCAGTGGTTCATGCCGGCGCCGACGATGATCATGCTGCGGCCATGCGTCTTGTCGGCGGTGCGTGCGAACTCGCGGGCGATCTCGATTACCTCGGCGCGGGGCACACCGGTGATCCGCTCCTGCCACGCCGGCGTGCCCGGCACGTTCTCGTCGAAACTGCGCGCGACATTGCCGCCGCCGAAGCCACGATCCACGCCGTACTGAGCCAGCAGCAGGTCGTAGACGGTCGCCACCAGCGCGCTGCTGCCATCGGCCAACTGCAGGCGACGCACGGGGATGTTCCGTTCCAGCACGTCCTCGAACGGCGCTGCGGTCCAGCCGTCACTCTCCACGCCACCGAAGTACGGGAAGCTCACTGCTTCGATGCCTTCATGTGCGTCTGCAAGGCTCAGGCGCAGGCGTGTCGGGTGGCCATCACTGGCCTTCTCCTCGATGTTCCACTTGCCCTTCTCGCCCCAGCGGAACCCGATCGAGCCGTTCGGAACAGTGAGGTCACCGCTGTTCTCGTCGAAGGCGAGCGTCTTCCATTCCGGATTGTTGGTCTCCCCCAGCCCGCCCAGTTCACTGGCGCGCAGGAAGCGCCCTGGCACCTGACGGCCGTCGGCACGCTGCTCGATGTGCACCAGCATCGGCATGTCCGAGTACTGCCGGCAGTAGTCCTGGAAGTACTGCGAAGGCCGGTCGACATGGAACTCGCGCAGGATCACGTGGCCGAAGGCGAACGCCAATGCCGCGTCGGTGCCCTGCTTGGGATGCAGCCAGTGATCGGTGAGCTTGGCCAGCTCGGAGTAGTCCGGGCACACCGCCACGGTCTTGGTGCCGTTGTAGCGTGCCTCGGTGAAGAAGTGCGCGTCGGGCGTGCGCGTCTGCGGCACGTTCGAACCCCAGGCAATGATGTAGCGGCTGTTGTACCAGTCGGCCGATTCAGGCACGTCGGTCTGCTCGCCCCAGATCTGCGGCGACGCCGGCGGCAGGTCGCAGTACCAGTCGTAAAACGACAGACAGGCACCGCCCAGCAACGACAGGTAGCGGGCACCGGCGGCATAGGAAACCATCGACATCGCCGGGATCGGCGAGAAGCCAACCACGCGATCCGGGCCGTACTCCTTCACCGTGTGCAGGTTGGAGGCGGCGATGATCTCGTTGGCCTCGTCCCACGACAGCCGCACGAAGCCGCCCATGCCACGCCGGCGCTTGTACTCGCGCGACTTCTCCGGGCTGGCGACGATGCTGGCCCATGCCTCCACCGGCGACATCGTCTTGCGCGCCTGCCGCCACATGCGCAGCAGCGTGCCGCGGATCAGCGGGTACTTCAGGCGGTTGGCGCTGTACAGGTACCAGGAGTAGCTGGCGCCACGCGGGCACCCGCGCGGCTCGTGGTTGGGCAGGTCCGGGCGCGTGCGCGGGTAATCGGTCTGCTGGGTTTCCCAGGTGACCAGCCCGTTCTTGACGTAGATCTTCCAGCTGCACGAGCCGGTGCAGTTCACGCCGTGGGTGGAACGCACGATCTTGTCGTACTGCCAGCGGGCGCGGTAACTGTTCTCCCAGTCACGGCTCTCGCTCTTGCTGAACCCGTGGCCATCGGCAAAGGGTTGTGGGTCACGCTTGAAAAACTGCAAGCGATCCAGGAAATAGCTCATGGTGAATCTCCCTTCGCGGACTTCTGCATCGTGGCTATGTGTGTGATCTGGCTGCGGTGCACTGCGTTGTCAGCAGGGGGTCTCGGCCCCGCGCCGGTAGTACCACCACCAGGTAACGGCCAGGCAGGTGATGTAGAACGCAATGAATCCGTACAGCGCCATGTCGGGACCACCGGTCAGGGTGATCGACGAGCCGTAACTCTTCGGGATGAAGAACCCACCGTAGGCGCCGATGGCCCCGGAGAACCCCACCACCGCGGCGGACTCGATGCTGGCCTGGTGCGCGGCAGCCTTCTTTCCCTCGGCATCGGCGCCGGCCGACCGGCGTTCGTGCAGCGTCCGGAAGATCACCGGGATCATCCGGAACGTGGTGCCGTTGCCGATGCCGCTGAGCACGAACAGGGCCATGAACGACACCAGGAATCCCGGGAAGCTGCCGCCCACACCGTGGTTTGGCAGGAACTGCAGCACACCGAACACTGCCGCGATCATCAGCGCGAACACCCAGAACGTCAGGCGCGCGCCGCCCCAGCGGTCAGCCATGCTGCCGCCGACCGAGCGCATCAGCGCTCCGAGCAACGGTCCGATGAAGGCGTAGGTCATCGGGTTGACGTCCGGGAACTGGCTCTTGACCAGCATCGGGAACCCGGCCGAGAAGCCGATGTAGGAACCGAACGTGCCGATGTACAGCCAACACATCAACCAGTTGTGCTTGCGTCGGAAGATCACCGCCTGCTCGGAGAAGGACGAGCGCGCACTGGTCAGGTCGTTCATGCCGAACCAGGCCGCCACCGCAGCAATCGCGATCGCCGGCACCCAGATGAAGCCGGCGTTCTGCAGGAACATCTGCCCGCTGCCATCAACCAGCGGCTGCGGCTTTCCTCCGAGCGCACCAAACACGCCGACCGTGATCACCAGCGGGATGACCAGCTGCGAGACCGACACCCCGACGTTGCCCAGCCCGGCGTTCAGGCCCAGCGCCATGCCCTGTCGCTGCTTCGGGTAAAAGAAGGAGATGTTGGACATCGACGAGGAGAAGTTGGCCCCGCCGAAGCCGCACAGGATGGCGATGCAGACGAACACCCAGAACGGCGTGGCCGGGTTCTGCACCGCAAAGCCCAGCCACAGCGTGGGCAGCAACAACGATGCAGTGGAGAGTGCGGTCCAGCGCCGGCCGCCGAAGATCGGGATGACGAACGAATAGAAGATGCGCAGCGTCGCGCCGGACAGGCTGGGCAAGGCCACCAGCCAGAACAACTGGTCGGTGGTGAAATCGAAGCCGATGCGCGGCAGGCTGATCGAGACGGCGGAGAACATCACCCAGACCGAGAACGCCAGCAGCAGCGCGGGGATCGAGATGACCAGGTTGCGCGTTGCCACCCGCTGCCCTTTCTGCTCCCAGTAGGCAGGGTCCTCCGGGCGCCAGTCGGTGATGACGCGTCCGGCGGTGTCCTTGCGTGTTGCACGTTCGCTATCGACGGTCATACATGGCTCCGGGCTATGGAATGACGACGAGCTGCTGTGTCTGCGTGTTCCCCGTCGTCGTGGCGTCATTAGGCCGAGCGCGCCGGATGGCGGGGTTGATCTAGATCAATCGAATGCGCTTTCGTTGGGTATCTCTGACAAATGTCAAACGCAGTGCCGATGCGATGCTCAGGCGCGGCGCGCGACGCCTCGCTGGCGAATGCTGTCACGTACATCCACGTCGAACTCCACGTGCAGCACCTGCATGCCGGCAGGCACGTCCCACGCGACGCCATCACGGCTGGGCAGGCGCGCAGCCAGTGCGAGGACCCCTTCGCGTGGCAGCTTCAGCAGATACCCTTCGCCCTCCGCCATCAGTGCGGGATGGCTGTCGTCCTGCAGTTGCAGCGCCAGCGAGAAACCGCCGGCAGGACCGAAGGACGTAACGCTGCGAAGCACATCAGCGTCGAGCAGATGCGCAAGCTCCGCCTCGTCGATTCGCAGGCGGACCGATTGCTGCTGCAGCTGGATCTTCATGATGCAACGTCCTCCCATTGTGCGGGGGTATTGCAGTTGACCAGGTGTGCCGCATCAGTCGCGTCGAGCGGCAGCTCCAGTACGCCCAGTTCCCGCTGCAGCGCCTGCAGCGAACGGGGCCCGTCCGGGTCCTGGAGCATGGACGCCAGAAGATTGCGACAAGCGGCATCAATGTTCAACCGCATTGGCAGCGGTTGCCCGACGAACCGCGCACAGCGGCTGTGGGGCGCGTCACGCAATTGCATCAACAGGCGGGCATCCAGTCGTGGCATGTCCACCGGCACCACCCAGACGGGTCCATCGGCCAGCGTACGTAACGCGCTGTACAGCCCACCCAGCGGGCCGCAGCGCGGCACGCAATCAACGATGCCGTTCCACGCCGGATAGTCCCCGCTGACCCGGACCGGATCTGCACCGGCCTGTTGCAGCAACGCCTGCATGTGCACCAGCAACGGCACGCCCTGCCATGGCAGCAGGGCCTTGTCGCGGCCCATCCGCGAGGACAGGCCACCGGCCAGCACGATACCGGCGATCGCCCCGGCTTCAGCAGTGGGTTGGCTGGCCGTGGGCGTGTGCATGGCCATCCACTTCGGCTGTGTCCTGGCACAGGCTGCAGCCTTCGCTCCAGGCGCTGTCGCCATCTTCGTAGTGCTCCTGCTTCCAGATCGGCAGGCGGTGCTTGACCGACTCGATCAGTTGGCGGCACGCGCGGAACGCCGCATCCCGGTGCGGCGTTCCCGCCGCGACCACCACCGCAACCTCGCCCACCGCCAACCGCCCCTTGGCGTGGGCGACATACAGCGTGACGCGAGGGCCGAACTGCGCCTCCACTTCGGCGACCAACCGTCCGATCTCCTGCATCACCAAGGGCTCGAACAGGTCGTAGGTAATGCCCCGCACTGCACGCCCCTGGTTGAGGTCGCGCACCTTGCCGATGAACACGTCGATGCCTCCGAAACCCGCATCGGATACCGCGGCGATGGCCTCGGCCGGGTCAATGGCCGCGACCGTGCGGTCCACCACCTTCCACGCGTGTTGACCGCCCATGTCAGCCTCCACTCACTGGCGGCAGGATCGCCACGCGCCCGTCCTCGGGCAGGCGATCGCCGTCCCGCAGCACCTGGCGCTCATCGGCGAACGCCGAATAGTCGAGCAACCCGGCCTTGAACTGCGGCCATTGCCGGGCCAGCAACGCACGCAGCGCCCGGCGCAGGTCGCCCACCCGCTCGCCTTCAGTCTGTACGACGATCTCGCGGCTCGGGTCCAGTTCCGAGAACGCGCCGAACAACTGCACCTGTATCTGCTTCATGACATCTCCTGCATCAACAACCACACCGGATCGCGGTGCCCCAGGCCCCGCACCTGCACGCGTGTCCCAGCGCGGACAACGTCGTCCGCGCCATCGACGATCGCCCAGGCGTTGGCGTGGAGCTGGGTTTTCAAACGAAAGGATTCCTGACCGGCAAGCACCCTGACCGACAGGCTCCCCGTGGCATCAGCCACGACCTGGGCGCGCAGATGCACCCGCAACCCCGGCGGCTTGCGCAGGTCCGCCTGAAGGGGCAGCTGCAACGCCTGCTCGTCCACCATCGCGAGCATGCGCCGCAGCACCGGCTCCACGAAGAAGCGCTGCCCCACCGCAGCGGAAATCGGGTTGCCTGGCAGGCCGAAGTACAACGCGCCATCGGCAAGCCGCGCGAACAGCAACGGTTTGCCCGGCCGTATGGCGACCTTGTGGAAGACGATGCGCGCGCCACGGCCACGCAGTGCATCGGGAATGAAGTCATACCTGCCCTGCGACACCGCGCCGGTGCTGATCAGCACGCGCGCACCGGCGGCCGTCGCCTGGTCCAGGGCCTGCAGGAACATAGCGGGTTCGTCCCCCACCGCGCCCTGCCACACGACATCCGCGCCGGCCTGCTGCAGGCGCCTGACCAGATAAGGGCGATTGCTGTCGCGGATCTGCCCTGGCTCCAGAGCCTGTGCCCCATCACTGACCAGTTCCTTGCCGGTGGTGATCACCGCCACCGGCGGGCGGCGGGGGACCTGCACGGTGGTGATGCCAAGCGCATGCAGCAAGGTGACCGCATTGACGTCCAGCGTCGTGCCTTGCGGCAGCACTACCTCGCCCTGTGCCACGTCCTGGCCTCTCAGGCGAACGTGCTGGCCCGGCCTGACCGCCTCGCGCAAGCGGATGCGCAACGGCCGGTCCAGATGCGCTTCCAGCACCTCCACCTGCTCCACCGGCACCACGCTGTCCAACCCGGCCGGCATGTGCGCGCCGGTCATGATCTCCCAGGCGCCCTTGCCTCCCTGTACCGCAGCATCACCGGCGGCCTGCCATCCCTGAACCGTGAAGCTGCTGCCGGCGGCGATCTCCACGCCATCGGCACGCAACGCAAAGCCGTCCATGGCGGAGTTGTCGAAGGGGGGGAGATCCTGCACGCTGCCCACCGCCTCGGCCAGCACCCGTCCTTCGGCATGCGCCACGTCGACACGTTCGACCGGCATCGGCCAGGCGGCGTCCATCAAGTGCTGCAAGGCGTCGGCGTAGCTGATCATGCGTCCGTCTCGCGATGCTGGCCGTGGCCGAGGCCGTCCATCATCGCCAGCGCATGCCCCAGTACCGGGCGGATGATCTCCAGGCACTGGCCGACCGCACGCGGGCTGCCGGGCAGTGCGAACACCAGCATGCCGCCGACCTGCACCACATCGGCCCGGCTGAGCCAGGCCAACGGCGTGTGCTGCGCGCTCAGACTGCGCAGCATTTCCGCCAGGCCTTCCACGCGCCGCCCACCCACCGCCTGCAAGGCCTCCGGTGTGAGATCGCGCGGCCCCAATCCGGTGCCGCCGGTGCACAGGCAAGCCCGCACGCCCGAATCGGCCAGGGCCTGCAAGGTGCCTGCAAGCGGCTCGATGCCATCAGCAAGCACCTGCGCCGCGTCGACCACGCCGCCCATCGCCTTCAACCCTTCGACCAGCAAGGGGCCGGACTGGTCGGCGTACGTGCCCTGGCTGGCGCGGTCGCTCAAGGTGAGCACCGCGCAGCGTGCCCCCTGCAAGCCGCGCGGCGGGCGCGGCTTGAAGCGTTCACGCTCCTCGTCATCCATGCCCTGCGGATGCAACCACAACCCGCGCTTCCCGCCCTCCTTGAACAGGAGGCGGATGCTGCCGATCTCCAACGCCGGCTCCACCGGCTTGCTCAGGTCATACAGGGTGAGCAGCGCGGCATTCACGCCCGCCAGCGCTTCCATTTCCACACCGGTACGGGCCTCGCTGGCGCATTCGCACCACACGCGGATCGCCTGCCGCTCCGGCACCGCCGCGCAGTACACGTGCACCAGCTCAAGCGGCAGCGGATGGCACAACGGCATCAACGCCGATGCCATCTTCGCGCCCTGCAGGCCGGCGATTTCCGCCATCATCAGCGCGTCCCCCTTGGGCAAGCGGCGTTCGACGATCAAGGGGTACGCCACCGGGCCGGCAAACAACTCTCCCACCGCCACGGCCCGGCGCCGGGTGATGCGCTTGTCGCGGACATCGGCCATATGGAAGGCTGCATTCATCGCGCCACTCATCGTGTTGTTCATCCTCCAATGGAAGCCAGGTGCGGGGTGAGCCCGGTCAGGCCCTGGTGCAACCCATGCCCGGCGGCCTTCAGGCCGAGCTGGGTGGTAATGCGTGCAAGCAGTGCGTCGTGGTCATCGTCGGACTGCAGCAAAGGCCGCAACGCAATGCCGAAATCACCAAACAGGCACAAGCGAAGGTCACCGCGCGCGGTGACCCGCAGGCGGTTGCAACCCTTGCAGAAGTCGCGCGAGTACGGGGCGATGATGCCGAAGCTGCCGCGGTAATCAGGATGGGTGAACTCGCGCGCCGGGCCGGCATCGGCCGCGCGTGGACGCTGCTGCCAGCCGGCCGCGTGCAGCTGTTCGATGACCACGTCGGCATCCAGATGGTGGCGTTCGAAGTACGCCCGGTTGTCGCCGGTACGCATCAGTTCGATGAATCGCACGCTCACTGGCCGCTCACGCAGGAATTCCATCCATTGCGGCAGTTCGTCGTCGTTGCGTCCCCGCAACAGCACGGCGTTGAGCTTGATCGACTGCAGCCCCAGCTGCTGGGCCAACGCGATGCCCTCCAGCACCTCCGGGAGGCGGTCATGGCCGGTGATGGCATGGAACCGCTCGCGGCGCAGGCTGTCCATGCTGACATTCAGGGCCGTCAGGCCGGCGCGATGCCAGCCGGGCAGGCGGCGCGGCAGCAGGCAACCATTGGTGGTGATGGCCACCTTGTCGATGCCCGGCACGCGCGCGACGGTCTGGATCACCTGCTCCAGGTCCTTGCGCAGGCTGGGTTCGCCACCGGTCAGTCGGATCTTGTACATGCCCAGCGCGGCAAACGCCCGAACCAGCCGCCCGATCTCCTCCACCGCCAGGAACTGCGGCCGGCCATCAGCCTGGTACCCGTCAGGCAGGCAATAGCTGCAACGAAAGTTGCAGGCCTCGGTAAGCGACAGGCGCAGATAGGGAAAACTGCGACCGAAGCCATCGGTGAGTTGGCTCATGGCTGTTCCACCTCGTGACTCCACGCTTGTTCACCCGGCAACCCGGTGCGCCCTCATCGCATCAACTGGCTGCCAGCCTACGGGGGACAACCCGCCGGTGACATGACTTAAATCAATCCCTGCCCTGCCGGACTGTCCTGCGCTGTGGCAGCATGCCGGCACTGCCCCACGCCACCTGGCACAACCATGATGCTCAACGACTTTGATGGCCTGCTGCACGCGGCGGCCCAGCAGCAGCAACCCCAGCGTCTGTTGTTCGTCTTCGTGCGCGCGGACTTGCCCGAATCACCCACCTCGGACCAGCACCAGCGGCACGGCAACGGTGAAGGCGGAACCCTGTCCCCGGTACTGTGCGTGGACAAGGCCCCGCATGAACTGACGTCCTTCGCGGCCCTGGCAACCGAATCCAATACGACCGGCATCGCATGGGACCTGGTCTTCGTCGCCGCGCTGGACGGGCGCGCAGGCATCCCTCCTTCCAGTGATGAAGCCAGTCAACCGTTACAGCTGATGGTCAATGCCATCAATGACGGCCAGATCAGCCGGTTCGCGGCCTTCGACCGCGACGGCAACCCGGTCCAGTTCTACTGAGCAACCTGCTGCAGGGTCAGGAAGAAGATCACCAGCACGGTGTTCAGCCCCCAGGCCACGGTCAGGCCGCGTGCGGCCACGCCATAGTTGGGGTTGTGCGCGGAAGGGGCGGCACGCCAAACGGTCGGGATGATCCAGCCGGTGTACACCAGCAGCACCCCAAAGGTGCCCAGCATCAACGGGGTCATTCCCTGGGCCAGGGCCCACAGGGCCACTGCCCACAGCAGGTTGCTTGGAATCACGCCCAACAGCCAGAACACACGACCCAGTGGCGAAGGGGATGGATGGCCGCCCGACGCCGGCAGCGGGCTTGCGACAGTCATGAGTCCTCCTGCTGGATGGAACCAATGCATGTGCGGCGAGCTTGCGCCTGAACACCGGCAGCGTCAACTTCAATGGCATGCAGCCACGATTCCGTCGTCGCCAGGCAGAACGGCGTGAACATGGCCTGGCCACCGATGCTGGCACAGTCGCCGGATATGGCAATGCCATGGAGCCCCGGCTCGGGACCGCCGCCGACAGAGATGCCTGTCCATCGGCTGTCCACCCGCAGCGACATCGGCCTGCCCCACCGCCTCCGGAATTGCCAGCCCCACCATACGGACCGGCCAGATTTCTGAGCTATCCTCCGGCCAACGAGCCACTGCCCGGTCTCCACAGCGTTTAGCCAATCCGCCAGGTCGCTGCCCCGATGTCCGAATCCGACCCCGCTCCTGCTGATGACCTGCTCCCGGGAATCGTGGGTCGGCCGACGCTCCGCTGGCGTGCTGGCGAACGAAGCACGGTGATTGACCGTATTGCCGAGGAAGTCCCGGTTGCAATGCGCTACAACGGCGTTGCGTTCTCGGTCATGATGGCCACGCCCGCGGACCTGGAAGACTTTGCGCTGGGCTTTTCGATGAGCGAAGGCCTGATTCAACACGCCTCGGAATTACTCGGCGTGGAAGTCAGGCCCTGCATCGAGGGCATCGAGCTGTGCATGCGGGTATCGCACACTGCACCGGTCACCTCGCTGCCGCCTGCCGCGGCACGGGGATTGCCGGGGCGCAGTGGCTGCGGGCTATGCGGGGCCCGACAGCTGGAGGATGTGATGCGCATGCCCCCGCCGCTGGAAAGTCCCGCGACATACCCGGTCGCCTCCCTGCGATTCGCCTTGGCTTCGCTTGGCAGGATGCAACCCCTGAACACGCTGGCCGGCTCGACCCATGCCGCGGCATGGGTGGATCGCAACGGTCGAATCGTCCTTGTTCGCGAGGATGTCGGACGACACAACGCGCTGGACAAGCTCGCCGGCGCGATGCACCGCCAGTCCCTCTCGACAGAGGCGGGCCTTGTTCTGATCTCCAGCCGGGCCAGCTATGAAATGGTGAGCAAGGCGGCGCACGCAGGGATGGCCATTGTCGCTGCCGTTTCTGCGCCGACAGCCCTTGCCATCGATCTGGCCAAGGCAGCAGGCATCTGCCTGGTCGGCTTTGCCCGTCAGGACGGATTCAATGTGTACGCACACCCCGAAAGACTGCTCGGCTTCGAGACGGACACTCCCCTTTGCTGAACATTGGCGAACGCGCCATCGGGCCTGACGTCGGCATTGTGGGCGCCGAGCCCCGGGGGGAAAGGACCGGATGCCCCCGTGCGGAAACTCACATGGAATCAACAATCCGGCGTTCAATGTTGCCGCCATGCCGAGGGGGCCGCACGCCACTGGATGGGGTCGTTCCTTTTTGATGGCCCCGGGCGCTGGTCTCGGCAGGCGTCTGGGCAGCAACGCAATCCGGTGGCCGCTGCAGTTGCGCCGGGCGGATCATGCCAGCTGAAGGCGCCACCACCAGCCGTTCCACCCGGCCAACCCTCCTTCGATGTACCTGGACAAGTGAGGCATCGTCATGACCGAGAAGGACATCCCCGGCATCCGCAAGTACGATGCGCCGGCAGGTGGCTGGGGAGCACTCAGGGCAACTGCCAAAGCGATCAGTGAGCAGATGGCAGCCCCGGAGGCTGCAGCCACGCTGTACCGGACCAACAAGCCCGAGGGATTCGATTGCCCGGGATGCGCGTGGCCGGACCGCAAGCACACCTCAACCTTCCAGTTCTGCGAGAACGGCGCAAAGGCCGTCACCTGGGAAGCGACCCGGAAACGGGTCACGCCGGACTTCTTCGCATCCAACACTGTTTCGGCGTTGCTGGAATGGTCGGATTACCAGCTGGAAGACCAGGGCCGCCTGACCAGCCCGATGGCCTACAACGCCGAGAAAGACATCTACGAAGCCATCGGCTGGGACGAGGCGTTCAACCGCATCGGGCAGATCCTGCGTGAGCAGCCCGACCCCAACATGGTCGAGTTCTATACCTCCGGTCGGGCCTCCAACGAGGCCGCGTTCCTCTACCAGATCTTCGCCCGGGAGTACGGGACGAACAATTTCCCCGATTGCTCCAACATGTGCCACGAGGCAACGAGCGTCGGCCTGCCGAAGTCGATCGGGATTGGCAAGGGAACCGTCTCGCTGGATGACTTCGACACGTGCGAGCTCATCATCGCGATCGGCCACAACCCCGGAACCAATCATCCCCGCATGATGGGAACGCTTCACGAAGTCGCACGGCGCGGCGCCCCCATCATCGTCCTCAACCCCCTGCGCGAACGTGCGCTCGAGCGTTTCGCCGATCCACAGGACGCGCTGGAGATGGCGACCTTTGGTGCGACGGAAATTGCTTCGTCCTACCTGCAGCCACGGATTGGCGGGGACGCCGCCGCCCTGAAGGGCATCATGAAGGCGCTGCTCGAGATGGAGGCCGAACAAGGGAAAGCGGCCGGCATCCTGGACCGTGAATTCATCCAACGCCATACCAATGGCTTCGATGCTTTTTCCGAGGATCTGCGTGCGACCTCCTGGCAGGGCATCGTGTCTGAATCCGGCTTGTCCGAGGAGGACCTGCGCAAGGTCGCGCAAGCCTACGCCAAGTCCAAAGCGACCATCGTCACCTATGGCATGGGCGTCACCCAGCACAGCACCGGCACCGGCAACGTCCAGCAGATTGCCAACCTTCTACTCCTCCGGGGCAATATCGGAAAGCCCGGCGCGGGCATCTGCCCGTTGCGCGGCCACTCGAATGTCCAGGGAGATCGCAGCGTCGGCATCACCGAGAAACCCAGCGCCGAGATGATCGACCGGATCGAACGACGGTTCGGGTTCCGTGCTCCCGGCGCGCATGGCCATGATGCCGTTGCTGCCATGCAGGCCATCATTGATGGCCGCTCGCGCGTGCTCATCTGCCTCGGCGGCAATCTGGGGGTGGCACTGCCCGACGCGGAGGCCTGCTTCGCGGGCATGCGCAAGCTGGAGCTGTCCGTCCACATCGCCACGAAGCTCAACCGCAGTCACCTGCTGGTGGGCAAGCATGCCTTCATCCTGCCCTGCCTGGGTCGAACCGAGCAGGACATCCAGGACACGGGGCCCCAGGCCGTCACGGTGGAAGACTCCATGTCGATGGTGCATGCGTCACGTGGAAAGCTGAAACCCGCCTCCGAAGAGCTCCGCTCCGAGCCTGCGATTGTTGCGTGCATGGCCGCTGCAACCTTGCCGTCAAGCCGTGTGCAGTGGATGGACCTGGTGGCCGATTACGACCTGATACGTGACGCCATCGAAGCGGTGTTCCCGGATTTCTCGGACTACAACGCCAGGATCCGGATTCCCGGCGGCTTCCGCCTACCGCTGCCCCCCACTGAGCGCATCTGGCCCACGGCCTCCGGCAAGGCGGAGTTTCTCCGGTTCTCCGGCGTGGCCGAGGACCCCGTGGCGTCGGACGAGGCGGTCCTGAAGCTGGCCACCCTGCGTAGCCACGACCAGTACAACACCACGATCTACGGCCTGGATGATCGCTACCGTGGTGTCTTTGGCCGGCGTGACGTGGTCTTCATGAACGAAGAAGACATGCATGACCGCGGCATCCAGCAGGGCGACCAGGTCCGGGTGAGGACGGCACTGGACAACGAGGGGGACCGGGTCCTGGAGAACGTGATCGCCATCAGCTACAGGATCTCCAGGGGCTCCGTGGCGACCTACTACCCTGAAGGGAACTGCCTGATCCCGCTGAACTACATTGACCCGACGAGTGGAACACCTTCCTACAAGTCGGTGCCAGTGCACGTCACCCTGGCATAGCCCTGTTCACCGCCTGTGGGCTGGGGATGCCCGGAAGCATCGGCTTCCAGGCCTCCCTTCCTGCCCTGTCGCTGCCCGCCGCCGGCGACAGATTCAATTGGCCGGGCGCCAGCGCGCCGCTACCTCGGCGGAAAAAGCGGCATGGCTGCGCGGCGGCCTGCCCAGCAGCGCCGTCATCCGGGCGACGGTCTGCGGGGTGGCCGGCGAACCCTGCTGCTGGAACCCCTGGAACATCATCCGCAGGTCATGCGCAAAGCCGGCCGGCACGTGGCCTGCCAGCTCCCGCTCGAAGCCCACCAGGTCATCACCCGCATAGGCGATGTCGCGGCCCAGTGCCCTGCCCCATCCAGCGCAGAGGTCGCTGGCGGTGAGGTTGTCCGGCCCGACCAGGTCATGACGGACCAACGGCAGTGCATCCGCTGCATGCTCGCGGCGCAGCAGTTCATCGGCCGCGACCTGCGCGATGTCACGGGTGTCCACGTATGCCATGCCGCGGTGCCCGACCGGATGCGGATAGCACCCCGCCTCCAGTGCATCCTTCAACGACAAGTCGTTCTGCATGAAGAAGGCCGGGCGCAGGATGCTCGCCGCCATGCCGGTGGCCTCTATCATCCGTTCCGCCGCCACCTTGCAGGCGAAGTGAGGCACCTGCGGATGCAGCTCGCACTGGTAGACCGACAGGTAGACCACGCCGCGCACGCCGGCCTCCCGCGCGAGGTTCAGCACCGTCAGCGTCTGCTGCAGCTCATCGCCGACATTGGGCGCCAGCAGGAACAGCGTGGAGATGCCGGCCAGCGCGGCGCGCATGCCCGCCACATCGGCCAGCTCCCCCTGCACCGCGGCAACGCCCGGCGGGAACCCCGCTGCGGCGGGAGAGCGGGTCAGCGCCCGCACCTCGGCGCCGCGCCCGGCCAGCAGCCGTACCACTTCACGCCCGGTATGACCGGTGCTGCCGGTGACAAGGATGGCCATTGCATGTTCTCCAGGAAGTGCGCCGTCGTGCATCCGGTTGGATGACTTGACGATCGGAAGGCCCGGGAGAATATTGAGTGCCTGTCCCGGTTGGAAGTACGCACCGTTCGGTAAGTGCAATGAGCAGTCAGCAACCTCAACCCGATCCGGCACCGACACTGTCCGACCGCGTGCGTCGCGGTGACCTGTTCACGGGCCAGGACAATTGCCAATCACGCGAAGCTTTCGCGCATGTCACAAGCCTGTGGGGCGTGCTGTGCCTTATTGCCCTGCGCGAGGGCACGCAGCGCTACGCAGAGCTGCGCCGCATGACCAATGGCATCAGCGAGAAGATGCTGGTGCAGACGCTCAAGCGCCTGGAAGCAGATGGTTTCGTGCGCAGGACCGCCCATGCCGTGGTCCCGCCGCGGGTGGAGTACAGCCTTACCGGATTGGGCGAGGAAGTGGCCACGCATGTGGCGGCCCTGGCCGACTGGTTCGAGGTGAACCTGGCGCGCATCCAGCAGGCATCGCAGGGATCCCCGCCGGACTGACCCGGCGCGCCCATGGTGCGGCGGCACCTACTTCAGGGCGTCGGCACCCTTGCTGTGGAAGCGGCGTACCAACTCCTCCAGGTACAGGTCCAGCGACGCATGCTTCTGGTTGATGCCCCAGCGCACCGCATCGATCAACGTGGCATCACGCATCTCCGCCGGCGGGCTGAAATCGTTGGCGCGCTTGGCCCGATAACGACGGGCGCGTTCGGCCTGGGTCAGCGGTTCGCTGTAGATCTTGGGACGGCCACGCTTGCGCGGGGCATCGGCTTGTGGGGTGTTCTCGTCCTGCATTGCTTCAATTCTCCAGCGACCCGCGCACCTTAAAGTCACGCATCACAAATAACCAGCCCAACAGGAGCGACCAAGGCCGCGCCTGCTCAATGGAAGTCCCGCGATTCCACCTGCAGCTCCCCGAGCAGTTCGCTCAGGTCGTACAGGTCACCGGCAATCAGATGCTCCACGCCATCCACCTTTTCCCAGCGCCCGCGCACCGCCATCAGGCGTGACTCCAGCAACGCGCGGCGCCGGCGCAACGCTACGTGCGGCCAGACGATCACATTGATCATCCCGCACTCGTCTTCCAGCGTGACGAAGATGGTGCCCTTGGCCGTGCCCGGGCGCTGCCGCTGCGTCACCAGCCCCGCCACATGCACGCCGCTGCCGTGCGAGCGCTGGCGCAGCGCATCCAGCCCGGCGATGCGCCGCCGCGTCATCTCCGCACGCAACAACGCCATGGGGTGTTGGCGCAGGGTCAGGCCAGTGCTGTTGTAGTCGGACAGGATCTCCTCGCCGGTTTCCGGTGCATGCAGTTCCACCGGACGCTCCTCCGGACTGCCCGGCAGTAGCGGCCGGCTGCGCTCGATGCCGGCCACCGCCCAGCGCGCCGCATTGCGGTTGCCCACCAGCGACTGCAGCGCACCGGCCTCGGCCAGCGCCTCGCGCGCCTTTCCATCCAGCCCGGCACGCTGGCACAGATCAGCCACGCTGTTGAACGGCCGTTGCCGCCGTGCCTCCATCAGCGCCCGCGCGGCGGCCTCGGAGAACCCGGCCACCTGGCGCAGGCCCAGCCGCAACGCCGGCTGGGCGCCCGGATCGGCATCGCTGCGCCACGCTCGTCCGCCCTGCAGCAGGTTGTCCCAGTCACTGCACATCACGTCTACCGGCAATACCTCGATGCCCTCGCGCGCCGCGTTGCCGCGGCGGGCGTCCTGCACGATCTGGCTGGCCGAGTAGAAACCCATCGGCTGCGAATTCAGCAGCCCGCAGGCAAACGCCGCCGGCTCGTGCCGCTTGAGCCAGCAACTGGCGTACACCAGCTTGGCGAACGACGCAGCGTGGCTCTGCGGGAAGCCGTAGGAACCAAAGCCCTTGATCTGTTCGAAGATCTGGTCGATGAACTCCGACGAATAGCCCTTCTTTTCCATCAGATAACGAATCTTCTTGCGATGCGGTTCCATGTCACCGCCGCGTCGCCAGGCCGCCATCGACCGCCGCAACCCATCGGCCTCGTCGGCCGAATAGCCGGCATGCATCACCAGTTCCATCACCTGCTCCTGGAACAACGGGATGCCCAGCGTCTTGCCGAGGATGTCCTTCACCCCTTCGGATGGATACGTCACTGGCTCCAGGCCCTGCCGCCGGCGCAGGTAGGGGTGGACCATGTCGCCCTGGATCGGCCCCGGGCGCACGATCGCCACTTCGATCACCAGGTCGTAGAAGGTCCTGGGCTTCAGCCGCGGCAGCATCGCCATCTGCGCCCGCGATTCGATCTGGAACACGCCGATGGTGTCGGCGCGCTGGATCATCGCGTAGGTAGCCGGGTCTTCGGATGGAATGCTGGCTAGGTCGAAGTCGCGCCCGCGGTGTTCGCGCACCAGGTCCAGCGTCTTGCGCAGGCAGGTCAGCATGCCCAGCGCCAGGCAGTCGACCTTGAGCAGGGCCATGCTCTCCAGGTCGTCCTTGTCCCACTGGATGATGGTGCGGTCGGCCATCGCCGCGTTCTCCACCGGCACCACGCTGGACAGCGCGCTATCGGAGATCACGAAGCCACCCACGTGCTGCGACAGATGCCGCGGGTGGTCGCGCAGCATCTCGGTCACGTGCAGCACCTTGGCGATCAGCGGGTTCTCCAGGTCAAAGCCGGCCTCGGTGATGCGCTGCTCCATCGGGGTCTCGCCGTTGCCCCAGCCATAGCAGTTGGAGAGCAGGCTGATCTGGTCCGGCGGCAGGCCGAACACGCGCGCCACGTCGCGCACCGCGCTCTTGCCGCGGTAGCTGATGACCGTGGCCGCCAACGCGGCGCGGGCACGTCCATATTTGCGGTAGACGTACTGCAGCACCTCCTCGCGTCGCTCGTGCTCGAAGTCCACGTCGATGTCCGGCGGCTCGTCGCGCGCCTTGGACAGGAAGCGCGAGATCAACAGGCGGTTCTCGCTGGGGTCCACGGCGGTGATGCCCAGCGCATAGCAGACCGCCGAGTTGGCCGACGAACCTCGTCCCTGGCACAGGATGTTGCGGTCGCGCGCGAAGCGGACGATGTCGTGCACGGTCAGGAAGAACGGCTCGTACTTGAGCTCGGCGATCAGTTCCAGCTCGTTCTCGATGTCATCGCGCACCTTCGGCGGCAGCGGCCGGGTCCGGTTCCAGCGCTCGGCGATGCCTTGTTCGGTCAGTGCACGCAGGTAGCTGGTCGGGGTATGCCCGGCCGGCACCAGCTCGGCCGGGTACTGATAGTGCGTGTCGCGCTTGAGTTCAAACTGGCAACGCTCGACCAGCGCCACCGTGGCCTGCAGCAATGCCGCCGGATAGATGTTGCCCAAGGTGCGCCGGGCGCGCAGGTGGCGCTCGCCATTTCGGAACAGGTGCGCGCCGGCCTCGGCCAATACAACGTTGTGACGGATGGCGGTGAGCGTGTCCTGCACGATGCGGTCGCGACGGCGCGCCATATGCACATCACCACTGGCCAGCGGCACCAACCCGGTCGAGCGGGCCAACGCCAGCAACGCGGCCAACCGCTCGGCGTCATTCCAGTCGCGGTGCAGCTCCACCGCCAGGAAGGCACGCGCACCGAACACCGCTTTCAACCACCTGCCCTCGTCCGCTTCGGGCTCGACGGCCGGCAACCACAGTGCGAACAAGCCGGGCGGCTGGTCCTGCAGCACGCGCTCCACGTCGGCCCGCGCGAGCCGATACGCGCCCTTGTCGGCCGCACGCCGCCCCTGCGTGATCAGGCTGCACAGCTGTCGGTAGCCCGCGCCGTTCTCCACCAGCAACACCAGCTTCAGGCCATCGGCCAGCGTGAACTCACTGCCGACGATCAGGCGCACGCCGGTCGCTTTTGCCGCTTCCCAGCCCCGCACGATGCCGGCCAACGAACATTCATCGGTGATGGCCAACGCGCTATAGCCGCACTCCCGCGCCCGCTCGAACAGCTTTTCGGCGCTGGAGGCGCCGCGCAGGAACGAGAAGTCGGACAGGCAATGCAGCTCGGCATAGGCCGGGCTGCCATCGGCCGCGTGATGTGCCACATCGTCGTTGGCGGCAGCGGCCAGACGCTGGCCGACACGCCAGTTGCGCGGCGCGCGTGCGCCCGGTGTGTCCGGCTGCACACCCGGCGGCAGGTCATCCCGGCTCATGCGAACCAGCCCTGCAGCATCCAGCCCTGCTGTTCGCCCGGCGCGGCGAAGACCCAGGCGCGCTGCCCCTGCACGGTCTCGACCACGTAGTAATCGCGGCGCGCATCGTCACCGTCCCACCAGCCACTTTCCAGACGCTCCGGCCCGGACAGGATGCGCACCCGCCCGTCCCGCAGCGGCACCGGCTCGGGCAGCAACCAGGTCGGGCGCGGCGGGCGCGGCGGTGCGGTCGTCTCCACCGCTGCATCACCGCTGACCTTTTTCCACGCCCGTTCCGGGCGCGGGTCGTCGCCGGCCGCCAGCCGATACACCGCCTCGTCCCCCAGGCGCGCCCGCAACCGTTCTCGCAGGTGCGGCCAATCCATCGCCTGCTGCGGGCGGGTATCGAACAGGTCACGCGCGGCCGGGATGAACGGCGGCAGCTGCCGCGCCAACAAGCGCATGCCGACCACCGGGCGCGGGATCTCCACCCGCTCCAGGCGGTTGCGCGACAGCTCGAACAGCATCGACGGCGAACGCTCCGCCGCCAGCAGGCCGACCTCCACGTCGGTATGGCCTTCCTCGTGCTCCAGCCGCAACAGGAAGCGCTGCACGCCGCCGTCGCGGATGGACAGATAGGTACACAGGTCGCCGATCAGGCGCCGCAGCGGGAACAGCAAGGCGGTATGCGTTTCCACCTCATAGCCCAGCTCCAGGCGTGAATCGAAATGGTCCGGCGGGGCATAGCAACTCAACGGATCATCGGCTTCGCCATATAAGCGGCGCAGGTGCTCCAGCACCTCGCCGCCGAAGCGGCGACGCACGCCTTCGCTGGGCAGCCCGCGCAACGCGGCCAGGGTACGCACGCCCATGCGATGCAGGCGCTCGCCGGCATCGCCGGGCAAGGCCGCACGCCGCACCGGCACCTTGTCCAGCAGGCCCTGCAACGCAGCCAACTGGGTAACCGCCATGCCATCGCGCAGGCCCACCAATACCCGCGCCGCACGCGGGGTGGGTGCCAACGCGATGCGGTGACGGAAGCCCAAGGTATCCAGCTCCTTGCGCAGGCGCCGCTCGAAGCGCGGCCACGGCCCGAACAACTGGAAGCTGGCCTTCACCTCCAGCACGATCGCGTGCGACCACTGCTGGCTCACCAGCGAACTGTGCCGGTATGCCCACGCCGCCAGGAAGCGATGCCAATGCGCCTCGGCCTTGGGATCGAAGTCCAGCGTGCGTACCTGGGCCAGCAGCGCATGCGCCGCCGACAGCCGCATGCCCGGCGCCAGCCCATGCTGGGCGGCGCTGTCATTGACTGCGTACAGGCGACGCAGCTGCGCCGGGCCATCCACCAGCGCCAACGGCAGTTCCGGATCCGGCAGGCGGCGCAGGACAGCGTCCAGCGCCAGTTGCGGCAGCAGAATGCAGGCCCAGAGCATGGCGTGCGCTCACTGCACCAGTCGCAGGGGCTGCGACGGCACCTGTCCGCCGCGGCATTTGCGCACCTGCCAGGCATCCTGCGCCGGCAGGTATTCCAGCCGCAGCGCGGCCGGCGAGGCATTCACCGCATGGCGCCGATCACGCAATGCAAAACCACAGCAATCGCCGCTGTCGGCCGCCACCTGCAGGCGTCGCATCGCCCGCGCATCGGCGGTCTTCGGCCACCCCAGCACCGCCGCACAGGCACCGCTGCGCAGGCATTGCTCGAACGCCCACAGCGCATCGCGCGGCTCGGCTTCCACCACCTCCAGCCCGGCCAGCGCCACGCCACCGGACTGCCACGCCGGCGCATAGGGAATGTATGGAGGCGCCACCAGCACCACCCGGTTGCCGGCCTGCGTCATCCGCGCCAGCGTCGGCAGCAGCAACGCGATCTCGCCCACGCCATCGGCTGGCAGCAGCAGTTCCGTCAGTGCCTTGCGCGGCCAGCCACCGGTGGGCAACACCGCGTCCAGCGGGGCGTGGCCGGTGGCCTCGCCCTCATGGTTGAGCGCACTGCCACGGCTGGCCCGCCATACCGTGCGTGCCGCCATCAGTTCGTCCAGGGCCAGTACTTCGCCCATTGTTCAACCCTGCCTGATCAGGCCGCAGTAGATGCCTTCGATGGCGAAGTCGGCATCGGCCGCCACCACGATCGGCGCATGTGCCGGGTTGCGCGGCAACAGGCGGATCCCATCGCCCCCCCGCTCCAGCCGCTTGATGGTGATTTCATCGTCCAGGCGCGCCACCACGATCTGGCCGTTGCGTGCCTCGCCGCTGCGCTGCACGCCCACCAGGTCACCGTCCAGGATGCCGTCGTCGATCATCGAATCGCCCTGCACCTGCAGCAGGTAGTCCGGGCGCCGCGCGAACAGGCCGCGGTCCAGCCGCAGTTGCCGCTCCAGGCCGATGTCCGGCCCGATCGGCTGGCCGGCCGCCACCCGGCCCAGCACCGGCAGGTCCAGCACGGCCTGCGGCTCGGCCCCGGGGATGCGGATGCCCCGCTTCTGCCCGCTGCGCAGCTCGATCAGCCCGGCCTCGGCCAGCGCCTGCACATGCTTCTGCGCGGCAGTGCGCGAGGCAAACCCGCAATGGGCCGCGATCTCGGCCAGGCTGGGCGGCGCGCCCTGGCCCACCCGCTCGCGCAGGAAGGCCAGTACCGCTGCACGTTGGGAGGACAATTCTGACATGGTGTACATATGTACACCAAAGGCATTCAACTGCCAATAACGGATTGCAAAACCTGACCGGCACGTCGCTGGCAAGCGGTCTCCCCGCGCCCATTCACCTCACGCGTGCCACTGTCCATGGCCCCATCAACGCCATCTGCCGGAAACCAGACTGCAGCATCTGTAGGAATAAACTTACAGGGCGTCGGGCCTAACCCGCATTGTGTAAGGGCCATCCCGACGGGAACATTCCTAACTTCTGACAGGCAGCCACGGCGTTGGATGCTTTATGAGTTACGAAAACCTACAGGCCAGTTTTGACAGCCTGGCCCAGGAAATCGTCGTCTACGCCTTCGCCCTGCGCGATGGCGAACGCAAGCACATGATGCGCGAGCTCTGCCTGATCGCCGGCCAGATTGCCCAGGTGGTGCAGGGACGGGCCGATGAGGTCAAGATCCTGTGCGCGCTGGACGGCACCATCCACCGCGCCAACAGCATGGTCAACGCCGTGGAGCAGTGCGAGAACATCCGCGAGCGCACCGCGCGCCATTACCTCGGCAACCGGCACACCTGCCGCGATTGATCACCGCATCGTTGCGCCGCCGCTGCGTTACCCATCCACCGTTCCACCCTGCCGGCCCTGGACGAAGGCCTTGAAGGCATCGGCAGGCAACGCCTTGGCATACAACCAGCCCTGCGCGTACTGGACGCCGGCTTCCATGAGGTAACGCGCCTGCGCCTCGGTCTCCACGCCTTCGGCCACCATCGCCAGATTCAACTGGTGTGCCATGCTGATGATGTGGTTGACCACGATGCTCTGGGCGGCCTCCTGGTCGATGGCCTTGACGAAGGACTTGTCGATCTTCAGCGCATCCAGCGACAGCCCCTCAAGCAGCGACAGGCTTGAATAGCCGGTACCGAAATCGTCGATCACCACGCGGTGGCCCGCGGCGCGCACCTTCCGGATCGCCACCGCGGCAGCGGAGGCATTCATGAAACCGTGCTCGGTGATCTCCAGCCAGACCTGCGATGGGTCCACGCCTGCCCGGCTCACCGCCTGGGAAAGCCGGGGCAGGAAGCACGCCGTCTCCATGTCATCGGCGGGGATGTTGAGGCTGACATGCAGCTCGCCATGTGCACGGAAGAAGGCGCCCATTTCCTCCAGCGCGGTTTCGATCACCAGTTCCGTCAGCGCCGAAGTCAGGCCCTTGGCTTCGGCCAGGGGCAGGAACTCGCCTGGCAAGGCGATCCGGCCATCCGGCTGCGGCCAGCGCACGAGCGCCTCGGCCCCCCGGCAACGACCGGTCGTAAGATCCATGATCGGCTGGTAATGCACCACCAGTTCGCGGTTCCTGATCGCCCGCTTCAGGGCTTTCTCCGGCGAGGGCTGCTGCCGCCACACGCACAGGATCAGGCCCAGCAGCATGGCCGAGATGACGCCGCCGATGAGCACGGTGTAGCGCCAGTCCAGCAGCAGCGATGCTTCGTGCGCCCCCTTCTCGACAAGCGCGAACGCGACCAGGCCCGAAACCGGGCGCGCGGCAAAGACGAACTGGTCGGCGCGCGGCGAATGGCCTCCGACCAGCAGCGCCTGCACGAGCTGCGGGTCAACCTGCGTGGAGGATTCCAGCACGCGCCCCTGGCGGCTGGCCACCCCGTACACCGTGCCCTTGTCCGCGACCAGGTCGGTGAGCCGCCCCGGCGTGATGAGCACGCCATAGTCCCCGCGCCGGATCTCGACGCGCGGGCTGCCCTTGAACAGGACCGGACGCTCGGCATAGGACAGCCAGTTGCCACCGCCGATATCAAGGTCGGACGGATGCGCCGGCACCGGCGGATCGATGCTGCCCAGCCGCGAGCAGACCAGTTCCGAGTTCCTGAAGAAGCCCACGTCCTCGATGCTGCGCGAGTCCGCGGCCACCTGCCCCATCATCTTGCGGTGCGCGAGCGAACAGTCGGTCCGGTCGATGCGCTGCGCACGCGACAACGCCTGCCTGGCATCATCCAGCGTGCGTTCCACGCGTGATGCGGTCCAGGCAGCTGCATTGCCAACGTATTGTTCCTGCGCCCTCAGTGACTGCGCCTGCAGCAGCTTCGACACGCCAAGCAGGGGGAGCATGCCTGCGGTGATTGCCAGAAGCACTGCGCTGAACATTACCGATCGTTTTCTCATGCACCCTCGCAATGTCGGCATGCCCTTTCCCTTGGGCAAACCGTCATTACGATACACCCGCCATTCACCGCCATGGGGGAAGGGCCGTTTCAGCCCCGGGCCTGGCCGGTGACCCATCGACGCTACGTCCGCCAGGCCTCCGGCAACTGGCCGCAAAAGCCCCTTGACGCTCGGCCTGCCGTCAGGCGCATACTGGCCAAAACCGTGACATCCGTTGCAGATTCAGGGGGCTGTGATGGGATTTGCAGAGCTGCGCGCAGCGCTTGAGGACTCGGCCTCCGAGCTGATCGCCCATGCCTATGGCATGTCACACGCCGAGCGGTCTTTCCACCTTCAGCGGGTCGGCCTGCTGGCCGGCCGGGTGCTGTCGGCCGCCGACGGGTTGCCCGATGCGGGGGCGGTGGCCGCATCGGTTGATGCCCTGCTCCACCGGGTCCAAAGCCATGTCGGGGCCATCGAGCAGTGTGAGCGGATCCTGCGAACAGCCCCCGGGTGGCTCACTCCGTCCCGGCGCCTGCCCTGACGAAAACGGCCCGGGGAACCGGGCCGTGGCGGTCGCCAGGCAGCAAGCCGCTGCCTGGCGTGGTCTGCAGCAGTCCCCAGGACGAGCGCTGCAGGTGACCGCCCAAAGCGGTCGGTGACACGCCTTGCTTACTTGAAGTCGAGCGTCTGTTCGAACGACTTCAGTGCGTGGCGTGCCAGCGCCAGGTTGGCGCGGGAGCGGTCCAGTACCACGTACAGGAACAGGTCCTGGTTGCTCTCCAGCGGGCGCAGCAGGTGGTACTGCTTGGCCAGGGTGATCAGGACATCGTCAATGGTGTCGGTCAGCCCCAGCGAAGCAGCGGCACGACGCTTGGCGCGCACCACTTCGGCGTTGCCGGCAGCGGCGATCTCCATGTTCAACGAACCGCCCCCGAGCAGGCCCAGGGCCATGCCGCTGCCGCTGTCCACCAGCGCAGCACCCACAAAACCCTCCAACTCGCTCAACTTGTCCAGCTTCACGTTTCCAGCCATCGCTTGATCCTTTTCGACTCCATGGTGACCCGCTCGCACGCCGGCAGGCCGGCCGCGCAAGCGATTGGGGCGGAGTCTAGGAGCGCAGGGGAACGGGCTTCACTCACAGGTGATCGCAAATCGTCGCGCATGTTCTCTTTCGATCACACGCAACGGCGATGGCAATGCCTCAACAGGCGACGGTATAGGCCAGCAGGCGCTTGCCCACCACGGCCAGGATACGGTTGAGCAGTTCGACATCCGTGGGCTGGCCCAGGTCCAATGCCTGCTTGATGACGCGTTCGGGCAGGTCCAGGCTGGCGGCCGCCGCCCTGAAATCGCGCCCGCTGGCAAACATCTCGTTGATGACCATCACCTTGAGGGCCTCGCCGGGCGAGAGCCGCACGAAGAAGGAAGGCGAAGGCCGGGCCTTGGGAACGCGGATGGGCAGCTTGGAGCGTACGCAGCGGGCGATCTCCGCCAACAGCGCACCCTTGAGCTCGATGAGCGGATCACGGCGGGCGGCAACGGAAACTTCCGGCCAGTCAACCAGCGCCACCTTCACTTTTCCCTGGCTGGCATCCACTCGTACCGCGTACTTGAACATCCCGTGATCTGGCTGGTTTCCCCGAGGCAAATCTAGCAAACGGAATGTGAAGAGAACTGTCCACGCAGATCACAAATCACGGCGTGCTCCCCCACGAACACCCGCCGCCATTGCGAGGGAGAAGCCTGTAGCGCCAGCATGATCGACGCCATCAATCGATAGGGCTGATGGCGGCGATGCAGCCCGGTCGCGGCAGGCGCGTCAGATCGCGCCCGGGCGCAACCGCAGGCTGCCCAGCACCTGGTCCCAGGCCGCCAGTGCCTCGGCATCGTTGCCAAAGGCGGCGGCCGGCGCAGCCTGCTCCTCGGTCAACAACTGCAGCGAGAGGAACGGGAACTGCAACGACTCCGCGCGCCCCTGCGATTCCCACAGGAACGCGTACATGCGTTTGCCGCCCTCCTCGGCATGGGCAAGGATCTCCTGCCCCTGGATCGGCCCCACGTCGCGCTCACCGCGGCGCAGGTTGCGCATCTTCGCCTGGGCGGCGGCGTATTCGGGTGGCAGGTCGCTACTACGCTGCAACAGCGGGCGGTCCGGCCGGCCGGTCACGTACGACATCAGCGTCATCCGGGCGCCTGGATAAGCGCGTGGACGCAGGCCGATGGTCATCTCCTCGCTGTTGATGCGGTTGCCCGCGATGAAGCCCGAGTCGATGCAGAACCCGGCGGCGGTCGGGATGGTGGCGGGATCGCGGTAACTGATGCGCGGGCGCAGGGCGCGATAGTTCTCGATGGCGGCCAGCAGTTTGGCCGCATCGGTCTCGCCGCTGACCAGGTAGCGCACGCCATGCGCGCGGTCCAGCACATACAGTTCCTGCCGATGGCCGGCCTTGCTGGTGTCGCTCACCCAGGAGGTCAGCAGCACCGCATCCTCGTCGATGCGGGTCTGGCTCACCGACATGCTGCCGCCCAACCGATGCGACGCGGCCGCCAACGCGGCCTCGCGCGCGGCAACCTGCTGCCGGAACCGTTCGGTCGAAACGCCGGTGGCGGTCTCCACCTTCTTCTTCGCATACACGTAGCCAGGGTTGACCGTGGTACCGGCCGGGACATCCAGCAGGAATCGTCCAACGCACAATGTCTTCATATCGCTTTCCCGTTGTAGCGGCGCCGCGCAGGCAACACCCGCGGCGCCAAGGGCCAATACCGTCAACGCCAGCAGGGCGCGCAATGCCGGCCATCCCGAGGCCATCGTCACCCGCTCAGGCCCAGTCCGCGCCCTGCGCCAATCGCACTGCGGCGTACAGGGTTGCCCATCGCGTGCGTTCGTCGTTGTAGCTGCCTTGGTGGTCATAGCCCTTCTTTCCCTTTTTCGCGTACTCGCCGGTACCGAGACTGCCTTGCCGGAAACACGCCAGCACATCGATTTTCGGGGCGGCACCTGAACAGGCCGGCACCGTGCCGTCACCGGGGTCCGTCGGGTCGGCGATCTCCAGTTTGATCTGGCCGCCTGCACCCTTGAGCTTGACCTTCCCGTTGCGGTTGTCCGACACCGTCTCCATGCCGTCGGCACTCATCATGCTGCCCCCACTCCAATGCAGCTCTCCCCAGCTCAGCTGCTTTGCATCGTCGCCGTAGTGCACGTAACTGGGCGCGTGGTACTTGCGGCTGATGTCCTTGTGGAAGAACTGCACGCCTTCGATGTTGATCTGGAACGAGGTGCGCGCCGACAACGTCGGGCCATCCTCCTCCTCGCGTGCCGACGCCGCTTCCGCGGTCGGCGCGGAAGGGTCGAGCAGCTCGGTATTGCCCTCCGGGACCAGCCCGTACCATTTCGTGTTGAGGTAGATCTCCTTGTACGGGTCACCGTTGAACGGGATCCGCGCCCCGTTGTCGCCCAGCTGCAACCATGGCTTGCCCTGGTTGTAGTCGGCGGCCGGCAGCAGTTCCAGGCCACCCGGCGCCTGCGCCAGGATCGCGATCACTTCCCCCGCATTGCGGCCCAGGATGATGCTGGAGACGCCGGTATAGCCCGCGCGGCAATGGTGATAGGTCGCGGCGGCGCCGGTCGCCGGCATCACACCATGCGAGATCCCCAGCAGGTTGCCGTAGTTCTCCAGCCGCGAAATCGCACGCGATACCAACCCGCCCATCGAGTGCGTCACCAGCACCACCTTCTTGGCACGGACGCCGCGCTTGGCGTAGTACGGCAGGATCACCTGGTCGATGCGGGCGATCATGTCGCGGGCAGACAGGCGATTGCTCTGCAGCCAGTTGTAACCGCCGGACCAGACCTCGAAGCGATAGTGCGCGGCCTTCTTGCACTGCTCAGGCGTCAATGCCGCGCTCATCCCGTTCTGCTCGCCGTACTCGGCCGGCGCGCGTACGCCATCGCCGCTCCACCACGGCTGCAGCTTGCCGGCGGACATCAGGTCGTTGAGCTTGCGATGCATCTCGGCCATCACCGGGTTGTAGGCCGAGCGCATCAGCGAGCCCCATCCGCGTTCACGCGCCAGCGCTTCGGGGATGGTGCCCTCCGCGTCCAGGGAGCCGCGCTCGTCCACCTCGGACGTCAACGGGTTCAACAAGCGTTGCCGGGTAGCCGCGCCCCGGAACAGGAACACGACCATCTGCCCCAGCGCCCCCAGGATCGCGCCCACGCCGTCGGTATTGGGCGGCCGCCACACCGGGTCACCGGTGATCGTGGACTTCAGGTTGGTCCCCATGATGCCGGGCACGAAGATCACCGGGATCACCGCATCGGTGTCGGCCTCGACCACTTTTTCGCGCTGGTCCTTCAACGCGGTCAGGCGTGCGCGCGCGACCGGGCGTCCGTCGGCATCCCAGTCGCCGGTCGGCAGCAGTACTTCGTCTTTCTCATCCATGCGTCACGCCTTCCCCAGGATCTTGATGACCACTTCATCGATGCCCTGCCCACGTTGCCGCGGCAGGCGTCCCTGCGCATCGGTGACCAGCTCGCTGCGCCCACCGTCACTGCGGGTGATCTCCACGCGCGTATTGGCCATGGGCTCCCCGGTCGCGCGATGGCGCACGACATAGAGATCGTCAAACTGCGCGTTGGGCCAGCTGTTCATTTCGGTGGACAGGTGCGTCGGCCCCACGAACCGCTTCCTGCTCGCATGCACGGTGATCTTTCCCGGGCAGTTGAAGCTGATGTTGCCGCCCTCGATCGTCACGCTCGCACCACCGGCGGTGGCGATGTGGATCGTCTTGCCGGCCGCCAGCTCCACCACGCCCTGCGCACTGGCCGCGCGCAGCGCCTGCCGCGACTGGATCTGCACCTTGTCGTTCTGCGCCTGCACGTCCAGCTCGCCGGCACCGGTGACCACGCTCAGCGCGTTGCCTTCCTTCACGCCACCATCGACCGCGGCCGCCAGCACCCCGACCGCCTGCCCGGCATGCAGCCGCGCATCCCCCATCACCGTGGTGTCGCTGTGCTCGCCGCTGGCCAGCAGCAGCCCTTCACCGGCCGTCCAGTGCAGCGCCTGCCCGGCCACCTGGGCGATGCCCGCCGGCGCGGCCAGGCCCAGCAGCGGATCACCGCTGTGCGGCACCCGCCCTTCGCCGGGTTGCGCCTGCCGCTCGGCGGCCTCGCTTCGGGCCTCGCCGTAGCCATCGCCACGCACCGTGGTGTTGACGCTGTCCTGCAGCGCCGCCAGCGGCGCCTTGTCGGCGACCAGCTGCGAGCGCGCCTTGCCACGCGCACCTTCCTGCAGCGCCAACGGGCTGGCCAGGTGGGTCCGTGCCGCCTCGCTGAAGCGCTGGCCCAGCTGGTTCACCTGCTTGAGCAGGGCCGACGGCTGCACCGCCTCGCCCACCGGCTGTGCTCCGTCATGCGCATACGCACTGAACCAGCTGCCCGCCGTCGCACGCACCGCGCCCCAGCCGTCGGTGCGCAGCTCGAAGCCGGTGCCGCGCAGGCTGCCCAGGAAATTGTCCGACTGGTGGCGCAGGTGGCCCAGCGTCAGCTGCGAGGTCTGCTGGCTGCTGGCCAGCTGCACCCGCAGCTGCTGGTCCGAGTCATCGAACAGCAGGTGATTGCTGCCCTGCCCGCCGTCCCATTCGCGTGAGCGGATGCCCCACACCGCACCGGCGTGCCGGTGCGCATCGTCACCCCCGCCGGCGGCATGCCAGGCCGGGGCATGGCCACCGCTCAGGTTGCCCTGCGCACTGCTGCGCTGGTCCCCGGCCTGCCTGTAGATCGCACGATCCGTCTCACCCTCGGCACCGGCCGGGGTCGGCGCCACGCCCGCTTCGCCGCGGCCGTTGTACAGCGCGCCCAGCACGATGGGCCGGTCGATGTCGCCCTCCAGGAACCCCACCACCACTTCCTGGCCGATGCGCGGCAGGAACTGGCTGCCCACGCCCGGCCCGGCGTAGCGCTGGGCCACCCGCAGCCAAGTGGTATCGCCCTGCGCATCCTGGAAATGGAAACGCACGCGTATCCGCCCCAGGCTGTCGGCGTGGACGTCCTGCCCGCCACCGTCGTGGCCGGCCACCACGATGGCGGTCTGGTAGCCCGGCGCGGTCGGCCGGGGGTTCAGGCGCGCGCCGGTGGCATCGTGCAGTTGGGGCCGCCAGGGCTGCGTCCGCTCCACGGCGGTGAAGGTATTGCCGTAGCCCACTTTCTCGGCCGAAGCCCAATTGGTCGTACTGCCGTCCATCAACACGGCACCCAGCGTCGTCTCCACGCTCCTGCGCAGGTCGGTCGGCAGGTTGTTGATGCCGGTGTGCTCCACCGCGACCAGCAGCAGCTCCGGCGGTTCGGCAAACGGCGCCTGTTGCACCCGCACCCAGGTGCCGGACTGCAACCCACGCACGCTGCCCTGTCCGTGCCAGCACCGGCTGTGGGCTTCCAGCACCTGCGCCTGCAGCTGCGCGTAATGATCGGCCGTGGCGCCATCGGCGAAAGCATACGCACCGGCCGGGTCGTAGTGCTCGCGCTGTGA
>NZ_JBIXJV010000005.1:0-250635 GCF_052871705.1 Stenotrophomonas sp. LARHCG68 | reverse complement strand
TTCGTCAACACCTCGTTTCGAGGAAGTTGACTCAACTGCTTCTCCGCCGCCCGAAGGCATCTCGTTGAAGCGAGCCGCCTACTTTAGCAGGCTTTTCGTTTCCGTCAACACCTTTTTGCGAGGCGGTGACTTCGAACTTTCCCTGCGCTGCGCCTCTTGCGAGGCCCCTGCGTCGGGGGAGGGAAAGTATGTGCTTCTTTTGCGGCTTTGTGAAGGGGGTGTGGAGGCTTTTTCTTACTTTTGTTTGGGCGGCCTGTTTTGAGGCCGCCCAAGGCGGTGAGGCAGTGCCTGCTCCCCCTACACATATAAGGAGCGCTACGACCCTCCCCTCACCCCAACCCCTCTCCCGCTTGCGGGAGAGGGGCCTTTCTGCCGCGAGCCGGGAGATCACGAGCCCGGAAATCCCTGGCGTGCTGGGTTCGGGCTCAGCCGGCGACCAGCAGGACGCGGGCGAAGGTGCGCTTGCCCACCTGCAGCAGGCCTTCGAAGCCCGGCTGCAGGACGGTCTGTGCGTCTTCGATCACTTCGCCATCCACCTTGACCGCACGTTCCTTGAGCTTGCGCGAGGCTTCGGAGTTGCTGGGGGTCAGGCCCGCAGCGGTCAGCAAGGCGCCGATACGCAGGCCTTCGGCCGGCACGGTGACTTCCTGCAGCGGCAGCTGGGTGATGTCGCCCTGCCCGGTCACCGCCGCGTTCCAACCGGCAATGGCCTGCTCGGCGGCGGCGGCATCATGGAAGCGGGTGGCCAGTTCGCGGGCCAGGCGCAGCTTGATCTCGCGCGGGTTGATCGCACCGGCATCGACGTCGGCACGCAGCTGCTGGGCTTCGGCAATGGAGATGTCGAAGCTGAGCAGGTCGATCCAGCGCCACATCAAGGTGTCGTCCACCTTCATGGTCTTGGTGACGATGTCGATGGCCGGTTCGCTGATGCCGATGTAGTTGCCCAGCGACTTGGACATCTTGTTGACGCCATCCAGGCCCTCCAGCAGCGGCATGGTCAGCACGATCTGCGGCTTCTGGCCGTAGTGCTCCTGCAGGCCACGGCCCATCAGCAGGTTGAACTTCTGGTCGGTGCCACCGAGTTCGACGTCCGCCTCCAGCGCCACCGAGTCGTAGCCCTGCACCAGCGGATAGAGGAACTCATGGATGGCAATGGATTGCTGGGCGGCATAGCGCTTGGCGAAGTCATCGCGCTCGAGCATGCGCGCCACGGTGTGCTGGCCGGCCAGGCGGATCATGTCCGCCGCGCCCATCTTGCCGAACCACTCCGAGTTGAAGCGGACTTCGGTCTTGTCGCGGTCCAGCACCTTGAACACCTGCTCCTCATAGGTGCGGGCGTTGGCGAGCACGTCTTCCTTGCTGAGCGGCTTGCGGGTCAGGCTCTTGCCGGACGGGTCGCCGATCATGCCGGTGAAGTCGCCGATCAGGAAAATGACCTGGTGGCCGAGGTCCTGGAGCTGGCGCAGCTTGTTGAGCAGCACGGTGTGGCCCAGGTGCAGGTCCGGGGCGGTGGGATCGAAGCCAGCCTTCACGCGCAACGGGCGACCACTCTCCAGGCGCTGGCGCAATTCATCCAACTTGAGGATTTCATCGGCTCCGCGGCCGATCAGGGCAAGGGCTTCATCAATGGGGGACACGCTAAAACTCCCGGCTTCGCCGTTAAAAACATGAATGGTGTTAAGTGCAAGTTAACCACGCCGGCAGATCGAAAAGCCATATGGCTCAATGGTTTGACGCGGTATTGATAGGTGTCTATGTTACCCCCGTTTGAGCCCGCGCTCCGGGCCGGTCAGAGAAACCACCGATGGCACAATCCGATCATGGCGATGCGCGCAAGCAGCGCATCCAGGAACGACGCAACGTCCTGCACGACACGGCCCTGCATCGGAGGCTCAAGGATCATCTTCCCGCCGCGTTCAACGAACGCTGGACACGGCGCCATTGGATCCACGCCAGCCTGTTCGTGACCATCGGCGCGCTCGCCGCGACGATCGTGCCGGGGTTCTCCAATTCCATCGACAACCCCCTGCCCGCCTCGCATGCCTCGTTGGCGCTGCCCTTGCCGCCGCTGGCGCTGGCACGCCAGGGCGAAACGCCCGGGGACAGCTGGCAGATCCTGCGCGTGCAGCGTGGCCAGACCCTGAGCGACCTGTTCGAAGCGGCCGGCGTGCCGGCCACGGTGATGCACCGCGTGCTGGAACACCCCGGCACCCGCGAGGTGCTGACCCGGCTCAAGCCCGGCACCGAGCTGGCGTTCGACCTGCCGGTGAACGGCAGCCTGCGCACCCTCCGGTTTGACCGTGATGCCAGCCACCGCGTCGAACTCTCCCTGCGCGATGACCAGATCAGCGAGAAGGTGACCGAGCGGGCGACGAGCACCCGGACGGTGGTCGCCAGTGGCGAGATCACCAGTTCGCTGTACGCCTCCGCGCGCCGCGCCGGGCTCTCGCCCTCGGCCATCGCCACGATGACCGACGAGATCTTCAAGTACGACATCGACTTCTCCAAGGACCTGCAGCCGGGCGACCGCTTCAGCGTGGTGATGGACGAGACCTGGCGCGAAGGCGAGCGCATCGACACCAGCAAGATCCTGGCGGCCACGTTCAACACCGGGGGCAAGACCTACACCGGCTTCCGCTTCGAGCGCGGCGGCAAGTTCGAGTACTACGACATCAACGGGCGGCCGCTGAAGAAGAGCTTCATCCGCATGCCGATCCCGTTCGCGCGGTTGAGCTCCAACTTCGGCGCGCGCCGGCACCCGGTGCTGGGCACCATGCGCATGCACAAGGGCGTGGACTATGCCGCGCGCACCGGCACCCCGATCATGGCCGCCGGTGATGCCCGCGTGCAGTTCGCCGGCACCCAGCGCGGTTATGGCAACGTGGTGATCCTGGACCACGGGCGCGGCTACACCACGCTGTACGGCCACATGTCGCGCTTGGGCAGCTACCGCACCGGGGCGCGCGTGCCGCAGGGCGCGGTGATCGGCTACGTCGGCTCGACCGGCCTGGCCACCGGCCCGCACCTGCACTACGAATTCCGCGTCAATGGCCAGCACCGCAACCCGCTGTCGGTGACGATGCCGCCGCCGGAACCGCTCAAGGGCGCTGAACTGGCGGCGTTCCGTGCGCAGACCGCGCCGGCCATGGCGCGGATCCGCGGCATGGAGGAAGCCATCTACGCCGATGCCGGCAGCGCCACGCCGGCGCCGACGCAGACCGCCAGCGCGGCGGCACCGACCGGCAAGCGCGGCTGATCCAACCGCCGCGCGTTGACGCCACGGGCAGGGGGCTTGAAGCTTCCCTGCCCGTTTTCATCCGGCTTCTGCCATGACCGCCATTGATCCCCGCCTGCCGTTGTTCCTTGGCCTGATGTCCGGCACCAGTGCCGATGGCATCGATGCCGCGTTGGTGCAGTTCCCGACCGAAGGCGGGTGCCATTTCGTGCAAGGCCATACCCATGACTGGGAGGCGGACACGCGGGCGGCACTGATCGCGTTGGGCCAGGGCCATGAGCCGGACTCGCTGGATACGCTGGGGCAACTGGATGCACAGGTCGGGATGGCGTTCGCCGCGGCTGCCAACCGGTTGCTGGCCAGTGCCGGCGTGGACGCCAGGCAGGTGCGCGCGATCGGCTCGCATGGGCAGACCATCCGCCACCGGCCACTGGCCGCGCCGGGGTTCACCTGGCAGATCGGCGATGCCAACCGCATCGCGGAGTTGACCGGCATCACCACGGTGGCCGACTTCCGCCGCCGCGACGTGGCCGCCGGTGGCCACGGCGCGCCGCTGATGCCGGCCTTCCACCTGGCCATGCTGGGCAGCACCGACGAAGACCGTGCCGTGCTGAACCTGGGGGGCATCGGCAACCTGAGCCTGATCGCCCGCGACGGCAGCCTGCGGGGCTTCGACACCGGACCGGCCAACGCGCTGCTCGATGGTTGGTGCCAACGGCACCTGGGACAGGCCTTCGATGCCGACGGCGCGTTCGCGGCCAGCGGCCAGGTCGATGAAGGCCTGCTGGCGCGCCTGCTGGCCGAACCGTGGTTTGCCCTGCCACCGCCGAAAAGCACCGGCCGCGAACAGTTCCACCTGGCCTGGGTGGAGGCGCGCTTCGATGGCCGGCCACTGGCACCGGCCGACGTGCAGGCCACCTTGCTGGAACTGACCGCGGCCACCGTGGCGGACGCGTTGCTGGCCCACCTGCCGCAGGTGCGGCGCCTGCTGGTCTGCGGCGGCGGTGTGCGCAACCCGCAGTTGCTGCGCCGGTTGCAGGCACGCCTGCCGGGGGTGGTGATCGGCTCCAGTGCCGAACAGGGGCTGGACCCGGACTACATGGAAGCGATGGGCTTCGCGTGGCTGGCGCAGCAGACGCTGGCGGGGTTGCCGGGCAACCTGCCCAGCGTCAGCGGGGCCCGTGGGCCGCGGATCCTGGGCGCGATCCATCCGGCCTGAGGCGGCTTGACTGGGCGGGGATTGCATCCACGCCAATGCGCGGGGAAAGCGCTGCTGGCCAGCCCGCGGGCTACAGGTCGGCGCCGGCGGGCAGTTCGTGCAGGGCCTTGATGGCTTCGGTGAGGACGTCGACTTCGCGGTTCTCGAAGCCGCTGCGGACTTCGTGCTCGCTGGAGAACAGCCCCTGTTCGAGCAGGATCAGGCAGGTCTGCTCATGGGTCCAGCCGCGCGCCACCGCCAGGCGGCGGATGCGCTCAAACAACAGCGGGTCGATATCCCGCAAGGTCACTTCGGCCATGTCCACCACGTCAACGGTCCGGTGGATCCCCCGGCGGCATCATCAGCGAGGCGGCCGGGGGATTCAATACGAACCGGCCGGCGGTTCAGCCGGCCTCGACAACCCGGGTGGTGGCATCCACCTCGCGGCGCAGCCACCAGGCCATCAGCAGGCCCGGCATGCCGACCACCACCGAGACCAGGAAGAACACCTGCCAGCCATAGGCATCGGCCAGGACACCGGCGAACGGCCCGACGAACACCCGCCCCAGCGTGGCGAAGGCCGACAACAGCGCGTAATGGGTCGCCGAGAAGCGGGTGCCACACAGGCCACTGAGCAGCGCCACGAACGCCGCCGTGCCCATGCCGCCGGCGAAGTTGTCCAGGCTCAGCGCGAACAGCAGCAGGCCGTCCATCGGCGTGGGCGTGTCCAGGTGCACGATCAGCAGGTTGAAGGCGGGCACTTCCACCGTACCCCAGGCGCCTGCGCCCTCGCGGGCCAGCAGGTAGAACCCCAGGTTGGAGACCAGCTGCAGCACCCCGAAGGCGATCACCGCCGTGGACAGGCGCAGGCGCAACAGGAAGAAGCCGCCGACGATGGCGCCGACGATGGTCATCAGCAGGCCGATGGTCTTGTTGGCCAGCCCCACCTCGGCCTGGCTGAAGTGCATGCCCTTGAGCAGGAACGGCGTGGACAGGCTCAGCGCGAAGGCGTCGCCGACCTTGTACAGCACCACCAGCGCGAGGAAGGCGCCGGCACCGCGCATGCCGAAATAGCTGCGCAGCGAGGCGTTGAGGGTTTCGAAGCGCACCCAGCGGGTGACCCCCAGGCCCAGCACCATCGCCGCGGCGATCTGGGTGATGACGAACACCAGCCGCACCCAGCGGTCGCTGCTGTCCGGGTCCAGCCCGACCAGCACCAGCAGCTGGTGTGCCAGCCAGGCCCCCGCCGCCACGCCAAGCACCAGCGCCAGGAACCCCCACACTTCACTGCTGGCCTTGGAGACCGGAGCCTTGAAGCGCGCCGGCAGCGGCGGCATCAGCACCAGCGCCAGCACGCCGACCACGGCCGCCAGGCTCGCCATGACCCGGTACACCTGCGGCCAGCTCTGCCATTGCTCGGCCCAGATCAGGGTGATGCCACCGGACAGGACCATGGCCAGTCGATAGCCAAGGACGGTCAGCGAGCCGCCCAGGCCGCGTTCGGCCGGCTGCAGGAGGTCGGTGCGGTAGGCATCGATCACCACGTCCAGGGTGGCCGACAGGCAGGCCACCACCACCGCCACGGAAGCGAACAGGCCCAGGTTGCGCGAGGGCGAGAGTGAACTCATCACCAGCAGCGCCGCGGCCAGGGCGAACAGCATCAGCACGATCCAGCCGCGCCGGCGGCCGAGCAACGGCAGGTCGAAGCGGTCGATCAGCGGCGCCCACAGAAACTTGAACGTGTACGGGATGCCGATCAGGGACAGGAAGCCCAGGGTGACCAGGTCCAGGCCTTCCACCGTAAGCCACGCCTGCATGGCGCCGCCGGTCAGCGCCAGCGGCAGGCCGGAGGCGAAGCCCAGCAGCAGGATCACGAACAGGCGGCGCAGCCGCGGCAGGCCGCGATGCGGGGCCTCCACCAGCGCTTCGGTCACAGGTCGTAGTCCACGCTGAACGGGGCGTGGTCGGAGAATCGCTGGCCGGTGTAGATCGAGCAGCCGCGCAGGCGATCACGCAGCCCCGGGGTGACGAACTGGTAGTCGATGCGCCAACCGACATTGTTGGCCCGCGCCGCGCCGCGGTTGCTCCACCAGGTGTAGTCCTCGCCGGTGGGGTTCAGCGCGCGGTAGGCGTCCACCCAGCCGCGGCCGGTGGCCGGGTCGGCGTGCTCGGGCAGGTCGGCACATAGGCCGTTCAGCCAGTCGCGCTCCTCAGGCAGGCAGCCGGAGTTCTTCTGGTTGGACTTCCAGTTCTTGATGTCCAGCGCGCTGCGCACGATGTTCCAGTCCCCGCACAGCACGTAGTCACGGCCGCTGGCCAGCCACTGGTCCAGCACCGGGCGCAGCCAGTCCATGACCTCGAACTTGAAGCCCTGGCGCAGCTCGCCGGAGGAACCGGAGGGGATGTAGAAGGACACCACGCTCAGGTTGCCGAAGCGGGCCTCGATGTAGCGGCCCTCGTCGTCGAACGGCGCCCAGCCCAGCCCGGTGCGCACCTCGTCCGGTTCGCGCCGGCTCCAGATCGCCACGCCGCTGTAGCCCTTCTTGGTGATGGCGTCGCGGTAGAAGCAGTGGTGGCCGTCCGGGCGGAACAGCGCGTCGGTCAGCTGCGACTCCTGCGCCTTGGTCTCCTGGATGCAGAGCACGTCGGACTGCTGCCCCAGGAACCACTCGCTGAAGCCCTTGGTAGTGGCCGAACGGATGCCGTTGGCGTTGAAGCTGGTGATACGCATAGCTGGCCTATGTTGTTGTTTTATCGAGCCTAATCAGGCCATCTGGCGCCGATGCCGGCACCGCGGCCGCCTTCAGACCGAAAGAAGCACAAAGAATGGGCATCATGCCTTGCCGCTGCTTTCATTTGCCAGCGCCAGCGGGGCACGACGGCGCAGGGGATGTCGCGCGGGGGCCGCGCCGCTACAGCGGCCACGAAGCATGTGGGAGAGAGAGCAGTATCTATTCAGCGCTGGGGTGAGGAGTCCCATGGATTCCCGCAGATTCCCGCACAGTCCCGCTGAGTCCCGCTGAGTCCCGCTGAGTCCCGTGGATTCCCGCAGAGTCACATGTACTCCCGATAAGTCCCACGGAATAGGTGGATTCCCGCGGGGTCAGACCACGCCTCCCCTGGGGCTGCAGGAATGGTCATAGACAAATCCAAATCCATTCAAATATCTATTCAAATAGCTATTCTCGTGCACGTAGAATGATTCCATGAACTCGCCTCCTGCCACGCTTGCGACATTGCTGGCCTATCTTCGCACCCAGTCCTCGGCCAGTGCGGCGGAGATCGGTGCCGCGCTGGGCGTGAGCCAGCCCACGGTGTCGCGCCTGATCGCAGCAGCGGCCGACCAGGTTGCCCGTATCGGCAAGGCCCGCAGCACCCGCTATGCGGCCACCCGACAGGTCGGCCGCAGTGGCAGCATTTGGCCCCTGTACCGGCTGGATGCGACGAGCAAAGGTGTGCGGCTGGGCCAACTGCAGGCGCTGCACGACGGCGGCTACCTGTTCATCGCCGATATGCCCTGCCCGGCGTTCTTCATCGGCGATTTCCGTGACGGCCGCTATCCCGGGCTGCCCTGGTTCATCGATGACCAACGCCCGCAGGGTTTCCTCGGGCGCGCGTTCGCACGTCGGATCGCGGACGACATCCACGTGGATGCCGTGCTGGACCACTGGACGCCCGACGATTACGTCATTGCCATCCTGCAGTACGGAACCGACCCACCGGGCGACCTTGTGCTGGGTGATGTCGCCTATCGACGTGCGGTGCAGCAGATCTTCGAGCCCACCCACGTCATTGCGGATGAAGCGCAGGAGCAGGCCTACCTGCACCTGGCGGATGAGGCGATGGCCGGTGACGCGCCGGGCTCCTCGGCCGGTGGCGAACAGCCCAAGTTCACCGTCACCCTGAAGAGCGGCGAGCAGTTGCGCGCAGCCATCGTCAAGTTCAGCGAACGCGCAGACACCGATGCGGCGCGACGCTGGGCAGACCTGTTGCGCTGCGAACACATCGCCGGCCAAGTGATGCGCAAGCACGGCCTGCCGGCAGCCAGCAGCCAGCGCATCGAGGCCGGCGGACGGGTGTTCCTGGAGTCCGAGCGCTTCGATCGAGGCCCGGAATTGTGGCGCCGTGGGTTTGTTTCGCTGGCCGCGCTGGACGCCGATTTCTATGGCCACGGGCGCATCCACTGGTGGCGGTTCGCCGGCCAGCTGCAGCGGGACGGCTGGATCGGCGCGGACGATGCACGCCTGCTGACCATCGCCTCGCTGTTCGGTGAGCTGATCGGCAACACCGACATGCACCTGGGCAATGCGGCGCTGGTGCTGGACGTCGATCGTCCGCTCGCCCTCGCGCCGATGTACGACATGCTGCCCATGCTGTTCCGGCCGGGCAGCGGTGGCGAGATCGTTCCACGCGAGCTCGAGATCCGTCCGCCGCTTCCCGAGCAGCGGGCGGAATGGTTGGCCGCCGCCGCCGCCGCGGAGGACTTCTGGAGCCAGGTGATCGCCTGCCAGCAGGTGACTGACGGCTTCCGCACGATCGCACGGCAGGCAAGGGACAAGGTGGCGCGTGCCCGCGAACTGCTGGCCTGAGCCCACCCCTCCCCCTCAGGCAACCGCCAGCAAGGCCTCCGTCGCCAGCATTCGCCGTAGCCATGCATTAACCTAGTGCCCTTCAAACGACGACTAGAAAGTGGATTTTCATGAGTGACCACCGTTCCCGCTTCCTGCAGCTGGCGCTGAATGCCGACGCCCTGCGTTTTGGCCAGTTCACCCTCAAGTCCGGCCGCTCCAGCCCGTACTTCTTCAACGCCGGCCGTTTCGACACCGGCCTGGCCCTGGCCCAGCTGGGCAACTGCTATGCCGATGCCATCGAGGCGTCCGGGGTGGCTTACGACCAGTTGTTCGGGCCGGCCTACAAGGGCATCCCGCTGGCCACCGCTATCGCCTGCGAGTTCTCCCACCGCGGCCGCGACCTGCCGCTGACCTTCAACCGCAAGGAGGCCAAGGACCACGGCGAGGGCGGCAGCCTGATTGGCGCCGACATGGCCGGCCGCCGCATCCTGATCGTCGATGACGTGATCACCGCCGGCACCGCCATCCGCGAGGCGCTGGCCATCATCCGCGAGGCCAACGGCATCCCGGCCGGCATCGTGGTGGCCCTGGACCGCCAGGAGATCGCCTCGGAAGAAGACCGCCGCTCGGCCGCCCAGGCCGTGGCCGCTGAAACCGGCATTCCGGTGATCGCGGTGGCCAACCTGGCCGACCTGCTTGCATTCGCCTCCGGGAACCCGGAACTTGTCGGCTATCGCGAACCGTTGCTGGCCTACCGTGCCCGCTACGGGAGCAATCCGACAGGCTGATCGCAGGGGGCTGCCATGACGCTGATTCCTTCCCGGACAGGTACCACCACCGCACTGGCGCTGCTCGCAGCGCTGGCGCTGCCGGTGTCTGCGCAGAACAAGCCGGCCGACGCCGGCAAGAAGCTGTATTGCTGGAACCAGGGGGGCGAACGCATCTGCTCGGACACGCTGCCGAGCGAGGCGGTCAACAGCGCGCGCGAGGAATTCAACGCACGCAGCGGCACCCGCAGTGCCGAGGTCCAGCGTGCGCTCACCGCCGAGGAACGCGCCGATGCGGCACTGGCGCGGGCCCAGGCGGAGGTGGACGCCGCCGCGGTGGAAACGCGCAAGCGCACCGAGCAGGCGATGCTGTCCACCTATGGCAGCGAGGATGCGTTGCGCCGTGTGTTCAACGAGCGCGTCGCCATCGTCGACAACAACATCAAGACCGCGGCCTACAACGTGACCAGCCTGCGCGAAGCGCTGGCGGCACAGCTTGCATCGGCCGGCAACAAGGAACTGGCCGGGCAGAAGGTGGCCGACAAGCAGGCCCAGGACATCCGACAGCGCCATGGCGAACTGCTGGCCCAGCTGCGCCTGCAGGGGGCCTTCGAGGCCCAGCGCAGGGCGCTGGACGTGGAGATCGCCCAGACCCTGGCCCGCTACCGCGAGCTCAAGGGCATCACCGCGCCGGCCGACGCGCCGCCGGCACCGGCCGCCGCCCCGGCACCGGCGCAGGGATGACCGACGCGTCCTGAGTCATGTGAACCCAAGCGGCCTTCGGGCCGCTTTTCTTTTGCCCGGCCGAAGGCGCCCGCTCCCCTCGATGGGGTGCATCGCACCCGGCCGGAGCGTGAGGCGCGGTCACCACATCGCGCGCCGTGCCAGACAATGCGGCGTTCCCCCACTTTTTATGTGCTTTTTACGCCAATCCCTGCCCGTCGGCGTCGAACGTTTACGCCCTGCGGGAGGACGATGCCGGCCTTGAACGGGGTGATCGGCGTATCCAAGACCGGTGCCCTGCCCTTCCATCAACGGGCATCGGCCATCCGGTGCCCCTACCGAGGTGTTCCATGCCCGGCTGGCTTTCCCTGTTGTGCGGCGTGGTGGTGCTGATCGCCGCCGCCTACCTGCTGTACGCGGTCCTGCGACCCGAGTCGTTCTGAGGACCGCGCCATGACCGAAACCCTTGTCATCCTGTTGGCCGGCATCGCGCTGGCCTGGCCGTTGGGGCTGTACCTGGCGCGGCTGATGCGCGGCACGCCCATGCGCATCGACATCCTGTTCCACTGGATCGAGAAGCCGCTGTACCGCGTGCTCGGCGTGGACCCGACCCATTCCATGTCCTGGCGTGGCTACGTGCTCGCCTTCCTGATCAGCAACCTGGTGCTGGCCGTGCTGACCCAGGCGGTGTTCATGACCCAGGCCTGGCTGCCGTTCAACCCGGACAACATCCCCAACCTGCGCTGGGACACCGCGCTGCACACGATGGTGTCGTTCCTGACCAACACCAACCAGCAGCACTACAGCGGTCAGGCACAGCTGTCCTACCTGTCGCAGATGACCGGCATCACCGGCCTGCAGGTGATCACGCCGATGATGGGCCTGGCGCTGGCGGTGGCCACGCTGCGTGCGTTGTTCGCCAAGGCGCCGGCGGCCACCGCCGCCGACACCCATACGCCGGTACGCGTCACCGTCGGCAATTACTACGCCGACGTGGTGCGCCTGTGCCTGCGCTTCCTGTTGCCGCTGTGCCTGCTGTGGGCGCTGCTGCTGACCTGGCAGGGCGTGCCGTCCACCCTGGCCGCGGGCCCGCAGGCCACGCCGATCGATGCCAGCGCCGGCATGGCGACGCAGAAGATCCCGCTGGGCCCGGTGGCGGCGATGGTGGCGGCCAAGCAGTTGGGTGCCAACGGGGGCGGCTGGTACGGACCCAACAGCAGCGTGCCGCTGGAGAACCCGACGCCGCTGTCCAATGCACTGGAACTGGTCGGCATTGTGCTGATCCCGATCGCGATCATCTTCATGATCGGCCGCTTCACCGGGCGCCGGAAGTTCGCGGCACTGGTGTTCGGCTGCATGCTCGGCATGTCGCTGCTGTCCACCTTCGCCAGCCTGTGGTCCGAGGGCCACAGCGCCACCGCCGCCAGCGCACTGCTGATGGAGGGCAAGGAAACCCGCTTCGGCGCGGATGGCACCGCGCTGTGGGCCACGCTCACCACCCAGGTGCAGAACGGCTCGGTCAACGGCATGCAGGACTCGATGAGCCCCCTGACCGGCCTGGTATCGCTGGTCAACATGCTGGTCAGCGCGATCTGGGGCGGCATTGGCTGCGGGTTGCAGCAGTTCCTGGTCTACATCCTGATGGCAGTGTTCCTGGCCGGGCTGATGACCGGGCGCACGCCGGAACTGTTCGGCCGCAAGCTGGAAACCCCGCAGGTGCGACTGCTGGCGGTGCTGGTGCTGCTGCAGCCGATCACCCTGCTCGGCCTGACCGCACTGACGCTGGCCCTGCCCGGCCTGGCCGGCACCTCCAACCCCGACTTCCACGGCATCAGCCAGGTGTTCTACGAGTTCACCTCCGCCTATGCCAACAACGGCTCGGGGTTTGAAGGGCTGGCCGACAACACCCTCTGGTGGAACCTGAGCTGCGCGCTGGTGCTGGCCCTGGGCCGTTTCCCCGTGCTGATCATCCCGCTGGTCATCGCCTGCCAACTGGCGGCCAAGCGGCAGGCCCCGCAGAGCGCGGGCAGCCTGCAGATCGAAACCCCGACCTTCGCGCTGACCCTGGTCTGCGTGATCGTCATCCTCACCGTGCTGCAGTTCATGCCGGCATTGGTCCTCGGCCCGGTGGCCGACCACCTGAGCCTGGCACTGCAGGGAGCCTGATCCCCATGAATGCTTCTGTTCCACATGCCGGCGTACGCCGCCCCGCCCTGCTCGATGCCGCCGGCTGGCGGCGGGCGCTGCTGGAGTCGGTGCGCAAGCTGGCCCCGGCCCACCTGCTGCACAACCCGGTGATGGCCATCGTCATGGCCGGCACGCTGCTGGCCCTGCTGCTCACCCTCAGCGGCAATGCACCGCTGGGCTTTGGCCTGGCCGTCACCGCGATCCTGCTGGTGACGGTGCTGTTCGGCAATTTCGCCGAAGCCGTCGCCGAGGCGCGTGGCCGCGGCCAGGCCGCGTCGCTGCGGCGCGCACGCCAGGACCTGGTCGCACGCCGCCTGGCCACCGCGCTGGCCGGTGCAGGCGAGGACAAGGTCGCTGCCGCCGAACTGCGCCCGGGTGACCTGGTGATCATCAGCGCCGGCGAGTTCGTGCCGGCCGATGGCGAGATCGTGCGCGGCCTGGCCACCATCAACGAGGCCGCCGTCACCGGCGAATCGGCCCCGGTGCTGCGCGAGGCCAACACCGACCGTTCCGGCGTGATCGGTGGCACCAAGGTGCTGTCCGACGAGATCGTGGTGCGCGTCACCGCCGAGCCCGGCCACAGCTTCCTGGACCGCATGATCGCGCTGGTGGAAGGCGCCAACCGCCAGAAGACGCCCAACGAGATCGCCCTGACGCTGCTGCTGGCGGCGATGTCGCTGACCTTCCTGGTGGTGGTGGCGACGTTGCCGGCCATCGCCGGTTTCGTTGGCGTGACGCTGGACCCGCTGCTGCTGATCGCATTGCTGGTGTGCCTGATCCCGACCACCATCGGCGGCCTGCTGCCGGCCATCGGCATCGCCGGCATGAACCGCGCGTTGCAGGCCAACGTGCTGGCCAAGTCCGGCAAGGCGGTGGAGGTGGCCGGCGACGTGGACGTGCTGCTGCTCGACAAGACCGGCACCATCACCTACGGCGACCGCCAGGCATCGGCCTTCCACGCGCTGGCCGGCATCAACGGCGACCAGCTGCGCGAGGCGGCGCTGCTGTCCTCGCTGGCCGACCCGACCCCGGAAGGCAAGTCCATCGTGCGGTTGGCGCGCGAGCAGGGCTGCGCCACCGCTGAACCGGAGACGGCCGACTACCTGGCCTTCTCCGCGCAGACCCGCATGTCCGGCGTGGACCTGGCCGGCGGCCGCAGCATCCGCAAGGGCGCGGCTGACGCGATCACCGCGCATGTCCTCGCGTTGGGCGGCAACGTGCCCAACGAGCTGCAGGCGCGGGTGGACCACGTCGCACGCGGCGGCGCCACGCCGCTGGTGGTCAGCGAAGGCCGGCACGTACTGGGCGTGGTGGAGCTGGCCGACGTGGTCAAGCACGGCATGCGCGAGAAGTTCGCGCAGCTGCGCGCGATGGGCATCCGCACGGTGATGATCACCGGCGACAACCCGTTGACCGCCGCGGCCATCGCCGCCGAGGCCGGCGTGGACGACTACATCGCCCAGGCCCGGCCCGAGGACAAGCTGGCGCGCATCCGCAGCGAGCAGGCCGGCGGCCGGCTGGTGGCGATGGTCGGCGACGGCACCAACGATGCGCCGGCACTGGCGCAGGCCGACATCGGCCTGGCGATGAACTCCGGCACGCAGGCGGCCAAGGAGGCCGGCAACATGGTCGACCTGGACTCGGACCCGGCCAAGCTGCTGGCGGTGGTGGAAGTGGGCAAGCAGCAGCTGATCACGCGCGGCGCGCTGACCACCTTCTCGCTGGCCAACGACGTGTCCAAGTACTTCGCGATCCTGCCGGCGCTGTTCGTGGCCGCCATTCCCTCGATGCACGCGCTGGACGTGATGCAGCTGTCCAGCCCGCGCAACGCGGTGCTGGCCGCGCTGATCTTCAACGCGCTGGTGATCCCGGCGTTGATCCCGCTGGCGCTGCGCGGGGTGCGCTTCCGCCCGGCCACCGCCACCGCGCTGCTGCGCCGGAACATGCTGGTATACGGGCTGGGCGGCGTGCTGCTTCCCTTTGCGGCCATCAAGGCCATCGACCTTCTTCTTGCCATGGTGTTCGGCGCATGAAATCCACGACTTCCACTCTCCTCTGGCGCCCGGCCATCGGCCTGTCGCTGTTCGGCCTGATCGGCACCGGGCTGGTCTATGCCATCGTCGCCACCGGCATCGCCGGCGTGCTGTTCCCCGCCCAGGCCGAGGGCAGCCTGCTGCGTGATGGCGATGGCACGGTGCGCGCTTCGTTGCTGGTCGCGCAGCCGTTCAAGGGCGATGGCTACTTCCAGGCGCGCCCATCGGCGGCCAACTACGATCCGATGGCCGCTGCCGGCAGCAACCTGGCGCGCAGCAACCCGGACCTGGTCAAGCGCGTGGCGGATGCCACCGCCGCCGTCGCGACCCGCGAGAACATCGCCCCGGCGAAGGTGCCGGGCGAACTGGCCACCCAGTCCGGCAGCGGCCTGGACCCGGAGCTGCCGCCGGCCGCCGTGCAGGTACAGGTGGCCCGCGTCGCGCAGGCACGCGGCTGGCCGGTCGAACGCGTGCAGGCATTGGTGGAGGCGCAGGTGCAGGGCCGCCAATGGGGCGTGTTTGGCCAGCCGCGGATCAACGTGGTCGCGCTCAACCGCAGGCTGGACGAGGCCGCGCATGCCCCTTGATGCATGCGCGACCGGCAACGGCGCACAATCGCGGCCATGAACGACACCCGCAGCCGCCAGGCCGACGCCCTGGTGGAAGGCCTGCAACGCGATGCCGGCGGCAAGCTGACGGTCTTCCTCGGCGCCGCCCCCGGCGTCGGCAAGACCTTCCGCATGCTCACCCGCGCCCAGGAACAACTGCGGCGCGGCGTCGACGTGGCCGTGGGGCTGGTCGAGACGCACGGCCGCGGCGATACCGCCGCGCTGCTGGACGGCCTGCCGATCATTCCGCTGCAACAGGTGGACTACCACGGCCATCGGTTGCAGGAGATGGACCTGGACGCGGTGCTCGCCCGGCACCCGGCGCTGGTGCTGGTCGACGAGCTGGCCCACCGCAACGCGCCCGGCAGCCGCCACGAGCGGCGCTGGCAGGATGTGATGGAGCTGCTCGATGCCGGCATCGACGTCTGGACCACCCTCAACATCCAGCACCTGGAAAGCCTCAACGACGTGGTGATGCGCATCACCGGCGTGCGCGTCAGCGAAACCGTGCCCGACGGGGTGTTCGACCGCCTGCACGACATCGTGCTGGTCGACCTGCCGCCGCGCGAGCTGATCGAGCGCCTGCAGCAGGGCAAGGTCTACGTGCCCGAACAGGCCGCGCAGGCACTGCAGGCGTTCTTCTCGCCGGCCAACCTCACCGCGCTGCGCGAACTGGCGATGCAGGAGGCCGCCGACCGCGTGGACAGCAGCCTGCGCGAGACCCGCGCCGCGCGTGGCGAAGGCAACCTGCCGCTGCGGCGGCGGGTGCTGGTGGCCATCGATGGCAGCGGCCAGAGTGAGTACCTGGTACGCGTGGCGCGGCGCATCGCCGAGCGCCGCGACGCGCCGTGGACGGTGGTGACCGTGCAGCATCGCCGCCAGGATGAGGCAACGCGCCGCGAGATCGACGCCGCCTTCGCGCTGGCCCGCCGCCTCGGCGGTGAAGCCGAACTGCTGCACGGGCCCGGCATCGCCGATGCCCTGCTCGACCATGCCGGGCACAACGCGGTGTCCTCGCTGGTGCTGGGCCGCACCCGCGAACGACCGCTGGCGCGGCTGTTCAACCAGACCCTGACCCAACAGCTGATCCAACGCGGCGCGCATTACGAGATCACCATCATCAGCACCCCGCAGGCCCGCGCCCGTGCACGCCGGGTGGGGCTGTCGCTGGATACCGGAAGCTGGGCCAAGGACGCCGGGCTGGCGGTGCTCGCCACTGCCGTGGCCTGCATCGCGGCGTGGCTGGGCGAACGCTGGATCGGCCTGAGCGACCTGGCGATGGTGTTCATCGTCGCGGTGGTGCTGGTCGCCGCACGCACGCGCATGAGCGCGGCGGTGCTGGCAGCGACGCTGTGCTTCCTGGCCTACAACTTCTTCTTCATCGCCCCGCGCTTCACCTTCGCCATCAGTGCACGCCAGGGCGTGATCACCGTGTTCCTGTTCCTGGCCGCGGCGCTGGTCGCCGGCCGCCTGGCCTCGCGGCTGCGCATGCAGGTGGTGGCACTGCGCGCGGCCAACCGCCACGCCACGCTGCGCCAGGCGCTGGGCCGGCAGCTGGCCGGTGCCGCCGACAACGCGCAGGTCGCGCATGCCGGGCGCGCTGCGCTGGAACAGGCACTGGATGCGCCGGCCTGGGTGCGGTTGGCTGGCGATACCAGCACCAGCGGCAGCGCCGCGCCCGGCGACACCGACCTGGCCGCGGCCGACTGGGCGCTGCGGCATGGCCAGCCGGCCGGCCGCTACACCGACACGCTGGCCGGCGCCGACTGGTGGTTCCTGCCGCTGCTCGACGGCGAAGGCCGGGCCATCGGCGTGGCCGGCCTGCAGTTCGGCCGGCAGCACCCACGCCTGGCACCGGAACAACGGCAGCTGGCCGAGGCCATGGCCGACGACATCGCCCAGGCCGCGCTGCGCACCCAACTGGTCACCGAGCTGGAAACCGCCCACCTGCACAACGAGACCGAACGCCTGCGCTCGGCGCTGCTGTCCTCGGTGTCGCACGACCTGCGCTCGCCGCTGGCGGCCATGATCGGTTCGGCCGACAGCCTGTCCAACTACGCCGAGGCCATGGATGCGGTCGATCGCCGTGCGCTGCTCGACACCATCGTGGTCGAGGGCGAGCGCCTGGACCGCTACATCCAGAACCTGCTGGACATGACCCGGCTCGGCCACGACGGGCTGAAGCTCAACCGCGACTGGATCGGCGTGGACGAACTGATCGGCTCGGCGGCGCGGCGCCTGCAGCGCTACCAGCCCGAGGTGCGGCTCAGCCTGGATATCCCGGCCGACCTTGCACCGATCTGGGTACATCCGGCGCTGGTCGAGCAGGCGGTGTTCAACGTGATGGAGAACGCCGCCAAGTTCTCCCCGCCCGGCGTTCCCGTGCAGGTGCGTGCACGCCAGCAGGACAGCACGCTGCGCATCGAGGTGATCGACGAAGGCCCGGGCATCCCCGATGCCGAGCGCACGCGCATCTTCGACATGTTCTACAGCGTGGAACGCGGTGACCGCGGCCGCCAGGGCACCGGCCTGGGCCTGACCATCTGCCAGGGCATGATCGGCGCGCATGGCGGCCACGTCGAGGCGCTGCCGGGGCGCGACGGACGCGGTACGCTGGTGCGCATGACCCTGCCCCTGCTCACCCCGCGACCGGACCCCGCGCCCGACAATGGCTGAAGCTTCCGCCATTCCGCCGGCACGCGTGCTGGTGATCGACGATGAAGTGCAGATCCGCCGCTTCCTCGACATCTCGCTGCGCGCCCAGGGCTACGCGGTCAGCCAGGCCGCCACCGGCAGCGAGGGCCTGCAGCAGCTGACCAACGAAGGTGCCGACCTGGTGGTACTGGATATCGGCCTGCCGGACATGGAAGGCCACGACGTGCTGGCCGAACTGCGGCAGTGGAGCCAGGTGCCGGTGATCATGCTCAGCGTGCGCGCCGGCGAGGCCGAGAAGGTACGGGCGCTGGACAACGGTGCCAACGACTACGTCACCAAGCCGTTCGGCACGCAGGAGCTGATGGCGCGCGTGCGCGCCCTGCTGCGCAGCCGCAGCACCGACAGCGAAGGCCAGGTACCGGTGTTCGACGATGGTCACCTGCACATCGACCTGGCGCGCCGCGAGGTGCGCATCGACGGTGAGGCGGTGGCGTTGACGCGCAAGGAGTACGCACTGCTGGCGCTGCTGTTGCGCAACAGCGGGCGGGTGGTGACGCAGCCGCAGATCCTGCAGGAAATCTGGGGCCCGACCCACAAGCACGACACGCATTACCTGCGCATCCTGGTCGGCCGCCTGCGCCACAAGCTGGGTGACTCGGCGCTGCAGTCGCGTTACCTGTTCACCGAACCAGGCGTGGGCCTGCGCTTCGGCGGCGCGTGAGCCGCCGCCGGCAGGAGCGCCTTCGGGCGCGAAGCTGGCCATCTCGCCGATGACGCAGCATTTCGTGGGTGCGGAGGGCATCGGCTTCGCGCCCCAGGGCGCTCCTGCAAACGCGAAGGCCGCCCGCACAGCGCGCGGACGGCCTTCGTGGCGACACACCTGGCCGGTCAGAAGCCCAGTTCGGTGCCTTCCGGCAGGATCTGCTGCAACTGCGTGCGGAACACGCCCTTGATCCGCTCCAGCGCCGCCTCGCTGTCGCCTTCGAAGCGCAGCACCAGCACCGGCGTGGTGTTGGAAGCACGCACCAGGCCCCAGCCATCGTTGAAGTCGGCTCGCAGGCCGTCGATGGTGGACAACCGCGCACCGGCGAACGGGGATTCCTCCAGCTGCGCGGCAGCGACGAACAGCGCCACCTGCGCATGCTGGGTGCCCTCTTCCACCGGTACCTTCAGCTCCGGGGTGGAGATCGCATCCGGCAGCTCGGCGAACACCTCCTCCGGCGATTCCTCGCGCTGGGCCAGGATCTCCAGCAGGCGCGCGGCCGAGTACAGGCCGTCATCAAAACCGTACCAGCGCTCCTTGAAGAAGAAGTGGCCGCTCATCTCGCCGGCCAGCTCGGCATCAGTCTCGCGCATCTTCGCCTTCATCAGCGAATGCCCGGTCTTCCACATCATCGGGCTGCCGCCGTTGCGCAGGATGCAGTCGGCCAGCTTGCCGGTGCACTTGACGTCGTACAGCACCATCGCGCCGGGGTTGCGCATCAGCACGTCGGCGGCGAACAGCATCAGCAGGCGGTCGGCGAAGATCACCTTGCCTTCGCGGGTGACCACGCCCAGGCGGTCGCCGTCGCCGTCGAAGGCCACGCCGAGGTCCGCGTCGAAACGCTTGACCATCTGCACCAGGTCCTCGAGGTTGTGCGGGTCGCTCGGATCGGGGTGGTGGTTGGGGAAGGTGCCATCCACGTCGCAGTACAACGGGATGACCTCGGCACCAATGGCCTCCAGCAGCTGCGGGGCGACCGCGCCGGCCACGCCGTTCCCTGCGTCGGCCACCACCTTGAGCGGGCGGTCCAGCTGCACGTCATCGGCGATGCGCTGCACGTAATCGTTGATGACCTCGCGCTCGGACAGGTTGCCCGGCGCATCGGCACGCTTGAGCTGGCCTTCCTGGATGCGCGTGTACAGCGCGGTGATCGCGTCACCGGACAGGGTTTCCCCGCCGATGACGATCTTGAAGCCGTTGTAGTCCGGCGGGTTGTGGCTGCCGGTCACCGCCACGCAGCTGCCCGCGCGCAGGTGGTAGCTGGCGAAGTAGACCACCGGCGTCGGTGCCATGCCGATGTCGATGACATCGCAGCCGGCGCGGCGCAGGCCCTCGATCAGGCCATCGGCCAGCTCCGGCCCGGACAGGCGGCCATCGCGGCCCACCACCACCTCACGCAGGCCCTGGGCCTGCATTTCGCTGCCGATGGCCTGGCCGATCAGGGTGGCGACGTTGCCGGTCAGCTCGGTGCCGACCACGCCACGGATGTCGTAGGCACGGAAGATGCCCGGCACCACCGCCTCGGCGCCCGGTTCCGGACGCGCCGGCGCGTCCTCGCCGGCGGCGCGCGCGGAGGTGGCTGCGGCCACCGGCAGGGGTTCCTGCTCCAGCGCCTGCTGCAGGGTCATCGTGTTGTCGTCGACCACTTCGGTGGTGCGGCGCAGGGCCGGCAGCTTCAGGCGCTTGCGCCCCACCAGCATCAGCACGGCCAGCGCCAGCAGCAGCACCGCCACCACCGCGCAGGCGACCATGCCCAGCCCCATCGGGCCTTCACCGATGTCCGGCAGTTCGGCCACCACGCGCAGGCCGGTCTCGCCCACCGGGCGGGCCAGTGCATCGGCACCACCACCCAGCCCGGTGTTGCCCTTGGCGACGATGGTGAAGCCGCCCTGGCGCAGGCCAAGGAAGGCACTGCCCGGCGCGTCGATCGTGTCGAAGACCGAGGTCAGGCGGTTCAACGGCTGGCGGATGTACACCACCGCTTCGCGCTCGCCCAGCCGCACGGGTGCGGCCAGGCCCAACCGCGGCGCACCGCCGTCGCGCACCACGCGCGCCACCGGCTTGCCTTCGGCCAGGGCCAGTTCCAGCAGCGACAGCCGTGCATAGCCGAAGGCGGCCGGATCGGCGTAGGCCTCCATCAGGGTCGAATCCAGCACCACGGCGTCTTCGACGCCGTTCCACTTGTCGCGGATGGCCAGCGCGCTGGCCTGGGCGTCGCCGCCGGCCAGGGCAGCCTTCACCGGTTCCAGCTGCAGCTGGCTGGCGAACTGCCGGGTCTGCCCGTCCAGCGCCTTCTGTACGCCCGCCACCGCCTGGTCACGCGACTGCTCCAGCGCCGTGCCGGTATCGGATTGCAGCCACTGGTTCACCGCGCTCCAGCCGAACAGGCCGGCCAACAGCAGCACCAGCACCGCAAGCAGCGGTGTTGAACGGCCCAGCGCGATGCGCGGGCGCCCTTCTTTCCCTTGGCTCATCGTGTTTTCCCCTGTCAGCGCACCCCGGTGTGGCCGAATCCACCCGCTCCACGTGCGCTGTCGATGAAAGTATCCACTACCTGCAGGCTCACGCGTGCAATCGGCATCACCACCAGCTGCGCGATACGGTCGCCGGGCTCGATGGTGAAGGCTTCGCGGCCGCGGTTCCACACGCTGATCAGCAGCGGGCCCTGGTAGTCGGCATCGATCAGCCCGGTACCGTTGCCCAGCACGATGCCGTGGCGGTGGCCCAGCCCGGAGCGCGGCAGCACCACCGCGCACAGGCCCGGGTCGGCGATGTGGATGGCGATGCCGCTGGGCAGCAGCGCCGCGTCACCCGGTGCCAGCGCCAGCGGCGCCTCGATGGCCGCGCGCAGGTCCATGCCGGCGCTGGCTTCGGTGGCGTAGGCCGGCAATGGCCATGCATCGCCGAAACGGGGGTCCAGCAGCTTTACCTGCAGGGGCTGCAATGCGTTGGGGTTGCTCATGCGTCCAGTCTCTCCGCGATCAGGTCCAGCAGTTGTTCTGCCAGTTGGGTCTTGGCGGTGCCGGGGAACTCGCGCTGGCCACCGTTCCAGTAGGCGGTGGCCGCGTTCTGGTCACTTTCGAAGCCACCGCCGGCGACGCCGACCTGGTTGGCGATGATCAGGTCCAGGTGCTTGTCGGCCAGCTTGCCACGGGCGTACTTCTCCACGTCGTGGGTTTCGGCGGCAAACCCGACCACCAGCTTCAGCGCCTGCTCCTGCGCGGCCACTTCGGCCAGGATGTCGGCGGTGCGGACCAGCTCCAGCACCAGGGTCTGGCTGCCGGCGGTCTTCTTCAGTTTCTGCGGCGACACCTGGCGCGGGGTGTAGTCGGCCACCGCGGCGGCGCCGATGTAGATATCCGCCGGCAACGCCGACAGCACCGCCTCGCGCATCTGCGCGGCCGAACGCACGTCGATGCGCTCCACGCCGGCCGGCGTGGGCAGCTGCACCGGGCCGCTGACCAGCACCACCTGCGCGCCCTGGCGGGCGGCCGCAGCGGCCAGCGCATAGCCCATCTTGCCGCTGGAGCGGTTGCCGACATAGCGCACCGGGTCCAGGTCTTCATAGGTCGGGCCGGCGCTGATCAGCACCCGGGTCCCGTTCAGGCGGCCGGGCACGGCCGCGGCCGGTGCGGCCAGGTTGGCCGCCAGCGCGCTGACGATGGCCTGCGCCTCGCTCAGGCGGCCCGGTCCGGATTCGCCCTCGGCGAGCGGGCCGTCTTCCGGACCGATCACCTGCACGCCGCGCGCGCGCAGCAGGCTGATGTTGGCCTGCGTGGCCGGGTGCAGCCACATGCGGTGGTTCATCGCCGGGCAGACCGTCAGCGGCGCGGTGGTGGCCAGGCACAGCGTGGTCACCAGGTCATCGGCGTTGCCATGCGCCAGCCGCGCCAGCAGGTCGGCGGTGGCCGGCGCGATCACGATGCGGTCGGCCCAGCGCGCCAGTTCGATATGGCCCATGGCCTGCTCGGCCGCGCTGTCCCACAGCGTGGTGCGGGTGGGATGGCCGGACAACGCCTGGAAACTCAGCGGGGTGACGAACTGCTGCGCCCCGGCGGTCATGGCCACCTGCACCGTGGCCCCGGCGTCACGCAGGCGGCGCACCAGTTCCAATGATTTGTAGGCGGCGATGCCGCCACCGACGCACAACAGCAGCTTCTGTCCTTCCAGCGGCCGCAAGGACGCCGGGGTACTCGGGGAAACGCTGGTCACGAGTGGAAATTCCTAGCTGCACAAGAACGATTAGCTTAACCGAAGGGTATCTCCGGGCCGATCCACCTTTTGCTCATCAACACCCAACCTGCCGGCATGCACATTCGTGACTGGCCACGCGCCGAACGCCCCCGCGAGAAGCTGCTGGCACGCGGTGCCGGCGCGTTGTCCGATGCCGAACTGCTGGCCATTTTCCTGGGCTCCGGGTTGCCTGGCCGTGATGCGGTGCAGACCGCGCGTGAACTGCTGCAGGCGCAAGGCTCGCTGCGGGCCCTGCTGGACCGTGAACCGGCCGCGCTGGCACGCCTGCGCGGGCTCGGCCCGGCCCGCGCCTGCAAGCTGAATGCCGCGCTGGAACTGGGCCGCCGCCACCTGGCCACGGCGCTGGAGCGCGGCACGCTGCTGAGCGACCCCGACGCGGCCGGCCGCTACTTCGCCCAGCGCCTGCGCCACCATACGCAGGAGGTGTTTGCCGCATTGTTCCTGGACACCCGGCACCGGGCGCTGGCCTTCGAGGAGCTGTTCAGCGGCACCCTCGACAGCGCCCAGGTCCATCCGCGCGAGCTGGTCCGGCGGGCCCTGGCCCACAACGCCGCGGCGGTGATCGTCGGCCACAACCACCCCTCCGGCGACCCCGAGCCCTCGGCGGCCGACCGCGCCCTCACCCGGTGCCTGCGACAGGCGCTGGCGCTGGTGGAGGTGCGCCTGCTGGACCATTTCGTGGTCGGTGACGGCCCGCCGGTGTCATTGGCCGCGCGTGGCTGGGTGTGAAGCCCGTCAACGCGGTTTTGACAATCCTGACCCCCACCTGCGGCGATCCGGGGGCGGTTGACCCACAGGTCGGGTAAAATGGGCAGTTCCGCGCTTCAAGCAGATAGTCCACGTGAAACCCCAACTCCGCGCCCTCATCGGCCAAGGCATCGAAGCCTTGCGCGCCAACGGCACCTTGCCTGCCGACACCCTGCCGCCGGAATTCGTGGTCGAGCGACCCAAGACCCGCGAACACGGCGACTTCGCCACCAATGCCGCGATGCTGCTGGCCAAGGCCGCGCGCAGCAACCCGCGCGCACTGGCCCAGGCGCTGGTCGAGGCCATGCCCGCCAGCGATGACATCGCCAAGGTCGAGATCGCCGGCCCGGGCTTCATCAACTTCAAGCTCGCGCCGGTGGCCTACCAGCGCGAAGTGGTCAGCGTGCTCAAGGAAGGCGCCGACTACGGCCGCAACCTGAGCGGCAACGGCCGCTCGGTCGGCGTGGAATACGTCTCGGCCAACCCGACCGGCCCGCTGCACGTCGGCCACGGCCGCGCCGGCGCGATCGGCGACTGTATCGCCCGCGTGCTGGAAGCCAACGGCTGGAACGCCAAGCGCGAGTTCTACTACAACGACGCCGGCGTGCAGATCGAGAACCTCGCCAAATCGGTGCAGGCGCGCGCGCGCGGCTTCAAGCCTGGCGACGCACAGTGGCCGGCCGACGCCTACAACGGCGACTACATCGGTGACGTGGCCAAGGCCTACCTGCTCGGCCAGACGGTCGAGCTGGAAGGCAGCCAGGTGGTCGGCACCAAGGATGCCGAGGACATCGAGTCCATCCGCCGCTTCGCCGTGGCCTACCTGCGCAACGAGCAGAACCTGGACCTGGCCGCGTTCGGGGTGGATTTCGACATCTACTTCCTGGAAAGCTCGCTGTACAAGGACGGCAAGGTCGCCGAGACCGTCAACCAGCTGATCAGCTCGGGCCACACCTACGAGGAAGGCGGCGCGCTGTGGCTGCGCTCCACCGATTTCGGTGACGACAAGGACCGCGTGATGCGCAAGTCCGACGGCACCTTCACCTACTTCCTGCCGGACGTGGCCTACCACCTGAGCAAGTGGCAGCGCGGCTACGAGCGCGCCATCACCGAGCTGGGCGCCGACCACCACGGCTCGCTGGCGCGCGTGCGCGCCGGCCTGCAGGCGCTGGACCTGGGCATCCCCCAGGGCTGGCCGGAGTACGTGCTGCACCAGATGGTCACGGTGATGCGCGGCGGCGAGGAAGTGAAGCTGTCCAAGCGTGCCGGCAGCTACCTGACGCTGCGCGACCTGATCGAGGAAGTGGGCAGCGACGCGGTGCGCTGGTTCCTGATCGCGCGCAAGCCGGATTCGCAGCTGACCTTCGACATCGACCTGGCCCGCCAGCAGAGCAACGACAACCCGGTGTTCTACGTGCAGTACGCGCATGCCCGGGTCTGCTCGCTGCTGCGTCAGGCCCAGGAGAAGGGCCTGGACTACAAGCAGGCCGACGGCCTGGCCGCGCTGTCGCTGCTCGGCGACGAGCTGTCGCTGGAACTGATGAACGAAATCTCGCGTTACCCGGAGGTGGTGGAAGCCGCCGGCGCCGCGCTGGAACCGCATCAGGTCGCGCAGTACCTGCGTGAATTGGCGCACGCTTTCCACACGTGGTATCACGGGACGCCGGTGCTGGTGGACGACGGGGCCTCGCGCAACGCCAAGCTGACGCTGGCCTGCGCGGCCCGTCAGGTGCTGGCCAATGGTCTGGGCATCCTGGGCGTGAGCGCCCCGGAAAAGATGTAAGTCAAGGAGACGCAGTAGAAATGGCAGCACGACGCGGCAAGACACAGGCACGACGCAACAGCGGCAACGGCACGCCCGGGTGGGTGTGGCTGGTCGCCGGTGCGGCGATCGCTGCCGTGGTGTTCCTGGCGGCCCCGAACCTGTTCAAGAAGGACGGCGACGGTTTCCTGCGGGTAGGCCCGCAACCCAACCCGGACGCGCAGCCGGCGCCGGTCGCCGATGCCGACGTCGATGCGGGCGTGGATGTGCCACGGCCGGCCGCGCAGGCGGCCACCAAGCCGGAAGACAAGCCTGCCACGCAGTACGAGTTCTACAACCTGCTGCCGGGCACCGAAGTGCAGATGTCCGACGCCGAGCTGGCGGCCAGTGCCAAGGCCGAGGAACAGCGCCGTGCCGCGGCTGCGCGTGCCGCCGCAGCGGCCAGCGCCACCCCGCCGACCGAGGCGCAGCGTGCGCAGGCCGCGCTGGAAGGTCGCCCGCTGCCGGCCACCGCCGCCCTACCGGCACCGGTCAGCGAAACGCCGCGCCAGCCGACGCCGGTGGCCGAAGCCACGCCGGCCCGCCCGGCCCAGGTCGCCTCCGCCCAGCCCGCTACCCGGCCGGCCGCGGCAACCCCGGTACCGGCCGCCGCCGCACCTGCGGCAGCCAGCGAGAACGTGCGCTACATCCTGCAGGCCGGCGCGTTCGGCGCTTCCGGCGAGGCCGAAGCCACCAAGGCCAAGCTGGCGATGATGGGCCTGGCCGCGCGCGTGGAATCGGCGCAGATCAACGGCAACACCGTGTACCGCGTGCGCATGGGACCGTACGGCACCGCCAGCGAACTGGCCGAGGCCAAGTCCAAGCTCGACGGCAGCGGACTGCAGGCGATGGCGATCAAGGCGCAGTGAAGTCGCCTACGGTGGCTTCACCCCAAAGTTTGTGAAGCAAACTTTGGGCCCCGTGCCCCTCTTCTCCAAATCCCCGCGCCTGTCGGCGCGCCCCCTTTACTCAAGGGGGCTGTTGCGACTGACAGATAACTTGAAGAGCCCTTCGAACATTCAGGCCCTGACATCGCTTTGGTGTTGGGGCTTTTTGTTTGTGCCGTTGTAGCCCGGGTAAGCGGAGCGCACCCGGGGCTTTGAGTGCGCGCCTGCTCGAAATTCAATCTTTATGCGACGTTGATTTACCTGCAAAGAGCACCCCTCCCCAACCCTCCCCAGCACCTGCGGCGCAAGGGAGGGAGCAGAGCGCTGCTTCGCCACGCCGCGGCCCGACAGATCACTCAGTCACCCCCTCCCTTGCGCCGCAGGCGCAGGGGAGGGTTGGGGAGGGGGGCTTTGGCTCTTGGCTCTTGGCTTTAGCCCTTCTCCCGCCTGCGGGAGAAGGGTTGGGATGAGGGGGCGCTTTGGCTTTGGCCCTTTGCTTGAGGCGGCGACCTCCCCACACCCGCACCACCGCAAAGTGCGAAAATCGAAATCCCTGCCCCAAGGATTCCGCAATGTCCAAGACTGCATTGATCACCGGTGCCACTTCCGGCTTCGGCGCCGCCACCGCACGTCGCTTCGCATCGGCCGGCTGGAAGGTGATCGTCACCGGTCGCCGTGCCGAGCGCCTGCAGCCGCTGGTCGACGAATTCGGTTCCGGCACCGTGCATGCGGCGGTGTTCGACATCCGCGACAGCGCGGCCATGCAGGCGGCGCTGGCGGCATTGCCGGCCGGCTTCCGTGACATCGACCTGCTGGTCAACAACGCCGGCCTCGCCCAGGGCACCGCCGCGGCCCAGCACGCCAGCCTGGACGACTGGCGCACCATGATCGACACCAACATCACCGCGCTGGTCACGCTGACCCATGCGCTGCTGCCGAAGTTGATCGAACGCCGTGGCGCGATCATCAACATCAGTTCCACCGCCGCCATCTACCCGTACCCGGGCGGCAATGCCTACGGCGGCACCAAGGCCTTCGTGAGCCAGTTCTCGCTGGGCCTGCGCTCGGACCTGCACGGCACCGGCGTGCGCGTGACCGCGATCGAACCGGGCATGGCCGAAACCGAATTCACGCTGGTGCGCACGCACGGCAACCAGGCCGCGTCGGACCAGTTGTACAAGGGGGCCGACCCGATGACGGCTGCCGACATCGCCGAGCAGATCTTCTGGGTGGCCACGCTGCCGCCGCACCTGAACATCAACCGCCTGGAACTGATGCCGGTCAGCCAGTCGTTCGCTGGCTTCCAGGTCGCGCGACAGGCCTGACCACCACAGCGGCGGTCGTGCGGACCACGCATCCACAGACAAGGAGACGCAGCGAGATGGAACGCCCCGGACATGCCGTCGCGGCACTGGCCCTGACCGCCGCATTCACCGCCATGCCGGCCGCGGCCAGCAACACCTGTGCCGCGACCGAAACACCGCTGTTCACCTGCAACACCACCAACGGCAAGCAGGTGCTGCTGTGCGATGCAGGCGATACGCTGCACTACACCTTCGGCAAGCCCGGACGGCCCCCGGAAATGCAGCTGAAGGTGCGCCGCGAAGAGGCCTCCACCTGGCAATGGGAAGGCATCGGGCGGGCGATCTCCTATTCGATCAACGTGCCCAACGGCAACACGGTCTATGACGTGTTCTGGAGCGTGGACCGCATGACCGACGAGCACGAAGTGCAGGCCGGCGTGAACGTGGAGGTCAATGGTCGCCACGTCGCCACCGTGCGCTGCAACGCGGACAGCGTTGAACAGGCGATGGAAGGCGTGGACCTCAAGCCGGCCAGCTGACCCCTCAACGGGCCAGCCTGGCCGGCGATGCCTTCCTGCGCCTCAGTACAGCGACGCCTGCACGGTCACGCCCAGCCAGCGCGGAATGCCCGGCTTGTACGAGTTCCAGGTCAGCGGCACGCCGGTGTCCTGGTCGAACAGGTTCCTGGCCACCAGGCTGATCGCGAAGCGGCCATCCTGGCGGCCCAGGCCGATCGAGAAATCGGTGGTGCCCAGCGGATCGGTCCTGGCGTAGCGCGACAGCAGCGTGTCGGTGTAATAGCTGCTCTGGTAGTTGTAGTTGAGGTTGGACTGCAGCGCCCACACCTGCCCCAGCGGGTACGAGAAGTCGGCGAACAGGTTGCCACTGACCTTCGGCGCACCCGGCAGGGTCTTGCCGCTGGCGTCGTAGTACGGGCCGGCCGGATTGCCGCCACCCAGCTCGGCCGGGTTCGGCGCGCGCGGGAACGAGCGGTAGGTCGCGTCGGTGTATGCACCGGAGAAGCGCAGCGTGGTGTACGGGATGCCGAAGTAGGCCACGTCCAGTTCCAGGCCGCGGGTGCGCACCTTGGGCACGTTGCCGAGCGCGGCCACGTAGGCCGACTTGCCGTCGTTGTTCAGCGCGGTCTGCACCTCGTCGTAGACGAAGGTGTTCTGGATGTAGTCGTTGATGTCCTGCAGGAACACGGTGCCGGCCAGCGAGAGCTTGTCATCGAGCAGCAGCGACTTGAAGCCCAGCTCCCAGGCATGCGTGGACTCGGCCTTGGCCGGCACCGACTTCCCGCCCAGCGCGGTGGCGCCAACGATCTGGGTGATGCCCGGCTTTTCGCCATAGCGGTACGAGCCGTACACGGTCAACGCGTCGTTGATGCGGTAATTCGCACCGAGCACGCCGCTGAACAGCGTCTCCTGGTACTCCGGCGCGGCAACCTCCAGGTAGGAGCTGCCGATGCGGCCGGCGCGGATCGCCTTGGCTGCGGCCACCTGCTGGCGTTGCCTGGTGCTCAGCGCGCCGTAGGTGGCCACGCCGAAGTACTTCTGTGCGACCAGGTCGGCCAGCGCCAGCTGCGCCGCGTTGTTGCCCGCGGCGAGGTTGCCGGATGCATCGTTGGCAAAGCCGTTGTAGGTGACGTTGTTGACCTTGGCCGGATTCAGCTCCCCGGCAAAGCCGTCGGCCAGGATCGCGCTGCCGGCGCGGGTGTTGCGGGTCTCGCGGCTGACACGCAGGCCCGCGTTGACGCTGAAATCGTCGCTGACCTCCCACTTGAGGTTGGAGTACGCCGCCAGCGTCTTGTTGTCGTAACGCTCCTTGCGCTGGGTGACCAACCCATAGGTGGAGTTGAACAGCAGCAGCCGGCCGGCGGCATCCACCGCATTGGGCAGTGCCGGATTGATCGGATCAAGCACCGCGTACTGCGCGGCGTTGGCGTAGTAGGCGCCACCATCGGTGCCATAACGCTCGGTCTGGCTGTAGTTGGGGAACTTGCCGTGGAAGTAGAAGCCACCGGCACGCAGGCTCAGGCCATCGCTCAACTGCGTGTCCAGGCGCAGTTCCTGGCTGAGCTGCTCGAAACGGGTCTGGGTGCCGCGCGGGGCACGCAACCACTCAAAGCCGGTATGCGAGCCCGCCCCCTGCGAGAAGTCGTAGTCGCGCCAGCCGGTGATCGAGGTCAGCGTAGTGGCGTCACTGAGCGTGTAGGCGACGTTGGCGGTGACGCCCGCGGTCTTGTAGGTGTTCGGGTACTCGCCGATGGTGTTGACGCGCGGGCGGTAGTAGTCATCGATGGTGTAGTTCGGGTTCTGCGCGAACCAGCGGCGCTGCAACTTGCCGAACACGTCCTCGGCGTAGTTCACCTGCCCCGGCTGGCCGGTGACCGGATTGGTCCAGTCGTAGGTGGCTGGCGTCCTGGTGTTGAACCAGAAGCAGTTCTCGCAGATCTCGCGGCCCTTCGGGGTGACATCCACCGACAGGTTCGCTTCCAGGTGGTCGTTCGGCGTGAACAGCAGTTGCGCGCGCACGTTGGTGCGGTCGGTATTGCGCCAGCTGTAGTGCGTGTCGTTGGCGTTGTCGAAGGGACCGTCGGCCGCCTCGCGGTTGACGCTCAGGCGATAGGCCAGCTTCCGGTCGATGAGGGCCCCACCCACCACCGCGGTGGCGATGGTGGTGTTGCGCTCGCCCAGCGTGATCGCCGCGCGCGCCTCCGGGGTGAAGCTCGGTTTCCGGGTGGTGATCTCCACGCGCCCCACGTTGGCCGCGCGACCGCCTTCGGTGCCGTTGGGCCCACGCACCACCTGCACCGACTCGATGTCCAGGTAGTTGCTCAACGCGGAGATCGCATTGATGCCGTGGCCGACACCGTCCACGCTGACGCCGACACTGGGCTCCAGTACACCGGCACCGGCGGCCCAGCCCACGCCACGCACGAAGATCGAGGCGGTGTTCGGGTTCTGCCACGAGGTGCGCACGTTGCCGATGCGATTGACGATGTCGCGGAAGTTGTTGACGTGGAACTTCTCCAGCTCCTCGCCGGTGACCGCCGAGATCGACGCGGCCTGCTGCTTGATCTGCTCGCTCTTGACGATCACCGCATCCAGCAGCGCTGCGTCCCCGACGTCCGATGCTGGTATCGGCTCGACCGATGCCTGCGCCGCGGTATTCGGCGGCGTCGCGGTGCCGGCTTCCGGCGGGAGGCCGGCCGCCTGGCGCAGGCGCGCGATCTCGGCCTTCAACTGCGCGTTCTCACGCTGCAGCTGTTCGGCCGATTGCGCATGGGCCTGCGACGGCGACAGCACACCGGCCAGCGCAGCGACGATCACGCAGGCAAGCACGGAGCGTGCAGGCAGATAACGGCTGTGCCCCGCGATAGCGGGACTGATGGTCTTGCGATGACGCTCGTGCTGGGACTGCATCCGTACACTTCCTCTGATCGGGCTGAGCGACGGATGCTAGGAACTCGTTCACACGCTGAATAATGACCGCATCGCATGAGATCCTGCGCTCGGCGGTATCAGCCAGCAGGAGATGCCGGCGGTAATAACAGCATCGCCATCGGCTATTTCCGCGTATTCATCGCAACGTGGAAAGTCGGCAGTCTTCCGGCCATCCGGCCCGCTGTGGAGTCCTGCCTGTCATGTCCATCGCACGTCCGTTGTTCCTTGCCCTCACCGTGCTGTCCACGACGTTGCTGCTGCCACCGGCATCGGCGGCGCCGTCGAGCACGCCATTGCGCGACTATCTGGTCGAGAAGAAGGCCGCCATCCAGGCGCAATCGGCGCAGGACGGCGTACCGACCGCCATCCATACCAAGGTCACCGCCGAAAGTCGCTCGGGCGTGCGCCGCCTGCGCATCGGCCCGACCGGCACCTTCCAGTACCTGAGCGACAGTGGTCGCGACTATGCCGGCTACAACCTGGGCGCGGGTTCGTGGGATTCGCTGGTGGGCGTGCTGTCCAGCGCCATCGCCGACGAGTACCTGGTGCAGGCCGCGGCGGCGAACATCCCGATCGATGGGCTGGACGTGGTGTTCACCAGCATCCCCAAGCGCAAGAGCGCCAACCTGAGCTACCCGAACAACCTTTCCTACGTGGCCTACATCGACTCGCCGGCCACCGATGCGCAGCTGCAGGCGCTCAAGCGCAGCGTCCACGAGCAATCCTCGGCGATCAACCTGGTGACGCAGGCGCAGCCGATCAGCCGCATCGAGGTCGAGTACATCCAGACCCCGGCCACGCGTGACCCCAGCCTGCCGCCGGGCCTGCGCGATTTCATCACCCAGGAGAAGCGCCCGGCCGTGCTGGCCAAGCAGCGCGAAGCCGCGTCGGGCACGCCGGCCAACCCCGAAACGCTGGTCGCGCGCGCGCACGTCGAGCCACACACCGGCCTGCGCCAGGTGTTCATCGGCAAGGACGGCTACCACCTGCAACTGCACGACAGCGCAACGGGCCTGCTCGGCTATGGACTAGCACCGACCGCCGAGGAACACCTGATCGGCGTCACCACCACCTGCCCCACGCATATCTTTGAAGTACAGGCCGGTGCGCGCAACGTGCTGCTGGATTCGCTGGAAGTCACCGCCGATGCCGAGCTCAGCCCGCGCTTCGGCAAGAACGTGAGCGGCCCGGCGCGCTTCCACAACATCCGCTACACCGCGCGGATCGAGTCACCGGCCTCGGAACAGGAGATCCTGGCACTGCGCGATGCGGTCGAGGAAACCTGCCCGTTGTACAACCTGGTCAAGGATGAGCAGACGCTGGAAGGCAGCATCGTCCACGGCGCCTACAAGGGCGGCTGAGGCCGTACTGCAGGAGCATAGCGATGCAATGCGAACGGCGGCGCAAGCCGCCGTTTTCTTTGGGTCGGATGCCGGAAACGAAAACGCCCCCCTCCCGCACGCGGGAGAGGGGCGCATCCACCACCGGGATCAGCCCAGCGGTTCGTCCGACAGGTAGGTGTAGCCGGTCAGGCCCGCTTCCAGCGCGGCATCCAGCTCGGCGGCACGCTCGGCCGACAGGTTGGCCGCAGCCACGCGCTGCTTGTAGGCCGCGCGCAGGTCGTCGAGCTTGTAGCCCACGTAGTCCAGCATCACGTCGGTGGTGTCACCGCGACGCTGCTGGGTGATCGAGTAACCATCGGCGTCGGCCACCACTTCCACCGCGTCGGTATCGCCGAACAGGTTGTGGATGTCGCCGAGGATTTCCTGGTAGGCGCCCACCAGGAAAAAGCCGATGCGGTAGCTCTCGCCGTGGCGCACCGCGTGCAGCGGCAGCGAGCTGTCCAGGCTCTCGTTCTCGACGTAGGTCTTGACCATGCCGTCGGAGTCGCAGGTCATGTCGGCGATCACGCCGCGGCGGTCCGGGCGCTCGTTCAGGCGTTCGATCGGCACGATCGGGAACACCTGGTCGATGGCCCAGGCATCGGGGATCGACTCGAACACGCTGAAGTTGACGAAGTACTTGTCGACCAGGCGCTCGTTCAACTCATCCAGCGCCGGGCGGTGGCTCTTCTCGTCGTAGCTCAGGCGCGCACGCACGCCGTGGGCGATCGCGTAGAACAGGTCGTCGATGCGTGCCCGCTGCGGCAGGTCGATCTGGCCCAACGCATAGGCGCTCAGGCCTTCGGCGTGGAAGTGCTGGGCCTCCTGGAACAGCTCCACCGCCGGACGCTGGTCCAGCTCGTCATGGATCTCGCGCAGGTGGCGGACCGCGGCCGGCTCATCGTCGTGCGCCTCGGGGATGCGGCCTTCGGCGGCCTGCTCCACTTCGGACACGTTGGCGATCAGCACCGCGTGGTGGGCGGTCATCGCGCGGCCGCACTCGGTGATGATGCGCGGCGGGGTCAGCGCGTGTTCCTCGCAGGCCTCGGCCAGCGGCTGCACGATGTTGCTGGCGTAGGCGTTCAGGCCGTAGTTGATCGAGCAGTAGCTGCGCGAGCGGGTGCCTTCGTAGTCGATGCCCAGGCCACCGCCGACGTCGACGTGGCTGATCTTCGCGCCCAGGCGCGAGAGCTCGACGAAGTAGCGGGTGGCCTCGCGCATGCCGTTGGCGATGTCGCGCACGTTGCTGATCTGGCTGCCCATGTGGAAATGCAGCAGGTTCAGGCAATCGGCGTACTCGGTGTCACGCAGCGACTTCCACAGGTCCAGCAGCTGCCGCGGCGACAGCCCGAACTTGGCCTTGTCGCCGCCGCTGTTCTGCCACTTGCCGGCGCCCAGCGAGGCCAGGCGCATGCGCACGCCCAGGCCCGGCTTCACGTCCAGTGCCTTGGATTCCTCCAGCACCAGCTTCAGCTCGGAGGGCTTCTCGATGACGATGTAGGTCTGCAGGCCGAGCTTGCGGCCGATCAGCGCCAGGCGGATGTATTCACGGTCCTTGTAGCCGTTGCAGACGATCAGCCCGCCCGGCCGGCTCAGCGCCAGCACCGCCATCAGTTCCGGCTTGGAGCCGGCTTCCAGACCGAAGCCCTCGCCGTGGTGGCTGGCCAGGGTGCCGGCCACGCCACGGTGCTGGTTGACCTTGATCGGGTACACCGCGGTATAGCCGCCGGCGTAGTCCCAGTCCGCCTGGGCCTGGGCGAAGGCCGCCTGCAGCTTGCCCAGGCGCTCGCCCAGGATGTCCGGGAAGCGCACCAGCAGCGGCAACTTGGCGCCTGCGGCACGGGCCGAATCGACGATCTGCGGCAGGGAAACGGTGACGCCCGCGCTACCGGCGGGGCGGACCACGACATGCCCTGCGGCATCGACGTCAAAATAACCATCGGACCAGTGCGGGATCGAATAGGTCTTGCGGGCCTGTTCGAGGGACCAATCGCTCATCGGCGTAGCAACTCTCGGCTGTGGATAAATAAGGACGCGCATTCTAACGCCAGCGGGGCACCGGTCCGTTACAATCCGCGCCCGCGCCACGCCCTCTCTCTGCCCGGGAGGGGGATCGGGGGTGAGAGTAAGCGTGAAACCTGACTGTGACAGGCTTCGCCCTTACCCTCATCCGCCCCTTCGGGGCACCTTCTCCCGGTGGGAGGAGGACAGCCCCAGCACCCAGGAATCATCATGACCTCCAACGAAAACTGGTTCATCGAACACTTCCAGCCGACCGGCTCGGCCATTGGTTTCCGCATCACCGGCAAGCTGGACGAAGTGCAGTCGCCGTTCCAGAAGATCGAGATCTACGACAGCACCGACTGGGGCAAGTTGATGGTCATCGACGGCGCCATGATGCTGACCACCAAGGACAACTTCTTCTACCACGAGATGATCAGCCATCCGGTGCTGTTCACCCACACCGCGCCCAAGCGCGTGGTGATCATCGGCGGCGGCGACTGCGGCACCCTGCGCGAGGTGCTCAAGCACCCGGGCGTGGAGAGCGCCACCCAGTGCGACATCGACGAGCAGGTCACCCGCATGGCCGAGAAGTACTTCCCGGAACTGTGCGAATCCAACGGTGACGCGCGCGCCGAGCTGCTGTTCGACGACGGCGTGGCCTACATGGCCAACTGCGCCCCGGGCAGCGTGGACGTGGTGATCGTGGACTCCACCGACCCGGTCGGCCCGGCCGAAGGCCTGTTCAACAAGGCGTTCTTCGAAAGCTGCTTCCGCGCCCTGAAGGACGACGGCCTGCTGGTGCAGCAGAGCGAGTCGCCGCTGGCGCTGCTGGACCTGATCAAGGACATGCGTGCGGAGATGGGCAAGGCCGGCTTCCAGTCGTTCAAGACCCTGCCGTTCCCGCAGCCGTGCTACCCGACCGGCTGGTGGTCGGTGACCGTGGCCAGCAAGCAGGCCGGCTTCGGTTTCGGCTTCCGTGAGGCCGATGCGGCCGCCAAGCCGTTCGACACGCTGTACTACACCGCCCCGCTGCATACCGGCGTGCTGGTCAGCCCGCCGTTCGTGGCCAAGGCACTGGGCGAGTAAGCCACCCAGGCCCGCCGTGGTGACCCAACCCCGCGCCCGCAAGGCGCGGGGTTTTCGTTTGTGGCGATGGCGAGCGCAAAGGCCCGGCAGTGTTGCAAGCCAACCAGCGCAACGATCCTTTCCGTCACACGGTTCCTACATTTTTTTTACATTCAGCAATTCGTGGACTGTTCAGTTTTATAATTCGGCCACTCAACACGAATCACCCCGAAGACCGGCAGTTCACGACGCTTTCCGCGCCCACGCCGCGTCAGGAAGGTCTGCCATGAATTCCCTGCCCGCCTTTGACGGTGAACATGCCGTCGTCCCCACCCCCAACCTGCTCAAGCGCGGCGAACGCCTGCTCGAGCCCGACGTCTACCGCACCGAGCTCGATGGTCGGCCGGCCGTGGTCAAGGACTACCGCCGCTACCGTGGCACGCCGCTGGCGCCGGTCGCGCGCCTGCTGGTCCGCCGCGAGGCCCGGGTACTGGAACGCCTGAAAGGCTGGAAACATGCGCCGGCGCTGCTGGGCACTCTGGGCGGCCTGGCGCTGGGCATGGAGTTCATCCCCGGCGATACCCTCAGCGCCGGCGTGCAGGGCGTCACCCAGGAAGTCTTCGACCAGCTGCAGAACGCGCTCGGCCGCCTGCATGCCGCCGGCATCACCCACAACGACCTGCATGGCACCAACGTGGTGGTCAGCGCCGGCGTGCCGGTGCTGCTGGATTTCACCTCGGCGTGGCGCTCGCCGCGCTGGTTGCGCAACGGGCCGATCAGCCGCCAGCTGCGCCGCAGCGACATGAAGAACCTGGTGAAGATGCGCCAGCGCCTGACCGGCCAGCGGCCGAGCGCCGAACAGGTGGCCCTGCTGGCCGAGCCGGGCTGGGTGCAGGCCATTCGCGGTACGTGGAAGCGCCTGTACCGGCGGATCAAGGGCCAGGAGTGACCACGCGGGGCGTGCAGGCCTGGCGTGATGGGGCCTGATGCGTTGGTTCCGGGCGGAACCGGGAGCCGGAGCCCCCTCCCCGGCGATGTGCACTGCCGGGATGGCGCCCCGGCCTGCGCGGCGGCTCAGAGTGCGTCGGCGTCCACTTCGCCGGTGCGGATGCGCACCACGCTGCCCAGGTCGTAGACGAACACCTTGCCGTCGCCGATCTTGCCGGTACCGGCCGCCTTGACGATGGCCTCGACCACTTCGTCGGCCTGGGCGTCGGTGACCGCCACCTCGATCTTCACCTTGGGCAGGAAGTCGACCACGTACTCGGCACCGCGATAGAGCTCGGTATGGCCCTTCTGCCGGCCAAACCCCTTCACCTCGGTGACGGTGATGCCGGCCACGCCACGCTCGGCCAGCGCTTCACGCACATCGTCCAGTTTGAACGGCTTGACGATGGCCATGATCATCTTCATCGGTCGCTTCCCTCGGGTTATCTGTCCGAAGGATACCCTCTACGCCGGTGCGCTTGGCCACCCCGGCCAAGGTGCCGGCATGGGCATTACGGACTATCCTTACCGCCTGCCATAACGGACCCCGATGCGCCGCACGCCGCCGACCCACTAGGCTCGGCCAATTCCTGCGGAGACCCACCATGATCGACCTGAACCACATCGACGAACTCGCCCGTCGCCTGAGCGACCTGGTACCGCCGGGCCTGCGTCAATCGCGCGAGGAGCTGCAGGCCACCTTCAAGAGCGCCCTGCAGGCCGGCCTGGGCAAACTGGACCTGGTGACCCGCGAGGAGTTCGAGGTGCAGCGCGCCGTGCTGCTGCGCACCCGCGAGAAGCTCGAGGCGCTGGAACAGGCCGTCTCCGCATTGGAAAGCCGCACCGACACCCCGTCCGCCTGAGCCGGGCCCGATGAGCCTGGCGCTGGTGCACAGCCGCGCCCGCGCGGGTGTGCACGCGCCCCCGGTACGGGTGGAGGTCCACCTGTCCGGTGGCCTGCCTTCGACCCAGATCGTCGGCCTGCCCGAGGCCGCCGTGCGCGAATCGCGTGACCGCGTGCGCGCCGCCCTGCTCTGCGCGCAGTTCGAGTATCCCGCGCGGCGCATCACCATCAACCTGGCACCTGCCGACCTGCCCAAGGACGGCGGCCGCTTCGACCTGCCGATCGCCCTGGGCATCCTCGCCGCCAGCGGCCAGATCGACCGCAATGCACTGGCCGGACACGAGTTCATCGGCGAGTTGGCGCTGACCGGCGAGCTGCGCGCGGTCGACGGCGCGTTGCCCGCGGCCATTGCCGCCGCGCAGGCGCAGCGCACGCTGGTGGTCGCCGAAGGCAATGCCGCCGAAGCGGGGCTGGCGCGGCATGCGCAGGTCAAGGTGGCCCGCACCCTGCTGGAGGTCTGCGCCGGCGTGAGCGGCGCCAAGGCGTTGCCGGAGGCAAGCGTGCCGATGGCCACGCCTTCGCCACAGCCGGACCTGGCCGATGTGCGCGGCCAGCAGCAGGCGCGACGTGCCCTGGAGATCGCCGCCGCCGGCAGCCACCACCTGCTGATGCTGGGTTCGCCAGGCTGCGGCAAGACGCTGCTGGCCTCACGCCTGCCCGGCATCCTGCCCGATGCCAGCGAAGCCGAGGCCCTGGAGACCGCGGCGGTCGCCTCGTTGAGCGGGCGTGGCTTCGATCCGGCGCACTGGCGCCAGCGCCCGTTTCGATCCCCGCACCACACCGCCAGCGCGGTGGCGCTGGTGGGTGGTGGGTCGCACCCGCGCCCGGGCGAGATCTCGCTCGCGCACAACGGCGTCCTGTTCCTGGACGAATTGCCGGAATGGAACCGTCAGGCGCTGGAGGTACTGCGCGAACCACTGGAGTCGGGCACGGTCACCGTGTCGCGGGCGGCGCGCAGCCTGGAATTCCCGGCGCGGTTCCAGCTCGTCGCCGCGATGAACCCGTGCCCATGCGGCTGGGTGGGGGATGCCAGTGGCCGCTGCCGGTGCCCGCTGGAAGCGATCCGCCGCTACCGGGCGCGTATCTCCGGACCGCTGCTGGACCGCATCGACCTGCACCTGCAGGTGCCGCGCCTGCCGCCGGCGGAACTGCGCGGCGATGCACCACCGGGCGAGGACAGCGCGACCGTGCGTGCGCGGGTGATGCAGGCACGTCACCGGCAGCTGGCGCGGGCCGGCAAGGCCAACGCGCACCTGGGGCAATCGGAAACCCTGCGCGATTGCACGTTGCAGGCGGCCGACCACGACCTGCTCGAACAGGCGATGGAACGGCTGCAGCTGTCGGCGCGCTCGATGCATCGCATCCTGCGGGTGGCACGGACCATCGCTGATCTGGCGGGGGCCGCTGCGATTGAACGGTCGCACCTGACCGAGGCGATCGGGTACCGGCAGCTGGATCGCGGGAGCGCGGCGGGAGACCGGCGGTAGTCCTGCGTGTGGCGTTGGGGCGTCAGGGGCGATCTACGGCCCCACCCCTTGCGGGAGGGGCGGAAGCAGGCCCGTGAAGGTCGGCAATGGCCTGCGCAACGGCGCGCCCGGTGCAGGGAGGGCCAGGGAAGGCGCGATCATGTGAGACGCGACGCTTCCCCGATTCATGCAACTGACCAACAATCCGCCCACCATTCCCGCGTGCAGCGACGGAGCCGTCCCATGGAACGTATCGAACGCCCCTATTACCCGATCATCTACGTGCGCGGCTATGCGATGACCCGCGACGAGATCGTGGAAACCACGTCCACGCCGTTCATGGGTTTCGAGGCGGGCTCGACCAAGATGCGCCAGGCGCAGGACGGCTCGGTGGTGAAGTTCGTGTTCGAATCGCCGCTGGTGCGGCTGATGAAGGACCACAACTACCGCGACGTGTACGAGTTCGGGGCCGAGCGGCGCGACCGCATCTCGCCGCGCTGTATCGTCATCCACCGCTACTACGACCCGGCCGACCCGGCCTTCGGCGATGGCCGGACACCGTCCATCATCGACGCCGCCACCAGCCTGGGGCGTCGCATCGAGGAACTGCGTGACAGCGTCTGCGGCAACAACGCCGCCATGCGCCGCGACTTCCGCGTCTACCTGGTCGCCCATTCGATGGGCGGGCTGATCTGCCGCTGCCTGCTGCAGAACCCGGAGGTGGCCAGTGCACAGACCCGTGCGATGGTCGACAAGGTGTTCACCTACGCCACCCCGCACAACGGCATCGAGGTCGGCGGGATCAACCTGCCCAACCTGCTGTCGATCAATGACCTGAACAACTTCAACCGCACCAATATGGGCAAGTACCTCAAGGTGCCCAAGGACAAGGTCAACACGCTGGGAAAGGCGGAGTTCCCGCCGCAACGCATGTTCTGCCTGATCGGCACCAACAGCCGCGACTACGCCGCCGCGCATGGCCTGTCCTCGTTCGCGGTGGGCGCGCTGAGCGATGGCCTGGTGCGCATCGCCAACGCCTACGTGGAAGGCGCGCCGCGCGCCTTCGTCAACCGCAGCCATAGTGGCTACTTCGGCATCGTCAATTCCGAGGAGGGCTACCAGAACCTGGTGCGCTTCCTGTTCGGCGATACCTGCGCCACGGCGCAGCTGGACATCACCGCCCTGCCCTTCCCGCCCGAGATCGAGGCCGCGCGCCGCAAGGGCAAGAAGATCCAGTCCTCCTACTACATCGAGTCCACGGTCGCCCCGCGCGGTGCGTATACCTACGAGCTGACCTCGCGCACGCAGGCCAACCAGTGCGCCATCCGGCGCAGCTACGACGAGATGTTCAATGCCGACGGCAGCGTGCGCCGCGAGGCACGCTCGCCGGTGCTGTTCTCGGTGTTCCTGGACAGCGGCAGGATCATGGCCGGCAGCGAGATCGCCTTCTCCATCGACCTGGCGGTATGCAATGCCGGCTACGAGGTCGATGGCGCGCTGTTCCTGAAGAACCACATCCCCGGCGAGCACCTGTTCCGCAACACGCTGGTGCTGTTCGCCAAGCCGGCCGATGGCGGCGGCTGGCGCCTGCGCTATGTCTGGAGCGACGACCAGTGGGCCGGCGGGCCGAAGAACGAGGCCGAGCTCGACGCCGCGCGCACCAAGGCGATCGGCATCGTGCAGCAGGCACCGGATGTGTTCTCGGTGCCGCTGCGCTCGGCCAAGGGCTTCGCCGCCGAGCTGAAGCTGTCCCTGTCGGCCTGGCAGTGAGGGCCGCGCCTAGCGGCCCCATTCCGGCGGCGTGAACAGCCCCGGGCGTGCCAGCGGCGACGCGGTTCCCGCGGCCCGGTCCAGCTCCTGGTTGAGGCTGTCCACGAACACCGGCTCGTTGAGGTAGGCCACGTTCAACCGCGTCCACGGCGAGACCCGTTCCGGATCCAGCTGGAACAATGCGCCCGGGGCCAGCACCACGCCGCGCGACAACAACCGCGTGGTCAACTGGTGGGTGTCGGTGATGTTGGCAAAGCGCGCCCACAGGTACAGGCTCTGCGCCGGTTCGGCGAACACGGTGGCGCCCATGCCGTGCAGCACCTCCAGGCCCCTGGTGGTGGCCGCGCGGGCGCGATCCTGCAGGCGTTTGACGTGGCGCAGGAAGTTGCCCCCGCGCAGCATCGCCTCGAGCACCCGCTCGGCGTACTCGCTGCCTCCCAGGTGCAGCAGCAGCTTGATGTCGGCCAGCTCCTCGACGTGGGCCTTGTCGCCGGCGATGAAGCCCACCCGCAGCGAGGCGGACACCGATTTGGAGAAACTGCCGACGTAGATGACGTTCTTCAGCTGTGCCATCGCCGATACGCGCGGCGTGGCGTTGGCCTTGAAGTCGGCCATCGCATCGTTGTCGACGACCAGCAGGTCATGCGCGGCCGCGAGCTTGGCCAGGCGCTGCGCGACGTCGGCCGAGATATCGGTGCCGGTGGGGTTGTGGGCCACCGACTGCATGAAGAACAGGCGCACCTTGTTCCGCTGCAGGATGGACTCCAGCACGGCCAGGTCCGGGCCATCGGCGCGCCGCGGCACCGCCACCAGGTTGGCCCCCTGCAGGCGCAGCTTGCCGTACAGCGGGTGGTAGCCCGGCTCCTCGACCAGCACCGTGTCGCCGGGACGCACGTGGCAGCGGATGATGATGTCCAGGGCGTGGTTGGCACCGAAGGTGGTCACCACCTGCCGGGGGCCGACCTCGATGCCGTAGCCGGCCAGCCGGCGGACCAGGTGCTGGCGCAGCGGCAGGTGACCGTAGCGGTTGCCGTAGCGGAACAGGTTGGCCACGCCGGAGCGGACGATATGCCGGTGGAAGCGGTCCACGCGCATGTCCATCAGCCACTCCACCGGCGGGAAGCCCTCGCCCAGATGCGCGCGGCCGGGTTCGCGCACTGCCTGCTGGCGCATCAGCCAGATGGTGTCGATGGCCTGGTTGTAGGCCGGTGGATCCTCGTCGGTATCGCGCTCCCCCAACCCGGCCATTTCGCGCACGTAGAAGCCCTTGCCATGGTGTGGCTCGACCAGGGCGCGCTCGCTGAGCAGATCGAAGGCGGCGATCACGGTGTTCTTGGAGTAGCCGTTCAATCGGGCGTACTCGCGCAGGGAGGGAAGCTTGTCACCGGGCTTGAGCGCGCCGGCCAGTATCTGCCGGCCGATATCGGTGGCGACTTTTTCAGCCAGGGAGAGAGGGGGGTAGTCGACAGTCATGGTTGTCCATACGGCAGATGCGTCCAATCGCGCCACAGGGATGACGGACCCAACGCGTGTGCCCGTCGGCGAGCGGACTGTCCATGGATGCCTGAAGCATCGGGGCCCGCATCGCAGCGCGCCGCTACTGTCGTCGCAAACTGTACCTCCGGGCGAAGCGTGCAACGCAACGCTCCATCCCGGTTGGGCGACAGCACAGGCGACTTCTTATGTGTACCAGATGCGGCGCCGGGCGCAGTGGAAAACCTTGCAGAACATGTCGGTGCTGACATGGATCTGCATGGACCGATCCAGCCATCGCATTGAACGTCCTTCGGCACGGCGCTCGCTCCACGCACGATGTCGTCGCGTGTCAGCCCTGCCACAAAGCACGGCAAGGGCCGATAAGGGTTTCATCTGGCTTTCACGCCAGCGGCATCAACAAAGCACGCCGGATGCCGGCGATAGGCACGCTTCCGCGCACAGATCCAGCAATGGATCGCTTCGTCCCATCGCAGCCTTGCAACCGGGACGTCGGCACCTGCGCACGATGCGCAGGTGCCGGTGGCGCTCAATCGGCGCTGCAACGCAGCTTCAGCTCCACGCTGCTGTCCTTCGGCAGGCCGGGAATCGTCAGGCCGGTGGTCGACTGCAGCGCGGCCACGGTCAGCGGTGTCGGGCAGCTGGCGCCGCCAGTGCTGGTGCAGGTCAACGCACTGCACGCCAGGCCAGCCACCGCCGGGTCGCGCACGACCGCGCCGTCCGCCGGCTGCGGCCCCTTGTTGCCGATCACCAGCGTGTAGTCGAACGGCGTGCCCGGCACCACCGCGGCAGCGTTGTTGGTCTTGGTGATGTACAGGTCGACATCACTGCGCTCGTTGACGAACTCGCACTGGTAGACCTGCGAGGTAGCCAGCGTGCCGGCCGGCAGCGTGTAGGTGCTGCCGTTGAGAGCGCCCAGCACCGTGCCCTGGCTGTTCCGGCAGGTCGCCGACGCCAACCGCCAGCCCGGGGCGACCGTCTCGCTGATGGTCACCGCCTGCGCGGTCACGTCCACCGTGTAGGGCTGCACGCCGTTGGCGGCGTTGCCGTCCGCGTCCACCTGCGTCGGCGTGCCGGCGGTGGTGGTGGTCACCTGGCCGCTGGCATGGGTGCGGGTATTGGTCAGCGCGAAGGAGAACGGCCCACCGGTCGCGCCGGTGGTGGTCTTGCTCAGCGCGATCACCGGCGGCAGGGCCGGCGGCGGCGCGGCCGGGCACCGTGCGCCGTCCAGGTTGCTGGAGGTGGGGGCATTGGGTGCCAGCACGTCGTAGAACATCGCACCGCCGCTGCCACTGACGTTGAAGATCCGATAGACCAGGCCCGGCGGCGTGGTCGCACCCGAGCGGTAGGCGTACATCGTGCCCGCGCTGTCGAAGAAGATGCCGCCCCAACCACCGCTGCCCGGTGACAGCGGCAGTGCCAGCGGCAGGTCCACCTTGGCACCCGTGGCGGAGTTGACCCGGAACACCACCCCCGTGGTGTTGTTGACGCCGTAGATGTTGCCATCGGTCGGGTGGAAGGCCATGTCCGAGGACTGCGCGAAGGCGGTCGTGGCCACCGGCGAACCGACCACGGCGTTGGTGACCACGTTGATGTAATAGAGGCTGCCGGCGTTGGCGGCGGCGTAGTAGCCGGTCCCCGGCTGGATGTCGGCGACGACGAACTGTCCGCTGAAGCCCAGCCCGCCCGGCGCCGCGGCGAACGGCAGGTCGGCCACGCCGTTCTGGCCGATGCGCACCAGCCGCGGCACGTCGCCGGCGCCGGTGCCCTTGTAGTAGCCCCACAGGTAGCCGTCCTGCTGGCGGAAGCCGATGCCGTTGACGCCGCTGTTGGCCAGCGGGCCACTGGTGCCGAGCAGGCTCATGGCACCGGTGCTCAGGTCCATGGTGTAGAGGTTGCTGTCACGGGTGACGAAGGCATCGGTGGGGCACGTGGCAAACGGCGCCGGGCACAGCACGGTGAAGTTGGCGGTGGCGCTGTTGTCGCCCGGGTTCATGTCCGAGAAACCGGAGCTTGCCGGGAACACGGCTGCGGCGGTGTTGCTGACGGTGGCGTTGCACTGCGCGCTGTCGGTGACGTAACCGGTGATGCTGAAGGTCAGCACGCCGCCCGGGGCCAGCGTGTAGTTGCTGGTGCTGATGCTGCCGGTGCCGCTGGCGGCCGGGCAGGTCGAGCCGCTCGAAGCGCTGCAGGTCCAGGTGGCATCGCGCAGCTGGCTGGGCAGGCTGTCACTGAACAGCGCCGCGTTGGCCGGGGTGATCGTCGGGGCCTGGTTGCCCGCATCGACGGCGTTGATGTCCTTGTTGGTCAGGGTGACGGTGTAGCTGAGCCGGTCGCCCTTGGCGGCCTGCGGCGTGGACACCTGCTTGGTCACCACCAGGTCGGCCGGGGCACGCACGAACACCTCGCGCACCTCATGCACGTTGACGTAGCCGCCGGTGGAGCCGCCAAAGCCCAACCGCAGGTTGGCCGGGGCCGCGTAGGCGAAGTCCTGGTTGCTGATCAACTGGGTCATGGTCTCCGGCGTTGCGCCGTAGAACACGTTCACCCGGTAGCCGGTGCCGCTGCCCTTGGGGACCAGCACCAGGCGCACGCGCCGGTTGGTCGTCGGGCGCGAGGTCACGCCGGTCACGTCCAGGGTCTGCCCACCGGGCAGGGTCAGGCCGGCCACGTAGGGATTGCCGCTGCCGACCGGGCCACGGATGGCGATGCTCTGCGGCTGGCGGGTGGCGCCGTGCGGCGTGATGCCGGTGCAGGCATCGGTCACCGTCCGTGCGTCGCTGGAGAAGTTGCCGAACTCATCCAGCGCCACCGCCAGGTACCCACCGTTGCCGTGGCAGAAGCCCAGGCTCGCGCCCGGCTTGGCGCCGGCCATGCTGCCGTTGGCGTCGTACAGGAACGCACTGATGCCATCGGCGCCATTGGATGCCACGCCGCCCCAGCTGACGTAGTCGAACTCCAGCAGCACGCCGCTGGAAGACGGGAAGCCCGAACCGGTGTACAGGCTGACGCCGGCCTGGTTCTGCCGCTTGGTGGTCAGGCGCAGCCAGCCACTGCCGTTGGCATCGTTGGTGTTGGTATCGGAGATCGCGCCGTAGCCGCCGGTGAGGATGTTGCTGTCATCCACGGTGCTGGCGTTGTCCACCTTCGGGATCGACCAGCCTGGCGCGGTGGTGTTCCGGAAGCTGGCATTGACCACGAACTGCGCCTTGGCCGGCACGACGTGGCCTGCCAGTGCGCCGGCCGCCGCCACCACGATGGCTTTCTTCCAACTCATCAAGATCCTGTCCCCCATGACTCTCTGGCGTCGCACCCGGCCACCGGGCCAGGCGCGCGCCGCTTGGTTTGGTTCAATGACGGGAAGCCCGCGGGTGCTTCCCGAAGGGATGGCGCGGGCCAGCCGCGCCACCGGTCCGCGCATCAGTAGCTGCCCACCACGTTGAGGAACCACCCCCGGTGGTCGTAGTCGAAATCGGTGAGCTTGTCGCTGAAGTCGGTGAAGTTGTAGCCGACGCCGACGCGGAAGTTACGGCCGATGTCGCGGTCCAGCCCCACCAGGGCACCCTGCCGGCGGCCACCGTCCTTGACCGCCAGCGAGCGGTACTCGGCCAGTGCGTGCCAGTTGGTGGTGACGCCATAGCGCACCTGCCCGGCCAGGAACGTCGCCGCCGAATCGGCCCAGGCCCCGGTCATGCGGCCCATCCGCACTTCGCCCTCGCGGCGAGCCGCCTTGAGCGCGAATTCCCAGTGGTTGAGCGGGCGGTACACGCCCTCGAACGACAGCACCTGGCTGCGCTGGTCGTAGTAGGCGCTGCTGGTGTCCTGCGCCAGCGTGGAGACGTCGTACAGGTACGTGTAGCGGCCCAGCAGGCCCCAGCGGGTACTGTTGAACGGGCGGTAGGCGAAGCCGAGGTTGCCTTCGATGAACTTCGCCCCGGCCAGCGGATCCAGCGCGTCGTCGGTGTCGGAGTAGTTGAAGCGCGCGGCGATGCGCAGACTCTCGCTGAACTTGTGGGTCAGCGCATTGGTGGTCACCCACTGCACGCGGCGCTCGGCGCCGCTGTCCTTGCGCCACTCCAGCTTGCTGCTCCACTGCGTGGCCGACGAGGTGCGGCCACCGCTGAGGCTGACCGCGCGCCGGTTGATGTTGCCGGTGCCGCGGTCCAGTTCCGCATCCTGCAGCTGGAAGCCCAGGTTCCAGCCCACGCCGGGATAGAAGTCCATGCCGAAGGTGTGGGCCAGCCCGGTTTCGTTCGGTGCCTTCAGGTACTGGCTCTCGTTGAACACGTTGACCTGGTTGGACAGGCGCCAACGCTGGCCCAGCGTCCAGCCATCACGCTGGGTCGGGCTGAACAACGAGTCGTAGCTGCTGCTGGTGGCGTTGGTGAAGGTGTAGTTGCCGTAGATCGAATGGTCCGGGGTCAGCCGGTACTCGGCATTGACCTGCGCCGCATCGCCGCGATCACCCTGGGTGACTTCCGCACCGACGCTGGAGAGGTTGCCGAACTGGTAGTTGCCGCCCAGCGTGACCGCATCATTGCTTTCGTACTTGCCACCATCATCGTCCAGGGTGACCTGCGCGGTGCCGTACAGGTCGAGCATGTTGCCGAAGCGACGCTTGTACTGCAGTGCGCCCAGCGTGCCGATGCCCTGCCCGGTGTAGCGGTTCTCGTCGACACGGCGCAGCTCGGCACTCAGGGTGTCGACGTCGGTGATGCGCCATTCGCCGGTCAGCTGGCTCTGCTCCAGGTACTCCGCGCCGCGCTCGGCGCGGCTGTAGCGGCCGTAGAGGTCGATGTCCGGGCTGAGCTGGCCACGGAACTCGGCGCCGTGCTCACGCACCTCCTCGCCGGTGTCGTAGCGGGCAATCGAATACCCGGCGTCGACACGGCGCATCCACGCGCCGGCCGACCAGTCCAGCGCGGTCCAGCCCATTTCCTTGAAGTTGACGCGCGCCTCCACCGAGGTGGCATCGCCCTGGCGGCGTGCGCCCAGGCCGGAGTTGAGCTCGGCGAAGGTCAGGCCACCGTTTTCCGAATAGAACACCGGGGCGCTGGTGGACTCGGTGCGGGCACGTTCCACCTTCACGTAGGTGCCGCGCCCGGCCTGCAGGGTGAGGTCGGCCGACGCCAGCGTGTAGTCGTCGCCGGCCCGGTTCTCATCGACGTAGGTGGCTCCCACGCCAACGTGGTCGCCGAACCAATGCTTGGCGCGCACGCCCGCGGTGACCTCATCGGGGTTGAAGCCGGTCGGCAGGTATTCGTAGTCGACCAGCAGCACCTGGGTGTAGCCGTCCAGCGGGGTGTCGCGCGACAGGCGCGGCAGCCCATCCCGTGTGACGATGGACAGCGCGTCGGACAGGATCAACCGGCCCTGGAAGTTGTCGACCTGGTAGTCGGCACCGGGCTGCAGGTCGATGCGCTTCTCCACGCGGCCAGTGGTGGCGTCGCGGATCTCGATGGCAACCTTCTCCGAGCCCGGCAGGATGTCGTTGTGGCGCAGGTAGTACAGGCTGCCGCCGGTGCCGAGGAATTCGCTGTGGCCCGGCGCGGTCTGCGCCTCCGAGCCGAACGCGCGCACTTCGCTGCGGGCATCGCCCCACGGGTTGGTCGCGCGGCTGCGCCAGTTCAGCGCGCCGCCGTACAGCGAACGCGAATACTGGCCGTACTCGGTGCCGGTGAAGCCGGTGTTGTAGTTGCCCCACAGGGCCTGGCTCTTGTCCCAGTCCACCCGGACGTACAGCCGCCCCTGCGTGTCCACGTCGCGGTAGGTGGTGGAGTCGTCGCCATAGACCGGGTAGTACTGGTCCGGGTCCAGACGACGGAACACGTCCTGCGGATCGGCATCCCAGAAGCCACGGAACATCTCGTTGACTTCGCGCTCCTGGGTATCGGCCTGCGCGGTGACCAGGTACTTGCCCTTGACCTTGCCCTTCAGATAGAACGCCAGGCGGCCGTCGACCACCAGGTCCTTCTCGTAGCGATCGTCCTGGCCCAGCGGTTCCAGCGAGCCGGACACGCTGTTGCCGGACAGGGTGAAGTCGGCCAGTGCCACGGCGAACATGTAGCGGCCGGTGACGTCGATGTCCAGCTGGTCGCGCACCGTCATGCCATGGGTGCCGGCACTGATGTCGATGTCGAAGCGGTGCTGGCCCACCGGCACCAGGTACTCGGCGACCAGTTTGCTCTCCATGTCCACCGGCTGCATCTGGCCGTTGATGCGGACGCTGGCCTGCTCGGGCAGGTTGCGGCCCTGGATGCGGATGCGCGAGCCGTAGATCGGGATGTTCTGCTGGCGCAGGCTGTCGCGGCCGAAGCTCTGGTCGACCAGGCTCTGCAGCTGCGCATCGTCGGTGCTGAACGCAGCACCCTTGCTGCGCTCCACCGCGTTGCGCAGCATCTGCGTGCCGCGCTCGGCTTCTTCCGGGCGCACCAGCTGCAGCCGGCTCGGGTAGGTTTCGTCGACGCTGCCATCGGCGCCGTAGGCACGCACGATGTAGACCAGTTCGTCACCCACCTTGGGCCGGTAACCGGACGGCAGGCCGCCATCCCATTCCAGCGTGGTCGAAGCGGCCACCGGCAAGGCGACGGTGGCGACCGGATCGACCAGGTCGGTGTCGGAGGCACGGAACACCCGCACCTCGGCACGCTGGATGAAGGCCGAATAGTTGTTGAAGGCGTAGAACTGCACCGGCTTGGTGATGCGGCTGCCATCGAACGGCACCAGCGACGGTGCCGACAGGCTGAAGGACGGCTTGCCCAGGTTGGGGTCTTCCGTGGCCCAGATCACGCCGCCATTGGGCAGCTGCAGCGACCACTTGCCAATGGCCACGGCCTGGCCCGGCTGCAACGGCATCGCCGCCTCATTGCCCGGCTTCTCCGCTTCCACCGACACCCGGCGGTCCGGGGCCAGTGCAGCCGAGCCGCTGGCTGCCTGTGGCACCACGGTCTCGCGCTTGCCGCGGCTGTTGATGCGGAACAGCATGCCTTCCTGCCCATTGCAGCCTGCGGCATCACAGGCTGGCTCGACCGCATCGGTTGCCGGGCCACGGGCAATGGCCGGCGCCTGCGCGGCCTGGGCGTAGACCGCCGGGGCCATGCCCGACAGCGCGCACAGCAGTGCGTAATCCAACAGTTTCATCTTCATGGCTTGGCCTCCTGGACAGCACGCTCAGATGGGGCGTTGAGCTCGCCAGGGACGATTTCGACTCGGACATCCTTCCGCTGCGCTTCGGGCATGGCGGCGGTGATGGCATCCAGCACCGCCCGCGCACGACGCATCCCCAGTGCGTCGTTGTGGGCATCGGAAGCCCGGCGGTCGGCATGGCCGGTGATCTTCACCACCCGGCCGTCCATCTCCACCAGGTACGCACCGATGCGACGCAGCAGCGCGCCGTACTCCGGCTTGATGTTGGCCGTGTCGGTGTCGAACAGCACGTTGCCCAGCACCGGCCAGGACGACAGCCCCACCACCGTGCTGTCCGCATCGGTGGTCACCGTGCGCAGACTGACCCGGGTACGCGCGGCGACCTCGGCGGGCAGTTCGGCCACCAGCGCCTTGCGCACCGCCACGGCGCGCTCGAAGGCCAGCAGCTCGTCCTCGCCCTGCGCACCGATCACCACCTCCCCACCGTCGTGGGCGCGGACCTGCTCGGCCATGCGGCCGATCATCGGCTGGTACTGGCTGCGGATCTGCGCGCTGGCCGGAGCGAACATCACCTGGCCCAGCTCCATCTCCACCTGCTGCGTGCCCTGCCCCTTGACCAGGCCCGGCGGCAGCTTCACGCCGAAGTCGAAGCGCACCGGCAGCCCCGGGGTGATGCGGCGTACCAGCGGATTGGCCGTGGTGAACACGCTGCCCGGCGGCAGGGTGGCCGGATCCACCTTCAGGATGAAGTTGCGACCGCGCTCGTCGCGTCCACCGTCGATGCCGATCAGGTTGTAGCGACCGAACTGGTCGGTCTCCACCAGCAGCCCTTCGACCGAGGCGATGCGCACGCCCGGGATGCCGCGCTCGTCCACGCCTTCGTTGCGGATGACGTAGTCCACGCGGTAGCCGCCCTCGACCTGGCTGATGCGCCGCTCCACGCTCGGCACGGCCGCGGTCAGGCCGCGGGCGGCGTCGCCGCCGTCGGCGCTGACCACGGTGGTGCCGGCCGCATCCATGCGCAGCGTCGCGCCCTGGCCGGTGGTCAGCACGAAGTCGCCGGTGAACTCGGGCGCACGCAGCAGCTGGCTGACCACCACCTCGCGTGCCTGCGCCGGATCGGCGTCGGACTGGCGCCCACCGATGCGGCCGATGGCGATGCCATGCAGCAGCGGCGCACTGGCGTCGGGCTCGGGTTGCGGCCCCTTGCCGTGATCGACCGTGGTGGAACTGGCGATGTATGCGCCGGCGGCGAAGCCGCCCTGCACGCGCACGTCGGTCATTTCGGCGCTGTCCTGCCAGCCATCACCGTCGCGGTCGTCGAACACGGTACCGATCAGGGTGGATTCGTCGGTCATCGGGTCGGCCACCATCTGCACCGTGGCGGTGGCGACGTTGGAGACACGGCTGCCGTTGTCATGCATCTCCGCCGTGTTGGTGTGCAGGCCGGCGCGCACGCCGGCGCCCACGCGCAGCAGGTAACTGACCGTGGCGCGACCACCATTGGCGATGTCGATCTGGTCCACGCGGATCGGATGGCTGCCGACCTGGCGGCCGACGCCGTCACGGTCCGCCACTTCCAGCGAGCCCTCGACCAGGGTGAAGCCGGCCGGCGGCGTATCGACCAGCGTGCCGTCCACGACGTCGACGCTGCCGATGTTTTCCAGCGTCACGGTGTAGCGGACCAGGTCACCGACCTTCACGTCGCGTGGGTTGGCCTGCTTGGTGACACGCACCTGGGTGCTGCCCTCGACGGTCAGGTTCACCGTGGCGGTGTCGCAGACCGGGGTTGGCACCGACAGGTCGCAGACCCGGTACACGAAGCTGTCCTGGCCCACGAAGCCCGGGTTCGGCGTGTACACGCAGCTGCCGGCGGCACAGCTCACCGTGCCATTGCCCGGCGGGGTCAGCACCGTCACCGACGCCGGATCCAGCGGCACCCGGGTGGTGGTGTCGTTGCCGATCACGTTGACGCTCACCGGCGTGTCGACCTCGGTCCTGCCCGTGTCGTCGATGGCCTCGATGCGGTTCGGCTTCACCACGATGACGACGGTGGCCGTGTCGCAGGACGCGGTCGGCCTGGAGGTGTCGCACACCCGGTAGACGTAGGTATCCGTGCCGGTGAAGTTCGGGTTCGGCGTGTAGGTCACCGAGCCGTCCGGATGGACCACGACGCTGCCATTGGCCGGCGGCGTGACCACGGTGACGCTGCCCGGATCCAGCGGGATGCCGGTGGTGGTGTCGTTGCCGGTCACCGGCGTGGTGACCGGGGTGTTGGGCTCGGTGGTATCGGCGTCGTCCTTGGCCTCGATTTCGTTCGGCAGCACGGTGATGGTCACCGTCGCCGTCGCGCAGTTGGCCGGATTGCCGTTCTCGCAGATCCGGTAGGTGAACGTATCGGTCCCGGCGAAACCCGGTGCCGGCGTGTAGGTCACCGTGCCGTCGGCGTTGATCACCGCATTGCCATTGGCCGGCGTGCTGACCTGGGTCACCGTGACCGTCGTCGGATCCACCGGCTGGCCGTCGAGGCGGTCATTGCCCAGCACCGACACCGTCACCGGCGTGTTCTGCGGCGTGGTCGCCGCATCGTCGCTGGCGGTGATCGGGTGTGCCTTCAGGGTGATGGTCACCGTGTCGGTCGGCGGCACCAACGTACCGCCGGTCGGCGTGCCGTTGGCGGTGGCGATGTTGGTCACCGTTCCTGCAGTCACGTCGGCCTGGGTGACGGTATAGCTGGCCGTGCAGACCGTGCTTGCAGCGGGTGCCAGCGACGTCACCGGGCAGTTGACCGTGGCGATCCGGTCATCGGCCACGCGCAGGCCGTTGATGGTCACGTTGCCGGTATTGGTCACCGCGTACTGGTAGGTGATGACCTCGCCCACCACCGCATAGGTGGCCTGCTGGGCGGTCTTGTCGATGCTCAGCGATGCGTTCTGCACGACCGGCGTGGTCACCGTCGGCGCGCAGTCCGCCGCGGTGGCACAGGCATCGCGCGTACCGGTGGTGACCAGCGCGGTGTTGATCACCTTGCCGGCATCCACATCGGCCTGGGTCACGGTGTACGTACCGGACAGGGTGCAGGTCGCACCCGGCGCCAGCGTCGTGCAGCCGATGCTGGACGGGGTGAGCTTGCTGTCGGCCACGAGCACGTTGACCAGGGTCATGTTGCCGGCGTTGGTGGCCACCACCGAATAGCTGATCGCATCGCCCACGCCATACGGACCGGTCGAGGTCACGGTCTTGGTCGAGGTCAGCTTCGGCGTCTGGGTGATCGGCGTGGTCACCGTCGGTGCACAGTCACCGGCGGTGGCGCAGGCGCCCGGGGTGTCGGTGCCGATGGTGGCGGTGTTGATGACCTGGCCGGCGTCCACGTCAGACTGGAGCACGGTGTAAGAACCGCTCAGGGTGCAGCTCGCGCCCGGTGCCAGCGTCGCGCAGGTGGTGCTCGACGGCGACAGCTTGGAGTCGGTGACCACCACGTTGGCCAAGGTCATGTTGCCGCTATTGGTGGCGACCACCGAATAGCTGATCGCATCACCCACGCCATACGGACCGGTCGAGGTCACCGTCTTGGTCGAGGTCAACTTCGGCGTCTGGGTGATCGGCGTGGTCACCGTCGGTGCACAGTCGCCGGCGGTGGCGCAGGCGCCCGGGGTGTCGGTGCCGATGGTGGCGGTGTTGATGACCTGGCCGGCGTCCACGTCGGTCTGGAGTACGGTGTAAGAACCGCTCAGCGTGCAGCTCGCGCCCGGTGCCAGCGCCGCGCAGGTGGTGCTCGACGGCGACAGCTTGGTATCGGTGACCACGACGTTGGCCAGCGTCATGTTGCCGCTATTGGTGGCCACCACCGAATAGCTGATCGCATCACCCACGCCGTACGGGCCGGTCGAGGTGACCGTCTTGGTCGAGGTCAACTTCGGCGTCTGGGTGATCGGCGTGGTTACTGTCGGCGCACAATCCGCCGCCACGGCGCAGGCACCGGGCGTATCGGTCGTGATCGCGGCGGTGTTGATCACCTTGCCTGCATCGGCATCGGCCTGCAGCACGGTATAGGAACCGCTCAACGTGCAGCTCGCGCCCGGTGCCAGCGTCGCGCAGGTGGTACTCGACGGCGACAGCTTGGTGTCGGTGACCACCACGTTGGTCAGCGTCGTGTTGCCGCTGTTGGTGGCGACCACCGAATAGCTGATCGCATCGCCTAGGCCATACGGACCGGTCGAGGTGACCGTCTTGGTCGAGGTCAACTTCGGCGTCTGCGTGATCGGCGTGGTCACCGTCGGTGCACAGTCGCCGGCGGTGGCGCAGGCACCCGGGGTATCGGTGGTGATCGCGGCGGTGTTGATGACCTGGCCGGCATTGATGTCGGACTGGAGCACCGTGTACGCGCCGGTCAGGGTGCAGCTCGCGCCCGGTGCCAACGTCGCGCAGGTGGTGCTCGACGGCGACAGCTTGGTGTCGGTGATCACCACGTTGGTCAGTGTCATGTTGCCGCTGTTGGTGGCCACCACCGAATAGCTGATCGCATCACCCACGCCGTACGGACCGGTCGAGGTCACCGTCTTGGTCGAAGTCAGCTTCGGCGTCTGGGTGATCGGCGTGGTCACCGTCGGTGCACAGTCGCCGCCGGTGGCGCAGGCACCCGGAGTGTCAGTGCTGACGGTAGCGGTGTTGACCACCTGGCCGGCATTGATATCGGACTGGAGCACCGTGTACGAACCAGTCAGGGTGCAGCTCGCGCCCGGTGCCAACGTCGCGCAGGTGGTGCTCGACGGCGACAGCTTGGTGTCGGTGATCACCACGTTGGTCAGTGTCATGTTGCCGCTGTTGGTGGCCACCACCGAATAGCTGATCGCATCACCCACGCCGTACGGACCGGTCGAGGTCACCGTCTTGGTCGAGGTCAGCTTCGGCGTCTGGGTGATCGGCGTGGTCACCGTCGGTGCACAGTCGCCGCCGGTGGCGCAGGCGCCCGGAGTGTCAGTGCTGACGGTAGCGGTGTTGACCACCTGGCCGGCATTGATATCGGACTGGAGCACCGTGTACGAACCGGTCAGGGTGCAACTCGCGCCCGGTGCCAGCGTCGCGCAGGTGGTGCTCGACGGCGACAGCTTGGTGTCGGTGACCACGACGTTGGCCAGCGTCATGTTGCCGCTGTTGGTGGCCACCACCGAATAGCTGATCACATCTCCCACGCCATACGGGCCGGTCGAGGTGACCGTCTTGGTCGAGGTCAGCTTCGGCGTCTGGGTGATCGGCGTGGTCACCGTCGGTGCACAGTCGCCGGCGGTGGCGCAGGCACCGGGCGTATCGGTGGTGATCGCGGCGGTGTTGACCACCTGGCCGGCATTGATATCGGACTGGAGCACCGTGTACGAACCAGTCAGGGTGCAGCTCGCGCCCGGTGCCAGCGTCGCACAGGTGGTGCTCGACGGCGACAGCTTGGTGTCGGTGACCACCACGTTGGCCAGCGTCGTGTTGCCGCTGTTGGTGGCCACCACCGAATAGCTGATCACATCGCCCACGCCATACGGGCCGGTCGAGGTGACCGTCTTGGTCGAGGTCAGCTTCGGCGTCTGCGTGATCGGCGTGGTCACCGTCGGCGCACAATCCGCCGCCACGGCGCAGGCACCGGGCGTATCGGTCGTGATCGCGGCGGTGTTGATCACCTTGCCCGCATCGGCATCGGCCTGCAGCACGGTGTACGAACCAGTCAGGGTGCAGCTCGCGCCCGGTGCCAGCGTCGCGCAGGTGGTGGTGGACGGCGACAGCTTGGTGTCGGTGACCACCACGTTGGCCAGCGTCATGTTGCCGCTGTTGGTGGCCACCACCGAATAGCTGATCACATCACCCACGCCATACGGGCCGGCCGAGGTGACCGTCTTGGTCGAGGTCAGCTTCGGATTCGGGATGTCGACGATGGCGGTGCCTTGGCAGCGCTCGTCCGACGGACAACTCGCATCACCGCCGCCAGTCACATTCGCCACGTTGGTCACACGGGAGGCCGCCGCCGCGGTGGGCGTCACCGGGATGACGAAACTCACCGCATTGCCGGCGCCGATCGCCATGCCTGCGGCAACCGTACACGTCACCGTCTGCCCGCTGGCAACGCAGCCCGGCGGCAGGGTGCCGATACTGAGGCCCGCAGGCACCGAATCGGTGATGACCGCCGGCGCCGTGGTCGCGCCGCTGCCGACGTTGGTCAACGTCAACGTGTAGCTGGCCGGTGTTCCAATCGTGAAGGTGGTGGAACTGGCGGACTTTTCCAGGCTCAGTTGCGGCGAGGTGATGATCGTCGTCACCGCGCTGCTGTTGTTGCCCGGGGTCGGGTCGGAGGTGCCGGCCGGCGCGGTGACCGTGCCGGTGTTGACCACGCCCACGCCGGACGTCCCGGTCGTCGCGGTGGCCTGCAGGATCACCGTGCAGGTCGCATCCTTGGCACCGGTGAAGGTGCCGCTGACCGTGTTGGCCGATGCGCCGGCCGAACACGCAGCCGCCGGGACGGCACTCAGCACGCTCACCGAGGTGAAGTTGCCCGGCACCACGTCGGCGAAACTCGCCGACGTCACCGCGCTCGGCCCGATGTTGCGGATTTCCAGGCGGAAGCGGATCACCGCGCCCTGGTTCACCGTCGCCGTGCTGGAAACGAACGTCGCACCGCCATCGGTGCTCTGGGTCTTGATGATGGACAGGTCCGACTCGCGCGTGAGCGGGTCGGTATCGGCGGCCGTGCACACGCCGTTGCTGAAGGCCACGGAGTTGGCCGGCGTCGATTGCCCGGCGAGCGTGGTGCAGGTGGTGCCGACGTTGGTCACGCCACTGGGCGGGGCCACCGTGGCTTCATTGCGGACGTTCTGCGCGTGCACTCCCAGGGGAGCGAGCAACAGCCCGACGAGTGCGAACACCCCCGGACGCATGACGCGACCGATGCTAGAAACAACTGGCTTGGCAAACACACGCAGCTCCAATGGGCCCGCCAGGCCCATGCATTAAACGCGCTCCCCCCGTGCACGCTGGAGCGGCGATCCGAAAGCAGAAAAAGCCCCACTTCCCCCGACGCGGCGTTGCCCGACCCATGCCTGACGGCTCCCCTGGCACGGATCCGGGGCGGCGCAAGCCTTTGCGCCGCAATCACATCCGAATATCAGATGCAATGTCTTGAAACGCTACACGTCACAATTTATGACGAATCTACGTCACAGTTTCGAACGAAATATTAGCGAAGCCCCCTCATCGCCAGATGAAGGAAATTTCACGACGTAGCGGGAACGCGGCTTTTTCCGGGCTGGAGCGCCCTGTGCGCTGCGGTGGCGATGCCCACACCGGCAGCTTTTTCCTTGTGCTGGCGCTGTTTCGAGTGTCTTGGCGCCCAGCGGAGGCGCATGCTGCCGTCAGCGGTGTGGTCGCACCGTGATCAGCGTCGGCGCCCGACCCCTGCGCTGCACCGCATGTCGCGGCGGACAGTCGAACGCCTGGATGCAGCCGGCCGCGGTTGCCCGGGACCGGCCGGATGCGCAGCAACCCTGTGCAGCACGGCCGGACCGTCCATCCAAGTCTTTGATTCGAAACATGAAGTTACCGGGACAGGGCCTGCCCGGGCGCGCATCACGGCAGCATGTCAGGCCTGAACATCGCGCACCGGCTGATGACCTTGCCGGCCACCATGAATGCGCCGTCGCCGGTGTAATGCAGCGTCCGCGGATGGCGCGGGGAAGGCGCCACATGTGCCTTGACGACTTCGAAGATGAAGAAGTTGTAGCGCTCCACCAGCGCGTCCTCGCGCAGCCGGCACTCGAAGTGCGCGTGGCATGCCGCGACCAGCGGAGCGCGAACGATGCTGGCCTGCGCCGTCGCCAGGCCATACGCGGCGAACTTGTCGACCTGCGCGCCGCTGCTGTTGCCCACGCGTACCACGCCGTCCACCAACGCCTCGGTCGGCACATTGATCACGCACTCGCGGCTGCGGCGGATCATCTCGAAACTGTGGTTGCCGCGGGAGATCATCAACCCGACCAGTGAAGGCGAGAACTCCAGCACCGTGTGCCAGCCCAGCGTCATGACGTTGGAACGCCCCTGCCAGTGCGAGGAGACCAGCACGATGGGGCCGGGCTCCAGGTAGCGGCGCACGTTCTGGACCGGGAAATCCTGCTTCTGGCGAGGCGATGGCATCAGCGCGCTCCTGTGGTGGCCCCATCATGCCGCCATGCTTGCCACCCTGCCAGCGCGCCCCGGCCACCGTCGGCACGCGACGGCCGGGCGCGAACGATCAGGCGGGCTGCAGGCCCGGACGGCCATGGGCGATGGCATAGCGCCGCCAGCTTTCCAGCCTGCCGCCGGGCTGCATCACCTGGTCCAGCGTCTTCATGTCGCCGATCCAATGGTCACGGGTGACATCACACAGCACGTAGCCGCGTTTGTCGGTGGTCGCCTTCAGGTGTGGGCTGTGCTGCAGCAGGTTGCGCGCCAGCGCATCCTCGCCCTGGCCGTCGGCACCGGAGGTGATCGAGGTGGCCAGGAACTCGCTGGAGATCACCCCGCTGTCGGCGTTGTCTTGCACCAGGTCGCTGGCGTAGTGGCGGTGCGCATCGCCACAGGCGGTGACGACATTGCCGAACCCCACCCGCTGGATGTGATCAAGCAGGCGCCGGCGGCTGTCCAGGTAGCCGGACCACTGGTCGTCGGAAGACACCAGCACCCCGTCCTTCTCGCGCAGGTAGTTGCCCAGCGACACCTGGTGGGCAATCGTGTGCCAACGCGGCGTGGCGTCGGACAGGCCATCGAACAGCCAGCGTTCCTGCGCCGCGCCCACGATGCTGCGTTCCGGCGATTCCACCAGGGCACGCTGCGTCATGTCGACCTGGCGGCTGCGGTACTGGCGGGTATCGAGCAGGTGCAGGTCCATCAGCGTGCCGTAGCGTGCGCGCCGGTACATCTGCATGTGGCCATCCCGCGGGAAGGCACTGCGTCGCAACGGCATGTTCTCGTAATAGGCCTGGAAGGCCTGTGCACGGCGTAGCAGGAACAGTTCGCCTGGCGTCCCGTCCTGATCCTCCGCGCCGGCCCAGTTGTTGTCCACCTCGTGGTCATCGAAGGTGACGAACCACGGCGCGGCCGCATGCGCCGCCTGCAGGTCGGCATCGCTGTGGTATTGCGCGTAGCGGCGCCGGTAGTCATCCAGCGTGTAGGTCTGCGGGCCCACGTGGTTGCGCAGGTTGGTGAATGGCTGCCCGTTCATGCGGCGCACGCCGGGCTGGCTCTCGCCTTCGTAGATGTAGTCGCCGTAGTGGAAGACGAAGTCCAGCGGCTCCTCGGCGATGCAGCGCCAGGCGGTGTAGTGGCCCTCTTCGTAGTGCTGGCAACCGGCCACCGCGAAGCGGACCCGGTCCACCTCGGCCGTGGGTGACGGCAGCGTGCGGGTACAGCCGGTCGCACTGGCGTGGCCCGCAATACTGAAGCGGTACCAGTACGGCCGTCCCGGCGCGAGCCCTTCCAGCTCCACGTGCACCGAGTGGCCCAGTTCCGGATGCGCCAGCGCCGAACCGCTGCGCAGCACCCGGCGCATGCCCGCGTCATCGGCCAGCTGCCAGTCCACGATCAACGGCCGCGCCGGCATGCCCCCGCCGTACTGCAGCGGCTCGGTGGCCAGCCGCGTCCACAGCACCATGCCATCCGGCGCGGGGTCGCCCGAAGCCACGCCCAGGGTGAACGGCGTGCCGGCAAAGCGTGGCGTGGCCAGCAGGTTGCGCGGGTTCAAGGCCTTGGCATCGAGCTCGGCGGCCAGGGCGGCGGCGGTACCCATCCATGCGCCGGCCGTGGCCAGCCCGGACAGCGCCAGGAAGCGCCTGCGGTTGATCTTGTCCATGGCGTGCCTGCTCAGTTGTAGATGATGTGGAAGTAGTAGAAGCGGCCGTAGTCGTCGATCTCGGTACGGAAGCGCCCGTCCGGCCCGGTGCTGTAGGTCGGCTGCGTGTTGAACAGGTTCTTGGCTTCGTACTTGAGCGTGAAGTGCTTGCTGAGCTTGTGGCTGAAGGCCAGGTTGAAGGTCATGTACGGGTCGTAGTACGAGTCCAGCCATTGCGTGTCGCCGAAGTCCACCAGCATGCGCGTGCGGTAGGTGCCGGAGACGCGCAGCTGCGCCTTCTGCCAGGGCATGCGCCAGATCACCGAGCCGTTGAGCGACCAGTCCGGCTGGTACAGCAGGCGGTCCAGGCGGCGTTCGGTGCCGTCGCTGATCTTGTAGTTGGTCTGCCCGTCCAGGCGGGTGGCATTGAAGAACATGTCCAAGCGCTGACGGCCCCAGCGCAGGTTACGGTTGGCCACGGCGAACTCCACGCCGCGCAGCTTCGATTCATCGGTGTTCATCGGCTGGGTCACCCGGTAGGTGGTGTCACCGATGTCCTGGAAGGTGGTCAGGGTGTAGATGTCGTCCTTGATCACCTTGTCGAACAACGCCACCGAGACGATGCCGTTGTTGCCGTTGAAGTACATGTCCCAGGCCAGGTCGATGTTGGTGGCCCGGCGCGGGTCCAGCCCGGCATTGCCCTGCTTGATGGTGCAGAAGCCACGCCCGTCCTCGTCGTCGCTGCAGCTGCTGCTGGTGGCCTGGGCGATGTTGCTCGGCGTCGGCCGGCCCAGCGTCTGGCTGGCCGAGAATCGCAGCCGCTGGTCCTCGCCCAGGCTGAAGGTGGCGTTGAGCGACGGCAGCAGGTTGCTGTAGCCGCCGCTGCTCCTGCGGAAATCCGCGGTGTACGTGGTGCCGCCGTTGGCGCTGTACGGGCTGTAGGCGTCGAACGAGGTGTCGTCGTAGCGCAGGCCGCCGATCAGCAGCAGCCGGTCCCAGGCGTAATGCGCCGAGACATAGGCATTGGCGATGTCCTCCACGTACTTGTAGTCACTGGTGAAGTCGGCGTTCGGGTAGGCCGCGTCGTTGTTGCCCAGCGTCGGCAGCAGTTCCTCGGTCCACTTGGGGTTGTCGATCAACGGGAAACCCGGCACCGTGCCCAGCAGCGTCGCGCCCGGGTACAGGTAGTCGTTGAGCGTGGCGCTGGTCTTGTAGTAGTCGAAGTCGATGTCCTGCCAGATGTTCAGGTGCCGGTACTCGGCGCCGGCGGCCAGCCCGAAGCCACGCGCATCGGCACCGATGTTGTGGGTGAAGTCCACGCGCAGGTTGTCGATCGTCTCCTTGGCATCGCGCGGCGAGATGTACGCCTGCGCCGGGTTGAGCTTGAACGCCGAGCTGGTCAGCAGGCTGGGGTCGGACACGCCCACTGCATTGGGGAAGCCATGCCTGTCGTTGGCATAGTCCACGAACAGGTTGCTGGGATAGGCACGCACGCCCCAGTAGGTCTGGGTGTTGTTGAAGGTTTCCTCGGTATGGCCGCCGCGCAGGGTCAGCCGGGTGTCCTGGCCCAGGTCCCAGCTGAAGTTGGCGATCGCACCACGGTTGCTGCGGTCCCAGCGGTCGTGCCGGTTCTTGATGTAGATGCTGTTGATCTGCGTGGTGCCGCCCTCGGCGGTCTGGTCCCGGATCGGGAACTTGGCGTTGGAGTACAGGTCGGTCTTGTTCATCGTCGAGTTCTCGTAGAACCGGTACGAGTACAGCAGCAACGAGGCGTAGAACGGATCCTGCGAGGGCTTCCACTCCAGCTTGGCCGAGCCACCGAAGTTGGTGATGAAGTTGGTGTAGGTGCCGGTGCTGAAGTTGCCGGGCGCGCGCAACCCGTTCCAGCCCTTGAGTTCGGTCGGGTCGGTGCTGCCGTCGGTCAGGTACTTGCCCGCGTCGTTGAAGTAGTAGTTCGACTCCACCCAGCGCTTGGTGCTGTTGCGCGAGCGCTGCTCGTAGCGTGCCACCGCGACGATGCCGAACTGGTCATCGGCGCCGAACTGGTCGGAGAACACCAGCTTGGCGCTTTTGCCGAAGTGGCCGAGCGTCTTGTGGTCACCGCCGGCACTGCGATCGACATGGGTCTGGGCGGTGGAGTAGATGCCGGCAACGTCGGCGAACACATACTTGCCGGAGCGATCGAACGCACTGCGGCTGATGATGTCGATGACGCCGCCGATCGCGTCCGGCGCCTGCTCGGCGCTGAAGCTCTTGTAGATGTCGGTGCGGGTGCCGATGTCGCTGGGGATCAGCTGCAGGTTGTTCATGCGCTCGCCCGAGCCGCTGCCGCCGACGCTGGCAATGGCGATGCCGTCGATGGTGGTGTAGTTGAGGTTGGCCTGCACGCCGCGCACGGTGACGTAGCGCGGCTCGCCGGCGTCCTCCACCGCACTCAGCCCCGGCGCCGCCATCAGGCTTTCGGCGAGCGTCTCGTCGCCGTAGCTGTCCATCTCGTCGTAGATCACCGAATCCTTGATCACCGGCGAGTGCTTCTTCTGGTCGATGACCTCGTGGGCGGCGATCACCTTGACCGTGCCCAGCGTGGCGGCGGCGGCCGGGACGCTCTCGCGCGGCCTGGGCGGCGGCGCGGCTGGTGCTCGCGGGGCCGGCGCCGGTGCCGGGTCGATGGCGATGACGTTGCCTTCCATCACCGTGTAGCCCAGCCCGGTGCCCTGCAGCAGCGTGTCCAACGCCTGCCTGACCGTCGCGCCCGGTGCCACCGCACCGGCCATGCGTGGCGTGCCGGCGGCCGCGTACAGGAACTGCACCCCGGAGCTGCGTGAGAGCTGCTCCAGCGCGCGGTTCAGTGGCTGTGCCGCGATCGGTGCGGCCAGGCGCGCCTCCAGCCCCTGCGCAGCGGGCGCGGCGGCATGGCTGGCAAAGCAGGGGGAGAGTGCGAGGACAACCGAGAGGTAGAGCTTGTTGCGCATCACGATTCCTGGGAGGAGGTAGGCAGTTGCGCCGTCGTCGAAAACGAAGACGGCCTATTCCAGGAATGAGCGGGAAAGCGCGGGAATGGAGAACGCGGATTCGATGAATTTTTTTTGACAGCCATCGATCAGCGGCTGGATACGCGCACCGTGTCACCGTCACGTTCGACCACGAAGCGCGGGTCACGCGCCAGGAACGCCTGCAGCGCACCGATGCGGTGGGCTTCCAGGCTGCCGGACAGGCGCATCGCCGCGGCGCGCGTATCGATGACCTGCACCTGCACCTGGTTGTGCCGGTTGAAGGCGGCGGCCACCTCGTCCAGGCGCTCGTCCAGGAAGGAGACCTTGCGCTGCTGCCAATCCAGCAGCATCGACGCCGGCATGTCGAGCGGCTGCACCGCCTGGCTGGCATGCTCGACCAGCACCACGCGCCCGGCATCCAGCTGCGCCAGCCGTCGTGTGTCCCTGCCCCCGCTCCATATCTCCACTTCACCCGACACCACGCCGACGCGGGTGCCCTGCAGGCGGCGCGCCACGTCGAAAACCGTGCCGATGTCGCGGATGCGCAGCCCCGCCACGTTCACCTCGAACGGCCGGCGGTCGGCGGCGACGTCGAAACTGGCTTCGCCGTGCAGCAGTTCGACCTGCCGCCCGAACCAACCCATGCGCACCTGCACGGTGCTGTCCGCGTTGAGCCGCAGCTTGCTGCCATCGGCCAGCACGATGTCGCGCAACTGGCCGTGCCCGGCACTGAAGCGCGTCGGCTGCGGCCAGAGGTGCGGGGCCAGCCCGCCCACTGCCAGCAGCAGGCAGGCCGCGCCGGCCAGCGCGCGCCAACGCCACCGGCGCGGTGCGCGCTGCGGCTGGCGATGCCGCGGCGCGACGGTGAACAAGGGCACGACATTGCCCTGCGCGCGGCCAGTTCCCGCACGTGCCGGTGTCGGCGCCATCGCCGCGCCCACCTGGCGGTGCAGGTTCAGCGCGCGCAGGTAGGCGCGCACGTGTTCGGGCGAATGCTGCAGCCAGGCCAGGAAGGCGGCTTCCTGGGCGGCATCCAGCTCCCCCTGGCGATGGCGCAGGAACCAGTCCAGCGCCTGCTGGCCGGGATCTTCGGCATCGGCCCGCGATGACGCCTGGCTCATGCTTCCTCCGTGATGCACAAGGCTTTCCTGCAGGCCTCCAGGCCCTTGCCGATGTGTTTGCGCACCATGTGCACGGACACGCCCAGCTCGGTGCCGATCCGGCTGCATTCCAGGCCTTCGCGGTAATGCAGCTCCATGACCTGGCGGGTGACCTCGGGCAACTGCGCGATGGTGCTGCGCACGTCGCTCCAGCGCTGCATGCGCTCGAAGTCGCCTTCCAGGTCCTCTTCGCTCTTCAGTACCTCGGCCAGCAGGTCCACGTCCTCCAGGGCCGGCTGCAGGCTGCGCGAACGCGCCTGCTCGCGCGCCAGGTTGGCCGCGACGGTGTACAGGTAGGCTTCCGGGTTGGCGATGGCCTCGGCGTTGTCGCCGGTGCTGCGCAGCAGCCGCAGGTAGACCTCCTGGGTCAGGTCCTCGGCATCGGCGGCGTGCGAGCCCCGGCGGAGGAAGAAGCCACGCAGCAGCCTGCGGCGCAGCGCATAGCTCTTCTCCCAGATCCGTACGCTGCTCACGACCGCCCACCGAGGCACAGAAGCGGCGCATCATCGCGGCCGATGATGACAGCGGCATTGCACGCGACCGGGCGCGCCTGCCCTGCCCTTCGCTGGGCTGCATCCACCTGACCGGCTGCACCGGCGCGGCGCGGCGCGGCGCGGAAAAGCAGAAACCCCGGATCGCTCCGGGGTTCCTGGGCATTCCGGGAGGTTCCCGGAAGTGAATCTGGCGCGCCCGGAGGGATTCGAACCCCCGACCAATGGCTTCGGAAGCCACTACTCTATCCGGCTGAGCTACGGGCGCAGAGTAGACCCGACCCGGATCGCCGGGCGGAGGCGCATTCTAACGACAAAGTCGCCGCAGGTCTTCCCCCACTCAGCTTCGTCATCGCGCTGGGGCCCGCCCGGGCCCAACTGGTACCCTTTACGCATGAGCCGTCTCCCCCGAAATCCGCCCGCCGCCGGCACCCCGTCGCGGTTCGGGCACTACTGGAAGCTGATGCGCGCCGATCGCCCGATCGGCACCCTGCTGCTGCTGTGGCCCACCTGGTGGGCGCTGTGGCTGGCCGCCGACGGCCTGCCCCCGCTGTGGACGTTGTTCGTGTTCACCGCCGGCGTCTGGCTGACCCGCTCGGCCGGCTGCGTGATCAACGACTACGCCGACCGCTGGCTGGACCCGCACGTCAAGCGCACCAAGGAGCGGCCGCTGGCCACCGGGGCGGTCTCCGGCCGCGAGGCGTTGGCCCTGTTCGCCGGGCTGATGCTGGTGGCGTTCGCGCTGGTGCTGACGATGAATGCGCTGACCATCGGCCTGAGCTTCATCGGTGTGTTCCTGGCCGCCAGCTATCCCTACCTGAAGCGCTACACCCACCTGCCGCAGGTCTACCTGGGCATGGCCTTCGGCTGGGGCATCCCGATGGCGTTCGCCGCGGTGCAGGGCGAAGTGCCGCCGCTGGGTTGGGTGCTGTACGGCGCCAACATCCTCTGGTCCACCGCCTACGACACCTGGTACGCCATGGTCGACCGCGACGACGACCTGAAGGTCGGCTCGCGCTCCACCGCCATCCTGTTCGGCGAGCTGGACCTGGTCATCCAGGGCATCCTGTACGCCCTGTTCTTCGGCGCGATGGCCCTGGTCGGGCAGCGCGCGGCGCTCGGCAGCGCGTACTGGGCCGCCCTGGCGGTGGCCCTGGCAATGGTGGTCTACGAGTTCTGGCTGTGCCGCAACCGCGAGCGCGAGCCCTGCTTCAAGGCCTTCCTGCACAACAACTGGGTCGGCGCGGTGTTGTTCGCCGGCATCGTCGCCAGCCAGTACCTCAACCGATAGCAGAAGGCCCGCAATGCGGGCCTTCTTTCTACGCAGCAGCGCCTCCAGGCGCGAGGCCGACACCCTGCAACGGGTTCCGGCTCTTCCCGCCCCGGCACCATCGCCGGCTTCGCGGCCCAGGCCGCACCTGCGTCGCTCAGGCTTTCAGCGCGCGCAAGCGGAACGCCGCGATCACCTGCAGCACCCCGTACACCAGGGCCAGCGCACCGATCCACAACGAGGTCACCATCAGCCCCGACAAGGGGTTGAGTGCGAACATCACGCCCAGCGCGACCGCCAGCAGGCCACTGAGGACCAACATCCACTCGCCGCGGATGTGCTTGCGCACGCGGATGGCGAACACGATGCGATAGATGCCACCGACGATCAGCCAGCCGGCCAGGAACAGCAGCAACACGCTGGCCGTGGCCAACGGGTTGAGGATGGCCAGCACGCCGAAGGCGATCGATACCAGGGCATAGAACACCGCCCAGCCCCGGGACACCGGCGCCGCGCCGCTGACCAGGCCGACCAGCACCACCACGCCCTCGACCACTGCCATCACGCCCAACCACCACGCCAGCAGGGCCGCCGTGCGCACCGGCGACATCAGCGTCAGCACGCCGAACACCACCGCCAGCAGCCCGAACAGCAGCACCACCCACCAGTTGCGCGTCAGCGCACTGAACAACGAACCTGCGGGAAACACCGGGGAACCGCCCATAGCCATCTCCTCATGTGATGCACGAAAGTTGATACCCCCTCGGCACTGACTTTATGCCACCGGCGCTGTCATGGCGCGATCACGGCACCCGCGCGCAGACCCAGGCGTCCACCCGGGTCACGCCGGCACGGCGCAGGGCAAGCGCCGCCGCCTGCAGCGTGGTGCCGGTGGTCATCACGTCATCCAGCAATGCCACGTGCGCCGGCAAGCCCGGCCTGGCAAGGAAGGCCGCGCGCAGGTTGCGCCGCCGCTGGTTGGCATCCAGCTCCGACTGCGGCAGGGTCGCGCGCGTCCGGCGCAGGCCATCGCAAAGCGGGATGCCCAGCGCCCGGGCCAGGGGCCGGGCCAGCTCGCGCGCCTGGTCATAGCCGCGCTGGCGCAGCCGCGCACGGTGCAGCGGTACCGGCAGCAGCGCCTGTGGCCGCGCCACGCCGGACAACCGCTCGGCCATCAACCCGGCCATCAACCCGGCCAGCAGGCGGCCGGCCGGCAGGTCGCGATGGAACTTGAAGCGCCGCAGCAGCCCATCGACCGGGCTGGCGTACAGGAATGCCGCGTGCACCTGCTCCAGTACCGGCCGCTGCTGCCGGCAGAACCCGCAGACCTGCCCCGCATCACCGGCCGACAGGGGCAGCGCGCAACGCAGGCAGGCCGCGCCCTGCCACGGCAGGTCCCCGGCGCAGGCGCGGCACAGGTCGCGCCCGCCGGCACCGGCCTCGCCGCATACCAGGCACTGCGGCGGGAACACCCCGCGGGACAGCCCTCTGGCCATCCTGTAAACCATCGATATCATGTTCAGGTTGACAGCTTCGCGCATGCTCACCAGACTGCGCCGCTTCTGTAGTCACCACCGTCAGGTAACACCGATGTCCGCTGTCATCCGCCACGACTGGAAACGCGAAGAGCTGCTGGCCCTGTTCGAGCTGCCGTTCCCCGAACTGCTGCACCGGGCCGCCAGCGTGCACCGCCAGCACTTCGATCCGGCCGAAGTGCAGGTCTCCACGCTGCTGTCGGTCAAGACCGGCGGCTGCCCGGAAGACTGCGCCTACTGCCCGCAGGCGCAGCGCTACGACACCGGCGTGGACGCGCAGAAGCTGATGGACACCGACAGCGTGGTCGCCCGCGCCCGCGCCGCCAAGCAGGCCGGCGCCTCGCGCTTCTGCATGGGCGCAGCCTGGCGTTCACCCAAGGACCGTGACATCCCCAAGGTCGCGGCGATGATCCAGCAAGTGAAGGCGCTGGGCCTGGAGACCTGCGCCACCCTGGGCATGCTGGAAGGCCACCAGGCACAGGCGCTGAAGGACGCCGGGCTGGACTACTACAACCACAACCTGGACACCGCGCCGGATTACTACGACTCGATCATCCATACCCGCCAGTACCAGGACCGCCTGGACACGCTGGAGCACGTGCGCAATGCCGGGCTGAAGACCTGCTGCGGCGGCATCGTCGGCATGGGCGAGACCCGCGAGCACCGCGCCGGCCTGCTGCTGGCGCTGGCCAACCTGCCGGCGCACCCGGACTCGGTGCCGATCAACCGGCTGGTGCAGGTGGCCGGCACCCCGCTGCACGGCAGTGCCGAGCTGGACCCGTTCGAGTTCGTGCGCATGATCGCCGTGGCCCGCATCGCCATGCCGCACTCGATGGTGCGCCTGTCGGCCGGCCGCGAGAGCATGAGTGATGAACTGCAGGCGCTGTGCTTCCTGGCCGGTGCCAACTCCATCTTCTACGGCGAGAAGCTGCTGACCACCGGCAACCCGGACACCGAGCGCGACCAGGCCCTGTTCGCCCGCCTCGGCATCCGGCCGATGCAGGTGAGCGTGGACGCGGACGACCACGACCACCCCGGCACGGTGCACCTGGACATCGCCCCGGCCTGCGCCCACGGCGCCTGAGCCCCGGCTGGCGACCGCCTCCGGGAATTCTCGCGGGCAACCGGTTACGCTAACCGGCCGTCCGACCATGAACCGATGCCATGGCCCGTCCCGACATCCACGACCGCATTCAGGACCAGCGCAAGCTGCGTCTCGCGCAGAGCCGCATCCGCACCCGCCGCACCGTCGGCCGGCGTGATGGCGTTCGCCTGGAGGTCGATGGCCGCTGGCTGACCGGCTTCTGCAGCAACGACTACCTCGGCCTGGCCCAACAGTTCGAGGTCATCGCCGCGCTGCAGGACGCGGCCTCGCGCGAGGGCGTGGGCAGCACCGCCTCGCACCTGGTCTGCGGCCACCACAGCCTGCACCAGCAGCTGGAACGGGAAATGGCCGACTGGCTCGGCTACCCGCGTGCGCTGCTGTTCGACAGCGGCTTCATGGCCAACCTGGCCGTGCAGCAGGCGCTGTTGAGCGAGGAGACCGACGTCTGCGTGCAGGACCGGCTCAACCACGCCAGCCTGCTCGACGCCACCCGCCTGGCCGGTTGCCGGCTGCGCCGTTACCCGCACCTGGACAGCGAAGGCGCGATGCGCCAGCTCAAGAACGCCGCCGACGGCGCCGCCATGCTGATCAGCGACGGCGTCTTCAGCATGGATGGCGACATCGCCCCGCTGCGTTCGCTGGCGCTGGTGGCGCGCATGCAGGAAGCCCTGTTCTACGTCGACGACGCACATGGCATCGGCGTGGTCGGCGAACACGGCCGCGGCTGCGTGGCCGACGCCGGGCTGGGCGTGAACGAAGTGCCGCTGCAGCTGGCCACGCTGGGCAAGGCGCTCGGCGGCCACGGTGCGGTGGTGCTGGGCGAGGATGCGCTGATCCAGCACCTGGCCGAGACCGCGCGCCCGTACATCTACACCACCGCGCTGCCACCGGCGCAGGCCGCCGCCTCGCTGGCGGCGGTCAAGCTGGCGCGCCGCGACCATTGGCGCCGCGACAAGCTCACCGAGCTGATCACCACCTTCCGTGAGGGCGCGCGCCGCCACGGACTGGAGCTGATGCCGTCGGAAACCCCGATCCAGCCGCTGCTGTGCGGCGACGAGGCCACGGTGATGGCGCTGTCGGCGACGCTGGAACAATCCGGCTTCCTGGTCAGCGCGATCCGCCCGCCGACCGTGCCCGAAGGCAAGGCGCGGCTGCGCGTGACGCTCTCGGCGCTGCACACCGTGGACCAGGTCAAGGCGCTGCTGGAAGCCATCGCCAAGGCCCGCGACCTGGTGCTGTACCAGAAATCATTGAACACCGTCGGCGCCTGAGCAGGTTGTACGCCCCATGCATATCGAAGTCACCGGCAGCGGACCGGCACTGGTCCTGATCCACGGCTGGGCATTGCATGGCGGCATCTTCGCACCGCTGGTCGAACGGCTGGCGGGGCAGTTCGAGCTGCACATTGTCGACCTGCCCGGCCATGGCCACAGCCGTGACGACGCCACTCCGTTGCGGCTGCCCTACCTGGTCAACGCCATCGCCGCCGCCACCCCGCCCGCGGTGTGGTGCGGCTGGTCGCTGGGCGGGCTGGTGGCCCTGCATGCCGCCGCCACCCTGCCGCAGGTGCGCGGACTGGCCATGCTGGCCGCCACGCCACGCTTCGTGCGCGGCGACGACTGGCCCGATGCGGTCCAGGCCAGCGTGTTCGAACAGTTCGGGCGTGACCTGGAACAGGACTACCGTGGCACGCTGGAGCGCTTCCTCGCGCTGGACGTGATGGGTTCCCAGCACGGCCGCAGCGAACTGCGCACCCTGCGCGAGGCCCTGGTCGCCCGCGGCGAGCCGGCGCCGCGCGCCCTGCACGAAGGCCTGGCCCTGCTTGAGCGCAGCGACCTGCGCGGCGCGCTCCCCAGCCTGCACAAGCCCGGCCTGTGGATCGGCGGCCAGCGCGACCGGTTGGTACCGGCCCGCGCGATGCACACCGCCGCTGCGTTGGCGCCGGCCGGCCTGCACCTCGCGCACAGCATCGAAGGCGGTGGCCACGCGCCGTTCCTGGGCCACGCCGACCAGGTCGCCGGGCTGCTGCAACACTTCGTTGCAGGCTGCGCGTGAGCATTTGTCCGATCATGTCGCTCCCCGCGTCGCACGAGGAATAAGCATGGATCTTGGAATCGCCGGCCGCTGGGCCCTGGTCTGTGGCGCCAGCAAAGGCCTGGGCCTGGGTTGCGCACGCGCATTGGCGGCCGAAGGCGTCAACGTGGTCATCGTTGCGCGCGGTGCCGACGCACTGGAAGCGGCTGCAGCGGACCTGCGCGCCCTGCCCGGTGCCGCGCAGGTGGTCACCGTCGCCACCGACATCACCACCGCGCAGGGCCGTGCCACGGCGCTGGCGGCGTGCCCGCAGGTCGACATCCTGGTCACCAACGCCGGCGGCCCACCCGCCGGGGATTTCCGTGACTGGGACCGGGACACCTGGCTGGCCGCGCTGGACGCCAACATGCTCACCCCGATCGAACTGATCCGCGCCACCGTCGATGCGATGGCCGCGCGCGGCTACGGGCGCGTGGTCAACATCACCTCCAGCTCGGTGAAGGCCCCCATCGACGTGCTCGGCCTGTCCAACGGCGCACGCTCGGGCCTGACCGGTTTCATCGCCGGCATCGCCCGTACCCACCTGGCCCGCAATGTCACCGTCAACAACCTGCTGCCTGGCGCCTTCGACACCGACCGCCTGCGCGGCATCCTGCAGGCCAGCGCGGACAAGCAAGGGCAGCCGCTGGCGGACGTCTCCGCGCGCCGCCAGGGCAGCATCCCCGCCGGCCGCTTCGGCACTGCCGACGAATTCGGTGCCACCTGCGCGTTCCTGTGCAGCGTGCATGCCGGCTACATCACCGGGCAGAACCTGCTGATCGACGGCGGCGCCTACCCCGGCACTTTCTGACTCCCGACCTTACCGACGTACCCGCCATGTCTTCCCTGTTCGATCCCAAGCACGTCCGCCGCGCCTTCTCGCGCGCCGCCTCCAGCTACCACGCCGCGGCGGCACTGCAGCAGGAGGTGGCCAAGCGGCTGCTGGAATCGCTGGACTACCTGGCCGACAAGCAACCGCAGGTGGTGCTGGACGTGGGCAGCGGCCCGGCCCACGCCACCGCGGTGATGAAGAAGCGCTGGCCCAAGGCGCAGGTGATCGCGCTGGACCTGGCCCTGCCGATGCTGGTCGAGGCAAAGCAGCAGGCCGGCTGGTGGCGCCCGTTCTCGCGGGTGTGCGCCGACGCGCGCGCCCTGCCGCTGGCCGACAACAGCGTGGACGTGATCTTCAGCAACCTGTGCCTGCAGTGGGTGGAAGACCTGCCGGCGGTGTTCGCCGGCTTCCGCCGCGTGCTCAAGCCCGGCGGCCTGCTGGTGTGCTCCACCTTCGGCCCGGACACGCTGGTGGAACTGCGCGAAGCCTTCGCACAGGCCGACGACACCGCGCACGTCAGCCGCTTCGTGCAGATCGCCCAGTTCGGCGATGCGCTGATGATGGCCGGCTTCCGCGACCCGGTGCTGGACCGCGACCTGTTCACCCTGACCTACGACGACCTGCCGGCGCTGATGCGCGAGCTCAAGGCGATCGGCGCGACCAACGCGATGAGCAACCGCCGCCACACGCTGACCGGCCGCAGCCGCTTCGCCGCCGCCAGCCAGGCCTACGAGCCGCTGCGCGGCGCCGACGGCAAGCTGCCCAGCAGCTGGGAAGTCATCTACGCCCATGCCTGGGCACCGGAACCGGGCGCCCCCATCCGCGAACACGGCCACGACGTCGCCGCCGTGCCGGTGTCGGCCATCCCGATCCGTCGCAAACAGTAGGCGCGGCCCCGCGCAGGAGCGGCCCCGGCCGCGAAGCCGATACCGCCTCAGTGCCGGATCAGGCGCTGACCTGCGTGATCCAGTCCTGCAGGTTGTAGTAATTGCTCACGCGGCTGATCCGCCCATCACGCACGTCGAAGAACGCACCGCCCGGCAGCACATAGCGTTGCCCCTGCGCCGGCGGCAGGCCGTCGTCGGTGTGGTGGTATTGGCCATGCACCACGTACTCGGCCGCCACCCGCAGGCCATCCTCGCTCGCCATCACCACCACATCGCGCAGTTGCTCGTGGTAGCTGGCTTCCATGCGTTGCAGGAACACGGCAAATGCTTGGCGGCCGACCTCGCGCGCGCCCTGGTTCAGGTCATGCGCCACGTCGTCGGACAGCCGTTCCAGCATGCCGGCCCAATCGCCGCGGTTGAAGGCATCGTAGTAGCCGCGCACCAGCGCGATCGCCTGCTGGCGGGAAGTATCGTCGTTGCTCATGCAGAACCCCTGCGTGTCGTGCGCCGCCGTCGCGCCTCAGGCGCCCTTGACGAACAGGTCGCGGTGGAAGAAATAGATTTCCTGCGCCAGGAAGCGCCAGCTGGTGTGGAAGCTGCGGAAGCGCGTGCTCGGCGTGGAGGAGGCCAATGCGTCGATGCCCAGTTCGTGCGACAGGCGCAGCGCGCGCGCCATGTGCAGCGGGTCGCTGACCACGATCACCCGGTGCATGTCGTTCTGCGCCATCACCCGGCGCGCCTCGACCAGGTTCTGCCGGGTGGTCCGCGAGCGGGTCTCGATCAGGATGTCCTCGGCCGGGATCTTCTGCTTGAGCGCGTAGCGGCGCGCCACCTGCGATTCGGAGAAGCGCGCGCGTGAGCCGCCAAACCCGCCGGTGAAGATCAGCTTGGGCGCATAGCCCTGCCGGTACAGGTCCAGCCCGTGGCGGATGCGCTCCTCGAACACCGGCGAAGGCTTGGCGTCATACGCCGCCGCGCCCAGCACGATGATCGCGTCGGCCGGCGCGGCCTGGTCGCGGTCACCCACCCAGATGATCCATGCCGCCACGCCCAGCAACCACAACGCCAGCAACACCCCGAACCGCCACAACCAACCCACCAGGCCGGTGCGTCCCTTGCTGCTCATTCCTTCCCCCACGGCAACGCATCCAGATCCACGTTGCCGCCGCTGAAGATCAACCCCACGTTGCGCCCGGCGAAACGCTCCGGCTGTGCCAGCACCGCGGCCAGGGTGATCGCCGATGACGGCTCGACCACCTGCTTCATCACCTGCCAGACCCGTCGCATCGCGGTCACGGTGTCCACGTCATCGACGGTGATCACCTCGGCGCGCTGGTTGAGCAGTTCGAAATTCGGTGCGCCCAGCGCGCCGCGCAGGCCATCGCAGACCGTGTCCGGCACGAAGTCCAGCAGTCGTTCGCCGGCGGCCAGAGAACGCGCGGTATCGGCGGCACCGGCCGGCTCGGCCAGCACCAGCGCGCAGTCGGGCAGCAGTTGCTGCAGGGCCAACAACGTCCCCGCGGCCAGCCCGCCGCCGCCCACCGGCACCACCAGCACGTCCAGCGTCGCCCCGGCCTGCCGCACCAGCTCCAACGCCGCCGTGCCCTGCCCGGCGATCACCTTGGCATCGGCATACGGGTGCACCAGCGTCGCCCCGGTCTCGCGCTGCACGCGCGCGCATTCGACCTCGCGCGCGGCCTGGTTCGGCGCGCAGCGCCACAACGTGGCGCCATTGCGCACGATGTTGGCCAGCTTGGTCGCCACCGCGCCCTCGGGCACCACCACGTGGCAGGGAATGCCACGCGAACGTGCCGCCAGTGCCAGCGCGGCCCCGTGGTTGCCGGAAGAATGGGTGACCACGCCACGCTGCGCCTGCTCGGCATCCAGCGACCACACCGCATTGCAGGCGCCGCGGAACTTGAATGCGCCCCCGCGCTGCAGGTGCTCGCCCTTGAAGTGCAGGCTTGCACCGGCCAGCCCGTCCAGTTCGCGCGAACGCAGTACCGGCGTGACCGTCGCGTGCGACGCGATACGCGCCGCGGCGGCCAGTACGTCAGCGAACCCGGGCAAGGAATGTTCGTTCATGGTGGAAGGTTAGCGTAGGCTCGCTGCCTTGGACCATCTCATTCGCGCATGGAATGTGTTCAGCCAAATCGGTACCGATTAAGGGCCGATTCAATCCACCAGCACGAAGCTGGCGCCATACCCATTGGGGGGGACGACACATGATCAAGCGCCTGATTGTTTCCACCGGCCTGTTGCTGGCCCTGTCCGGCTGCGCCACGTATGACTACGTCGGCGGTAGCGGTGGCGGCTACTACCATGGCTCGCCGTCGGTGCAGTACAGCTATCCGTATGGCTACCCTTACGGTGCCTACGGCGGCTATGGCTCCGGCTATTACGGTTACGGCAGCGGCTACTACGGGGGTGGCTACCCGGTCCATCGCCCGTACTACCGCCCGTACCCGCAGCGTCCGCCGCACGGCCACCGGCCGCCCCCGCCGGGCAACGGTCATGGCCATGGCGACAACCGTCCGCGTCCGCCGCGTCCGGGTGACAACCGCCCCAACCCGCCGACCCGTCCGATGCCGCCGGCCAACGGCGGTGGCAGCAAGTCGCCCTGGCGGGACATGGACCGCCTGCAGCGTCCGCAGCCCCGCGCGATGACCGAGCCACGCGCGGTTCCGCGTGCCCAGGCCATGCCTTCCCGGCCGGCCATGCAGTCCCGGCCGATGCCGGCCCGACAGCCGTCACAGAACCGCCTTCCACGCGAAGTCAGGAATGTGGAGAGATAAAAAGGTTGCATTTGCGGAAAATGCAGGCATCCTTTGTCCCACGGGTGACCGGTTACGTCGCAAACTGACCTAAACCGGTCCCGCCCAACCGCTTCAATGTCGATGTCCGCCAGGAAATCTGGATCCCCCCTGTTCCGGCCCTGTCGGGCATCGGCGCCTAAAAAAGACGAAGCCCCGGCCTAGGCCGGGGCTTCGTCTTTACTGCCTTGCTGCTTTCAATGCCTTGCAAGGCATTGTCGGATACCAGAGCCGGTAGTCCCCCGACTACCGGCCCCTGCTACCCCAACGTGCGCTTCGGTCGGCCCCTGTTCCAATTCCGACCTTGTTGCGCCTGTGTCGCATGCCACGTTGGGTGCAATGTATTAGCTGCAGGTTGCGTGCCAACTTTAGGCCTTCGTCTCAAGAATTTTCGTTGGCGGTAAAATCAGCAACCGGGCCGCCCTGGCACCGGAGGCATGCCCGGCAACGGACTTCACACTTCTCGACCAATCTCACGCCCATGAGCGACTCCTTCTACCGTTACGACGTCATCGTCATCGGCGGCGGCCACGCCGGCACCGAGGCCGCACTGGCCGCGGCCCGCGGCGGCGCCCGCACCCTGCTGCTGACCCACAACGTCGAGACCGTCGGCGCGATGAGCTGCAACCCGGCCATCGGCGGCATCGGCAAGGGCCACCTGGTCAAGGAGATCGACGCCCTGGGGGGCGCCATGGCGCATGCCGCCGACCGCGCCGGCATCCAGTGGCGCACCCTCAATGCCTCCAAGGGCCCGGCCGTGCGCGCCACCCGCTGCCAGGCCGACCGCAACCTGTACCGCATGGCGATCCGCGGCATCGTCGAGTCGCAGCCCAACCTGACCGTGTTCCAGGCGGCGGTGGACGACCTGGTGATCGAAGGCGACGCCGTGCGCGGCGCCATCACCCAGACCGGGCTGACCTTCCATGCCGCCGCCGTGGTGCTGACCGCCGGCACCTTCCTGGCCGGCAAGATCCACATCGGCGAGACCCAGTACACCGCCGGCCGCATGGGCGACCCGCCGGCCACCACGCTGGCCGCGCGCCTGCGCGAGCGTCCGTTCGCCATCGACCGCCTGAAGACCGGCACGCCGCCGCGCATCGACGGTCGCTCGCTGGATTACAGCGCGATGGAGGAACAGCCCGGCGATGACCCGCTGCCGGTGATGTCCTACCTGGGCGACGTGCGCGAGCATCCGCGCCAGGTCAGCTGCTGGATCACCCACACCAGCGAGCGCACCCACGAGATCATCCGCAACGCGCTGCACCGCTCGCCGCTGTACAGCGGCCAGATCGAGGGCATCGGCCCGCGCTACTGCCCCTCCATCGAGGACAAGGTGGTGCGCTTCGCCGAGAAGGACAGCCACCAGATCTTCGTCGAGCCCGAGGGGCTGGACGTGGTGGAGATCTACCCCAACGGCATCTCCACCTCGCTGCCGTTCGACGTGCAACTGGAGCTGGTGCGCAGCATCCGTGGCTTCGAGAACGCGCACATCACCCGCCCCGGCTACGCCATCGAGTACGACTTCTTCGACCCGCGCGGGCTGAAGAACACGCTGGAGACCCGCCAGGTCGCCGGCCTGTTCTTCGCCGGGCAGATCAACGGCACCACCGGCTACGAGGAAGCCGGCGCGCAGGGCCTGCTGGCCGGCATCAACGCCGCGCTGTTCGTGCAGGGCCGCGACGGCTGGTGCCCGCGCCGCGACGAGGCTTATATCGGCGTGCTGGTGGATGACCTGATCACCCACGGCACCAGCGAGCCGTACCGCATGTTCACCAGCCGCGCCGAATACCGGCTGCAGCTGCGCGAGGACAACGCCGACGTACGCCTGACCCCGACCGGCCGCGAGCTGGGCCTGGTCGATGCGCGTCGCTGGTCGGCGTTCCAGGCCAAGCAGGAAGCGGTGAGCAACGAAAGCGCGCGCCTGCGCGCCCTGTGGGCGACGCCGGCCAATGCCCTGGGCCGTGAAGTGGCGCAGGCCACCGGCGTGGCCGTCAGCCGCGAAACCAACGTGCTGGACCTGATCAAGCGCCCGGAACTGGACTACGCCAAGCTGATGCAGGTGCCCTCGCTGGGCCCGGGCGTGGACGACGCGCGCGTGGCCGAGCAGGTGGAGATCAGCGTCAAGTACGCCGGCTACCTGGACCGCCAGCGCGAGGAGATCGAGCGCCAGCAGCGCCACGAGAACACCGTGATCGCCGAAGGCTTCGACTTCGCCTCCGTGCGCGGCCTGTCCGCCGAAGCATTGCAGAAGCTCGAACGCGTGCGCCCGCAGACCATCGGCCAGGCACAGCGCATCCCGGGCATGACCCCGGCGGCGATCTCGCTGCTGCTGGTGCACCTGGAACGGGCACGGCGCGGCAAGGTGGCTTGAGGGGCGTTGCGCCTCCCCAACCGTCCCCGCCGGCTTCGGCGCAAGGGACGGAGCCAGAAGCAGAATCCGCCTACACTCATCACACCACGACGATGAGTACTGCAGGATATGGATATCCATCCGATCGACCCCGACAAGCGTGAAGCGGTGCTCGCCGCTCTGGAGCAGATCGAGCGCCAGCATGACGTCCGCGTGCTGATGGCCTGTGAGTCCGGCAGCCGGGGCTGGGGCTTTTCCTCTCCGGACAGCGACTACGACGCACGCTTCATCTACGTGCATCGGCAACCGTGGTACCTGAGCGTCAACGAACGCACCGGCCCCGGCGAACCGCAGCGCGACGTCATCGAGCTGCCGATCGACGACGAACTCGATATCAGCGGCTGGGACCTGCGCAAGGCGCTGCGCCTGGTCTCCAAGTCCAATCCGACACTCTCCGAGTGGCTGCGCTCGCCCATCCTGTACCGCGGCGACATGCAGGCCATCGCGTCGTTGCGCGAAGCGGTGGAAACCTTCCATTCACCGCTCGGCAGCTGGTGGCATTACTTCAACATGGCCACCACCAACCATCGCGGCTACCTGAAGGGCGAACGGGTACGCACCAAGAAATACCTGTACGTGCTGCGCCCGCTGCTCGCCTGCCAATGGATCGAGAGCGATCCCTCGCCGCCGCCAATGACCTTCGAAACCCTGCTTGATCGGCTGCTGCCCAATGGCCCGGTGCGAACCGCCATCGACCAGCTGCTGCAGGTGAAGCGTCGCAGCACCGAGGTCTCGGACGGGCCGCGCATCGCCGCCATCAGCGACTACATCGACGAGCAGTTGCAGCGACGCAGCGGCAGTGCTCCGTCATTGCCGGCAGGACAAGGGGATGGCGAAGCACTCGATGCATTGTTCCGAGGCATGCTGGAACGCCACGCACCACGCTGATGCCATGCCGCCGCGTGCTGCGGGAGCGCGCGGTATCATGCGTGTCACGCTTTTCAGAACCGGATACCACGCATGACCGCCCTGCGCCCCTTCCTGGACAAGATGCCCGTCATCGGCGAGCGCGTTTACGTGGACCCGGCCTGCACCATCATCGGTGACGTGGAAATCGGTGATGACGCCTCGATCTGGCCGGGCACGGTGATCCGTGGCGACGTGAACCACATCCGCATCGGTGCGCGCACCAACGTGCAGGACGGCACGATCATCCACGTCAGCCATGACAGCCCCTACAACAAGGGCGGCTACCCGACCCTGATCGGCGAAGGCGTCACCGTGGGCCATGGCTGCATCATCCACGCCTGCACCATCGGCGACTACTGCCTGATCGGCATGGGCGCATGCATCCTCGATGGCGCGGTGATCGAGGCCAACGCCTTCATCGCCGCCGGTGCGGTGGTCGGCCCGGGCAAGGTGGTGCGCAGCGGCGAGCTGTGGGCGGGCAACCCGGCGCGGTTGATGCGCCAGCTCAGCGAGAAGGACATCGAGGGCCTGCGCTACTCGGCCGACCACTACGTCAAGGTCAAGGACCAGTACCGCGGCATGCAGGGCTGACCAACGGCCCATTGCCGTCAGTTGCGATGGCGCGCAAACTGCGCGCCCTGGGCGTGGGGACGCCCCCTTGAAGGATCAAGAAATGAAGTCGATCAAATCCGTCGCGCTCGGCCTGCTGGCCGCTGCGTCGCTGCTGTGCCTGCTGCCCGCTACCGCCGCCGCCCAGGAAGAGCAGGGCATGAGCGCAGAACAGTTCGTGAAGTCGCTGGACTTCCATACCGGCCCGATCGCGGTGCCGGCGGCCAAGGCGCATTTCAACCTCGGCGACGAGTTCCAGTACCTGGAAAAGGCCGATGCCCGCCGCGTGCTGGAAGACATGTGGGGCAACCCGCCCGATGACAGCGTGCTCGGCCTGATCGTGCCGCGCAGCCCCGGCCTGCTCGAGGACGGCAGCTGGGCGGTGGTGGTCACCTACTCCGACGACGGCTACGTGTCCGATGGCGACGCCAAGGACATCGACTACAGCGAACTGCTGGAGACCATGCAGACCAGCATCCGCGAGGCCAACCCGGAGCGGGTGAAGGCCGGTTATGGCTCGCTGGACCTGATCGGCTGGGCCGTGCCGCCGCGCTACGACGCCGACAGCAAGAAGCTGTACTGGGCGCGTGAGCTGGCCTTCAACAACGAGCCCGCGCACTCGCTGAACTACGACATCCGCGTGCTCGGCCGCTATGGCTACCTGAGCCTCAACGCGGTGTCGGCGATGTCGGACCTGTCCGCGGTGCGCACCGGCATGGACCGCCTGCTGCCGATGACCGAGTTCAACGAAGGCGCGCGCTACGCCGACCACAACGCCAGCACCGACAAGGTGGCCGCCTACGGCGTGGCCACGCTGATCGGTGGTGGCCTGGCCGCCAAGGCCGGCCTGTTCGCCAAGGTGGGCCTGCTGCTGGCCAAGTTCTGGAAGCTGTTGCTGATCGGCGTGATCGCGCTGGGTGCCGGCGTCCGCAAGCTGTTCAGCGGCAAGCGCGAAGGCGGCACGGTCCGCTGAGCCGCCCCCGCCCAGCCTGCCGCCACCAGCAGCAGGCTGGGCTTTCACATGGGCGCCAGTTAAAGTCTGCACCCTGACAGGACGCAGTCGAGACACGAATGCCACAGGCATCCGTCCGGGCCGGAAACCGGACTTCCCGCCAGCCCGGGCCAACGCAGCACGCTGCGCAGGCGGTGCCGTGATGCCCGCGGGCGCGCCCATGCTCGATACCTATCGCGAAGTGATCACGCCCGAAGGCGTGCCGCTGCAGTTGCCCGCCGCCGGCCCGGTGCCGCGCGCACTGGCCTGGTTGATCGACCTGCTGGTCCGCTTCGGCGTGTTGATGGTGATGAGCCCGGTGCTGCTGGCCCTGGGCGACTTCGGCCAGGGCCTGTACCTGGGCCTGATGTTCCTGATGTTCTGGGCCTACCCGATCGTGCTGGAAGTCTGGTTCGGCCAGACCCTGGGCAAGCGCGTGCTCGGCCTGCGCGTGGTCGCCAATGACGGTGCGCCGCTGGGCTGGATGCCGGCCATCGTGCGCAACCTGCTGCGCACCGTGGACGCACTGCCGTTCGGCTACGCGGTGGGCCTGATCAGCTGCCTGTGCGACCCCTATGGCCGGCGCCTGGGTGACCTGGTCGCCGGCTCGCTGGTGGTGCATGCCCCGCCGCGCGCGGCCGAACCGCCGGCGCGGATCGAGACCGTGCTTGCCCCGCCGGTGCCGCTGCAACCCGGTGAACAGATCGCCCTGATCGCCTTCGCCGACCGCGCGCCGGCCCTGTCCGGGCCGCGCCAGAACGAACTGGCCGACATCGCCTGGGGCCTGAGCCAGGCCAGCGGCGCGGCCGGCGTGCTGCGCCTGTATGCCATGGCCAACTGGTTGTTGGGGCGGCGATGAAGCAGGAGCAGTTCGTCACCCGTTACCAGCATGAGTGGCAGCAGTTCGAGCAGTGGCTGCAGCGGCGCGGGGGCCATGCCCGCAGCGTGCGCGGCACCGTGGACGCCGACCTGCCCGGCGATGAGACCATCCCGCAGCGCTACCGGCGGTTGTGCCAGCAGCTGGCGCTGGCCCGCCACCGCGGTTACAGCCCGCAGCTGGTCGAACGCCTGCAGCAGCTCTCGCAGAACGGCCACAACCTGCTCTACCGCACCCCGCCGCCGCGCTGGTCGCGCGCGGTGGAGTTCCTGTTCGCCGACTTCCCGTTGGCCGTGCGCAGCCAGGCCGGCGCGATGTGGACCGCGCTGGCGCTGTTCGCGGTGCCGCTGGTGGGCATCTTCGTGCTGCTGCAGCTCAAGCCGGACCTGGTCCACATGCTGTTGAGCACCACCCAGATCGCGCAGATGGAAAAGATGTACGACCCGGCCGCCGACCACCTGGGCCGCGACAGCGGCACCGACTGGGCGATGTTCGGCCACTACATCATGAACAACATCAGCATCGGCCTGCGCACCTTTGCCAGTGGCCTGTTGGCGGGGATCGGCACGGTCCTGGTGCTGCTGTTCAACGGCATCACCATCGGCGCGGTGGCCGGCCACCTGCAGCAGGCCGGCTTCGGCGAGCCCTTCTGGCGCTTCGTGGTCGGGCATGCGCCGTTCGAGCTGACCGCCATCGTGATCGCCGGCGGCGCCGGCCTGCAGCTGGGCCTGCGCCTGCTGGCACCGGGTCGCATGCGCCGCATCGATGCCCTGATCGAAGGTGGCCGGGTCGGCGCCCGACTGTGCCTGGGCGTGGCCTTCATGCTGCTGATGGCCGCGTTCATCGAGGCGTTCTGGTCATCGATCGCGTGGGTGCCGATGTGGGGCAAGCTGACCGTCTCCGGCGTCCTGTGGACGCTGGTGATCCTCTGGCTGTGGCGCGGCGGACGTGGGAGCGCACATGCGCATTGACCAGCTCGACGTGGTGCTGCGCGCCCGCTCGCAGTGGGAGGCGATGGAGCTGGGCACGGCGCTCGTGCGCCGGCATGCCTGGGCCATCTGGAAGCCCTGGCTGCTGGTCACCCTGCCGGTGTTCGCGCTGCTCAACCTGCTCGGCCTGTGGCTGGACAACTTCTGGTTGCCGGCGTTGGTGATGTGGTGGCTGAAGCCGGCATTCGAGCGGATCCCGTTGTACGTGATCTCGCGCGGTGCCTTCGGCGCGGTGCCGACCACCGCTGAGACACTGCGCGCGCAGCTGCGCTGGGGCTGGCGCGGCATCGGCGCCTACCTGGGCTGGCGCCGGCTCAGCCCGGCACGCTCGCTGCTGATGCCGGTGGACCTGCTGGAGGGTGGCGATGGCCCGCAACGCGGCATGCGCCGGCGTGCACTGGGCGGTGCCAGCTATGGCCACGCCACGCTGCTGACCTCGGTGTGCTGGCACTTCGAGGCCATGCTGCAGCTGGCCGGCATCGCCCTGATCTTCATGTTCATGCCGGTGGAAGACCTGCCCGAATCGCTGCGTGCCTCCTGGTCGCTGATCGGCGACGAAACGCCCGCGTGGGCGTGGATCGGCTTCAACCTGCTGGCCTGGGGCGCGATGACCCTGATCGGCCCGTTCTACAGCGGTGCCGGCTTCGGCCTGTACCTCAACCGCCGCACCCAGCTGGAAGCCTGGGACGTGGAGATCGCCTTCCGCCGCCTGCGCGAGCGCCTGGCCCGGCTGGCGCCATTGATGGTGCTGTTCCTGCTGGTCGGCATCGCGCCGCTGCGCGCGCAGCAGAGCAACGCCCTGCCCGACTCGGTGCTGAGCAACCACAAGGAAACCGCCGCGCCGTCGAACGCGATCGTCCCGGCCACGCCGCATGCGGTGTTCGGCCAGGGCGACGCCGACACCGACGGCTTCCGCCAGGCCGCCGCACGCGCCTACGAGGATCCGCAGCTGGGCGCCAAGCGCACGGTGGACAAGTGGGTGTTCAAGGAACGGGACAAGCCCACGCAGGACAACAGCGACCAGACGCGTGACCCGTCGTTCATGACGTTCGTCTCGCAGGTGCTCGCGCTGATCGGCGAAAGCATCCTGTGGATCGTGCTGGCCGCACTGCTGATCGTGCTGGCGCTCACCGCCCGCTGGTGGTTGCCGTGGCTGCGTGGCAGTGGCCGGCGCACGCGCGAAGCACAGACCCCGGTGCAGCACGACGCGCTGCTGGTGCCCGAAGTGCTGCCGCCGGACATCCTGGGCAGCGCGCGCCGCCTGTGGCGCGAAGGCAAGCCGCGTCATGCACTGGCCTTGCTGTACCGCGCGTCGGTGGAGGTGCTGGGTCAACGTGCCGACATCGTGTTGCCACCCGGCGCCACCGAGGCGCAGTGCCTGCGGGCCTCGCGGCGCATGCCGCAGGAAGCCGACCGCACCCTGTTCGCGCGCATGGTGCGCACCTGGCAGTACGCCGCCTATGCCGGCCGCCTGCCCAGCGAGGACGAGTTCGAGGCATTGATGGGTGAACTGCACCGGCAGTACGGGTGGCGCACGTGAGCGCGCGCCTGCGCTACGGGCTGATCGCGGGCATCGGCGTGCTGGTCAGCGCGCTGGTGGTGGCATGGGTGTTCTCCGCCGTCGAACGGCGCAAGGAGGAGATCACCCTGCCCGCCTACGGCGAGCCCACCTACAACCCGCTGTATGCCCTGCGCGAAACCCTGCACCGCGACGGGCAGAAGGCCGAATCGCGGCGCCAGCTCGACCTGGCCGACATGAAGCTGCAGCCCGGCGACACCGTGGTGATGCTGGACGACCCGCGCCTGCTCTCGCCGCCGCAGGTCAGCGGCCTGCTCGACTGGGTGCAGTTCGGCGGGCACCTGGTCCTGCAGATGCCCGGGGCCGATGAGGAGCTTGATGGCGACGACGCGGGCCTGCTGGAGCAGCTGGGCGTGGAGACTAGCGAGGTCCCGGCACGCTGCCTGCCATGGCGCGTGAACGGCCAGGAGGAGCACCAGGAGTTCTGCTCCGGCAACCGCTTCACCGTGGATGGCAGCACCCGGGTCGAACGCCGCTGGGGCGACGGCACGGATGCCACGCTGGCCTGGGCGCGGCTGCGCTACGGCACCGGCCGCATCGACGTGCTGGGCAGCACCGATTTCCTGCGCAACGGGCGCGGCGAATATGAAACCGGCCTGCGCGACATCCCGCACCGCGACCTGGCCCGGCTGGTGCTGGCGCCCAACTACGGCAAGGGCACCACGCACCTGGTCTACGAGATGCAGATGCCGTCGCTGTGGCGGACCCTGCTCAAGCAGGGCTGGCCGGTCTGGCTGCCGCTGCTGCTCGCCCTGCTGGCGTGGCTGTGGGCGCGCAGCCAGCGTTTCGGCGCGCTGCAGCCGTCCCCGCGCGGCGACCGCCGCTCGCTGCTGGAGCACGTGCGCGCCTCCGGCGAACACCTGCATCGCTACGGCAAGTCACCGCTGCTGTACGACGCGGTGCGCCAGTCCTTCCTGGCCCGCCTGCGCCGCCGCGCACCGGTGGCCGCGGCCCTGGTTGGCGACGCCCAGGCCCAGGCCATCGCCGATCACCTGCAATGGCCGCTCGCCCGCGTGCAGAGCGCGCTGCAGGTTCCCCCCTCGCGGGACGACAACGCCCTGCGTGAACGCATCCGCCTGCTCATCCAGATGAGAAACCAGCTATGAACGAGACGCCGTTTCCGCCCGCCCTTCCCGGCGAGGCTCCCGTCGCCGCGCCCGCACCTGCCGCGGCACCCGCGCCTGCACCGGGCAACGCCGAGGTGATCGATCGCGTCGAGCGCATCCGCGAAGCCGTCGGGCAGGCCTTCATCGGCCAGGCCGATGTGCTCGAGCAGATCCTGATCGCGCTGTTGGCCGGTGGCCACGTGCTGATCGAAGGCGTGCCCGGCCTGGGCAAGACGCTGCTGGTGCGCGCCCTGGCCCAGGCATTGGAGCTGGACTACGCGCGCGTGCAGTTCACCCCGGACCTGATGCCCAGCGACGTCAGCGGCCACGCGGTGTACGACCCCAAGACCGAGAGCTTCAAGATCCGCCGCGGCCCGGTGTTCACCAACCTGCTGCTGGCCGATGAAATCAACCGCGCCCCGGCCAAGACCCAGTCGGCGCTGCTGGAAGTGATGCAGGAAGGCCAGGTCACGATCGAGGGCAAGGCCTTCCCGCTGAACCCGCCGTTCCTCACCTTGGCCACGCAGAACCCGGTCGAGCAGGAGGGCACCTACCCGTTGCCTGAGGCGCAGTTGGACCGCTTCCTGCTGAAGGTGCTGATCGACTACCCGCAGCTGGAAGACGAGAAGCGCATGGTCCAGGCCATCACCGTCGGCCGCACCGCCGGCGACTTCGACCTGTCGCAGGTGCCGCGCGTGCTCAGCGGCAGCGACGTGGTCGCGCTGCAGAAGGCCGTGGCCGAGATCACCGTCGACCCGCAGGTGATCGACTACGCGGTGCGCATCGTCGCGGCCACCCGCAAGTGGCCGGGCATCGCGTTGGGCGCTGGCCCGCGTGGCAGCATCGCGCTGGTACGCGCAGCACGCGCCCAGGCGGTGCTGTCCGGCCGCGATTTCGTCACCCCCGACGACGTGCGCGAGATCGCCAAGCCGGCCCTGCGCCACCGCATCACGCTGGCCCCGGAACTGCAGATCGAAGGCCAGTCCGCCGACGACGCGCTCACCGCCCTGCTCGCCAAGGTCGAGGCCCCGCGCAAGTGAGCCCACGCACGGCCACCGCGCACGCCTCTGCCCCCTGCCTTGCGCACGCAGTGCGTAGGGGAGGCAGGGGGAGCGGTGCCGATGCTCCCGCTGTTTCCACCCCCTGCACCACCACGGAACCCCATCAGTGAGACCGTCACCGCTGCTGATCACATTGCTGGTGCTGTGGGGCCTGCTGGGTGTGCCGGTGGCCCTGCATTACCTGCCGCTGCAGGCATGGACGCTGACGGCCGCGGCGATCGCGGTGCTGGCGCTGCTCGATGCGTTGCTGCTGTGGCGCCGCCCCACCCCGCAGGTGCGGCGTGAACTTCCCGACTCGCTCGCCCTGGGCGTCGAACGCGAAACCTGGCTGCAGATCGATGCATTCGGGCGGCAACGCGTGGACGTGTACGACCTGGTCCCGGATGGCTGGGAAACGCCGGGCCTGCCGCGTCGCCTGACCCTGCCGCGCGCCAGCGAAACCCGTTTCAGCTACCACCTCACCCCGTCCAACCGCGGCACGTTCGTGTTCGACGGCGTGCAATTGCGCCTGCATTCGCTGCTGCGCCTGTGGCGTCAATCGCGCATCGCCGGGCCGCCGCAGACCGTGCGCGTCTACCCCAACTTCGCCCCGCTCACCCGGCTGGCCCTGCTCAGCGCGGAAATGGCCTCGCGTCTGGTCGGCGCGCACCTCAAGCGCCGCCGTGGTGAAGGCACCGACTTCCACCAGATGCGCGAGTACCGCGTCGGCGACAGCCTGCGCCAGATCGACTGGAAGGCCACCTCGCGCGCGCGCAAGCTGATCTCGCGCGAGTACCAGGACGAGAAGAACCAGCAGCTGGTGATGATGATCGACACCGGTCGCCGGATGATGGCGCACGAAGGTGGCCTGTCGCATTTCGACCATGTGCTCAACGCCGCGCTGGTGGTGTCCTACCTGGCGCTGCGCCAGGGCGACGGCGTGGGCCTGTTCGCCACCGGCGGCGACAGCCGCTGGGTAGCACCGCAACGCGGCCTGGGGGCGATCGACACCCTGCTGCGCGCCAGCTACGACCTGCAGGCGCGGCCGGTCGCCACCGACTACCTGGCCGCTGCCACCGAACTGAGCCTGCGCCATTCGCGGCGCACTCTGGTGATGCTGGTGACCAACGTCCGCGACGAGGACATCGAGGACCTGCTCGCCGCCGTGCGCCTGCTGCAGAAGCGCCACCTGGTCTGCGTGGCCAGCCTGCGCGAAAGCGAGCTGGACGACGCGCTGGCCCGCGACGTGGAGACCGTGTCCGATGCCATCCAGGCCGGTGCCATCACCCGCTACCTGCAACAACGTGCCGACGCCCACGAAGCCCTGCGCAGCCACCGCGTGATGGTGCTGGACGTCACCGCCGAGGAGCTGCCCGCCGCGCTGGTCGAGCGTTACCTGGCGGTCAAGCGCGACGGCCTGCTGTAGCCGGTAGAAGCGGCTTCGGTCGCGAAGCGGGTGTCGTCACCGGCACGGAAAAGCACCCCTCCCCAACCCTCCCCTTGGCTGCGCCAAAGGGAGGGGGCAAGAGCGGCACAACTCGCATGCTGAAAGGCCATGCATGACCGCCCCCTCCCTTTGGCGCAGCCAAGGGGAGGGGTGGGGAGGGGTCGCTCCTTCGCCTATGCCGACAACGCTTCCACCGTCGAGAACAACCGCACGCAGAAGCCCCCCGGCTTCGCGGCCAAGGCTGCTCCTACCCAGGGCAGCGTCAGACGTAGATCCGCGTGCTCCCCTGCGGCGCGTCATCGATGATGGCGTGCGGCAGGAAACGGGCGCTGTCGCGGGTGATGCGGCTGTTGTCCTCGCGCACGCCGATGCCACAGGCGCGGTCACCCACCACCCAGCTGCCGACCAGCGGATAGTTGCCCTCGAACATGGGCAGCGCGTGGAACGCCTGGCGGATGTTCGGCCCCGCGTACGGGCCCTCGCTCTCCTGCCAACTGCCGTCGCTCATATGCATGGCCACGTTCGCACCCTCGCGCGAATGCAGCGGCTTGCGCACCCAGCCAGCCGGCAGGGCACTGCCATCGTCGAAGTACGATTCCAGCAGGTTGGGATGGCCGCGATGGCGTTCCCACAACAGCGGCAGGATGCCCTTGTTGCTCAACACCGCCTTCCAGGCCGGTTCCAGCAGCTGCACGCCGGAACGGGGCAATGCCGCGCCGAACTCCTCCTGCATCAGGTCTTCGAGCGGGTACAGCTTGAACAGGCTGCCGATCACCACGTCGTCCAGGTCGGTGAAGCGGCCGTCGGCCGACAGGCCGATGTCCTCGATGGCGATGGCCGCGCCATGCAGGCCGGCCTGCGCCGCGCAGTCGCGCAGGTAGGCCACCGTGCCCTGGTCTTCCTCGGACTCACGCACCGCGCTGAAGTACAGCGGCGGCGGCAGGCGCGCCGACAGTTCGGCAAAGCGCTCCACCAGCGTCTCGTGGAGGGAGTTGAACTGGTCGGCCTGCTGCGGCAGGACGCCACGGTTGCGCTGGTCTTCCAGCCATTGCCACTGGAAGAACGACGCCTCGTACAGCGAGGTCGGCGTGTCGTAGTTCAGCTCGTACAGCTTGGCCGGGCCCTTGCCGTCATAGGCGAAGTCCAGCCGGCCGTACAGGTGCGGGTCGCGGCGGCGCCAGCTCTCGGCGATCCAGTCGCGGAACGGCTCGGGAATGGCCAGCTGCGCCATCAGCGCCTCGCTGGCCACCACCTCGCCGACCAGGTCCAGCGCCATCGCATGCAGCTCGGCGCTGGGGTCTTCCAGGTCGTTCTCGATCTGCCGCAGGGTGAAGGCGTAGTACGCGCTTTCGTCCCAGTACGGCGCACCGTCGATGGTGTGGAAGCGGAAACCTGCCTCGGCGGCACGTGCTCGCCAGTTGTCGCGCTCGGCGATTGCTACACGCCGCACCTGATCAACCGCCGACGCTGTTGCTGCGGCCGCCGCTGCGTGCACCAAAGCCGCCACGGCTGGCGGTCACGGCACGGTTCGGCTCGCTGGTGACCGGGGCCAGGCCGGCCTTGCCGGCACCGATGCCGCTGCCGGTGTTCAGGCCACCGGTACCGGCCGGCTTGGCCCAACCATTGGCGTTGTCCTTGAAGGCCGGCTGTGCGGCCGGCGGTGCCGCCACGGCGCCACGGCCGCTGTTGAGCATCTGCGACATGAAGAAGCCCATCATCATCGGGCCGATGAACGAGGTGCCGGCGCTGGTGTGCTGCTGCACGCACTGCTCGGCCGGGTACTCCTTGGCGCACTCTTCCTTGCTGGCGTACTTGGGCGCCGCATCGGCCGACTGCTGCTGCGCGGTGGCAAATGCCTGGCGGCAGCTGGACGGATCGCCCGTGGCCTCGCTGCAGGCCTCCACCGAGGTGTACAGCCCTTCCTTGACCTGCACCGTTTCTTCCTTCTGGCAGGCGGTGAACAGCAGCGGCGCGGCGCTCATCAGCAGCAGCGCGGTGGTCCTGGATCGCTTCATGGTCGATTCCCCGTGAAAGTTGTTTCCGAATGATGCCTGATCCGGCCTGGGAGGCGTAAATCGGCACAGTCCCAAAACTGAACCGGTTTTCAGGTGCGCCCGGCCAGGAGCGGCCTCGGCCGCGAAGCTGGTGAAGGTACCGGTCGAAGGCATGACTGCAATTGCAGGCGTCAGGCATACGGAAGGGCTCCTGGCTTCGCGGCTGAAGCCGCTCCTACGCGCCTGCGCCGCCTCGGTATCGTCCAACCGTTCCACCCCGCCGGATGGTTGCAACAGCAACCGGGATCTTGATGCAGAATCGCCCATACACGCTTCTGCCAGCCCGTACCTGCTCGCCCCCATGCCTGAATACCGCTCGAAAACCTCCACCGCCGGCCGCAACATGGCCGGCGCCCGCGCCCTGTGGCGTGCCACCGGCATGACCGACGGCGATTTCCACAAACCCATCATCGCGGTGGTCAACTCCTTCACCCAGTTCGTGCCCGGCCACGTGCACCTGAAGGACCTTGGCCAACTCGTGGCGCGCGAGATCGAGGCGGCCGGCGGCGTGGCCAAGGAATTCAACACCATCGCCGTGGACGACGGCATCGCGATGGGCCACGACGGCATGCTGTACTCGCTGCCCAGCCGCGAGATCATCGCCGACTCGGTGGAGTACATGGCCAACGCGCACTGCGCCGATGCGCTGGTGTGCATTTCCAACTGCGACAAGATCACCCCCGGCATGCTGATGGCCGCCCTGCGCCTGAACATCCCGGTGGTGTTCGTGTCCGGCGGCCCGATGGAGGCCGGCAAGACCAAGCTGGCCGACCACAAGCTCGACCTGATCGACGCGATGGTGGCCGCCGGCAACGAGGCCATCAGCGACGAACAGGTGGCCGTGATCGAACGCAGCGCGTGCCCTACCTGTGGCTCGTGCTCGGGCATGTTCACCGCCAACTCGATGAACTGCCTGACCGAGGCGCTGGGGCTGTCGCTGCCGGGCAACGGCACCGTGGTGGCCACGCACAGCGACCGCGAGGCGCTGTTCAAGCGCGCCGGCCGCCTGATCGTGGAGCTGTGCCACCGCTGGTACGGCGGCGAGGAGGCCAACGTGCTGCCGCGCGGCATCGCGACGTTCGAGGCGTTTGAAAACGCGATGACGCTGGACATCGCCATGGGCGGTTCCACCAACACCATCCTGCACCTGCTGGCCGCCGCGCAGGAGGCCGAGGTGGCCTTCGACCAGCGCGACATCGACCGCCTGTCACGGCGCGTGCCGCAGTTGTGCAAAGTGGCGCCGAACACGCAGAAGTACCACATAGAAGACGTGCATCGCGCCGGCGGCATCATGGCCATCCTCGGCGAACTGGCACGCGGTGGCCTGATGCATACCGACGTGCCCACCGTGCACAGCCGCACGCTGGGCGCGGCCATCGCCGACTGGGACGTCACCCAGACCCAGGACGCGGCGGTGCACCAGTTCTACAAGGCCGGCCCGGCCGGCATCCCGACCCAGGTGGCCTTCAGCCAGTCCACCCGCTGGCCGTCGCTGGATACCGACCGCGCCGAGGGCTGCATCCGCGACGTCGCGCATGCCTTCTCCAGCGAAGGCGGGCTGGCCGTGCTGTACGGCAACCTCGCCGCCGATGGCTGCGTGGTCAAGACCGCAGGCGTGGACGAATCCATCCACGTGTTCGAAGGCAACGCCCGCGTCTATGAAAGCCAGGACGCCGCGGTCAAGGGCATCCTCGGCAACGAAGTGCAGGCCGGCGACGTGGTGGTGATCCGCTACGAAGGGCCGAAGGGCGGCCCGGGCATGCAGGAGATGCTGTACCCGACCAGCTACCTGAAATCCAAGGGGCTGGGCAAGGCCTGCGCGCTGCTCACCGACGGCCGCTTCTCCGGCGGCACCTCGGGTCTGAGCATCGGCCATTGCTCGCCGGAAGCGGCCGGCGGCGGCACGATTGGCCTGGTCCGCGACGGCGACCGCATCCTGATCGACATCCCGCAGCGCGGCATCAACCTGCTGGTGGACGACGCTGAGCTGGCCCGTCGCCGCACCGAGCAGGAGGCCAAGGGCTGGAGGCCGGCGCAGGCCCGCCCACGCAAGGTCAGCACCGCACTGAAGGCCTATGCCCTGCTCGCCACCAGCGCCGACAAGGGCGCCGTGCGTGACAAGGCCCTGCTCGACGGTTGACGCCCCGCGCGGGGGCGGCAGACTGGTGCGATGGACACCGCCCCGCCCCCGCTGATGCCCCGCGCGATCTGCCACTGGAACGACCAGCCCTACCGGCTGACGGAGGCGCAGCTGGGTGCGTTCGTCGACGAGCACATCCCCGCCCTGATCTGGGACTTCGACATCCAGGCCGAACGCATCGACCCCGATGACGTACTGCTGGACGAAGACGACCTGCCACCGGACAACCTGCACCTGCGCATCCACGACTGCCCCGCCTTCCACAGCGGCCCGGGCGAAGTGACGCGCTGGAATGACATCGCGGGCAAACACATTGCGCTGACCGGCGAGGACGAACCGGAAGTGCTGGTCTACACCGGCGAGCATCTCGGCCTGACCGACGGCGCCTTCGAGCTGCGCGAGATCGACGGCCGGCTGTGGATCCACCTGCACGGACACTGCGATGGCATGCACGGCCCGGCGCGCATCGTGCTGGATGCACCGCTGGACTTCGGCACGATCGCCTGCGGCCGCAGCGACGAAGCCCATGCACGCGCGCGCATCGCCAGCGTAGTGGACCCGGCGCACTACACCTTTGAAAGCGACCGCTATGGCGTGGCCCGCTTCAGGCCGATCGGGGGCCACTGAGCGTCGGCCGCCATCCCCTCCGCCTGCGATGGCGGCACGGGCAACAGGTCCAGCGGGCTGCGGACACCGCCGGCGCCGCGCCCCAACACATGCGTGTACAACTGCGTGGTCGTCACGTCCTTGTGCCCCAGCAGTTCCTGCAAGGTACGGATATCGCACCCCGCGTCGAGCAGGTGCGTGGCGAACGAATGGCGCAGCGTGTGGCAGGTCGCCGGCTTCAGGATGCCCACCTGCAGCCGCGCACGCTTCACCGCCCGCTGCAGTACCTCCTCGCTGAGGTGATGCCGGCCACGACGCCCCGTGCGCGGGTCGCGCGAATGCATCCGCGAAGGGAACAGATACTGCCAACCCGGCGCCGTATCCGCGTTCGGGTACTTGCGTGCAAGTGCATGCGGCAGATGCACCTGCCCCCTTCCACCGGCAAGATCGGACGCATGCAGTGACACCGCCCAGCACCGTTGCCGCAACAAGGCGGCCTTCAAGGATATCGGCAGCGGCACACGCCGATCCTTGTTGCCCTTGCCGCTACGCACGCAGATTTCAGCGCGGGCGAAGTCCACGTCCTTGATCCGCAGCCGCAGGCATTCCATCAACCGCCTACCGGTTCCGTACAGCAAGCGCGCCATCATCGCGGGGGTACCGTCCGGCATCGCGCCGAGAAGCTGACTCACCTCCTCCTTGGAGAGCACTACTGGCAGACGCCTGGGCCGCTTGGCCCGGACCACATTGTCCATTCACGGCAACGTCACACCCAGCACGTGCCGATACAGGAACAACAACGCGGACAAGGCCTGGTTCTGTGTCGCCGCGGCCACGTTGCCGTCCATCGCCAATGCGGTCAGGAAGGCGGCGACCTCATCCGCCCCCATCTCACGAGGATGCCGCTTGCCGTTGGCCAGAATGAAGCGCCTGATCCACCCGACATAGGCCTGCTCGGTACGCCGGCTGTAGTGCAGGACCCGGATCTGGCGGCGCACCTGCTCCAACAACCTGGGGGGCTGACCTTGCGTTATGCCGGATGAAACAGGGGCGTAATCCATATCACGGCTCCAAAGCGGTAGTTTTCCGCGAGCTTGGGGCCGTCAAGGCGCCGCCGGAATGGGTTAATTGATTGATTCCATGTGGGAATTTACTTGTTTGAAACCCGACAGGAACAGGCGATACTCGCGCTACACCGCTGTTCGGCGGTCTACTTAGAGTTAGGCGCCATGACAGAGTTCGAAAGTGTGATTGAGCTGACCAACTGGTATGACGGACCTCGCGACGGCGTCGCCTATTTTCAAGGACGGCCACACGCGTTCAAGTCCCGCATGCTGGATGTATACGGCAACCATGATGCAACAGACCTCTTCGATCTAATACCGCTTGGAGCAACCACTCCCACCGTGGTTGCTCACGCAGAGTTTCGTCGTATCGGATCCGGGTCGCTCCCAGCCGGTGAGTGGCCGGTGTTTGAGGTACTCTGGACTCCGGAGGGCGCGACTGGCGCCTAACAAATCATTCAAGCCGAAGCCGCTTCGCGGCTCGGCTTAATTCAGGCGTTGGGCGTAAAAGACACATGCCTCAGTTCTTTCACAAAGATGGCTGTCACTATGTGACCTACATCACCGGGCCGAAGCACATACTGCTCGGAGTTAGGTTGGGTCGCCCTCCAGTTTCGGGGCCGGCGTTGTTGAAGCAGAGCGCAATTGGCGCATGCAACCATGGCTCTTTTGATGAAACTCGGCTTGCAGCGGCTGTCATGTCAGGTATTCGTGCAGGAGTTGAAGAGTCCGGTCACGAAGTTTCTATTTCAGAGATCATATACGTAGAAGACGATACACCAGCATATGTCTTGTATCAGGCGTGCGCTCGTCTCATCGTGCTGAAGCTTGCTGCTGGTGGGGAGTTCGAGCGCGCCCAACCAGCGCTTCAAGCCGACGCGGCTGCGCCACGCGGCTTAATCTAGGGCGTTAGGTGCTCATGACTATTCCTCTCGCACTCACCTTTCTTCTGGCTGCATCCGCGTCAGATTGTCCTGCTATCACGCCAAGTGCCGTGGCGGTGGTTTCGACAGAATTCGATGCTATTGCCGCCGCCAAGGCCGCTTGGCACGGCAAGTTCAGCCCGGCGGCGGTGCAGGAGCGAGAGCCGTACCGTGCAGAGCTGTCTAACGGCACATGGCGTGTGTTTGGCACCCTGCCCGAAGGCTGGCGTGGCGGCACGCCGGGAGCGTTGGTCTGTGCAAGTAATGGCATAGTGCTCAAGGTGTTCCACGGTCGCTGAGCACCTAACAATTCATTCAAGCCGAACCCGCGTCGCGGGTCGGCTTAATTCTGGAGTTAGGCGCCCAGCACCGCTTGCATGCACGCCTGAAAGCCACCCTAGCCACTGGAGAGGATGTAGTGAGTCTGAGACAAGAAGCGCTTAAAGCGGAAATGTGGATAAAGGTTCACAAAGCCTCCTTTGACAAAAGGGCGGAGGAACTGCGCGCCATTAAGGCAGAAATCGAAAAGCTCCCGCTTAACTCGGAAGAACGCCGAGTTAAGCAGAGGGCCTACGACGATGGATACGCCGCAGCGGAAGAGTTCTTTAATAAGTTCTATGAACCCTCCGTAGGCGCTTAACAATTAATTCAAGCCGACCGCTGCTTCGCAGCGTCGGCTTAATTCAGGCGTTAGCCTTCCGAGACAAATCATGCGCAAGCTCCTAGCAACTGCGGTATTGCTTCCGGCTCTTGCGGCGGCATCTCCGCCGCCAGATAGCATCAATGACCTTTTCGCTGGTACATGCATGAAGCACTTCTATTCGCAGGACAACCTTCGGAAGGCAATGAGCGATACCCCGGAGGCTCCCCCCGAGAAAGCAGAGTTCTTTCTTGGCGGTAATCCTGGCAAAGCATGGTTCGTGATAGCACCGTCCACTGCATACGTGGTTGCACTCCGCGATGATGCGGTTTGCGCTGTTTTTGCACAGCGCGCCAACCCCGATCAAGTTCGTACCGGTTTCTCGGCCTTAGTGGGCACGGCTCCGGAACCACTCGTGGCTGCGGTACAGGAAGCAACTGGGTTAGGCCCCAACGACGTTCACACTCGCACCACGGCGTATTCTTGGTCACGGCCCGAGGACAAAGATGAGCTCCTTTTTGTCCTTACTACTTCCACCAGCAACCATGCCACTGCTCAAGCCATGGCTTCAATGTCACTAGTCGGCAAGGCTAACAACTCGTCCAAGGCGATGCCGCTTCGCGGCACGCCTTAACTCCAGCGTTAGCGCCCTAATCTAGCCTTACAGAGATTGATGGAGGAGTTGATGGCACCAGCAGAAGCCTCTGAACTTTATGCGCACTCAAAAGGGGAGAGTTGCCCGGTCTGCGGCGGCACGAGTCTGGATCGCGCCCTACCTTCCTGGCCTGAGAACGGCGAGATCACCGCTTGGGTTGGCTGCGATAGCTGCCGGCACGTTTGGATGGAGAAGTATTGCCTCTCCGGATACAGTGACCTTGAGTTCTCGCCGCAGCCATCACGTCCGCAGTAGAAGCCCGCCCTTGTCGGCTAGCGGTCAGGGCGCTAACAGTTCATTCAAGCCGAACCCGCTTCGCGGGTCGGCTTAATTCCAGAGTTAGGGCTCAATGAAAAAGCTGCTCTCAGCGTTAGCCTTCTTGCTCATTTCTGGCCCGGGGCACAGTGCGGAGCCCGGCGTTACGGGCACTTTCTCAAGTCTCCACTTCGGCACCGAAGATCTAGTCGGTGTAGAGATATCGGTGGTCGTTGGCGGCAACGGTCACTACGTCGTTGTCCAATGTGCGGAGGGCGCGCCGGGCATCCCTGAGGTGGCCGTTGCACATCTGCAAGGCACTGAACTTTCCTTTCAGCTCTCTGCAGATTCGCGTAGCGGCTGTCCTGCCGCTCAATTTCGCGGCATCATCAGTAGCACGGGGCTCACAGGCACGTTTGAGGGTTCGAGCTGGCCTGGCTTTCTAAAACGCGGGCGGAGCTACTGGCAATGAGCCCTAACAATTTGTTCAAGGCGAAGCCACTTCGCGGCTCGCCTTAAGCAGTGGTTTCAGTTGGCCGGCCGTTGCTGCTTCGGCAGCAGATCGGCATGTCAATAGTCGGCTCCGGGCAGCAGCCATAACCTCACCGGCGTCAGCAGGTTCACTCCTTCGCCTTACGCTTCATCACCGCCCTGTAATCGTTTCATCGGGCTTCGGCTGCAAAGCGCGGCAAGGTTTCCCGAGCAAGCCTCGATCCCCCAAGCTGTGGCATGATCGGCTCGCATCAGCTTGTTCAAGCGGGACGGCATTGGTCAGGGGAGCTTCAACGATCAATGCCGCCCAACAATTCATTCAAGCCGACCGCTGCTTTGCAGCGTCGGCTTAATTCTGGTGTTAGCCGATGAGAGCAGCCGTTGTCGCAGCGCTGGTCATGTCCCTCGCGGGTTGCGGCCATTCCGGGCCCGCAGAGTCGGTTGCGACTTCCGACATAGCGACGATTTTGACCAGTCCATCTGCATTTGACGGCAAGCTGATTCGGGTTCGAGGAGCAGCGGTCGTTAGATTTGAGGCTAGCTTCATCTGCCCGGCTCCCGGGACTCTCGATGCAGCGGGCGGCTCCAAGAACTGCCTATCGCTCGTGCCAGGAGAGTCCGATGGGAAGCCCTACGACATTAGGCAGCTTGACGGAAAGACCGTAGAGATCGTCGGCCGATTCAATTCCAAGTCCTTCGGACACATGGGTGCATACGGAGGCACCATTGCAGCAACTTCGGGCCAGATTACGGGCGGCCATAACATGGGAGTGGCACCGCACCCACCCCCGCTGCCCGGGTCATCGGCTAACAATTCATTCAAGCCGACGTCGCTTCGCGGCGCGGCTTAATTCTAGAGTTAGGCGCCATATCATCTGTCCATGAAAACACCAGACGCTTACGCCGCATTGATCAAGGAATTGGAGGCAATGGGGAAGCTTCCCGCTCCCGATTTGCTCGCGCTAGTGGGTGCACCTGCCAACGTGCGCGCCTTGGACATCTCTGGAGAGGCGATTGAGGTAGAGCTATCTGTCTCTTGGCTCAAGGACACTCATGACGCAGTCTGTATCATCGGCCATGCACGCGGCCCAAGTACCTGGCACACGGAACATTTGCAAGAGAGCATCACAGTTTCAATTCCTTCTGGCGTGGCCGATGGCACCTAACATTTCATTCAAGCCGACGCCGCTTCGCGGCGCGGCTTAACTCCAGAGTTAGACTCGCCACGGAGCTGCAATGAGACTGATACTTCTGACAGCCGCACTCCTCACAAGCTGCGCTACTGCTCGCGCCTCTTTGTCCGAGGAGTCACTTGTTGGCACTTGGGAGTGCGACTCCACCACTATGCAAGGCCCTAACTTTGAGTTGATGGTTATTACTCGCACCACCAACAACGCTGATCACACCTATTCAAGCCTCACCACGTCAGTAATCACTCCTCATGGCCAGTCCGCTGTGACAAACAAGGACATTTCCTATGGATCTTGGCGCTTGGAGGCTGACATTGTTACTTCTTCAGTCGAGCGAGTTCAGTTCCTTTCCTCCTCGGACCCCACGTTCAGCAATGAACTCGGGCAACAGATCCAGGAGGCCCAGCTCAAGAAGAAATCCGTCTATAGATCCCGCATACTGGATTTTGACGGCAACACTTCGCGCTACATCCCCGTCGACTCAATGTACAAAGAGGCAGAAGTTGAGTCTTCCTGCAGGCGCGTCTAATAACTCATTCAAGCCGAAGCCGCTTCGCGGCTCGGCTTAATTCAGGTGTTAGGCGGCGTTGGTGAAAGTGGTTCGGTGGTTCCGTCTTCGGTTGCTGCATCGGCCCGTTGGCAGTCGGCTCCGGACACCGCTCACAACCGCTCTTAGAGCCGGCATGTTCGCCGCTTCGTCTTACGTTTCATTTCCGCATCGCAATGATTTTCCCTGGATTCGGCGGCACCACGCTTCATGGCTTCCCGGGCAAGCCACGCTCATGCTGGCTGTGGCAAGATCGGCCTACGTTGTGTTGTACAAGCGGGCGAGCCGGCTGGCGGTCAGATCACCAGCCCGCATCGCCTAACAATTCATTCAAACCGAACGCTGCTTCGCGGGTCTGCTTAATTCAGGCGTTAGGCGGCTAGGGGAGTTTCATGAGGATCACAATCCTGTGTATCGGGATCGTCCAATTGGCCGCAGGCATACTGAAGCTATGGTTCGTCCTGTGGGCCGGAGAGGCCTCACTTCATCTCGGATCACCCATCCGTAACCGCGACGAAATCTCTCATTGGATTACCGATCAATCGCAACAATCCGCAGCATCCTATCTACATGAGGCGACGCTTCAAGTTATCGACACATTACGATTGAGCCTGGACGTTCATTTGCTTTTCGGCACACTTCTCCTTGCGCTCGGCTGTGCAACGCTCTGCATCTACTTTCTTAGCGCTCAGCGCCTGCATCCCGGGACGCCGCCTAACAATTCATTCAAGCCGAACCCGCTTCGCGGGTCGGCTTAATCCTGGCGTTAGGACTCACATGGAAATAGTCATGCAACCTGTAGCCAATTATCTTGGCGACCGCATCATCAAGGTCAATCACGCCGGCGAGCATGGCGCCATAGGCATCTACACCGGTCAGATCCTCATGGCTAGACTGACCGCGCCAAAGATGGTCGCTGAGCTTCGCGAATTCCGCTCACATGAGCAACGGCACCGGGCCATCTTTGGCGCTGAGCTGCAGCGGCGTGGCCGTCATCGCTGCCGTAGCTACTGGCTTTGTGGCATGGGCGGCTTCCTACTCGGGGCCATAACTGGCTTGCTCGGTAGCAGTGCTATTGCTGCAACTACCACTGCCGTTGAGAGTGTCGTGCTTCGCCACCTTGAGTATCAACTCGTTGTGCTGCAGGGCCATGACCCTTTCGCCGTATCAGCAATCTCATCCATTGTCGCTGAGGAGCAGCAGCACCACGACCAGTCTTTGGGGCACGTCCAAGCTGGTACATTCTGGCCCAGGGTTCTCACGCCCATTGTGTCCGCCTCGACCGAGGCCGTTATTTGGCTGGGCTTGCGGCTGTGAGCCCTAACAATTCATTCAAGCCGACGTCTCTTCGCGGCGCGACTTGACTCCGGAGTTGGGTGGCATGGAAGGTTCTATGCGACTTTTGACGAAAGCTCTGGTCATTGCGACCACGCTCTCACTCATTACTGGCTGTGCGCACACTACGGGGCCACAGATGGAGCCGTCTCATGTCGCAGATGAGGTTGGCTTTCCCAAGTGCCGAGTTTCGGTCCCGCTTAGCCAAGATGAAGTATTGGCAAATGCCCGGCTCACCGGAGTATCAGCTCCGGAAACTCAAGGTGACTGGACCAGAATGAAGGCGACGTACCGCCTAGGCGATCGATTTCGGTTCGTGTCCTGCGTATCGGACAAGCACCTCGGAGCACCTGGTTACTCCTTCTTCGGCCTGTTCCGCGGCAACAGCGTCGCCCTCCAGATGTTCCAGATCATTGACAACTAGAGATGCGTCGCGTGCCGCCTAACAATTCATTCAAGCCGAACCCCCTGCGCGGGTCGGCTTAATTCCGGAGTTAGGGCCCGCATGTCAAAGCTTCCGGCGGTTGCAATCGCGTTGATCTTTCTGACAAGCGGGTGCACTGAGGCGCCGCAGCCTCAAGAACGTTCTGCGGCTGATCGGACCTACATCCCGGTCACATCTCTTCGCACGAGCCACTACATTCTTCATTCGTCGGCGAGTGAGACAGAGACCAAGTCAGTATCGATAGCAGTTGAGTCTCTCTATAACGCATACGTTCGTCTGTTCCCACCCAAGTCGCCCGCGGCTGAGCTCAACCTAGTACTGTACAAAGACCAGGTCGAGTTCAAGCGGCACAGTCGAAGCTCACCGTGGGCAGAGGCTTACTACAAGCGGCCCTACTCATACGCCTACCCAGGAACTGGCGAGAATCCGCATCACTGGATGCTACATGAGGCCACGCACCAACTTCTTGCAGAGGCTGGTGGCTACAGGCCGCGTCGCTGGCTCAATGAGGGCATCGCCAGCTATTTCGGAGCCAGCGCCCTTCTGGATGGTTCTTTGGATCTCGGCCGACCAGACCCGGCCGCGTATCCCATCTGGTGGCTCAAGGACGTGCGTATAAATCCCAATGCTCCGCCAACTTTTCAGGAGAGGCGCCTGCCTTCGCTGGAGCAGCTGGTCGAGGACACTGGCCCGCCTATTGGAGAGAACGTCAACCACTACTACATTGCCTATTGGAGCCTCGTTCACTACCTTTTCCACGGTGACAACGGAGCTCATCGGGTGGCAGTCCAAGCCCTGCTAGAGCAGCGCGGCTCTCCACAGGCATTCAAACAGCTGGTTGGTGCTTATGACGTCGTCGAACCTCGCTGGCATGCTCACCTTGCCGACTTGGCTAGTGGCCAAGCAGGCATCGGGCGTGGACCCTAACAGTTCATTCAAGCCGAATTCGCTTCGCGGCTCGGCTTAACTCAGGCGTTAGGCGCTATACGGATGCTTGGCCAACTTCTAGATTCTTGGCAATTCAATTTTTGGCGAGGCCTCGTCAGCCTTTGTGCTGGCTTGCTGGCCATTTCGCCCTGCCTGTTGGTCCCAAGCTTGCGGCGCAAGATCCTCAAGGCCGCCCCAGACATTGAGGCTATTGGATTGATCGCACTGGTAGTGGCCATCGTTGCCATTGGGTGTTACAACCACTTCGGCAGCGCTAGTGGCGCCTAACAGTTCATTCAAGCCGAACCCGCTGCGCGGCTCGGCTTAAATTCAGAGTTAGGCCGTATGGACACATCTCGGTCAACGACGCAGATAGTGAGGCATGGCTTCAACCGCATTTGTGCTGACTTCACCAAGCAAATGAAGAAACACAGCTTCTCTAGGCACCGAACTAGGTTCTGGATACGCTCGGCTGATGGCTGGATTGATGTCATCCATTTCCATCGCTACGGGATCAGCTATGGAGCTCCTCTCAACAACTCCTTAAGCATTCGCGTCCATTTTGCCAGCCACCCTGGCCAGCTTCTTGATCCCATCCACCTCAATGGCCCATCAAGCAGCGAGCTTAGCGATTCAGATGGAGACGCATTTCACCTCACATTCGACGCGCTAAGTTGGAGCACATATGATCGCTGCCTTGAGGACTTGGTTCGTGTCACGCTTGAGCACGGCTTTCCTTGGTTTGCCAGTCAGCGCGTACGGACCTAACAATTCATTCAAGCCGACGCCGCTTAGCGGCGCGGCTCAATTCAGGCGTCAGGGGCAAAGTGAAAATTCCTCAGGTCGTTGGCATAACCCTACTATGCTCTGCGTTAGTCTGGCTCGGCTACCCGAGGATTTACGCGCACTACATCAAGTGGGCTGCAAAGAAGGCTGCAACTTCCCTGTCCGACAAAGAGGCTTCTGAGCAATTGGGCCTATGCACGATAGCGGTAATGCCACCCTTTGCTTCCAAAGCATCGCTTCAGCCGTGCATAAGGTTCTACGCGGAGTACCTACCACTACGCACCAAAGCACTAAAGCCTGGCGAGTCACTCCCGCTCGATGCCGCCAAGGAACATATCGTCTTCACTTATCAAGAGGTCAATCGTAGGCTGAATTCTTTGGGAGAGCCGCCACTGGATCCCTTGGCGCGGCTATCAAATGGCTGGGCGGTTACGCCCTAACAATTCATTCAAGCCGAACCCGCTTCGCGGGTCGGCTTAGTTCAGGCGTTAGGCATGAAAGCAGCATTGCTGACTATCACCACGTCCACCATGCTTATTGCCGTGGGCTGCACGGTCACCCACACTCCTGCAGAGAAGCGCGTCGTCTCACCGGATACTCGCCATAACGCCGTACTTATCGCCAACGCCGAAGCAATTAGAGTGGGATATGACTTGAGTGAATTTGGGGAACCTATCAACACTGGCCCATCCGGAATCGCCGACCCAACGAACTCGACATGGTCATTCGACTACTCAACTTGCAGCAAAAATTGGACTTTTGACTGCAAGGGATTCACCGTGACGGTTGACAAGACGACCGGAAAAAGCCGAGGCGCTAGCATGGCAGTAGCTCACGCCCAACAGTTTATTCAATCCGAACTCGCTGTGCGAGTCGGCTTAATTCCATTGCTAGGCCGCTAAGGAGTGTTCTTTGCAAATCACAGAAGAGCAAAATCGAGCTGCTGGGGACTTCGTTGATCTGATTGCCGGTCAATTGGGTGCCGGGCGTGCCATCCACCCTGAGACTGCAATTGCTGCTTCAGCTCGCATTTCAGGCAGTTTGCTCCTGCGGTCATTCGGCTTCGACCTCGAGTCACAAGAGCCGGGTACAGTTTTACTTTCCAATGAGGCAAACGAGAAAGGCCCCAATTTGGTCAACCTACTCGGCGCGTTTTTGGCAAAGAACAAAGTTGAGCTCAATTCAACCAAGCTCGGCGGAGCATCGGTGCATCGGGGGGCAGAGCCAAAGCTCAGCACACAACAGTCGTTAGCCCTACTACAGGCAGATGCTTTGCAGATTGCTGCACGACATTCCCTGTCACTACAACAAGCCGCAGAGGCCGCCGCTTTGGCTACTGGCTTCATCGTCAAAGAATGCGTTACATCTATTGGCGGAGAGGTTGGCTTCAATGTTGCAGCTTTCGGATTCGTTGAGGGCAGTAAAACGGTGCCACCGCACCTTAACCCCACTAGCAAACCATCCGCTTCAAAGCCGTGGTACAAATTCTGGTGAGTCAGTCGTAGCGTGCCCAAACAGTTCATTCAATCCGACGCCGCTTCGCGGCACGGCCTAATTCAGGCATTAGGCATCGGCAGATGACCACCGAGATTGGAGAGTTCCGTCAAATGCTTGAGGCCGGTCGGCGCTACTTGGCGGGGACGTGTTCCATCCAGGAGCTCAATGGCCGCGCCAGTGAGCTCGCCGTAGCAGCAAAGTTCTGGAGGGGGCACCCCGCACTTGCGCAGATCGCTGGAGACTGGGCTGCCATGGTTGACCGGCACTGGACGAGTGGAGCCATTGTCCCAATCCAATCTCAGAGCAGGAATTCTTGGCATGGCTAGATGGGGAACTCAGTTCTCTCCGGTAAATGCCTAACAGTTCGTTCAAGCCGAACCCGCTTCGCGGGTCGGCCTAATTCCGGAGTTAGGCGGCTATGAACTTCCACTGGTTGCTCCTTTTACTGGCAACGGCGGGCGCTACCACGCCCCACAACTCATGCATGTCGTCAGACCCAGAGCTCATCTATTGCCCGGCGCCAGAAGCACCTCGTATTGCAGAGCTGCGTGGTCGCACAGTTACACGGGAGCTGCAGATCGATCCGGACGGTTCAGTTCGTTCCTCCACGGTACTTTCATCATCTGGCCACTCAGCTTGGCCTAGCGCCGCACAATCCGCGGTGGCAAAGTGGCGCTATTCGGCGGATTCGGCTTCTCGTACACGAAAGGTTCCTTTCGACTTCCAGGTTGGCAGTCCTTAGCCGCCTGACAGTTCATTCAAGCCGAACCCGCTTCGCGGGTCGGCTTAATTCCATAGTTAGACTTCCATGGATATGTCAAAACAACCGCTGATGAATCAAACAGCGCGATTTCTTATCTGCGCTGTTGTCGTACCCATATTTGTGCTTATAGGCCTGCTTCTAAACGGCATGATTGCACCAAACGTCAACGTAACCGGCGAGTTCGCCGGATGGATGGTCATTTTTGTAATGACCATCGTCCTTCCTATGCATTTGGTCACCCTGGTTGTTACTTACCTGCTGGCGAAGAACAGGTTTTCATTCAGGCGGCCCCTCACAACAATTTTCATGTCGTGCATCTTGATAGCCTTGGCGATCATGCTTTCCAAGTCTTCCAATCCATTCTCTCTTGTGTTCTCGGTGACAACAGTACCTCTATCTCTCGTCTCTTACGTCGCCACTGCTGGGCGCATGGACACCAAGCCTGAAAATTCATCCAAGCCGACGTCGCTCCACGACGCGCCTTAACTCTGGCGTTAGACAAAAATAGTCATCCCCATGAGCGATCCAGTCTTTACATTCCAACCCCGCTGGAAAGAGGAGCTGCTATGTTCCTGCTCCGAAGGTTCGTTCGTCCTGGAGATGCCGATGGGAATTGTCTCGGTTTATCTGCCATCACAGGATCAATGGCCCGTCAAAGCACCGTCCTGGACGAAAGGGTACTGGACCGCACTCCAGACACAACTCAGCCAATGGCGCGCAGAGAATGACCTCCCGCTTTACATAGAGGACTCGGCCCATGTTTGGTAGTTGTCACGGGCAGCGGCCTGACAGCTCATTCAAGCCGAGCCGCTTCACGGTGCCGGCAGGCTCTGTACCTGGGCATCACACGTGCTGTCGCCTTGTTGAAATATGCTTCTCATGGACCAAGGCTTGGCAGTTCAGTCGGACCAAAGCTGCTTCGTGGCCGGATATGGTTCCGGCAACTCGCAACTCGCAATCGGACACATCACATGACAGACGCGCCCCCCATCCCTCTCTCTTCCCTCAGGGACATCTTCGATCACCTGGACCGTACGAGCATGACCGGCTACGAGTGTGATCATACTTTTGCGCTCACAAGTACCTTCCTGCAGAAGAACAATCTGCCCGTCGAGGCGACGCTCGAATGGCTTGGGGAGAACGGCGCGGGCTGCGATTGCGAAGTGATCTTCAATGTTTGCCCGGAATGGGAGGACGCCGTTGGCTACACCCCACCAGACGAGGACGACGCCTGACGGATCAGTCAGGTCGACGCCACTTCAACAGCTGACCAAGCGCTGCAATCCTTCCCATGAAATGGATTCTCTTCCTTTCAATCGCCAGCTCACTCGCCGCCTGTGAAAGGATCACCGAAGACTCCGCAAGGCACGTCGGATGCGCTCGGCTCGATTCTCTGACGGATGGTCCAACATTGAAGGGGGAGGAACTGTGTAAAGCACTGGTGATTTCTTCGCATGAGAACGGCTTGTTTCTGGTTGAGTTTCACGACGAGCAAAAGCGCAAGCGCTGGGCGGTGGTCGTCAGCGGCTCGGGCGCATCCGAGATCAGCACCATGGATGACGATGAGCGCTGAACCGAGACCTATCAATCATTCCCTCCAATGTCGCTTCGCAGATCGGCTTGCTTCGTCGCCGAACATTTGCAAAGGAATTGCCATTTTCACTCGCTGCCTGTTTCTCGTACTGCTGCTCCTGTCACCATCTATTGCCGCTGCAGGGGACAACCCCGAACTGCGCGCGATCAAGGAAGCAGATCAAGCAGATCGACAATCGTCACCGGCACCGGAAAACTGGCGCGCTGTCATGCAGCGGGATGGCGAACGGCGCAATCGTGTTCTGGAGATACTCAAGGAAGGCCAGCTCAAGACTGCCTGGGACTACTTCAATGCAGCCATTGTCCTGCAGCATGGCAGCTCGGCAGAGGACATCCGGCTGGCCCACTCCCTCTCCACCATCGCCATCACACTGGACCCTGAGCACAAACGCGCCAAATGGCTCGTGGCTGCATCCTGGGACAGGCTGATGCTGCGTTTCGAGCAACCCCAATGGTACGGAACCCAGTCCGTACGGGACGCATCCGGAAAGTTTTCCCTCTATCCGGTCGATCCGAATGCTGTTACGGACGCTGATCGCGTAGCGCTCGGGGTACCCACGTTGGCAGAAGCACAGGCACGCGCCGAGTCCCGGAACGGAAGTCGATAGTTGTCCGGGCAGAGCAGTTCCAGTCAGCCTTCATGAGACCAACGTCAGCCATAGGACAGGTACCTTGGTTACCACCTTGTATGGCAGTCTCTCGCGCTCCAGATTTCATTGAAGATCAACAACCCCTCCCCCTGAACTGGCAATCAGAGCAGCCGTATGGATGAAAGGGATCTCAGGCCATGCACGATCGTCTGGCTTGGGCAACCCGGCAGATCACTCGCCCCAGCAGGCTCCAGAGGGCTGAAATTTTGTCCGGCGTGCAACCTTTTCAACGCTTGGCCACCTGCCCGGCGCGCGGCGTCGACGTGGTACAAATTCCCATCCACGTCGCTAATGTGCGTCCTATTCCTTCATTCGAACCAACGCCACGTCGTTGTATGGACCCACGCAGACGCCTCCGTACCATTCGAAACATGGACGAATCATTCGCAAGGGAACTCGAAGACATCCGTTGGTTCCAGTCCTGCGGGCAGCCACTCCCGCAGTCACTGCCCTTTCCCGTCGCGCAGGTCTCGGGCTGGTCACAGGCCCTCAGCCTGTGCAGTGACCAAGCGTGGGAGGACGTCACCCTCGAGGCCAGGAACCGGCTGACGGAGTTCCTGCATACGCGTCATCGTGATGCGTACCAGCAATGGAACCACATCGCCGCCGCTGCGAAGTCGCGCATCGATGCGCCGGTGTGCGATCTGATCTGGCGCCCGTTCGCAGAGCAACAGGGGCTTGGCAAGGCGTTCACGGACGCCGTCTCCTGGGATGTCCTGGCCGCCGTGATGGAACACGCGTATCGGGACTGCTCCGGGCGCCCGACGTTCTTCCTCCAGCTGCTCCAGGTGTATCGCGCCGGGCATTTCCCGTGCGGCTGGTCCGGGGACTGGCCCGACGGCATGCTACTGGTCTGGTAGCGTGGGCAGAGACGATTCATCCAACCGGAACGACACCAGCGAGGGCACGCGCAGATCGCCCGATAGCTGGGGCCGGCATCCACCTCGGCATCGATGGCCTCCTCAACCCGAGGGTGGCCGCTCCCCGGCCGCAGGCTTTGGTACCGTCTCCCAGCGGCATCACTCCAACCCAACGATGGACCCTGCAGTGGCATGAACGGGATTGACCAGGCCAAGGCTCACCGGATGCTCGGCAGGATCGTTCTGGCCGGCATCACTTCGCATGACCGCGAGGGAAACATCCTCAACCAGACGCAGGTCTTCGGCAGCGTCCTGCGCATCAACGCGCACGAAGGCGTGGTCCTGGCCAACGGCATCGACGGCACCGAAATCGCCCTCCCGCCCGACCTGGCGCAGTACTCTGCCGCCGAGCCCGGCACCTACACCCTCAGGTCGACGAACACGGTGGTTCATGACCCCGACTACCTCTCCAGCTGGGACATCCATCCACCATCCGGTGGCAAGGATGATGCAGGCTGATCGCTCACTGCCGAGCCCGTGCGCCCGATGAAGCTGCTGGTTCTCGATCTCGATGAAACACTCATCCACGCCACCGAGGCCGGCCTGGAGCACACACCCGATTTCGAAGTCGGGCCGTACGCGGTGTACAAGCGACCGGGGCTGGATGCATTCCTGTCCACCATGGGAGCCTGTTTCACACTGGCGGTATGGACCTCTTCCACACGCCCCTATGCCATACCAGTGGTTGCGAACATCTTCCCGGCGGGGATCGAACTCGCGTTCGTGTGGGCCAGGGAGCGCTGCACACCGCGCTTCAATCCGGAGCAGCAGGACCATGAGTGGACGAAGAACCTCGGGAAGCTGAAGCCGCGCGGCCATCGGCTCGAGCAGGTCCTGATGGTGGATGACACGCCGGCGAAGCTCGCCCGGCATTACGGCAACCTGGTCAGGATCAAGCCCTTTTTCGGCGACCCTGCGGACCGTGAGCTTTTCCAGCTCGGCGAGTACTTGCCCACCCTGGCCGGTGCGGCGAATGTCAGGACGATCGAGAAGCGCTTCTGGCGCAGGCGAATCGCCGATGATCGCTGAGCGATCCTTTCCTCCGAGCCCGATTGGCGGTGCTGACTCCCGCCCCGGCGGTGCGCGACGATCCACCTGCCTGGCCTGCAACGTCGGCGCTCCCGCGCCGAATCCGTCTTGAGGCTGGCACCACACCGACACGAGCCCGGCATGGACGACTCCGAGAACCCGTACCGCTCCCCGCGTGCAACCGCAGCCGCCGCACCCGGACGCAGGCTGTGGCTGTCGAGCCTGCTGGCCTCCTCACCTGCGGCATTCCTTGCGATTGCCCTGTTGTTCTGCGCCGCCGAGCGCAGGCATTTCCGTACCTCGCAGAATGATCCCGCCCTGCTGTTGGCCGCGCTTCCACAGCTGTTGTGCGTGGCCCTGGTGGCCGGCCTGGTCTGCTCGGTCTCCCGCCACCCCCGTCCGCTGCGAGCCCTGTTTGCCGGCTTGGTAACCGGGCCCATGCTCGCGCTCCTGGCCTATTGCCTGTATCCGCTCCTGAAGCAGTGGGCCTGATGCAGCGTCGCTGCGGGAGCCCTCGTCGCTCACGTATCGGTCGTCTTGAAACCTGTTTGGCACCTGACCCGCATGCACATCCGGCCACCTGATGAACACAAGGACGCTCGAACCCATGTCACCGACGCATATCCAGCTGCTTGCCTTCGCGGTCCATGAGATCCGCCTGCTGCTTGGCCATCACCTCGGCAGCGGCGATGCACCAGACCCCGCCGCACGCGCGGCGGCACACCTGGCCTATGCACTCCACAATCAGGCAGATGCGGCGCTGCAGGGAGGCACCTTCGACGTGCAGCAGGCATTGGGCACCATTGATGCCGTGGACCGGATGCTGGGCACCCGGTTCCAGGAGCGGCTGTTCCAGGTCACCGCGCTGCCCCCTCCAACACCCGAACCCAGAGGATGAGCAGCGCGGTCACAGCCCTTTGCCGTGGCACGGTGGAGGCACAAAGAACGGTCGATCACCTGCTCACCTGCCAGCTACGGACATGCACCCCTATCGTTATGATGCAGAAACACCACACCCCGCACGCTCGCGACCGGGCCCACTTGTCGGCCAGGCTTCATCAGCGCCCATGATGACCTCGTCACTCATTCCACCGGAGGTGCCATGCGTATCCAGCCCGCCGTCATGATGTCTTTTGTGCTCACCGCAGGGCCGGCAGATGCCGTCGACCCGCAGGCGCTTGCGCAGGTGCAGGAGTATGTCGGCGCGGGCTGCCTGGTCGAAGTGCTTCAAGCCAAGGCGGTCCTGTGGGGGAACAACGGTTTCCGCATCGAACACTGGAATGTCAGGACGCGCGATGGCATCGCGCGCTTCGAGGTGAGTTACCACCCCCCTGCCATACTGCCTTCCAGTGCCAACCCGTACTCGGTTCGAGGCACCGATGCCACCGGGGAAGCCCAGCCGCAAGGTCGCCCATGCCTTCCATCCTCAACCCTTGGCAGTAACAACCCCGGTTGATCGCCCTACTCCTGGAGATCGGAAACGACATGCGCAATGAACGGTACTGGTTCGAGGCCAAGCAACATGGCTGGGGATGGCCACTGAGATGGCAGGGCTGGCTGGCGTACGGCATCACCTTCGCCTCGTTGGCGGCACTGTTCTTCGTGGTGCCGCCGACCCGGGCCCCGGGCCCGTTCATGGGAGCGACGGGGGGCATTATCCTGCTGTTGCTCGTGGTGTGCTGGCTGAAGGGGGAGCCGCTGCGGTGACGCAGGGATGGCCCCCTGGGGTGTGGCGCCGAGCGTGGCCCGGCACTACCGGGTGTGGCATGATCGGCTCGCTTTGCGCAACACAGACCGGGCGGCTTCGGCTTGGAATTCGGTGGTTGGCCATGGCTCGCCTGACCCTTCACTCACGTCGGCTCCCCCGGGGCACGGCGCTGTTCGGGCGGCGGTGTGCATGGAATGGATCAACGAGCTTGAGAACGAAGCCTGGAACACGGTGATCGACGAGCTGGTCTGGCACCTCCGGCATGGCCGGGTGCCCACCATCATCACGCGCCGGTTCGCCCCCGCGCGTGGCATCGAGTTCCGCTTCGGCGATGCGCCGGCGGTATTCGCGCCCATCGACGATGCATCGCTGGAAGACCACTGGGACGAAGCCAGCCGCATCATCGGCCGCTTCCCGCAACTGAATGCGACGCGCCTGCGCAGTGATCGCAGCAGCATCCCGGCGGTCATGCGCGCACCCGGATTCGCATGACACGCGCCCATCACCGCGCGCATGCTCTGCTTTCCCTTCCCATGAAGCACCCAGGCGGCCCATGAAGCGCGTGACCGGTATTGGCGGCATCTTCTTCCAGGCGCGCGACCCCGCCGTGCTGCGTGCGTGGTACCAGCGCCACCTGGGCATCGAGGTGCAGCCCTGGGGCGGCGCTGCATTCACCTGGACCGACACCGATGGCCAGCCCTTCGCCGGCACCACGGTCTGGTCGATCAACGCGGCTGGCAGTGAGGCGCTCGCCCCCGGCAGCGCACCGTTCGTCATCAACTACCGGGTGCATGACCTGCATGCCCTGTTGGCGGCATTGCGCGAGGAAGGCTGCCAGGTGCTCGAGCGCAGCGAGGATTCGGAGTATGGGAAGTTCGGTTGGGTGATCGACCCGGAAGGCAACAAGGTCGAACTGTGGCAACCGCCGCAGGGCCAGTGAGCGCACGCTGTCGCCCGATGACGGACGTCTCGCCCTCACCTGCCGCCGCCCGCCCGCCGCGCGGTATGTTCCTCAAGCGCAGCCTTGCCTGGCTGCTGACCGCCATTGCGCTGATAGGCATTCCGCTGTGGGTCGGCAGCCAGAGCCGCGCCGATACCGCGGCCCAGGTAGCCGAACGAGGCTGGGCCTGCGGCATGTCGGTGCTGGGGCTGTTCCTGTTCGGGCTGATGCTGGCGGCACTGCTGTCGTTGGCGTCACTGCTGCTGGGCGGGCTGGCGTACCGGGCGGCGCCACGCCCGCGCCCGGGGTGGCGGCTGGCCGAACTGCTGGTGTTCTCGCTGCCATTGCTGGCTGGCCTCGCGGTGGTGGTGGTGATGTTTGCTGGCGGATGAAAACGCAGCTCCCTGCCCTCGACGCGAGACCCACATGCCCGGCCCCCTTCCCCCGCCACTGACCCGTCCACAGCCGCCTGCACCCAATCGACGGGTGTGGTTGCTGATCGGCCTGGCCGGCAGCGTCTCCGCGGCGCTGGTGGTGAGCTATATCGGGCTGGCGGTCGCGCCGCAGTTCGAGTCGGTCTACCGCAGCTTCGGCGCGCAGATGCCCGCGACCTCCCAGCTGTTCATGCGCTTCTTCGGCCTGGCCTGGCTGCTGCCGGCGGGCGTGCTCGCCATCGGCCGCTGCTGGCCGCGCCCCAATGCCCCGGTCATTGCCGGCGTGCTGGGGTTGGTCGCTCCCTTCGTTGCCGTTCCTGTCGCCCTGTTGCTCATCTACCTGCCATTGTTCCGGCTTGCCGACGTCTAGCCGCGGAGAACCGGATGCCGTACTTCCCCGTGATCGCGCCCCGCCTTGGCTTCGTCGTGCTCTACCGCCGTACGTCATTCACGAATCGACTCAACGTGTTCGCGATCTCCTGACGCAGGCATGGGCAGCAGCTCGGCCGGATGCCAGCCCCGCGTCCCTCACGGATTCGAGCTGCCGGTGCTCTCCGTCGTGTGGTGCCTCATTCACGAGCGGTTGAATGGCGCCGCCGGGAAGTGGGTGCCGGCGGCCGGACCGGTACACTTCCGGTCATCTCCGTTGATGTGTACGACAGCATGGCCAACATCGAATTCAACAAGGACGAGAAAGCCATCCTCGTCCGCAAGCTGCAGGGATATTTTTCCGAAGAGCTGCAGCAGAAGATCGGGCAGTTTGACGCTGAGTTCCTGCTGGACTTCATCGGCAAGGAGATCGGCGCGTACTACTACAACCATGGCCTGTACGATGCACAGGCCGCATTGAGCGCGCGCATGGAAGACCTGCAGGATGCGATCTACCAGCTGGAGCAGCGCACGGAGTTCCGGCGATGAAACGGGCGTCGGGAATGAGCGCGCGCCCCATGCTCCTGGCCGCGGTGCTGGCGATGATGCTGGCCGCCTGCGGCGTGCCGGTGCCCGCGGCCAAGCGCGACTACGTCGGTAGCTGGGCATCGGACACCACCTTGCTGGTCATCGAGCCGAGTGGCCGCGTGCGCTACAAGCACCAGCCCACGCCCAACGTCAGCAAGTCGCTGGATGCGCCGATCAAGTCCTTCGAGGGCGATGACCTGGTGGTCGGCGTCGGGCCGCTGACCACGCGGTTCGTGGTCTCGGCGCCGCCGCATGAGGATGGCGGCGTATGGAAGATGACCGTCGATGGCCAGGAGCTGCGCCGGCGCTGAGTTGCGTTGTGCAGCGTGCGTTCCCGCCGGCAGGCGCTAGGCTGGGCAGCATTCAACGTCGTGGAGAGGCCCATGGTCAACGGCAGCTGTCATTGTGGTGCGGTGCGCTTCGAGTGCGATGGCGTGCCGACCGAAGGCTACGAGTGCAACTGCTCGCACTGCAGCCGCAAGGGGTTCGTGCTGTGGTTCGTGCCGCGGCAGGCCTTGCGGGTCACCGCCGGCGAAGGTGCACTCACGACGTACCTGTTCAACCGGCACGTGATTGCACATCAGTTCTGCCCGACCTGCGGATGCCAGCCGTTCGGGCTGGGCAAGCAGCCGGACGGGACCGAGACGGCGGCGATCAACCTGCGCTGCCTGGAAGGGTTTGATCTGGAAACGGTGAAACGGATCGCCGTGGACGGACGGGCCTTCTGAGGACCTGTCGGGGGAGCGCGGGCATCGCCATCCTCTCCCGCGTACAGCCCGCCGCTTGCGCATACCCGATGCACGGGAAACGTATGGTCGGCCTGCCGGCCAGCGCCGCTTCGTCGCGCAACTGAATGCCTCCCGCGCATTCCGGGCGAGCCGACGCAACCTTCGTCCGGCTCCCGCCGACCGCCCGATCCCTGCCCGCCGGCAAACCGGTAACGGGCCCGAAACGTGGCAAAGGCCGGCCTGGCGTGGTTTGCGCGTGGCGGCAACGACACCTTGCGCGCGCTTTCCCGCCCGCCGACGGCCCCTTGATCGTCCCGCCGTTGCCACCGGCATTGGAAGATCGCGTCAACGTCGGCGAAAATCCACGGGCCGAGGCCGAGCATGCGCGTCCGAGGGTCAATGCCCGCGAGTTCCCAGCGGAGGAAACGCGGCGCAGGTGACCCGGTCGCCTGCTCGCGCCCACCGCCCCGCGTGGGTGATGGGCCAGCGACACCGCATCAGCCACCTGGAACGCAGGTCCGCCCAGCAGGGCAACCGCGCCGGGCCGATCTGGAATACTGCGCCCTCGGAGATCGTCGCCGCCTCGTGTCGAGGTGGCGGTTCCAGGCAACCGTCGTCGCCACGTGCGCCGGCCTTTACCCAAGAGCCCCTGCATGAACATTGAAGCCACTTCCGCCCTGCCGCCGCGCGAAGCGATGGAGTTCGACGTCGTCATCGTCGGTGCCGGCCCCGCCGGCCTGGCCACGGCCATCCGCCTGCGCCAGCTGGCCGTGGAGAAGGGCCAGGAGCTGTCGGTCTGCGTGCTGGAGAAGGGCTCCGAGCCGGGCGCGCACATCCTGTCCGGCGCGATCATGGACCCGCGTGCGCTCAACGAGCTGTTCCCGGACTGGGCCGAGCGCGGTGCGCCGCTGAAGCAGGCCGTCACCCGCGATGAGTTCCTGTTCCTGGACGAGACCGGCGCCAAGGCCACCCCGCACGCGCTGCTGCCGGAGTGCTTCCACAACGATGGCAACTACATCATCAGCCTGGGCGAAGTGACCCGCTGGCTGGCGCAGCAGGCCGAGGCGCTGGAAGTGGCGATCTTCCCGGGCTTCGCCGCCGCCGAGGTGCTGTACGACGACAACGGCGCGGTAATGGGCGTGGCCACCGGCGACATGGGCATCCACAAGGACGGCACCCCGGGCCCGAACTTCGAGCGCGGCATGGAGCTGCACGCCAAGTACACGATCTTCGCCGAAGGCTCGCGCGGCCACCTCGGTCGCCAGCTGATCAGCAGGTTCAAGCTCGACGCCGGCAAGGACCCGCAGTCCTACGGCATCGGCATCAAGGAGCTGTGGCAGATCGACCCGGCCAAGCACGAGCCGGGCCTGGTGGTGCACGCCGCCGGCTGGCCGCTGGACAACGACACCTACGGTGGCGCGTTCCTGTACCACGCCGAGGGCGGCAAGGTGTCGATCGGCTACGTGGTCGGCCTGGACTACAAGAACCCGTGGCTGAGCCCGTTCGAGGAGTTCCAGCGCTTCAAGACCCACCCGGCCATCCGCAAGCACCTGGAAGGCGGCAAGCGCATCGCCTACGGCGCACGCGCGATCACCGCCGGCGGCATCCTGTCGCTGCCCAAGACCGTGTTCCCGGGCGGCGCGCTGGTCGGCTGTGAGGCCGGCTACCTCAACGTCAGCCGCATCAAGGGCAGCCACGCCGCGATCAAGACCGGCATGCTCGCCGCCGAGGCCGCGTTCGACGCGCTGGTCGCCGGCCGTTCGCGCGATGAACTGAGCGCGTATCCGGAAGCGTTCGAGAACAGCTGGCTGAAGGCCGAGCTGCTGCAGTCCAAGAACTTCAAGCAGTGGTTCAAGAAGGGCCGCACCCTGGCCACGCTGATGACCGGCATCGAACAGTGGCTGCTGCCCAAGCTGGGCATCCGCAACGCACCGTGGACCATCCACCGCACCAAGGCCGACCACGAGTGCCTGGAGCCGGCCGCCACCCAGCCGAAGATCAACTACCCCAAGCCGGACAACGTATTGACGTTCGACCGCCTGAGCTCGGTGTTCCTGTCCTCGACCAACCACGAGGAAGACCAGCCCAGCCATCTGACGCTGAAGGACCCGTCCATCCCGGTGACGGTCAACCTGGCCACCTACGCCGGCCCGGAAGCGCGTTACTGCCCGGCGGGCGTGTATGAGTTCGTCGGCGAAGGCGAGCAGACCCGCCTGCAGATCAACGCGCAGAACTGCGTGCACTGCAAGACCTGCGACATCAAGGACCCGACCCAGAACATCGTGTGGGTGACCCCGCAAGGTGGCGGCGGCCCGAACTACCCGGCGATGTAAGCGGCCCCTGCTGCAGGGCTTCGCCGTGCCGGGCAGCACCTGGCCTGGGCGGGGCACCTGCGGCAGCGCCTGCCGCCCCCTGGACGACCCCATGTTGATGCTCCGCCCGCTGTCGTTGTCGTGCCTCGGCCTGCTGCTGGCCGCCTGTGGCCAGCGCGACGCCTTCAACCACACCGCCAACGCCGACCCGCACCAGCAGCAGCTCGAGCGCGCCTTCGCGATCTGCGCTGGCTGCCATGACACCCGCGCCGACCTGGGCCACCGCGTCGGGCCCAACCTGCAGGGTGTGATCGGCCGCAGGGCCGGCACCGCGCCGGGCTATCACTATTCCGATGCGATGAAGGCCAGCGACATCACCTGGGATGCGCAGACGCTGGATGCCTTCCTGAAATCCCCGACCCGGCAGGTGCCGGGTACGCGCATGCTCAATGCCACCTCCGACCCCGCCCGTCGCCAGGCGGTGATCGAATACCTGTCGCAGCAGAAGTAGGGCCAGCGGCACCGGCCGCTGGCCCAGCCATCGGCGCCTACTGGCCGATGTTTTCCTGCAGGAACGTCTCCAGCGCACGGTAGAAGGCGATGCTGTTGTTGTCGTTGTAGAAACCGTGCCCCTCACCGGCCACCGCCATCCACTGCGGCGGCCTGCCCGCCGCGGTCAACGCGCTGCGCATGGCGTTGGCCTGGGCGATCGGCGTGCGCTCGTCGCGCTCGCCGTGGGCCAGGAACACCGGCACGGTGATGCGCGCGGCCACGCCGGTCGGCGAGTTGGCCGCCAGTTCCTCGTCACTGCGCCCGATCACCCGGCCCAGGTAATTGCGGCCGTAGGCGCTATCCTTGATGTCGCCCTTCTTGTACATCATCTTCAGGTCGTACAGGCCGGCCAGTCCCACCGCGCAACGGATCAGCTGCGGCTCGCGCGCGGCCAGCATCATCGCCGAGTAAGCACCGAAGCTGGCGCCATAGCTGCAGACCCGCGAGGTGTCGGCCAAGCCCTGCTTCTCCGCTTCGCGCAGCCCCTCAACCAGGTCCTGCTGCACGCGCGTGCCCCATTGCAGGTAGCCCCGTTCCTCGAACGCCTGGCCGCGTCCGCCGCTGCCGCGGTAGTTGACCTGCACCACCAGGTAGCCTCGGTTGGCCAGGAACTGCGCATCGGTGTCGTAGAACCAGTCGTCCCGGACCCCATGCGGGCCACCGTGCGGCAGGATCACTGTCGGCAACGGGCCCTGGGCGTTCTTCGGCACGGTGAAGACCGCTTCCAGCTCGAGGCCATCACTGGCCTTGAAACGCACCGGCCGGCGTTCGGCCATCTGCGTCGGATCAATGCCCTCGCGCGGGGACAGCACCTTCTCCAGCTTGTTGGTGCCGCGCCGGAAGGTGTACCAGCTGCCCGGGTCACGGTCACTGGCCAGGTGCACCAGCACGGTCTGGCCGTCACGACTGACATCGTCGAAGGTGACGTGCTGCTGCGGCAGCAGGTCGGCCAGGGCCTTGTGCAGCTCGGCTTCCGGCCGGCCCGGATCGAAGTACCGGAGCTGCGGACGCCCGGCCAACGGCGCGGCCGCGAACGGCGTGGCGGGCGTGCGCGTCCACTGGCTCAGCCCGATGCTGCCGAACCCATCCTCGACCAGCACCTCGCGCTGCCCACCGTCCGGGTTGCTGAGCACCAGCGCCGAAGGTCCATCGGCACGACTGAAGCGCCCATAGACGCGCTGGTTGTCGCCGCTGAAGGCAATCGGCGTCCACACGCCGCCCACCTGTTCCTGCGCGATGGGCTGCCAGTGCTGTCCATCGCCGGAGGCGAACAGTTGGTAGTTGTCCTGGTCATCGCGCCCCCACGCGTAACGCGCCACGCCGTTGCGATCGATCACGAACTCCAGGTTCGGCACGTTGACGCTGGCGACCAGCTTGAACGAAGGACGCAGCCCCGCATCCACCAGGTACAACATCGAGTTGGTGGGACTGCGCTTGAGCTGGCGCATGTAGAAGCGCCCATCGTTGCCCTGGCCGATGCCCTCGATGAAACCGAAGCCACGGTCAAGGCCTGCCGCAGCGTTCTGCTGTTCGTACCCATAGATGTAGCGCTGGTTCTCGCCGTCGAAGTCGCTGGCGATGATCTCGCCGGTCGGAATCGGCTTCTCGAGCGAGCCGTACCGACGACCCTTGGCGACCACCAGGCGACGGTCGCCCACCCAGATGATCTGGTACGGGCTTTCGTAGCGCGGCAGGCGCAGCACCGCGGTGCGGTGCATGTCCGACAGTCGCACCACCTGCAGTGCATGGTTGCCTTCGCCGAAATCGGTGGCGAATGCCAGGTACTGCCCATCGGGCGAGAGCCGCGGCATCGAGAACGGACTGGCCTTGGCGAAGGCTTCCACTGGAACGGTTTGTGCCATGAGCGGCAACGGTGCCGTGCTTCCCAACACGGCCAACAGCAGGAACATCGTGCTCCTGATCCCCATCACAACCCCCAAGCTAATGATCGGACGCACAGCCTATGCGATCAGCCGGCGGCGCAGAAGTGCCCGGTTTCGCCGCGTTCGGCGGGAGGCGGGCGCGGTGGCCCGTGGCGTGTCCGGGGCGGCGATCGACCGCCTCGCCCGCCGCCGCATCACGCCAGCGTGCGGGGTTGCCCAGCGTCGGTTGGGTGCCTGCGTGCCCGGGCGGCGCAACGCATGGCCGGCATTTCCATGGCAGGATGCTCGCCAACCACGACTTTGCGGGAACCTGGCGTTGCGACACCTGCGTTGCCTACCCATCACCTTGCTGGTCATCAGCTTGTCCTGGCCGGGGCTGGCTTGGGCAATGCGGCAATGCCCACCGGAGTTCGGCGAGAAATCGACCGGCTTCTGGCTGCTGGGCTGGATGGTCTTCGCGCTGTTCGTGATCGCCGGCATCCTGCTGCCGATCCTGATGTTCCGCGCCACCCGACAGGCGCCGCGGGGGATGCGCTGGTGGCTGCGCGCGGCCAGCTTCCCGGCGATGCTTGCGTTGTGGATCCTCGGCTTCGGGCTCTTCCTCGGCCGGTTCGTGCTGGTCTGCTGAGCAGGACATCGGCACCGACGCCGGCTTCGCGACCAAGGCCGCTCCCATGGCAGGAGCGCCTTCAGCCGCGAAGCCGGTGGCCACGCACCTGCATCACGCGTCGCGATAGCCCTTGCCCAGTTTCTCGGCAACCAGCTTGTCCATCTCGCGACGCGCACGCGCGGGGCTGTCGAACTGCTTCACGTTGCGCTGCCCGGCGCTGCCGATGCGCCCGTAGGTCACCACCAGTTCGCCGCCGCTGACCGCTACGCGCCAGAACTTGTTGGATGTGCCCTGTTCGAACACCAGTTCGCGGCTGAGCACATCCTCGGCCAGCGCCGCCGGCACCTCGGGCGCGGCCTCCTCCACCGCCGTCTCCATCGCCGGCAATGACTCCAGTGCATCCAGCGCCGTCTGCGCATCGACCTCCCGGCCCTGCAACGCCGCATCGATACGCGCCAGCACCGCCTCGGGCGCGCGCAGCCAATCGCGGCCGGGCACGTCGATCACCTGCCAGCCGAAGCCGCGCAGCACGCCGGGACGGAACACGTAGCGTTCGCGGGTATCGGCCACTGCCTGGTCCGGCCCATCGAGCAGGATCGCCAGCTGGTAGTCGCCGCCGGCCGGGTCCACGATCGCCAGGTCGCAGCGGAACTGCGAACGCCCCACCTGCTCGTGCACGATGTGCCCACGCTGGCGCAACGCCTCCGCCATGGCCTGGCGGATGGCATCGGCCGACGGCGGTGCGGCGAACGCCTCCCGTGCGCCGGCATTGAGCGAACCCAGCACCAGCTGCGCGCGGTCGAAATCCCCGCGCGCACTGGCCTGGGCGAACTGCAGGAACGCACGCAACGCCGCCGCGCCGTCGTTGTGGGTATTGGTGATGGCCTCGGCATGGATGCTGGACACCACCGCCATGCGCAGCCGGGCACGGCTGAAGATCACGTTGAGGCGCTTCTCGCCGCCACGCTGGTTGATCGGGCCGAAGTTCATCAGCATCCGGCCGTCCGCACCGGGTGCGTAGCAGATGCTCAGGATGATCACGTCACGCTCGTCGCCCTGCACGTTCTCCAGGTTCTTCACGAACAGGCCGTTGAACTGGTCCTCGTCCTCGCGCACGTACTCGCGCTCAAGCTGCAGCGCGAACTCGGCATCCTCGCCGGCCAGCGTTTCCAGCGCGGTCTCGATCTCGCCCTGCTGTGCCTCGGAGAAGGCGACGATGCCGATGCTCTGGCCGCCGCCCCGGCGCAGCAGCTCGCGCACCATCTGCGCGATGTAGCGCGCCTCGGCGGCATTGCGACGCGCACCGTACACACCGTCGGCGATGTGGTGGAAGCTGACCGCACGCTCCTGCAGGGCATCGGCGCCGATCGCGCCGGCATCGTCCCGGGTGGACGGCACCGATGCCGGCGCGTCGGCCGAAGGCTCGATGCGACGGTCGGGGATGGTGACCAGGCGACCGTCGTAGAAGGCGGCGTTGGAGAAGCTGATCAGCGTCTCGTGGCGGCTGCGGTAGTGCCAGGCCAACAGGGTCGCCGGCAGGTTGCGCGCGGCCTGGTTGAGCAGGCTGTCCGACTCCATGTTGATGGCGATGCGCTCGCCATCCTCCTCCACCACGACCTCCTCGTTGTCCTCGCCGTTGGCGGCAAAGAAGCTGGTCGGCGGCAGCTGCATCTCATCGCCCACCACCACGATCTGCCGCGCCCGGCTCAGCGCCGGCACCGCTTCCTCGGTGGGGATCTGGCTGGCCTCGTCGAAGATCACCACGTCGAACAGGTCCGGCGACAGCGGCAACGTGTCGGACACCGACAACGGGCTCATCAGCCAGATCGGCTTGAGGTCGTTGACCACCAGCCCGGTCTCGTCGTCGGACAGGTCGCGGATCGAACGGTGGCGCATGCTCTTGCCGAACTCATGCTCCAGCTCCCGGCGCCCGGTGGAATAGAGCTTCTTGAATGCCTTGCCTTCGGCGTCCAGCTGGGTCGCCGACAGCGACGCGGTCTGCACGTGGTCGGTGAACAGCCGATGCAGCGTGGCCTGCACCACCTTGGCGTTCAGGCCCAGCAGCTCGCGCTGGCCCTCGCCGATGCGCCGTGCGGCCACCGCCAGTGCCGCGCCATCGAAGCGGGCCAGCTCCGGATGCGCACGCTCCAGGCGACGCAACGCTTCATCGGCAACCACCGCCTCGATCTGCAGCGCCGGCAACGGCAGCTGCCGCAACGCCGCGCTGACGGCGGCATCACCGGCGTGCACGGCACGCAGCAGCGGCAACAGGTCCGGCAGTTCTTCCAGCCCTTCGCGCAGGTCGCGCAGCAGCTCGCCGACCCGCGCCAGGCTCAATGCCGGTTCGCCCTCCACGTTCTCGTCCAGGCGCTGGCCGAGCTTGCGCAGCGGTTCGGCGGCCACGGCTTCGTTGCGGGCGGCAGTCACCGGGTCCAGCGCAGCGCGGAGGTGGTCGAGCATCGCCCGCATCGGTCCGCTGCTTGCCTGGCGTTCGCGCAACTGGGTCACCGCATCCAGCAGCCCGCGCATGCTCTGCACGCCGAACTGCCTGCAACTGCTGGCATCGGCTTCGGCCAGCGCCACGGTGGCGGCCTGCTCGGCCGCCAGCGACTGCAGCACCCGCGCATACCCCGGATGCACCGCGTGCTTGCCGAAGTCGTAGCGACGGCGCAGCTCGCCGCGCAACCGCCACCAGGCCGGCTGCAGCCAGCGCATGAGCGAGCCTTCCAGCTGCTGGGCCAAGGCAAGCGCGGCCTGGGTGTCGCCCGCATCGAGCTTGTCGCGCCAGTGCGTCGTGGCCTGCGCGGCCTGCTGCACTGCTGCCTGCTGTTGTTCAAGCCGCTCGCGCGCGCGTCGCAGCTCCAGCGCCTGCGAGGAGTCCTCTTCCAGCAACGACAACTGCCCGGCCATGCCATTGTCCAGCAACCAGCGGGCCTGCTCGGCCAGCTGCAGGGCCTGTGCCGGCGTGAGCCCGGCCTTGATCAGGCCGGCGCTGTCATCCAGCACCGGGTCCAGCTGCTCCAGCAATGCCTCACCATCGTCGATCAGGTGCTGCACGCGGCCATAGGCGCGCTCGTCACCGACCAGCGCCGCGGACAGGCGCGCAAAGGGATGCCCGGCCAGGCTGTCGATGCCGAAGCGTTCGCGCAGGTTGCGCTCCACGCGCAACGCCAGTTCACGCTGCGCATCCCACGCGGCCAGGGTGGGCAGGGTTTCGCGGCGCGCGGCATCCAGCTCCGGCACGCCAGGCAGCTCGGCCATGCGCCGTACCAGTTGGCGCACGCTGGTGCCCAGCGGTTCGGGGACGACGGACATCGACTGCTCGAACGCATCGACGCGCGCCTGCAGGCGCTGCAGGGTATCCAGCACCGCATCGCGCTGCTGGGCCAGCCGCTCGCTGTTGTGCGGCTGCGCGATCCAGTTCTCGTAGCAGCTGCGCAGGTCGGCGATGAAGGCCTTCTTGTCAGCCTGCGAATCGTGGATCAGGCAGCACAATGCATCCAGGCCGGCCTGCTTGAGCCGGTGGAACACCACGTCCAGCGCGGCGCGTTTCTCGCATACGAACAGGATGCGCTTGCCGCGCCCGGCGTAGTCGGCGATCAGGTTGGTGATCGTCTGCGACTTGCCGGTGCCCGGTGGCCCCTGGATGATGAAACTGCGCTGGCTGCGGGCCAGGCCCACCGCCGCGCCCTGGGTGGCATCGGAGGCGATCACGTTCCACTGCTCGCGCAGCGGCAACGGCGCCGGCGGCGCGGCGTCCACGGCGCGCGGCTCGATGGAGAACACGCGGTCGAAGGCGGGGTTGTCGGTGTTGTCGTCCAGCAGCTGCGTGTAGTCACGCACCAGCGACATCTTCTTGTAGTTGAAGTTGGCCAGCGTGACCTGGGTCAGGTCCAGGTCCCATGCGTAGCGATGGCCTTCGGCCTCCTGCAGCGCATAGCCCACGCGCTCGGCATCGGCCACCTCCTCCACCATCCACGCATGGCGCGGCCCGGCCACCGGCGCGGCACCGGCCTCGAACCGCTGCGGCAGCGCGCTGGGGCGCACCCAGCGCTCGAACAATGCCTGGCCCAGTGGCCGGTAATCCTCGCGCTCGTAGCTGTAATCGGGCAGGCGCCCGGCCACGGCGCGCGTGCCACGCCCGGCCGGACGGCGACGCTGGTACTGCTGCAGGCGTTGCAGGGCCTTCTGCCGGACCAGCCGCACCTGCGGCTTCTCGATCAGGCGCAGCTCGACCGACGGTTCGGTACGGCGGATCTGCGCCAACAGGTCGGCATGCACCTGCGCGATGGAAGTCTTCTGCAGGTCCACCGTTTCCGGCAGCTGGATGTCATAGAGCTGGCGTAGCTGGTGACGCAGCACCGGGTTGAACTCGGCCTCGCCCTCCTCGGCCTGCAGCACGTACTGGTCGCGCACGCCCTTGCGCCGGACCAGCTCCACCGGCAACCACAGCAACGGCGTGGTGATGCGTTCCTCTGGGAATTCCTTGAGGTTGTGCCAACGCAGGAACGCGACCACCAGGCGCAGGTGGCTGAAACCATACTCGGCGCGATCACGGCGGGTTTCCTGGATCAGCTTGTCCAGCGCGGCCGGCAGGAACGGCTGGTCGTCGAAGCGCAGCCAGCGCTGCAGGTCGACCGCCTTGCCGGCGGTCATGTCCGCCGCGAACGGCCCGCCCCAGGTGCAGATGTGCTCCGGCCGGATGCTCTCCACCTGCAGCATCAGCGGCACGCTGGACACGGTGAGGTTGACCGAGCCGGCGGTGGGCCGGAAGAACAGCAGGCGGTTGCGACGCGACAGGTCGAACAGGCGGTCGCGCAGGTAGGACAGCACCGCGCCACGGCGCGAGGCCAGGCCGCTGACGCCGGACAGCGCGCGTGCCACGTCCAGTACGTCCGGCTGGTCGCGCCAGGTGCGCAGGCGCGTGGCCAGGCTGTCCAGCTCGGTGCTGCGGTCGTGCCGGTTGAGCGCGGTCATCTCCACGATCACGCTGGCCAGCACCGGATGCAGGCGGGGGGCCAGCTGGAACAGGTTCTCGCGGTTGCCGGCGAAGCTGCGCAGGTCGTCGACGTCGTCGAAGTCCAGGCCGCAGGCCAACGCCGCCAGCACCATGCCCAGCTGGAAGATGTCGGTCAGCTCGTCATGGTGGCCCAACGCCAGTTCCCAGCTGCGATAGCCCGGCAGGTACACCGGATGCTCGATCGCCGCCTCCAGGTCGGCCTGCACCGCCAGGTCGTCCAGCCGCTCGTAGCCCTGCGCGTCATGCGCGACCCGCAGGGTGCCGACGATGTTGAGCGTGGACGCCGAACCGGGCTGCACGCGGCTGATCGCGGCCAGCGCCATCGCCGGTGCCTGGCCGGCCGGGTTGTGCAGGGCCAGCCCGCCCGCCGCATCCAGCACGATCGCTTCGGGCGACAGCGTGGCGACGCGGCCACCGGCATGCAGCGACGCCACCTGCGCGAACAGCGGCAACACCAGTACCAGCACGTCATCGGTGGACAGCGCCGCGCCGGCCTGGGCATCGACCAGCGCGGCGAAGTTGCCCGTCGGCACCGGGGTTTCAGTCATCTCGCTCATGCACTCAGGGCCCGTTCGGTGTTCTTTTTCAGCTTGTCCAGCTCACGCTTGCCCAGCCGTGCATCGCGTTTGAGGTTGGCCTGCAGTGCCTGCGCGCTGCCCAGCGCGTGGGCCAGCGTGCTGGCGCGCAGCAGCGCGGCGTCCTGCACGTCGGGGTCAACCAGCGCCAGGTCCAGCATCAAGGCGTTGAGGTAGCCACGCACGCTGTCATCGATGTTGCGTTCGACGATGGCCTGGGGCGCAACCGTGGCCTCGCCCGGGTTCCAGTCCGGGAACAGCTGCCGCACCTGGTTGAGCACCAGCGCGCTGCGCAGCGGCACCTCGTCGAGGAAGTGGCCGAGGAAGCCGCGCGTGATCTGCTGCAGGGCCTGCTGGTCGAGCAGGTCCAGTGCCTCCAGCGACAAGGCACCGCAAAGCTTGTCGCGGACCCAGCCGTCCAGCCGGTCGGTGCGCTGCCACCACTGCTCCAGCGCACGTGCGCGGATGAAGGTCTCCGGGTGGGTACGCATGGTGCTGCCCTGCTTCTCGTTGGCATCCACCTCCGCGGCCTGGCGCAGGTAGGCCACCGGGTCCGGGTTGGCCACGCCGGTCTGCACCTTCAGCAGCGTGCTGACCGCCGGCCCGGGGGCGGCGGCTGCCACTGCACCGCCGCGGTCGGCGAACAGCTCGGTATGCAAGGCATACCGGCGCAGGGTTTCGGCCTGGCTGGGGCTGGCCTGCGGCGAGGCCAGGGCGTCATTGAGGATGCGGTCGGCGACGTGGAAGTCGCCGCCGTCCAGCGACCACAGCACGTAATGCGCCAGTTCATGCCCGAACAGCGCCAGCCGCTCGTCATCGCTCAGGCGTTCGAGCAGCGGCCCCTGCAGCACCATGTGCACTTCGCCGGGCACGAACACCAGCGCGGCATTCATGTCCTGGCTGCCGGCCTGGTACAGCGTCGCCGGGGCCTGCATGCCCAGCCGTTGCATGGCCAACTGCAGGCTCGCATGCACCTCCGGGTGGGCCTCGGCCTCCAGCCGGTAGGTATCGCGCAGCAGGTCGCTGCGTACCTGCGCGATGTGTTCATCGCGGATCCGCTGCGAGGCCGCCCAGCGCCATACCTCCGGCTCGTGCTGCTTCAGGTACGCCACCAACTGGCGGTGGTAGTGGAGCGGTTCCAGTGCCGGCCTATCGCTGGGCATGACATCCATTTACTGATTTTCCCGTGTTTACCCCACCCGAAGTTTAGGAGATTCGCCGCTGCACCCGCGACCGCCAGCTGCGCGTGCAGCATCGGCGCGGGAGCGGCACCGGGCATGGATGGCCCGGCGCCCAGCAGATGTTCTGGAACACCGACAGCGCCCGCTACGTCCTGCAGGCCCCGCCGCATGCGATGACCTGGAGTGTGGGCCAGATCGGCGAGCGCGTACCGGGCAAGTTCCCCCCGGAGGAACCGGCCGGCATCGTGCAGTCCCCGCATGCGGTGGTAACGCCGCGCAGCCTGTACCTGCAGCAGCTGCATGATCGCCCGGGCGAACAGGCAGTCATCAACGTCACCACCGCGGCCCAACGACAGGGCCGCCTCTGGGATGAACTGGCCGCGCGACGCGGCGAGTAAGCGCAGGACCCCATCCCCGGCGCTACATGCCTTCCGGTCTCTTGGGCGGACCGGGGACGTGGCGTTGTTCCGGCACGGAAGTTCCCCGATTCGCCGCCTAATTTATGTACTGGTCAGTTTGATATTCAGGGTCAGTTCCATTGGCTAACGGATAATTCACAACCATCGAACGGCCCCAAGCATCACGCCGCATCGATCAAACCAATAAAAAAGGTAATGCCGAAATGAAGACTTCCCTGATCGCACTGGGCCTGATGGCCGCCCTGCCGTTCGCTGCCTCGGCTGCCGATGGCCTGTCCTACAACTATGTGGAAGGCGGTTACGTGAACACCGACACCCGCGGCGGCGACGCCGATGGTTGGGCTCTGAAGGGCTCGGTTGCCGTGCACCCGAACTTCCATGTTTTCGGTGAATACAACGCCCAGGAAACCGACAAGGGCAAGGTTGACGTGGACCAGTGGCGCCTGGGTGTTGGCTACAACTACACCGTGGCCCCGAACACCGACCTGCTGGCCCGCGCCGCGTACCAGAAGTTCGACCCGGACTACGGCCCGACCTTCAACGGCTACAGCGCTGAAGTCGGCGTGCGTACCGCCTTCACCCCGAACTTCGAGGCGTATGCCCTGGCCGGTTACGAGGACTACAGCAAGAAGAACGGCTACAACCCGGATGGCGAGTTCTACGGCCGCGTCGGCGCGACCGGCAAGTTCAACGCCAACTGGGGCCTGACCGGCGAAGTGAAGCTGGCCAAGGCTGGCGACAAGGAATGGTTCGTCGGCCCGCGCTTCACCTGGTAAGCCGTAGCGGCAACAACGTGTTGTAAAGGCGCGTGCTCTCTCTCCCCCGCGCCTGAAGCCCGGTTCTCCCCGACCGGGCTTCACCTTTTCCGGGGCCGGCGAAATGCTTCCCCCTGTCCACCCGTTGGGGCAGGAGCAGGTTCCACTGGCCCTTCCTGCTTTCCCTCGTCGAAGGCAGGAAGGGCCAGGGGCATTCCATCGACCCAACAAAAAAGCCCGGCAATCGCCGGGCTTTTTGTTTCAACGTCGGTCAAATTACTTGAACAGCGTGTCCGGATACTCCGGCTTCTGCTCGCGTGCCAGCAGCTGCTGCAGGCCCTCGGCCGGGCTCAGCTCACCGTGCAGTACCGATTGCACCGCCTTGGAGATGGGCAGGTCGATGCCATGGCGCTCGGCCTGGCGCATCACCTCGTCGGCGGTCTGCACCGATTCCACCACCTGGCCGATTTCCTTCACCGCGTCGGGCAGGCTCTGCCCACGCCCCAGGGCAAGGCCCAGGCGGCGGTTGCGCGAGAGGTCGCCGGTGCTGGTCAGCACCAGGTCGCCCAGGCCGGCCAGGCCCATCAGGGTTTCCGGCTTGCCGCCGATGGCGGCGGCCAGGCGCAGCATCTCGTTGAGGCCGCGGGTGATCAGGCCGGCACGGGCGTTCAGGCCCAGCTGCATGCCATCGGCCACGCCGGTGGCCACGGCCAGCACGTTCTTCATCGCCCCCCCCAGCTCGGCGCCGACCATGTCGTCACCGGTGTAGGCACGGAAGGCCGGGCCATGCATCGCATCGGCCACCTGCTGGGCGAAAGCGTCGTCATCACCGTGGACGGTGATCGCCGTGGGCAGGCCCAGGGTCACTTCCTTGGCGAAGGACGGGCCGGTGACGACGGCCAGCGGCACGTCCGGGCCCAGCACTTCACGGGCCACTTCATGCAGGAAACGCCCCGAGCCGGGCTCGAAGCCCTTGGTGGCCCAGGCCACGCCGGCCCCGGCCGGCCGCAGCGGCGCCAGCGCGCGCACGGTCTCGGCGAAGGCATGCGAAGGCACCACCACCAGGATCCAGCTGGCACCGGCAACGGTGGCAGCCAGGTCGGTGCTGGCGCGCAGGGAATCAGGCAAGGGAATCCCCGGCAGGTACCGGGGATTCTCGTGACGCTGGTCGATCGCCTCGATGACGGCGGCATCGCGTCCCCACAGCACGGTCGGGTGACCGTGCCGGGCCAGCAGGGTGGCCAGCGCGGTGCCCCAGGAGCCCGCGCCGAGGACGGCGATCTTGTTCGCGTCGGTCGTACTCATCCGATGTCGCGGACGCCGATCAGGCGTTGCCGGCCGGCTCGGAGTCGGCCAGCGAGGCTTCGCCCTGGGCCTGGCGCTGGCGCAGGGTTTCGGCGTACAGGCCTTCGAAGTTGATCGGCTGCAGGTAGAACGGCGGGAAGCCGCCGGCCTGGATCAGGTCCGACACCATCGAACGCACGTACGGGAACAGGATGTTCGGGCACTGGGTGCCGAGCAGCACGTCGATCGCCTGCGGCTCCAGGCCGATCAGGCCGAACACGCCGGCCTGCTGCACTTCGGCGACGTAGGCGGTCTTGTCACCGGCCTTGCAGGTCAGGGTCACGCCCAGCACCACTTCGAAGGCGGTGTCGGACAGGCGCTGCACCTTCTGGTTCAGGTTCAGCTGCAGGTCCGGCTGCACGTTCTCATTGAAGATGACCGGCGAGTTCGGGGATTCGAAAGAAACGTCCTTGACGTAGATCTTCTCGATGGTGAAAGCCGGGCCGTTGGCAGCTTCGTCAGCCGGGACTACGCCGTTGGTGTTCTCTTCGGACATTTCTCAAGACTCCAGAACAGATTGTTCAATGATTGGGATTGTTACCAGACCAGCGATGGGGGCGGTCCACGCCGTCCACAAGGCCTTAACGCAAATTAACTGATCAGCCGCGGCCCTTGACCAGCGGCAGGTCCGCCGCCTGCCAGGCCGGCAGGCCGCCGTCGAGCACGTACACCTGCTCGAAACCGGCCTTCTTCAGCACCTTGGCGGCGGTGGCGGAGGCGTTGCCGGTGCGGCACAGCAGCACCACCGGCGACTGCTTGGCCGAGGCCAGCAGCTTGTGGGTCGGGCTCACCTGGGCCGGCTGCAGGTTGCGGCTGCCGACGATATGGCCCTTCTCGAAATCGCTGGCGGCCGACAGGTCGATCACCACGGCCCCACCGGCATTGATCAGGTGAGTCAGCTCGGACGGCTTGAGCGACTTGTAGCCGCGGAACAGGCGCGCGACCTCGGTGGCGATGATGGCCACGGTGAGGCCGACCAGGGCCAGCGACAGCATCGGATTTCGGCCAGCGAAGGCCAGCAACTCTTCGTAATTCACTCAGGTCACGGGTCGATTAAGCGGGCGGGGATTGTCGCATATGCCGGCAACGGGGCGCCCAGCGGGCTCATTGGCCCTGCCACAGGTCCGGCAGGCCGCCCGCCTGCCACCAGCGCTTGCCCTCCGTGTCCCAGCGCCAGCGTTCGGTGACCACCACGGTGCGCTCGGCCTGGGTGTTGCGGTTGATCACGCTGATTTCCATGCGCCGCTCGACGTTGCCGTCGGCGGCGACGCTGCTGCCGCGTTCGCGGTAACCGGACACCTGCACCTGCTGGTAACGCTGGCGCTGCAGGTCACCGAGCGGGTGGGCCTGCAGGTAGACCGGGTCGAGGAAGCCCTCGGCGGCCTCGAAATCGCTCCAGCGCACCGCGGCCGTGTAGGCAGCCTGCGTCGGCACCAGCTTGGCGCGCTGGCTGCGGCTGGGGCCGTCACCGGCGCTGGCGCCGGCCGCGACCAGCAACGACAGGACAAGGGCGGCTTGGAACAGGCGTCTGAGCATCATGGAATCCCCGGTTAACGGCCCATCCTAGCCTTTGCCGAGGGCCACGAAGCGCCCTTCCAGCTCGGCGGCACCGCCCTCGATCTCGGCCCGTACGGTCACCCGTGCCCGGCCACGCTTGTTGAACAGGGCCAGGAAATCGTCCCAATCCTGGTCCGGCGCGGCCCGCGCGACCGCCAGCAGGTCGCCGTAGACGGGCGCGCGATAACGGATGTTGCTGTCGGCGACGTAGACCTCGGCCTGCTTGCCGGCCAATGCCAGGCGCAGGCTGACCAGCGCCCAGCCGGCCAGGGTCATCACCGAGGCCAGGCTGCCGCCGAAGGCATTGCCCTTGTCATTGACGTTGGCGGCCAGCGGTGCCTGCATGCGCAGCACGCCATTTTCATAACCCGCGATGCGGATGTTCATCGCGGCCACCGGCGGCATGGCATCCAGGGTGGCCTGCACCTGCGCGAGCAGTGCAGCGGAATCGGAAGCGTCGGACATGGAAGAAGTAAGCAACACACGGACAGGAAAGCGCCCGCATAATGCATGGAATGAACCGCCGCGCCTATGTGCCAGCCGACACGGCCTGGCACCTGATCTCCCTGCGCCCCCAGGGGCAGCACGACACCCTGCGCAGCGCCGCTGCCCGGCTGGGAGGACATACGCTGGCACTTTCGCCCTGGCGCGTGGCCCTGCGTACCGACACCCTGACCCGTGCGCAGCTGGCCCATGCGGCGACCGCCGACCGCCTGGTGTTCACCAGCCCGACCGCCGCCGAGGCCGCCGCGCGCCTGCTGGCACTGCCCGAACTGGGCGAAGGCCGCGTGGTCGCGGTCGGCGAAGGCACCGCGCGGGTGCTGCGCCGCCATGGCGCGCGCGACGTGCAGGCACCGCAGCGCATGGACAGCGAGGGCCTGCTGGCGCTGCCGCGCATGCAGGGCCTGCAGGGCCTGCGCGTGGCGCTGGTCACCGCCCCCGGTGGCCGCGGCATGATCGCCACGCAGATCGTCGAGCGCGGTGCCACGCTGCAACGGGTGGATGTGTACGAACGCGTCGGCCTGCCGCTCAGTACCGCCGTCATCGAGCGGCTTGAAGCCCTGCAGGGCCCGACCGTGCTTGCGCTCAGCAGTGGCGAGGCGCTGGAGACGGTGTTGCCGCAGCTGCCGGCGGCGCTGCTGCGGCGCTGGCAACGGATGCCGGTGGTCGCCGCCAGCGAACGCCTGGCCGCCCTGGCGCGCACGCATGGCTTCACGCATGCCAGCGTGGCGGCCGGCCCCTTGCCGGCACAGCTGGCCAGCGCCGCGCAGCGCGCGATCACGGCGATGGCGGCAGGTCACGCCAGCGCCTGAGCCTGTACGGCGCGTGGCTTGCAGGCATCCACCCGCGCCGCCATCCTGTTGCAGCATGACCCGGTGCCGCGCCGTCCGTGGCCCCGGTGAGCCCGCCAAGGATGCTGTGCCCCGATGAATGATGTTTCCCCCGCTCCCACGCCCCGGCGCCCGCTGCGCTGGTTGATCCCACTGGCCGTGGTCGGCGTGCTCGCCGCCGCCGGCTGGTTCGGCTATCGCGGCTGGCAGGCCCAGCAGCAACAGGCCCACCAGGCGCGCGATGACGCCGCGCGCCAGCTGACCGCCCTGCAGGACAGCATGGAAGCCCTGCGCCGCGACCAGCGTGCCAATGCCCGCAGCATCCAGGACGCGGCCGCCACCAACCGCGTGCTGCGTGACGAAGTGCTGGGCCTGAGCCAGCGCAATGCGCTGCTGGAGGAGAACTTGGCACGCCTGGCCGACAGCTCGCGCCAGGGTGCGCAGGCGCTGCGCCGCGAGGAGGCCGAGCTGCTGCTCAGCCAGGCCGCGCAGCGGATGAACCATGCCGATGACCTGGACGGTGCGCGCCGCCTGTATGCCTTGGCCGCCGGCGTGCTGGAGAGCATCGACGACCCGGCCTACCTCAACCTGCGCCAGGCCCTGATCCAGGAGCGCAACGCGGTCGATGCGCTGGGTCCGGGCGTCCGCACCACCACCGCCAACCGGCTCACCCAGTGGGCGGCCAGCCTGGAGCAGTTGCCCGAACAGGCACGCGCGGCGACCGATGCCGAGCAGCCGTGGTGGCAGCAGCTGCTTTCCCCGTTGGTGGAGATCCGCCCGGCCGATGCCTCGGTGCTGGTCGCCCGCTCCGAGCGGCTGGCCGCCACCGACTCGCTGCAGATCGAGTTGAGCCTGGCCCGTGCCGCCCTTGAACGCGGTGACGACACCGCCTGGCAGCAAGCGCTGGACCGCATCGATGGCTGGTTGCAGCGGCTGTGGCCGGATTCGCCGCAACGCCAGCAGCATCGCGCCGAGCTCAAGGCCCTGCGCGCGGTGGAACTGCGCCCCGCCCTTCCCGAACTGGGCAGCACCCTGCAGCAGCTGCGCAGCATGCGCGCGGCCAAGGAGTCGCCATGAAAGCCTTCCGTTCCCTGCTGATCGTCCTGCTGGTCGCCGCGCTGGGCATCTTCGGCGCGCAGTGGATGGGCCAGGCGTCCGTGCGTGCGCTGGGCGAGGTGATCGTCCGTGCGGGCAACCACGACTACATCGCCACGCTGCCGCAGGCGGTGCTTGCGCTGCTGATCGTCCTGTTGCTGCTGTGGCTGCTGTGGACCCTGGTGAGCACGCCGTTCCGCGTCTGGGCACGGCATCGCCGCGGCAAGGGACGCGCCCGCTTGATCGATGGCCTGCAGGCACTCGATGGCGGGCAGTGGCAGCGTGCCGAAAAGCTGCTGCAGAGCGCGGCCACCGAGAAGGAGGTGCGACCGATCGCACTGGTTGCGGCGATGCGTGCGGCCGAAGCCCGCGATGATGCCGCCAGTGCCGGCCAGCACCTGCAGCAGCTGGGTGCGGTCGACCCCACCCTGCACGCACTGCACAGCGCCGAGCGCTGGCTGGAACTGGACAAGCCACTGGAAGCGATCACTGCGCTGGACCTGCCCGGCATCCAGCCGTTGCCGCCACGCGGGCTGTCGCTGCGCACCGAGGCGCTGGCCCGCGCCGGTCGCGCCGAGGAGGCCTACGGGCAACTTGGCGCGCTGCGCCAGCAACAGGCCCTGCCACCGCCGGCGGTGGCCGCGCTGGAAACCCGGTTGGCCCTGCAGATGCTGGACGAGGCCGTTGACGTGAGCGCGCTGGCCGCGCGCTGGGAAGTGCTGCCCAAGACCCTGCGCGTGTCGCCGCAGGCGGTGGCGCGCTATGCCAGCCGCGCGGTGGCGTTGAACTGGAACGACGTGGCGCTGCGCGTGATCGAACAGACGCTGGACAGCAGCTGGGACGAGGCGCTGGTCACGCTGTACGGCACCCTGCCGGTGGACAAGCTGGACTCGCGGCGCGCCAGTGCGCAGCGCTGGCTGCAGTCTCACCCTTCCAGCCCGGCACTGTTGCTGACCCTGGCCCGTCTGGCACGCGGCCAGGGGCAATGGACGCAGGCCGAGGAATTCCTGCACCGCGCGATCGCGCAGGGCGCCGGCCCCGACGCCTGGGAAGCCCTGGGCGAGGGTTTCGCCGCGCAGGGCGAGGACGCGCTGGCGCGGCAATGCCTGCTCAACGCCCTGCACCAACGCCGTGGCGATACCCCGCTGCCACTGGAACGCCGTGACCTGCGCCAACAGATCCAGGACCAGGCCGTGGCCGAGGAGCGCGACGAACATGGTTTCCCGCGCCTGCCCGGCTGAGCCCATGGAATCCAGTACCCACGCCTTCTTCCAGACGCCATGAACATCCCTCCGGACATGCACGCGCATGTCGTGGCACTGACCGATGCCATCATCGACGCCGGCCAGGCCGGCGACGACGAGGCGGTCCAGGTGCATTACGCCGAACTGGCCAGCTACTGCGAAGCCACCGCCCGCAGTGGCCGTGACCACCCGTTCCTGTGGGAGACGCTGGCCGATTTCACCGGTGATGACCCCACCGCGATCGGCTTCTACCTGCGCGCCCTGCCACTGGCGTCCGCGGCCAATGCCGCCGGCTACGCGGCCTCGATCTGCCTGGCGCTGGCCGAGCGCTACTCCAACCTGGAGGAGTTCGACGCCGCACGCGATCACGCGCTGCAGGCCGATGCCTACGCGCGCGCCACCGACGACCTGCCGCTGCGCCGCGAAATCAGCCAGTTCCTGCTCGACCACGCGCCCACCACGGGCGGCGGCTGAGATCCGGCCTGCATCGCCCGGCAACGCGGCCGGGTGCACCTGCGGTCAATCGCGGCGGTGGGGATAACGGGGCAGCGAGGCCAGCAACCGGGGCGAGACGCCGGCATAGACCGCCAGTTCCGGGGTGATCTTCTTCGGCTTGAGCACACGCATGCCGAGCAGGCCCCAGAACAGCATCACCAGGAACAGCAGCACGCCGAGCAGGATCATGCCGCCGCGCTCGAACATGAAGCCACCGATCAGCGGCACCAGCGACAACCACGCCATCAGGATGAAGTTGCGACGCTGGCCCTGGTGCCTGGCGCACAGGCCCACCTGGTGGCTGGCCGGCTTGCGCACGATCAGCGCCACGATCAGGTAGACCACCATGTGCAGCAGGATCAGCAGGTACAGCCACGGCGAATGCCAGTAGAAGGTACGGCTGCGATACTCGCTGGCCGGGTCGCCACATTTCACGCACGAACGCGGCAGGTCCGCGCCGGGGCGCACCAGCAGTTCCGCGCCGTCGCGCCAGCAGCGGTCGTCGCCATGCGCGTACTGCAGTGGTGGCGGCTGCGGCGAACTCTGTGGCGCGGCATACGGGTTGTCGTCATTCACTGCGGGTTTTCCCCTGTGTCATGGCCAATGAAAGGCGCCCCCGCGCCCGTGCGTCCCGCTCAATCCCTGCGGCCACCTGCGGCGGCGGCTGCATCGGCCGCCTGGGCCGCCGCCTGGGCCGCGGCGGCGCTTTCCTGCGTGGCGGCCTCAGCGCTCCTGTGCGCAGGTGCATTGGCATCGACCGCCACCGTGTCGGCGTTGTCGCCTTGCTCGATCAGCTGCAGCTGCTGGGCGATCTCGGCGCGGAACTGCCGGGCACTCCGCTCGCTGTCCTCGCCCACCACCAGCGCTTCCACCTGCGGCTGCAGGCCGGTGAAGCGTGCACGGGCCGCATCGAAGCGCGACAGGCGGCGCTCCCATTCGCCCAGGATCATCTGGCAATGCAGCCAACGCTGGTCACGCCGGGCGGCGGGGCGTTGGTCCGGGCACTGTTCGGCGAAGGCCGCCGCAGCCGCGGCCACGTAGCGCGGATACTGCGCCGGCGAGGCCTGCCAGGTGGCACGCTGCAGCACGCCGGCCTGTTCGTCCGCCGGGGCATCGATCGCCTGCATCAGCCGTGAAACCAGCCAGTAGCTGGTTTCGCTCTCGCGCATGCGCCGGTACTCCTCACCCTGCACGTAGGCGTCCAGCGCCCGGACCTCATCGGCACTGAAGGTCTCGCGGAACATCACAAAGCCATTGCCCGGGCATTGCACCAGCGGCCATGGCGACTTGATCGCGCCATAGGCGCGGCCATCGAGGAAGTGTCCGAAAGAGGTGCCCGAGCCCATCGTGTGGGCGCTGAAACGTTCGCCACCGACCGGGCAGACGTAGTCCACCTTCATGAACGTCATCGCTGCTGCCGGGGCAGCCAACACCGACACCATCATCCCCAACCCGATCGCGATGCACCTCATCCGTGTTCCCTCGTCCTTGGTGCGGCGAAGATACAGGCTTGCCACGCAGCCAGAAAAGGCCTTGGCCGCGAAGTCGGGATATATCTCGAAGGCGCAAAGACACCCCTCCCCAGCCCTCCCCTCTGCTGCGCAGAAGGGAGGGAGCAGATCCGCCGCGGATCAAAGGATGCGTGCCTGCACCCGGCGCAGGAGCGGCCTTGGCCGCGAAGTCGGGATACATCTCGAAGTCGCAAAGACACCCCTCCCCGACCCTCCCCTTTGCGGCGCAGAAGGGAAGGGGCAGATCCACCGTGCCTACCGGTTGGGGTGCGCTGGATCAGCGCTCGACGATGGCCACCACGCCCATGCCGCCGGCAGTACAGATCGACACCAGCGCGCGGCCACCGCCGCGTTCGGCCAGTTCCTTGGCCACGGTGCCGATGATGCGTGCACCGGTGGCGGCGAACGGATGGCCGGTGGCCAACGACGAACCCAGCGGGTTGATCTTCTCCGGGTCGATGCGGCCCAGCGGTGCGTCCAGGCCCAGGCGGTTGCGGCAGTAGTCCTCGCTCTCCCAGGCACGCAGCGTGCACAGCACCTGCGCGGCGAAGGCTTCATGGATTTCGTAGATGTCGAAATCCTGCAGGGTCAGGCCATTGCGCTTGAGCATTTCCGGCACGGCCACGGTCGGGGCCATCAGCAGGCCCTCGCCATGCACGAAATCCACCGCCGCCACCTGCGCGTCGCGCAGATACGCCAGCGGTGCATGCCCGTGCGCGCGTGCCCATTCCTCGCTGGCCAGCAGCACCGCGGCGGCGCCGTCGGTCAGCGGGGTGGAATTGGCGGCGGTCAGGGTGCCGCGGCCGGAGGTCTTGTCGAAGGCCGGCTTGAGCGTGGCCAGCTTTTCCAGCGAGGTGTCCGGGCGCAGGATGTTGTCGCGCTCCACGCCGCGGAACGGTGCGATCAGGTCGTTGAAGAAGCCGCGCTCGTAGGCGGCGGCCAGCTTCTTGTGCGAGGACACCGCCCACTCGTCCTGCGAGTCACGCGAGATGTTCCACTCCTTGGCCATGTCCTCGCAGTGGTCACCCATGCTCTTGCCGGTACGCGGCTCGGCCACGCCGGGGAACTCGGGCTTGAGCTCGGAGAACTTGAAGCCCTTGGTCAGCGCGCGGAGCTTGTCGCCGGTGCTCTTGGCGCGGTTGGCCGCCAGCAGGCGTGCGCGCAGCTTCTTGCCATAGACGATCGGCACGTCGGAGGTGGTGTCCGAGCCGCCGCCGATGCCCGACTCGATCTGGCCCAGCGCGATCTTGTTGGCGACGGTGATGATGGTGTCCAGCGAGGTGCCGCAGGCACGCTGCAGGGTGATGCCCGGGGTCAGCGGCGACAGCCCGGAGGACAGCGCGGCCTCGCGGCCCAGGTTCCAGTCGCTGGGATGCTTGATCACCGCGCCCATCGCCACTTCGCCCAGCTGCTGGCCGTGCAGGCCGAACCGTTCAACCAGGGCGCCCAGCGTACGGACCGACATGCCAAGGTTGCCGACATCCGAATAGGCGGTGTTCTGGCGGCAGAACGGAATGCGGACACCACCGAGGATGGCTACGGGACGAGCGCTGGTCATGCGGGTACCTGATGACTGGAATGTGAGTGCAACGTGGCCTGCACGCGATAGCAGGCATAATGGCGTTGAGTGTAGCTTCGAGCCCGTGACGGGCCAACCGCGAACCATGAGCAATTCCAACCCCGACATGAACGCACTGGGCGTACTGGCACTGGAACTGGCCGGTGGCCAGCAACCACGCAAGGCCGCGCTGTCCTCGGACCAGGCCGGCGAACTGGCCGCGCTGGTCGGCCGTGACCTGGCCAAGCTGGTGCCGCAGGTCAGCGGCCTGGACCTGGTGTTCGCCGCGGCGCATTTCGACCCGGCCGAGGTGTTGCGCCCGGGCCTGCCGATCCATCGCCGCCTGGAAGAGCTGCAGGCGCGTGCGCCCGGCCGCAACCAGGGGCCGCGCCTGCTGGCCTTCGGTGCCGATGCCAACGGTGAGGTGCCGCTGCCGCTGCAGGCCGATCCGGGCCTGGTCGGCGGTGGGCTGCGGGTGGTGCCGTTCGTGTTGACCGGCACCGATACCGGGCTGCTGCAGGAAGCGCGTGATGCGCTGGAAGAGGTGCTGCTGGCCAATGGCATGGCGCAGCCGGACACCGCGCTGCTGGCGCAGACCGGGTTTGCCGCGCAGATCGAGCACGCACGCTATTTCACCTTCAACGACCTGGCCGCGATGATGGCCATGCAGTACGACAACCAGGGCCTGGCCGACCTGTGGCCGCTGCTGGAGACGGCGATGTTCGCGCCCGGCCAGGAGCAATGGCTGGAAGCCCCGCCGGAACCGCTGCTGCGTTATGTCGGTGGCGAAGTGCGCATGGCGCTGTTCGACCCGGCCGGCTGGTGCGCGCACTACGGCCATGAGCGCAATGCCTGCGATCGCCTGCAGCGGGTGTACGAGCAGTACCTGATGCGCCAGCGGCAGATGGCCGCGGTGCTGGAGGCGCATGGCATCGACGTGCTGTACGTGCATGTGCATGCCGGCCAGGACGCCAAAGCGATGCTGGCGCACTGAGCGCGCTGGCGGATGGAACCCGAAGGGCCGCGCAAGCGGCCCTTTTGTTTGGAGCGGTTCGGCCCGGAGGCGAACCCCTCCCCCGCCCTCCCCTGCTGCGCAAGGGAGGGGTTTGGAGCAGCGCGGCCGCTTACGGCGCCTTGTTGATCACCGCGCAGGCCAGGCGTGCGCCGGCGTTGCCGGTCGGCTGGGTCTTGTAGTCGTCCGGGTCGGCGTGGACGATCAGGCCGCGGCCGATGATGTCGAACGCATCGCCCTTGCCCGCATTGACGTTGCTGGCCACCGGGCCGTCGATGTGGGCGTTGCCCTGGGCATCGGCCTTGATGTTGGGCATGTCGCCGCCGTGGTGGGCAGTGGCGTCGATGCTGCCGTGTTCGCTGCTGCCCGGGTTGAAGTGGCCACCGGCGCTGGTGCCGTCCGGCGCACTGCAATCGCCCTTCTCGTGGATGTGGAAGCCGTGCTCGCTGTCCGGCTGCAGGCCGCTGATGTCGCCGCTGGCGCGCAGGTGGCCGTCAACCACGGTGAAGCTGATGCTGCCCTTGACCGTGCTGTCCTTGGTCGGCTCCAGCTGGGCGACGGCGACCGGCGCGGCCATGGCCATGGCCGGCGGAGCGGCCGGATCGGCGGCCGGGGCCGCGGCGGCAGGTGCGTCGGCGGCCAGTTCGGCCGGGACGGCATCAGGTTCTGCGCCCTGGTTGCAGGCGGTCAGCGCGAGCGCGCCGGCGAGGAACAGCGTGGTGTGGATCAAACGCATGGTCTTGCTCCCTATGAATGGGTGGATCAGAACGACAGGCGCATTCAGCGTACGACGCGGATCACCGCGCAGGCGACACGGGCACCGGCATTGCCGGCAGGCTGGCTACGGTAGTCGTCGGGTGCAGCGTGCACCACGAGGGCGCGACCGGCAATGTCGTTGACTGCGCCACCGCCGAGGGTGACGCCGCGCAGGTGAACGTCGACATTGGCCACGCCTTCGGCATTGGCCAGCAGGTTGTCCATGTCACCGGCATGGTGCGCGCCGGCGCCGGCGCGGCCATGCGCCTGCGCGGTGGGGTTGAAGTGGCCGCCGGCACTGCTGGCGTCCACCGCGCTGCAATCGCCCTTCTCGTGCACGTGGAAGGCAGACGGCCGGCCGCGCGGCAGGCCACCCACCACGCCGGTGATATGCACGCCGCCGGCTTCGGGCACCAGGGCCAGGCGGCCGCTGACCAGGCTGGCCGAGGCCGGCGCGAGGTTGGCTTCGGCCATGCGTGCGGTGCTGACCGACGGTGGCGGCGGCGGCGCCTGCGGCCGGGGTGCGGGGCCGGAGCCACAGGCGGCCAGCAGCGCGGTGGCGGCCAGGGCAGTCAGGGGAAGATGGATGCGCATTGGAATCTCCTTGCTACGAACGTTTGCCCGGTGTCGTGCGCTCAGCTACCGCGGCGACGGCCCGGGCCCAGTTTGCGGGTGACGGTGTTACGGCCCAGTCCCAGCCGGGCGGCGGCATCGGCGCGGTGGCCATCGGTGAATGCCAGCGCGGCCTCCAGCAGCACCGTGTCCAGGCGCTCGCGGGCCTCGGCGTGCAGGCCCATGGCACCTTCGGCCAGGCGCTGGCGCGCCCAGGCTTCCAGCGCACGGTCCCAGTGTTCCGGCGACAACGCGGGACCACCGCGCGGGCTGCGTCCGCCGCGGGCCAGCGCGGCGCGGACATCCTCGGCCGACACAGTGTCGGCCACCGCCAGCGCGGCCAGGCGCCAGCACACGTTCTCCAGCTCGCGCACGTTGCCCGGCCAGGCGTGTTCGCGCAGCACCTGCACGGCGGGCGCGGACAGGCGCTTGGGCGGCATGTCCAGCCGTCGTGCGGCATTGGCCAGGAAGGTCTCGGCCAACTGCGGCACATCGGCCAGGCGCTCGCGCAGCGGTGGCAGCAGCAGGCGCACCATGTCCAGACGGTGCAGCAGGTCGGCACGGAAGCGACCCTGCTCGACCAATGCCTCCAGGTCCTGGTGGGTGGCGGCGACCACGCGCACATCGACATGGATCAGCTCGCGCCCGCCGACGCGGAAGAACTCGCCCTCGGCCAGCACGCGCAGCAGGCGGGTCTGCAGCGGCAGCGGCATGTCGCCGATCTCGTCCAGGAACAGCGTGCCGCCATCGGCCTGCTCGAAGCGGCCGATATGGCGCTTGTGCGCGCCGGTGAACGCGCCGGCCTCATGGCCGAACAGTTCGCTTTCCAGCAGTTCGGCCGGGATGGCGGCGGTGTTCAGCGCCACGAACGGCCCCTTCGCGCGCGGCGACTCGCGGTGCAGCGCGTTGGCCACCAGTTCCTTGCCGGTGCCGGTTTCGCCATTGATCAACACCGACAACGGCGCCTGCGCCAGCTTGCCGATGGCGCGGAACAATGCACGCATGGCCGGGGTGTCGCCGATCAGCTGCGGCGCGCCCTGGCCGGCCACGGCGGCCGGCGGTGGCGCCGCCGGCGGGTCTTCCACCAACGGCTCGGGCAGCGCGCGCCGGGCCAGTTCCACCGCATCGTCCAGGTCGAACGGCTTGGACAGGAACTCGTGCGCACCGCCGCGGAACGCTCCGGCGGTGCTGGCCACGTCGGTGTAGGCGCTCATCACGATGACCGGCAGCTGCGGATGCGCGGCCTTGAGTTTCTCCAGCAGTGCCAGGCCGTTGTCGCCGGGCATGCGCACGTCGGTGAACAGCAGGTCGGGCACCGGCCGGGCTTCCAGCGCGGCCAGGGCCGCCGCCGCATGCTCGAAGCCTTCGACGGTGTAACCGGCCTCGCGCAGCGCGGTGGTCAGCACGAAACGTACCGAACGGTCGTCATCGACCACCCAGACGGTGGCGGTGGTGGGGTCAGGCATCACGGGCCTCCTGTGTGCCCAGCGGCAGCAGCACGGTGAACACCGTGTGGCCGGGTCGCGAACGGTAACCGAGGGTGCCGCGGTGTTCGCGCGCCACCTGCTGGGCCAGCGCCAGGCCCAGGCCGGTGCCCTCGGCGCGGCCACTGACCAGCGGCAGGAACAGGTGCTCGGCCATGTCCTCGGGCACGCCGCGGCCGTCGTCGGCCACTTCCAGGCGCAGCGCCAACGGCTGGATCTGGTCGCCGATGCGCAGGCCGTGCTCGACCCGGGTGCGCAGCGTCACCACGGTGGCGCCGGCCTGGATGGCGTTGCGCACCAGGTTCCAGACGGCCTGGGTCAGGCGGTCGGGGTCACCGTCGAACTCGGGGATGCTGGGGTCGTAATCGCGCTGGATACGCACCGACCAGCCCGCTTCGCTCTCGGCCAGGCGCAGCACCCGCTCCAGCGCGGCGTGGATGTTCATGGCCGCGTGCGGTCGTGCCGGGGCCGGTGACAGCAGTTGTTCGAGCAGGCCGTTGAGACGTTCGATCTCCGCGCCGATCAGGTCGATCAACTCACGCTCGCCGGCGTCGCGGCCCTGGGCCCGGCGGGCCAGCAGCTGCGCGGCGCCCTTGAGCCCGGCCAACGGGTTGCGCAGCTCGTGGGCCAGGCCCTTGAGGGCGGCCGACAGTGCGCCGGGCAGCACCTGCGCCGGGTCGGGCGCGACGAACTCGTCCACCGGGTAGGCCTCCAGCAGCCAGCCGCCTTCCTCCAGCCGGCTCAACCAGCCCTCGGCGAAACGCGGGCTCTCGCCCGGCAGGGCCAGGATCAACCGATGCAGGCGCAGCACGTCGCGCTCGTCGCGGGCCAGGAAGTTGGCCAGGGCCTCGCCCTGCGCCTCCAGCGAGACCAGCGGCTGGCCGACCAGGCGGCGCACGCTCACGCCCATCCAGCGCGCGAAGGCCGGGTTGGTGCCAAGGATGCGGCCATCGGCGCTGGCCCAGGCCACGGGGGTACCCAGCACGTCCAGCGCGGGGCGGTCATCAGGCATCGTCATTGCACCAATGTAGTGCAAAGGCGACCGGCTGGGCAGCATCGTCACGGCGGCTTGGCACCGCCAAGGCCACTATCCGCGCCATTGCGGCAAGTGACACTTCAGGGGATGACATGCCAACGCTTCACGCTCGAACCACGCTTTCCGGCCTCTGGCGCGCCGGTGGCGCCGGCATCGCCGGCCTGCTGCTGGCCATGACCGCGTTCCAGGCGGCCGCGCAGAACGTGCTGTGGGAGGATTACCGAGGCACCACCAGCATCGCATCCGATGCCAATTACATCGGTCCGCAAGGCGCCCCGCGGTTCGTCAACAACCCCGCCACCATCGCCAACCTGTCCGCGTTGGCCAACAACCCGGCCAATGCGGTCCGCACCGGCACCTCGGCGCTGGTGGACTACGGCAGCAATCCGTTCGCGTTGTGCGACAGCCGCACCGCCGCCAACCTGCAGACCGATCCCTGCCGCTACCAGGCCATGGGCCGGGTGATGTACACGCTGGTGCGGTTCCCGGTTGCCGGCACCTACACGCTTTCCGTGGCGCATGACGACTCGGTGCAGGTCAGCATGTCCTCCAGTTACACCAGCACCGCCTACCGCACCGCCAACTACGACATCCCGGTCGGCGCACTGAGCAGTTACACCAACGGCGAAACCGACTTCCGGGCCATCGGCAGCTTCAACGCCGACGTCGCCAACAGTTGTGCCCTGATGCGCATCTACTGGGTGAACGCCGGCGGCCTGAACTTCAACCGGCTGCGCTGGCAGCATCCCGCGATCAACGGCGGCGCGGCGCAGATCATTCCCGCCAGCCAGTTCAGCGACCCCTCGCAGGCGAGCAGTTCCAGCGGCTGCGCCGGCAGCATCGTCTACCCGGTGCCGGCGATCATGGTCAACAAGGTGGTGAACCTGGGCCGCATCGCGCCCAACGACCAGTTCACCGTCTCCATCCGCCAGGGCAGCAACACGTTGCGCGCGGCCTCCACCAGCGGCGCCGGGACGGGGCAGCAGGCCAGCACCGGCGCGCTGCAGGTCAGCACCGGCAACCACGTCGTGCGCGATGACATGGCGGCCAACAGCGTCCAGGCCATCGGTGACTACGACAAGAGCATCAGCTGCACGTCCTACCAGCTCAACGGCCAGCAGCAGGCCTACACGCCCAGCGGGACCGGCCCCGACTGGACCATCGCGGTGGCGGCCAACACGCAGTACACCTGCACCATCACCAACACGCCCCGGCCGGTGGTGACCGCGCGCAAGATCAGCGAACGCGCGGTGGGCGCCTTCACCTTCACCGGCACCAATGGCCTGCCCTCGCAGACGCTGACCACGACCAGCGCCGGCCAGGCCGTGGCCGGCAGCGCGCGTGCGCTGACGGCGGTGAACACGGCCACCACGCTGACCGAGGCACAGACGCCGGGCTTCGCCCTGAGCGCGATCCAGTGCACCGGCCTGCCTGCCGGCGTGAACGGTACCGTGGACCTGCCCAACCGCAGCGTCACGCTGCCGGCCGCGGCCATCGTCCAGGGCGCGAACATCGTCTGCACCTTCACCAATGCGGCCGGCGTCGACCTCTCCGTGACCAAGACCAATGCCGTGGCCAGCGTGCCGTCCGGGAGCAGCACGACCTACTCGCTGCAGTTCCGCAACGGCGGCCCGGGCGATGCCAGTGGCGCGGTCCTGAAGGACACGCCGACGAACGGGCTGTCCAACTGCCAGGTGCTCTCCTGCACGCCCACCAACAACGCGACCTGCCCGCAGGCGCCGGCGGACCTGCTGACCGCCAACGGGGCGACGGTGACGGCGTTCCCGGCCAACAGCCAGATCAACGTGCAGGTCCAGTGCAGCGTCAACTGAGCACGCGCCCGGCGACCATGCCACCGGGCGCGGTCGCTCACTTCACCTGCTGCAGCAGCGAGTAGAGGATGCGGGCATCTTCGGCATCCAGCTCGGCGGGCAACGTGTCGCTGCCACGGAAGCGCCGGTGGAAGGCGCGCGCGGCCGCGGCACGGTCGTCCATCGGGTAACCCAGCGCCTGCAGCGCCAGCCAGCGGTCGAAGCCTTCCGGGGCCGCGCCGTCGCTGGCCTTGGGCCAGATACCGAAGCCGGCCTCGGCCAGCTGCTGCCAGGGGAAGAAGCGGCTGGGGTCGGCCTTGCGCGACGGGGCCAGGTCGGCATGGCCGATGATCTGGCTGCGCGGGATGTTGTAGCGGGTGCACAGGTCATCGAGCAGGCGCAGCAGCGTGGCGATCTGCGGTGCGCTGAACGGGCTCTCGCCGTCGTTGTCGATCTCGATGCCGATCGAGGTGGAGTTGAGGTCGGTGATCGATCCCCAGCGCCCGCCACCGGCATGCCAGGCACGTTCGCTGTCGGCGACCAGCTGGTACAGGTCACCCTTGCGCCCGACCAGGTAGTGCGAGCTCACCTTGCCGCCGCTGTTGGCGCTGCGCAGCGTGTCCAGGCTCTGCTGCACCGAATCCTGGTCGGTGTGGTGCAGCACGATGATCACCGGCTGACGTGCGTTGTGGTTCGCCGAGGGAACCCATTGCGCCAGGGGATTGCGCTGCGGCGTGGTGGTGCAAGCGGCGAGTGCGGCGACCAGCGCCAGCGGCAACAGGAGTTTGTGGTTCATGCCGGGCATTGCACGTTGCCACGGGTGGGAAAGCAAGTGACCTACGGCAGGATGCTGGCGCGGCCCTCACCTCAACCCCTCTCCCGCTGGCGGGAGAGGGGCTTTTGAAGCGGCGCTCAGGCCTCGTAGGCGGATTCGCCGTGGGTGGTGACGTCCAGGCCGGTGCGTTCGGCTTCCTCGCTCACGCGCAGGCCGACCAGCGCGCGCACCACCAGCAGGATCACCGCGGTGACCACCGCGCTCCACAGCACCGTGAAGCCGACGCTGACCACCTGCACCCAGAGCTGGTGGCCGATATCCAGGTCGGCCTTGGTGCCGCCCAGCGATTGTGCGCTGAACACGCCGGTGAGGATCGCACCGACGATGCCACCCACGCCGTGCACGCCGAACACGTCGGCGGTGTCATCGGCCTTCAACAGGCGCTTGAGCCCGGTCACGCCCCACACGCAGATCATGCCGGTGACGAAGCCAATCACGATCGCACCGAGCGGGCCCACCGTGCCGCAGGCCGGGGTCACGCCCACCAGGCCGGCGACCGCGCCGGAAGCCGCGCCCAGCGCCGAGGGATGGCCCTTGGTCACCGCCTCCACCAGCGTCCAGCCCAGCACCGCGGCAGCGGTGGCCAGCACGGTGTTGATGAAGGCCAGCGAGGCGACCGTGTCGGCGGCCGCGGCCGAGCCGGCGTTGAAGCCGAACCAGCCCACCCACAACAGCATCGCGCCGATCCAGGTCAGCGGCAGGTTGTGTGGCTTCAATGCGGTCTGGCCATAGCCCAGGCGCTTGCCGACGAACCACGCCGCCACCAGGCCGGCGACACCGGCGTTGATGTGCACCACCGTGCCGCCGGCAAAGTCGATCGCGCCCATCTCACCGAGATAGCCGCCGCCCCAGACGATGTGCGCCATCGGGATGTAGCTCAGGGTGAACCACAACGCCGAGAACAACAGCACCGCGCGGAACTTGATGCGCTCGGCGAACGCGCCGACGATCAGCGCGGTGGTGATGCCGGCGAAGGTGGACTGGAAGGCCACGAACAGGAAGTCCGGCAACCCGGTGATCGGCGTGTTGCCCACCGATTCGGGGGTGAAGCCCTTGAGGAAGGCGAATTGGGTGAAGGAACCGAAGAACTGGTTGCCCGCACTGAACACCGCGCTGTAGCCATAGGCCACCCACAGCATCAGCACCAGCGAGAACACCACCAGCACCTGGCTCAGCACCGAGAGCACGTTCTTGGCACGCACCAGGCCGCCATAGAACAGCGCCAGGCCCGGCACCACCATCATCAGCACCAGCAAGGTGGCGGTGAGCATCCACGCCACGTCCCCGCGATCGAAGCTGGGTGCCGCCTCGGCGGCGGCTTCGGCGGCAACCGCCGGTGCCGCGCCTTGCGTTGCCTCCGGCTGCGGCGGCGTGGCCTGCTGGGCCAACGCGTGTGAGGGAAGCATGCCCACCGCCATGACGGCGAGCATGAACGACAGGCACAGGCCACCGAACCGGGCCTTGAGCCCGGTGAAAAATTCCGTTCGCATTGTCGACTCCGGCTGTGGGGGTTAGAGCGCGTCAGCGCCTGTTTCACCGGTGCGGATACGCACCACCTGCTCGAGCGGGGTGACGAAGATCTTGCCGTCACCGATCTTGCCGGTGCCGGCCGCGCCCTGCAGGGTTTCGATCACCGCATCCACGCGGTCGTCGGTGACGGCGGTCTCGATGCGGATCTTGGGAAGGAAGTCGACGACGTACTCGGCACCGCGATACAGCTCGGTGTGCCCCTTCTGGCGGCCAAAGCCCTTGACCTCGGTGACGGTGATGCCCGAAACGCCGACGGCGCCCAGTGCCTCGCGTACCTCGTCAAGCTTGAATGGCCGGATGATGGCGGAGATCAATTTCATGCGCATGTCCCGTAGTGGAGGAGACCGGCTCGCGCCTGCGGGCCGGTTTCGTGTCTTCCACCGGCCGCGATGCGGCCGCTGGCTGTTGCGCCGAACGTGTCATGGGCCTCGCTGACGGCAGCACTTTTCCAGCCGCTGACGGCAGTGACGCGGGAGGGAGGAATGGCCCATGGCGCGCGTCCGGATTCTCTTGCCCCTGGTGCTTCCGTGCGTCCTGCTTCAGACCGCCTGCAAGGCTCCCCAGCCTTGAAGGCGGCGGCGATGACGAAGGTGGGAGGGGTGCCCTTCGTCATCGCCACCTGAAAGGATCAGCTTGCGTAGTACAGCTGGTATTCCAGCGGATGGGTGGCCGCACGGAACGCGGTCACTTCCTTCATCTTCAGCGCGATGTAGGCATCGATGAAGTCGTCGCTCATCACGCCACCGGCCTTGAGGAACTCGCGGTCCTTGTCCAGCGCTTCCAGTGCCTGGTCCAGCGAGGAGCAGACCTGCGGGATCAGCTTCTCTTCTTCCGGCGGCAGGTCGTACAGGTCCTTGTCGCTCGGCGCGCCCGGGTCGATCTGGTTCTTGATGCCGTCCAGGCCGGCCATCATCAGCGCGGTGAAGGTCAGGTAGCCGGACTGGATCGGGTCCGGGAAGCGCATTTCGATGCGGCGTGCCTTCGGGTTGGACACCCACGGGATGCGGCACGAGGCCGAGCGGTTGCGGGCCGAGTAGGCCAGCATCACCGGTGCTTCGAAGCCCGGGACCAGGCGCTTGTAGCTGTTGGTGCCGGAGTTGGCGAAGGCGTTGATGGCGCGGGCGTGCTTGAAGATGCCGCCGATGTACCACAGCGCCATCTGGCTCAGGCCACCGTAGCCGTCACCGGAGAACAGGTTCTTGCCTTCCTTGGCCAGCGACTGGTGCACGTGCATGCCGCTGCCGTTGTCGCCGACCAGCGGCTTGGGCATGAAGGTGACGGTCTTGCCGTTACGATGGGCCACGTTCTTGATGACGTGCTTCATGCGCTGCAGTTCGTCGGCCTTGGTGACCAGGGTGTTGAACTTGGCGCCGATCTCGCACTGGCCGGCATTGGCCACTTCGTGGTGGTGCACTTCGACTTCGATGCCGACCTTTTCCAGCACCTTGCACATCTCGGCGCGGATATCGTGCAGCGAGTCGGTCGGCGGCACCGGGAAGTAGCCGCCCTTCACGGCCGGGCGGTAGCCGCTGTTGGTGCCTTCGTAGCTCTTGCCGGTGTTCCAGGAACCTTCCTCGGAGTTGATCTTGAAGAAGGTGTGGCCCATGTCATTGGCGAACTGGACCGAGTCGAAGATGAAGAACTCCGGCTCCGGGCCGAAGAAGGCCAGGTCGGCGATGCCGGAGGACTTCAGGTAGGCCTCGGCGCGCTTGGCGATGCCGCGCGGGCAGCGGCCGTAGCCCTGCATGGTGGCCGGGTCGAGCACGTCGCAGGTCAGCACCAGGGTCGGATCGGCGTAGAACGGGTCCAGGTAGGCGCTGTCCGGGTCCGGCAGCAGCACCATGTCCGATTCGGCGATGCCCTTCCAGCCGGCGATCGAGCTGCCATCGAACATCTTGCCTTCCTCGAACAGCGACGGCTCGATGATCGAGACCGGGAAGGTCACGTGCTGCTCGATACCGCGCATGTCGACGAAACGCAGGTCGACGAACTCGACCTGGTTGTCCTTGATCAGCTTCTCAACGTTTTCCAGGGACATCGGGTGCAACCTCGGATGGGTGATGACGTATGGGGGTGAAGGAGCAAGTAGCGTGCCAACCCCGAAATCATCGCAAGTAATTGTTTTTGTTTGGTGAAAGTTGCAATTGCATCGACTGGCTTGCACCACGGAGGTGCAAACGGCGTGCACGGCACCATGCAGGTGCAACACATCACTTGGACTATGCTGTACCGGCCTTTTTCCCCACCGATCTCCATGTCCGACCTGCTCTCCGCCCTCCTGCTGGGCATTCTCGAAGGCCTCACCGAATTCCTCCCCATCTCCAGCACCGGCCACCTGCTGATTGCCCAGCACTGGCTGGGTAGCCGCTCGGACTTCTTCAACATCGTGATCCAGGCCGGTGCCATCCTGGCGGTGACGCTGGCGTTGCGGCAGCGGCTGTGGACACTGGCCACCGGCCTGGGCCAGCGCGAGAACCGCGACTACGTCATGAAGCTGGGCGTGGCCTTCCTGGTCACCGCCGTGGTCGGCCTGCCGGTACGCCTGGCCGGCTGGGAGCTGCCGGAAACGGTGACCCCGGTGGCGTGGGCGCTGGTCATCGGTGGCGTCTGGATGCTGGCCGCCGAACGCTTCGCCGCACGCCTGCCCGACCGCGAGACGGTCACCTGGACGGTGGCCATCGGCGTCGGCCTGGCACAGGTGGTGGCCGGCGTGTTCCCCGGCACCTCGCGCTCGGCGGCGGCCATCTTCCTGGCCATGCTGCTGGGCCTGACGCGCCGCGCCGCCGCGGCCGAGTTCGTCTTCCTGGTGGGTATTCCCACCATGTTCGCCGCCAGTGGCTACGCGTTTCTGGAACTTGCCAAGGACGGGCAGCTCGGCAGCGAGAACTGGACCGACGTCGGCGTGGCCTTCACCGCCGCCGTCATCACCGGCTTCGTGGTGGTGAAGTGGCTGCTGGACTACATCAAGCGCCGGCCCTTCACGGGCTTCGCGCTATACCGCATCGCACTGGGCATTGGCTTGCTGCTGTTCTTGCCTGCTGGAAACTGAACGCGCCCCGGCGCCCTCAACCCCGGCCGGCAGCTTCATCCGTTTGTCGTCCCGAATCCTTTCCAAAACCCAAGGAGTTGTCCATGAAGCGCATCCTCATGCTGGCCCTGCCGCTGGCCCTGATGGCCGCCTGCAGCAACCCGTCGCAGACGACCACCAAGAGTGAAGCCACCCCCGCCGCCAGCACCGCCACCCCGGCCGCGGCGGCCTCGATCGACGCCACCCAGCTGGGCGCCAACCACTGGCTGCTCGACACCGCCGTGGATTCGGCCGGCAAGCGCGTGGACGCGCTGTTCGTGCGCGCCGACAAGCCGGTCACGCTGGACTTCAAGGACGGCCGCCTGAGCGTGAGCAATGCCTGCAACGGCATGGGCGGTGGCTACACGCTGGAAGGCGACGCACTCAGCGTCGGCAACATGATGTCCACCAACATGGCCTGCGGCGAGCCGGGCGTGATGGCGCTGGACGGCCTGGTCAGCGAGCGCCTGCAGGGCAAGCTGACGATCCGTTCGCTGGATGCGTCGCAGCTGGTGTTGGCCGCCGCCAATGGCGACGTGCTGACCTTCCGCGCCGAGCCGACCGCCGAAGCCCGCTACGGCGGCGAGGGCGAGCGCGTGTTCCTGGAAGTCGATGCACAGACCAAGCCCTGCACCCACGGCGTGATGCGTGATGCGCAGTGCCTGCAGGTGCGCGAGGTGAAGTACAACGAGCAGGGCCTGGAGCAGGGCAAGCGCGGTGAGTGGGAGAACTTCTACGGCAACATCGAGGGTTACACCCACCAGCCGGGCGTGCGCAACGTGCTGCGCCTGAAGCGTTTCCAGGTGAAGAACCCGCCGGCCGACGCGTCTTCGCTGGCCTACGTGCTGGACATGGTGGTCAGCTCGGAGCAGGTGGGCAAGTAAGCCACCGCTGCGAAGCAGACGACGAGGGCGCCGCAAGGCGCCCTCGTCATTTCGGTTCCCTGCCGCCGTGTGGCGGCACCGCGCCCGGTCAGAGGTGCGGGTTCAACGTGTAGGTGCCGTGCAACGCGGCTTCGGCCAGCACGTGGCACTGCATCGCGCTGAACACATCGGCGGCGGTGAAGGCGCCTTCCACCGGCAGCGACGCCACGTCCAGCGCGAACACGCGGAAGAAGTAGCGGTGCGGGCGCTCGTCGTTGAACGGCGGGTACGGGCCGTCATAGCCGAAATAGGTTCCCGCCATGTCGAGGTCACCGGCGAACCAGCCGGTGTAGTCGTTGATGCCCTGGCGCGCGCCGGCCGGGCCTGCCGGTTGCTGCTTGCCATGCGCAGTGAAGCCGTCACTGCAGCTGCCGGCGGCGATCTCCCGCACGTCGGCGGGGATATCCACCATCACCCAGTGCACGAAATCAGCGCGTGGCTGGTCCAGCGGGATGCCGACATCGTCGCGACCGACCAGCTCGGCCACGGTCGGCGCGTCCGGGTCCACGCACAGCAGGGCGAACGAGCGCGTGCCTTCGGGCACGTCGTGCCAGGACAGCTGCGGGTTGCGGTTGCCGGCAACGCCGGACGGCTGGCCGGCGGCGAACTCGGCCGGGATCGGCTGGCCGTTGCTGAAACTCTGGCTGTCCAGTTTCATCGGGGGTCCTCGGGTCAGGCTTCGGGGTAGCCCAGTCGCACCGCGACCGGGGTGAGATACAGGAATTCCGCCGCCAGCACCTGGGCGTAGCGGCGCCAGTGGCCGGCCTCGACGGTGCCCGGGCCGAGGCTGCGCACCTGCGGGAAGCGCACGCCGAAGGCCTGCTCCAGCAGCGCGCCCATCGCCGCCGGGTCGTTCACTGCCTCGTCGGTGCGGAGGATCAGGTGCGGGTACAGGTCGCCCTCGTGCAGCTCGGCCACCTGCTCCACGGAGCGTGCCAGCCACTGCGCCGCGTCCATCGACGAGGTCAGCGCCAGCGGCGCCGGTGCGCCCAGCGCCAGCCATTCGATGAACATGTCGCGCGGGTCGCGCACCGCCACCACCAGGCGGCCTTCCGGCAGCTGCGGGCGCAGCGCCCACAACAGCGCGTTGTCCCACCACAGCAGCCAGTCGATGACGTTGCCGTCGGCGATGCCGCGCGCCGGCAGCTGCTCGCGCCACTGCTGCACCAGCTGCTCGGGCGTCAGCGCATCGGTGGCCAGCCGCTGCAGGGTCAGGTAGTTCTGGAAACCGTCGGTCGGCGGGGTGGCACCGAAACGGTCGGCGCGCAGCACCCGGCTGCCGGCCGCCATCACCGTCACCACGCGCTCCACGCCCGAGCCCGGCGCGCCCCAGACGAACAGCGGGCGCATCGCGTTGTCGTCGGCCACCTCACCCAGCGCCGGCCATTCCACCGGGGCCTTGGCCTGCGGCGGCAGCGGCAGGCGCGTGGCGGCCTGCTCGGCATGCAGCTGCAGCCAGGTGGCCACCGCGCCGGCCGGGTTGCCGCCACGGTCCTGCACGGTGCCCAGCCAGCTGCGCAGGTTCGGCCGAGCGGCTTCCGGGGCACTGTCGATCAGTGCCTGGACATGCGCCGCGGCTGCGGGCGCATCGCGCAGCAGCAGGGCTTCGACGATGCGCTGCTCGGCGCTGACGCGGCCCGGCTCCAGCGCGGCGATGCGGCGGGCGATGGCCTCGGCCGCGTCGCTTTCCTCGTTCATGTCATGCAGCCGCATGCGGGCTTCCAGCGCCGGCACATGGTCGGGCATGGCCGCCAGCCAGCGCTCGACCACGGCCACCGCTTCCGGGCTGCCCACCGCCGGGATCGCCAGGCGGGCCAGCCACAGGTCGTGCAGCTGCGGGTGGGCTTCCAGTGCCGCATCCAGCGCGGCGCTGGCTTCCTCCTCGCGCCCCAGTCGCTGCCAGGCCACCAGCAGCATCTGCAGCGTGCCGCGGTCACCGGGCAGCTGCGACAGCAGCGGGCGCAGGTGTTCCAGCGCCTGCAGCGGCTGGCCGGAGGCCAGCTCCAGTTCACCGGCCAGGCGTCGCAGGCCGGGGGTGTCGCCCCCCTTGCTGGCCAGCACCTCGCGCATCACTTCGGCCGCGTTGTCGACATGGCCCTGGCGCAGCGCCAGCTGCACCAGCAGGCCGCGCAGCGCCTGGTTGTCCGGGACCAGTTCGAGCACGCGGCGGAAGGCCTGCTCGGCGAACGCCGGCATGTCCTTGCCCAGATAGGCGAAGCCCAGTGCGTAGAGCAGGCGCGGATCGCGCGGCAGGCGCTCGACCGCGGCCGACAGCACGCCCAGCGCGCGGTCCAGCTCGCCGCGGCGCAACGCGACCATGCCCTGCACCGCGCCCAGCTCCGGGCTGTCCGGGTCCACGCGTTCGGCCAGGCGGATCAGGCGGTCGGCTTCGTCGATGTCCTCGCGGCCCAGCGCCAGGTGCGCCTGCATCAGGTAGGCGGAGAATTCATTGGGGTTGAGCGCGGTGCTGCGGTCCAGCGCCTGGTCGGCGGCCTCGAGCTGGCGCAGGGCCAGCAGCAGGCCGGCGTGCTGCAGGTGCAGGGCGGCCTCTTCCGGCGCCAGCGCCAGTGCCTGGTCCAGGCTGGCCTGGGCCTGTTCCAGCTGGTTGTCCTGCTGCAGGGCCAGCGCCAGCCAGCGATGGGCCTGCGCCTGCTGCGGTTCGGCCGCCACCCATTCGCGGGCCAGGGACACCGCGTCGTCGTTGGCGTTGCGGCGCAGGGCTTCGATGATCTTGTCTTGCATGGCGGTCCAGCGTGAGCGCAAAAAACCCATTGTAGCGGGCGCGCCCGCCGCGCCACGGTTCAGCCTGGCAACGCCGCCAGCAGTTGCCGGGTGACCCAGCGCTCGGAGAAGCCATCGCCGCGCAGGTTCTCGATGAACCCGCAATGCCCGCCCCAGCGCGCGATCTGCAGGCGTGCGTGGTTCGGCAGCTGCCAATGGTCGAAGGTGGCGAAGGGGATGACCGGGTCGTCCTGCGCCATCAGGATCTCGGCCGGCACCTGCAGCCCGGCCAGCTTGTGGCCGGCGATCGAGTAGCCCTCGAAGTAGTCCTGCAGCGTGGGGAAGTCGGTATGCCGGTTCACCAGCCAGCCGGTCAGCGCGCGGATGTCCAGCTTGAGCACGTCGTCGTCGCAGTCGGCCAGCTCGGGGAACAGCGCGCGCTTGCGCCGCAGCGAGCCGGTCCACTTGCGGCGGAAGTACCAGTCGTACATCGCCGGCCCGTGCTCGATGCTCTCCATCGTCACCGCCGGGTCCAGCACCGGGCAGACCGAGGCCACGTGCCGCAGGGGCACGCCCGCGGCCGGTGCATGCAGGGCCAGGCGCAGCACGAAGTTGCCGCCCAGCGAGTAGCCGGCGGCCACCATCGGCAGGTCCGGGAAACGGCGCGCCACGTCGCCGGCGGCCTGCACCACTTCATCGATGCGGCAGGAGTGGAAGATGCCCGGGTTCAGGTGGTGGGTGTTGCCGTGGTCGCGGAAGTTCAGCCGCACCACGTCGAAGCCGGCCTCCAGCATGCGCGCGGCGGTCATGCGCATGTAGCTCGACTCGGTGCTGCCTTCCCAGCCATGCAGCAGCAGCGCCAGCCCGACCGGGGCACGGCCCGGCACGCTGCTGTGCCAGGCCTGCAGGCGCACGCCGTCACCGCCGTCCAGGATCAGTTCGCGGTTGACCGCGCCGGTGGCGGCCAGCAGCTGCAGGCCGCGGCGCAGGCGCAGCCGGCTCGAAGCCAGCATCGATTGCAGGTGGGGATTGCGCAACCAGCGCGGCGGCAGGTAATCGGCGGCGTTCAGCGCGTCTGGCTGGCGGCTTTCCGACGACGGCAGGCGCACGACCGACATCGCCTCACGGCCCTTCCATCACCGCCACGATGCGCGCACGCGAGGTTTCGGCGATGCGGCGGCGACCTTCCAGGTCCTGGCTGCCGATCGGCGCGAGGAAGTGCACCTGCGCCGCACGCGCCGGCTCGCCGAGCAGGCGCAGGAAGTTGCCGAAGAAGCTCTCGCCCGGCCCGAACGCCACCATGGTCTGCGCGTCACCGCGCACGCCGTAGCGCAAGGCCACCGGCTGCACCGGCACGTTGGCCTCCACCGCCGCCTGGAAGATGCGGGCGTGGAACGGGCCCACTTCGTGGCCACCGCGGGTGCGGCCTTCGGGGAACACCGCCACCGGCCGCTGTTCGTTCAGACGCTTGACCATTTCCTCCATCACCCCGCCCAGCGACTCGGTGTTGCCGCGCTGGTGGTAGATGGTATGCCCACGGCTGGCCAGCCAGCCGACCAGCGGCCAGCCGGCGATCTCGCGCTTGGCGACAAAACCGACCATCTTCTGGCTGTGGATCATGCAGATGTCGACCCAGCCCACGTGGTTGGCCACGAACAGCACCGGCCCCGGCAGCGGCTGGCCGAAGCGCTTGAGCCGGAAGCCGAAGATCCACATCAGCACGCCCGACCACCAGCGCACCACGCGGTGCTCCAGGGGATCGGCAGGCCCGCCGATGCGGCCGAATGGCGGGGCCATCAGCAACAGGATCAGCGGCAGGAACAGGACGATGTGCACCAGCAGCAGCGGGACGCGGTACAGGTAACGGAACACGCGAGCCACACCGCCCTGGCGGGCGGGACGGGGGGAGATCATCCGCGCACGATACCGGATGCGGTCCGGCTTGTGCCAGCGACTGTTACGGCGGCAGGGTATTGCTGCTAGGACACGGAAAGGTGCGTTGCGGCACAGTATCCAGACATCACGCGGGCCAAGGGGCCCGGCTGGACCTTCAGCGTTACCCTTCCCGCGCCGTAAGTGTGTAAAACGGTTCCAACGTTCAGGGGAGCGTGGTGATGCACCGGCAGCTGCTGTCATCGACAGAGGACATGCTGCACTTCTTTTCTGCCGCGCTGGAGCGCATTGGCAGCGGCGTGATCCTGTTCGACGAACAGAACACCATCCTGTACCTCAACCGCGCCATGGAGACCATCTCCGGCTGGCCGCGCGAGGAAATGCTGGGCAGGAACCTGGGCCAGCTGGCCCCGCCCTCCATGCGCGAGCGCTATGACACCCGCCTGTACCCGGGGGCCAGCAACCGCGTGCAGGAACTGGCCCTGGCGCCGCATGACATCCAGCTGGTGCGCAAGGACGGCAGCCACTGCTGGATCAGCGTGACCCTGTCGCACGTGTCCAGCGGCGGCCGCGACATCCACATGGCACTGATCAGCGACGTCACCGCGCGGCGCCAGGCGCAGGAGCGCGAGCGGCTGCTGTCGCTGGGGTTCGACGAGACCCAGAGCGCGGTGCTGATCACCGATGCCCAGGCCCACGTGGTCTACCCGAACAAGGGTTTCCGTCGCCTGTTCGGCTTCCTGGACAGCGAGCTGCTCGGCCGCTACGTCCCCACCCTGCTGGCGCCGGACGATCATTCCGGCGAACAGATGGCCGCCTACATGACGCGACTGATGTCCGGGCAGTCGATCCGCGCCGACGAGCGCCTGTACCGCAAGGACGGCCAGCCGCTGTGGTGTTCGGTCACCATCAACCCGATCTTCGACGACTACGGCAAGCTGGTGAACATGGTCGTGGTGCTGACCGACATCACCCGCACCAAGGTGCATGAGGTCCTGCAGCACCGCATGCTCGATGCGATGGTGCGCGAGGTACCCACCGCCGAGATCATGCAGATGATGTGCGAGGAGGTGGAGAAGATCGCCCCGCAGGTCACCTGCTCGGTGCTGCGCGTGGAGGACGGCCGGCTGCGCACGCTGGCCGCGCCCAGCCTGCCGGAGGCCTACAGCAAGCTGGTCGATGGCACGCCGGTCGGCCCGCATTCGGGCAGCTGCGGCACCGCGGCCCATTGCGGCGAAACCGTGGTCGCGCGCGACATCGCCAGCGACCCTAACTGGGAGGGCGTCAGCCACCTGGCCCTGCAGTACGGCCTGGCGGCGTGCTGGTCCACGCCGATCAAGTCCAGCGACGGCCGCGTGCTGGGCACCTTCGCGTTCTATTACCGGCAGCCGATGGAGCCGGACAGCTTCCACCGGCGCCTGGTCGAGGTGATCGTGCATCTGTGCGCGCTGGCGCTGGAACGCGAGGAAGCGCGCAACCGCATCCGCCGGCTGGCCTTCTACGACGACCTCACCGGCTTGCCCAACCGCAGCCTGCTGCATGCCCGCGCCGACCAGGCGATCAGCGCCGCCGGCCACACCCACCAGTCGCTGGCGGTGCTGTTCATCGACCTGGACCGCTTCAAGCAGGTCAACGATTCCTTCGGCCACCCCGGCGGCGATGAACTGCTGCGGGTGGTCGCGCGCCGACTGCAGGAGCAGACCGGGCCGATGGACATCGTCGGCCGCCTGTCCGGCGACGAGTTCGTGGTGGTGCTCAACGGCTGCGACGCGCAGGGCGCCGACGAACACAGCGAACGCCTGCTGCGCGCGTTGGGCGAGCCGTTGCAGCTGGGAGAGATGGAGATCCGGCCCTCGGCCAGCATCGGCATCAGCGTGTTCCCGCACGACGGCACGAGCATGGAAACCCTGCTGCACCGCGCCGACATGGCGATGTACCAGGCCAAGCACAGCGGCCGCAACCTGGCCCGTTTCTACAGCTGCGAGATGGACCAGAGCGCGCAGGAACGGCTGGCGCTGGAGAATGCCCTGCGCGAAGCCCTCGCGCTGGGCCAGCTGCAACTGCACTACCAGCCGCAGATCGACCTGCACGATGGCCGCCTGCACAGCGTCGAGGCCCTGGCCCGCTGGCACCACCCGCGGCTGGGCAACGTGCCGCCGGTCCGCTTCATCCCGCTGGCCGAGGAAACCGGCCTGATCGGCGACCTTGGCCAATGGGCGCTGCACGAGGCCTGCCACCAGCTGGCCGACTGGCGCGAGGATGGGCTGGAGGTGCCCTCGGTCTCGGTCAACCTGTCACCGACCAACTTCCACAGCCCGGCGCTGGCCGAGATGATCAGCCGGATCCTGCACGAGCACGGCCTTTCGGCGTCGGACCTGATCCTGGAGATCACCGAGGACGTGCTGCTCGACGCCGACCCGGTCACCCTGCAGACCCTGCGCAAAGTGCATGCGCTGGGCGTGCGCCTGTCGATGGACGACTTCGGCACCGGCTATTCCAGCCTGAGTTACCTGCGCCAGCTGCCGATCAGCGAGCTCAAGCTGGACCGCAGCTTCGTCAACGGGATCGAGCGTGACAGCGTGGCCAGCGCGCTGACCCAGGCCATCGCCCACATCGGCCAGAGCCTGCACCTGAAGGTGGTGGCCGAAGGCGTGGAAAGCAGCGAGCAGCTGCGCCTGCTCGGCGAGCAGGGCTATCACATCGCGCAGGGCTTCCACTTCACCCCTGCCCTGCCCGCGCCGGCATTGGCGCAATGGGTGCGCGAGCATCTGCCGGCGATGGTCGAGGGCTGAGCGACAGGTACGGCGGTGTGGCAGTAACCCCTCCCCCGCCCTCCCCTGGGCTTCGCCAAAGGGGGGAGTGGTTCGGCGGGGTCGAACCGATCACGGTAGAGCCGCATTGCCCCCTCCCTTGCACAGCAGGGGAAGGTTGGGGAGGGTTAAGCCGCAGGTATCGCGCGTCGATGCCCGCTCAGCGGGCCACCACCGCCAGCGTCAGCCGCGAAATGCACACCGGCTTGCCGTCTTCGTTCTCGATGCGGATCTCCCACACCTGGGTGGTGCGGCCCACGTGCAGCGCCCGCGCGGTGCCGGTGACCACGCCGGTGCGCGCCGCGCGCAGGTGGTTGGCGTTGATCTCCAGCCCCACGCAGACCTGCTCGGCCGGGTCCACGCACAGGTTGCCGGCGCTGCTGCCCAGGGTTTCGGCCAGCACCACCGAGGCGCCGCCGTGCAGCAGGCCATACGGCTGGCGGGTACGTTCGTCGACCGGCATGGTGGCCTGCAGCCAATCCTCGCCGGCGGCGGTGAACACGATGCCGAGGTGGTCGATCAGGGTGTTGCGGCTCAGGGCATTGACCTGTTCCAGGTCGACGGGGGCGCGGAATACTCGGGACATGGCTTGAACCTTTGCGGGGACGCAGTCAGAGGATGGGCACCAACCCGGCGCCGAAGGCAGTAAGCATGCGCACCAGCAGCCACTTCGGGCCGACGTCCACTTCCGGGAAATCGCCGATGGCGGTGTAGCAGGCGCGGAAGCCGGGGTCCTGCCGCGGCAGCGGTCGCGGGCAGTCCGGGCCGGGCTTGAACTCATAGATGGTGGCGTAGCGCCATGGCCAAAAATCGAGCACCGGCAGCGCTTCGGACGCCTTGCCGATGCTGTAGTTCAGGCCGGAGAACACCGGTGCCTTCTCGCGCGGCGCCACCACCCAGGAGTTGTCCGGGGCGATGTCGCGCTCGATGCTGCGCGCCAACTGCTCGGCGAAGGCGGCATCCTCGATGATCACCGCGCCCTCGGTGTTGTAGTTCTCGCTGCGCGGGTCGAAGTTGTGGGTGCCGATCACGCCGATGCGGCGGTCCACCACCAGCGACTTGGCATGCAGGCCCATGCGCGCGCCGCTGCGGGTCACCGGCAGCGGCCGGTTGGCCGCGCGCCGGCTCAGGAACGAGGGGCGCGTCTCGGTGCGCAGCACCTCGCGTTCGACGTCGCTGCCTCCGGGCGTGTTGCGCCGGCCCGAGCCGCTGCCGCGCACGTTGCTGCCGGCCGCGCTGCCGCCGATCACCCGGTTGCGGCCGGACGGCACCGATTCGACGTCCACCGGCTCGGGCAGCAGCCCGGGGTAGTTGACCGGCGCATCGAGCGGGAACGGCTTGTATTCGTAGATGTTGAAGCCCAGTTCGCGCAGGTTGCGGCGCTTGTACTTGTACGACAGCGCGTAGACGATCGGGTTGTCGGTGGCGGCCAGGCTGTTGGTCGAGACCACCACCCGCGGCGCGGCCTCGCGCTTGCGCAGGTCGCGGAACAGCTGCTGGGCCGGCTTGGACAACACCAGGTACGGCGTCTGCAGCAGCACTTCGGTCCTGGCCGAGGCGATCAGGGCATCCAGCCGCGGCTCGGTGACATGCTGGCCATCGTCCGGATCATCGTCCTCGCGGCGATGCTTGCGCGGCAGGTCGGCCACGTAGGCCACCGACCGCACCGGCAGCGCGGTCTGCACGAAGGCCTCGTCGATGAACGAAGGGTCGGTTGCCTCCTCGCCCACCCGCTCGATCCGCTCGGGGTGGCGGAAGTTGGCCTGCGGCATCGCCGGCACCCCCTGCTTGAGCAGGGCCCGGCCCACGTCGTTGAGCCGTTCGGCCGGCACGCTGCGCTGCGCGACCCAGAACGACTCAAAGTTGGCGGCCATTTCCCGCGCCTCCGGACCGGCGACGATCACGTCACGATCGCGGAAGTTGTACTCGTTGTCCCAGTCGTAGTAATCGTCCTGGTAGTTGCGGCCACCGACCACGCCCAGCACGTCGTCGATCACCAGCAGCTTGTTGTGCATGCGCTGGTTGAAGCGGCGGAAGCAGCACAGCACGCTGCCGGCGTAGTCCAGGTAGTTCAGCTTGGCCTTGCCGAAGGCAGGGTTGTAGACGCGCAGCTCGAAGTTGGCATGCGCCCCGGACAGGGCGGCCAGCATCTGCACGTCGGAGATCGCCGAGAGCTGGTCGATCAGCACCCGCACCTTGACCCCGCGCCGGGCGGCGGCCAGCAGTTCGTCGATCACCAGCCGCGCACTGTCGTCGGTGTCGAAGATATAGGTCTGCAGGTCGATGCTGCGGGTGGCGCTGCGGATCAGGTTCAGGCGCGCCACCAGCGCCAGTTCGCCCTCGTCCACGATGGTGGCGTAGTGGCGCGGCAGCCCGGGCGCCGATTCGGTGATGGCCTGCCCGCCGAGCGCGCGCAGCGGCGAATCCAGCGCGCAGCGGTCCGGCCGGTCGCAGTCCACCACGGTCGAGCGCGCGGCGATGGCAATGCCCTGGGCACGGTCGCGCTGCTGCGGCGACAGCGAGGCGCAACCGCCGGCCAGCAGCGCCGCCAGCAGCAGGAAAAGTCGTACGAAAGGGTTCACTTTGGGGGGGCGCTGCTCAGGCGCGTACGCAATATGAAGGTCACTCGATCACCCAGGGCCATCTGCCAGCTGTCCATGCCGTACCGCCCGCGCTGGACGGTGCCCCGGCTGACGAGGTCGCAATCATAGCCGGGACGTGCGCATTCAGGCTTTGCCAGGTGCAGCGTCTCCCGGCGGCTGATGCCGCGGATGGTCAACCAGCCATTGACGTCGCCGCCCTGGTGGATCAGCTCCGGCGAGTACGGATCGGAGCGGAACTCGATCACCGGGTAACGCGCCACGTCGAAGAAATCCTCGCCGCGCATCCAGCCGGTGTAGCGCGGCTTGTCCGGGATCTCGACGTATTGGGTGTACATGCGCAGCACCACCTGGTGCTGCCCGTTGGGCAGCGCGGTGGCCTGTGCATCAAAACGGCGGAACACCCCTTCGATCTTCTGGCCGAAGCGGGTGCGGATCTCGAAGCCGAACTGTGAATGAGCCGGGTCGAACTGGGGCGGTTCCGCCGCGAAGGACGAAACCGGCCCGATCAGCAAGCCCAGCAGCAGCCCGCCACGGAACAAACCCATGGACTTACGGCCACCAGAACGCCGCCAGACGGGCTATGCCCGGTTCTATCGATGCCTCCATCGGCAGCGACAGCACCGCCACCGAGGCCGGCGGCATGCCGCGGTAATCCCCGGACTGGCCGCTGTGCATCAGCGCCACCAGCTGTTCCAGGCCCGGGTTGTGGCCCACCACCAGCAGCCGCTCGACCTCGCGGTGCTCATCCACCAGCGCCGCCAAGGTGCCGGGCATGGCGTCGTAGATGCGCTCCTCCAGCCGCTGCTCGACGTAGCCGGTCAGTGCCAGCACCGCCTCCAGCGTCTCGCGGGTCCGTCGCGCCGGCGAACACAGCACCCGGTCCGGGGTGAGCTTCTGCTCCAGCAGCCAGCGCCCGGCGGCCTCGGCCTCGGCCAGCCCGTGCGGGGAAAGGGGACGATCGATGTCGGCCAGGCCGTTGTTGGCCGGTTCGGCATGGGCATGTCGCAGCAGGATCAGTTCACGCATGGCCGGGGAGTACTCCTGTCAGACCTTGTTCAACCATTTGAGTAGCGGCTCCCAGTCCTGCTGGTGCTCGCGTACCTGGGCGGAGTGATAGTCGAACAGGCTGCGGCCCAGCCCGACCATCACCACGTAGCTTTGGCTGTCGCGCAGCTGCGCGACCACCTCATACGGCCATTGGCCCAGCATCTGCCGGGCCTGTTGCGATGTCTGCGTCCACGGTTTGGTGCGGTTGAGCACCAGCCCCACCGGCAGCGCGCGCGAATGCACGCGCTTGAGCTTGGACAGGCTATTGAGGAAGCCGACGATGGCCTCGATGTCCAAGGCCGAGGGCAGGACCGGCACCACCACCGCGTCGGCGATGTCGGTGAAGCGCTCCAGGTCCTCGCCGTAGGCGCCGGCGGGGGCATCGATGATGACCTGCTCGGTGCCGTCGGGGATCAGCTTTTCCCAGTTCTTCTTGCGGTGCACGTCGACCGGCAGCACGGCGCTGTCCAGCATGGCCCGGCGCTCGGCCCAGCGGCTGCTGGAGCCTTGCGGATCGGCATCGGCAATCACCGTGGCATGGCCTGCCAGGGCCGAATGCGCGGCCAGGTGGGTGGCGATGGTGGTCTTGCCGACACCGCCCTTGGAGCCGGCTACCAGGATCGTCTTCATGCACGCCTCGTTTCCGCGGAACGTCCCCGCAGCGTACACCGCGTTGCATGACCAAAGGTAGTCACCGGGTGAGGGTCGGCCCCGGGGCCCGGCTTTGCTATCGTGTCGCCCCCGGGATGGAACCACCATGAGCGAACTGCAGGACCTGACCGCGCTGATCCGCGCCAACACGCCGTTGATCGTCATCCAGACCCAGGATGAGTCGCGGGTCGTGGAGCTGTTCCGGCAGGCGCTGATGCACGTCTGGCGGGCGTTGTACCGCTGGTCGATCACCGAGGGCCTGCGCCGGATCGACATGGACCGCGAGGACGAGGCGTTCGGCCCGCCCGACGCCAGCTCGGTGCTGCGGATGATCCAGGAGGCCGAGCAGCGCGGCATCTACCTGCTGCTCGATTTCCACCCCTACCTGGGCTACGCCAGCCACCAGCGGCTGCTGCGCGACATCGTCCAGCGCCGCCACAGCCAGCCACACGTGCTGGTGCTGGTCGGGGCCAAGGTCGAGCTGCCGCCGGAGCTGGAGGCCCTGGCCACCCGCTTCAACCCGCGCCTGCCCGACGCCAACGCGCTGCTGAAGATGCTGCGCGAGGAGGCGGCCAGCTACGCCAGGGACAACGGCGGGCGCCGGGTCGAGGCCGACCAGGACGCGGTGCAGCAGATCCTGCGCAACCTGCGCGGGCTGAGCATGACCGACGCCCGCCGCATCGCCCGCCAGCTGATCTACGAGGACGGCGCACTGCAGGCCGACGACCTGCCACAGCTGGCCAAGCTCAAGTTCGAGCTGCTCAACCGCAGCGGCAACCTGCATTACGAGTACGACTCGGCGCGCTTCAACGAGGTGGCCGGCGCGCGCCGGCTCAAGCGCTGGATCGAGCAGCGCCGGGCGGTGTTCGTCTCCGGCAACGCCCCGCCGGGGCTGGACCCGCCCAAGGGCATGCTGCTGCTGGGCGTGCAGGGCTGCGGCAAGTCGATGCTGGCCAAGGCCACCGCCGCCGGCTTCGGCGTGCCGTTGCTGCGGCTGGATTTCGGCACGCTGTACAACAAGTACCACGGCGAGACCGAGAAGAACCTGCGCGAGGCGCTGACCTCGGCCGAGCAGCTGGCCCCGTGCGTGCTGTGGATCGACGAGATCGAGAAAGGCCTGGCCAGCAACGGCGAGGACGGCGGCGTGTCGCGCCGGGTGCTGGGCTACCTGCTGACCTGGCTGGCCGAGCGCAAGGCGCCGGTGTTCATCGTCGCCACCGCCAACCAGGTGCACGAGCTGCCGGCCGAACTGCTGCGCAAGGGCCGCTTCGACGAGATCTTCTTCGTCGACCTGCCGGCCCCGGACGTGCGCGTGGAGCTGCTGCAACTGCACCTGCAACGCCGCCAGCTGGACCCGGAAGCCTTCGCCCTGCCCGCCCTGGCGGCGGCCAGCGAGGGCTTCTCCGGTGCCGAGATCGAACAGGCGGTGGTGGCCGGGCTGTATGCCGCGCACGCCGAGCAGCGCCCGCTGGACACCGAGCTGCTGATGGCCGAGATCCGCAACACCCGGCCGCTGTCGGTGCTGATGGCCGAACAGGTGCAGTCGCTGCGCGACTGGGCGCGCGAGCGCACCGTGCCGGCCGATTGAGCCGCGGCATGCATCACCTGGCCCGGGTGAGCACGGCACGCCCGGGAAACGTTCGCCCACCCATCACCAACTGCCCGCGAACCTGACCGCCTCCGGCTTTGCCGATGCCACAGGCGGGCTTCGGCTCACCGTGGCGTGGACGGCGGTTGCCAGTCCGCCGGCGGCTCGGCGGCGATGCCATGCACGGCCAGCAGGCGGCGCATGGCCGGCAGTTCCCCGTCATCACCGATCCAGCGCATGTAGTCGGCGGGGCTCACCTTGGGCGCGGTGCCCTCTTCCGATCCGAGCACGCCGCTGGCACGGACGCTGATCCACGCCAGCAGGCGCCGGCGCGCCTCCCACCGTGACTGCGCGGGCGTGCCCGCGCTGGCTTCGAACATCCATCGGGCACCGGCCTGGGCCACCGCGTTCGAGGTGCTGTCGGCCATCAGCGAGAACACGCGTTCGCACGCCTGCCTCCTCGCGGGCTCACCGATGTCCTTCGGGCACGCGTCGAAGGCCGTTTTCAGCTCCGGCATCCACACCGTCGCGGCGATGCCGAACAACGTGATCGCGCGCTCCTGGTCGGCATAGCTGCCGCCATTGCGCTGCTCCCATTCGGCCGCGCGCGCGGCATCGGAGACCGGCCACGGCACGTCGCGCGTGGCTTCATCCAGCAAGCCCACCAGCTGTGCCAGCGAGTCACCGTAACGCGTGGCATGCGTCGCCCGCTGCCACGCCTGCGCGGCCTGGGCAGCGTCCTTGCGGTGTTCGGCCAGCCGCTTCAGCAGCAGTTGCGAACCGGCATCGGCGGCACCGTCCCCTTGCAAGGTCTGCACCGCGGCATCGATGGCACAGGCGTCCTTCCCGATGCAACGCCGCACGGCTTCCATCGCGATCAGCGGCTGCGTGCTGCCGGACGCAATGGCCTGCGCGAGCCAGGCGTCGGCTTCGGGCTCGCGCTTGAGGCCTTTGCTCGCCAGGTCCATGCGCATTGGCACCAGCAGGGAGGCGGCATACAGTTTGCGCGGCTCGCCGGTGGCCGCCAGCCCGCGGGCCAGTTGCAGGCGTGCGGCATTCTGCGCCTCGATCCGCGCCAGCAGCTGCTCCGGTGCGATCTCCTCCGCCGGCGGTGTTTCGGCGCGGCCCGTGAACGAGGCCACCATCAGCAGCACTGCAAAAATTCCGCGTATGGGCATGTTCTTTCCTATTGCCTATTGCAGGTCAACCATCAACATAAGAATCGGCGGAATCCCCCATCGAAGAAGGATTGCCAGGTTCAGATATCACTGCCCTCCGGCAGTTGCCATTCCTTCGGCGGCTGATCAGGCAACCCCGTGCTGATCAACAAGCGACGCATCGCCTCCCATTCGCCTTCATCGGCCACCCACGTCCAGTACTCCGATGCCTTCACCGGAAGTGGGGCAGATGCCGTCCCGGAACCTTGCGCGGCCAGCTGCTCGATGACCCAGAAGATCTGCCTGTGTTTCGCTTCCCAGCGCCGCTTCTCCTGAGCAGTCCGGCTGTACGCCGGCAACCTCGAATACACGAACATCAACTCCTGGAGAGAGGTACTGGCGGTCATGGCCATGAGCATGTCCCGGCACTTCCCGAGTATGTGGACATCGTCCTCGCCATCAGCCGGGCATTCCTCTTGCAGCAACGGCCACAGGGAAGTCAGCGACATCCAGCCAGCCATCATCTGCGCCGCCGCGACGTTCGCAACCGGACCGAGATCAGCTTCGATATCGGTTTCGGGAAGGAAGCCGGTGGACAACACCGACAGGGGGAGCACGGGGGTAACGCCCTGCATTGCCCCGGCCAGCACCGCCTGCTCCTGCCGGGCATAGTCCACATAGCGCGTGGCCGCCATAAAGCGACGGAGTGCCTTGTCCTCCGCATCCCCCTTGTTGGACATGTGGAGCAGAACCAGGTTTTGAACGAACATGTCGTCCGCAGCCTGGGTTTCAGCGGTACGGAGCGCGCGCTCGACATCGCAGCGTGATTTCGGCTCACCGAGGCAGAGTACGAGGGCGATCTTCGCGAGCCAGACATCCTCGCTACCCTCGATCGCCGCCTGCCGGATCCATTGCATCGCCTGCCGGCTCCGTCCGCTGTTGTCCCGGTCACCACGCCCATCGTCAGGCCGCTGGTCCGCAAACACGTGCCAGTAACCCGCAGCCCACAGATCCTTCGGATCGCCACTTGCAACCAGAGCCTGAACGCGCGCCTCGATCGCCTCCGCGTTCACACGGATATCCTTGGGCATGGCGGGCTGGGCCAGCAGGGTGCCGGGCTTCACTGCCAGCCAGGCCCCCGCCACGGCGACCATTGCGCTCATCCGCAGGCGCATGGTCCACGCCCGGAACTCCCTTGCGAACACACTTCCATTCCTGCCGTTGTCTCTCATTCGATCATCCTTGGTCCAGACATTCATCGACGCCGGGGAGCAGGTCAGCCCACCCTTGCCAGCACCCACACCCACGCCGGCAGGGTCACCAGCGACAGCACGATGCCATACCCCACCATCGCCGCGGCCAGGCGCGGCGCCAGCCGGTGCGAGATGGCCAGCGCGGCGGCGGTGATCATGGTCGGCATGGCCGTCTCCAGCACGTTGACCTGCAGCATCTCACCACGCAGGCCAAAGGCCAGTGACAGCGGCAGGGCCACCGCCGGCAACACCAGCAGCTTGAGCAACAGACCCACCGCCAGGGGCGCCAGCTCGGCACGCGACAGGCGCAACTGGATGGTGAGGCCGACCGCCAGCATCACCAGCGGCAACATCGCGTCGGCCAGGCTCTTCAAGGCCGAGGCGACCCACGACGGCGGCTCGGCCGGCATCAGCGTCACCGCGAACAGCAGTGCCCATAGCGGCGGGAAGCGGAGGATGCGCAGCAGGATCTCGCCGGCGGTGGGCGGCGCATCGCCGCTGTAGCGGGCCAGCACGTACAGGCCGAAGGTCGAGAGCAGCACGAAGGTGCCGAACTGGTCGTAGACCACGGCGTACGGCAAGGCATGGTCGCCCAGCAGTGCACGCACCATCGGATAGCCGATGAAGCTGGAATTGCACAACGCCACGCACAGCAGCAGCACCGCATGCACCTGCCGCTCGAAGCCGAACAGGCGCGTGGCCAGGCTGACCAGGCCCACGCTCAACAGCATCAACAGCCAGGGAGTGGCGATGATGCCGGCCAGCGACAGGTCCAGCTGCAGGCGCGGCACGTAGGTGAGCACTGCGGCGGGAAGGCACAGGTACAGCACCACGCGGTTGAGCGTGTCGGCAGCGTTGTCCGGGAAGGTACGCCGTCGTGCGAATACCATGCCCAGCGCGAGCATGGCCAAGATCAGTGCGAATGCATCGAAAGCCATGCCGCAAGCATGCCCTGCCGGGCCGCGCCATTGGAATCGGCAATCGTCCGGATGTGGTCAAGCGCCGCCCGGCCAGCGGGCGAAGCGGTGGTCAGGGCCAGGCCGGCGGATTGGCCGCCCAGGCCTGCTGCACCTCGGCCAGCTCCGCGCGCTCGGCATCGGTCCAGGCCGGCAACAGGCGCGCGAACTCGCCGCTACTGCCCCATTGGGTGGGCTCGGTACGCACGGCGGCGGCATACCAGGCCAGCGCATCGGCCTTGTTGCCCTGCTTCCACAGTGCCAGCGCCAGGGTCGGCGGCAGCCAGCCGGGGTTGCCTCGCGCACTCTCGGCCGCGCGCGTCCACAGGCCCAGGGCGGCGTCGACCTCGCCCCGGCGATACAGGTCCCAGCCCTGGTTCCAGCGCAGGCCGCGCATCTGCACCGAGGACTCGCTCACCGTCGCATAGGCTTCCTGGTACAGCTTGGCCCCCAGTTCATCGCGGCCCTCGGCATAGGCGATGCTGGCCAGCTGCACGGTCGCTTCCAGCCCCTTGCGGCCGCGCTCGCGCAGCTTCATCAGCTGGTCCACCACGTCGGCCTGCTCCGGCGGCACCGCCTGGATCGGCTTGGCCGCCGTGTCCTCGTCGAAATAGAACTCGTTGATCTTCGGAAGGCCTTCGGCCCATGCATTGGAAAACAACAGCCCGGCCAGCACGGTGCCGGCGACCAGACGCCTGATCATCCCCATCACAGCAATCCCCGTATCCCGATTTTCACATCCAGCCCCCGATCCTAACCCGCAAGGCGGCCCGTGTGCGATTGCAGCAGGGGGGGCTGAAACGGCCACTGCTACAATCGCCGGCTGCCACGCGCGCCGCCAGCGGCGCCAGCCGCCAGCCGTTTTTTGCAATGGGCCAGCCATGACCAGCACTGCCGAACTTACCTCGCCCGCGTCCGCCAATGACCCGCTGATCGGGGTCCGCGACCGCGACTACACGCTGGACCACAAGTACACGCGCACCGACGGCCGCATCTACCTGAGCGGGGTACAGGCACTGGTACGGCTGCCGCTGATGCAGCAGCAGCGTGACCTGGCGGCGGGGCTGAACACCGGCGGCTTCATCAGCGGCTACCGTGGCTCGCCGCTGGGCGGCTTCGACCTGGAGCTGTGGCGCGCGCGCAAGCACCTGGAAGCAGCCAAGGTGAAGTTCGTGCCCGGCCTCAACGAGGACCTCGGCGCGACCATGGTCTGGGGCACCCAGCAGACCAACCTGTTCCCCGGCGCCAACGTCGATGGCGTGTTCGGCATGTGGTACGGCAAGGGCCCGGGCGTGGACCGCTGCGGCGACGTGTTCAAGCACGGCAATGCCGCCGGCACCTCGAAGCACGGCGGCGTGCTGGCGCTGGCCGCCGACGACCATGCCTGCCGCAGCTCGACCCTGCCGCATGGCAGCGAGGAAGAATTCGTCAGCGCGATGATGCCGGTGCTGAACCCGGCCGGGGTGCAGGACATCCTGGACATGGGCCTGGTCGGCTGGGCGATGAGCCGCTACACCGGCCGCTGGATCGGCTTCAAGACCATCGCCGAGACGGTGGAATCCTCCGCCTCGGTGGACGTGGACCCGTTCGCACGCCGCATCGTGCTGCCGGAAGACTTCGAGATGCCGCCGGCCGGGCTCAACATCCGCTGGCCGGACCCGCCGATGGAGCAGGAGATGCGCCTGCACCGCTATGCGGTGAAGGCCGCGCAGGCCTTCGCCCGCGCCAACGGCATCGACAAGGTGGTGATGGACGCGCCGAACGCGCGGCTGGGCATCGTCACCACCGGCAAGAGCTACCTGGACGTGCTGCAGGCGCTGGAGTACCTGGGCCTGGACGAGAAGGCCTGCGCGCAGATCGGCATCCGCGTGTACAAGGTCGGCATGACCTGGCCGCTGGAACCGCAGGGCATCGCCGCGTTCGCGCGCGGCCTGCAGGACATCGTCGTGGTGGAGGAGAAGAAGGCCTTCATCGAGCGGCAGATGAAGGAGTACTTCTACAACTGGCCGGCCAGCTGGGGCGCGCGCCCGTCCATCGTCGGCAAGTACGACGAGCAGGGCGAATGGATCCTGCCGTCCACCGGCGAACTCACCCCGGCCACCATCGCCGGTGTCATCGGCCGCCGCATCCAGCAGTTCTTCAACACCGAATCGATCGAGCAGCGCCTGCGCTGGATGGACGAGAAGGAAGCGGAGATGGCACTGCCGCGCGCGCAGTTCCCGCGCGTGCCGCATTACTGCTCCGGTTGCCCGCACAACACATCCACCAACGTGCCGGAAGGCTCGCGTGCGATGGCCGGCATCGGCTGCCATTACATGGTGACGTGGATGGACCGCGACACCGACACCTTCACCCACATGGGTGGCGAAGGCGTCACGTGGGCCGGGCAGGCCGCCTTCACCGACACCGAGCACGTGTTCCAGAACCTCGGTGACGGCACCTACTTCCACAGCGGCTCGCTGGCGATCCGCCAGGCGATCGCCGCCGGCGTCAACATCACCTACAAGATCCTCTACAACGATGCGGTGGCGATGACCGGCGGGCAGCCGGTGGACGGCACCCTGACCGTTCCGCAGATCGCGCACCAGATGCGCGCCGAGGGCGTGTACACCATCGTGCTGCTGTCCGACGACATCGACAAATGGAAGTCGCGTCGCCACGAGTTCCCGTCCGACGTGGAGTTCCACGACCGCGCCGAGCTGGACGCCGTCCAGAAGCAGCTGCGCACGGTGAAGGGCACCAGCATCCTGATCTACGAACAGACCTGCGCCACCGAGAAGCGCCGCCGCCGCAAGCGCGGCAAGCTGGTCGACCCGCCCAAGCGCACGATGATCAACTCGCTGGTCTGCGAAGGCTGCGGCGATTGCGGCGAGAAGAGCTTCTGCGTGTCGGTGCTGCCGAAGGAAACCGAGTTCGGGCGCAAGCGCGACATCGACCAGTCCAACTGCAACAAGGATTTCTCCTGCACCACCGGCTTCTGCCCGAGCTTCGTCACCGTGCACGGCGGCCAGCTGCGCAAGGGCAAGAAGAGTGATGCGGCCAGCCTGCTCGACAACCTGCCGACCCCGGCGTTCCGCACTGACCTGTCCCAGCCCTGGAACATCCTGATCACCGGCGTCGGCGGCACCGGCGTGGTCACCATCGGCGCGCTGCTGGGCATGGCCGGCCACCTGGAAGGCAAGGGCGCCAGCGTGCTCGACCAGACCGGCCTGGCGCAGAAGGGCGGCGCGGTCACCACCCACATCCGCATCGCCAACACCCCGGCCGACATCCACGCCGTGCGCATCGCCGCCGGCGAGGCCGACCTGGTGCTGGGCTGCGACATGGTGGTGGTCAACGACTACTGGGCGCTGTCCAAGGTGCGCGCCGAGCGCTCGCAGGTGGTGCTCAACACCTACGAAGCCATGCCCGGCACGTTCACCACGCACCCGGACATGCAGTTCCCGGCCGCCGACATCATCGCCGGCGTGAAGGTTGCCTTGGGCGGGCGCGACCCGATCCTGCTCGACGCCACCCAGCTGGCTACCGCCCTGCTCGGCGACGCGATTGCCGCCAACCTGTTCATCCTCGGCTTTGCCTGGCAACAGGGCCTGGTGCCGCTGTCGCTGGAATCGCTGATGCGCGCGGTGGAACTCAATGGCGCGGCCATCGAGATGAACCAGAAGGCGTTTGCCTGGGGCCGGCTGGCGGCGATTGATCCGCAGGCCGTGCAGCAGGCCGGCGGGCTGGTGCGCAACGCGCCGACCCAGGCCGAACGCACGCCGGGTGCTTTGCATGAACTGCCGCCGGGCGAATGGGAAGGCAGCGAGGCCGGCGCGCCGTCGGCACCGCGCAACCCCGGCAACGAACCGGAGGTGCGCGGCCTGCCCGCCGCCGGCCCGGCCAATGGCGAAGCCACCTTCGCCGCGCTGGACGACGGCCGCCTGTCGCGCTCGCTCGACGAGCTGGTCGCGCGCCGCAGCGCCTTCCTCACCGACTACCAGGATGCGGCCTACGCCAAGCGCTACCGCACGCTGGTCGATGCGGTGCGCAGCGCCGAGCAGCAGGCCGTGCCGGGCAGCACCGCGCTGACCGAGGCGGTGTCGCGCTACTTCTTCAAGCTGATGGCCTACAAGGACGAATACGAAGTGGCCCGCCTGTACACCAGCGGCGACTTCATCAAGCGCGTGCAGCAGCAGTTCGAGGGCGACTACCAGGTGCGTTTCCACCTGGCACCGCCGCTGTTCGCCAAGCGCGACGAGCAGGGCCAGCTGCAGAAGAAGGAATACGGCCCGTGGATGTTCAAGGCCTTCGGCCTGCTGGCCAAGCTCAAGGGCCTGCGCGGCGGCCGCTTCGACGTGTTCGGCTACACCGAGGAGCGCCGTGGCGAGCGCCAGCTGATCGCCGACTACGAGAAGACCCTGCAGGAACTGCTGGGCGGGCTGGACGCGCGCCGGCTGGCGCTGGCGGTGGACATCGCCAGCATCCCCGAGCACATCCGCGGCTACGGCCACGTCAAGGAAGCGCACCTGCACGAAGCCAAGGCCCGCGAAGCGGCGCTGCTGGCGACGTGGCGCAACCCGAAGGCACTGCATATCGTGCAGATGGCGTAAGCCGATGATGCGCCGCCTGCCTTGCCTCGGTGAGGCGATGCAGGTGGCGCACGATCACCGTAGCGGGCGAGCCAACGCCGGTGACGACGCGTTTCCCGCTCAGGCTGCATGGGGCATGCACAACCTGTTCGCATAGCCGCCCGGCCGTTCGCCGGGAAGCTGCGGGTCGCCTGTCAGCGCGTCCGGAAATCCATGGAGACCAGCGACGGCCGCGCCTGCCCACCCACCTGCGCCGGCGTCCATTGGACGGACAGCACCATCTGCTTCTCCTGCTCGGTCAACGCGAACCGGGACGGATAGGAAACGACGGCATCCTGCGGTGTTCCAGCGGCATCCAGCGCCACCACGACGCAGGTCAGGCTGCTGCCGGAGCGCATCCAGATACCACGGGGAAACGTCGGCAGCGTCCCCACCGGCGCAGGCTTCACGTCGGCCGATTCACCGATGACGTGGTCGGGGACACGTTTCTGGATTTCCGCCAGAAGCGGCGCCTTCTCGCATGATTGGATCGGGCGGTCACGCGCCAGTGCGCTGTTGGCGGTCAACAGGAATGCTGCAACAACCACGATCTTGAACATGTGACCCGACCTTCCGTTGGTTGAGATCTGAAGAATCCACTGCATGATGCATGTGCAGCCCGTTAGTGGGTGAACCGTGTACTTGCTGCCGCTTGATTCTGGAAGCGTTGGGGTTGGACAGCAATGCGGCGCTGGTCATACCCGGTGCTCAACGTGACGCTGGTCTGGATTTGATCTTCCAAGGCCGCTTCCGGCCAGAAGCGGCCGTTCAACTCTGGAGTTAAGCCGCGACGCGACGCGGCGTCGGCTTGTATGAATTGTTAGAACTCAACTACCTCAACAGGGCCGCTGCCGACGCCCTCGGATAGCTGCTCAGCTAGGAACACAGCATCCGCGAGCGTCTCATCTGGACCATGAGAGGCAGTGAGCATGAAGTGAGGAGAAGAGCCGTCCCCTATGCACAGCTGATCAATGACATCCTCAAGGCAAGAGGCGTCTACGCCAACGACCCCGACATACCTGATGTCCTCCTGAATCCAGCCCGCTACGAGGGTGTCTAGTTCGGGCCTGTAGCCCGCCTGGGAGTGCAGAACAATCTTGCGGGGATCGGGCATTGAGTTCTAACTCTAGATTTAAGCCGACCCGCGACGCGGTTTCGGCTTGAATGAACTGTTAGGCGCTATCGGCCTCGGGGCCTTTCCAAAGAGCGTATATTTCCCAATTCCATGCACCATCCGAGTGGAGCTGTTCGCTGATGATAGCCATAAGTTCGTCGCTATTCCGCAGAATTGGCAAGTTCTGAAAGTCGTCGCCCCAGAACAGGCAGAAATTCCTTCCGAGCTCAATCTGCTCCAGTAGAAGTTGGCCTAGGAGAGTGTCCTGAAGTTCCACGCCTGCAGCTATTGCGTCCTTTGCCGCATCTGACATTGAATCGATGCTGTCTGATTCGTCGGTCAAGCTCCAAACGAAAGGTGTTCCGAAATTGTGGAAGGCTGCCCTCAGTAGTAGCTCGTCTGATAGCGCATGAAAGCTGACGCCGGCAACGTCGGTAGATGGTTCCGCGCTTTCTACCAACAAGAACTGGGACATGTCTGTAGCGTCCAACCCTGGAATTAAGCCGACTCGCGAAGCGAGTTCGGCTTGAATGAACTGTTAGGCCGCCGCGCCATTGCTAGCAATCTCTAGTGCTCTTGCCACGGTAAGAGGCCCGTTGACTTCCGGGTCTGTGCACTCTGCCAGGTCACTGGCGATATCAGGACCTGAAAACTCAACGCGATCGGCCATTTGTAAGGCATCAGCAGTGTAGGCAAGCTCAGCGGCAGTTAGCTTCCCCGATGCGAATAGGCGGCACAAGACACCGAGCCCAGCGCGATCCAAGGTGAGATTAGTGTCCTCCGTGAGCGCGACCGAGGCAGTGCCGCCCGCCGTCGCAAGGCCTTGGGTGTGCAGAGCCAACTCCGCGGAGATCTCTGCAGAGTAGTCGTCGACCGGCATTGCCCCGGACAGAAGGTTGGCTAGCGAGCGAAGTCTCATGCGGCCTAACTACCCAATAGACGGACCCGTGGGTCCAGTTAAATGGCTCATCCACAAAGCACTGAGTTGCGCGCTTTCCCTTGATACGGCTCGATCCTAGGGCGGCAGGGTCCGGCTGGCAAGCCAGCATCCAATCGGACTCAGCGACAGGCTGGGCAGCCGCATCAATGGCCGCTATGGGTCGAAAGCAGCCACCCATTCGTCCAAGGCATCGATCAGTATTCTGTTCGTCTACAACTCTTTTCCGTCAGTAATTTCACGGAGGCACGAACTGCATTACCCGAGCAGGTGATGCGGATTCTCCTTGAACGATCATCAGCAACCGGAATGTCTTCGCGGCGAACCCGTTCACTAGCTTCGCGACTGAAGCCGCTCCTACCGGGTAAGTTTCCCCGCCGGGCTTACTTCAGCTGCGAGGGCGATACGCCGTACTGGCGTTTGAAGGCGGCGCTGAAGCTGCTGGTGTGCGCATAGCCGGCGATGGCGGCGGCGACGTCCACCGGTACGCGTTGACGCTGCAGCGCCTGGCGGGCGCGTTCCAGCCGCAATTGGCGCTGGTGGTGGGCGATGCTCTGGCCGTGGCAGTGCTGGAAGCCGCGCTGCAGGTCGACCGCGTTGGTGCCGAGCTGGCGCGCCATCTGGGTGATGCTCAGTGCGTCGGCCTCGCCACTTTCCAGCCATTGCTGCAGGCGTGACACGCAGCGCTGCAGGTGCGCGCTCAGCGGACGCGCTTCGTCCTCCTGCGACAGGGCCTGCAGCACGTCGGCGGCCAGCTCCAGCGCGAAACTCTCCTGCTGCAGGCGGCGCACCAACGGCAAGGCCTGCGGCGCGTCCTGCAGCAACCGTGTCGCCCGCTGCAGCAAGGGCGCACCCGGGCGCCAGGCGTGGTTGTCGGCATGGCTGCGGCAGACCCGCGACAACCGCGCGCTACCGGTTGCATCGCCATCCAACTGACGGCGCAGCCAGTCATCGCCCAGGTGCAGGCTGACCTTGCCCTCCTGGCGACCGGCCTGCCAATGGCGCCGGAAGCTGTCTTCCTCGCGCAGGTGCACCAGCATCGTCGGCATGCGCCGCTGGGCGCCTTCCAGGCGCAGCCGATGCCTGCCGATGGCCACGTCGGCCTCGCCATCGACCAGGAAGCCGGCGGTGATGCCCGGCGCCAGCCGGTTATGGCTGCTGCCGCCGACCATGTCGCGGCTGCGGCTCAGGTACAGCACCACCCCGTCATCGACCGCGTGCACCTGCTGCCAGCCGGCCAACACCGGCGTGGCGTCGGCCATGCCGGCATCGAAATCGACCTGCCCACCCAGCGCGTGGGCGGCGGTCATCAGTTCGGCGCAGGTGAAAACCTGCATGCAGGGCATCCCGGGAATGTGGTCGTGCCTAAATTTTCCGTCGCCCCGCCTAAACTTGCAATGGAATTGGTAACTATTCTCATTTGAGGCCCGGCACCTGTCGCTGGGCGTTCTTTCCTGAACAGGCAGCAGTGATGGGTTTGACGATCAACGAGGCGGTGCTGGTACGCGCCGTGTTCCACGGCCAGGTGGATGCGGACGAGATCCGCCGCTGGCTGGCCGGCGTGGAACGCCTGATCGTGGCCCGTACACCGTTTTTCTTCATCGCCGCCACCCTGCCCGGCGCCGGCTTCTGCGAGGACTACCGGGCCATCCAGGCGGTCTGGTACAAGCAGCACAAGGCCGCGTTCCGCCGGTATTGCCACGGGCTGGTGCGCATCGCCGTCTCGGCCGAGGACCAGCAGCGGCTGGACACCCCGGCCCTGCACGCGGCCTGGGGCGTGCCCTACTTCGTCACCACCGACGAGCACGCCGGCCTGCAATGGATCACCACCCAGTGGGAGGCCGGCGATGCGCGTTGAGCGTTCGGTCGCCGCGCCGCTGGGCTTGACCGTGATCGTGGCGCTGTACATGGCGCATGCGCTGCCGCTGTACTTCTACAACGTGGCGGTGCCGGCCATCCTGCGCAGCCAGGGCGTGGACCTGCGCTGGATCGGCATGTTGTCGCTGCTGTACCTGCCGTGGGCGTTCAAGTTCCTGTGGGCGCCCTTGGTCGACCGCTGGCACCTGCCGCGGATCGGGCGCCGCCGCAGCTGGCTGTGGCTGACGCAGCTGCTGTTGCTGGTGGGCATCCTGGCGTTGGCCGCGACCGGGCTGGACCACGGCCTGGGCGTGTTCCTCGCGGTGGGGCTGTGGATTTCCACCATCGCCGCCACCCAGGACATCGCCATCGACGGCTACACCGTCGAAGCGCTGGCACCGGCCGAGCACCGGCTGGGCAGCATGGCGCAGAGCGTGGGCGTGGCGCTGGGCAGCATGGTCGGCGGTGCCGGCGTGCTGTGGCTGTACGAAACCCGTGGCTGGAACGTGGCGCTGCTGACCCTGGCGGCGATGAGCGCGCTGACCCTGCTTGCCGTGCAGGCAGTGCAGGAGCAACCGCGCCCGGCCGAGCAGCAGCATCCGAGCGTGCTGCGCGCCCTGCGCCGGCCGTCGATGCGCTGGGCGCTGCTGCTGATCGTGCTGTACCGGCTGGTCGAGGCACCGGCGATGGCGATGATCAACCCGCTGCTGGTCGACCAGCAGTGGAGCCTGACCGATATCGGCCTGCTGATCTCGGTAACCGGTGCCGGCATCGGCATGCTTGCCGCCGTGGCCGCGGCGTGGCTGCTCAAGCGGCGGAGCGCCGAACAGCTACTGATGCACGCCGGCATCTGGCGCAGCGTGCTGTACGTGCTGCTGGCGGCGTTGTTGTATGGCGGCGTGCTGGCCGATTCACGGTGGGGGCTCGGCGCGCTGGTGGTGGCAATGCTGGCCCTGCGCTACGTGGCCATGACCAGCTTGTATGCGCTGTTCATGCGGGTCAGCTCGCGCGAGCAGGCCGGCACCGATTTCACCCTGCTGGTGTGCTTCGAGCTGCTGCTGTTCTTCATCGGCGGAGCGGCCTCCGGCTTCCTGGCCAAAGGCCTGGGCTATGCCCCGTATTACCTGCTGCTGGCGGCCGTATCGGCCATCGGCCTGCTGTTGTGCAGGCCGGTGATGACGCGCCTGGCAGCGCCCTCCCCTTCCCCCTGACGACATCCCCGAGGACACCATGCGGCATCATGCGGCAACCCTTCCGCTCGCCTTGCTGAGCCTGGCCATCAGCAGCCAGCTGTATGCGCAGAGCACTACTTCCGTGCAGCAACTGGATACGGTCAGCGTCAACGCCACCCGCGCCGCGCGCAGCGTGGCCGAGATCGCCGGCACCGTGTATCGCATCGACCATGAGCAGGTTGCGCAGCAGATCGCCGCCGGTCGCAGTACCGCCGACATCCTCGGCCAGCTGGTGCCGTCGCTGGCCCCGGCCTCGGGCACCACCAGCAACTACGGCACGACCATGCGTGGCCGCAGCGTGCAGGTGATGATCGATGGCGTGCCGCTGACCGGAGCACGCGATGGCTCGCGCCAGCTCAACAGCATCTCGCCGACGATGATCGAGCGCATCGAGGTGATCTCCGGTGCCACCGCGCTGTACGGCGCCGGTGCCAGCGGCGGCATCATCAACATCATCACCCTGCAGCCGGGCGAGCAGCCGCTGGCGCTGGCCACGCAGGTCGGCCTGCGCAGCCCCTCGGACGTGGATGGCGACAACCTGGCCTGGAACCTGGCGCAGACGCTGACCTTCCGCAGCGGCACGCTCAGTGGCGCGGCCGGCATCCACTATGCGCGCCAGGGCGCCTCGCTGGATGCCGATGGCCGGCGCATCGGCCCGGAGATCGCGCAGACCGACCGCCAGGACACCGAGACCAAGGAGTTCAACGGTCGCCTGGATTGGAACCCGGACGAGAAGCAGCAGCTGAGCGTGGGCCTGCGCTGGTACGACGACCAGCAGGACAGCGACTACGGCCCGGATTACGGCCCGCGTCTGGCCGTGCTGTTCAACCCGGCCTACCGCCCCAGCCACCTCGCGGTGAAGGGCCTGCAGCTGGATGAGCAGCCGCGTACCAGGCACCAGGGCATCAACACGCAGTACCGCAACCGCGACATCCTCGGCGGGCATGAGCTGAGCGTGGAAGCGTATTACCGCAACGAGAAAGGCCGTTGGTTCCCATCGGTCTCGGCGGCGATGCATCCGGCATTGCCGGGCGGTTTCGCCTATGTGGCGATGCAGTCCAACACCGACATCGACGTGTGGGGCGTGCGCAGCGCGCTGCACAAGGCGTTCGACGTGGATGGGCGTGCATTGCAGCTTTCCTACGGTGTGGACCATGAGCGTGAGAAGGACCGCCAGATCGGCCAGACCTACGACATCACTGCCTTCATCGCCAGCAATGGCCTGAACTACGTGCCGACCCAGCGCCATGCGATGGGCCCGGACGTGCGCGTGGACACCACCGGCCTGTTCCTGCAGGGCGACTACCCGCTGACCGAACGCGTGACCGTGCAGGCTGGTGTGCGCCACCAGATCCTGCGCAACCGCGTCGCCGATTCGGTGCCCTACACCGAGGCCATCGCGGCCACCGCCAACTCGGCCTATGTGCCGAAGCTGCTGGACGGCGGCAACGTCCGCCATTCGCAGACGCTGTTCAATGCGGGTGTGGTCTACAAGGTGGCCGACGGCCAGCAGCTGTTCGCCAATTTCTCGCAGGGCTTCAGCCTGCCCGATACGCAGCGCATGCTGCGCGACGTGCCGGCCAGCTTCGTGATCGACAGCCGCAACATCGGCCCGATCAAGGTCAACAACTACGAGCTGGGCTGGCGTCGCAGCGATGACGCGGTGCTGCAGGGAGGCTTCACCGCGTTCTACAACAACTCCGACAAGACCGTGCAGTTCAACCGCGACTACAGCGTGTCGGTCGCCGACACCGATGAGCGCGTGTGGGGCGTGGAGGCCAACCTGCGCTACCTGCCCAACGAGCAGTGGGAGTTCGGTGCGAGCGTGGCCAGCACGCGCGGCCAGTACAAGGATGCCAACGGCCAGTGGCGCGAGCTCAACGCGTTCCGCGTGTCGCCGCTGAAGGCTGGCCTGTACGGCCAGTGGCGCTTCGCCACCGACAGCCTGCTGCGGCTGCAGGGGCAGGCGGTGGGTGGCACCGACCATGCCTGGCGCGACGCTCAGGTGGCGGCGGTCAGCCCAACCATTCGTGCCACGCCGTCGGCGAAGATCAGCGGCTATGCGGTGTTCGACCTGCTGGCGGAGATTCCGCTGGGCGTGGGCCGCTTCAGCGCCGGCATCTACAACCTGGCCGACCGCGACTACAAGACGGTGTACGGGCAGCAGGCAGCAGCGACCTATGGCCAGATTTCCAGCGTGGCCGCGCAGGGGCGGACGTTCGGAATCGGGTACCGCTGGGAGTATTGAGGTGAATGCTTGAAGCCCCTCTCCTTGCGGGAGGGGTTGGGGTGAGGGCGAGCGTTCCACGAGCAAGGCAGAAGCGCCCTCATCCGCCCCTTCGGGGCACCTTCTCCCATGCATGGGAGAAGGGAGGTTCCCCGGCATGGTGTGTGCTGGCGGGGCTTCGCTTTGCTCAAGCCCCTCTCCCTGCGGGAGAGGGGTTGGGGTGAGGGCAGGCTCTCCGCGAACAAAGCAGAAGCGCCCTCATCCGCCCCTTCGGGGCACCTTCTCCCATGCATGGGAGAAGGAAGGTTCCCGGGCATGCCGTGTACTGGTGGGGCTTCGCTTTGCTCAAGCCCCTCTCTCGCGTGCGGGAGAGGGGTTGGGGTGAGGGCAGGCTCTCCGCGAACAAAGCAGAAGCGCCCTCATCCGCCCCTTCGGGGCACCTTCTCCCATGCATGGGAGAAGGGAGGTTGTCGCGCACTGGTCAGGCTCCGCTGCCCTTATCGCCGCGGCGCCAGGATCTTCGTCAACAGATCCGCGCTGCCCTCGACACGGCGCAGGTGCGGGTAACGCAGTCCATCGCGGTAGTCGATGCGCACGGTGCGGAAGCTGTCGGCCTGGCGCACGATCAGCTCGATCGGCGTCCCTTCCTTCGCATCGATCACCGCCTGCTTCAGGCGCCCGCCGCTGTACGCCAGGCCGTTGACCGCCACCAGCGTCACGTCCTTGGCCAACCCCGCCTTGAACGCCGGGCTCTCCCAACCGACGAACTGCAGCACGCCATCGCTGCCTACCTTCAGGCCCAACGCGTACTGCAGGTCGGTCACGCCGTCGGCTTCGCCATCGGCCACCACCAGGTTTGGCGCATCGCTGTAGTACAGCTCCCAACCGGCGGCCTTCAGGCCATCCGGAGCGCTGCCGTCACGCGCATCCAGGCGCGTGCCGATGAAGGCATCCCAGTCACCTGGCTGTACCGCTTCCAGTGCCTGCATCACGTCGGCACGGTCGTACAGGCGGATCTCGCCCTGCGTGCCGCCCTGATGGAAGCGCCTGGCGAAATCATCCAGCGTGACCTTTCCCTTCGACAGGCTGCGCAGGCGCGCGTCCACGCCCAGCCACAACAACGTGCTTTCGTTGTAGAACTCGAAGGCACGCTGCCAGTCGGCCCAGGCCTGCGGCTTGGAATTGAAGTCGAGGATGCCCTGGTGCACGGTGTCGTGCAGGTCGCGCCATTGCCGGCCCGGCTGGGTGGCGTAGTTGGCCTGCAACTGGGCCAGCATCGCCATCGCGTAGTCCGGCTTCCACAGCCCCGAGCGGGCGGCCAGTACCACCGCCCAGTACTGGGTCTGGCCTTCGTACATCCACAGCTCGTCGTTGTGCATCGGCCCGTTGTAATGCGGCACCCAGGTCGGGCGCGGGCGCCAGGCCTTGCCCACCCACGCATGCGCGTACTCGTGCGGCAGCAGGTCGTTGTCCATGAATGGCCGCTCGCCGCGCAGGTAGCCGTCGTGCATGCCGTTCTCGCTGGACTGCGCGTGCTCCAGGCCGATGCCGCTGAACACGTCCGACATCGCCAGCAGGAAGTTGTAGCGCGTGTAGGGCCGCGCGCCGAACACCGCGTCGGCCTCGCGTACCAGCGCGCGGTGCGCGTCCAGCACCTTGGCATCGGCCTGCAGTGCCTGCGGGTTCTCGGCGACCACGTCCAGCCACACCGGCTGCCTGGCGGCTTCATCCAGCGCGAAGCGCTTGAAGTGGCGGCCAGCGAACACCGGTGAATCGATCAGCGTCATCAACGGCACCGGCTGGTAGTGCTCGGTGCCGCCCTCGCGACGCGCCACGTCCAGTGCGGTGCCGCTCTGCCAGCCGTCGGGCAGGCGCAATGACGGCTTGACCTGGATGCCGCGCGCATCGACGCCGGCCGGGTACAGCACCACGCGATGCCATTGCAGGTCGAGCAGGTTCGGCGTCATCGCCACGCGCCCCTGGTCCGAAGCCGTGGGCGAGAGGTACTGGAACTCGATGTCGAGCACGTTGACGCCTTCGGGCACCTGCAGCGTGAAGGCATACATGTCGCCGGGATCGCGCAGCCACTGCAGCGGCTGGCCGTTGCCACGAATGACCAGGCCGCCGATCTGGTTGATCGGGCCGGTCGGCGCGTGGTTGCCGGGGATCCATTGCGGATACCACAGCCTCAGCGGGCCGGGGGCCACCGGGATGCGCTCGCGCACGCGCTGGATGCGGCGGTCGACGTCGCTGGCGTCCACCTCCAGCTCGATCACGCCGGGATAGCTGGCCTGCACCTGCAGGGCCGCCTGCCGTGCATCCCCCTGCTGTGCCTGCACCCACCAGGGCGTCACGCCCAGGGCCACCGCCAACAACCACCTACGACCGTGTTTCACCACGCCCTGCCCTCCCGAGAAGTTCCCGCATCCTAGCCGGTCCTCAACCGGGTTGGCGCTGCCAGACCAGCAAGCGGTTGTTGGCCGGCATCGCCACGTCGGCCTGCAGCACCAGCCGCTGCGCGCGCGCCAGCGCGTCGACCGCCTCGAAGTCACGGATGCCGGAGGCGACATCGCGTGCCTTCAACCAGCCATCGAAGGCACGGTTGCTGTCGCTGGTGAACGCACCGCCGTAGTTGAATGGCCCGTACACCAGCAGCAGACCATCGGTGGACAGCACCGCCGGCAGGCCGGCGAACAAGGCCTGCACGTGCGCCCAGCTCATGATGTGCAGGGTGTTGGCGGTGAACACCGCATCGAAGCGGCCACCAGCGGTGGGCACCGGCTGCAGGCCGGCGACGGGTTCGGTGACTGCCTGCAGCGCGATGGGCGCCGGCGTATTGGGCAGCGCCGCCTCGTCCAGCCACTGCCTGATGCCCGGCAGGTGGTCGCGGTGATCACTGGCCTGCCAGCTCAGCCACGGCAGCGCCGCGGCGAAATGCACCGCGTGCTGGCCGGTGCCGCTGCCGATCTCCAGCACGCGCCGGGCGCCGCCGAGGTGTCGCTGCAGCTCGGCCAGGATGGGCGCGCGGTTGCGATCGCAGGATTCGGCATAGGGTTTGTCGGGCATGGCGGCGCTACCGGGAAAGACCACCGTGATTGTGCCGCAAGGCCACTTTCGGCCCACGCATGACCATGGTCACTTGTGCCCGGCGTGGGCTGGCGCCGAGATTCAACGGTCTTGCGCGATGCGTGCATCGCCTGCTCCGGAGCCCCGCCCCCCATGCAACGCCGTCAGTTCCTCACTCTCTCCGGTCTCGGCCTGGCCGGGATGATGCTGCCCAATGCCCGCCTGATCGCCGCCGAGGAGCTGCTCACGCCGTCGGACGTGGCGAAGAAGAAGGCATTGGCCGACACCGTGCTGGCATTGGCCAAACGCGGCGGTGCCAGCTACTGCGACGTGCGCATTGGTCGTTACCTCAACCAGGCCATCGTCACCCGCGAAGACAAGGTGCAGAACGTCACCAACAGCGAATCCGCCGGCGTGGGCATCCGCGTGATCGTCGATGGTGCCTGGGGCTTCGCCGCCAGCAACCAGACCAATGCGCAGGGCGTGGCCGCCGCCGTGGCCCAGGCCATGGCGATCGCGCGTGCCAACGCGAAGATCCAGACCCGTGCCGTGCAGCTGGCACCGACGCCGGGCGTCGGTGAGGTGCAATGGGCGACGCCGATCCGCAGCAACGCGATGGCGGTGCCGGTCAAGGACAAGGTGGAGCTGCTGCTGTCGATCAACGCCGCGGCGATCAACGCCGGCGCCGACTTCATCAACTCGCAGCTGTTCCTGGTCAACGAACAGAAGTACTTCGCCTCCAGCGATGGCTCGTGGATCGACCAGGACGTGCACCGCATCTGGTTGCCGTTCACCGCCACCGCCATCGACAAGGCCAGCGGCAAGTTCCGCACCCGCGCCGGGCTGTCGGCGCCGGCCGGCATGGGCTGGGAGTTCCTCGACGGCAACGCCGCCGACAAGCACGCGCTGCCCGGTGGCGTGGTGGGCTACGGGCATTCCTATGACCCGGTCGAGGACGCCATCGCCGCCGCGAAGCAGGCGCGCGCCAAGCTCACCGCGCCGTCGGTGAAACCGGGCAAGTACGACCTGGTGCTGGACCCGTCCAACCTGTTCCTGACCATCCACGAGAACGTCGGCCACCCGCTGGAGCTGGACCGCGTGCTCGGCTACGAAGCCAACTACGCCGGCACCAGCTTCGCCACGCTGGACAAGCGCGAGAGCGGCTATCGCTGGGGCAGCGAGATCGTCAACTTCACCGCCGACAAGACCGAGCCGTACAGCCTGGGCGCGGTGGGGTACGACGATGAGGGCGTGAAGACCCGGCGCTGGGACCTGGTCAAGGACGGCATCCTGGTCAACTACCAGGCCACCCGCGACGAGGTGCACATCCTCGGCGAGAACGCCTCGCACGGCTGCAGCTACGCCGATTCGTGGAAGAGCGTGCAGTTCCAGCGCATGGCCAACGTGTCGCTGGCCCCGGGCAAGGCGCCGCTGACGCCGGCGCAGATGGTCAAGGACGTGGAGAACGGCATCTACATCCACGGCCGTGGTTCGTATTCGATCGACCAGCAGCGCTACAACGCGCAGTTCGGCGGCCAGCTCTGCTACCAGATCAGGAACGGCGAGATCACCGGGTTGGTCGAGGATGCGGCGTACCAGATCCGCACGCCCGAGTTCTGGAACGCCTGCAGTGCGATCTGCGACGAACGCGACTTCCGCCTGGGCGGTTCGTTCTTCGACGGCAAGGGCCAACCGGGCCAGGTGTCGGCGGTGTCGCACGGTTCGGCGACGACGCGCTTTGACGGGGTCAGCATCATCAATACCGCGCGGTCGTTGGGGTAAACGCGAAACGCTGCCCTCCTCCGCCCTGCGGGCACCTTCTCCCGCTTGCGGGAGAAGGCAGGGAAGCACCGCACACTGCAGCAAACCCCTTCCTTCTCCCGCAAGCGGGAGAAGGTACCCCAACGGGGCGGATGAGGGGCGACGCTGTCAGCGCGTCGTATACCCACCATTGACCAGGATCGTCTGCCCGGTCATCCACCAACCTTCGGACACCAGGAAGCGCACCCACGGCACGATGTCCTGGATGTCGGTCAGGCCGGTGCGCGAGAACGGCGACAGCGCCGCGGCGGTCTTGTGGTACGCCACCGCGTCGGCACCTTCGGCCGGGTAGAAGAACGGCGTGTCCATCGGCCCCGGGCCGATCGCGGTCACCGAGATGCCGCGCTCGCCGAACTCCTTGGCCGCCGCACGGGTGTAGTGCTCCACCGGCGCCTTGGTGCCGGCATAGCTGGAGTAGAACGGGGTGAATGCCCCCAGCAGCGAGGTCACCAGCGTGCACACCTTGCCGTTGTCGGCCAGGTGGCGGCCGGCTTCCTTCAGGAAGAAGAACGCCGCCTTGTTGTTGACCGCGTCCATCTGGTCGAACTCGGCCTCGCTGATCTGGGTCATCGGCTTCTTCAGCACCTTGCCCACCGTGTTGACCGCGATGTCGATGCGGCCCAATGCCTGCCGGGCATCGGCGAACAGCTGCTCCACCGCCGCGGCGTGGGTCAGGTCGGCCTGGAACAGGTGCGCGTCGGCGCCGGCGGCGCGCACCGCCTCGGCGGTGGCCTCGGCCTCGGCACGGGCGGCGTCGCCGTTGTAATGGAGGGCGATGCCGGCCGCGCCCTGGGCGGCCAGGTCACGGGCGAGCAGGCCGCCCAGGTTCTTGGCGCCGCCGGCGATGAGGACGGTCTTGCCGTGGATGCGATGGTCGGTCATGGGGCAACTCCTGTGCGGGTGGATGCCCACAGAGGCTATCGGCTTGGAATTCCGGATAAAGCCCGCCATTCTGACTTCACTTGTCGGCCTTTCCGGACAATCCGCCCATGGACCGCATCGAGCTGTACCGCATCTTCGTCCGCGTGGTCGACTGTGCCGGCTTCACCCGCGCCGCCGACCAGCTGAACCTGCCGCGCTCCACCGTCTCCGAGGCGGTGCGCACGCTGGAACAGCGGCTGGGCACGCGCCTGCTCCACCGCACCACCCGCCAGGTCACGCCCACCCAGGACGGGCTGCTGTTCCATGCCCGCTGCCAGCAGCTGATCGCCGACACGGACGAGGCCGAGCAGTTGTTCCGGCAGGCGCCGCAGGCGCTCAGCGGGCGGCTGAAGGTCGATGTCCCCGGCCGCATCGGGCGCCTGATCGTGGCACCGGCGCTGCCGGCGTTCCTGCAGGCGCATCCGCAGATCGACGTGGAATTGGGCATCACCGACCGCAGCATCGACCTGGTCGAGGACGGCGTGGATTGCGCGTTGCGGGTCGGCCCGCTGCAGGACTCGCGCCTGGTGGCGCGCAGCCTGGGCCAGCTGCCGCTGCTCAACGTGGCCAGTGCCGGCTACCTGGCCACGCACGGCGTGCCTGTTCATCCACGCCGGCTGGAGCAGCATTGGGGTGTGTTGTACGCCTCGCCCGGCAGCGGCCGGGTCGAACCCTGGGAGTGGCGCGAACACGGGGCGCTGCACACCCTGCCGCTGCGCGGGCGCGTCACCGTCAACAGCGCCGAGGCCTACATCGCCTGCTGCATCGCCGGGATGGGGCTGATCCAGATCCCCGCCTATGACGTGCGTGATGAGCTGGCCGATGGGCGCCTGGTGGAGGTGATGCCGGACCACCGCGCCGACCCGATGCCGATGCACCTGCTGTTCCCGCATCGGCGGCATCCCTCGCAGCGGCTGCGGGTGTTCGTGGAATGGCTGCAGGGGGTGATGGGCGACGTGGTCGGGGGCCGCGGGTAACGCATCAACGCCAGCCCTCCCGTTCACTCCTGAACCGCTCCCTCCCTTTGCCGCAGGCAAGGGACGCGTTGCGGAGGGGATGCCGTGCGCTCCGAACCGCACCACCGGCACATCATCCATGCCTAAAGTCACTACCGCTGCCATCGCGCGCCCGCAAGAATCGGGAGGGTTCGCAGAGCATCGCGAAACCATCGTCGTTCGTTGCCCATTGCCCGCATCGCGGGCCGCGCCTCCGGAGAGCAGCCTTGCAAAGACGTGACTTCCTCGCCCTGACCGGGCTCACCGCCGGTGGCCTGATGGTGCCATCGTTCTTCGGCAAGGCGATCGCCGCCGAGCAGCTGCTCACCGTGCTCGACCCCGTCGTCAAGAAACGCCTGGCCGATGACGCACTGAACGCCGCGCGCGCCGCCGGCGCCACCTATTGCGACGTGCGCATCGGCCGCTACCTGCGCCAGTTCGTGATCACCCGCGAGGACAAGGTCCAGAACGTGGTGAACACCGAGTCCACCGGCACCGGCATCCGCGTGATCGTGAATGGCGCCTGGGGCTTCGCCGCCACCAACGACCTGAGCCCGGCCGGCGTGGTCAAGGCCGCGCAGCAGGCCGCCGCCATCGCCAAGGCCAACGCCAAGGTGCAGACCGCGCCGGTGCAGTTCGCCAAGGCACCGGGCTACGGCGAGGTCAGCTGGCGCACGCCGATCAGGAAGAACGCGATGGAAGTGCCGATCAAGGACAAGGCCGACCTGCTGCTGGGCGTCAATGCCGCCGCGACCGCCGCCGGTGCCAGCTTCGTCAACTCGATGCTGTTCCTGGTCAACGAGCAGAAGTATTTCGCCTCCACCGATGGCTCCTACATCGACCAGGACGTGCATCGCATCTGGGCGCCGATGACGGTCACTGCCATCGACAAGGCCAGCGGCAAGTTCCGCACCCGCGACGGCCTGTCCTCGCCGATGGGCCTGGGCTTCGAATACCTGGACGGCGACGCCTCCGGCAAGACCGTGCTGCCCAACGGCGTGACCGTGTACGGCCAGTCCTACGACATGCGCGAGGACGCCATCGCCGCGGCCAAGGACGCGCAGGAGAAGCTCAAGGCGCCGTCGGTGAAGCCGGGCAAGTACGACCTGGTGCTGGACCCCTCGCACACCTGGCTGACCATCCACGAATCGGTCGGCCACCCGCTGGAGCTGGACCGCGTGCTCGGCTACGAGGCCAACTACGCCGGCACCAGCTTCGCCACGCTGGACAAGCGCGAGCAGCATTTCCAGTACGGCAGCGACAAGGTCAACATCTTCGCCGACAAGACCCAGCCCGGCTCGCTCGGCGCGGTGGCCTACGACGACGAGGGCGTGAAGACCAAGCGCTGGCCGCTGATCACCGACGGCAAGCTGGTCGACTACCAGACCATCCGCGACCAGGCCCACATCCTGGGCAAGACCGAGTCCGATGGCTGCTGCTATGCCGACTCGTGGTCCAGCGTGCAGTTCCAGCGCATGGCCAACGTGTCGATGGCACCGGGCAAGACCCCGCTGTCGGTGGCCGACCTGGTCAAGGACGTGGAGAACGGCATCTACATCATCGGCGACGGCTCGTTCTCCATCGACCAGCAGCGTTACAACGCGCAGTTCGGCGGGCAGCTGTTCTACGAGATCAAGAACGGGCAGATCACCCGCATGCTGGAGGACGTGGCCTACCAGATCCGCACGCCGGAATTCTGGAACGCCTGCAGCGCCGTGGCCGACGAGCGCGACTACCGCCTGGGCGGCTCGTTCTTCGACGGCAAGGGCCAGCCGGGCCAGGTCTCGGCCGTGTCGCATGGCTCGTCCACCGCCCGTTTCGACGGCATCAACGTCATCAATACCGCGCGCAGCCTCGGCTGATCGTCAAGGAGCTTCGAGAACCATGAGCATCTTCACCGAACAGGAAGCCAAGGCCATCCTGGACAAGGTCATCGCGCTGTCCAAGGCCGATGAATGCACCGCCACGCTGGCCGGCTCGGTCGATGGCAACATCCGTTTCGCGCTGAACAACGTCTCCACCAGCGGCATCGTCAGCAATGCCGAACTGGCCGTGCAGGTGGCCTTCGGCAAGCGCGTGGGCACCGCCTCGATCAACGAGTTCGATGACGCCTCGCTGGAGCGCGTGGTCCGCCGCGCCGAGGACCTTGCGAAGCTGGCACCGGAAAACCCCGAGTTCGTGCCGGCCATCGGCAAGCAGCAGTACACCGCCAGCCCGACCTTCAGCGCGTCCACCGCCGCGATCGACCCGGAGTTCCGCGCCAAGGTGGCGGCCGACTCGATCGCCCCGTGCCGTGGCCATGGCCTGGTCGCCGCCGGCTTCCTGGAGGACGGCAACGGTTTCGTCGCCATCGCCAACAGCAACGGCAACTTCGGCTACCAGAAGAGCACCAACTTCAACTACACCTGCACCGTGCGCACCGAGGACGGCCGTGGTTCGGGCTGGGTAGGCCGCAACCTGAAGGACGCATCGGACTTCAGGGCCGACCAGGACATCGAGATCGCCAAGCGCAAGGCCACCGAATCGGCCGAGGCCAAGGCGCTGGAGCCGGGCAAGTACACGGTGATCCTGGAGCCGGCCGCCGCCGCGGGCCTGATCAGCTTCATGATGAATTTCTTCAGCGCCCGCTCGGCCGACGAAGGCCGCAGCTTCCTGTCCAGGAAGGGCGGCGGCAACAAGCTGGGCGAGCAGGTCTACGACCCGCAGGTGAACCTGTTCGCCGACCCGTGGCATCCCGATGCACCGGTGCTGCCGTGGGACGGCGAAGGCATGCCGCGCGAGCGCATGGCCATCATCGAGAACGGCAAGGTCGCCAACCTCAGCTATTCGCGCTACTGGGCGCAGAAGCAGGGCAAGACCGCCAACGCGCAGCCGGGCAACCTGCTGATGAGCGGCGGCAGCAAGTCCATCGCCGAGCTGGTGCGCGGCACCGAGAAGGGCATCCTGGTCACCCGCACCTGGTACATCCGCATGGTCGACCCGCAGACCGTGCTGCTGACCGGGCTGACCCGCGACGGCACGTTCTACATCGAGAACGGCCAGATCAAGCACCCGGTGAAGAACTTCCGCTTCAACGAGTCGCCGGTGATCATGCTCAACAACATCGACGAGCTGGGCAAGCCGGTGCGCGTGGCCGGCGACGAGTCCAGCTTTGTGATGATGATCCCGCCGATGAAGCTGCGTGATTTCACGTTCACGTCGTTGTCGGATGCTGTGTAACAGCTGACGGAAATCCAGTTCGCAAAAGATGCCCGACATTCCCGTCGGGCATCCTTATGGTGATCGAGGAGAACATGAAGTTATCGGGACGCTCTTTTGTAGCTGTCGTGGTGTTCTTCGCAGTCCTAGCAGCAGAAGTACTTCTCACCCTTCACTTTCTCCCTGACTACTCGAACAAGCAGATTCACGACTTCATGCTCATATCCATGGGCTTGGCGTTCATTCCACTATTTGCACTTGCCATCGCCGCAATGGCTCTACTCGGCCTTTTCGTGGCGATTGCATTGACTGTTTCGTACCTATTTGTCCCCAAGAAGAAGACCACAATCGGTGAGATCGCTGCGCGCAAGGATAGGGACAGAAGGTACTGAATGAGTGGCACCAAGAAATCGTCACTACAAGCGTATCCTCGTCAGAACCCAACGTTGTGACCCCTCCGCTCTCCACACACTGATTCCACGTTTCCGAATCAGGCGCTTCAAGAGAATTTCCTGCTTTGCTCCAGTCCCGTCTAACGCGAGCGCAATTCCTGCAGCTGCTGCTTGGCGGTGCGGTTGCGGCCGCGTTGCCCGGCCGGGCCAAGGCGCAGGCCGGCCGCTACGACTTCTGGTTCACCCGCCTGAAGTACGACTCCGGCGACTGGGACGTGGACGCGCGCATGCCGTCCAACCTGCTCACCTCGCTGGTGGACTACACCACGCTGCGCGTGGACCCCAACGAGCACGTCGTGGCGCTGTCCGACCCGAAGATGCTGCGCGCGCCGTTCTGCTACCTGGCCGGGCACAAGCTGGTCGAGTTCAACCCCGACGAGCGCCGCAACTTCGAGCGCTACGTGCGCAACGGCGGCTTCGTCTTCGTCGATGACTGCAACCATGACATCGACGGCCTGTTCGCCACCTCGTTCGAGGCGCAGATGCGCGGCATCTTCGGCGCCACCGCATTGAAGAAGCTGCCGAACAACCATGCCGTCTACAACAGCTTCTTCAAGTTCCCCGAAGGTCCGCCGGCCACCGGCTTCGAGCTCAACGGCTGGGGCGATGACCTGGTGCACGACTACCTCAAGGGCATCGAGATCGATGGCCGGCTGGGCGTGCTCTACAGCAACAAGGACTACGGCTGCGAATGGGACTACGACTGGCGCAACAAACGCTTCCTGGCCGAGGACAACACGAAGTTCGGCGTGAACATCGTGATGTACGCACTGACGCACTGACCCCACTGGTGACCGCATGACTGCCACTTCCCCCGACCTCGATTCCCTGCTGCCCCGCCTGGGCGAACTGCGCGGCGCGTTGGCGCAGGCGGTGGTCGGCCAGCAGGCGGTGGTCGAGCAACTCCTGATCGGCCTGCTCGCCGGCGGCCACTGCCTGCTCGAAGGCGCACCGGGCCTGGGCAAGACGCTGCTGGTGCGCTCGCTCGGGCAGGCGCTGGAACTGCAGTTCCGGCGCGTGCAGTTCACGCCCGACCTGATGCCCAGCGACATCCTCGGCACCGAGCTGCTGGAGGAGGACCACGGCACCGGCAAGCGCGCGTTCCGCTTCCAGCAGGGCCCGATCTTCACCAACCTGCTGCTGGCCGACGAGCTCAACCGCACCCCGCCCAAGACCCAGGCCGCCCTGCTCGAAGCCATGCAGGAGCGCACCGTCAGCTATGCCGGTACCACCTACACGCTGCCCTCGCCGTTCTTCGTGCTGGCCACGCAGAACCCGATCGAGCAGGCCGGTACCTACCCGCTGCCCGAAGCGCAGCTGGACCGCTTCCTGCTGCATGTGCGCGTGGACTACCCCGATGAGGCCGAGGAGCGCGACATCCTTGCCCAGACCACCGGCAGCCACAGCGGCACGGTGCCGAAGGTGATGGATGCCGAGGCGGTCAAGGCACTGCAGGCGGCCGTGCGCGACGTGCACGTCAGCCCCGACCTGCTGACCTGGATCACCCGCCTGGTCCGCGCCAGCCGTCCCGGCGACGGCGCGCCGGCCGAGGTCAACAACTGGATCAAGTGGGGCGCCGGCCCGCGCGCCGGCCAGTCGCTGGTGCTGGCGTCGAAAGCATGCGCCCTGCTGCATGGCCGCTTTGCCGCCACCCGCGAGGACGTGCAGGCCCTGGCCGCGCCGGTGATGCGCCACCGCCTGCTGCTGTCCTTCGCCGCCGAGGCCGAGCAGAAGAGCGCCGATGACGTGATCACCGCATTGCTGCGCACGGTGCCGTTCCCGGCCTGATGCCGATCCCGCCATGGTGTCCTCTGCCCCACCGCTGATTCCCGCCGATGTGCGCAGCCGCCTGCGCGCGTTGCGGCTGTTCCCGCAGCGCGCCAGCGGCAGCCGTGGCATCGGCATGCATGCCAGCCGCAGCCGCGGCGCCGGGCTGGAGTTCGCGCAGTACCGGGCCTACGAACCGGGCGATGAACTGCGCCAGATCGACTGGAAGCTGTACGCCCGCTCGGACCGCTTCTTCGTGCGCGAGTCCGAACGCGAAAGCCCACTCACCGTATGGCTGGTCCTCGATGCCACCGCCTCGATGCAACAGGCCGACCAGGCCCGGCGCGACTGGACGCGCCTGCACGCCGCCAAGGCCCTGGCCGGCTGCGTGGTCGAACTCGCCCTGCAGCAGGGCGACGCGTTCGGGTTGATCGCCATCAACGGCGACGGCCTGCAGTTGCTGCCGGCCGGTAATGGCCTGCGCCAGCGCGACCGGCTGCACCTGCAACTGCATGGCCTGCACGCACGCGGACAATGGCCCGGCGCCGAGCAGCTGAAGCCGGTCTGGGAACGCATCGGCACGCATGATCTGGTGGTGATGATCGGCGACGGCTTCGACGAGGCGGCGATTGAGCTGGCCGAACGCCTGGCCAAGGCCGGTCGCGACGTGGTCCACCTGCAGCTGCTCACCGTGGAGGAGCGCGACTTCCCGTTCCGCGACGGACACCGCTTCCGCGACCCGGAAACCGCGCAGGAACTGCTCAGCGATGGCAGCCGCGTGCGCGCCGACTACCTGGCCCGCTTCGCCGAGGCCCGCCGCACGCTGGATGCGCGCCTGCAGGCCGCCGGCATCCGTCACGACACCGCCTTCCTCGATGCGCCCATCGATGCACCGCTGCAGCGCCTGTTTGGCCGGCGCGGAGGCGCGGCGTGAGCCTGCTGTGGCTGTTTCCGGCCGGCCTGGCGGCATTGGCCGCGCTGCTGTTGCCGCTGCTGATTCATCTGGCCCGGCGCGACCAGCAACAGTTGATCGATTTCGCTGCGCTGCGCTGGTTGTCGGCCAAGCCGCGCCCGCGCCACCGCATCCGCTTCGACGAATGGCCGCTGTTGCTGGTGCGCCTGTTGTTGCTGGCGGTACTGGCACTGCTGCTGGCGCGCCCGGCACTGGACGGCCTGCGCGACACCGAGCCACGCATCGCCGTGCTGCCTGGCGTGACTCCGGCACAGGCGCGCGCCGTCGCCGGGACCACGCCGTCGCAATGGCTGTGGTTGGCACCGGGGTTTCCACGCATCGGGCAGGACACGCCCATGCCCGATGCGCGGCAACCCGTGGCCAGCCTGCTGCGTGAACTCGATGCGTCATTGCCGCCGGACGTACCCCTGACCGTGATCGTGCCGTCGGTCAGCCAGGGGTGGGACGCACAGCGCCCGCGCCTGTCGCGCACGGTCCGTTGGCTGCAGGTCGACGTGCCCCCTGCGGGCACGGCCTCGGCGACGCACAAGCCACCGCGGTTGCAGGTCCGCCACGATGCCGATGGCGCGTTGCAGCTGCGCTACCTGCGCGCCGTGAACCAGGCCTGGCATGCGGAGGCCGTGCTGGACAGCGCCGGCGACGACCAGGCCTTCACCGAGGGTGACGCGGTGCGCGTCTGGCTGTCTTCCAAGCCGGTGCCCGCCGGGCTGCTGGCCTGGGCCGGGAACGGCGGCACCTTGCTGGTCGACGCGCGCACCCCGGTGCCACCGCAGGCGCAGCGCACCCCGCTATGGCATGACGACGCCGGCAACCTGCTGCTCGAGCAGGTCAACCAGCCACCGCGCTGGTTGCGCTGGAATGCCAACCTGGCCGCGGCATCGATGCCGGCGTTGCTGGATGCGCGCTTCCCCTCGCAACTGCAGGCACCACTGCAGCCGCCGCCGGCACCTGGCCGTGCCGATGCCACCAGCCTGCGCCCGGACAGCGGCGCCCCTGCGTATCCGCAGCCCGCACGCGAGCTCGCACCGTGGCTGGTGCTCACGGCCGCCCTGCTGTTCCTGCTCGAACGCTGGCTGGCCAGCGCACGGCGTCGCCGGGGGCAGGCATGAAACGGCCTGCGCTGTTGCAACGCGCGCGACGCCGGGTGCAGGCCATCACCCTGCTTGGCGGGCTGCCGATCGCCGCGGCGCTCGCGGTGCTGGGCTGGCGCCTGTACGACATCGATGTGGCGTCGGTGGTCCTCACCCTGGCCCTGCTCGGGGTCGCCGGCGTGGCGATGTGGCGCGCGCGCCGGCGTGATGCACGCTGGCTGATTGCCCGGCTCAACGAGCATTCGCGTTTTGAGGACAGCGCCGACCTGCTGTTCGCCACGCCGGCGACATTGAATCCCCTGCAGCAGCGGCAGCGCCAGCGCATCGGCCAGCGCCTGCAGGCGGACCCGCCCGACCTGCGCCAGCCGTGGCCGGGATTGCGCCTGCTGGCCTGTGTCGCGGTGGCGTTGCTGGTCGCGGCCATCGCCCTGGCATGGCCGCGCGGTGGCGAGCGGCCAACCGCCGCCAATGACACCACCGGCAACGCGGCATCCCCGGCCGCGCAGGCACCGGTGCTGCGTGCCGCGCAACTGCGCGTGACCCCACCTGCCTACACCGGCCAGCCCGCGACCGGCGGCGAGAAACTCGACGCACGTGCCGTGCAGGGCAGTCGCCTGCACTGGCAGCTGCAGTTCCAACCGCAGCCGCGGCAGGCATGGCTGCAGTTCCACGATGGGCGACGGTTGCCATTGCAGCGCGACGGCGAGCGCTGGCAGGCCGGGCAGACGCTGCAGCGCGCGGGCCTGTACCGCATCGTCACCGCGCCGGCGCTGGCCACCGCCAGCCGCGCCTACCGCCTGGACGTGGTGCCGGACCACCCGCCGCAGGTCAAGGTGCTGGAGCCGGCACAGACCCTCAACCAGGCCACCGCCGGGCAGCGGCAATGGCCGCTGCGCTTCGAGGCCAGCGACGATTTCGGCGTCACCGCCAGCGCCACGCTGGAGCTCACCACCGCCAAGGGCAGCGGCGAGAACATCGCCTTCCAACACCAGCGTGTAACGGTGAACGGCAGCGGCCCGGCCACCACGCGCCGCTTCGCCTACACCGCCGACCTCGCCGCGCTGGGCGTCGGCCCCGGTGACGAAGTGGTCGCGCGCCTGACCGTGCGCGACAACCGCGACCCGCAACCGCAGCAGGCGCGCAGTGCCAGCCTGATCCTGCGCCTGCCCAGCGCGCAGGAAGTCCAGACCAGCGAACTGGAAGGCGCGATCAAGAAGGTGATGCCGGCCTACTTCCGCAGCCAGCGGCAGATCATCATCGATGCCGAAGCGTTGCAGAAACAGCGCGGCACGCTGGACGCGGAAACCTTCATCAAGCGCTCGGACGCCATCGGCGTGGATCAACGCATCCTGCGCCTGCGCTATGGTCAGTTCCTCGGCGAGGAAGCAGAGGGCGGCGCCAAGGCACCACCGACCGGCGACATGCCCACCAGCGACGCACCGGCTGCCGATGCCGACAACGACCACGCCGATGAGCACGCGCACGACGACGGCCACGATCACGACAGCAGCACCGCCAGCGAGGGAGCGCCGGTGTTCGGCAGCGCCACCGACGTGCTGTCCGAGTACGGCCATACCCACGATCACGCCGAAGCGGCCACCCTGCTCGATCCGCAGACCCGCGCCATCCTCAAGGCCGCGCTCGATCAGATGTGGCAATCCGAAGGCCATCTGCGCCAGGGCCATCCCGACAAGGCGCTACCGTTCGCATACAAGGCGCTGGGTTTCATCAAGCAGGTGCAGCAGGCCGAGCGCATCTACCTGGCACGCGTTGGCAGCGCGTTGCCGCCGATCGACCTGGCCCGGCGCATGACCGGCAAGCGCGAGGGCCTGGGCAATCGCGCCCTGCAACCGTCCACGCGGCCGCCACCGGAGCGTTTCATCAGCGATGCGTGGCAGGCATTGGCGCAGGCCGATGGCGCGGTCGACCTGGACGCGCTGTCGCGTTGGCTGGATGCACATCCGCAGGCCGTGCCGGACCCGCTCGACGTGCTCGCCGCCATCGACGATGTCCGCCAGCAACCGGATTGCCAGGCATGCCGCCAGCGCCTGCGCGCGCAGCTGTGGCCGGCCCTGCAGCGCCCACCCGGCCCACCCGCGCGCCGCGACGCCGCCGATGCCGGCGGGCGCCGCTACCTGGATGCATTGGCCGCGCCACGGGAGACACGATGACGAGCACCTGGCTGCCATGGGCCATCGTCGCACTGGCGGTACTGCTGGCCAGCATCCGCCTGTGCCAGCGGCCACGCCCGGCGCCGGCCCGCCTGTCCGCATTGCTGCTGTTGCAGGCCGTGGCGGCGGTGTTGCTGTGCCTGGCCTTGTCGCCCCCGCCGCGCAGCGTGCGCGCCGACACCCTGGTCATCGCCACCGCCGGGGCGCGGGAGGCCGCTGTGCTCGCCATTCCCGCCGCTACCCATCTGCGCCTGCCCGAGGCACCGGCGATGTCGCGCGTGGCCGCGGTACCGGACCTGGCCACGGCCATGCGCCAGCATCCGGGCACGCGCGAGCTGGTGATCGTCGGTGATGGATTGATCGCGCGCGACCGCGACGCGCCGTTGCCACCGGCGCTGCGGTTCCTCGCCAACCCCGCGCCGACCGGACTGGTCGAACTGCGCGCACCGCCACTGCTGGCACCGGGAGCCCGCTTCGAGGTGGGCAGCCGCGTGCATGGCCTGCGTGATGTCCGGGTCGAACTGCTCGATCCGGCCGGCCACCGCGTCGCCATCACCACGCCGGGCAGCGATGGCCGCGTGCGCCTGGTGGCCAGCGCGCGCGAGCCCGGTGATGTCAGTTTCGCGCTGCGCCTGCTTGATGCCGACGGCAAGGTACGGGACCAGCTGCCGGTGCCGGTACGGGTGCGCGCGGTGCCGCCGCCGTCGCTGCGGCTGCTGGCCGGAGCTCCGGGGCCCGAGCTGAAGTACCTGCAACGCTGGGCCGCCGACACCGGCGCGTCCCAGCAGACCAGCATCCTGGTCGGCGGTGGCGTGCAGTTGGGCGATGCCCCGGCCGCTCTGGATGCGGCCAGCCTGGCCAAGATCGACCTGCTGGTGCTGGACGAACGCCGGCTGGCCGCGCTGTCCCCGCTGCAACGCAGTGGCGTCAACGCGGCGATGCGGGCCGGCCTCGGCGTGCTGGTGCGCATGGGCGGGCCCCTGGATGCCGGCGCGCGGCGTGCCCTGCGCGAATGGGGGCTCGATACCCGCGGCGGCCAGGAACTGCGCCCGCTGAAGTTCATTGATGGCGCGGCGGGCGATGGCAGCGCGGAGCCGTTCGCGCTGGAGCGTTTCACGCTGGATGTCGTTGGAGACGACGCGGTGCCGCTGCTGCGCGATGCCGAAGGCAACGCGGTCGGCCAGTGGCGTGCACTGGGGCTGGGCCGGGTTGGCGTGTTGCCGGTCAGCGACAGCTACAGCCTGGTGCTGGCCGGCCACGCGCCGCAGCACGCCGCGCTGTGGAACCAGGTGCTGGCAACGCTGGCGCGCCCGCTCCCGACCACGCCGTCGCCCGAACTTGCCGGCTGGGGCTGGGCCGGCGAGCGCAACGTGTTGTGTGGCCTGTCGGCCGACGCACAGGCCATTGCCCCGGACGGCGCGCGCAGCGCCCTGCTGGCCGATCCACAGGCAGGCAACTGCAGTGGCTGGTGGCCGACGCAGGCCGGTTGGCAAACCCTTGCCGCCGGTTCGGCGCAGGCGACGATGCTGCTGCTGGAACCGCAGCAAGCCAGGGCACTGCACGCAACGCAACAGCGGGATGCAACGCTGGCGCTGCGTGGCACCGCCGGCACCGCGCAGGCCGCCATCCGCGTTCCCGGCCCACGCTGGCCATGGCTGTTGGCATTCGTGCTGGTCGCCGCATTGCTGTGGTGGCTGGAGCGCCGCAAGCCCGTCGTGGCAGCGGCCTGAGCCGCGAAGCCGATACCGCATCCTGCCGCGACACGTCGTCTGGTTTTCCCGAAGCATGCATCAGGCGACCGGAAGCCTTCGTGGTTTCGCGGCCAAGGCCGCTCCTGCGCTGCGCCCGCACCGCGGGTGAGGCGCGTCACATACCGGCACGCTCTTCACCCACGGGCGGCCGCGATCCGGTAGAACCACAGCGGCAGGGGGTTCCAACTGAAGGGGTCCTATCGATGATGCACCGTCATACCGCCGTGCTGCTGTCTGCCGTCATCACCAGTATCGTGGCCGCACCCGCGCTCGCCCAAACCTCGCTCAAGGCAGCGCAGGCCGATTCCAGCCAGGCGCTGGACATGCAGTTGAAGATGGAAGAAGCCGTGCTGGCACCGCAGCGCGCGATGTTCCGCCGCTACTTCCAGCAGGCCTACCGCCGCTATCCCTCCATCCCGTCCGGCACGCTGGAGGCGATGGCCTTCGTGCAGAGCCGCTGGTCCAACCTGCAGCCGCGGCAGGCACAGGACGCCAACCACCTGCGCATGCCCGCCTCCTGGGGCGTGATGGGCCTGTACGCCGGCCAGGGCTTCGAAGACCAGGTCGGTGAAGGCGCACGGTTGCTCGGCGTCAGCAGCGACGCGGTGCGCACCGACGTGGCCACCAACATCCTGGCCGCCGCCGCGCTGCTGGATGCGCAGATCCGCCAGGACATCCCCGATGCCGATGCGCGGACCAACGCCACGCCCGAGGCCATCCGCCCCGCGCTGATGCGCTATGCCGGCTTCGCCCCGGCCGGCGCACAGGCCGCGCGCAGCGGCGGCAACATCGACACCTACGCGCGCACCAGCTTCGCCTATGACGTGCTGCTGGCGCAGGACCGCGGCGTCAACGACCGCGGCATCGTGGTGCCGGAACGGCCCATCGCCTGGGAGGATGCCTTCGACGCGCCGCAGCTGGTCACCCTGCGTGCCCCGATGGTGCGCCTGGATGTCAGCGGCGACCGCGTGGACACCGGCGCCTACCACATCGACCCGGTCAGCGAGACCCTGCAGGCCAACGCCGCGCGCGCCGATGCACGGGCCACGGCCGGCATCGACGCGACCATCCAGAGCACCGACTATGGCCCTGCGATCTGGAGCGCCGCGTCCAGTTCCAACTACGCCGCCTCGCGCGCGGCCTCGATCAGCGCGGTCACCGTGCACACCACCCAGGGCAGCTACGCCGGCACCATCTCGTGGTTCAAGAACGCCAGCGCCCAGGTCAGCGCGCACTACGTGATCCGTTCCTCCGATGGCCAGGTCACGCAGATGGTGCGCGACGCGCACACCGCCTGGCACGTGGGCAGCCAGAACAGCTACACGCTGGGCATCGAGCACGAGGGTTACGTCGACAACAGCTCCTGGTACACCAACGCCATGTACGAGGCCTCGGCGGCGCTGGTACGCAACTTCTGCGCCAAGTACAGCGCGATCAGCTGCGCCAGCGCCTACAGCGGCCCGTCCAGCAGCGGCATCAACGTGCTTGCCACCAGTGTCAAGATCAAGGGCCACCAGCACTACAGCGGGCAGACCCACACCGACCCGGGCATCAACTGGAACTGGTCCAAGTACTACGCGCTGATCAACCCGGGCAGCGGCGGCGGCACCGGCGCGGTCACTTACCTGGACCGCTTCGAGAGCAGCGTGGGGCATTTCGACACCAGTCCCAGCTATTCCGGCAGCACCACCGGCATCAGCACCGCTTCCACCGCCACCCGCGACTGCACCACGCAGAAGAACGGCAGCTGTTCGCTGCGCGTGCTGCTGAAGGACAACACCGCCAGCACCGCTTCGTGGGCGGTGCGCCTGCTGTCCGGAGCAGGCACGCCGGCCAACAACACCGCGCTGGCGCGCAGCAACGGCGTGGTCGGCTTCTGGGTGTGGACCGGTGGCAGCGGCGTGAGCGTGGGCGTGGGCATCGACGACAGCGATGGCACCGAGCGATCGACCAGCAAGGCCATCGCCGCCAATACCTGGACCTACGTGTCATGGCCGCTGACCGATGCGGCGCAATGGAACGCCTGGGTCGACGGCAATGGTGCGATCACCGCCTCCAGCGTCAAGCTCGATGCGATCTGGCTGTACCACGCCAACACCGCGTATGACATCAACGTCTACATCGACGACGTGCAGATCAAGAACTGACCTGCGGCAGCAGGCAGCCATGCATCGCGGGGCACCACCGGTTTGTGTTGCAGTGCCTCCGTGCCGGGCAGCGCCCGGCACGGTCACTCACTTCCTGGCGCTGAGGATCGGCGTCAGGTAGTCGGTGCTGCCTTCGATGCGCTCCAGCACCGGATAACGCAGGCCGCCCTGGTAGTCGATGCTCAGGGTGCGGTACACGTCCATCTCCTTGACCAGCAGGCGCACCGGCTGCGGATGGGCCTTGGCCGCACGTACCGCTTCCTCCAGCTCGTCGGCGCTGTACTGCAGGTCGTTGACCGCCAGCACCTGCATGCCGGTGCCCAGGCCGGCGTTGAAGGCCGGGCTGTCCCAGCGCACTTCGCCAACGCGGCCGGCACTGTCCAGCGACATGCCCAGCGAGTAGATGAAGTTGGCGCCCCGGCCCTTCATCATCGCCTTGTAGTAGGCGCTGGGCTTGTCCTGGTAGACCAGCTTCCAACCGGCGGCGGCGATGCCGTCGGTCAGCCCGCGGCGGCCATCCACGCGCTCGCGCAGGAACTGCGTCCAGTCACCGGTGGGCTGCACCTGCTCCAGCGTCGCGGCGACATCCTCGAAGGTATAGGTATCCGGGCGTTCCCATTGGCCATCGTTCTGGCCGAAGAAGGCCTTGGCGAAATCATCCAGGCTGCGCTTGCCGCCACTGAGCCTGCGGATGCGCACGTCGGTTTCCAGCCACAGCATCTGGCCACCCTGGTAGTAGTCCTCGCTCATCTGGTAGCCACGGTACGGCTTGGGCTTGCGGCGGGCGATCACCGGGTCGTTGGTGGTGTCGCCCAGCGAGCGCCATTCCAGCCCCGGGCGGTTGTCTGCGTAGGTGGCGGCCACCAGCGCCAGCGCGTCACGCGAGGCCTCCAGCGGGCGGATGCCGGCGCGCGCGGTGAGCACGTTGCCCCAGTACTGGGTCTGGCCCTCGTACACCCACAACAAGCTGCCCTGCATCGGCACGTTGTAGTTCAACGTGGCCAGGTCGGCCGGGCGGCGGTACTTGCCGTCCCAGGAGTGGGTGTATTCGTGGCCGAGCAGGTCACTGCTGCCGACCTTCGCGTCCCAGCCGCTGAAGTAGTCGCGGTCCTCGCTGTTCTCGCTGGAGCGCTGGTGCTCCAGGCCGATGCCGCCCAGCTGGCTGGTCACCGCGAACAGGAAGTCGTAATGGTCGTAGTGCTCGGCACCGAACAGCTTGCGCGCCTGGGTGACCAGCGCGCGGTGCTGCTCGATGTGCTCGGGCTTGGCCTCCAGGTCCTTGGCGCGGTCGGCGAACACGTTCAGGCGCACCGGGCGGGTGCCGGCCGGGGCCAGGTCGAAGCGGCGGTGGTAGCGGCCGGCGAACACCGGCGAGTCCACCAGGATTTCCAGGTTGGTCGGCGCGTAGTGCACGGTGTCGCCGTCACGGCGCGCCACGGTCAGCGCGCTGGCTGCTTCCCAGCCCTGCGGGTAGCGCGCGTTGGCCTGGTAGGTGATGGCATGGGCGGCATGCCCGGCCGGGTACAGCAGCATCGCGTTCCACTGCAGGTTGAGCATGTTCGGCGTCATCACCGTGCGGCCCTGCGCCGAATCGGTGGGGCTCAGGAACTGGTACTCCATGCGCAGCTCGCCGACGCCTTCGGGCACCTGCACGTTGAAGGTGTAGACGTCGAGCGGGTCGCGCACCCAGTCCAGGCGCTGGCCGTTGCCGGTGATGACCAGGCCGGCCAGCTTCTCGATCTGGCCGGTGGGCGAATGGTTGCCCGGCAACCAGGCCGGGTAGTGGAAGCGCTGCAGGCCAGCCTGCACCGGCACGGTCTGCTTCACCTTGAACACGCGCTGGCCCAGGTCGGTGGCGTCCACGTCGAGCACGATGGTGCCCGGGTAGGCGGCCTCGCTGATCCTGACGCCCCGTGCGTCGGTATCGGGCACGTCCGGTGCCGCATTCGCCAAGCCGATGGCGGCCATCAGGGCCAGCCCCAGCGCCGCAGGACGGAATACATGCATCACCAACCTCTCGTTTGTCTGAGAGCCCCATGATGCGTCGACGCGCACGGCCCTGACACGGGCCGTTAGGCATGGTCGCGGACACCCACGCCGCGGGAGCCGCCTTGGCCGCGATGCATCACCCGACCCCGCTCCTAGGTGCGGACGAAGATCTCCACGCGGCGGTTGAGCTGGCGGCCACCCGGGTTGTCCTTGCCGTTGATCTCGTTGGGCGCGACCGGCTGCGTTTCGCCGTAGCCGTGGGCGCTTGCCCCGGCCGCCGCACCCCGCTGCTGCAGCGCGGCCACCACCGAACGCGCGCGGCGCTCGGACAGGTCCTGGTTGTAATCGTCGCTGCCCTTGGCATCGGTGTGGCCGCGGACCTCGAGGGAGCTGGCCTGCACCGTGCCCAGCGCGGTGGCCAGGGTATCGAGCACCTTGCCGGCATCAGGACGGATGTCGGCCTTGTCGAAGTCGAACAACACCTGGTCGTTGAGCGTGATGACGAAACCACACGGCGCACCGGACGGCTTGAACTTGTCCAGCAACGGGAAGCGGCCGGCCGGCGGCAGCGGCGGCAGCGGCGCCATGCGCACCTCGCGGGCGACCGCGCCCACGGTGCCGGTACCGTCGCCACGGTTCTCGACGATGCCCTCCGGGCCACCGATCCACTTGCCCGAGCCATCGGCATTGATCTCGATGCTGCCCTCCGCGCCGACCCAGCGGCCCGAGCCATCGCCATGGTTCTCGATGTTGCCGAACTCGCCGACCCAGTTGCCGCCCCCCTTGCCGTCCAGCTCGATGTTGCCGTACGCGCCGACGTAGGTGCCCGAGCCATCGGCCTGCACTTCGAAGGTGCCGGCGCTGTTGATGATGCTGCCGCTGCCGTCGGGCGCCACTTCGACCACGTCGTCGCCGGTGACCGCATGGCCACTGCCATCGGCGCCGATCTCGAACACGCCCTGGCCGCTGACGCGCTGCAGGTTGCCCTGCGCATCGACGTTGGTGAAGCCGCTCTCGTTGACCAGCCCGCCGTCGGTGGCGCAGTTGGCCGGACGCACGGTGATGCCGTCGATCGGGTTGATCAGCGCCTGCATCGAGGCCTCCAGCTGCTTCTGCGCCGGGCCGCTGCCGATGATGCTGGGCACCATGATCGGCGGGATCACCGGGAACTCGATGCTGCCGGCGGTCAAGCCTTCCGCTGCCGGGGCGGCGGCGGGGGCCGGGGCGCCTGCGGTGGGCGCGGCGTCACCGGACGCCGGCGCGGCGGGTGGGGTGCGCCCACAGGCGGCAAGCAACAACGACAGACAGGTCAGCGTGGCGATTCCATGGCGCATGCAGGGCGCTCCTTTGCGAGTGATCGACCAAGTTCACCAACGGCATGTGCATTTCCTGTGACTGTCCCCGGTTCAGGATCGATCGCGCCGTCGCCGGCTCAGGATTCGTCCAGCTCGGCGAAGCGCGCGGCGAGGAAATCGATGAACTCGCGCACCGACGGCAACAGCCCGCGCCGCGACGGGAACACCGCGTGCACGATCTCCTTCGGCGGGGCCCAGTCCGGTGCCACGCGCAGCAGGCGGCCCTGCTCCACCGACTCGCGCACGATCATCGAGGGCAGCTGGGCCACCCCGACACCGGCCCAGGCCGCTTCGCGCAGGGCCGTCATCCCGCGCGTGACCAGCCGCGGCGCATGCGCCACCACCGCCTCGGCGCCACCGGGGCCGATCAACCGCCAGACATGCTCGGCCTGCGGCACGCCCAGCGCCACGCTCGGCAGCAGGTGCAGGTCGGCCGGGCCATGCGCCATGCCATGCCGCTCGACCAGCGACGGCGCCGCCACCAGGCATTGGGTGCGCTCGGCCAGCACCTTCAGCACCAGCTCGCTGTCCTCCAGCGGCGGCGGGCGCACGCGGATGGCCAGGTCGAAGCCTTCGGCGATCACGTCGACGCGGCGGTTGGTGGCCTCCAGGTGCACCTGTACGTCGGGGCACTGCGCCATGAAGTCGGCCACCATCTTCGCCACCCGGAAGTCCAGCAGCATGGTCGGGCAGCTCACCCGCACGATGCCGCGTGGCTGCGAGCGGGTCATCTCGATGGATTCGGCCGCCGCCTCGGCCTCGACCAGCATCGCCCGGCAATGCGCGTGGAAGGTCTGCCCGATCTCGGTCACCGAGAAATGCCGGGTCGAACGCTGGATCAGCCGCACCCCCAGCCGTTCCTCCAGCAGGGCGATGCGCCGGCTCAGCTTGGACTTGGGCTCGCCCAGCGCCCGCCCGGCCGGCGCGAAGCCGCCGTAGTCGACCACCTTGGCGAAGTAGTACAGGTCGTTCAGGTCCTGCATGGCGCGTCCCATCGTTCACCAGATAGGACTATGAGACCATTTTTTGCCGTCTACCGGGGGTATCGTCCCAATCCTAATCTTCGCTTCAACGAAGGCGCACCCGCGCCGCCACTGGAGCAAAGACATGAAGAAGATCAGCGGCCTCTACAGCGCCCCCCGCCCGCACTGGGTCGGCGACGGCTTCCCGGTCCGTTCGTTGTTCTCCTACAACACCCACGGCCGCCAGCTCAGCCCGTTCCTGCTGCTGGACCACGCCGGCCCGGCCGAGTTCAGCCCCACCGACACCCCGCGCGGGGTCGGCCAGCACCCGCACCGCGGGTTCGAGACGGTCACCATCGTCTATGACGGCGAAGTGGCCCATCGCGACTCCACCGGTGCCGGCGGCGAGATCGGCCCGGGCGACGTGCAGTGGATGACGGCCGCCTCCGGCATCCTGCACGAGGAGTTCCACTCCGAGGCCTTCACCCGCCGCGGCGGCAAGCTGGAGATGGTGCAGCTGTGGGTGAACCTGCCGGCCAGCGACAAGATGGCCACGCCGGGCTACCAGAACATCGGCAACGCCGACATCCCGGTCGTGCCCCTGGCCGATGGCGCCGGCTCCGTCCGCGTGATTGCCGGTGCGTTCGGTGGCCAGCATGGTCCGGCCCGCACCCACACGCCGATGGATGTCTGGGACCTGCGCCTGCAGCGTGATCACCACGCCACGCTGGACTTCGCCGAAGGCCACACCGTGGCGATGGTGGTGCTGCACGGCACGGTGCTGTTCAACGGCAGCCAGGTGGCCCGCGAAGGCCAGATGGTGCTGTTCGACCGTACCGCCGGCGAGGTGGCGCTGGAAGCCAACGCCGATGCCACCGTGCTGGTGCTGGCCGGTGAGCCGATCGATGAGCCCATCGCCGGCTACGGCCCGTTCGTGATGAACACGCAGGAAGAAATCCGCCAGGCGATGGAGGACTTCAACTCCGGCCGCTTCGGCCAGATCGCCGCTTGAACCCATGACCGGGCGTAACCGCCCGGTCACTTCCCCGTCGCGCCTGCATTACCGATGCAGCGCGACCGTCCCATCGCTACTCAATGAGAGCCCCGCCATGAATGCCTTCCCGTACGCGGCCAACTTCAACGGCGCCAAGCCGGTGATCGACCCGGACAACGTCGCCATGCTGCTGATCGACCACCAGAGCGGCCTGTTCCAGACCGTGCATGACATGCCGTTCACCACGCTGCGCCGCCTGGCCGCCACGCTGGCCAAGCTCGCATCGCTGGCCAGGATCCCGGTCATCACCACCGCCTCGGTGCCGCAGGGCCCGAACGGCCCGCTGATCCCGGAGATCCACCAGAACGCACCGCACGCCAAGTACGTGGCGCGCAAGGGCGAGATCAACGCCTGGGACAACCCCGACTTCGTGCAGGCGGTGAAGGACACCGGCAAGCAGCAGCTGATCATCGCCGGCACCATCACCAGCGTGTGCATGGCGTTCCCGTCGATCGCGGCGGTGGCCGAGGGCTACCAGGTGTTCGCGGTGATCGATGCCTCGGGCACCTATTCCAAGCAGGCCCAGGAAATCACCCTGGCGCGGATGATGCAGGCCGGCGTGGTGGTCATCGACGTGGCCGCCGTGGCCTCGGAGCTGCAGAAGACCTGGAACCGCGCCGACGCCGCCGAATGGGCGCAGGCCTACACGCAGATCTTCCCGAACTACCAGCTGTTGATCGAGAGCTACAGCAAGGCGCAGGAAGTGGTGACCAACCACGAACCGCTGGATTCGCAGCGCGATTGATCCGTTTTCCCCCGCACCGCGTGCGCCCTGCGCGCGGTGCATCCCTCCCTGCAAAGGAGCTTTGTGATGACCAGCGAAACCAAGCGTGACCCGAAGACCGACGATCTGCTGACCCCGGAGAACTCCGCCCTGATCGTCATCGATTACCAGCCGGTGCAGGTGAACTCCATCGCCTCGATGGACCGCCAGTTGCTGGTCAACCACATCGTCGGCGTCGCCAAGGCCGCAAAGGTCTATGGACTGCCGATCGTGCACTCCACGGTCAACGTCAAGACCGGCTTGAACAAGCCGCCGATCCCGCAGCTGCGCAAGGTGCTGAAGGACGAGCCCACCTACGACCGCACCACCATCAACTCGTGGGAAGACGTGGAGTTCCGCAAGGCCGTGGAGGCCACCGGCCGCAGGAAGCTGATCATGACCGCGCTGTGGACCGAGGCCTGCCTCACCTTCCCGGCGCTGGACGCGCTGCGCGAGGGCTACGAGGTGTACGTGCCGGTCGATGCGGTGGGCGGCACCTCGCTGGCTGCCCATGACGCCGCCCTGCGCCGCGTCGAGCAGGCCGGCGCCAAGCTGATCAGCGTGCCGCAGCTGTTCTGCGAGCTGCAGCGCGACTGGAACCGTGCCGACACCGCCAAGCAGTTCATGGAGCTGTTCATCAGCACCGGCGGCACGGCGGGCATCCAGTTCGGCTACGACGCGGCGGAGTGATGCAGGAGTGGATGGGGAGCTCAACCGCATTACCCCACCCCAGCCCTCCCCTTGGCTTACGCCAAAGGGAGGGAGCTGAAAGCACCACTCTGCAGGCTGATCGAACGGCACGAATCGCCCCCTCCCTTTGGCGTAAGCCAAGGGGAGGGCTGGGGAGAGTCGGCATTGGCGGGCAAATCCCTTCAAGCTGAACCCGCCCCTCCATCCAAAAGTCCAGTTCCCCCCGCCTGCACGGGATTGCTACCGTCGCGTCGTAGTCCTCAACCGATAGCCCCCATGCAGACTCCCCAAGACACCGCCTCGGCGCGATTCGCCATCCGCTGCGCCCAGTTCGCCGAGCGCTGGTTCCCCGACTCCTGGGTGTTCGCCGCCCTCGCCCTGGCTGCCGTGTCGCTGGCCGCACTGGCCATCGGCGCCCCGGCCACCGAAACCGCCAAGGCCTTCGGCGATGGCTTCTGGAGCCTGATCCCCTTCACCATGCAGATGGCCTTCGTGGTCATCGGCGGTTACGTGGTGGCCTCCTCCGGCCCGGCCTCGCGGCTGATCGACCGGCTTGCCCGGGTACCGCGCAACGGCCGCACCGCGGTGGCGCTGGTGGCCACCGTGTCGATGCTGGCCTCGCTGTTGAACTGGGGCCTGAGCCTGGTGTTCGCCGGCCTGCTGGTGCGGGCGCTGGCGCGCCGCAGCGAGCTGAAGATGGACTACCGCGCCGCCGGCGCGGCGGGCTATCTCGGCCTGGGTGCAGTATGGGCACTGGGCCTGTCGTCCTCGGCCGCGCAGCTGCAGGCCAACCCGGCCAGCCTGCCGCCGTCGATCCTGTCCATCACCGGCGTCATCCCGTTCACCGAAACCATCTTCCTGTGGCAGTCCGGCGTGCTGCTGGCAGCCTTGGTGGTGGTGTCGCTGGTGATCTCCTACGTCACCGCGCCCAACGCCAACTCCGCGCGTGACGCGGCCGACTGCGGCGTGGACGTGCACCACGACGTCGCCACGCCCAAGGCCACGCCGACCCGCCCCGGCGAATGGCTGGAACACAGCCCGCTGCTGATCCTGCTGCTGGTGCTGCTGGCCGCCGGCTGGCTGGTGCATGAGTTCTCGACCAAGCCGGCCATCCAGGCGATCTCCGGCCTGAACACCTACAACCTGCTGTTCCTGATGCTGGGCGCGCTGCTGCACTGGCGCCCGCGCAATTTCCTGGACGCGGTGGCGCGCGCGGTGCCATCCACCACCGGCGTGCTGATCCAGTTCCCGCTGTATGGCTCCATCGCCGCGATCATGACCACCGTCAACGGCAGCGACGGCCACAGCGTGGCCCACCTGATCTCCACCTTCTTCACCCGGATCGCCAGCCACGACACCTACGCGCTGCTGATGGGCAGCTATTCGGCGGTGCTGGGCTTCTTCATCCCCTCCGGTGGCGGCAAGTGGATCATCGAAGCGCCGTACGTGATGCAGGTGGCCAACGACCTGCAATACCACCTGGGCTGGTCGGTGCAGATCTACAACGCCGCCGAAGCGCTACCCAACCTGATCAACCCGTTCTACATGCTGCCGCTGCTCGGCGTGCTGGGCCTGAAGGCACGCGACCTGATCGGCTTCACCTTCGTGCAGCTGCTGGTGCACATCCCGCTGGTGCTGCTCCTGCTGTGGGCGCTGGGCGCGACCCTGGCCTACGTGCCACCGGTGATGCCGTAAGGCTTTGGCTTTGGCTCCAGCCCCTCTCCCGCCAGCGGGAGAGGGGTTGGGGAGAGGGCAAGAAGCAAAACCCTGCTGACCTCAGCGACACAGTGCCTAGCCCGAACCCTCATCCGCCCTTCGGGCACCTTCTCCGGCAGGGAGAAGGGCGGCTACGACGATGCCTGGAAATTCAGTCAGCCCCCTCCGCCAGTAAAAACAGGAACAACTCCTCGTCCTTGCCCGGCAGCGTCACCACGCCTTCCGCCACGAACCCCAGCTTCTCCAGCAGCGCCACCGAACGCGCATTGCCCTTGGACACGATCGCGCACAGCGTCCCGATGCGCAGCGCATCGCGCGCATACGCCACCACCGCGCGCGCGGCTTCCAGCGCGTAGCCGCGCCCGCCGAATTCCCCCAGCAGCGCGTAACCCACGTCGACGTGGGCCAGGCCATCACGACGCACCAACCCGGCGTTGCCCATCCACGCACCGTCCTCGCGCCGCTCGATCACGTACATGCCGAAGCCGTTGGCCACGTAGCTGGCGAACGGGCCGTTGCGGATGTAGTCGCGGGCCTGCTCCTGCGTGCGCACGCCGCGGTCGCCGATGTACTGGTGGAAACCCGGCTCGTTGAGCAGGGCCAGCATGCCGGCCGCGTCGGTGTCGTCATCGCGCAGCAGGCGCAGGGTGAGGCGTTCGGTCTGGATCAGGGGCTGGGGCATTGCCGGGTTCCGTGCGGGATGTGCAGGCCGAGCTTACCGCTCCCCGGCCCTCCCCTCCGCCTGCGGCGCAAGGGAGGGAGCAAAGCGGTACACGTTGACCTGACCGACCGTCATGATCCGCCCCCTCCCTTTGCCGAAGGCGGAGGGGGTGAAGAGCAGCGTTTGCACGCCATTGGTGTGCGGTCCGATGAACGCCCGAAGGCTGTGCCTGAGGGCCGGGCGGGCTGGGGAGGGGTCAGTCAAACAACGCCTGGATCGCCGCCAACCCCGCCTTCGCGCGCTCCTGCTTGTGCGCGGCATCGGCCACCGGGTCGGCGCCATCGCGCTGGATCTCACTGGCCGGCAGCTCATCGAAGAAGCGGCTGGGCTTGAGCCGGATGTGCTCGCCGAACTTGCGGGTCAGGCGGCTGAAGCTCATCCACAGCTGCACCTTGGCGCGGGTGATGCCCACGTACAGCAGGCGGCGCTCTTCCTGCAGGTTGCCCTCATCCAGGCTGACCTGGTGTGGCAGCACGCCGTCCTCGCAGCCGACGATGAACACATACGGGAACTCCAGTCCCTTGGACGCATGCAGCGTCATCATCCGCACCTGGTTGCCGCCGTCGTCCTTGTCGTTGCGCGAGATCAGCGCCAGCTGCGCGGCCATGTCGGCGGCGCTGGCACCGCGCGGGCCGCTCTCGAACCACGAGGCCAGTTCCTCGACGTTGTTGGCACGGCGCTCGTAGCTGGTGGTGTCCTTGGCCTGGTGGCGCATTTCCGCCAGCAGGCCGGAGTCCTTGGCCACGCGCCGCACCAGGTCACCCGAGCTCATCTGGCGCATGTCCATGCGCAGCGCGCGAAGGATGTCGGTGAACTTGCTCAGGCTGTTGGCCGCGCGCGGCGGCAGCTGCGCCAGCGCGCCCATCGCCTCGGCGGCCTGCGCCATCGGCATGCCCTTCTCCGAGGCCAGCTCGGCCAGCTTGGCCAGCGTGCTGGCGCCAACGTCGCGCTTGGGCGACTGCACCGCGCGCATGAACGCGGTGTCGTCGTCCGGGTTCACCAGCAGGCGCAGCCAGGACAGCGTGTCCTTCACTTCCTGCCGCTCCAGGAACACCGTGCCGCCGTTGAGGTGGTACGGCACGCCGACCAGCTGCATCGCCTTCTCCAGCGGCCGCGACTGGAAGTTGCCGCGGAACAGGATGCAGAAATCACTCCACGGGATCTTGCGGTTGGTGGCCAGGAAATGGATCTCCGAGGCCACCTTCTCGGCCTCGTGCTCGCTGTTGCGGCATTCCCACACGCGGATGCGCTCGCCGTCGGCCTGGTCGGACCACAGCGTCTTCAGGTGCTCGTGCGGGTTGTGCGCGATCAGGGCGTTGGCCGCGCGCAGCACGCGGTTGGAGCAACGGTAGTTCTGCTCCAGCTTGATGATCTTCAGCGCCGGGTAGTCGCGGCCCATCTGTTGCAGGTTTTCCGGGTTGGCGCCACGCCAGGCGTAGATCGACTGGTCGTCGTCCCCCACGCAGGTGAAGTTGCCACGCGGCCCGGCCAGTTGCTTGAGCAGCCGGTACTGGGCGTCGTTGGTGTCCTGGCATTCGTCCACCAGCAGGTAGCCGATGCGCTCGCGCCAGGCCAGGGCGATGTCCGGGTTTTCTTCCAGCACCTGCACCGGCAGGCGGATCAGGTCATCGAAGTCCACCGCGTTGAACGAGGTCAGCCGCGCCTGGTACAGCTCGTAGACCATGGCCGCGTTCTTCTCGCGGCTGCTGCGCGCCGCCGCCATCGCCTGCTCCGGCGACAGGCCGGCGTTCTTGGCCCGCGAGATCAGGTTCTTCATGTCCTCGATGTCGTCGGGCTTGGCATTGCTGCCGCCCAGCAGGTCCTTGATCTGGCCGCCCGCGTCATCGGCATCGAAGATCGAGAAGCTGCGCTTCAACCCCACCTGTTCATGTTCGATCTGCAGGAACTTCAGCCCCAGCGCGTGGAACGTGCAGATGGTCACCTCGGCGGCATCCTCCGCGCGCAGGCGCTTGGCCACGCGCTCGCGCATTTCCTTGGCGGACTTGTTGGTGAAGGTGATCGCCGCGATGCGCCGCGCCGGGTAGCGGTTGCTGCCGATCAAGTGGGCGATTTTCTCGACGATCACGCGCGTCTTGCCACTGCCTGCACCGGCCAGCACCAGCAGGGGACCTTCGGCGTGCACCGCCGCCGCGCGTTGGGGGGGATTGAGGGAGTCGAGCATGGGGTCGAATCAGTCGCAGGGCGGCAGTGTAATCCATCGCCCGTGAGCGCCGGCCGGCGCGGTAAAATGGCCCATGGCCAAGCTTTATTTCTACTACTCGGCGATGAACGCCGGCAAGACCACCACCCTGCTGCAGTCCGCCCACAACTACCGTGAGCGCGGCATGCGGGTGGCCCTGCTCACCCCGCGTCTGGACCACCGCGCCGGCACCGGCGTGGTCGCCTCGCGGATCGGCCTGCAGGCCGAAGCCACCGCTTTCGAGCACGACACCGACCTGCAGAAGCTGATCGAGCAGGACATCGCCCGCCACGGCAAGCTTGGCTGCGTGCTGGTGGACGAGGCCCAGTTCCTGAGCAAGGCGCAGGTCTGGCAGCTGTCCGAGGTGGTCGATGAACTGCGTATCCCGGTGCTGTGCTACGGCCTGCGCACCGACTTCCGCGGCGAGCTGTTCGAGGGCAGCCAGTACCTGCTGGCCTGGGCCGACGAGATGCAGGAGATCAAGACCATCTGCCACAGCGGCAAGAAGGCGACGATGACCGTGCGCGTGGATGAGAATGGTTTTGCCGTGCAGGACGGCCCGCAGGTGGAAATCGGCGGCAACGAGCGCTACGTGTCGGTCAGCCGCGCCGAGTTCAAGAAGATCACGCGCGGCGAAGGACGCATCGACCCGATGCAGGCACCGCTGCCGTTGTGAGGTGATGTGCGGAGGGCACATGCGTTACCCCTCCCCAACCCTCCCCTTGGCTACGCCAAAGGGAGGGGGTGATTTCTGCAGGTCGGTCGAATCACAGTGAGGCCCAGCTTCTGCTCCCTCCCTTTGGCGTAGCCAAGGGGAGGGTTGGGGAGGGGTGCCTCAAGCAGGGACTCGAGCCAATCAATACAACGTCCGCTCCGGCGCATCGGCCGGCGGCGGGCTGTACTGGTAGAGCCACGTCTCGGTCAGGGTCTTGCCGGCGCTGCGCAGGTACAGGCGGACGTCGATCTGGTCGTAACTGCCTTCCGGCGGCACCAGGTCGAACATGGCGCGGTAGCCCTTGATCTCGCGCAACGGGCGCGCCGAGACGATCTCGACCTTGCCGCGGCTGGTTTCCACCACCGCCTCGACCTCGGCCTTGTCGATCAGGCCGGCCAGTTCGCCGCCTTCGAAATCCACCGCGAAGCGCCACGAGAAGTACTCGCGCTTCTTGCCGATGATCCCGCCCAGGCCGGTGCGGCTGGCCACGCAATGCGCCAGCGGCGGCCGAGCCGGCGGCTGCGCGCCCCAGTACAGGCGGTAGCCGACCAGCAGTTCCTGGCCGGGCTGCGGCTTGGCCGTGGGGTTCCAGAACGCGACGATGTTGTCGAAGGTTTCATCGACGGTGGGGATCTCCACCAGCTGCACCGAACCCTCGCCCCACTGCCCCTTCGGCTCCACCCACAGGCAGGGGCGCTTCTCGTAGAACACGCCATCGTCCTGGTAATGGTCGAAGTTGCGGTCACGCTGCAGCAGGCCGAAACCGCGCGGGTTGTTGTCCATGAACATGTTGAAGCGCAGGTGCCGCGGGTTGCACAGTGGGCGCCAGATCCATTCGCCGGCACCGTTCCACATCGACAGGCCGTCGGTGTCGTGGATCTCCGGGCGCCAGTCCCAGTCCATGCGGCGGTCGTTCTCGCCGACCTGGTACATGCTGGTGCACGGCGCGATGCCCAGCCGCTCGATCTGACTGCGCGGGTACAACGCGCTGTCGATGTCCATCAGCAGCACCTCGCCATTGGTGATCGCGAAGCGATACGCACCGGCCACGCTGGGTGAGTCCAGCAGGCCATAGACCACGAGCGTGTCGGAGTCACCGCTGGGCTGTTCCAGGTAATAGGCGATGAAGTCCGGGAATTCCTCCGGCTTGCCCATGCCGGTGTCGATCGCCAGGCCGCGCGCGGACTGGCCGTACTGGCCCTCCTTGCCCACCGCGCGGAAATAGCTCGCGCCGAGGAAGGCGGCGAAGTCGCGATCGGTGTCGGCACGGGTGTTCAGGCGGAACCCGGCAAAGCCCAGGTCGGCCGGCAGGCGCTTGCCGTGCACGCCACTGCTGCCGTAGTCGAACGCATCACCGTCGTAGGCCAGCTCCTGCGCCTTGCCATCGGCCACGTCGAACATGCGCACCGGCGAATGGAAGTACAGCCCCAGGTGGAAGAACTTGGCCTGGAACTTGCCCGGCTGGTTGGCCCACAGGGCATGGTCCTGGCGGTAGCGGATGGACTGGTACTGGTCCCAGTCCAGCGCTTCCAGCTCGGCTGGCAAGGTGCGCTTGTGGCTCTGGTACGGCGCGGCCGCCAGCGCCCGCGCCTGGCCCTTGAGCGCGGCGAAATCGAAGGGCTGTGGCTGGCCGATGCGGCGCAGGCCCAACTGGGTCGGCGTGGCCGCGCAGGCGGCGAAGGAAGGCAGGCCGAAGGCAGCCAGTGCGGCGGCGGCATTGCGCAGGAAATCACGACGTTGCATGCAGTCGTCCGGAGCAAAAAAGGTTGCGCATGATAGGCATACGCCGGCTAACTCTGGAGTGAGCGCCTGCGCGGGGCCGTGGGTAGATCAACCGCAACGGCACCCCTCCCCGACCCTCCCCTGCTGCGCAAGGGAGGGGGCGGTCCCTGCAGATCGGCCAGGTAGCAGCGCAGCCCTGCTTTTGCCCCCTCCCTTTGGCATCGCCAAGGGGAGGGCCGGGGAGGGGTGCCGTTGCTGTTGCAATTGCCCCTGCGCCGCCGCCAGCCACTCACCGCTGGCAATGCCCGCACCACACCGTCGCCCGCTGGCCGATGGTGGCGTGGCGCAGCGCGCGCCCGCACTGCTTGCAGGCCTCCCCCTCGCGCCCGTACACCAACAGCTCCTGCTCGAAGTAGCCGGGAGCACCGTCGGGGCTGATGAAGTCACGCAGCGTGGTGCCGCCGCGCACGATGGCGTGGCCGAGGATGGCCTTCACCGCATCGGCCAGCCGCTGGTAGCGCGCACGCGAGACCTTGCCCGCTTCGCGCAGCGGGTTGATGCCGGCCATGAACAGGCTTTCGGCCGCGTAGATGTTGCCCACCCCGACGACGATGCCCTGGTCCATCAGGAAGGTCTTCACCGCCGCGCTGCGGCCACGGCTGCGCTGGAACAGGTAGTCGCCGTCGAAGTCATCATCCAGCGGCTCCGGGCCCAGGCCGCGCAGCAGTTCATGGGTTTCCCCGGGCGGTTGCCACAGCAGGCAACCGAACCGGCGCGGGTCGTTGAAGCGCAGCAGGCGGCCATCCTCCAGGCTGATGTCGACGTGGTCGTGCGCACGCACCGGCGTATCGCCGGGCAGCACGCGCAGGCTGCCGGACATGCCCAGGTGCAACACCGCGCTGCCCGCTTCGGTGTCCAGCAGCAGGTACTTGGCACGGCGGCGGATCGCGGCGATGCGCTGGCCCGGCAGCTCGGCCTCGATCTCCGCCGGGATCGGCCAGCGCAGGTCCGGCCGGCGCAGGATCACGCCATGGATGCGCCGCCCCTGCAGGTGTGGCTCCAGCCCACGGCGGGTGGTTTCTACTTCGGGTAATTCGGGCATGTCGCGTTCCAGAATCGTTTTTCGTAGGAGCGGCCTCGGCCGCGAAGCTGGCGTTGTTGAACGACCCGCTTCAACCGCCGATGTGCATTGCCTTGCCAGTGCAGGACGTGGTTTCGGTTCCGCGGCCAAGGCCGCCCCTGCGCCGCGCCGTCGCTCAACGCGGCGGTGCCATCAGCTCGCGGGCGCTGAGGAACCCGTCGCCATTGGCGTCCTGCCGCGCGAACCGCGCCAGGATCACCTGCCGCTGTTCCTCGCGGGTGATCGGCTTGCCACGGCCACCGGGTTGTTCTTCCGGCTCCAGCACGCCATTGCCGTTGCGATCCATGCGGTCGAAGGCGTACAGCATCCACTGCAGGTACTCGTCCGGGCTGACCTTGCCGTCGCCATCGGCGTCCATGCGTTGCAGGTATTCGTGGGTGTCCTGTACCTGCGCCATCGCCGGGCCGGCCAGCAGCAGGCCCATCAGCACCGTCACCGTCCTCATGCGGCGCTGAGCGCGTAGCCCTTCAGGCGCGCGGCATAGGCCTGCAGCACCGCACTGCCACTGGCCTCGGCGTCCTGGCACCACTGCTGCAGCTGGCGCAGGCGCTCGGCGGCATCGTGGCTGCGGGCCTCCAGCAGGGCCGACAAGCGCGCACGGTAGTCGACCAGCAGCTGGATGCGCGGGCGCTGCTGCACCCAGTCCTGCAACTGCTCGCGGCAGGCCGGCTTGAGCCAACGGCCATCGTTGACCAGACCCTTGCGCAGGCGCCGCGGCAGCAGTTTGCGCAGCTTGGCACCGGCGGCGGTGGCTTCGTCCTTCAACGCCGGTGCGAACACGTTGCGCTGGTAGTCGGTCATGGCCTGGAAGCGGTGCGAGAGCAGCGCCTTGAGCGTGTCCGCATCGGGCACGGTGATGTTGGGGCGGATGTCCATGCTCGGTGCCACGCGCAGCACCTTGGCCAGGCGCAGCGCCTGCAGCAGCCGGATCGCCTGCCAGCCGATGTCGAACTCCCAGCGCCGCATCGAGAAGCGCGCCGAGCTCGGGAAGGCGTGGTGGTTGTTGTGCAGCTCCTCGCCGCCGATCCAGAACGCCCACGGGGTGAGATTGGTGGAGGTGTCGGCCGACTCGAAGTTGCGGTAGCCCCACCAGTGGCCCAGGCCGTTGACCACACCGGCGGCCCAGAACGGGATCCACGCCATCTGGATCGCCCACAGCGCGATGCCCGGCAGGCCGAACAGCACCATGTTGACCACGAACAACAGCACCGGCCCGAGGTTGGCGTGCGGCGTGTACAGGTGCCGCTCGATCCAGTCCTCCGGCGCGCCGCGCCCGTACTGCTCGATGTCGCCGCGCAGCGCGCGGGCTTCGCGGTACAGCTCCACGCCGCGCCAGAACACGCGGTCGATGCCCTTGGTCACCGGGCTGTGCGGGTCGTCCTCGGTCTCGACCTTGGCGTGGTGCTTGCGATGGATGGCCACCCACTCGCGGGTGATCATCGAGGTGGTCAGCCACACCCAGAAGCGGAAGAAGTGGGCGATGAGCGGATGGAAATCCACGCCGCGATGGGCCTGGCTGCGGTGCAGGTACAGGGTCACCGCGAAGATGGTCAGCTGGGTGACCACCAGCAGCACCGCCAGCATGCCCCACCAGCCCAGGCCGGCGATGCCACCAGTGAGGAAATCAAACAGGGCGTCAGGCATGGCGGGACTCCGTGGCAGGTCGGTGCCAGATGAAACAACCGCTACACATGATGGGGGCTGTCGGCGCAAACTTCATCCACCGGCGGGTCGTCCGTTGGTCGAATCCTCAGCTGCCGCTCACCTCCTGATGTCCATCGCCCCCGCCGCCAGCCCGGCCCCCCTGATCGAACTGGACCATGCCTGCGTCATCCGCGGCCAGGTCCGCGTCCTGCATGAATTGAAACTGCGCATCGAGCAGGGACAGCACACGGCGATCCTCGGCCCCAACGGCTGCGGCAAATCCTCGTTCATCAAGCTGATCACCCGCGAGCTGTACCCGCTGGCACGTGCGGACGGTCACATACCGGTGCAGGTGCTGGGCCAGACCCGCTGGCAGGTGGACCGGCTGCGCTCGCAGCTGGGCATCGTCACCGGCGACCTGTCCAGCAACCTGTCCGACATGCCCGGGTTGAGCGTGGAGGAAGCGGTGATCTCCGGCTTCTTCGCCAGCTACGTGGTGCCGGCGCACCGCGACGTCACCGACGCCATGCGCCAGCGTGCCCGCCAGGCGCTGGAACTGGCCCGCGCCCTGCCCCTGCTGGGCCGCAGCTACGCCGAGCTGTCGGCCGGGGAAACCCGCCGCGTGCTGATCGCGCGGGCGCTGGTCAACCAGCCACGCGCCCTGCTGCTGGACGAACCCTCCACCGGGCTGGACCTGATCTCGCGCCAGCACCTGGTCGACACCATGCAGCACCTGGCCCGGGAGGGCATCACCCTGGTGCTGGTCACCCACCACATCGAGGAAGTGATCCCGGAAATCGGCCGCGTTGTGCTGATGAAGGGCGGCCGCATCCTGGCCGACGGCCCGCGCGCGGAGCTGTTGTGCTCCGGGCCGCTGTCCGAGCTGTTCGGCGGGCCGGTCCAGGTCCGCGAGGACGAAGGCCGGCTGACCGCCTGGGTCGGGTAAACGGGCCATCGCCACTGCCCCGATCCACCGGGGCGGTGCCGGCAATGCGATGATGCCGGTCCGTTCCGTCGTTTCCGCCGTACCCGAATGTCCCGTACCCGCTTCCCGCTGCGCCTTGCCGCAGCCGTTTCGCTGGCCGCCGCCCTGGCCGCCTGTTCCAGCACTCCCACCCGTTCCGGTGCGCCGGACGAGGACCCCACCCAGCACGCCAGCGGCTACCTGCAGGGCGATGCCATTCCCGACAGCCTGGCGCTGAGCCCGGCCCCGCCGGCCCCGGGCTCGGTCTGGGCGCAGCTGGACGAGGCCGTGGCCCGCGAGGCCATCGGCATGCGCGGCAGCGCGCGCTTCCAGCAGGCCCATGCCGACGCCGACCTGTCCTTCCCGGCCGGCGCCGAGCAGTTCAGCTGCGCGCTGGGCGTGGCGGTCACCGCGCAGGACACGCCGACGCTGTACACCCTGCTCGAACGCAGCCGCATCGATGCCAGCGCCGCCACCAAGGCCGCCAAGCACCACTACCAGCGCCCGCGTCCGTTCATGGTCAACAACGAGCCGACCTGCACCCCGGAGGACGAGCAGGACCTGCGCAAGAGTGGCTCCTACCCGTCCGGGCACACCTCGATCGGCTGGGCCTGGGCGTTGATCCTGGCCGAGATCGATCCGGAGCACGCCACCGCCCTGATCGAGCGCGGCCGCAACTACGGCCACAGCCGGCTGGTCTGCAACGTGCACTGGTTCAGTGACGTGCAACAGGGACGCTTCATGGGTGCGGCCACGGTCGCCCGCCTGCACGACAACCCCGAGTTCGTCGCCGACCTGGCCAAGGCACGCCGCGAGCTGGCGTACGCCCGCACGCTGAAGCGATCGTTGCCGCGTGACTGCGCCGCCGAGACCGCCGCGCTCACCTCCGACATCTCCGAAGCGCGCTGAGCAATGCGGGGGAGTGCCGGGCCATGCTCGGCAAGGGGCGTTACCGTTGAAGCCCCAGCCGAGCATGGCTCGGCACTACGGAAATGAAGAAGGCGCGGATTGCTCCGCGCCTTCTTCGTTCAACCTGCAGACCGGCGCTTAGAAGCGGGTCTTGAACTCCACGCCCCACAGGCGCGGCTCGTTGATGAAGCCGGTGAGGTTGTTGAAGTCGATGCCGCCAGTGGCGCGGATCTGGTTGGTGATGTTGCGGCCGTACAGCGCCACGTCGTAGTCCCCGTCGTTCCACTGGTAACCCAGGCGCAGGCCGCCTTCCAGCAACGACTTGCCGGTGAATTCCCTGGACTCGTACAGGAAGAAATTCACTTCGCTGCGGTACGCCCAGTCGGTGAACACGTAGAACTGCGCACCATCGGCCAGCGGCAGCGACCAGCGTGCGGTCAGGTTGTGGGTCCACTCCGGTGCCTGCGGCAGTGAGTTGCCGTTGATCCGCGCCTTGCCATCGATGACAGGGTTGGTCACGGTGCACGAGAAGCACGGTGCAACGCTGAGATCGGCGTCCTTGATCTCGGTGTGGTTGTACCCGCTGCCCAGCGTGACCAGCAGGTTGTCGGTCAGGTAGGCCTGCAGGTCCAGCTCGAAGCCCTGGCCCACGCTCTTGTCGGCGTTGAGCAGGATGTTGGCGTTACCCAGCTCGCCGCCCACGGCGGTCAGCTGCTGGTCCTTGACCCGGTAGTGGTAGACGCTGGCATTCAGGCGTGCACGGTTGTCCCAGAAGTCCGCCTTCACGCCGGCTTCGAAGGACAGCACGGTTTCCGGGTCGGCCACGGTCTTGTCGTTGAAGGCGCCGGCCGACTGGATCGAGCTGCCGCGGAAGCCGGTGGCAACGCGCCCGTAGACGTTGACGGTGTCGTTGACGGCGTAGGTGGCCGAGAAGTCCCAGTTGAACTTCTTGTCCTTGGTCGAGGCCGACAGGTACGGGTCCACCGCGTCACCACGGGCGAAGGCCGCCTGCTGGGCGGCGAGCAGGCCGGCCAGGTCGCACTTGGCCGACAGCACGCACGGGGAGAAGCCGGTGTTCCAGTAGTCCTTGACCACCAGGTCCTTCTTGTCGACGGTGTAACGCACGCCGGCGCGCAACTCCAGCTTGTCGGTGGCCTGGAAGGTCACCCCACCGAACGCCGCCCAGGCATCGTTGGTCTGGTTGATGCGCTGGAAGCCATCCTGCCTGCTGCCGTTGGTGGTGTCGTAGCTGTAGCTGTCGACGTCGTAGTCTTCCTTGAAATAGAACAGGCCGGCCTGCCAGTTCAGCGGCCCGTCGTTGAGCGATTCCAGGCGCAGTTCCTGCGTCCACTGCGAATGGCTCGGGATGCCGTCGGCGGTTTCGGAGGCAAACGGCACTTCAGGGGTGAAGTACGGGCCGGAGGTGCCGTCGATGTCACCCACGCTGTAGGTGTCCACGGTTTCGTAGCCGGTGATCGAGGACAGCTTGAGGTTGCCGAAGTCCCAGCTCAGGCGCGCGTTGGCACCGCTGCTGTCCAGCTCGGAGTGGTTCAGGCCGTCGATGGACACCTTGTCCTCGTCGAAGCCGGCGACGAAGTCGTTCGTGCCCGGCTTGAAGATGTTGCCGCGGAACAGGCGCGCGGTGCCGTTGAGGTGGCGCTTGTGCGCACCCAGCAGCGCCTCGAAGTTGTCGCTTTCGTACAGGAACTGCACGCGCACGGCGGACTCGTCATAGCCTTCCAGGCCGTCGTTCGGGCCGGTGCCGGTGTTCTTCACCCAATCGTCGCGACGCTGGTACAGCGCCGACACGCGGGCCGACCAGCGCGCGCTCAGCGCGCCGCCGACGGCGGCCTCGACGTTCCACAGGTTGTCGCTGCCGTAGCCGACCTTGCCGTAGCCGTTGAACTCCTGGGTCGGGCGCACCGAGTCGAACTTCACCACGCCGGCCGGGGTGTTGCGGCCGAACAGCGAGCCCTGCGGGCCGCGCAGCACTTCCACCTGCTCCACGTCGAAGATCGGGAAGCCCTTCAGGATCGGGTTCTCCTGCACCACGTCGTCGTACACCAGCGACACCGGCTGCGAGGTGTTCAGGCGGAAATCGGTGTTGCCGTAACCGCGGATGTAGAAGCGCGGGAACGCACGGCCGAACGAGGATTCGATGTTGAGGCTGGGCACGCGGCCGGACAGGTAGCGCACGTCGGTGCCGCCGGAGGCCAGCGCGTCGAGCTTCTCGCCGCTGACGGTGCTGATCGAGACCGGCACGTCCTGGATGTTCTCCACCTTGCGCGCGGCCGTGACCTTCACGGCGTCCAGCGTGGCGGCTTCCTTCTGTGCGGGGGTGGCGTCCTGGGCCATCGCGGCCAGGGGGAGCAGGGCGGCTACAGCGACGAACAGCGGATGCGCAGCCGGGAAGCGGCCGCGGACAGTACGGGTCGGGGACATGGCGAAGAAGGGCCTGTTGGGAGGAATGGGGAACTGCGCCTAGCACGGAATTGTTGCAGTACAACATTCGTATCGCAATCGTTCAGGTATTCAGACGCATGACGCCTGTCAGGGGTGAAAAAGCCACCGCACTGCATAGACTTGGGCTTCCTTACCCACACCAGGCGATGCGCCATGACCCAGTGGTATTTCCATGTTCCCGGCCAGTCCGACCGGGTCGGCCCGCTCGATGAGGCAGCGGCCCGCGCCTACGCCCAGGCCAACCGCCAGGCACTGGCCTGGCGGACCGGCATGCAGGGCTGGCAGCCGGTCGGCGAAATCGCCGAGTTCGGCGGCCAGGCCGCCCCGCCGCCGATGCCGCCGCCGGTCGGGGGCAACCGTAGCCGGGCCGATGATATCGACTTCCGCATCGTCGGCCATGAGATGCAGTTCGTCGAAATCGAACTGGACCCGGGCGAGAGTGCCATCGCCGAAGCCGGCGCGCTGATGTTCAAGGACGCCTCCGTGCAGATGGACACCGTGTTCGGCGACGGCCGCCACGAGGGCCAGGGCGGCTTCATGGACAAGCTGCTGTCGGCCGGCAAGCGCGTGATCACCGGTGAAAGCCTGTTCGCCACCGTCTACACCCATACCGGCCAGGGCAAGGCCAAGGTCGCTTTCGCCGCGCCCTACCCCGGCACGGTGCTGGCGATGAAGCTGGACCAGCACGGCGGCAAGCTGGTCTGCCAGAAGGACAGCTTCCTGGCCGGCGCCCGTGGCGTGCAGGTCGGCGTGCACCTGCAGCGCAAGGTGATGACCGGCCTGTTCGGCGGCGAGGGGTTCATCATGCAGAAGCTGGAGGGCGACGGCTGGGTGTTCGTGCACGCCGGTGGCTGCGTGGTCGAACGCGAGCTGGCCGCCGGCGAGCGCATCGACGTGGATACCGGCTGCGTGGTGGCCTACCACGCCGGCGTGGACATGGACGTGCGCCGCGTCGCCGGCCTGAAGAGCATGTTCTTCGGTGGCGAAGGCGTGTTCCTGGCCACCCTGACCGGCCCGGGCAAGGTGTGGCTGCAGTCGCTGCCGTTCTCGCGCCTGGCCGGCCGCATGTTCGCCGCCGCCCCGCAGGGCGGTGGCCAGAGCCGCGGCGAAGGCTCGGTGCTGGGCGGGCTGGGCCGCATCCTGGACGGTGACAACCGCTTCTGAAGCCGTCGCGGTCCCGGGCCTCCGGCATGCCGGATGGTCCCGGGCCCGGGGGCGCTGCGCCTGCCCGGGCGACGCCTGGCGTCCTTGCCTGTGCGTGGCCGGTTGTCTACCCTCCGCGTTCGTTTTCCGGGGGGAACCGGCCACGCATGGACGCACACGACAACATCTACGCACCCCCACAGGTGCCACTGGAAACCCGCACCGCCGAGCGCCCGGCGCTGCCGCCGTTCTACGTGGTGTCCCTCCGCAAGCTGGTGCTGCTTTCCATCGCCACCGTGGGGCTGTATTCGCTGTATTGGTTCTGGCGGCACTGGAAGCTGCACAAGCTCGACCGGAAGCTGGACATCTGGCCGGTCCCGCGCGCCATCTTCGCCATCTTCTTCGCGCATGGCCTGAACGAGGAAATCGACCACCGGCTGCGGCGCGCGGGCCAGCGCCACGACTGGTCGCCGGGCACGTGGGCCACGGTGTACGTGGTCTCGGCGATCATCGGGCAGATCATCAGCCGCCTCCCGGATGCCATGCTGGCACCGGGTCCGAGTTTCGGATTGGCCATGCTGACCGTCGGCGGCGGCACGCTGGCGATGGTCCAGGCCCAGCGCGCGGCCAACCTGGCCTGCGGCGACCCGACGGGCTCGGCCAATGCCCGGCTCACGCCGCTGAACTGGCTGTGGCTGGTGCTCGGCGGCCTGTTCTGGTTGCTGGTGCTGGTGGGCCTGGCGCTTTCCCTGGGCGACAGCTGAGCCGGGGCCCCTGGCCCAGCGAAGCCCCGCCTAAACGGCGCGGCCACCGGCACGGTCCCTGCCCGGCGCAAAGCGCTATGCTGGCGCCCTTTTCAACGCCCCCTGTTCATCATGAAGCCGCGCAACGCCCGCCTGCTGCTGTCCCTTGCCCTGTTCGGCCTGCTGGCCGCATGCGGTGGTGAAAACACCAAGCCGACGCCGCCGCAGGCGGCGCGACCGAGCACCCCGCTCAAGCCGGTGAAGATCGGCGTGGCGCTGGGTGGCGGCGCGGCCAAGGGCTTCGCCCACATCGGCGTGATCAAGATGCTCGAAGCCAACGGCTTCGAGCCGGTGGTGGTGTCCGGCACCAGCGCCGGCAGCGTGGTCGGTGCGTTGTACGCCAGCGGCATGGATGCCTTCCAGATGCAGCAGAAGGCCGTGGCCCTGGACGAGGCCAGCATCCGCGACGTGCGCCTGTTCTCCGGCGGCCTGGTACAGGGCCAGAAGCTGCAGGACTACGTCAACGCCCAGGTCGGCAACAAGCCCGCCGAACAGCTGCGCAAGCCGTTCGCGGCGGTCGCCACCCAGCTGGAGACCGGTGACCGCGCGGTGTTCGTGCGCGGCAACGTCGGCCAGGCGGTGCGTGCTTCCAGCTCCATCCCCGGCGTGTTCGAACCGGTCACCATCGGCGGCAAGACCTACGTCGACGGCGGCGTGGTCAGCCCGGTGCCGGTGGATGCCGCGCGCCAGCTCGGCGCCGAGTTCGTCATCGCCGTGGACATCTCCAGCCGCGCCAACGGACAGCGCCCGACCAGCCTGCTCGGTGCGGTCAACCAGTCCATCACCATCATGGGCCAGCGCCTGGGCGAGCAGGAGCTGGGCCGCGCCGACGTGGTGATCCGCCCGGCGGTGCTGGACATCGGTGCGGCCGATTTCGAGCAGCGTGGCCGCGCCATCCTGGAAGGCGAGAAGGCCGCGATGGCCGCGATGCCGCAGATCCGCGCCGGCGTTGCCCGCCTGCAGCAGGCCCAGGCCACGGCGATCCGCACCGCCGAAGCCCGCACCGCCGCCGCCCAGGCCGAAGCCCACCAGCGTTGCCAGGACAGCCGTTCGCGCATCGAGAAGCTGCGCGGCGTGGTGAAGGACTGCAGCGCCCCGGCGCGTTGATGCTTCAAGCCGCTCCCCTTTGGCGTAGCCAAGGGGGAGGTTGGGAGGGGGCGCTTCCGGTTCTGCGCAGTGGATGACATCACCGCAGAAAGCGCCCTCACCCCAACCCCTCTCCCGCACACGGGAGAGGGGCTTCAAAGCTGCAACATCCGTTCATTACCGCCCCAGCTGCGACAGCGGCAGCGCGCGGAACTCCTTGACCGTGCGCAGCACGAAGCTCGAGTTGACGTCGGCCACGCCGGCCGCATCGAGCAGCTTGTCCAGCAGGAAGGCCGAGAAGTGGTCCAGGTCGCGCACGTAGACGTGCAGCAGGTAGTCCATGTCGCCGGTGAGCGCGTGGCAGGCCACCACTTCATCCCACAGCTGCACCGCCTCCACGAAATGATTGATGGCCGCCTGGCCGTGCTTGGACAGCTGCACCCGTACGAACGCCTGCAGGCCCAGCCCGATCGCACGCGGCTCCAGGCGAGCGCCATAGCCGGCAATGACACCCTCCGCTTCCAGCCGTTGCACCCGCCGCAGGCAGGCGGACGGTGACAGGTTCACCCGTGCTGCGAGCTCGGCATTGGTGGCGCGCCCATGCTGCTGTATTTCGGCCAGAAGCCGAAGATCCGTGCGATCAAGCGTGACTGAAGCCATGTTTGTTGCTCCGCAACATTAAATCGCCGCAACAATATTGCGCCAGGAGCGGCTGACGGGGCAATTTCGCAAACCTGTTGCGCGGCAAGCTTCCTACCATGCGGTTATCTATTCCCTTATGGAGCTGCCGCCATGGAAGCCAACCCGCGCCGCGTCGAACACCAGCAGACCGACAAGGGTTACGTGCCGGTCTATACCACCGCCGTGGTGGAGCAGCCGTGGGACAGCTACAGCGCCGACGACCATGCCACCTGGAGCACGCTGTACCAGCGCCAGCGCGAGCTGCTGGTCGGCCGTGCCTGCCAGGAGTTCCTGGACGCGCAGGACGAGATGGGCATGAGCGAGCACATGATCCCGCGCTTCGACCAGCTCAACGAAGTGCTGGGGGCCGCCACCGGCTGGACCCTGGTCGGCGTGGAAGGCCTGCTGCCGGAACTGGATTTCTTCGACCACCTGGCCAACCGCCGCTTCCCGGTGACGTGGTGGATCCGCCGCCCGGACCAGATCGACTACATCGCCGAGCCGGACCTGTTCCACGACCTGTTCGGCCACGTGCCGCTGCTGATGAACCCGGTGTTCGCCGACTACATGGCCGCCTACGGCCGTGGCGGGGTCAAGGCGCATGCGATCGGCCCGGAGGCACTGCAGAACCTGACCCGCCTGTACTGGTACACGGTGGAGTTCGGCCTGATCAACACCGCTGACGGGCTGCGCATCTACGGCGCCGGCATCGTCTCGTCCAAGGGCGAATCGCTGTACTCGCTGGAGTCGGCCGCGCCCAACCGCATTGGCTTCGACCTGGAGCGGATCATGCGCACCCGCTACCGCATCGACACCTTCCAGAAGAGCTACTTCGTCATCGACGGCTTCGAGCAGCTGATGGCCGCCACCGACCCGGACTTCACCCCGATCTACGCGCGGCTGGCCGCGCAGGAGCATTTCCCGGCCGGTGACGTGCAGGACGGCGACCGCGTGTTCCAGCGCGGCACCGGCGAAGGCTGGGCCAGCGACGGCGACGTCTGAGCCACGCAGCGCCTCCACGCTCCCGGGGACCGCGACCGCCGGCACTCACTCCGCCGGCGATTGCATCCGCGGCGACGGCGTCGGCCGGGTTCCGCGGCGCCCGCCATACTTGCGGTTCAAGCCGTAGCCGATGAGCACGGCCACCAGCACCGGCGCCGCCCACGGGAACAGCTCGATCAGCAGCGGCGGCACGGGCGTGTGCGCCTGCAGCCACTGCCACACCGGGCGCATGCCGATGCTCAGGAACGCCACATGGGTGGCAATGCCCGCCCCCAGCATCGACTGGTAGTGCTGGCGGAACGCCCAGTCCGGCCGCCCCGGGCCACGGCGGCTGAAGTTCCACATGCGCCAGCCTGCCCACAGGCCGATCACCGAAAAGCCCAGGAACAGCATCTGGCCGCGCTGCACGCCCACCACCAGCACCGCCCCTGCCAGCAGCACCATCGGCCACAACGCCAGCTTCCAGCCCACACGCGCCACCATCTGCTTCCAGTCGCGCTTGTCGGTGACCGCCCGCCACGCCAGCCAACTGGCATTGCCGGTGATGGCGATCAGGTACGCCAGGAACAGCGCGGTCAACGGCTGGTGGCGGAAGAAGGCGAACTGCACGGTGATCGGCACCGCGGTGACCACGATGGCGGCCATCGCCCCCAGGTACACCTTGCCGAGCAGGCGGTGGCGCGGTGAGCCCTTCTTCATCAGCGCCGCGGCCCAGAACCCGGCCAGCGCGACCACACCGGCCACCACGTGCAACATGACGATCAACGAATATCCAGGCATGACGGCGTTCTCTCCAGGCAATGCCGTCCGGATGCAACGGCTGGTGCACAGGCTCGCGCAGGCGACAGCGCGCGGGCAGTCACCGCGGTCACCCGCGGACCCTGCCGGAAGTCACTTTCTGCATCCACCCCCTTGCCGCCGGCGCTGCGCGCCACCAGCATGCCGGCATGGAAATCGGCCCTCAGCCGCGCTGGCGCGGACTCCTCCACCCCCTCAACCTCGCCGGCCTGCTCACCTGGCTGGCGGTGGCCTTCACCCTGCGCTACGGCGAGGCCGCGCAGCTGCCGTGGCGCTGGGGCTGCGCGGCGGTGTTCCTTGCAGCCTTCCTGGTCGCCACCGTGCTGCCGCGCCGGACCTGGCAGCGCCCGGTGTTGCTGCTGGTTGAAGCGGTGAGCGCGCTGGCGCTGGTCCGGCTGGCCCACTACAGCGGCGTGGCGCCGGCCCTGCTGGTGATGCTGGCCGCGCAGATCGCCGCCACCTGGCCGCTGCGCATCACGCTGCTGCTCATCGCCGCGGTGAACGTGGGCATGTACCTGGTCCTGCGCGACGTGCACGCGCATGCCGGCGTGGTGGTGCTGATCTTCGCCGGCTTCCAGGCCTTCGCCATGCTGACCACCCACTACGCGCACAGCGCCGAGCAGGCACGCGACCGCCTGGCACTGGTCAACGCCGACCTGCTCGCCACCCGTGCCCTGCTCGCGGAAAGCTCGCGCGATGCCGAACGGCTGCGGCTCTCGCGCGAACTGCACGATGTGGCCGGCCACAAGCTCACTGCGTTGCGCCTGCAGCTGCGCGCGCTGGCCGGGCGCAGCGACGCGCCGGCCGAACTGGCCCTGTGCGAGCAGCTTTCGGCCGAACTGCTGGGGGACATCCGGGCGGTGGTGCATTCCCTGCGCGACGGCGGCCAGCTCGACATCGCCACCGCGCTGCATGCGCTGGCCGCACCGCTGCCGCGGCCCCGCCTGCACCTGGCGATGGACGAGGCGGTGCAGGTGAGCACCACCGCCAAGGCCGAAACCCTGCTGCGCTGCGTGCAGGAAGCGTTGACCAACAGCGCCCGCCATGGCGAAGCACAGGTCCTGCAGGTGACACTGCACCAACACGAAGGGAGATTGCTGCTGGACATGCACGACGATGGCAGGCTGCGCGGCCAACTGCGCGAAGGCAACGGACTGACCGGCATGCGCGAGCGCGTGGCGGAGCAGCACGGCACGCTGGAACTGCAACGCACCGCCACCGGCGCACTGCACATCCACGTGGAGTTGCCGGCATGAGCACCCACCCTCGCATCGCCCTGGTCGACGACCAGGCGCTGATCCGCGCCGGCCTGCGCGCCTTGCTGCAACAGCAGGGCGTGGAGATCGTGTTCGAGGCCGACAGCGGCCAGGCCCTGCTGGAGCAACTGCCGCACCAACCGGTGCAGCTGATCGTCTCGGACATCCGCATGCCCGGCATGGACGGCATCCAGGCACTGCAGGCACTGCGCGAGCGCGGCGACGCCACGCCCTGCCTGTTCCTGACCACCTTCGATGAAAGCGACCTGCTGCTGCGCGCCACCGACGCCGGCGCACAGGGCTTCCTGCTCAAGGACGCCGCGCCGGAGGACCTGCGCCAGGCCATCGACCGCATCATCGCCGGCACCACCCTGCTGCAGCCGGTCAGCACCGACCCGGTGCGGCAGCGCTACCGCTATCACGCCGATGACGCGCCGAAGGAGCTGTTCAGCCAGAAGGAAGTGGCGGTACTGCGGTTGATGGCCGGCGGCTACAGCAACCGCGAGATCGCCGGCAGCCTGTTCCTGGCCGAGGGCACGGTGAAGAACTACGTCTCGACCATCCTGGACAAGCTGGACACCCGCGACCGTACGCGGGCAGTGCTGAAAGCCATCACGCTGCGGATCATCTGAGGCGCACGCATGACCGCCCCCTCCCTTGCATAGCGGGGAGGGCTGGGGAGGGGTGCCTTTCACGATGCACGCAATCACCGCTCCAACAGCAACCCCTCCCCAACCCTCCCCTTTGCTCCGCAAAAGGGAGGGAGCAAAAGCGCCAGCTCCGCAACCTGCACGCACACGCAGAACCGCCCCCTCCCTTGCGCAGCAGGGGAGAGCCGGGGAGGGGTGCCTTTCACGACGCACCCAATCACCGCGCCAACAGCAACCCTTCCCAAACCCTCCCCTTTGCTCCGCAAAAGGGAGGGGGCAAAAGCGCCAGCTCCGCAACCTGCACGCACACGCAGAACCGCCCCCTCCCTTGCGCAGCAGGGGAGGGTCGGGGAGGGGTGCCTTTCACGACAGACCCAATCACCACGTCAACCGCGCGCCCTCCCCCCAACCCTCCACCGTTGCTCCGCAAAGAAAGGGAGAGAGCAACAGCAGCCGCCGCACCTAGCCGGCGCTGCGCACTTCCACCGTCACGTGCACGATCTCCTCATGGATCGACAGCGCGCGGTGGAACACATCCGCACCGACACCCGGCGCGGTCACCACTTCCATCGCGCAGGAAAAGCGCCCACGACCCACCTGCCAGACATGCAGGTCGCTGATGCGCGCCGGTACGTCGCCCTGCTCCACCGCTTCGCGGATCTCGGCCACCACCGGTGCATCCATCTCCGCATCCAGCAGTACGCGGCCGGTCTGGCGGATCAGTCCCCAGGCCCAGACCGATACCAGCACCGCGCCAACGATGCCCATCAGCGGGTCCAGCCAGGACGCGTTGAAGTACAGCCCACCCAGCAGGGCGATGATCGCCAGTACCGAGGTGGCCGCATCGGCCAGCACGTGCAGGTAGGCCGAGCGCTGGTTCAGGTCATGATGGTGGTGGTGATGGTCGTGTCCGTGATGGTGACCGTGGCCATGACCGTGGCCATGATGATGGTGCGCGTGCTGGTCGCGCAGCCACCACGCGCACAGCAGGTTCACCGCCAGGCCCACCACCGCGATCGCGATGGCCTGCTGGTAGTGGATGGGGCTGGGCTTGAACATCCGCGCGATCGACTCGAACGCCATGATCCCGGCCACGCCCAGCAGCAGGATCGCGCTGGTGTAGCCAGCCAGGATCTCGATCTTCCAGGTACCGAAGGCGAAGCGCGGGTCGTCCCGGTACCGCCGCGCGCAGGCATAGGCGAAAGCGGCCAGCCCCAATGCCAAGGCATGCGAGCTCATGTGCCAACCGTCGGCCAGTACCGCCATCGAGTTGAACCACCAGCCACCGGCGATCTCCACCACCATCATCACGACGGTCAGGGCCATGGCCCGGCGCGTGTTCTTCTCCGCCATCGGGTTGCCGTCGCTGAAGGCGTGGCTGTGCTGGCGGGACTGGGCAAGGGTTTCAAGGTTCATCATGGCGGCCTTCTCATATACCCCATAGGGTATACGATCCCGACCATGGCACATATCCAACGTGACAGGAAGAAGCTGCTCGCCCGGGTCCGCCGCATCGCCGGCCAGGTGGCCGCGCTGGAACAGGCGCTGGAAGCCGGCGACGACTGCGACGCCGTGCTGGTGCAGATCGCCGCCGCCAAGGGCGCGATGCACGGGCTGATGATGGAAGTGATGGCCGGTCACCTGAACGACCATGTCGTCGCCGAGAAGGACCCGGCCAAGCGCGCCAGCGAAGCCGAGGTGCTGCTGGACCTGCTCAAGCGCCACGCCAGGTGAGAAAAGGCACGCTGCAGGTGCGGCCTTGGCCGCGAAACACGTCGCGCTTCAGGTTGCTGCGGAGCATGCAACCGCATTGATCCCTTTGTCGGCGTTGGCCGACGCATCACCAGCTTCGCAGCCAAGGCCGCTCCGACAGAAAATCCGCACGCCTTTCGCGCTGCCGGGCGCTGGCGGTAGTGCCGAGCCATGCTCGGCAGGCGCCGTCCCGGCCCAACCACAGCGCAGCATGGCGGCGCTCTACACGGGGTTGGGGCTGGTCTGCGCCCAGATGCTGTCGGTATGGCCCTGCTGCAAGCGCAGGCGCGTGCGCCGGGCGATGTACAACAGCACCGGCACCGACAACAGCGCAGTCACGTCCACCGGCCAGCTGCCGGCATGGCTCCATGCACCGCCGATGCCCCACACGCCGGCCAGGCTCGACAGCGGTATGGCCAGCGTGAACACCGCGCTGGCCCACAGCAGTTCCACCGCACCGCGTGATGCGCCGCGCAGGAACGCCCAACCGATCGCGGCCACGAACACCGCGTAGTAGATACCGGTGTGCCACGCCTTCAGATCCGCCACCAACGCGGGCAACCATTTGGTTGCGGCGAGGCTGGCGGAGATGCCGGCCACGCAACCCAATGACACGCCCACCGTCAGGCAGCCCAGCACCCAGCCCGATAGTTTCTGCGCGGGTGTCTCCGGCCCCTTGCGCTTGCGTCGCCGCGATTCCACCCACAGCAGGTTGCCGGTGTAGAACAGCGCCGCGCCGGCCAGGCCCATCAGCACGTACAACCAGCGCACCGGATTTCCGCCGAAGCTGCCGAAATGCAGCATGAAGAACGCATTGACCGATTCGTCCCAGCCATCCATGTGGCCGGGCAGGTCATGCGGATCGACCTGCCCGCTGTACGGGTCCAGGTGCGTGCTGGCGTACAGCCGTGCGCGCGTGCCGTGGCGCACGTCCAGCCCGGTTACCGTCGCCTCGACATACCCGTCCTTACGCTGGAACCCAAAGCCCTGCACGTCGAAACCGGGCAACTGCACTTCCACCCGACGCAGCAGCTCGGCCGCCGGCAGCACGCGCGCACCGGTGGGCGCGTCGTCGTGTGCCTGGTTCCACTCGATGCCGCCTGGGTACACCACCGCGCCCTGCGCGCCGTAGAACGGGTCATGGAAGGCGAACACCACGCTGGTCAGCGCGATCACCAGGTGGAACGGCAGGCTGAACAAGCCCAGCGCGTTGTGCGCGTCCAGCCACATGCGCTTGATGTTCTTGCCGATGCGCAGCGCGAACACATCCTTGGTCAACGTCGGCAGCAGCACGATCAGGCCCGACACCAGCGCCACGGCATAGGCCAATGCCACCGCACCCATGACGGGCCGTGCGATCGCATCGGGGAACGGCAGGCCGACCAGCTGGTGCAGGGTATCCACCAGCTGCGCCACCGGCGCCTTGCGTGTCTGCTCCACCTGCAGGCTGCCGTCGGCGCCGAAACTCGCCCCGTACTCCTTGAACTGGCGACGCCCCCCGGCACGTTCCTGCCAGTACACCCGCGCCGGCTGGTCGGCACCGGGCTTGACCGAAATGAAGTAGCGCGCCGCAGCCTGGGGATGTTCGGCCAGCACCGCCTCAACCAGCGCATCGGCGCGCTCCAGCGACGGCGCGGCGGCCAATGTGGAAGGCGGCGTGGCCCAGCGCTCCAGCGGCTTCTCGAACATCGTGACCGAGCCCGCGTAGAAGGCGATGAACAGCATCAGCCCGCAGACGATGCCGATCCAGATGTGGACGTCCTTGTAGACCTTGATGATGTCGCTGCGGATCTTCATGCCTGCATCCTCACGCCATCACCCAACGCGCCAGCGCCAACATCCCGAACGTGGTCATATTGGCCGCGCCCAGCCACAACCAGGCACGCAGGCTGTCGCGGAACAGATGGACGAAGCACAGCACCGCCGCCCAGATCGGTGCCATCAGCCACATGGTGAACTGGTTCTTGCCGCCGCCGGCGCCAATGCCGTCCGGTCCCAGCCAGGCGAACAGGCCGGACAACGCCAGTGCCAGGCCGAAGCCCAGCACCACGCCGGCACAGGTCTTGCCGAACCAATGACGGCTCTCCAGCCGCGCACGTGCTTCGCTCATGCGGACCTCCGCGCGCGTACGCGGGCGCGCCACGCGCCCAGAAATGGTGCGGTCGACCACACCAGCGTCAGCAGCACCAACCACGCCGATATCGCTTCAAGCGGCGCCATCAACTGCCACATCGCCAGCAACGAGACGAGCGCAAGCACGCTGCCCGGCCACCACGCATGCCGCGTTGGCCACGGCCCGGCAGCGCGCAGTTGCTGTTGTGGCGAGGCGACGTACAGCAGCATCGCCGCAGCGCTACCGGCAACGGTCGCCAGGAGTGCCAGCAGCAGGTTCATGGTGTGGCACCACGCGGTTCGAGGAAGGCGTTCATTCGGTCTGGCTCATGGCGGGACAATGAAGGCGCCCACCGGGGCCTGCCCGATGGACGCATGCTGCATCACCAGCTGAAACGCGCGGTGGCGGTGACGGTGCGGCCGGTGCCGTAGTAGCAGGAAGACACGCCACCGCAGGTCGAGACAAAGCGCTTGTCGGCCAGGTTGCTGACGTTGAGTGCGAACTGCGTGCCCACCGCGCCGTGTTGCCCCACGTCGTAACGGATGGCCGCATCCCACAGCGTGTACCCCGGGATCAGGTACAGGTTGGCGCTGTCGCCATGGCTTTCGCCGTTGTAGCGCACGCCTGCGGCCAGGCTCAGCCCTTCCAGGCCACCGGCCTGGAATGTGTAGTCCGCCCACAGCGCGGCGGTCCAGTCCGGCACCATCGCCAGCTGCTTGCCGATGTAGCCGTTGTTGCTCTTGGTGACTTCCGAATCCATCCAGCTGGCGGCACCGATCACGCTGAAGCCTTCCAGCGGGGTGATGCGGCCCTCCAGTTCGACGCCGCGCACGCGGCCTTCGCCATCCTGCACCTGGCACTGGCTGTTGCCGGCGGTGCCGCAGGTGTTGTGCGTGAGGTCCGGGTCATTGGTGAGGATGTTCTGCTGGCGCAGGTCGTAGGCCGAGAACGTCAACAGGCCATCGAAGGACGCCGGCTGGTACTTGATGCCCGCTTCCCACTGTTTGCCGGTCACCGGGTCGAACGCCGACAGCGTGTAGCTCATGTTGGTGTTGCTGCCCGAGGGCTGGAACGACTCGGCGTAGCTGAGGTACGGGGTCAGCCCGTTGTCAGCCACGTACAGCACGCCGAGGTTGCCGCTGAAGGCTTCTTCCTCGCCGCGGGTCGGAATACGGGCACCGTAACGATTGTTGGCCACGGTGTAGCTGCGGGTCCAGGTGTCGTCACGGGTCCAGTCATAGCGGCCGCCAAAGGTCAGCCGCCACTGGTCCAACGCAACTTGATCCTGCACGTACACACCGGTCTGCCGGTTGATGCCACCGGAGTAGCTGATGCTGGTGGTGACCGGCACGTAGTTCGTATAGACCGGGTTGAAGATGTCGATGTCGCGCGGGTTGACCATCGCGCCACGCGCACCGGTCCAGTCGGCCTTCTGCCAGTCCACGCCGATCAGCAACGTGTGCTCGGCCGCGCCGGTGCTGAACTTGCCGGTGATGCGCGTATCCACCGTATCGCCCTTGGAGTCACCTTCGCCCCAGGTGGCACGCCGCTTCTGGGTGCGCCCATCGGCGTTGAGGCCGCCATTGGTCACCACGGTGCGGAACAGCGATTGGACATCGGTATGGCGCGCGCTCTGGCTCAGCGTCCAGTTGCCGTTGAAGCTGTGCTCGAACAGATAGCCGGCGGTCCAGAGGGTGCGGTCATAGGTGTTCCAGCCGGGCTCGCCGATGAAGGTGGTGTTCTTCATGTGGCCGTAAGGCGTGGCCACCAGCGTGCCGTCCATCGGCAGGAACTGGTAGGTCGAACCGCCGTCATCCTTCTGGTACAGGCCGAGCAGGGTCAGGCGCGTGCGTTCGGCGATCTGGAAGGTGTAGCTCGGGGCCAGGAACCCGTGCTTCTGCTCGGTGTGGTCGATCTGGGTCTGGCCATCGCGGTACAGGCCGACCAGGCGCAGCAGGTGGCGGTTGTCGTCACTGCCGGCGCCCACGTCGAAGGCGGTGTTGTACTGGCCGTTGCCGTCGATGCCCAGGCGCAGTACCTGCTGCGGGTCCGGCGTCGGCGTCTTGCTGACCTGGTTGACCATGCCCCCCGGAGCCACCTGCCCGTACATCACCGCCGACGGGCCCTTGAGCACTTCCACCCGCTCCAGGTTCCAGCTGTCGACCATGGTGCGGTTCCACTGGCTGCCCTGCGGCGCGCGCATGCCGTCAATGGTGACGTTGTTGGACCAGCTGCCGGCATCGAAGCCACGGATGCGGAAGTCATCGACGCGGTTGTCGATGCCGCTGCTCTCCAGGGTCACGCCGGCCACGTAGCGCATGGCCTCGTTGAGGTTCTGCACGCCACGGGCGTCCAGCTCCTCGCGGGCGATCACCGAGACCGACTGCGCGGTCTCGGCCACCGCGGTATCGGTCTTGGTCGCGCTGGAAGCATGCGAGGTGGTGCGGTAGGCGTTGACGTGGACGGCATCGAGCGTCCGCGCCGGGTCCGCGGCTTCGGCCAGCTCGGGACCGGCGGCAAGGGCGGTGACGGGGGAAAGGGCCATGGCGACGGCCATGGACAGCAGCGCCGGACGGGCGGCACGGAAACGAGGGAGGGACACGGCATCAACCTGCGGTGGGGCGAGGATTGGCTGACTGCGCGCGGCAGCGGCTGATGGAGCGACATTGTACGAACAAGAATCATTCTCAACAATGATCCAGATCAATCCAGCCGCCAACCGCCTGAATACCACTGGCCGGGCGAAGTCACGCCCGCCATGTAAAATGCTGATTTTTTAGTCAGGACCCATGGCGAAAGCTTCCCAACGGGCGCCCGTGCTGGGCCCGGCGTTCATTCGCCTGCTGGCCCGCTTCAAGGACGATGCCACCTCGCCTACGGCGCCGGACGTGTCGGCGCGGCTGGCCACGTGGTTTGACTGGAACCGCGCCATCACCCTGTCCCGCGCCCTGGACAACCCGCCTGCACCCGCACCGGACGGCGCCACCTTCGACCAGGACCACGACGCCGACTGCACCCGCGTGCGGGACCGTCTGCTCCAGGCCATCCATGCCGAGATCGCACCGGTCGCGCCCGTCGATGCCGACGCGCCCGACCCGTACGCGCCCTACCGGCAGCATTACCAGGCCCAGCAGCGCGCCATGCAGACCGCCACCGGCAACCTGCGTGGCCGGCTGCGCGACATGCTGGCCCGGCAGTCCCCGGCCAAGGCCCGCCTGGCCGAGGTCGACGCAGTGATGGAAGCCACCCTCAGCCCGCGAGAACACACCCTGCTTTCCCATGTGCCGGCCCTGCTCGGCCTGCACTACCAGCGGCTGCATGACAGCGCCGCCAGCGCCGATGCCCAGGCATCGGCCACCACCACGGCCCTCTTCCTCCAGGACCTGCGCACCGCGCTGCTGGCGGAACTGGAGGTCCGTTTCCACCCCATCGAAGGCCTGCTTGCAGCGCTCCGCACCCGGTAACCCGCTCCCTATGTCCAGAAACCTCGTCGCAATCGTCGTCTTCCTCGTGGGCCTGCTGGCCGTGTGCTGGATCGGTGTCGGCTATGCAGGCACGCACCCGCTGGCCGCGGTGGTCGCCGCGGTCATCGCCGCCTGCTACCTGGCCGGCGCGTATGAGCTGTTCCGCTACCGCCAGGCCACCACCACGCTGGTGCAGGCACTGCCGGCCATCGCCGACGGCGCGGACAACCTGGACGGCTGGCTGTCGCGGCTGGCCCCCAGCCTGCGCAACGCGGTGCGCCTGCGCGTGCAGGGCGAACGCGTCGGCCTGCCGGCCCCGGCCCTGACCCCGTACCTGGTCGGCCTGCTGGTGCTGCTGGGCATGCTCGGCACCCTGCTCGGCATGATGGCCACGCTGCGCGGCACCGGCCTGGCGCTGGAAAGCGCCACCGACCTGGACGCCATCCGCAGCTCGCTGGCCGCTCCGGTCAAGGGCCTGGGCTTCGCCTTCGGCACCTCGATCGCCGGCGTCGCCAGCTCGGCCGCGCTGGGCCTGTTGTCGGCGCTGTTCCGCCGTGAGCGCGCCCAGGCCGTGCAGGAACTGGATGCCGGCATCGCCGCCCAGCTGCAGGTGCATTCGCCGGCCTTCCAGCGCAATGAAACCTTCCGCCTGCTGCAGGAGCAGAACGCGCTGATGCCGGCCCTGGTCGATCGCCTGCAGGCGATGATGGGCAGCCTGGAACACCAGCAGCACGGCAACAACGAACGCCTGCAGGCCAACCAGCAGGCGTTCCACGAGCGCACCGAGGCCGCGTACTCGCAGCTGGCCGCCTCGCTGCAGGCCGCCATGCAGGACGGCATCCGCCACCAGGCCAACGCGGTGGGCACGGCCCTGCAACCGGTGGTCGACGCCACCATGCAGGGGCTGGCCGAACGCTCCAACGCCCTGCATGCGGCCATCGACGATGCGGTGCAGAAACAGCTCGACGGCCTCAACACCGTGGTCCGCGAGGCCGCCGCCGGCGCCAGCGACAGCTGGAAGACCGCACTGGCCGAACAGCAACGCGCCAACGCCGCGCTGACCGGCGAACTGCAGCAGGCCCTGCAGCAGTTCAGCACCGGCTTCGACCAGCGCGCGAGCGCCCTGGTCGACGGCGTCGCCACTCGCATGGAAGACAACACCCGGCGCACCGCCGATGCCTGGACCGCCGCACTCACCCTGCAGCACGGCACCCACGATGCCCTGGCCCAACGCAACGAGCAGGCGCTGCTCGCCGCTTCGGACAGTTTCCAGGGCCACGCCCGTTCGCTGGTCGACGCGCTGCGCCAGTCGCACGACGAACTGCAGGCCGCCTTCGCCGCACGCGATGAACAACGCCTGGGCAACTGGTCGCAGGCCCTGTCGGCGATGGTCGAACGGCTGGACCAGAGCTGGACGCACAACGGCGCGCAGGTCGCCGCCCGCCAGCAGCAGATCTGCGACACGCTGGCACAGACCGCGCAGGCCATGGGCGAGCAGTCGCAGGCGCATGCGCGCGACACCCTGGCCGAGATCTCGCGGCTGGTGCAGACCGCTTCCGAAGCGCCGCGCGCGGCCGCCGAGGTGGTCGCCGAGCTGCGCCAGAAGCTGTCCGACAGCATGGTCCGCGACACCGCGATGCTGGAGGAACGCGGCCGCCTGCTGTCCACGCTGGAAACCCTGCTCGACGCGGTCAACCACGCCTCCACCGAACAGCGCAGCGCCGTCGATGCCCTGGTCAGCACCTCGGCCGACCTGCTGGAGCGCGTCGGCAGCCGCTTCAGCGCGCAGCTGGAAGACCAGACCACCCGCCTGGACGGCGCCGCGGCCCAGGTCACCACCAGCGCGGTGGAAATGGCCAGCCTGGGCGATGCGTTCGGCACCGCCGTGCAGTTGTTCGGCCAGTCCAACGAGGCGCTCAGCCAGCGCCTGCAGCTGATCGAGACCGCGCTGGACAAGTCGCTGGCACGCAGCGACGAACAGTTGGCCTACTACGTCGCCCAGGCGCGCGAGGTCATCGACCTGAGCATGCTCTCGCAGAAGCAGATCATCGGTGAGCTGCAACAGCTGGCCGAAGCCCGCGACGGCAGCGGGGCCTGAGTGGCATGAGCGACGAGATCGAGTTCGACGCCGAATCCACTGCCACCACCTGGGCCGCGTTCGGCGACCTGATGTCGGTGCTGCTGGGTGCATTCGTGCTGATCCTGGCCAGCGTCATCGGCATCCAGCTGCTGCTGCACAACCGCCTGGACGAGGAAGTGAAGCAGCGCCAGGCGCAGACCGCCAAGCTCAAGACGCTGGAGCAGGCACTGGCCGCGCCGATGGCCGCCGGCCGCATCACCGTCATCGACGGCCGCATCGGCATCAGCGGCAGCGTGCTGTTCGCGCTCAACTCCGACCAGCTGCAACCGGAAGGCCGCGAACTGCTGCAGAGCATCGCCGGCCCGCTGCGTGAGTACCTGCACGCACGCGAGGAGATCCTGATGGTCAGCGGCTTCACCGACAACCAGCCGGTGCGCGTGGCCAATGCCCGCTTCGCCGACAACCTGGAGCTGTCGGCCGCGCGCGCGCTCACCGTCACCCGCACCCTGATCGCCGATGGCGTGCCGTCGGCGTCGGTGTTCGCCGCGGCCTTCGGTGCCGAGCAGCCGGTCAGCCCCAACGACGACGAAGCCGGGCGTGCGAAGAACCGCCGCGTCGAGATCGCACCGATTCCGCGGCCGCACACCGAAGGCAAGGCCGATGCCCGCTGATCCGGCGGTGCACGCACGGCTGGATGCGTGGCGCACCCAGGGCGCCGACCGCATCGATCCGCTGCGCTTTGGCCTGATCGAAGCACTTGCCCGCCGTGCCGGTGCCTACGACGGCGCGGTCCGCACGCAGCTGGAAGCGCGCCTGTCGCAGCTGCTCGACGACTACGCCGGGATCGTGCAGCGGCACGTACCGGACACGGCCGCCGGCGAGGACGCACCCAGCCCGCTGCGGCAGCTGATCACGCTGCTGACCACCGAGCCGCTGCAGTACCAGCTGCCGTTGAATGCGGCCGGCCGCACCGAGGCGGCGGCCGAGGACACCGGCGACGGCACCGCGCTGCCGGTACTGGACGAGTTCCAGCAGCTGTGGGGCCGCATCCGCATCGAGAGCCTGCTGCGGCAATGCCTGGATGCCCTGCCCGAAGACGCCGGCCCGCTGCATTCCAGCGTGCTCACCTACCGTGCCATGGCATTGATGCAGGAGATTTCGCCGGACTACCTGCAGCACTTCATCGCCTATGTCGACGTGCTTACCTGGATGGAGCCGCTCAGCGGCAACGACACCGCGCCCGAGCCCAGCCGCAGCGCCAGCAAGCGCAAGGCCGCCCCGCGAAAGAAGAAACCGGCGCCGTAGGCCGCGATTTCGCCCCGGCAGGCGCCACGCACGCCTCCCCTGTGCGCATGAATGCGCACAGGGGGCCGAATACTGTGGACCGGTTGGCGTTTCACCACGCCGTCTACACATCAGGGATGAAAGGCTGCACGTGACGGCTCGCCCGTCACGTCATCCCCCCGATGACGCCCTCTTGGTTGCAGAGCCCAATCTGCAACGAACCGGCCGCTGGCCCTGCCAGTGCGGGACGCCCGAAAGGCTCGTCGTGAACCGGTGTTTCGTCGCCTCCCCTGCTCCGGACCCGCCCGCATGACGGCCAGACGCCGCTGCCACGGCCTTGCGGTCGCGGCAACGGCGGGTCCTTGAAACCGGCTTACAGCGCGGCGGTATCGACCAGCACCAGCTCCGAATCCTCCAGCGCGCGGATGGTGATGCTGTCCTCGCCGGTGATGGCGGCGCCGTCACGGGCATCGAGCGGCACGCCGTTCACTTCCACCTTGCCGGTGTTGGGCACCAGGTAGCCGTGGCGGCTGGCGTCGCTGAAGCGGTACTCGGTGCTTTCACCGGCCTTGAGCGTGGCACCGGACACCCGCGCATTGGCACGGATCGGCAACGCGTCGTCGTCGCCTTCGATGCCGCTGGCCAGCGTCACGAAGCGGCCGCTGCGCTCGCCCTTCGGGAACGGCTTGGTGCCCCACGACGGCTTGCCACCGCGCTCATCCGGGAAGATCCAGATCTGGAAGATGCGGGTGATGCCCGGCTCCAGGTTGTACTCGGCGTGGCGGATGCCGCTGCCGGCACTCATCACCTGCACGTCGCCGGCCTCGGTGCGGCCCTTGTTGCCCTGGTCGTCCTGGTGGCTGATGGCACCCTCGCGCACGTAGGTGATGATCTCCATCTCGGCGTGCGGGTGCGGCGGGAAGCCGGTGCCGGGCTGGATGGTGTCGTCATTCCAGACCCGCATCGCACCCCAGTTCACGCGCTTGGGGTCGTGGTACTCGGCGAAGGAAAAATGATGCTTGGCATCGAGCCAACCATGATTGGCTCCACCAAGGCTGGCAAACGGGCGACGTTCAATCATGGCGTTCTCCTGGGAAACAGTGGTTTGTCGATGGGCGCCAGTCTAGGCCTGCCCCGTAATGCAGAGAATAGAAACAATGGAAATTCATGCTTTCCATTTCTGCGATACTGCGCGCAACGCCCTGCCCTGGATGCCCGATGAGCCGCCTGCCTGATCTTGAAGCCTGGGCCATCTTCGCCAAGGTGGCCGAAGCCGGCTCCTTCGCCCGTGCCGCCGAGGAGCTGTCGCTGTCGCAGGCCACCGTCTCCAAGGCCATCACCCGGCTGGAGGCGCGCGTGGGCACGGCCCTGCTGCACCGCACCTCGCGCCGGGTCTCGCTGACCGACGCCGGCCAGGGCGCGCTGGAGCGCGCCGTGCGCATCCTCGATGAGGGCGAGGCCATCGAATCGGAGGTCGCCGAGCGCTCCACCGCCCTGCGCGGCTTGATCCGCGTCGCCGCACCGATGTCCTTCGGCGTGGCCCGGCTGGCCCCCTTGTTGCCGGCGTTCATGCAGGCCCATCCGGACGTGGAGCTGGACCTGCAGCTCAGCGACGACATGGTCGATATGGTCGCCGAACGCTTCGACATGGCCCTGCGCATCACCAACCTGGCCGATTCCAGCCTGCGCGCGCGGCGCCTGTGCCAGGTCCGCATCCTGCTGGTGGGCGCACCGGCCTACTTCGCCGCGCATGGCCGGCCCCGGCATCCGCGCGACCTCGCCCGGCACCGGGGCTTCCAGTACAGCTACACCCGCGGCGGCAACACCTGGCGCTTCCGCCACGCACGCCACGGCGAGTTCGCGCAGACCGTGCCGCGCCCGCTGCAGGCCAACAACGCCGAAGTATTCGCCCCCGCGTTGCATGCCGGTCTTGGGCTGGCGCTGCAGCCGGAATTCCTGGTCTGGGAAGACCTGCGCGCGGGGCGGCTGGAAACGGCGCTGGACGACTGGAAGGTCGAACCGTTGGCGCTGAGCATCGTCACCCCGCCGGGCCTGCGCCGGCCCGCACGCGTGCAGGCACTGATCGACTACCTGGCGCAACGCCTGGAAAAGGAGCCATGGGCCCTCCAGGCGACCTGATGCCCGCGGGGGCTACCGGGTCGTCGGATACGCCAGCATCACCACCAGGTCCTCGTCGCCGGTCTGCTGCAGGGCATGCGTGCTGCCACTGCGGGTAAGCAGCGCGTGGCCGGGGCCCACTTCGTACTGCTGGCCGTCAAGCACGTACAGGCCACGCCCGCTGACGATGTAGTAGATCTCGTCCTTGTGCTGCGGGTGCAGGCCGATGCCTGCGCCCCTGTGCAGCACGCGCTTGCGCAGCACGAACGGCAGGTCGCCGACCTCGGCGAAGAAGGAGTACGCGGTGGTCGGGCCGGCGCCGCCATGCGGCCCGGGCTGGGTGCGGGCAATGTCCTGCTCGCGGATCACCCGCGAGCCGTGCGCATCGACCGCTGCTTTGGCCGGAGCCACGGGCGCGGCGACGGCTGCCGTCGTGGCGGCGGGCGCTGGCGGTGCACTGATCGCGCCGCAATCGATGTCGCGTTGCAGCCCCTCCCGCATCCGCGGCTGCAGCTCGACCCAGCCACGCATCACCAGGCAGGCCACCGCGGTCGCGCCGGCGCTGCTGAAGTGGGTGCCGTCCGCCTTGCCCTGCGCCGGCACGAACATGAAGTAGGGCCTGGCCCCCTGCTCGCCCAGTGCGCGGATCCACGCCATCGAGCGGGCATTGAGATCGATCAGCGCCACCTGCCGCTCGCGCGCCACCCGCTGCATGGCCTGGGTATAGCGACCATGCGTGTCCAGCAGCGCGCCGAAGTCGTACAGCAACCGTGCCGCCGGCGTGACCAGGATCGGCGTGGCCCCCTTCTCCCGCGCCACGGCGATGTAGCGCTCGAGGAACATCACGTAGTCGCCGTCCGGCGCGGTGTAGCGGCTGGGGTCCTCGAACTTGGCATCGTTGTGGCCGAACTGGATCAGCAGCACATCACCGGGGCGCAAGGCATGGCCGATCGCGTCCAGCCGTCCTTCGGCGATGAAGCTGCGCGTGCTGCGCCCACCCACCGCATGGTTGTGCACCTGCCATCGCGCCGGATCCAGCCAGCCCTGCAGCATCTGCCCCCACCCCGCCTGCGGCGCACGCGCCGGGCCATAGCTGGCCGCGGTGGAATCACCCGCGATGAAGACCGCATGCGGCCCATCCCCGGCAACCGCGTTGCCCGCCATGCACAGCAGGAGCAAGCAGGAAGAAATGAGCTTCATCAAAGCGACGCCTCCGACCGCCTGGCGGCCATGTAGGAGCGCCCTCGGGCGCGAAGCCGGCCCCTGATCCGGAGCCGGCAACCTCACTGCGGTTCCACGCCCGCAACCGGTAACAACAAGGGCGCCGCCCGGCGCCCTTGTCCGCCCGCAAGGGCATTACCGCGACACCAGGCGCTTACTTGCCCAGCACGCCCTTCACGTAGGCCACGATGTCCGCGTCCTGGGCGTTGTCGAAGAACGCCTTCTGGAAGCGCTCGCCGCCCACGGCCTGCTTCACCAGCTCCTGGTCGATGGCCTTCAGGCCTTCGACGAAGTCCTTCGACGCGCCCTGCTTCACCTGCGCCAGGATGCCGGCATTGGCCATCTGCGATTCCTTGCGCTCGGCCGGGTAGCCCTGGCCGCGCTCACCGGCGAACGCCTTCTCGAAGATGAAGCGGATGTTGATCTCCGCGCCCCAGCCGTAGCCCTTGGCGAACGGCAGCGCCAGCGCGTTGCCGTTGTTGACCTGGGCGAACAGGAACGCATCGGTCGGCTCGATGCAGTAGCCGCAGTACACGCCCGGCCAGGCATTGAGCGACATCATCGCGCCCTGCCCGGTGCCGCAGCCGGCGACCACGAAGTCCACGGCCTTGGCGTTGAGCAGCAGCGCGGCGCAGATGCCCAGGTGGATGTAGGTCAGGCGGTGGTCGTTGTCACCGTCCATGCCCACGTTGAACACGTCATGGCCCTGTGCGGCGGCCACGGTGTTGAGCTGTTCCAGCACCACCGGATTCTTGGCGGCCTGGCTGAATTCCTGCATCAACGCGATCTTCATTGCATGACTCTCTTGTATGGGAAACGTTGTTGTTGATGAGTTGAAAGCCAGAGCAGGGGCTTCCCTCATCCGCCCCTTCGGGGCACCTTCTCCCGCACGCGGGAGAAGGGAAATCCGTGCAGCTCGCCATTGCTGCCTGGGCTGTCGCTTCGGCTTTGGCTTCGGCTAATGCAGTTGCTTTGGCTTTGGCTTTGGCTTCGGCTTCGGCTATCGCAGTTGCTTCGGCTATTGCTCTCCCCTCTCCCGCCTGCGGGAGAGGGGTAGGGGTGAGGGCGCTTCCAGCTTTTCAGCGTTTGACGCCTTGGCTCTGGCCTTCCAGCCGTCACCTCATCACCTTCAACCCTCAGCGCGCCAACCAGCCACCATCGACCGGGATGATCGCGCCGTTGACGTAATCCGACGCACTGGACGCCAGGAACACCGCGGTGCCACCCAGGTCTTCCGGCTTGCCCCAGCGGCCGGCCGGGATGCGGTCCAGGATGGCCTTGTTGCGGTCTTCGTCGGCACGCAGCTGCGCGGTGTTGTCGGTGGCCATGTAGCCCGGCGCGATCGCATTGATGGTCACGCCCTTGCCTGCCCACTCATTGGCCAGCAAGCGGGTGATGCCGGCAATGCCGCTCTTGGAGGCGGTGTAGGACGGCACCCGGATGCCACCCTGGAAGGACAGCATCGAGGCGATGTTGATGATCTTGCCGCTGCCCTGGGCGATGAAGTGCTTGCCCGCAGCCTGGCTCATGAAGAACGCCGACTTGATGTTCACGTTCATCACGTCGTCCCAGTCCTTCTCGCTGAACTCCACCGCGTCGGCGCGGCGGATCAGCCCGGCGTTGTTGACCAGGATGTCCAGGCCACCCAGCCCGGCCACGGTCTCGGCGACCACCCGCTCAACCGGCTCGATGCTGATCAGGTTGGCCTCGATGTTGAGGAAACGGCGGCCCAGCGCGCGCACCTTCCCGGCGGTCTCCTCGGCCGGGACGATGCCGGCACCGGCGATGTCGGCACCGGCGGCGGCCAGCGCCAGCGCGATGCCCTGGCCCAGGCCGGTATTGGCACCGGTTACCAGTGCGACCTTGCCTTCGAGACTGAATGGATTCGTCATGGTGTTCCTCTCCCTGAGCGGTGGTTCGTGGGTTGCTGCCGGCAGCGTGGCCGGAGGGGTTGCGGTGGCTGCGTTTGGCGCCTGCCGCGGCGGGGTCCGGCCGGCCCGGGAGCACGGCTCCAGGGCGGGTTCGGGACGATTCTAGCGGTTATGGAAACCGGTGTCATTTTGCGCCGCAAGAATAAGCGTTTTCCTTTTGGAACAATTACTTGGGGGTCAGTCCTGCGGTGGCTGGCAGGAATCGCGCACGACCAGGTGCGGGCGCACGCTGGCCAACGGCAGGGCACTCTTGCCCTCGGGCTGGATCAGCATCGCCGCGGCGGTGCGCCCGGTATCGCGGGTATTGCGCCGCACCGAGGTCAACGACGGCCACAGCCGCGAGGCCAGCGGGCTGTCGTCATACCCCACTACCGACAGCTCGCGCGGGATGTTGATGCCCGCACGCATGGCCACCTTGTACACACCGGCGGCCATTTCGTCGTTGCCGGTGAAGATGGCGGTCGGCCGCTGCTTGCCCAGCAGCAGCTTCTCGGCCGCGGCCACGCCCGACTCGAAGGTGTAGCCGGCCTCGATGATGCGCGCCGGCGGCAGCTCGATGCCCCGGTTCTGCAACGCCTCGATGAAGCCGGCGGTGCGCTCGTGCGCGGAGCGGTAGGCGGTCGGCCCGGTGATCAGCGCGATGTCACGGTGGCCCAGCGACAGCAGGTAGTCGGCGGCCTCGGCGGCGCCGTCGCGGTCGTGGGTGATCACCATCTGCGAGGTGTCATCCAGCGGCAACGCGGCGATGCGGGTGAAGCGGCAGCCGATCTCGTCGAGCATGTCGGCCAGCGCCTGGTCTTCGGAGGCACGCGGCACCAGGATCACCCCGTGCAGCTTCTGCTGCTGCACGAAGCGCTTCACCCCCTCGATGTAGCCGGGGCTGCGCGTGTCGCAGGGGTGCACCACCAGCTCGAAGCTGGAGCCACGCAGCGCGTCCAGCGCGCCGTTCTGCATGTCCACCACGTACTGCGCGGTGGGGTTGTCGTAGACCATGCCGATCAGGAACGAACGCCGGAACGCCAGGCCACGGGCCAACGGGTCGGGCGCGTAGCCCACCTCACGCATCAATGCCTCGACCTTCTCGCGGGTGTCTTTGCGCACCAGCGGCGAGTTGTTGATGATCCGCGACACCGTCTTCTTGGAGACACCGGACAGGCGTGCGATGTCGTTGATCGTGGCGGGTCGGCCCAGGTTGTGGGCCGGGGCGTCGACGTCGGTCTTCTTGCGCAAGGCGAGGTCCTTGAAACCGTTCAATGCAGTCATTCTATCGGGCCGCGCTCGTTCCAGAGCGCGGGCGTGGGCGTTGCGGGAAGGCACCCCGGTGTTGCCGGCGGCAGGCTCATGGCCTGCACCGATGCCCGTTTGATCCCCGCCACATTGTGAGGGCAGTCGCGGCGCGCCATCTGAACGGGGCGCGCCGCCGTGCTGTACCCAACCGGGGGCGACATGCCTCCGGCAGCCACCGCCGGCGGGCACCTGGCCGGCGGCATCAACTACGCAGCAGCGCCGGCAGCCACAACGACATCTCCGGGAAGAACGTCACCGCCAGCAGCACGCCCAGGCCGGCCAGCCAGAACGGCCAGATGGTCTTCATGCTCTCACCGACGGTGATCTTGCCGATCGCCGTGCCGATGAACAGTACCGAGCCCACCGGCGGCGTCACCAGGCCCAGGCCACCGGTCAGCACCAGCACCAGGCCGAAGTGGATCGGGTCGATGCCGTAGGCCTTGGCCACCGGCAGGAAGATCGGCGTGCAGATCAGGATCATCGGGGCCAGGTCCATGAAGGTGCCCAGCAACAGCAGCATCACCACGATCATCAGCAGCACCATGTACTTGCTGTGCGCGAAGGACTGCAGGAACTCCACCGCCGCCGCCGGCACCTGCAGGTAGGCCAGCAACCAGCCGAACACCGCCGCGGTGGCGATCACGAACAGGATCACGCCGGTGCTGCGCGCGGCATGCACCACGGTGGCCATGAACTCCTTCCAGCGCAGCTGGCGGTACAGCACGGTGGTCACCAGCAGCGCGTACACCACCGCGATCGCCGCCGACTCCACCGCGGTGAAGATGCCGGCGCGGATGCCGAAGAAGATCAGGCCGACCAGGCCCAGGCCCGGCAGCGCCGCGACCAGCCGCAGCAGTACCGCGCGCATGCCCGGGAAGGCTTCCACGCCGTAGCCGCGACGGCGCGCCACCACGTAGCCGGTCACCATCAGCACCACCGTCATCAGCAATGCCGGCACGATGCCCGCGGCGAACAGGTCGGCGATGGACAGACCACCACCGGCCGCGGCCGAGAACAGGATCAGGTTGTGCGACGGTGGCACCAGCAGCGCCACCAGCGCCGCGGTGATGCTGACGTTGACCGCGAAGTCGCGGTCGTAGCCACGCTTGACCATCTGCGGGATCATCGTGCCGCCCACCGCCGAGACGTCGGCGATCGCCGAGCCCGACACGCCACCGAAGAACAGCGAGGACAGGATCGACACCTGGCCCAGGCCGCCGCGCATGCGCCCGACCAGCGACGAGGCCAGCGAGATCAGGCGCTCGGAGATGCCACCGCGCATCATGATTTCACCGGCGAAGATGAACAGTGGAATGGCGATCAGCGAGGCCGAGCCGGTGCCGGCGGAGATCTGCTGCACCAGCACGATGCTGGGCAGGTCCAGGTACAACAGGGTGGCCAGTGCCGCGGCGGCCAGCGCATAGGCGACCGGCACGCCGATCAGCAGCAGCACGCCGAACACGGCGAAGAGGATTGCGATACCCATGGCTCAACGGTCTCCTTCAGCGGTGCCGGCACTGCCCGCGCCGGCCTGCAATGCCTGCGCCATCCGGTTCAATGCGAACACCGCCATCAGCGCGCCACCGATGCTCAACGGCAGGTAGTTCACGCTCTGCGGCAGGTTGGCGCCAGCGGTCTTGATGTGCAGGCCGTCCAGCCACAGCACCCAGCCCCACCAGGCGATGAAGCCGCCGATGACGGCGATGATCAGCGGCACCAGTGCATCGATCACGCGCTTGATCGCCGGGTTGATGTAGTCGGCCAGCAGGAAGAAGCCGAAGTGGCGGTTGGTATACACGCCGGCCGCCGCGCCCAGGCTCATCGCCGTGCTCAGCAACAGCAGCGTCACCGGCTCGGTCCAGCTGGGCGAATCATTGATCACGTAGCGGGCGAAGACCTGCCAGCCCTGCACCACCACCAGCCCGAGCAGGGCCAGCACGGCGATATGGATGACGACGTCGGCCAGCCGTTCCAGCACGCGCTGGACGCCCGTCGTCACCGTGGTTTCGTTGGTATCAGACATCGTGGCGCGGTCCTCAGGCGAAGTCGCGGATGCGACGGTGCAGCGCGGCGATGTCCGCCTGCTTCAGGTAGTCGCGCAGCAGCGGTGCCGCCGCTTCGCGGAAGGCCGGCATGTCCACCGCATTGGCTTTCACGCCGTAGGCCAGCACCGCTTCGCGCGCCTTGTCCTCGGAGGCATCCCACTCCCTGCGCATCACCTGCACCGACTGCCGCGCCAGCTCCAGCAGCAGTTGCCGGTCGGCCGGGGACAGCGCCTCCAGGCTGCGGCGCGACATCAGCAGGATGTCCGGCGCATACGAATGTTGGCTCTCGGACCAGTAGTGCGCCGCCTCGAAATGGCGGCTGGAGTGGAAGCTGCGCATGTTGTTCTCGGCGCCGTCGATCATGTGCGTCTCCATGCCGGAGAACGTGTCGCCCAGCGACATCGGCGTCGGGTTCGCCCCGAACATGCGCATCAGCTGCAGGAAGATGTCCGAGCTGGCTACGCGCAGCTTCAACCCGTGCAGGTCGCCGGGTTCGACGATCGGGTGCTTGGTGTTGTAGAAGCTGCGTGCACCGGAGTCATAGACCGCCAGGCCGACCAGCCCGCGGCTCTCGAAGCCGCGCAGCACCGCATCGCCGATGCCACCGTCCAGCGCACGCCGCATGTGCTGCACCGAGTCGAACGCGTACGGCAGACACAGGGCCTGGGTCAGCGGGAAGGCATTGTTCAACGCGCCGGAGTACACGCGGGTGATGTCGATGGCACCGAAGCGGGCCATGTCGATCGCCTCGGACTCGCGGCCGAGCTGGCCGGAGTGGTACTGGTTCAGGCGCAGCCGGCCGCCGGTCTGCTGCTCCAGCTGCTGGCCGATCCACTTCACCGCCGTGACGGTCGGATAGTCGGCCACGTGCACGTCGCTGGCGGTCAGCACCTGCCCGCCTCCCGGCGCGCCCTTGCCACCCGCGCCGCAGGCGGCCAGCATCGGCGCGGCCAGCGCGCCCAGGCTGGTAGTGAGAAAACCTCGTCGAGTAACCATTGCGCCCTCCCGCGCGTGATGGATGGTGCCGCGGTATCACCCGGCGGGTACGGCCCTGCACGAAATCTCGCCGCAACCGGCGAAGCGGATCAATGCCTGCTGGCCCACGCCGATGTCATGGATGCCGGTGGCATTGCCGGTGGCGATCAGCTCGCCCTTCCTCAACGGCCGGCCACGCTTGGCCGAACGCGACAGCGCGAAGGCGTAGGCCGCGCGCAGGCCACCGGGCAGGTGGGTGGCGCCACCGGTACCGACCACCGTGCCATCGATCAGGGTTTCCGCGCGCAGGTCCGGTTCGTCACGCCGGGTCCAGTCCGGAATCTCCGCGCCGAGCACCAGCCCGTTGTTGTTGCCGAAGTCGGACACCACCACGCGCGGCCCCAGGATATTGATCGTCGCCAGCGGGCTGCTGGCCACTTCCACGCCGATGAACAGACGGGCTGGCAGCGCCTCGGCCTCTTCCGGGGTCCAGTCGAGCTTGTCCGCCGGCGCGTCGGCCTCCAGCTGCAGCACGTACTCGGCCTCCACCGCGGCAAAGCCGCCGGCGGCCGAAAACACCGGGATATCCACGATGGCACCGGTAGCATTCCAGAGATTGCGCTGGAAAATCGGGCCCAGCAGACGCTCGTCGCCGGAGCCATCACGGCGCTCGGCCGCGATGTAGCCCACCTTCCAGCCCACCACCACGTCGTCCCAGCGACCGATGGCCAGGTCCTGCACGCGGTAGGCAGTCACCAGATCATCCGGGATCGTGCCGGGAAAATCCGGAAGCGAACGTCCCTGGCGGCGGGCTTCCACAAAACTGCGGGCAATGTCGTCCAGCCCGGTATCCGACGGGTGCTGACTGCCTGGGTCGTTGCTCAAGTGACTCTCCTGATGTCTTTGTTGCACTGCCAATCGACAGTTGCCTGGTTGGCTGTATAAGGTAAACCGGTGTCATCTGACAATGTGCAGTGCACCAGAAGCGACGATCCCCTGCCATGCCGGATCCAACATGCTCCCACACACAATACGTAATCTTCTGTATTTACTGGCTTTTTATCTTTTCATGCTGACCGCCCCGCTATTCGCCCAGAGCACGCCGGATGGCGAGCCGGCCGTGGGTTCGACCGACCGCATCGCGCTGTGGCCGGATGGATTGGCACCGGGGGACAAGCCATTGCCCTCGCCGCGTCGCATCGTCGAACGCAGCGCCGACCCTGCCCTGCCGGACCGCTACATCGACCACGTCAGCACGCCCTATCTGGTCGTCCACCGCCCGGCACGGCCCAATGGCGACGCGCTGCTGGTCATCCCCGGCGGCGGCTACCAGCGTGTCGTGCTCGACAAGGAAGGCACCGCGCTGGTGCCGGCCTTCACCGAGCAAGGCGGCACCACCTTGTTCGTGCTGCGCTACCGCCTGCCAGGCGAGGGCCGTGCGGACCGCGAAGCCGCGCTGGCCGACGCGCAGCGTGCACTGCGGCTGATCCGTCACCGGGCTGGCGAGTGGGGGATCCGCCCGCACCGCATCGGCGTGATGGGCTTCTCCGCCGGCGGTCACCTCGCCGCACGACTGGGCACCGGCTTCGATGCATCCGTCTATCCGCCCACCGACGCCATCGATGGGGAGAGCGCGCGCCCGGACTACCAGCTGCTGGTCTATCCGGTCATCGACATGCACGGCCCCGACACGCATGCCGGTTCGCGCCAGCGCCTGCTCGGCGATACCCCGTCCCCTGAGCTGCTGCAGCGCTACTCGATGCAGACCCGGGTACGCGCGGACACGCCGCCGACCTTCCTGTTGCACGCCGGCGATGACGATGTGGTCCCCGTCGGCAACAGCCTGCTGTTCTACCAGGCGCTGCGCACGGCCGGTGTCACCACCGAGCTGCACCTGTTCCCGCACGGCGGCCACGGCTTCGGTGTCCGCGGCACCGCCGGCCTGACCAGCGCGGCCTGGCCACGCCTGGCGCTGGACTGGATCACCTCGCTCCCCCCGCCATCCCGCACCGCCCCCTGAATCCCTCTCCGATGGAGAGAGGGGTTGGGGTGGGGCCGTCATCTCCCTCCATCGCCCGCCGACCATGACCCAGCCACCCAGCAATCCCCATCGTCGCCAGTTCCTCCAGCACGCCGGCCTGCTCACCGCCGGCATCGGTTTGGCCACCGCTCACACCGCCGGCTGGGCGCACACCGGCCATGCGCCCATCGCCCGCACGCGCAGCGGCCGCATTGCGGGCCAGACCGAAGGCGGCATCCATGTCTTCCGTGGCATTCCCTACGGTGCCGACACTGCTCCACGCCGGTTCCAGCCAGCCCTGCAGGAGTCGGCCTGGAACGGCATCCGCGATGCACTGGCCCGTGGCCCGGCCGCCCCGCAGGCCGGCAATGAGGGCCCGGGGAGCGAAGACTGTCTTTACCTCAATGTCTGGACCCCGGCCCTGCACGATGGCGGCAAGCGCCCGGTGCTGTTCTATATCCACGGCGGCGCCTACAACAACGGCTCCGGCAGCGACCCGCTGTATGACGGCGGCAACCTGTGCCGGCGTGGCGACGTGGTGGTGGTCACCGTCAACCATCGCCTCAACCTGTTCGGCTATCTGCACCTGGCCCAGCTCGGCGGCCCTGCCCTGGCCGACTCCGGCAATGTCGGCCAGCTCGACCTGCTCCAGGCCCTGCACTGGGTCCGCCAGCATGCGGCCGAGTTCGGTGGCGACGCGGACAATGTCACCGTGTTCGGCCAGTCCGGCGGCGGCGCCAAGATCGCCACCCTGATGGCCATGCCGGCGGCCAACGGGCTGTTCCATCGTGCCTGGACGATGAGCGGACAACAGGTCACCGCCGCCGGCCCACGCGCCGCCACCCAACGTGCGCGGTTGGTCCTGGAGCATTTCAAGCTCGGCGATGCCGACGCACTGCGCCAGCTGCCGATGCAGCAGCTGCTGGAAGCGGTGAAACTCCGCGATCCCTCGCGCGTGGAGAGCACCGGCCTGTACGTCGGCCCGGTGGTGGACGCACGCAACCTGCCTGTACACCCGTTCTGGCCGCAGGCACCGGCGCAGTCGGCCGCCATTCCCATGGTCATTGGCAACACCCACGACGAAACCCGCGCCTTCCTCGGCAATGACCCGGCCAACCACACGCTGAGCTGGGAAGCGCTCCCGGCCAGGTTGGAAGCCCAGCAATACGTCGACCTGCTGCCGACGGTCGTCATCGCCGAATACCGCCGCCTGTATCCGCACTACACGCCGTCGGAGATATTCTTCGCCGCCACCACCGCCGGCCGCTCCTGGCGCGGTGCGATCGAGGAGCTCGAAGCCCGCGCCCGCCAGGGCGCCCCCACCTGGGCCTATCAACTGGACTGGTACGACCGCGGTGGCGACGCCGCGCACCTGCGCGCCTTCCACACCCTCGACATCCCGCTGGTGTTCCACAACCTGCAGCAGCCCGGCGCGCGCACCGGCAGCGGCCTGGAGGCCCAGCGCGTCGCCGACACGATGAGCGACGCCCTGCTTGCCTTCGCCCGTCACGGCGATCCCAACCACCCCGGCCTGCCGCACTGGGAGCCCTACGCCCTCGACCGCCGCCAGACCCTGCAGTTCGACGCCAACAGCCACCTCGGCGACGACCCGCGCGGCGGCGAGCGCAGACTCTACGCGCAAGCCCCGTTCATCCAGCGCGGCACATTCTGACGCCCCGAATCCTGACGCCCTCGAATCCCTGCCAACCACCGGCGAACCCCATCCCCTCTCCCGCAAGCGGGAGAGGGTGCCCGAAGGGCGGGTGAGGGCGCCTTTGCCTCGCTCTTCATCAAGCGCCCGACCACGAACAGCGCACCCAACCGCATCCGCTGCCGCCCGATAACCCACTGACAACGGAATCTTTACCGCCCTCGCCTAGACTGCGGGCATGACGTTGGATACTTCGCACTACCCCGATTTTCCCGGCCGTCAGCATCTGCTCGATGGCATCGACGCCGCCCTGCAGGCCGGAAACACGTCTGCAACCGTCATCCAGGTGCAGCGCGTGCTGGAACGGGCCATCAACGATCCCCGCATCAGCCTGCCGCCCGTCATCCACAATCCGATCAACGATCACTACGCCCGCCGCGAGCTTTATCGCAGCCCGAGGCATGGCTACAGCATCATCGCCATGACCTGGGGCCCGGGACAGGGCACACCACTGCACGATCACGACGGCCTGTGGTGCGTCGAAGGTGTCTGGCGCGGCGACCTGGACATCACCCCGTACCAGCTCATCGAGCACCAGCAAGAGCGGTTCCGCTTCAGTCCCCGCCGATGCCTGCGCGGCACCCGCGGCAGCGCCGGCAACCTGATCCCGCCCGACGAATTCCACACCCTGCGCAACGCCAGCAGCGACGCCATCGCCGTCTCGGTCCACGTCTATCAACGCGCCATGGATCGCAGCCACGTTTTCGAAGCCATCGCCGGTAAACCCGGCTGGTACCACCGCCAAGCCCGCGCGCTCTCCCTCGACGCCTCCCCATAGACGCGCCCACCGGGATCACCCGCGGTCCATCGCCCATGGGTAGGAGCGCCCTCGGGCGCGAAGCCCTCAGTCCCGCACTCCCCGGCCAAGCCCGCCTCAGGCATCACCGGATCACCGGCATTCCCCCCCTGAACGATCTCCGGCATGGCGCCTGCGGGCGCACCTCCCGGGCGCACGCCCACCGACGATGTTTCGGGCAAAGAAAAAGCCCGCTGCGGCGGCAGCGGGCTTTTGGGTTTAAAACCTGGCGATGACCTACTCTCGCACGGCTTGAGCCGCA
>NZ_JBIXJV010000004.1:68246-267367 GCF_052871705.1 Stenotrophomonas sp. LARHCG68 | reverse complement strand
ACGCCCAGCAGGCTGCGGCGGATGCAACGGCAAAGGCCAACGCAGCCCGCGATGAGGCTATCGCCCGGGTGGACGCACTGGCCGGCGAGGTCGGGGAAATCGTCAATGCCCCCGAGTGGTCCGAAACTGAGGACTACATTGCCGGCTGGCTCGTGCGCGAGGGTGGGAATCTCTATCGCGCGAACGTTGCGAACACGAACGTCAGGCCGAGCACGAACCCGGCCACGTGGGAATACATCGGCCAGTTCGCGTCAGTGGCAGAGGCTGCTGCGGCTGCATTGCAGCTTGCCACCACCACCGCATCGGAACTTGAAGCCGAAGCGTTGCGCATCGACTCGCTGCAGGCACGCATGCCGGCAGGGACGGGCGTGCTTGAAACCAAGGCGCGTGTTGACCAGGTGAATCAGGCAAGCGTTGACCGCGATGGCGCCCTCGGCTTGCGGGTTGGTAGCGTTGAAGCCACCATCCCCGATCTTGCGACGAAGGCGAGTGTCACGGCTGTTGAGCAGGCCAGTGTCACGCGCGATAACGCGATGGCGGACAGCGTTACGTCCGTTCGCAGTGCCATCGGCGACATCGCGACGATCCAGAACCCGTCCTTTGAAGCCATCACGGGGAACATCGGCTGGGGTACTGTCGAGACGAGCCCAAGCAACAACCAGCTGCCGCCGTCGTCCACGTTCTTTGACGGCTCCGCAGCAAATGGTCGCTACTCGATGCGGTTCAATGGTGACGCGGCGAACCCGAACAGGACGCTGTTCAACGCGCAAGTTTTCGAGATCCGCAACTCGAAGCGCGTGTATCTCTCGCTCGACTCGCAGACCGCCGGCACCGCTCCAGCGGCTGGTACGCAGATCCGTGTTGGTGTCCGCTTCTATGACACCACGGGAACGGCCCTGCCGAACCAGTGGCTGCCGTGGATCACGACAACGACCGGCGGCTGGGTGTGGGGTAGTCGCATCATGTCGGGCTGGGTGGATGTGCCGGCTGGAGCTGCAACCGGCAAGGTGATGATCTACATCGGGAATCACACTGCTGTCGGAAGTGGCATCTTGGTCGATAACGCCGTGTGCGAGGTCGAATCGGCACAGGGCGTTATTACGGCCGCTGCAATCTCGGGCCTGACCACCGACGTTAGCAGCATTGATGGGCGGGTGACGACTCAGGCACAGCAGATTGGCCAAGTGAAGGTGACGGCTGACGGTGCAAGTGCGGCCATCACGAACCTTTCGGAGGTGAGCATTGCATCAAACGCGATCGTCACGCTCGATGGCGGGTTCGAAACTGATAAGGCATGGGGCTTTAGCACCGGTGTCGTGGACACCTACAGCTATGGCATGCCGCTGTACTCCGACCTCAGCACCGCCAATGCTCGTTCCGGTCGGTGCCTGCGCATGCTTGTTGGGTTCAGCAACCTTGTCTATAACCAGCGGCATATCCGCGTAAGCCAAGGCCAGAAGTTCCGGTGTACGTTCTGGGTTCGTGCCCAAGGCTCCGTTGCAACGGCTGGCTATGTTCGTATCTCGGCGAGCGCATGGAACAGCAGCCGGCAGTACACCACGCACTACGACACCGACGCCTATGTTGCGCTTCCGGGGCTGGACTACAACTATCGAAAGGTCACCGGAGTGTGGGAAGTCCCGGCTGGCGTGTCGTTCCTGCAGTTCTGCGTCCGATGCAGCAACACCGGCAATCCGAACACGTATGTCCTCGTGGATGACGTGCAAGTCGAACTGCTGAGCGAGGAGCAGAATGTTATCCGCGCGAGGAACACGGTTGGCGTTGATGTGAACGGTCGATGGGTAGGAACCATTACCGAGAACGACGGATTGAGGGGTGGAACGACCTTCATCATGGACTACTTTCGGCTTCTGGCTGCGGACGGTGCATCGGCAAGCATGGAGATCACCGGGAACTACTTGCGTGTCTTCAACGCGAACTATCAGAAGATCATCGGCGTTGGGTTCGGTGTCGGAGGCGCGCTGATGGAGTGGTTCGGTCCGAACATCGGAGCAGCCAACTGCACCACTGCGAACTGCATTGAGTGCAAGACCACTGCCGGCGTGGCGATCATCCGTGGTTCTAACGCACAGGGCTCGATGGAGATCATCAACACCCTGGTCACTATCCGGGACAACAACAACGTCAAGCGGGTTGAGTTCGGGCTGCTTGTTGACTGATGGGAGGCGTAGATGCCAGCGGGACTTAGGACGCGGAGCGCTGCGAACGTCGTTGAGCTGACACTGACGAGCCGGGCAACGCGCTTGCTTGGATACATGGAGCCGGCTTCGGCCGGCTCGGTTGTCATTCCAGAGCTGGCCGAGGGCACGCCATTCGTGTTCCCTGTGCTGGATCAGAACGGGATCATGTACCCCAGCAACTTCATGCTGCCCACGGTCAGCGGCACAACTTTGAGCTGGTCAGGGCCTGGCCGCTTCTACTACGGAACGTTCTGATGCGCGCGGGTTTTCAAATCAGGAACGATGACCTGAAGTTGATCATCGATGAGCGCTTCTTCAACTATGCGTTCGTGTCTAAGCACACGGTGAAGTTCAACGCAGGGAATACCGGGCCGGTGACCGGCGGCTATGGTAACCAAGCGTTGCTGTCGCTGCCGGGACTGGACCGCCCCATCGTCGCCGCGCGCAGCAGCAAGCCGTGGACGGTGATGCGCGCCCGACCGGTGACCGGCGGCTGGGAGTTCGGTTGGATCTCTGCACATGGCGCAGGGGCCGTGCCAACGGACGAGATCGAGGTGTTCGTGTTCGACCGACCGAAGGTGCTTGGCGGGGGCGGCGCGGGCATTCGACTGTTCGACGCCCAGGGAAAGCCGGTGTTCGATTCGCGGCAGCGGTATATGCGGGTCGTCAACTCCACCGTGCTGACCGGAACATCGGCGTCGGGGTCGGTCGTGCTGCCGGCTGGGCAGTACGCCCAGATCGTGCCCATCCCGGCCTATCGCTGGATGGGCAACCAGGCCACCCCGTCATCCAACTGGATGTGGGCGTGCTCCGCGAGCCTGATCACTTCCTCGGCCACGGGCTGCACGGTCGCATCTCAGAACACGGGGGAGGGCTCCTACGCGCCCTGGGCCGCGCCGGCTCCAGTGGCTTCCAGCAACCAGATGCAAATCATCACTGTTGACGTTTCGGGGTATTGAGCATGAGCGAGCAGGTAATGCGGGTAACGGAAGGTGGCGACGTTGAGCGTGTCTACGACGAAGCGAACCGGGATGTGCTGGTGTGCCGGCGGGCGGAAATCTTCTTCACGCCCAACGAGGATGGGACGCCGAGCACCGCAGGAAAAGTGATCTGGCATACCCAGTGGTGGAGCTACATCGGTTCGTTCAAGCGCGGCGAGACTCTGGGGCCGCAGCTGGAGAACAGCATCGATGAGGTACTGGGGAGCAGCTACGACGTGGGCCTGCCTGAACCGCTGGCCGCCGCGGTGATCGTTGCCGGGATCAAGGCTGCCTTCGTCCACCGGGCCGCGCAGCACTTCGGGATCGGCGCGGAGCTCGAACCGGCCCCGAACCACTTGTCCGAAGGCGGTCCTCGGTTAGAAGTTCTCTAGCCTGAGCTGAGCGAATTCAGCATGCGTTGGTGATCACGACGGTATTGGCCTGCTAGGCGTTCCTTCTGCGAAGCGGAGAGGATCTTGCCGGACACTTGGAAGAACTTCTTCTCTTCCTCGCGGAGGTGATGGTGCACCTTTTCCGACAGCTTGCGCGCCTTGGCCATCCAGGCCGCCCCGGTCTTATCGGTGATGCTCATGTCCTCGACGATCTCATCAATCTCATGGTGCTCGTGGAGCGCATGTCGGGAAGCGTCGAGGCCGGTGTCGTGCATTAGGATGGGGGCATACAGAAAGCGCTCTTCGGCGGCAGCGTGGGCGGCCAGCTCCCGTCGCAACTCCGTGAAGAGTTGCCGGCGACGTTCGGTGTGTGGACTAGAGCGCAATAGCTTGCGGCACAGGGATCGCTGAAGTTGGTGGCTTTCACGCAGGGCGTCGTAGATATTGTCAGCCATATTCAACCCGGAGAGGCGCGGAGTTTCATTGTGCCTCTTGAGATCGTGAGTGCGATGTGTATTTGTTGCCTGCGTCGTTGGCCAAGGAATATCCAGCTGCATCTACGGTCGGATTGGATCTAAGGGCGCGGCTATCGGGCTATCGCAATGGTGTTGATTGGCCGCCCGTCAATAGCTCAAGCTGACAAATGGCGCGAACAACCAACCCACGAGGCTCGCCCAAGGCGCTGATGGCCTGAGATGGTCTGGCGGATGGCGGGATTTGAATCGTATCGAGTACGCTATCAATTGTGGGTCCGAAGAAGGCCACATCTGTCGGACGATATGGATATTCGTATCGACTTTTCCGCGAGCGCGTCTTCAACTTAGAGATATGTCGTAAAAGAGCTGAACGTGCCAAGGTTAGGTCGGCATCGAAATTCATTTGGTGGTGTGGGCTTGCATGTGCCAGTTGGATGACGTGGTCCATGAGCTTTAATAGATCGGACAGTTCCGCCAAGGCGTGTTGGGCTGTTTCAACCTTGAAAGATGTCATGCTCTGAGTATCCATCCATGCTCTCGCACAGCGCGAATGTATCGCTATTGAGCAGGAGGATAGATGGCATTGCTGCCAAGGGCTAGCGGCGATAGCTTTCCTTCAGATGTTCAAGCTGGGCTGAGGCCTTCATCATGCTGGTAATCCGGTCCAGTACTGCTTCAATCCCGTTCCGGCGCTCCTGCTCGTCTGTGGTTCCTACGGACTCTTTTAGTGCGCGCCTCGTTAGAATTGCCAAGGCCCTCAACTTATCGAGGCGCTTTGTGTAGTTCCATGAGTGATTGAGCATGGTCATCTCAAGAGCAAGATCATCGAGATCGGCTCTCGCGTCGTCATAGTTCATCAGTCTGGCCTGGAGCGGGGTGGGGCTCGTGGCCCTACCATAGGCGCTTTCGCGAAGATTTGTGTGATTCGCCGATTCGGCGACGTTGTCGGCAGTTGCTCGGCCTTCAGGACGTGAAGCGCATGGTGTGAGTACGAGCTATGCGTGCCTCGTCTCTCTTTTCTTTGTTGGCCGTGATGAGGGCGCTAGTTCGACCAGTTCAATGTGAACGTAAATAGAAGGCCCCGCAGAAGCGGGGCCTCTCTACTTTACGAAATGAGCTGCTCGGGTGGCGCCGAACTGCATCGCCGCCCCTGCCAATTCGTTGGCGACATGTATCCCTTGCCCAGTTCGCCTTGTGGCCTCATCCATAAGGGCTTGATAGATATCCCAGAAGAATGAATCTGCCTGATGGGAAAGGTAGGCAGTGTGCAAGTTCATCCATTCTTCCTGAGTAAGGTATTGCGCGTCGTAAGCCATATGGCCTCCTGACACTCAAGTCTCATTGTTTATACGATTGCGTCTGCCGGGGTGCATCTGCGAACGAGGTGGCGGAAATTCTTCGGTGGCTCAGCTTCGCCGCGCATAGGTGAGGATAAGCGCTTCGTCCTCTGCTGCCGCTTTTGCTGACTTGGACCAGCGAACCACTGCTCCTTTGTTCTTGATCAGAGTCTCAAGCTCTGTACAAAGGCAGTCGGCGCAGGATTGGCCGCCCGGACTGCTTCTGCCACAGTTCTTGCATGGCGCCATCGTCGTCGTTTCGGGTGGGCGAAGCTGATAGGTAATCTTCGCCATCAGCGCCTTCGCTTTCGTTACGTTACTCACTGCTGTCCATTCCTTCGGAGCAGCTGCGCGTTCAGACGCAGCTCTCCTTCAGTCACCAGCAGGAAGGCTTACTTCTGCTGGGATTTGCCGCCATCCTGGGGCTTACCTTCCTTGGTTTCCGCGTCCTTGCGGTCGTTGTCGTTCTGTTGGGGCGCACCCGGTGCGCGCTTGGTATCGCGCTCCTGCTGGCCTTGGGTGTTGGTTGTGTCGTTTACGTTGTTCATTTTCTACTCCATCGCGGTGAGGTCACCGCAGATGAAGGTTGCGCCTAGCCGTGTTAGGGGAGGGTGCTATTGAAGCCTTGGGGATGAATGGGGCTCCGCTTGGCTGGATTCGTTCAGTCGGCTCCAGCAGAGCTGAGCCACATGCTTGGTGATGTCTGCGTTCAACCTGGATGTCAACGGTGGAATGCGGTGGTACAGAGCGGCTGACCATGAGGCTTCTGTTCCATGTGGGTCTCGCAAGTAGATTTCACAGGCGAGTTTGATCACCGGGACGCACTTCTTTTCGAAGGAGTCAGAGATGAACGAGCCGTGGTTGAAGCGCTCCTGCCAGTAAGAGAGCTCACTCACCACATCGACGTAGTCTTTATCTCTTCTTGCGTTCATTTTCTTGATCCTCATGCCGCCATCTCGCACGGTGGCTATGCTGAAGGCGACCCTTGCGCGAAAGGTGTCATCTGCGATCAGTGAGGATTCGACCGGCCTGAAGGCTTGTTCTATGTGGCCTTCTTTTTGGCATCTTTGCTGACTTACGAGCACCATAGTCGCTTTTGGATTGATCGATGTGACGAAGATCGGCAAAGCATAGGTAGGTTGGGCTCCCCAAAGGGAAAGCCCGGCGAAGTGCCGGGCTTTTTGCTTCGATCAACCCACCACCAAGGTCCATGGTATGTCCGAGTCCTTGTACTTGAACCGGAACCCATCGAAATCCACCTGGCTTGCGATCTCTCCATTCGCGTCAATCAGCGTCTTCATCTCGATCTCTGAAGCCAGTGGATGCACGATGCGGATGCCATCGGTGGCGCCAGATCGGAGGCGTACATGCTCGCTCGACAGAACCTTCACCGGGCGACGTTCTTGACCTGGTCCTTCCAAAAACATTGCAACAGATCCCATGGTGCTAACTCCACGAAAGTTGAAGTGCGGTCCCCTCCGAGTTGATCGGAGATCGGGCGAGATTCTTCGTTGCTGCTGATGAAGTCTGCGTCAAGCAACTAGTGCCGTGACGCATTTAGTTACACGAATAGGGCTTGCTCGGTGAGGCCCATTCGCTGAGCGACGCGTGCCATCTCATTTGCCACCTTGATGCACGAGTCTCCGGTGCGCTGTTGCGCCGCGAGCTGCAGCTCTTGATACACCTGCCAGAACTCGGGGCCGCTGCCGTGCGCCTTATAGGCAGCATGCAGCGTCATCCATTCTTCGTCGGTCAGGTATTGCGCGCTGTATCCCATTGCGATCCTCCCGGCTTCCTGCCCCCTGCGCCATGACCATAGGTCGCGCATTGTTGCTGCCAAGTTAACTGGCGTCATTGAAAGGTAAAAGTGTGATGCGCGGCTCGATGTACGTGGTGAGTGCGTGATTGCTAGGTGCCGGTGTAACGACCTCCCTTTACCCCACAGGGATGCATTCTCGGCCTACCAGCTGGCGTGCCCATACAGGCTCCCCGCTTCCTCCTCGCGGACGTCTGTATGGGGCGCTAGTTGGACTTCTTGCATCGGAGCAGCCCATGGCGACGACATCCAACAAGCACGTGCACAGCTCCCCGGACAGGCGCGCCGATAAGCCCGACGCGGGCCCTGAGCGGGCCAACTGGCGCGACCAGGAACTGATCGACAACGATGATCAGTACCGGCAGGAGGGCAAACTGCGCGGGGCAGGGCAGGTGGACAAGGGCCCGTCCGCTTGCAACCCGAAGGGGCGGCGCTAGTCGCCGCCGCGGTACCAGTCCAAGCCAGTGAGGCGGCCGTGCCTATCCTCTCCGGCCGTGGGGCCGTAGCTAGTAGAGAGCGGCATCGAAGACGTGCTGGGGGACAGCTATGACGTTGGCCTGCCCGAGCCGCTGGCCGCCGCGGTGATCGTTGCCGGGATCAAGGCTGCCTACGTCCACCGGGCCGCTCAGCACTTCGGGATCGGCGCGGTGCCGGAGCCGCTTCCTGACCCCGTGCCCGAAGGCAGCGGTCAGACCTTGCCGTGAAGCGAGGTGCTGGAGTTAGCAATACACCAGCATCAAGATCTCAGCTATTACGGCGGTGCCGATGATCAGAATGAGCGCCGAGAGGGCTTTCATCCAGAGCGATGCTGGCTCTTGCTTCTCTGGCGTGTTCTGCTGCTTCGAGCTTGTCAGTTTGCCGGCTGCTTCCATCTGACCATCTCCCTTGGGCGGCTGTCCAAGTAGTAACTCTTTTGCGGCTTGGAACACCGTGTGATTGATCTCAGTTTCGCAGAGTTGTTCAGACGTAGGGGCTGGAAATCATCCAGTATTTCCGCGCCGCGGCGTGACACCTGCGGCAGCCTCTCTCACCGGGGAGGCCTCTGCACTGCGAGCCCAAACTCCGGTGCGCCGGCCGCGGTGGCCCAAACCACATGGCGCGAGACGCCCCACAAGGCTCGTCGTGATCCGGCACTTGTGCCCATCAGCGACCCGCCGGGGTACTCGCACGAACTGGCGAGGTCAGTCCAAGGCCGTGAGACGGCCCTGCATATCCTCTCCGGCCATGACCGACTACATCCGCGACCCTGACCTTGGCCCGGAATTCGTGTGGGGGCCGCGCACCAGCTTCGACATTCTGCCGACTGCGCTGACGCTGCACGGGGAAATCCTCGTGTCGATGCTCGATGGCGTGCACGGCCGGTGGACGGCCAGGCTGCACCGGGAGGATGGCATCCACTCGCCGCTGATCTTGCGCCGCTGCACGGACTTCAACTCCGGCCGGCACGGCGCTGAGCGGTGGGTGCTGCGGCACGAGGAAGCACTCCGTGAGAAGGTCGCCCGGAAGCTGCAGTGGATTCGGGAGCATGTGGTCCGGCATTCAGCTAGCAGGTCCACTGGAGGCTAGGATCACGGCGTTGCGCTTCTAGGGGCGCCGTGCTTCAAAGCTGATAACTTGGTCACCCTTTTGGGGTGCGCGACCGCGTTGGTAATTGCCCGACGCAACAACGTCTCTGAAGCCAGCAGCCTGCAATGCGAGGCCGAATTCCTCGACCCCCCACCAGCGCAGCTTGAATAGATCGAGCTCTGTCTCCACCAAGTTGCCGCCTTTCCAGCGCTCATAGCGAAGATGGGAAAGAGTCGTTTGAGCCACGTAGTCGGTTTCTACTCGATGATCTGTCAGCGTCAACAGTTCACCTTGCTCTGTCGTCCAGCTGCGAATTGCACCAGAAGCGCCCAGAAAGCCGTCGATTGAGTCGAGATCGAGAATTAGCTTGCCGTTCGGCAACAAATGTTCGTAGAACCGCTTCAGAGCGGCCGTTGCCGATGCTGCGTCCGTGATCAGTTGCAGCGATCCCGCCGGAATGATTATTGCAGCGAACTTCTTGTCGTATGAGAAGTCCCCAAAGCTGAATCGCATCAAGGTTCCAAGTACGTTGTGCTCTCGGCAAGCGTCTCGGCAGTAGCCAAGCATTTCCTCGGAGGCATCGAACCCCTCGATGGGAAGCCCTTCTTTGAGCAGTGGCACGAGAACCCGGCCATTGCCAACCGCAGGTTCCAAGATGGGTCCTTCGGACTCGCTCAGAATCTGCTGGTAGTACTCCACATCACCGAATGACCGACCGACTGGCTTGTCCAGGTTGTAGACCCACGACGCGAGCTTTCCGTACCGATTTTCCATTTCACCCCTGTAGAACTGAACTGTCGTTTGATCGCTTTTGGGTGGGCAGCATAGCCGCGACCAAGCGGAATTGCGCAGATATTGGGATGGGCCGTTTCGGTGCGCCCTTTGGCGCGACCGGGCCAGGTTAGAGAGTTGCCGCCCCGGTTGAAGTCCCTTTCACCGGTGGGCGGCGGGCCACGGCCGGATCTTGGGAGCGTCGTGGCGGGCGAAATTCTAGCCGCGGAGTTGGCCAAGGCAAGCCCCCGGCCTGCGGTAAATCTGGCGTCGCGGCCAGCGGGTGGCAGGTGCGGCTTGAGCGCCGCCTAGCCCTTGGGCAATAGGCTGTAGGGGAGTGCCTTCAAGAGCGCCACGAAGGCCAGGCGCGGGGTTCTGGCCAGGAGCATGGTGACGACACATACCCCCAGCCAAGCCCCCGCCGCTGCAAGCGCCCAGTCTCCCAATGTCATCGATGCGATCAGCGAACTCATGATCACCTCCGATCGGTCCAGACCCCCCGTTCGGCCGGATCGTAGCACTGGCCTTTCGGGCGGGACTGGGATTTTTGCCCCCGGGGCGATTTGGTGACTGAAAAGCTACAAGCAGGCCATACGAGTGATGGGTACCAGGGGCAATGGCGGCGCGGACCCGCGGATGAGACGATGAGGGTATGCACCCTATCGACCTGTAACCTATTGATTCGTATAGGTAGGAGATCGGGCTTTCGTGCCCGTGTGCCGAGGGCCAGTTCCTTATATATATGAGTAGTTTAGGCGGATCAGCGCCGATGCCTGGGGGGCAGAGGGTCGTCGGTTCGAATCCGGCCGTCCCGACCAATTACTGCATCAAGATCAAGGGCTCGCACGTGGTGCGGGCCTTTTTTCGTTGTGCACACAGGTTTTTGCTAGCCTGCGCCGAGCGGGCAGTCCGGCCTGCGGCCTTCTGGGGAGCTGACATGAAACGAGGGATCCATTGCATTGCCATCCTGGTCGTCGCCGGGGTGCTGTCGGCCTGCGCGGCAGGCGAGGGCACACGCGGTACGGCGGAGGTGCCACGCGTGGGCATGGCCAATCCGGCCTCGGTGCATTGCGTCGACAAGGGGGGCAAGGTCGAGATCAGGAAGAACAGCGAAGGCGGCGAGTACGGGATCTGCCATTTGCCGGACGGCACCCAGGTCGAAGAGTGGGAACTGTTCCGGCGGGACAATCCGGCGGGCAAGGACTGAGCGGGACGGCGGCGCGCCGCGGTGCCGGGTGCTGGGAATTCATCCGGGCCTGCGCGGGGCGGCTGGCTTTTTTCTGCGGCGCAGCCGGTTCGTCGGCGTGGATGAAAGCTCGGTGTGGGAATGCAGGACGCGGCTGACCTGATTCCGGGTGAAGGGCGTTTGCCCGTGCGCAAGCCGCTCAAAAGAAAAGCCCCGCGATGCGGGGCCTTTTTTCAGCTCGCCGCGCTGAGGGGCGCGGCGGTGTCATTCAGCTTGGGCCAGCGCTTGAGCAGGGCGGTGCGGATGCCGCTGGCATCAATGCCGGCTTCGGCCAGCAGGTCTTCGCGGCTGGCGTGGTGCTGGTAGCCGTCGGGCAGGCCCAGGTGCAGCATCGGCATCGTCACTGCTTCGGCATTGAGCAGCTCGGAGACACCCGAGCCGGCACCGCCGGCGACCACGTTGTCCTCGATGGTGACGAAGCCGTCGTGGGTGCGGGCCAGTTCCAGCAGCATCGCCTTGTCCAGCGGCTTGATGAAGCGCATGTTGACCACGGACAGGCCCAGCTCGCGGCCGACCTGTTCGGCGGCCGGCACGGTAGCGCCGAAGGCGAGCAGGGCGATGCGGCTGCCGGCGTGGCGCAACTGCGCCTTGCCGATCTCCAGCGTCGACAGGTCGTTGCCGATGGCGGCGCCGGGGCCGGTGCCACGCGGGTAGCGCACCGCGGCCGGGCCCTTGTACTGCAGGCCGGTGCTGAGCATCTGCCGGCATTCGGCTTCGTCGCCCGGGGCCATGATCAGCATGTTCGGCACGCAGCGCATGAAGCTCAGGTCGAGGTTGCCGGCATGCGTGGCGCCGTCGGGGCCGACCACGCCGGCACGGTCGATGGCGAACAGCACGTCCAGGTCCTGGATGGCGACGTCATGGACCAGCTGGTCGTAGGCGCGCTGCAGGAAGGTGGAGTAGATGGCAACGACCGGCTTGGCGCCCTGGGTCGCCATGCCGGCGGCCAGCGTGACCGCGTGCTGCTCGGCGATGGCCACGTCGAAGTAGCGCTCCGGGTACTCCTTGCTGAAGCGCACCAGGCCCGAGCCTTCGCGCATCGCCGGGGTGATGCCCATCAACAGCGGTTCGGCGGCGGCGGCATCACACAGCCAGTCGCTGAAGATGTCGGTGTAGGTCGGCTTCTTTGGCGCGCCCTTGGCGGGCAGGCCCTTGCTGGGGTCGAACGGGCCGACGGCGTGGTAGCCGATCTGGTCGTCCTCGGCCGGCTCGTAGCCCTTGCCCTTGGTGGTCATGATGTGCAGCAGCTGCGGCCCCTTGGCGTCCTTCAGGCGGGCCAGGGTGGACAGCAGCAGCGGGAGGTCGTGGCCGTCGATCGGGCCGGTGTAGTGGAAGCCCATCTGCTCGAAGGCGGTGGACGGCACGAACATGCCCTTCCACTGCTCCTCCCAGCGCTTGACGAAGCGCGCCGGCGGGCTGTTGCGCTTGTCGCCGAGGATCTTCTTGCCCCCTTCGCGCAGTGCGTTGAGCGTGCGGCTGGCGGTGGCGCGGCCGAGCATCTTGGTCAGCCCCCCCACCGCTTCGGAGATGGACATGTTGTTGTCGTTGAGGATGACCAGCACGTTCGGCTCGTCATCCATGCCGCCGGCGTGCGCCAGCGCCTCGAAGGCCATGCCGGCGGTCATCGCGCCATCGCCGATCACGGCCACGGCCTTGCGGGTGTCGCCCTGGCGCTGGCGCGCGATGGCCATGCCCAGCGCGGCGGAGATGGAGGTGGAGGAGTGGCCGACGCCGAAGGTGTCGTACTCGCTTTCCTCGCGCTTGGGGAACGGCGCCACGCCGTCCTTCTGCTTTACCGTGTGGATGGTGTCGCGGCGGCCGGTGAGGATCTTGTGCGGGTAGGTCTGGTGGCCCACGTCCCACACCAGCTGGTCCACCGGCGTGTTGAACAGGTAATGCAGGGCGACGGTCAGTTCGATCACGCCCAGGCCGGCCGCGAAATGACCCCCGCTCTTGCCTACCGACTCGATCAGGTAGGCACGCAGTTCTTCGGCGACCGCGACCAGTTCGCTTTCGTCGAACCTGCGCAGGTCATCGGGAGTCTGGATGCGCGACAGGCGCGGATAGGAGGCAGAGTCGATCATTTTCGTGGCGTTTCAATCGAAACGGTATTTTCGCCGCCAAAAGGGGGTGGGGCAAGCAAACCGCAACAATTGTGAGCGTGAAATGACGAGGTTTGCCAGCAATCTGAAGTACCTGTTCAGACTGTCGATACCGAATGCGGTGTCCGGGGCGGTTCAGGCGCTGCGCTGCAGGGCCTTCTTGGGCAGTTGCGCCTTCAGGAAGGCCATCTGGTCGGCCAGGATGTTGCGGTTGGACAGGATCAGGTGTTCGATCCAGCTGGGCCGGTAGGGCACGGCCAGCAACGGCATGTTCGCCTGCTGCGGGGTGCGGTTGCTCTTGCGCGAATTGCAGTGGAAGCAGGCGGTGACGACGTTCTCCCAGGTGTCCAGCCCCCCCTTGGAGACCGGCAGCACGTGGTCGCGGGTGAGTTGCGGGCGGCTGAACTGCTGGCCGCAGTACAGGCACAGGTGCGCGTCGCGCGCGAACAACGCCGGGTTGGTCAGGTTCGGCGTCGGGTCGATGGCGCGCGAGCGGGCATGGCCGCGCGAGGCGATGATCGGGTGCAGGTCCAGGCCGCTGCGCTGGCCACTGTCGCGGTTGGTCGCCCCGTGCACGTGCAGGCAGGGGTCGCCGAGCGTCCAGGCCACCGCGTCGCGGGCGTAGAGGCAGGCGGCGTCCTGCCAGGTGATCCAGTCCAGCACGCGTCCGTGTGCATCGAGCGACAGCAATCGCACGGTACCGAGGCGGTGGAAGGAGGGGGGAAGTGAAAACCCGGCTGTCGGAGCGGAAAGGTCGGCTCCGGTATCGATCAGACTACGCGGTGTAGTGTCTGTCTCCATCGGGCAAACAGCTTATACACGAAGCGTGACAGTTTGTGTAAAGACGGGGCGGTTCCGGGGCGTGTGCTTCTTCAATCTGCGATAGAAGCGGCCCTCACCCCAACCCCTCTCCCGCGCACGGGAGAGGGGCTTTGGGCTTGCTGCGATAGAAGCGGCTCTTACCCCAACCCCTCTCCCGCTTGCGGGAGAGGGGTTTTGTTTGCCGGGGCGTTGGGTTTAGTCGCCGAAGCGTGCCGAATCCATCGCCATCAACGGGTCGGCGCCGGCTTCCATGCTGGCGGCATGGGTCAGGGTGCGCGGCAGGACGCGGGCGTAGTAGAAACGCGCGGTTTCCAGCTTGGCCTGCTTGAAGCTGTCGGTATGGCCGGACACCTGCGCGGCGGCGACGGCGCGGGCCCACCAGTAGGCCAGGGCGACGTAGCCGCTGTAGAACAGGTAGTCCCAGCTGGCCGCGCCCAGTTCTTCCGGGTTGGCGGCGGCGCGCTGCAGCACGCTGACGGTCAGCTTGCCCCATTCCTTGGCCTTGGCACCCAGCACCGGCAGGAACTCGGCCACGGCCGGGTTGTTGGCGTTGTCGGCGATGAACTGCTCGACCTCGGCCAGGAACAGCTTCAGGCCGGCGCCCTGCGAAACGGCGGTCTTGCGGCCGATCAGGTCCAGCGCCTGGATGCCGGTGGTGCCTTCATACAGCGTGGTGATGCGGGCGTCGCGGGCGTACTGCTCCATGCCGTGCTCGGCGATGTAGCCGTGGCCGCCGAACACCTGCTGGCCGTTGTAGGTGGCTTCGATGCTCCACTCGGTCAGGCAGGCCTTGACGATCGGGGTGAGGAAGCTGACCAGCGTGTCGGCGTCGGCACGTGCCTTGTCGTCGCTGCCGTTCTGGGCGGCGTCGAGCTGCGTGTAGGCGTGCGCGGCGAGCAGGCGGCCACCTTCGGTCAGTGCCTTGGTGGTGAGCAGCATGCGGCGCACGTCGGGCTGGGCGATGATCGGGTCGGCCGGCTTGTCGGCCAGCAGCGGGCCCTTCGGTGCGCGCGACTGCAGGCGCTCACGGGCGTAGGCCAGCGCGCCCTGGTAGGCACGCTCGGACTGCGCCAGGCCCTGCACGCCGACGCCGAGGCGGGCGGAGTTCATCATCACGAACATCGCCTGCAGGCCCTTGTGCGGCTGGCCGACCAGGTAGCCCTGGGCGCCGTCGAAGTTCATCACGCAGGTGGACGAGCCGTGGATGCCCATCTTGTGCTCCAGCGCGCCGCAGCGCAGGGCGTTGCGCTCGCCCTTGTTGCCGTCGCGGTCGACCTTGTACTTGGGGGTGACGAACAGCGAGATACCCTTCGGGCCCGGAGGGGCGTCGGGCAGCTTGGCCAGCACCAGATGGACGATGTTATCGCTCAGGTCGTGCTCGCCGGCGGTGATGAAGATCTTGGTGCCGGTGATCGAGTAGCTGCCGTCGGCGTTAGGCTCGGCGCGGGTCTTGAGCAGGCCCAGGTCGGTGCCGGCGTGCGGTTCGGTCAGGCACATGGTGCCGGTCCAGTGGCCGGCCACCAGCGGCTTGAGGAAGGCTTCCTTCTGCCAGTCCTCGCCGTAATGCTTGAGGGCTTCGACCGCGCCGTGCGACAGCATCGGGAACAGGCTCCACGCCAGGTTGGCCGAGGACACCATTTCGCTCAATGCCATGCCCAGTGTCTCCGGCATGCCCTGGCCGCCGAACTCCGCTGCCGCGGTCAGGCCGGTCCAGCCACCCTCGACGAACTGTGCGTAGGCCTCCTTGAAGCCGGGGGCGGTGGTGACCTCGCCGGTGGCCTTGTCCAGCTTGCAGCCGGTCTGGTCGCCGACCGCGTTGAGCGGGGCCAGCACGCTGGCGCTGAAGCGGCCGGCCTCCTCCAGCACCGCGTCGATGACGTCGGCGCTGGCGTCTTCCAGGCCCATCGCGGCGAACAGGGATTCGGCCTTGAGCACGTCGTGCAGGGCGAAGCGAAGATCGGTAACAGGGGCTTTGTAGTTGCTCATCAGAACGGTCTCGAACGATGCAGGAAGCGGGTGGGGGTCAACGCAGGACGCCGGGCAGACCCGGTGCCTGGTTGAGGCTGTTGCGCGATTTGACGTCGAAGCTGCGCTGTTTCTTTTCTTCCGGGGTGGCGCTGATGGTGCCTTCCAGTTCATAGAACAGGGAGCGGCCGCCGGCCAGCGAATCGGCCACGACGATGCGTGCCGCCGAAGACGGTTGCAGGCGGACCTTGACCACATCGGCCGACTCCGGGCCGATCGATACGCCCGGTTGCGTGCTGAGCGTGCCGGCCGCTTCATCGCCGACCTTCATCGCCAGCGACACCGCGTCAAAGCGCATCGGCATGGAGCTGTAGTTGCGCAGGCGCAGCTCGACGTCCCAGTTGCCGTCGTTGCCGACGGTAAGCTGCTGGATGCTGGCGGCAGGTTCGGAAACGCGCTTGACCGGGCCGCCGCTGCAGGCGGCAAGCGCCAGCGCGGCCACGGTGATCAGGGCGTATGTAGGGCGAAAACGCATGCCGCGCGGTCCTCCAGTCCTAAAGATGTCCCGAAGGATACTACGGCGTATGGCAGCGTGCGCAGGGCATGGGGTGGCAAACACGGGCGACAATCGCGGCGGGGGATGGCGGAACCCGGCTTCTGGTGCATCAACACATGCAGGGGCCTGACGGCTGCCGTCTTCCGCGTCACTTTCTGGGGGTTCATTCATGCGTTCATTCAAGTTGTTGCCGCTGGCCAGCGCAATTCGCGGCGGTCTGACTCTGGCGGTGCTGTGTGCCGCTTCCCCGGCGTTCGCCGCGCCACCGCAATTCGATATCGATGCCGGCAATATCGAGGACGTATTACCCGAATTCGCCCGTCAGGCGGGCATCCAGATCATCGCCCCGGCCCATTCAGGCAAACAGGGGCGCATCGCGGTGGGGGAACTGAAGGGGCAGATGGATACCCGGCAGGCCTTGAACCGCCTGCTCGACGGCACCGGACTGACCGTGGCCTCCGATGATGGCCGCACGATCACTCTGCGCGCGGCCACGCCGATGCTGGCGTCGCTGGGGGGGCTGGGCGCGATGTCGATGGCGCAGTCGAGCCAGGTCGAGCCGGTCGCCGCTGAAGCCGAGCCGGCGCAATCCAATGCGAACGTGAACACGCTGGACCAGATCACCGTGGTCGGCAGCCAGATCAAGGGCAGCAAGTCGGCCGCCATCCTGCCGGTGACCACGCTGCAGACCGAACAGATCGAGGCCACCGGCGCGGTCTCCGGTGACGACCTGTACCGCTCGATCCCGCAGATGGGTGATGTCTCCTTCAGCGGTACCAATGGCGGCAACAGTTCCAACTACGCGCGTGGTGACATCGCCTCGGTCAACCTGCGCGGCCTGGGCGTGGGCAACACGCTGCTGCTGATCAATGGCCGTCGCACCGTGGTGCACCCGATGAGCCAGGCCGATGGCAACCTGGTGCCGGTGCTGACCTACAACGCCAACGCGGTGCCGGTGTCCAACCTGCGCCGGGTGGAAGTGCTGCTGGACGGTGCGGCCGCCATCTACGGCACCGACGCGGTGGCCGGCGTGGTCAACAACGTGCTGCGCGACGATATGGACGGCGGCACCATCAGCGTGCAGAAGGGCTTCGGCGAAGGCACCAACCTGAGCGATGTCGGCGTCAACGGCATGTGGGGCAAGAACTCCGAGGACCTGCGTTCCAACATCACCATTGCCTTCAACTACTACAACACCACCGGCCTGAACTCGCTGGACCAGGGCTGGACCAGGAACGGCAACCGGGCCGATGACTTCGCTGGCACGCCGTTCGAAGGCCTGGCCGGGGTGGACAACCGCAATACCAACAGTCCGTGGGGCAACTTCACCGCCAGCGGCCCGCGCATCTCGCGCAATGGCACCTGGTTGACCACGGCGGCCGGTGCCTTCCACGTGCAGCCGACCGCCAACAGCGGCTGTGCGGCGACCATCGGCGACGGGCTGTGCGTGCAGTCCGGCAGCAAGGCGACCTCCGGCGCCGATGCCAACCTGCGCGACAACCAGCAGTCGCAGTACCCGCTGTCGATCACCCCGGACGTGCGCCGGCTGAATCTGTTCGTTACCGGCAAGCATGATTTCGAGAACGGCATTTCGTTCTTCAGCGAAGCCGGCCTGTACGACTCGCGTGCCTACAGCCTGCAGAGCGGCGTGAACACCATCACCGCCTTGCCGATGACCGTGGCCGCCAGCAACTACTGGAACCCGTTCGGGGCGATGTACCTGCCCGATGGCTCGCTCAACCCGAACCGCCTGCAGGGGTTGAACATCGGCCCGGATGGCGTGCCGGTGACGATCACCAGCTACCGCTTCGAGCGGCCGACCCGCATCGAGGTCAACAACACCCAGGTGCGCGCGCTGGCCGGCCTGCGTGGCTTCCATTACGGCTTTGACTGGGAAAGCGCGGCGCTGTACTCCAAGGCCAAGGTCAAGGACACCCAGGACGCGGTGAGCATGTCGCTGTTCCAGCAGGCGCTGGCCAACCCGACCGCCTCGGCCTACAACCCGTTCTGTGGTGGCTGCAACGACTGGGACAAGCTGGACCAGTTCTTCTACAAGGCCAAGCGGCAGAGCCAGACCGAGCTGTTCCTGTGGGACTTCAAGGTCTCGCGCCCGGACCTGTTCAAGACCTGGGCCGGCGATGTCGGCATGGCCGCCGGTTTCGAGATCCGTCACGAAACCCAGCGCGATGACCGCGACGCGCGCGTCGATGGCTCGGTGACCTTCACCGACATGATCACCGGCGTTGCCTACCCGAGCGACATGTACGGTGTCAGCCCGACCCCGGACACCTACGGCTCGCGTACCGTGGCCGGCCTGTTCGCCGAGCTGTCGGTGCCGCTGGTGTCGCCGGAGATGAACGTGCCGCTGGTGCGTTCGCTGGACCTGCAGGTTGCCGGCCGCGCCGAGCGTTACAACGACTTCGGCAACGTCGCCAAGCCCAAGCTGGCGCTGGGCTGGCAGATGTTCGACGGGCTGACGCTGCGCGGCTCCTGGGCCAAGGGCTTCCGCGCCCCGAACCTGGAGCAGATCAATGCCACGGTGGTGAGCCGTTCGAACAACCGCACCGACTACATCCAGTGCGAGGCCGACGTGCGCACCGGTGCGCAGGCATCGATCAACGGCTGCGGCGGCTACACCTATTCCACCACCGCACGCCGCTCGGGCAACCCGGACCTCAAGCCGGAAACCTCCACCAACACCAGTGCCGGCATCGTGTTCCAGCCGCGCTTCATCCCGGAGGACTACGGCCGCTTCACCTTCGCGGTGGATTACTACAAGTACGAGCAGGAAGGCATCATCGGCCTGTTCGGTGAAGGCAACGCGCTGATCCTGGACTACATCCTGCGCCAGCAGGGCGGCAGCAACGCCGCCGTGGTGCGTGCCGACCCGACCGCCGACGACATCGCGCGCTTCGCCGGTACCGGCCTGGCTGCAGCGGGCAAGGTGCTGTACGTCACCGACCAATACGTCAACCTGGAGCCGCAGACCCTGCGTGGCGTGGACTACAACTTCAGCTGGAACTCACCGGAAACCCGCATCGGTCGTTTCGACCTGTCGGTCACCGGCACCCACCTGATCGAGTTCTACCGCCAGCGTTCGCCTGCGTTGCAGGCGCTGGAAGACGCCAAGGCTACCGGCCTGGTCGACCCGTCGATCCGCATCACCGGCGGTGGCGACCTGATCGGCAACGGCGGCAACCCGGAATGGAAGTGGGCCGGCACGCTGACCTGGCGTTACCAGCAGCTGTCGGTGGGTGCCACCGCGCGTTACTCCAGTTCCTACGTGGAGAATGGCCTGACCCTGGCCGACGGCACCCCGTGGACGGTGAAGTCGCAGACGTTGGCCAATGCCTTCGTCAAGTACGAGTTCGAGCGCGAAGGCTGGCTCAACGGGTTGGCGGTGAAGGTCGGTGCCAACAACCTGGCCAACAAGCGCCCGCCGGTGTCCGATGACACCTACGGCTATTCCTCGGCGGTGTACCAGGCGTATCCGCGCTACTGGTACGTCAACGTCAGCAAGGCGTTCTGATGAAGGCCATCATGGCAGGTGCGGGCGTCCGGCAGTGGCCGGGCGTCCCGCTGGAGAAGCAATGAGCGCAGCGCAGGCAAGACAGCGTGCCTTGTGGTTGGCCGAGCACGTGCTGCCGCACGAGCCCGGCCTGCGTGACTGGCTGCAGCGACGGTTGTCGGTGCGCCAGGACGTGGACGACGTGATCCAGGAGACATACGCGATCCTGGCGGCGATGGCCGATGTGACGCACGTGCGCCAGCCGCGCGCGTACGTCTACACGGTGGCGCAATCGGTGGTGTTGCAGCAGCTGCGGCGTGCGCAGGTGGTGTCGATCGAAGCGGTGGCCGAGATCGACCGGGTGGCGGTATTGCCCGAGGAAGCCAGCCCCGAGCGCACCGCCTCCTCGCGGCAGGAGCTGGCGCGGATCGGCGCGTTGATCGACAGCCTGCCGGCCAAATGCCGCGAGGCGTTCGTACTGCGCCGGGTGGAAGGCTATTCGCAGCGCGAGATCGCCCAGCGGATGCAGATCAGCGAGAACACGGTGGAGAAACACATCTGCAAAGGCATTCGGCTATTGATGGATGCAATGAAGCGCGACGGCGACAGGACGGAGACGGGCACGGACCAGCCCGCCGCAGGAGAAACATGGCATGCGCGCAGACGTTAACGGGATTGATGACATCGCCGCAGCATGGGTGGCGCGGGAAGACCGCGCGCCGCTGACGGCAGAGGAGACGGCCCGCCTTGATGCCTGGCTGGAGGCCGACACGCGCCATTTCGGCGCCTATGCGCGGGCACAGGCGGTGCTGGCGCGCACCGACCGTGCGCGGGCATTGTCGGCCGGTGCGATGGACCGCGCCTTCACCGCGAACGTGCCGGCCAGGCCGGCGCGGCGGATGCTGCGCTGGGCGGTGGGGTTGGCCGCGGTGGTCAGCGTGCTGGCCATCGGCGTGCAACGCCAGGACGACGGTGCCGAGTACTACGCCACGCGCAAGGGCGAAATCCTGCGGGTGCCGCTGCAGGACGGCTCGGCGATCACACTGGATTCGGATTCACAGGTGCGTGTGAGCTACAGCGATACCCGCCGCGACATCCGCCTGCTGCAGGGCGAGGCGTTGTTCGACGTGGCCAAGAACCCCGGGCGTCCGTTCGTGGTGCGTGCCGAGGAGACCGACGTGACCGCGGTGGGGACCAGCTTCGCGGTCAGCCTTACCGAACGCCGCAGCGGCGGGGTGGAGGTGCTGGTGCGCGAAGGCATTGTCGATGTCACCGACGTGCAGGGCGTGGTCGCGCCGACGCGGCTGGTGGCCAACTACCGCGCGCTGGCCAACCGCAGTCATGGCATCCGCATCGAACCGGTGCCCAGTGACGACCTGCAGCAGCAGCTGGCCTGGCGCGAGGGCATGTTGTCGTTCAACGGCGACACGCTGTCGGTGGCGGCGGCGCAGTTCCTGCGCTACAGCGACACCCGCATCGTCATCGACGACCCGCTGGTGGGCAGCCGCCGCATCGTCGGCCTGTACTCGGCCAGTGACCCACTGGGCTTCGCGCGCAGCGTGGCGCTGAGCCTGGGATTGGTGGTGGAACAACAGGGCAACGAGGTCCGCCTGCGTTCGCCGGACGCCGCGCCGCACATGGCGCGGTCCATGCAATGAAATGGGGTTGAGCATGCATAACGAGAAACGACGCGCCCGCCTGCTGGCGCTGGCGACCGCGTTGCTGCTGGGCAGTGGCCAGGCGACCGTGGTGGCCATGGCCAGTGAGACGCAGGCGTTGCTGATCCGCGACGCGATGGTGTTCGACGGCACCGGCCGGGCCGCGTATCCGGCCAGCGTGCTGGTCGAGGACGGGCGGATTGCCGCCATCGGCGACGCGCTGCAGGCGCCCAAGGGGGCGCGCACGGTCAATGCGCGTGGTCAGGCGTTGTTGCCGGGGCTGTTCGACCTGCATACGCACTGGACGCCGAACGCGGTACCGTCGGAGCTGCCGCAGGTGGCCAACCTGTACATGGCCGCGGGCGTGACCACGGTCAGTGATTTCCACGAACCACCGGAGGCGTATGCGCCACGCCGGCAGTGGCTGTCCTCGATCGCCGCGCCGGACGTGAAGTTCGCCGCGCGCATGAGCACGCCGCTGGGACACGGTGCCGACTGGGGCGACGAGAACACCACGCGCTGGGTCAATTCACCCGAGTCCGCGCGCGCCGGTGTCCGCGCGGTGGCCGCTTACAAGCCCGATTTCATCAAGGCCTTCACCGATGGCTGGCGCTACTCCAATGCCGCCGACAACAGCAGCATGGACGAGGAAACCCTCGCTGCGCTGGTCGACGAGGCGCACAAGAACGGCCTGAAGGTGTTCACCCATACGGTGATGGTCAAGCGCGGCAAGAGCGCCGCACGCGCCGGCGTGGATGTGATCGCGCACAGCGTGCAGGACGGCCCGGTCGACCAGGAACTGATCGAACTGATGCGCACGCATGGCACCGCCTATGCGCCGTCGCTGGCGGTGTACCTGCCGGAGCGGGTGGATGGCAGCGGCCGTACCGGCGCCAAGCCGGACGTGCTGCGCCAGCGCGAGCAGAACTTCGCCAATGCCCTGCACAACGTCAAGACCTTGCATGACGCCGGCATCCCGGTGGTGGTGGGGACCGATGCCGGCATGACCGGCACGCCGCATGGTGTCTCCACGCTGCGTGAACTGGAGTTGCTGGTGGATGCCGGCCTGACGCCGGCCGAGGCGCTGCTGGCCGGCACCGCCCGGAGCGCCCGGGCGCTGGGCGTGGCCGATCGTGGCACCATCGAGGTCGGCAAGCGCGCAGACCTGTTGCTGGTCAAGGGCCAGCCGTGGCAACGCATCAGCGACATCCGCAATACCGAGCAGGTCTACGTCGCCGGGCGCCAGGTGCACGGCAAGGGGAGCATTTTGCCGGCTGGCAACCGGGCGTTGGCATTGCCGGCGCAGCCGGTGGCGGCACTGGTCGATGACTTCGAGCGCGCCGACGGCCGTACCGCGCTGGATACCCTGCGCGTGGACGAGGCCGACGGTGGCAACGACCGTACCGTGCAGGTCACCGAAGTGGTGGCGCGCGAGACCGGCGGCAATGCGCTGGCCACGCAGGCCAAGCTGTCCAGCAAGGACAGTGCATTCGCAGCGGCGATCCTGCCATTGAGCCGTGGTTCGGTGGCGCCAGTGGACGTGCGCGCCTACCACGGAGTGCGTTTCGAGCTGCGCGGTTCGGCGCCGGAGCTGCGGCTGGAAGTACGCGCGCTGGGCAACCGCCGCTTCATCGCGCCGTTGCAGGCCCAATCGCAATGGCGCACGGTCGAGGTTCCATTCAGTGCCCTGCAGGGCCAGCCACCCTATCGCGCCACTGCACCGATCGCGCAGTGGAAGGGGGACGACCTGCAGCAACTGGTGTTCTCCGCCGGTGGTGCGCCGGGCAGCAAGGTCTGGTTCGAGATCGACAACGTGACTTTCTACTGATGCACCGGTGCCTGCCGATGAAGCGTTCCCTGTTGCGTGTCGCCCTGTTGTGCAGCCTGCTGCCCGCACCTGCGGCGTGGGCGGTTACGCCGGATGTCCTGGCCACGCTCGATGCCTACGCCAAGCGCCAGGCCGACGTGGGGCATGCGCTGTGGCAGCAGCCGGAGCTGGGGTATCTGGAGACCGCCTCGTCGGCATTGTTGCAACGGGAGCTGCGCGAGGCCGGTTTCCAGGTCAAGGCAGGTGTCGCCGGCATGCCCACCGCGTTCGTGGCGTCCTACGGCACGCGCGGCAAGGGTCCGGTGATTGCACTGTTGGCTGAAATGGACGCCTTGCCGGGCATGGCCCAGGCCGCCGAGCCGGTGCGCAGCGCCATTGCCGGCCAGGACGCGGGCCAGGCCTGCGGGCACAACCTGTTCGGTGCGGCGTCGGTGGGCGCGGCACGCGCCATCGCGCAGTGGCTGGATGCCACCGGGCGCGACGGCGAAGTGCGGCTGTATGGCACGCCGGCGGAGGAGGGCGGGTCGGGCAAGGTCTACATGACCAAGGCCGGCCTGTTCGATGACGTCGACGTGGTGCTGCATTGGCACCCGTCGGCCGACAACTCCGCCGCGCAGGGCACTACCTTGGCCAACATCAGCGGCAAGTTTCGCTTCAGTGGCATTGCCGCGCATGCCGCCATCGCGCCGGAGCGTGGTCGCTCCGCGCTGGATGGCGTTGAAGCGTTCAACTACATGGCCAACCTGATGCGCGAGCACGTGCCGGACCGTACGCGCATCCACTACGTGATCAGCAACGGTGGCGCAGCTCCCAACGTGGTGCCGGACGCGGCCGAAGCCTATTACTACGTGCGCCACACCGATCCGGCGGTAGTACGCGATGTGATCGCACGCCTGCGCGAGGCCGCCGAGGGCGCGGCGATGGGTACCGGCACCACGGTGAGTTTCGAACAGACCGGCGGCGTGTTCTCGCTGCTGCCCAACGACACGCTGGGGCAGGTGATGCAGGCCGCGCTCCAGCAGGTGGGGGGCGTCCATTACGACGCGGCCGAACAGCGGTTCGCCCAGCAACTGCAGCAGACGCTGGAGAAGAAGCCCTCACTGGAGACCGCGCAGCAGTTGCAGCCCTACCGCGCCGACCTGGCCGGCAGTGCCTCCACCGACGTCGGTGACGTGAGCTGGAATGTTCCCACGGCCGGGTTGAGCACCGCGACCTGGGTGCCCGGCACGCCGGCGCATAGCTGGCAGGCAGTGGCCGCATCGGGCATGTCCATTGGTGACAAGGGCGCGTTGAATGCGGCCAAGGTGATGGCGCTGGCGGCCGTGCAACTGCTGCAGTCACCGGAGACCGTGCGCAAGGCCCGCGAGGAATTCGATATGCGACGTGGTGCCGGGTTCCAGTACCTGCCGTTGCTGGAGCGGGACACCCCGCCACTGGACTACCGGCGCACGACGCGCGACTGACTTGTCGCCGTAAGCTGCCGCCGACATGTGCTTCACTCCCGGGCTGGCAGGCTGCAGCCCGGAGTGGTGTTGCTGGGTAGCCCGTCACTCCGATGGGCGGCGGCCCGATCCCTCCATCGGGCCGCCGCCCGAATTTTCACCGAACCGCGATGGCGGTGCCTTGGTGGTGGAGTTGCACGGCCCGGTTGTTCATTGAGCGATGGTGCGAGCGATGCCCCGAGGCAGAGGCGCGTGCGTCGTCAGGCAAGCGTGGTGGGCATGGGGCGGATTGGGTGGCGGTGTTCATGGACGCGCCCCTTGGCGAACGCGCAGGCAGCGCGTAGAATCCGGAGCACCGCGTGGGGCGGTAGCTCAGCTGGGAGAGCGTCGCGTTCGCAAGCTGGCCGGAAAAAACCGGAACTACCTCACCGATCAAGGATTAAACAAACGCCCGCTCATCAGCGGGCGTTTTGCGTAAGGCGGTCGGGGAGGGCGAGTGAGTAGCCGACATTTACGATGGCTTCTACGATACGGGATCAATGCGGATGAGGACGAGGACCAGCTTCACTGGCAAGGGCTGGTCTCGTTGATCGTTTGAACCGCAGAGCGTCGCATGTGCCATGCGTCTGGCGAGTGAGTGGGTATCCTTGCGGAGCATTAGGTTAGCCAATACAAGGGGACAGGGAAGCCGTTGGTAAGCCGGTCTGCTATTTCGTCTCACCCCTTGGCGATTTAACTGAAAGGCAGCCATGAACCAACTTGCGATCCGCTTGAGGAGACGACTCCCTCAGTTGCAACCCGGATCCCGTTTACACAAAAATCTGCACATGCTCTATCGCAGCAACAGGGACAACTGACATGGCCGCCACCTACACCATCTAGCCGATCCACGGCGAACGTGACGCCGATCCGATCACGACGATGATGGAAGACGCCTGGCTGGCGGTGCACGGGGCGAACCACCGGCATCGTTGCCAGTGCAGGTCATCGCCTGGCGGATGGTGCTACTGCTTGATGTTGAGGAAATGGAACAGCGCGAGTTCGCGAGTGGGGACGGCTCCTATGCCGACGCGCTGGATGCAGGCGGTGCGTGGCCACAACAGCACGGCGGCGACTGCCTCGATGCGTTCACCGCCCGCGCCATGCAGGCCTCGCGACGCATGGCGTGGGATCACGGCTACCGACATCGCATCAGCCAGCGCGGGCCTTGTGCTTCATTTGGCGCGAATTAATTATCCCCCGCCCCTTTAGTTTGCATCAGCTCGATCCCGTTCAGTTCGAACACGATCGAATTATTGATGTAGTCATCAATAGGTTGCTCATTTCGAATCCGAGAGCTCTCGAACGCCCTCGTAGCAACTCGGACATGAACCCCTATTTTCTTGGCCTCTAAAACATCCTCCATCAACGGAGGTGAAGCGAGTTCAAATACGAATTTCTCTCCCGGCTGCACAGGGTGCATGGCAGGCAACATATACTGGCCCTTCTGCAGTCCGTAGACATCTTCGAAATAACCAAACCAAATTTCCAAAACACGTGATTGCCTATTGGGCCTGTAGGCCGGCGCCACTTCAATCGGAAACCACAGCGTGGAGCTGGAGCAGTTGGAAAACTCCACAAGCACAGTCGAAGAATCGCCAACGCCGGCTCTCAGGTTCACCTTGATAATAGTATTTTCAGTCGCCGGATCTTCTGCTGATCCAGTGTGTCTTTCCGATCCGAAGGATTGCGGAATACACGTCGGTGCGCAAATCGCAGCGAACAATATACCCAGTTTCGGAAACAGGAGTCTGCTCATCTCACAACTCCGCCTTTTGCTTCATCTCTACTCGGATGGGATTGGTGAGATCTCTGACTGCCTTCTCTGCGGCTGGCCCGGGTGTAGCGTGCGATGGGTCCCCTTTCATGAGCAACAAGCCGTGACCAAGCTCATGCAACACCAATCCAGCAGGAGTCTCAGTGGCCGGAGTCCCATCAGTAGTGGTGTAGTTAATAAGGTTATTTTTGTCAAAAACAACTTCAATTTTTCCACTCACGCTTTGGCTCGCGGGAATTGTAACGCCCCCGCCGGTAGAACTTAACGGCACCACAGTTCCGTCTGCTTTTGTCGCAGATGTTCCTTGCGACACCGAAACGTCCTGCGGATCCTTTTGCAGGGCTCTAATGAACGCCTTTCCGTCAGGCCCGCTCCCTTTTACATCCCTAACCAGACTCTTGCTTTCTCTCTTCTCCTCCTTCGTTCCTGCGTAGACGATCCGTCGTCCATCCGGATCGGTGAACTTGTACGGATTGTTGTTGGCATACCAGTACCGATTAAATGCCCCAATCGGATTGCTGTAAGCCGTTACCGGATCCACCGACAGGAATCGTCCGATCTGCGGATCGTAGTAGCGCTGCTGCATGTAGTTCATGCCGGTCGCCGCATCCAGTACGTGACCCGTGAAACCAGGTCCATCCTTCGCCGTTGCGTTTACCACCTGCCCATAGGGCTCGTACTCGCTTCGCTCCAGCACCGCCTTGTCCGCGCCGGTCACCGTGATCGGGCTGCCCAGCGCATCGGTGTGCTGGTACTTCGGTGTGATGGCCGTACCTACCGCCTCACGGAATGCGACCAGACTACCACCCAGATAGACATACTGGGTGCTGACACCCAGCCGGCCGTCGGTGCTGTACATCAATCGCCCGTCTTGGGCATAAAGACTGTACTTGCTAGCCGTGGTGTAGTCTCGAACCCGACGCCCCGCTGCATCGTAGACATAGCTGGCAATGCCATTGACGCCGCGCAGGCGGTTGCCGAAGTCGAAGTCAAAGACCTTGCCGTTCTTGTTGTTGAGATTGCCCTGTACGTCATAGCCCAGGCCAATCACGCTGGCGCCGCTACAACTGCCGGTCTTGACGTTGGTCAGCTGCCACTTGGTGTCGTAGCAGTAAAAGTGATTGCGGGCTGCACTGCCTCCAGCAACGTTGACCCGTATCAGGTTGTCCAGAACGTCATAGGCATAGGTGGCTGTGCCGAACATCGCCGAGGTCGTCGACGTCACTCGGTCCAGCCCGTCGTACACCATGCTGCGATTCTGACGACCGGCGATGTTGTCGGTGATTTGGCTGACATTGGCGTTCTTGTCAAACCCGTAGGTCAGATCCAATCGTTTGTCGGCGGCCGCCGTGCAGCCGACCACTACACAGTCCGTGCTGCGAATCGGTAGTTGCCGGGTGTTCTGCGTCATCGTGTGGACGATGCCATTGCCGTAGGTGAACTGTTTGATGGCCCCATTTGGGTGGTAGCTCACCCCGGTGGCAAAAGTGCCCGCCTGGGTGGGCTGTCCGAGTGCATTGGGCGCAAACGCGACACTCTGCCCATTGGGATACTTCTCGATGCTCAGATGGCCATTGCCGTTATAAGTGTAGTTAATGGGCCAACTGATCTGGTTCCACTGCATCCGCTCCTCCGTCAGCATCCGCCGACGGTTATAGGTGTACTGTGTGGTAACTAGGTTGGCACCATCATTGTCGGCAGATACCGTGTTGGGAAGACCATCGGCGGTGTAGGTCCAGGTTTGGTTTCCCCGACCATCCGGAAACGTTAGCGTCTTGAGTCGGTTGCGCACGTCATAAGTGCGAGCTGCGGTTCGCGCCAGAATGGCCGCAGTCTGGCCGGTGGCGTGGCAGGCGGACGTAGCGCCGAATCCGCTACCTGACCATGTGAGATTGCCTCCGGCGTCATAGCCCATCAAGGTGGCGCCGGTTTCCGGCTCAACCACCCGGCACAATTCTTGATTGGCGTTGTAAGTATAGGTGCGCGTGGCCTGCACAGTACCGCCACTATTGCCGCGCACGATGCTCGTGGGCTTGCCAAACACATCCCGGGCAATCGTGGTCACCGCCCCCTCGGGGTGCGTGATCTTCACCGGCGCATCGTAGCTGGGTTGGTCAAACATCTGGTACCAGGTCCGCGTCTGCTGTCCGCCCGGTTGCGTGACCAAGGTGTAAGGACCTGTCGCATTGTTGAGGTAGGCCGTTGTCGTGGTCAGCAACCCCAACTCCGAATCCTGCGACACCGACTTTGTTCGCCCCAAGGCATCGTAGGTTGTCCAGATCCCCTTATCCGGGTTGCTCGCTGCCGAAGGATACGAGGTAAACACCACCCGCCCCTCATGGTCGTACTCGTAGCCCGTAAAGCGCTGCGTGGCAGTCACGTTGCCCGAGTCATACTCGCGCACTAACAACGGCCGCCACAGGGCATCGAAATAGCTGATCTTGATGCCATTGCCGGTTGTTACCGTCTGACGCCAGTGTCCTGCCGGAATCCCGTACTCGGCCGTGTTTACCTGGACGAAAGCCTGCGTGGTGGTATTCCAGGCCATACTATCCCCAGTGGGGTAAATGGTGCTGGCAAGCCTGCCCATGGCGTCATAGGTGTAGTTGGTGGCGTAGCTGTTCTCGTCGGTGACCCGGGTGATCCAGCCGTTGTCATTGACCACGGCGGACCGCGTCTTGCCATCGGCATAGGTGATCGACTGCGGAATGCCGCGCTTCCAGCCGGACAAGGTGGTGACGTTGTTGTTGCCATCCTTGACCGTGGCGACTGTGCCGTCGGCGTTATAGGTCAGCATTTGCTTGAGCTTGCCGAAGGAACGTGACTGCAGTGGTAGCGCTGTAGTAGCGTCGTAGATCGTCTGCTCGGCAACAATCCCATTGATGGTTCTGCTGGCTACTTGGCCCAGTACCCACTTGGCGGTGTTGTCGTGGTAGGTAATGGTTTCGGTGCGCGAGTGATTCTGTGCGTGAGTCGATCCGATGCTCAGCGAAAGAAGTACGACCAAGGTCAATGATGGGAAATGATTGCCGCTAATACTTTTTCTCATCCCCTATCTCCTCAGGGTGTATTGGAGCTGGACGTAATGATTTTCGTGGGACGGCAAAGACTGTCTATGCAAAGTGACTGCGCGCTGATGCCGCAATCATTTGCAATTGACCAGGCAAAGTTAAAATCGCCAGTTCTTACGACTCTCTCTGCGGTGTTGGGGGTGGAAAGTGGACCAAAGAGAAGTGCGACTGACAATGATGCGAATGAGTAAGTATACGACCTGGCCATCATCGATTCCTCATTGTGCCGGCTTGCTGGAGCGAGTGATAGATATTGGTCGCGACAGGCTGTCGAAAGCGTTCACGTTTTGTGTGAATTCCATCCCGTCTTGGAGTATTGTCAACCTCTGAAGGGGGGTCCATCGTTCGGATATATAGGTATTAGACCTATCGTTGAAGTCACCGCCGATTCGCCGAAAGGGAAGGTTGCTGTTTGCTTCGTTGGCAGGAATGATTGCGTATGAATAGTCGGTTCTTCTCGCAACATTGATTCCTGCTGTGTCGAAAATGTCTTCCCGAAGCAGGAGTCCTTCCATGCCGCCGAATTGATTGCTGAATGTATTTCTCGTGCGGATGCCATCCGGAGAGGTAACATCTGTCCAAACTGTTGTTGGGCAGCCGGATGCGCAGTCTGAAGTCCAGCTTGAGTTGCCGGGTGAGTAGTTGTAAATCCAATTCTGAGGAGGGATTCCTGGGCCTGCTATTGATTTGGAGACAATGGCGTAACTCCACGTGTCCTTTGGTATGTCTGCGAACTGTGGGGAGCCGTCCGGCCCGGGGGGGCAATCCTTCCCAACATAGGAGCGGCCCACATGAAGTGTTCGAATGTTGTAGGTAGCCGTGGCTCCAGAGGGGCTTGTAATAGATCCGGTGTGCGTGCTTCCAGTTAATCCGTCTGCGGAAACATTGCCAGCGCAGTTTCCTTGGTTTTGCGGCAGCATGCCTCGTCTGAATAATTCGACAATTGAATAGTTCCATGAGGAACCGTCGGGCTGCGTGATGGATGTGAGTGCGGTTCCCGAAAGATGGTAATGCCAAGTTCTACTGCTCGCTCCTGACCCTGTTGAAATGCTGGCGGAATCGATGCCGTATGAAAGTGTTATTTGTCTTCCATCGCTTGCGAGCATTGATGAAAGCATTCCGTTGGTATATTGGTACTTAACCCAGTTTCCGAATATATCCTCGGCGCGCGTTGCCAATAGATTTCCATATCGACGCGGAAGGGATCCGCCCCCGGCTCCGATCAATGGTGGTGCACTTCGATATTCAAGATGATCTAGCCAGTACTTTGTCCCGTTGGGGGAAATGGCAATGAAGGCCTCGCCGGGTTCACTATTTGCCGTGTTAGGAAGGCATGAGAATATCCAGTTTGACTTGGTGCGAGCTATATGGGCGGCCTCTGCGGATGTCGAGGGTGATAGCAGTATGGTGCTTTCATTCCCTTCGTCGTCTACAAATTGATAACCTGCCCACCAATTCCTTGTTTCAATTGGGCTGATCTTTGGGCTTGCGGGAACCACATTGCCTGGATAGGTGAATGATGTGCATCTGGAGTTTCGATCAGATGCATCAACCTGCCAGCCAATAGGGGAGGTGGCGGTAACTCCAGTGGTCTTGTTGCTGGTAATGGTCTTTATGCGCGGGATCGCGATCTCCCATTCTCCGATGGTGGTTCCAGAAGAATCGCTACTGTTTGATTGGAAGCGTCCGATGACACGCATGGTCCGAATTATGCGCATGGGAGGGCCGATGCCCTTGAGATCTATATCGATTTGACGAAAGGATAGCTCGCCATCTCTCAGGCTGATTCTGTCGCCGAAGTCGGATGTGGGGGTTATCGATTGGGCCGGAGTGAGATGGAGTGAATACTCATCCTCCGGGCTCACGCTTTGTGCTTGACTGGGGGATGTTAATAAAAGTGCAATAATAATCGATCCAAGCTGCGCGCTGGGATGTCGTGTTCGGGTGGTCTTCTTCGAAAATGCGGTGTGCACGCCTTATCTCCACGATCAGTTTGGTTAGGAGGGGCTACGTTGAATCGGTGAAGATCTTGTTAATGTTTCTGGGTGCTGCAATTTGATTCGACTGGTTCAGATGTCGAGATCATTGGACTCTGCGTAAATGCTCTCAAGCCCCGCATATGGTAGTGGTTGTGCCATCAGTACAGCGGCTTCGAGCGCGCGGTGGTCCGGTGGTGCCAATGCACATTCTCCTGTGATGGCGCTCTACACCGCACCCCCTGGAGATTGCTTGATGGTCAGCGTACATTGCTGCGGGGACCCCTGATAATCCCAGTACTGGCGGATGGCTGCGCGTAGAGCAGCCAGATGTGCGGCACGTAGGCCATCGTCGTTGCTACAGCCAGCACTATCTCCCCCTTGGGTCAGACCTGCTTCCGCGGATTCAGTTGGAGCTGCTTCGTTTACTTCGGTTGTTGTGGCATCTGGCGCTGGATAAGTGATGGGATCCACGGGATTCGCCCAATCGGGCAAATCAACAGCCGCCTCGGCAGGCGTGCTCAGCACACTTTCCGACGGCTCTTCGGATGCTGCGGCTACTTCAGGACTTGCAAGAGTCGGTTTGGTCTCGATGCGCTGACGAAACTCATCCGCTGCAATGAAGCTCGCCGACATCCCGTCGCCTCCTGAGTGACCATGCGTCTCTGATTTTCCCCAGCCTGCTTGATCGCCCAAGAACCAAATCCATGTAACAGCGGCAATATGCAGCGCCACAGAGATGGCTGCGGCCAAACTTCGATCACGGAGGTCCCCACCACCATTTGACGCCGCATCCTTGGGCATGAATGGAGTGTAGCCATAATTTTCGTGGGGTGCATGGTGCGATGCGGTGCGTTGCTGACGACACTTGCGGTGCGGGCTGCTTGATACGGGAGCGCCGTGTTGTCTGGATTTCAGGTTGAGGGGCTTTGGGCTTGTGCCGGTGGATTGTGGGAGCGGGGGATTTCACCGCAGGTACAAACCCAAACCCATGTCAGCACTTCATGCCTGGCTCCAGATCCATGCCACCGCAGGCATCGGCCAAGCCGCCGCCCACATGTTGCGTGTTTCAGCAGCCCAACAAGCGATTGGATTGGGGGTTGCATGGGCAAAAGCGGACTTGTTGCCGGCTGCCGGGTTTGATTCTAAGGCTGGCTACGTCGCGGATTCGTACCGTGCCATGGATTGTATGCATCGATTGCCACATCTAGGAAGCGCCCGGGCAGCCCACGCATGATGCTTTCGCGACTTAAGTCTGCGTTGCGCTCATCGGCGTGCCGTTGCGGTGTTTCCCCACCGGAAGCCTTCGCTGCTTTTGCCGCCTTTTTGGTATCCCGGCGCTCCTTGGCTCTTCTCCGCTTCGACTTGGCCTCCGGATCACCCGCTTCCCGCAAAATCCGCGCCTGCTCCCGCCTTTGATGCGCATCCCCAGCAGCGGGTTGCGGGGGATCAGCCTCCAGCTGACAGCTTTGGACAGTGCCGCCCGCAAGCACGGCAGATCGCGTGCCGCAGTCGAACGAGTGGGCGGACACTGGGTCTTGCCGGTGGGGGTCGTCAAGCGCTGTTGCAGCCATTGGTCGGCCCAAGCCGTGTCGAAGCCGGTTAGCGGATCGTCCAGATGGGCGGCAAAGAACTGCTCCAACCGATCGGCGTACATGTGGCCGCATTTCAGCTCTAGCGTGGCCAGAGCCCGATGCCGCTGATTGATGGAGTCTTGCAGCGTACTGGTGTGGGGCTTGCTTTGTCCGATCTAGGAACAACCCGGTTGCAGGTACTCGGCGATGGCATTGGTGGCGGGTGCGCGAGCTAGATCGAGCAGCATCGCAGTCGTCGGTCCGATAGTGCGCCGCCTCCCATGCGCCCACGAGACGATCCAGACTTTGTGACCCGATGGCTGCACCCGCAGGATCAGGCCCAGCACCTGGGCGTCCCGGATCTCATAGGGACGCTCCCGGGACTGATAGGTCTCGACTTGGCGCTTGGTCAGCTGGACACGCATTGAACCGGCTTTCGTAAGTTGGCTTCCCGGCAAGGTAGGACACGGCCAGGATCGGAGGCTGGATGCGGATCGTCCGTACTGGGGCCGAAGGCACAGCCTGAGCAGCTCACCGCGGAGCTGGGCCTGCCCGATGGCCTGCTTGCCTCGCGCAAGCATCTGGAATCGCTGCTGGAAAGCGGCACCTGGCCAAGCGCACTGGCCGGCTGGCGCCAGCAGCAACTAGAACCGCTGCTGCGCCCGTTGCTGCCGACCCACTGATTGCCAGCACGGCGGAGGTGCCCGTCCACTTGACAAGCCACGCCATCCCCTTGGCGAATCCGCTTTCAGCGCGCTAGAATCGGTGCACCGCGTGGGGCGGTAGCTCAGCTGGGAGAGCGTCGCGTTCGCAATGCGAAGGTCGGGAGTTCGATCCTCCTCCGCTCCACCAATGATTCGACGAAGGGCCGCATCGGAAGATGCGGCTCTTTTCGTTTGGGCGTGCATGGAGGCGATGCGGGTGTCTTGGGACGGCTGCAGGAAGCGTGCGGACCTTGCCGGATCGGTCATTTCGCGGTGATTTCAGCGGATGTGAAAATTTTTGTGAAAAGCGCTTGCCGAATCCGAAACACATGCGTAATATTCGCGTCCTCGCCGGCGGCAACGCCAACGAGAACAAAGTGGCCGAGTAGCTCAGTTGGTAGAGCAGGGGATTGAAAATCCCCGTGTCGGCGGTTCGATTCCGTCCTCGGCCACCAAGAATTTCAAGGGCTCGCAGCAATGCGAGCCCTTTTTTTGTTCCTGGAATCTGCACCGTTTCTGCACCACGTTCCAACGTGAGCGAGCGCTGGCGTTGCCAGCATGCGTTGCGCGCCCACGGAGCGCCCGCAAGCGTCGTGCCTGGAGCGTCACGGGTACATGGCGCCCATGTTCTTCGATCACTTCCTGCGCATCGCGCGGCGTGCACGCAGCATGCAAGAAAAAGCCCGCCTTGCGGCGGGCTTATCGCAGGTGGCGTGCGGCGCGCTCAGTTGCCGGGCAACAGGGCGCGCAGCGGGGCTTCCAGTTCCTGCTGTCGCCAGCCGGCCAATGCGCTGGGCCAGTGGCCGCTCTCCAGCAGGGCTTCCAGATGCTTGCGCGAGGCGAGGAAGCCTTCGGGCAGCTCCAGCTCGGCGGTGCGCTTGCTCACTGCATCCTGCAGCTTCTTCAGCGCGGACTTGTTGCCGTCGGTGGCGGGCAGGGCGAGCGGTGCATCGGCCTCGTCGGCCAGTGGGGTGCTCAGTGCCTGCCACAGCGGCTGCGCGAGCTTGCGCGGTGCCTTGGGAAAGCGGCCGAACAGCTTGAGCATGGCGTCGTAGTCGGCCGGCGGCGTGCGCGCGAGCAGGTTTGCCAGCTCGTTGTCCAGGATCCAGCTGCGCGGCTTGTCGCTGTGGCGTGCCTGCTGGTCGCGCCAGCGCAGCAGGCGCAGCAGGCGCCGTTGCGCATCGGCCTCGAGGAACTGCGAGGAGCGCATCGACAGGTGCGGCCAGTGCTCGCCTTCGTCGCGCTCGACGCTGGCCAGCAGGCGTTCGCCATCATCCAGCAGCCACTGCATGCGGCCCTTGGCCTGCAGGCGCTCGCTGATGGCGTCGTGCAGGGCGAACAGGTATTCCACGTCGTCGGCGGCGTACTCCAGCTGGGCGTCGCTGAGAGGGCGCTTGAGCCAGTCCGAACGCGTCTCGCCCTTGGGCAGGGTGGTACCGGTGATCTCGGCCACCAGCTTCTGATAGCCCATGCCGCCACCAATGCCCGCCAGCGCGGCACCGATCTGGGTGTCGAACAACGGGCGCGGCAGGGCGTCGCAGGCACACTTGAAGGCCACCAGGTCTTCGCTGGCGCTGTGCATGATCTTGGTGATCGAGGTATCGGTCAGCCACGGTTTGAGTGCTTCGCACATGCCGGGGACCAGCGGGTCGATCAGCAGTACTTCGTCACCGACCGCCATCTGTACCAGGGCCAGTTGCGGCCAATAGGTGCGCTCGCGGATGAACTCGGTGTCCAGTCCAATCCGGGTCGGGCGGCGCTGATAGCGCTCGTCCAGTTCCGATGGGTGTTTGATCCAATAAGCCACGTGGGTTCCGTCTAACTGCAGGGTTTGCTCAGGGAGGCGAGAATAGCCTAACGTCGGGCCGGCCCCGACGGGGCAGGCAGGCTATTGGAGGCGCTTTGCGTAGTTTTGGCCACATCTGGACCCTGGTGTTGCTGCTGCCGCTGGCAGTGAGCGGCTGTAGCGATCCGCCCCCGGCTGCACCGGCGACGCCTGCCGACGGGCAGGGCAAGTCGCTGGCCGGGCGCGTGGTCGAACGCCTGGAGGCCCGTGCGGCGGCCCGCCAGCGGGATGCCGAGGCCGCCACGCCGGACCCGGTGCCACAGGTGGAGGACACCGCGTTGCCGCGCTGGCAGGCGCCCGATGTCGTGCTGGCGCCGGAACAACTGGCCCAGGCCCGCAAGGACGCCGACAAGGCCCTGGCGGAGGACCGGTTGTTCCGTGAGGCCGGCGATGCGATTCCCCTGTACCTTGCCATCCTGGCCCAGAAGCCGGACGACCGTGCCGCGCAGCGTGGGCTGGACAAGGCCAGGCAGCGCCTGCGGACACTGGCCAACGCGCGCATGGCGCAGACCGAGGGACAGCGCCTGGCCCTGGCCGAGGCGGCGATGCTGGTCAGCGTGGCGGTGGCCCTGGCACCGGAAGGCAAGGCCGAGCAGGCCTTGCAGGAACGTATCGCCACCGCCCGGCGCCTGCTGGCGTTGAACCGGGCCGGGGAACAGGCGCTGCGCCAGGGGCAGTTCGGTGAGGACGGAGGGGGCGCGCAGGCGGCGTTCCGTGAAGTGCTGGCCGCCGATCCGGACAACAGCCGCGCCCGGCAGGGACTGGCGGCCGTGGAGAGCGGGCTGATCCGCCGTGCCGAGCGGGCGGCGGCGCTGGATTCGGATTTCGCCGCCGCCCAGCGCTGGTTGGGCAAGGCTGGCACCGTGCGCGGGGAGGGCCCGACCCTGATCGATGCGCGGGCCCGCATCGAAGCCATCCGCACCGCCCAGCTGGATGCCCTGCGCAATGCCGGCCTGCGTGACCTCACCTCCTCCAAAGGCCTGAAGGACGCCCGCGACAAGCTGGCCCAGGCCGAACGCATCGCCTTGCCCGGCGATGCCACCGTGGAACTGCTGCGCGCGCGCATCGAGCTGGTCACCCACTACGGCAGCTTCCGCCCGCGGCAGGTGTTCAGTGATGCCCTGCAGGATGGCGGGCGCGGGCCGCAGATGGTGGTGGTCCCGCATGGCACCTTCCTGATGGGCTCGACCCAGGAGGAGATCGGTGGCCGTGATGCCGAGCGGCCGCAGCATGAGGTGCGCTTCGAGCGGGGCTTCGCCATGTCGATCACCGAAGTGACCGTGGCCGACTTCCGTCGCTTCGTCGAGGCCACCCATGCGCGCCCGCGTGCGACCCGGCGTGGCCATTCGGTGGTCTACGACGAGCGCAGCGGCAACTTCATCCGCCGCAGTGGCGTGGATTGGCAATCGGATTACAACGGCGTCAGGGCCGCGCCGAACAGCCCGGTCATGCATGTCAGCGTGCGCGATGCCGAGGCCTACGCGGCATGGCTGAGCGAGCAGACCGGCCGCTACTACCGTCTGCCCAGCGAGTCGGAATTCGAGTACGCCCTGCGTGCCGGCAACCAGGGGCGCTATCCGTGGGGGAAGGCGGCAATCCCGCCGCCGAACACCGGCAACTTCACCGGCAGCCTGGACGTCTCGCCCAGTGGGCGGCACTGGAACAATGCCTTCATCGGGTATGGCGATGGCTTCTGGGGCACGGCGCCGGTTGGCATGTACAACGCCAACGCCTGGGGGCTGCACGACATGGCCGGCAACCTCAGCGAATGGGTGGCCGACTGCTGGCATGCCAGCTATCGGCGCGCCCCGGCCGACGGCGCGGCCTGGTACAACCCCGGCTGCCGGCAGCGGGTGATCCGTGGCGGCAACTGGGCCAACGCGCCGGAGCAGACCCGGGCGGCGTGGCGGCAGTCGCAGGACTCCGACGTGACCTCGGCGCGGATCGGCTTCCGCCTGGTGCGCGGGATTTGACCTTGCCCATGCACGCCGGCGCGCTAACATCGGCTCCGGCCACCCCGGACCAGACGGAACCCCACCATGCGACAAGATCCCTTCGGCAATCAGAGCGCGGGCGGCCAGGGCCGTCGTGGCGGTGGGCTGTTCGGCAACCTGCGCTGGGTGATCCTGCTGGGTTTCGCCATCTATGGCGGCTGTTATTACTTCGGCAACCGTTCGGTTGATCCCTACACCGGCGAGAAGGTGCTGATCGACAGCTCGCTCAATGCCGAGGAAGAGAAGGCCATGGGCCTGCAGGCCTACCAGGAGATCCTGTCCCAGGAGCGGCCGGTGGCCCCCGATTCGCAGATCTCCCAGCAGGTGCGGGAAATCGCGCGCCGCCTGATCGCCAAGGTGGACGTGGTCGAGACCGCGCTGGCCCGCGAGCATGGCCTGGAGCCGCAGCATTTCGCCCGTGATTTCGACTGGGAGGTCAACGTCATCCAATCCGACGAGGCCAATGCGTTCTGCCTGCCCGGCGGCAAGATGGCGGTGTACACCGGGCTGATCCCGGTGGCGCAGAATGCCGACGCGGTGGCGGTCGTGATGGGTCACGAAATCGCCCATGCGCTGCTGCGTCATGGTGCGCAGCGCATGGCCCAGCAGAAGCTGACCCAGATCGGCCAGATGGCCGGCGCGGCGGGCGGCCTGGACGCGCAGCAACAGCAGATGATGATGTCGGCCATGGGCTACGGCTATCTGCTGCCGTATGCGCGCTCGCATGAAACCCAGGCCGACGAAGTGGGCCTGATGCTGGCCGCCGCGGCCTGCTTCAATCCCGAGGAAGCGGTGCCGCTGTGGGAGCGCATGAGCGCCAACAGCGGTGGCCAGTCGCCGCCGGAGTTCTCGTCGACGCATCCCAACCCCGGCACCCGCATCCAGAACCTGCAGGCGCTGATGCCCAAGGCAATGCAGTACCGGCAGCAGTTCTGCACCGAAGCGGCAAGGTAGGCGGTCCACCCCGCGACCGGGCCACCGGCGCCCGCGGGGTGTTTTTCCCTTTGGTTGATGGCGGTGGCCGATGCAGGGCCTTGTCGTACGCGTCGTGACGGCGCTGCTGTGCGTGGTGATGGCCAGTGCATGCAGCCGGAGCAACCACCGTGCATCGGTCAACGCCGGTCGGTACGGTGACGTGCAAGTGGTGGCACCGCAGGGCGAGCCACGCGGTGTGGTGATCTATTTCGCCGAGGGCGCGCAATCGTCCGCCCGGGAACGGCCATTGCTCACCTCGCTGGCGCAGGGTGGTGCATGGGTGGCGGTGGTGGATTCGACGGTGTACCGGCAGCGCCTGGGCGGCGCGCCATCGACCTGCAGGAACATGGCCGACGATGCGGCGTTGTTGACCCAGAAGCTGCTCAAACAGGCACGGGCGCAGCAGTTCTTCCTGCCGTTGTTGGTCGCGCAGGGCAGGGAGGCCGCATTGGCCCGCGCAACCGCCGCCGGTGCCGCGGCGGGCGAGTTCGCCGGGGTGCTGGTGACACCGGGCGCTCCGGAACCCCGGCCCTGCACCGGCGATGGGGATGCCGTCGCGGTCGAGCCGGTGCCGGCCGAGGCGTTGGTTTCCCGCGCACTGGAGATGATGGCGCGTCCGGACGGCACGCAGCGGCTTCCCCTGATCGAGATGCCGGTCGCCGGCAGCCGTCGCCTGGCAGTGGTGCTCTCCGGCGATGGGGGCTGGCGTGATCTGGACAAGGGCATTGCCCGCGAGCTCAACCAGCAAGGCATTTCCGTGCTCGGCTGGAACAGCCTGAAGTACTTCTGGGCCGAGCGCAGCCAGCAGCAGCTGGGTGCCGATCTGGGCCAGGCCCTGCAGACCTACCGGCAGCGTTGGGGGGCAGACGACGTCGCGTTGATCGGTTACTCGTTCGGTGCCGATGTATTGCCGTTCGCTTACTCGCAGCTACCGGCCGATCAGCAGCAGTCGGTGCGTTTCATGTCGTTGCTGGGCCTGTCCCATGGGGCCGCGTTCGAGGTCCGGGTAGGTGGCTGGCTGGGGTGGGGACGTTCGCGCGAGACGCCCGTGTTGCCCGCACTGGAGCAACTGCACGCGATGCCGCTGCAGTGCATCTACGGCACCGATGAGAAGGACAGCCTGTGCCGCGACCTGCGCGGCAAGCCTTTCATCCAGACGGTGGAGCGGCCGGGTGGGCACCATTTCGACCGTGACCCGGTGGCGTTGACCAATATCGTGCTGCAGGCCTGGGACGCAGCCCCGCAGCGATAGGAGCGGCCTTGGCCGCGAAGCCGATGGCCTCCGGGATTGCAGTAGCCGGCGTTGGCGGAAGGATTCCCGGCTTCGCGCCTGAAGGCGCTCCTACGGCTCGGAGGTTTCCACGCGGACCTGCAGGGTGCCTTCGGCCAGGCGGGCCTGCAGGCGATCACCGGGTTGTGCCTGCGCGCTGGAACGCACCAGGGCGCCGTCGTCGGCGCGGGTCAGGATCGAGTAACCACGGGCGACGGTCGCCAATGGGCTCACCGCCTCCAGTGAACGGGCGATGCCACGCAGGCGCAGTGCATCGGCTTGCAACTGGCGGTTGATGGCGGTCTGCGCGCGTGGTGCCAGGGCTGCCAGCCGTTCCTTCAATGCCGCCAGCCGACGCTGTGGCTGGGCGCCGCGCAGCACGGCGGCCGCATGCGCCAACTGTGCCCGGCGACGCTCCTGCTTCTGTCGCCAATGCGCCTGCAGCCGCGCAAAGGCAGCCTCCTGCCGATGCCGCAGCAACGCCAGCCGTGCCTGCGGTCCCTGGGCCTGCAGGCGCAACGCGGCGCGATCGGCGCGCTGCATGGCCTGGCTCAGGGTGTGCACCTGCAACTGGTTCAGTCGCTGCGCGAGCCGGCGCAGGCGCAATGCCAGGTCGCGCTGGTCGGGTACCAACAGCTCGGCGGCGACCGACGGCGTGGGCGCGCGCAGGTCGGCGGCGAAATCGGACAGGCTGAAGTCGGTCTCGTGGCCCACCGCCGAGACCACCGGGGTGGTGCTGGCGGCGATGGCGCGGGCCAACCGTTCGTCGTTGAAGGCCCACAGGTCTTCCAGTGAACCGCCGCCGCGGGTCAGCAAGATCACGTCGTAGCGGCCGCTGGCATCGGCCTGGCGCAACAGCGAGGTGATCTGCGCGGCGGCGGTTTCGCCCTGCACCAGCGAGGGCAGTAGTTCCACTTCAAGCAGCGGGAAACGCCGGCCAAGCACGCTCAGCACGTCGCGCACGGCGGCACCGGAAGGCGAGGTGATCACCGCCAGGCGGCGCACGTGCGCCGGCAGCGGGCGCTTGCGCCCGGCATCGAACAGGCCCTCGGCTTCCAGGCGTGCCTTCAGCTCCTCGTAGGCACGGCGCAGCGCGCCTTCGCCGGCTTCCTCCATGTGGTCGAGGATCAACTGGTAGTCGCCGCGTGCCTCGTACAGGGTGAGCCGGCCGCGCACCAGCACGCGCATGCCTTCGCGTGGCACGAACTTCAGCCACTGGCTCTTGGGCTTGAACATCGCCGCGCGGACCTGCGCGCGGGCGTCCTTCAGGGTGAAGTACAGGTGCCCGGAGGACGGGCGGCTGACATTGCCCAGTTCGCCTTCCACCCAGACCAGCGGGAAGCTGCTCTCCAGCAGGTCACGCGCCAGCGTGTTGAGCTGGGCGGGGGTCAGGACGTCGGCACTGCGGTTCATGGTTCAGCGGTTGCGGCGGTGGAGCGGGCGGCCATGGTCGCATGGAATGCCGGCGGGCTCACGCCGCCGGTGGGTCGGCGTCATGGTGGCGCTGCAGCGCCCACTGCACGTGCTCGCGGACCAAATCGGAGGCGTGGTTGCTGCGCGTTTCCAATGCCTGCCGCGCACTGGGCGAGGGCGCGGCATTGCCCAATGCCACGGCGATGTTGCGCAGCCAGCGCTCGTGGCCGCTGCGGCGGATCGGGCTGCCTTCGGTACGGCGCAGGAATTCATCCTCTTCCCAGGCGAACAGTTCCGGCAGCGTGGCCGTGTCGAGGTTGTTGCGTGCGCGGAAGTCCGGCTCGTCGGTGCGCCGGGCGAACTTGTTCCAGGGGCAGACCAGTTGGCAGTCGTCGCAGCCGTAGATGCGGTTGCCCATCAACGGGCGCATTTCCAGTGGAATGGCGCCGTCGTGCTCGATGGTCAGGTAGGAAATGCAGCGCCGCGCGTCCAGGCGGTGCGGGGCGATGATCGCCGCGGTCGGGCAGACGTCGATGCAGCGCGTGCAGGTGCCGCAGTGCGCGGTGGCCGGCACATCCACCGGCAGTGGCAGGTCGACGTAGATCTCGCCGATGAAGAACCAGGAGCCGCCGTTGCGGTCGATCAGGCAGGTGTGCTTGCCGATCCAGCCCAGCCCGGCGTTGCGCGCCAGAGCGCGTTCCAGCACCGGCGCAGAATCGACGAACACGCGGTAACCGAAGGGGCCGATCTCGGCGGCGACCCGTTCGGCAAGCTTCTGCAGGCGATTGCGCATCAGCTTGTGGTAGTCGCGGCCCAGGGCGTAGCGCGCCACGTAGGCGCGGTCGGCGTCATCAAGGGTGGCCCAGGCCTGCGCATCGTCCTTGTGGCCGTAGTCCAGCCCGACCGAGATCACCCGCACCGTGCCGGGCAGCAGTTCCTGTGGGCGCGCACGCAGGGTGCCGTGGCGGGCCATCCAGTCCATCGTCCCGTACAGGCCCTTGCCCAGCCAGTCGGCCAGGTGCGCCTCATCGTCACGCAGCTCCACGCCACTGACGCCGCAGCGCTGGAAGCCTGCTTCTCGTGCCAGTTGGCGGATGCGCAGCGACAGCTGCGCCGGGGTGGCGGCGGAAACGGCTTCGGACATGGCGCAAGTATAGAATCGGTGGCATGTCAGAGCCCGTGCAGATGTTCGATACCGCCGCCGCCCGTCGCATCGACGCGCAGGCGACCGCCGCCCTGGGCGGCGATGGCTACGTGCTGATGCAGCGCGCCGGGCAGGCCGGCTGGCACTGCGTGCTGCAGCATTGGCCACAGGCGCGGCGCATCGTGGTGGTGTGCGGGCCGGGCAACAACGGCGGCGACGGCTACGTGTTGGCGCGCTTTGCCCGCCAGTCGGGGCGCGATGTCCGCGTGCTGCACCTGGAGGACGCCGCGCCGCGTACGGCCCTGGCGCAGCGGGCCTGCACCGATTACCTGGCCGTGGGCGGGCAGGTGGAGCTGTCGATCGATTGCCTGCAGCAGGCGGATCTGGTCGTCGACGCATTGTTCGGCATCGGCCTGTCGCGCGCGCCGCAGGCCGCGGACGCGGCCTTGATCCAGGCCATCAACGAAGTGCCCGTGCCGGTGTTCGCGCTGGATGTCCCCAGTGGCGTGGACGCCGTGTCCGGCGACGTGCCGGGTGCGGCGGTGCGCGCGGCGCGCGTGCTCCAGTTCATCGTGCCGCACCGTGGCCTGCATACCGGCGCGGCGTTGGAGTGCGCCGGGCAGCGGCTGCTGGCCGATCTGGACGTGCCGACGGCGGCATTCGAAGGCGTGCCGCCTGCTGCCCTGCGGTGGGCGCGTGGCGCGCTGGCTTCGCAGTTGCCGCGCCGGCGCATCAATACCCACAAGGGCGAGTCCGGGCACGTGCTGTGCGTGGGCGGCAACCTTGGCAGCGGGGGCGCGGTGATGCTCAGTGCCGAGGCTGCACTGCGCAGTGGCGCAGGGCTGGTCAGCGTGGCTACGCAGGCTGCGCACGTGGGGCCGTTGCTGGCGCGCTGCCCCGAGGCGATGGTCCATGCCGTGACGTCGGCACCCGCGCTTGCGCCGCTGCTGGCGCGCGCCAGCGTGGTCGCCCTGGGGCCGGGGCTGGGCCAGGATGATTGGGCACAGGCGTTGTGGTCGATCGCAGTGGATGCAGGCAAGCCGCTGGTGATCGATGCCGACGCGCTCAACCTGCTGGCGGCCGCGCCGCGCGTCGTGCCGCACGCCATCCTCACCCCGCACCCCGGCGAGGCCGCGCGCCTGCTGGGCTGCGACACGGCCGGTATCCAACGGGACCGGTTTGCCGCCGCACAGGCCCTGGTCGAACGCTACGGCGCGGTGGTCGTACTGAAAGGCGCGGGCACCGTGGTAGCGGCACCCGGGCAGGTGCCGCGGGTGATTGCCGCCGGCAACCCCGGCATGGCCGTCGGCGGCATGGGCGACCTGCTGACCGGTGCGATCGCCGCATTGTGCGCGCAGGGCCTGGCGCTGTTCGATGCTGCCAGCAGCGGTGCACTGCTGCATGGGCTGGCCGGCGATGCGGCGGCGGCCGAGGGTGAGCGGGGGCTGTTGCCACGCGACCTGCTGCCGCATCTTCGGACGTTGGCCAATCCATAATGGCGGGCATGAACGAACTGTTTCTTCCCGAAGCCGACAGCACCGACCTGCTCGGCCGTGCGCTGGCCCGCACCCGTCCGTCACAGGCGGTGGTCCATCTGCAGGGTGACCTGGGCGCGGGCAAGTCCACGCTGGCGCGGGCCCTGCTGCGTGCGCTGGGCGTGCAGGGCGCGATCCGCAGCCCCACCTACACGCTGATCGAACGCTACCCGCTGGCCAACGGCGAAGCCTGGCACCTGGACCTGTACCGGATCGGCAGTGCCGGCGAACTCGATTTCCTCGGCCTGGACGAAGGGGCGGCCGATCTGTGGTTGGTCGAGTGGCCCGAGCGGGGCGCCGGTGGGTTGCCGCCGGTGGACCTGGTGATCGGGCTGGCCATCGACGGCAATGGCCGTCGGGCGGTGCTCCAGGCCCGCAGTAATGTCGGGTCTGACTGGCTTCTGCGACTGCGTGAAAGCCCCGACTTGCAGCCCCTTTTTACCCCCTGACCATAGGAAAGTCGGGCAGGTTGCGGATTATTAAGGGAAAACATGTTGCAATTGGGGAATTCCGGTGATTGAATCCGCCCATGACTACGGGAAACCGCCTGTTCACATCGTCTGTCGTCGCCGCTGGACTGTGTCTGGCCGCGAGCTTCTCCGCGTGGGCGGGTGAAATCCGCGGGGTCAGCCTGCACACCGGTGCCACCGGCACCCGCGCCGAGATCCAGTTGGCTGGCGGTGGCAGCTACAAGACCCTGAGCCTGGCTGGCCCGAACCGGCTGGTCATTGATTTCCCTGATTCCTCCGCGGTGCGCGGACTGCGGCTGCCGGCCGCTGCCGGCGTGGTGACCGCCGTACGCACGGGCAGCCCGACCCCGGGCACGTTCCGCGTGGTGTTCGACCTGGCCGAATCGGTGGCAGCGTTCAAGCCGCTGATGCAGGGGCAGGGCGCCGAATCGAAGTTGTCGATCGAGTGGCCGGGTGAGGCACCGGTGACGGTTGCGGCGAGCGCACCGGCAACCGCCGCGCCGACGCCGACGCCGGCGACTCCGCCCGCCGCGGCCGCGCCTTCCAGTGCCGAAGCACGTGCCGAGGCGGCCCGTGCCACCGCCGCGTTGACCGCAGCGGTCAGCCGCCAGGCCGCGACGCCACCGCCGGCAGCTGCGCCGGTTGCCAGCGCCCCGACCCCGGTGACCACGGCGACGGCCTCACCGGCGGCCATCCTCAATGCCCAGGCACCGGTGACGCGTGCACCGCAGGCAACGGGCCCGAACGTGGCCCAGGCGACGACGCCGGCTACGCCGGCACCAACGCCTGCCGTCGTCCCCGAAGCGCCGCGCCCGACCATGCCCAGCGATGCTTCGCGCATCCGCATGCAGCCGGGGATGCGCAACCTGGTGGTGGCGATCGATCCGGGCCACGGCGGCCAGGATCCGGGTGCGATCGGCCCGACCGGCAAGCGCGAGAAGGACGTCACGCTGGCCGTGGCGCGTGAGCTGGCCCGCCAGGTCAACAACACCCCGGGCCTGCGCGCGTTCCTGACCCGCGACACCGACGTGTTCATCCCGCTGCCGATGCGTGCACAGCGTGCGCGCGCGGCCAAGGCCGACATCTTCATCTCGATCCACGCCGATGCCGCCGAGAACCGTTCGGCGACCGGCTCGTCGGTGTACGTGCTCTCGACCAAGGGCGCGTCCTCGCAGCGTGCCCGCTGGCTGGCGGACAAGGAAAACGCGGCCGACCTGATCGGCGGCGTCAGCCTGAGCCGCACCGAAGGGACCCTGGCCAACGTCCTGCTGGACCTGGCCCAGAGCGGCAACATGAAGGCCTCCGAGGATGCCGCTGGCCACGTGCTGGGCGGCCTCAAGCGCATCGGCAACAACCACAAGCCGAACCTGGAACGGGCCAACTTCGCGGTGCTGCGCACCTCGGACATGCCGGCCATGCTGGTGGAGACGGCGTTCATCTCCAACCCGGACGAAGAGCGCCGGCTGGTCGACCCGGCCTACCAGCGCCGCATCGCCGGCGCCGTGCTCGACGGCGTGCACACCTACTTCAGCCGGCAGCCGCCGCCGGGCACGCTGTTCGCGGCCCGTGCCCAGGCCGAGATGGAAGCCGCTGCCGGTACCGTGGCCGGCGGCAGCAAGTAAGTCGCGTCGCTGGCGTCGCCGGACACGGCGACGCGGCCGGGCTCGGCTATCATCGTGCCCATGCATGATGTCCTCCTGATTCCCTCCGTCTTCCCCCTGTCGCTGCGTAGGTCATTGCCGGTACCGATGGGAGGTGCCGCATGAACAGCATTCGTCCGCTGCCCGAGATCCTGATCAACCAGATCGCCGCGGGCGAGGTGGTGGAGCGGCCCGCATCGGTGGTCAAGGAACTGGTGGAGAACGCCCTGGATGCGGGCGCCACCCGCGTCGATATCGACCTTGAAGAAGGCGGTGTGCGGCTGATCCGCATCCGCGACAACGGCGGTGGCATTGCCGCCGAACAGCTGCCGCTGGCGGTGTCGCGGCATGCCACCAGCAAGATCGCCAGCCTGGATGACCTGGAATCGGTGGCCACGCTGGGGTTCCGCGGCGAAGCCTTGCCGTCGATCGCCTCGGTCAGCCGCTTCACGCTGGCCTCGCGCCGCCCCGATGACGAGCACGGCGCTGCCCTGCAGATCGAAGGTGGCAAGCTGGGCGAGGTGGCCCCGCGCGCGCATGCGCCGGGCACCACGGTGGAAGTGCGCGAGTTGTTCTACAACGTGCCGGCACGGCGCAAGTTCCTGCGGGCCGAGCGCACCGAGCTGGGGCATATCGAGGAATGGCTGCGCTCCTTGGCGCTGGCCCGTCCCGATGTCGAGTTGCGCGTCTCGCACAACGGCAAGCCCTCACGCCGATACAAGCCCGGTGACCTGTACTCCGATGCACGCCTGGGCGAAACGCTGGGCGAGGATTTCGCGCGCCAGGCGCTGCGGGTGGACCACAGCGCCGCTGGCCTGCGCCTGCACGGCTGGATCGCGCAGCCGCAGTATTCGCGCGCCAGCACCGACCAGCAGTACCTGTACGTCAATGGCCGCTCCGTGCGCGACCGCAGCATCAGCCACGCGGTGAAGATGGGGTATGGCGACGTGCTGTTCCATGGCCGCCATCCGGCCTACGTCCTGTTCCTGGAGTTGGACCCGACCCGGGTGGACGTCAACGTGCACCCGGCCAAGCATGAAGTCCGCTTCCGCGATGCACGCCTGATCCACGACTTCGTCTATCGCACGCTGAAGGATGCGTTGGCTGAAACCCGTGCCGGATTGGAACCGTCGGCGATGGGACAAACCGCCGCGCAGGAAGCGCCGGCCGGAGCGGCACCGCTCAGTAGCGGTGGCGGTTACGGCGGCGGCTACGTGTTGTCGCGCCCCGGTGGCAGCGTCGGCAGCAGTGGCAACTGGCAGGCGCGGCAGTCGCCGCTGGGCCTGCCGGTGGCCGAAGCGCCGGCCGCCTACGCGGCCTTGTACTCGGCGCCGCCGGCTGGGCAGGTGCAGGCGCCGGTCGACGCCGGTCCCGCGTTGCCGCCCACCTCCAGCGACAGTGGCGTGCCACCGTTGGGTTATGCCATCGCCCAGTTGCATGGCATCTACATCCTGGCCGAGAACGCCGAAGGCCTGATCGTCGTGGACATGCATGCCGCGCACGAACGGATCGGCTACGAACGCTTGAAGAACGCACACGATGGCATCGGCCTGCACGCCCAGCCGCTGCTGGTGCCGATCACCCTGGCGGTCGGCGAGCGCGAGGCCGACACCGCCGAGCAGGAAGCGGCGACGCTGGCGGCGCTGGGCTTCGAGATCACCCGTTCCGGTCCCGGTTCGCTGCACGTGCGCAGCATTCCGGCACTGTTGGCCAACGCCGAGCCGGAAGCCTTGCTGCGCGATGTGCTGGGCGACCTGCGCGAGCATGGGCAGAGCCGGCGCATCGCCACCGCGCGCGACGAGCTGCTGTCCACCATGGCCTGCCACGGCGCGGTGCGCGCCAACCGGCGGCTCACGATTCCGGAAATGAATGCCCTGCTGCGCGACATGGAGATCACCGAGCGCTCGGGGCAATGCAACCACGGCCGCCCGACCTGGGCGCGCTTTTCTCTGGCTGAAATTGATCGCTGGTTCCTGCGGGGGCGTTGATGAAGACTTTACGGGGCTGTGCCGTGCTGCTGGCCGCGATGGTGCTGGCCGCGTGCGGCAAGCAGGAGGCGGCCAAACCGCCGGTCGCGGTGGATGCGAACTTCGCCCATGACAACGAGCTGTGGCGCGAAAGCCGCCTCACCGAGCTGCTCGCCCCGGATGGCTGGACCAGCCTGGTTGGCCTGCACTGGCTTGAACTCAAGGCGCATTACATCGGCAGCGGCAGCACCAGCGGCATCCGCATGGCGATGGGGCCGCCACGCATGGGGCTGGTCCAGCGCGAAGGCCAGACCTTCTGGTTCACCCCCGAGCCGGGCGTCTCGCTGAAGGCCAATGGCACGCCGATCACCGGACGCATCCCGCTGCTCAGCGACGATGCCGAGCAGCCCACCGCGATCACCTTCGACGACGACAAAGGCTTGCTGACCCTGATCCATCGCGGGCCGCGCTACGCGCTGCGGCTGAAGCATGCCGATGCGCCGGCGCGCCGGCATTTCGGCCAGCTGACCTACTGGCCGGCGGATCCGTCCTGGCGTGTCACCGCCCGCTTCGTGCCGCATGACGCCAACAAGACGTTGCCCATCGTCGACATCACCGGCCTGACCACTGACCTCCCCAACGCCGGTGCGGTCGAGTTCGAGCGCGATGGCCGCACCTGGCGGCTGGAAGCGCTGGGTGAACCGGGGCGTCCGTTGCAGCTGATCTTCGCCGACCGCACCAACGGCCGCGGCAGTTACTCGGCCGGCCGCTTCATCGATGCCGAGGCCCCCGACGCCAAGGGCGAGGTGGTGGTCGACTTCAACCGCGCCTACAACCCGCCGTGTGCATTCACCCCATTCGCCACCTGTCCGCTGCCACCACCGGAGAACCGGCTGGACCTGCTGGTCGAGGCGGGCGAGAAGGCGTACGCCAAGCCGGCGACGGAGGCCGCACCATGAGCCACTGGATGACGCGCGCGGCCTCCGCGCTATTGGGTTTCAGCCTGTTCTGCGGTGTCGCCTACGCGGCCCGGCCGGCCGCCACGCCTGCCGCCGCGCCGGCCTATGTGCCGCCGACGCCGTTGTTGTGGAAAGTCAGTGGCGGCAAGGGCGCCGAACTGTACCTGCTGGGTTCGTTCCATCTGTTGAAGCCGGATGACTATCCCTTGTCGCCGGACGTGGACCAGGCCTTCGCTGCCTCCAGCCGCCTGTTGTTCGAACTGGCTCCGGAGGAGATGGCGTCACCGGCGCTGGCCACGCAGATGATGCAGGCCGCGATCCGTCGTGATGGTGGCCAGCTCAAGGAGGAGCTCGACGCCGAGACCTGGCGCCGGCTGCAGGCGTGGGGCGCGGGCAACAGCATGCCGGTCGAGCGCCTGGTCGGCCTCAAGCCGTGGTTCATCGGCCTGACCATCAGCCTGACGCAGATGGCGCGACAGGGCCTGGACCCGCAGGCCGGGCTGGACCGCCACTTGATGAACCTTGCGGCCAAGGCCGGCAAGCCGGCCGCGGGCCTGGAAAGCGCGAGCTCGCAGATCAGCATGCTCGACGGCATGAATGCCGATGAGCAGCGCCAGCTGCTGCGCGAGGCGCTGGAGCAGGTGGAGAAGGGCGACCAGCAAAGCCGTCGCCTGCACGATGCATGGCGCCGTGGTGACGACGTCACCCTGTGGCGGGACATGGCGTCGGAAATGAAGCGCACCTACCCGGGCCTGTACCAGCGCATCAACGTCGATCGCAATGACGCCTGGCTGGCGCCGCTGCAGCAGCGCCTGCAGGACGGGCAGGGCACCACGCTGGTGGTGGTCGGCGCGTTGCACCTGCTCGGCAGTGACGGCGTGGTCGAGAAGCTGCGTGCCAAGGGCTACACGGTCGAGCGCATCTGCTCGGCCTGCAGGAGCCGCCCGTAAGCGGGACAGGTGCAGGCAGCGGAATGGGGTGGCCGGGATGTGATCCCGGCATCAGTGGTGGTGATTGCGCCGCGCCTGCCTGGATGGCATGACAGCCTGCGGTCTGCCGCACATGAAAAAGGCCGACGCTTGCGTCGGCCTTTTGAACATCCGGCAACGGCTCAGCGGCCGGTGCGGGTCTTGCCGCCGGTGCTCGGCGGCGGGTCGGCCGGCTTGTTGGTGCCGGTGCCCGAGGGGCGGCCGAAACCGGCACCCATGTTGCGCTGGAACTCCTGCCACAGCTCCAGATTGCGCTCGGTGAGCTGGTTCATCATCGCCCACGGCGTCTGCCCCAGCAGATTGCCCATCTGCTGGCGGAACTGCTGCTGCTGGTCCAGGAACACCTGCATGCTGCGCTCCAGGTAGTTGCCCATGAAGCCCTGCAGCGAGTCGCCGTAGAAACGGATGAGCTGGCTCAGCAGCTGGGTGGACAGCATCGGCTCGCCGTCCTGCTCCTTGTCGGCAATGATCTGCAACAGCACCGACCGGGTCAGGTCCTCACCGCTCTTGGCGTCGCGGACTTCGAACTCCTCGCCGTCGAGGATCAGCTGGCGGACGTCCTCGATGGTGATGTAGCTGGAGATCTCGGTGTCGTAGAGCCGGCGATTCGGATACTTCTTGATGATGCGGGTCGCAGCCATTAAGCAGTCACTCGTCACGGTTAGGTGCGCAGCATGGCGCAGTGCAACAGGGCTTGCAACCGCCAAAAGTACAGGTTGCAAGGCGCGGAAGGATGATTTCTTGTTGCGCAACATGAACCGCCATGTCCTGCAACATGGCGGTCGCGCTTACCAGCCCATGTGGTGGCCGCCGTTGACGTCCAGGTTGGAACCGGTGATCCAGGCCGCTTCCTCGGCGACCAGGAAGGCCACCGCATAGGCGATTTCCTCCGGCTTGCCGAGGCGTCCGGTCGGGATGTCGGCCACGATCTTGGCGCGCACCTCCTCCGGCACGGCCATCACCATGTCGGTGGCCACGTAGCCGGGCGAGATGGTGTTGACGGTGATGCCGAAGCCGGCGTTCTCGCGCGCCAGGGAAATGGTGAAGCCGTGCATGCCGGCCTTGGCCGCGGCGTAGTTGGCCTGCCCGTACTGGCCCTTCAGACCATTGATCGAACTGATCTGGATGACCCGGCCCCAACCACGCTTGCGCATGCCCTCGATCACCGGGCGGGTGATGTTGAACACCGAGTTGAGGTTGGTGTTGATCACCTCGTGCCACTGCTCGGCACTCATGCGGTGGAAGGTGGTATCGCGGGTGATGCCGGCGTTGTTGACCAGGATCTCGACCGGGCCGAGGCTGGCTTCCACCGCTTCGACCAGCGTCCGGCCACTGGTGGGGTCGGCCACGTCGCCCTCGAACAGGGCGATGTCGTAGCCCCGCTCGCGCATCTGCCGTTGCCACTGTTGCGCCTTCTCGGCGTTGCGGAAATTGGTGGCGACTCGATGGCCCTGGTCGGCCAGGCGCTGGCAGATGGCGGTACCAATGCCGCCGGTACCACCGGTGACCAGTGCGACGCGGGATGTCATGGGCAAGTGCTCCAGGGCGAAAGCGCGGGGAGCCGATGATTCTAATGAAACTGCGGTCAGCCCGGGGGCGATTCCGGGACGATGAACGAGGCTTTCGGCAGGAGCGCGGGGTCGAACCCGGCGGCGGCATGCTGCAGCAGCTCGCCGACGCTGCCTGCAGCATCCAGTGCAGCATCGGCCTGGCCCAGTGCCGACCACAGCCAGCGCAGGGTGGGCAGCGGGTCGGCGGCATCGACCGGCCTTGCGGCCAGCGACTTGGACAGCTTGTGGCCACTGGCATCGAGCAGCAGCGGCAGGTGCAGGTAGCGCGGGGTCGCCACACCCAGCGCCCGTTGCAGCAGGATCTGGCGCGGGGTGGAATCGATCAGGTCGAGGCCGCGCACCACGTCGGTGATGCCCTGCTCGGCATCGTCCACCACCACCGCCAGCTGGTAGGCCCAGCAACTGTCGGCGCGCAGCAGGACGAAGTCACCGACCTCCCGGTCCACCTGCTGGGTGAATGGCCCCTGCAGGCCATCCTGGAACATCACCCGGCTGCCGTCGGCTACCCGCAGCCGGACGGCCGGGTGGGGGCGTAGCTGGTGGGCCGCGCAATGCCGGTGAATGCCCTGCTGGCCGGCCAGGTCGCTACGGCTGCAATGGCAGGCAAAGGCCTTGCCCTCTGCCAGCAGGTGCTCGAGGGCGGCCTGATACAGCCGATGGCGACGGCTCTGGTACTGGATGGGGCCATCGGCGTGCAGGCCGAATGCGGCGAGCGTGGCCAACTGGGCATCGGCGGCGCCGGCGACCTCGCGTGGCGGGTCCACGTCCTCGATGCGTACCCGCCATTCACCCCCCGCATGGCGGGCCAGCAGCCAACTGCCGAACGCAGCCAGCAGCGAGCCAAGATGGAGCGGGCCGGTCGGGGAAGGGGCGAAGCGCCCGCGGTAGGGAATGGAGGACATCGAAGCTGAATCGTCGGTCAGATTCACGCTTGAATTCAAGCGTTGGCCCCCGCAGATTTAACTCACTTTTTCATCCTCACGGATTGTTTCCCATGTTTACCCGAATCGGGCTGTTCCTGATGACCAACTTCGCGGTGCTGATCCTGGCCAGCATCGTGATGTCGCTGCTGGGCGTGAACTCGGCGCAGATGAGCGGCCTGCTGGTCATGGCCGCGATCTTCGGCTTTGGCGGTTCGATCATTTCGCTGCTGCTGTCCAAGTTCATGGCCAAGCGCGGTACCGGCGCGGTGGTCATCACCGAGCCGCGCAACGCCACCGAGCGCTGGCTGCTGGACACCGTGGCCCGCCAGGCCAAGGCCGCGGGCATCGGCATGCCGGAAGTGGCGGTGTACGACGCCCCGGAGATCAACGCCTTCGCCACCGGCGCCAACCGCAACAACGCGCTGGTGGCGGTGTCCACCGGCCTGCTGCACAACATGAGCGAGGACGAGGCCGAAGCCGTACTGGGCCACGAGATCGCGCACGTGGCCAACGGCGACATGATCACCATGGCCCTGCTGCAGGGCGTGCTGAACACCTTCGTGATCGTGCTGGCCCGCGTGGTCGGCGGCGTGATCGACAGCGCGTTGTCGGGCAACCGCGAGGGCGGTGGGCGTGGTTTTGCCTACTACATCATCGTGTTCGTGCTGGAGATGGTGTTTGGCCTGGGCGCGACGGTCATCGCGATGTGGTTCTCGCGCCACCGCGAGTTCCGTGCCGACCATGGTGGTGCCTCGCTGGCTGGCCGCCAGAAGATGATCGCCGCGCTGGAGCGCCTGAAGCTCAACCATGGCCAGAGCACGCTGCCGACGCAGATCGCGGCCTTCGGCATCGCCGGCGCCACCGCCAGGAAGCTGTTCATGAGCCACCCGCCGCTGGAAGAGCGCATCGCCGCGCTGAAGGCATCCACGGTCGCCTGAGTGCTTGAACAACCGTCGTGAAGCAGAACGCCCGGCCAACGCCGGGCGTTCTGTCTTGTTGCGCCGATGCCGGGCCCGGCATCGGCACCGGTCATGGCCCGGCGGGCGAGCGCCTCACATTGCGCAGGCCGTTCGCATCCAGCACCGCGAGCACCTCGTCAGTGTCCTCATCGACGAACAGGAGCTTGCCGGAGGGCGCGTCGGTGCTGCCGGTCAGGATATAGGCGGTGCAGTGTGCAAGCAGTTGCTGGAACTCGGGCGGGAGCTGGTTCCAGGTATCCACGGTCAGCACGGTGCCACCACGGGCGGTGGTGTGCCGGAGATCGAGCAGGCCGGTCCGCCGGGCCGAATCGATCTGTTCCTTGCACATGGGGATGGCCTGCGGGGGAAAGGGTGCCGGCGGGTCCGCAGGTTCCTGCCCACATGCGCTGTTCAGCGCCGCCAGGCTGGCAATGATGCAGATGAACGATCGTTTCATGGCTCCTCCCTGATCTTGAACGGTGCCTGTTTCACTGCGGCACGTCGGTATCGTAGCCAGAACCTCGCGTGTTCCGGTACCCCGGCGCTGTGTGGCAGGAAGGGGGAGCGCGGGGCCCTGCTTGGCGCGATGTTCCTGGCAGTGCGCTAGCGCGCTTTACCGGCCGCGCAAACAGAAACGGCACCCTTGTGGGTGCCGTTTGCGGTGTGCAGCTCCAGGGCGATCAGAACTTCGGATCGAACTCGGCGGCATAGCCGGTGTTGACGATCACCTGCTGCAGGGCTTCGCAGACCTTGATGTTGCCGGCGACCACCTGCTGGGTTTCCGGGCCCTTGTCGTCCATGCGGGCCAGGGTGGCACCGCGGTAGTTGCAGACCTTGCCGCCGGCTTCGCGGACCAGCAGCACGCCGGCGGCGATGTCCCAGGCCTTCACGCCGGCCTCGAAATAGGCATCGGCGCGGCCGCAGGCCACGTAGGCCAGGTCCAGTGCCGCCGAACCCACGCGACGCACGTCTTCGGCCTGCACCAGCAGGGCGTCGACGGTCTTGAGCTGGGCACTGGCACGGGCGCGCTCGCGCGGGGCAAAGCCGGTGTGGACCATCGCGCCGGCCAGGTCCTTGCGGTCGCTGACGCGGATGCGGCGGTCGTTGAGCACGGCGCCGGCCCCCTTGGAGGCGGTGAACAGCTCGTTGCGCAGCGGGTCGAAGATGACCGCGTCGGTCGGCTCGCCGTTCTCCACCAGCGCGATGGACACGCAGTAATGCGGGAAGCCGTGCAGGTAGTTGCTGGTGCCGTCGAGCGGGTCGATCACCCACATCTGGCGGCCGCTGCCCTGCACGCCGCCCTCTTCACCGAGGATGCCGTAGCTGGGGTAGGCGCGCTTGAGTTCCTTGATGATCACCTTTTCCGCATCGCCATCGACTTCGCTGGCGTAATCCATCCGACCCTTCTGCACCACGTTGAGCGCTTCGAGCTTGTTGATGTTGCGGAGCAGGACGTTGCCGGCGAGGCGGGCGGCCTTGACCATGACGGTGACGGCGGGTTTCTGCATGGCGTAAGGCTCCCGTGAAGGCAGAGATCGGATTGGCGGGGGAAAAGAGCAGGTCCGGCGCACTGGCCGGCCGCGCAGTTTACCATTCGCAGCTGTCCCGTTCCTGATTTTTTATAAACCATGCCTGCTTCCACCCGTATCCGTTTCGTCCTTGTTGGTACCCAGCACCCTGGGAACATCGGTGCTGCCGCCCGCGCGATGAAGACGATGGGGCTGGCCCGGCTGGTGCTGGTGGCCCCGGAAAAGCCATTGGACGAGGTGGCGTTGCGCCGCTCGGCCGGTGCCGAGGACCTGCTCGGTGACGCCCCGGTGTTCGCGACCCTGGCCGAGGCCGTGGCCGACTGCCGGTTGGTGCTGGGCTGCACGGCGCGCTCGCGCCGGGTCCAGCTGGAGGAGCTGCTGCCGGAAGTGGCCGGGCAGCGCGCCGTGGCCAAGGCCAGCGAGGAGGGCGGGGAGGTGGCTTTTGTGTTCGGCCGTGAGCGGACCGGCCTGACCAATGAGGAACTGCAGCTGTGCCACCTGGCCGTGCACATCCCCTCCAACCCGGAGTTCAGCTCGCTGAACCTGGCCGCCGCGGTGCAGGTGCTGGCCTACGAAGTGCGCATGGCCGTGCTGGAAGGCCAGGCGCAGCCGGAACGGGAGCCCGGCTACGGCGAGACGCCGGCCAGCCATGCCCAGCTCGAAGGGCTGTTCGGGCAGTTCGGCGAAACCCTGGATGCGATCGATTTCCACAAGGGCCGTGCGCCGGAATCGGCCCTGCGCAAGCTGCGCCGCCTGTTCATGAAGGCTGACCTGTCCGAGCAGGAGGTACGCCTGCTGCGGGGGATCCTGGCCGACGCGCAGCGGATGGCGCGCCTGGCGTCCGAAGGGCGTAACTGAGAAGTACATCACGTTGCAATATTTCCGGTACGCTTGACGGATCAACAGGGGAGTTGCCGTTTTGCGTGTGTTTCGATGGCTTTGGGGAGCCGTGCTGGTGGCTGCTGTCCTGCAGCCGCTGGAAGGAAGCGCGGTGGAGCGTTCGGTGCTGGTACTGGGGCGGATCAGCGATGATCCGAAGGCCCACTACGACCAGCTCAAGCCGTTGCTGGACTACGTCGTGCCACGGATGCGCGAGGTCGGGATCGTCGAAGGACGCATCCTGATGGCCCGGGACGCGCAGCAGATGAGCAGCTACCTGCGTCGCGGGCGGGTGGACTGGGTCACCGAGACCTCGGGGACGGCCATGGCGCTGCAGCAGCGCGCCCAGGCGCAGCCACTGCTGTTGACCGAGCGCAACGGCGTGAGCGCCTATCACTGTGTCTTCTTCGTGCGCCGCGACAGCCCCATCCAGACGCTGGACGACCTCAAGGGCCGGACCCTGGCACTGCAGAGCACGCTTTCAACCAGCGCCTACCTGGTGCCGGCGATGGAGCTGCTGCAGCACGGCGTGCCACCGGAAATCCTGCTCACTCCGCAGGACGCGCCCGCCGCCGACGCGGTGGGCTACGTGTTCGCCCGGTCGGAGCTGAACATCTCCACCTATGTACACAAGCGGGTGGTCGATGCCGGTGCGTTCAGCAGCATTGACTGGGCCGACGACCATGCCATGCCGGTGGCCTTCCGCCAGGACCTGCGGGTGATCTACCGCAGCGAGCCGATCCCGCGCGCGGTGGAGATGGTGCGGGGCGACCTGGAGCCGGCGGTCCGCGAACGCCTGCGGGCGGTCCTGCTCGAGGCCAGTGGCGACCCGTTGGCCGGTCCGGCGCTGGTCAAGTTTTTCGGCACCACCGGGTTCCATCCGGTGGACGCGGACAGTCAGCGCGCCCTCGACCGGCTGCGCAACGGCCTGGCACGGGTCAGGATGGAAGTCGAATGAACACTCCCCGTTTTGGCCTGCGCGCACGCTTCATGCTGGCTGCCGGCGGTGCATTGCTGGTCGTGCTGCTGCTGACCCGGCAGGCGGCGGTACAGAAGGAAGTGCTGCGCAGCAGTGGCGAGGTGGTCAGCCAGGTGTTCGACCAGAGCGTGCGCGAGCGCGGCACCGCGCTGGCCAATGCGCTGGCCGAGGCCCTGGTCAACCCGTTGTACTACTCCGACCTGTCGGCGATCGGCACGCTGGTGCGCAACACCGCCGGCCAGAAGTCGGTCAGCTATGTGCTGGTGCACGACCACGAGGGGCGGCTGATCCACGACGGTTCGTTCGACGTGGCCGGCTACGGCCAGGCCATGTCCGACCCGTTGGCGGAGGCGGCGGTGCGGGCCGACCGGATGCTGGTGCAGAGCTCGCCGTCGATCCTGGAGGTGGATTTGCCGATCCATATCGGCGACCAGCGGCTGGGTGGGGTGCGGGTCGGCATGGAACTGGCGCCGGTGCGCGTGCAGGAGGCGGTGGCGATGCAGGCGCTGGCCGCGCGCATGGAGGACGCGCGCAGCCGGCAGATGGGCTGGATCTATGCGCTGATGGCGCTGCTGGTCGGTTTCGCCGTGGTGATGATGATCTACGTGCAGCGCACGCTGGTGCAGCCGATCCGCTGGCTGGGCGATGCCGCGCAGCGGATCGAGCGCGGTGACTACCGGATCAACGTGCAGGCCACCGCGCGGCGTGACGAGGTGGGTGAGCTGCTGCGCACCTTCGACCGGATGAGCCAGAGCATCGCCCGGCATGATCGCGAAGTCCGGCAGATGGCCTATACCGACGCGTTGACCGGACTGACCAACCGCCTGGCGTTCCGCGAGGCGCTGGACCACCGGCTGGCCAAGGCCAAGTCGGCCAACCATGGGCTGGCGTTGCTGTTCATCGACATCGACGAGTTCAAGCGGGTCAACGACACGCTCGGCCACGAGGCCGGCGACGACGCCCTGCTGCAGTTCGCCCAGCGCATCGCCGCAGCGGTGGACCAGGAGGGCGGCGAGGATGCCCTGTTGGCCCGGTTCGGTGGCGATGAGTTCGTCATCCTGATCGACAGCGGCGAGCGCATCGTGGCCGAGACCGCCACCCGGCTGGCCGAGCGGCTGGTGCTGGAACTGGGGCGTCCGCTGCAGGTACAGCGCCGCGAGATCTTCCTGGGCAGCTCGATCGGCATCACCCTGTTCCCCGAGGATGCGGTGGATGCTACGGCGCTGTTGAAGAACGGCGACATCGCCATGTACCAGGCCAAGCTGGCCGGCAAGAACTGCTTCCGCTACTACAACCGGGCGATGGACCATGCGGTCGAGCGGCGCCTGCACCTGGAGCAGGAACTGCGCGGCGCCTGGGGCCGCGATGAGCTGCGGCTGGTGTACCAGCCGATTTTCCGTACCCGCGACCGGGTGCTGGCGGGCGTGGAGGTGCTGCTGCGTTGGGACCACCCGACGCTGGGCGCGATCGCGCCGTCGGTGTTCATCGATGTGGCCGAACAGAGCGGCCTGATCCAGGCGCTCGGCCCCAAGGTGCTGCGCCTGGCCTGCGAGCAGGCCACGCAGTGGCCGCGCAACCACCTGGGCGAGGAGCTGTTCATCTCGGTCAACGTCTCGCCGCGGCAGCTGCGCAACGGCGACCTGGTGTCGGAGGTGGAGAACAGCCTGCATGCCTCGGGTCTGTCTGCCTCGCGCCTGCACCTGGAACTGACCGAAACCGCGGTGATCGGCGACGAGATGCTGGCCGTGTCGCTGCTGGAGAAGCTGCACCGGGCCGGGGTCAAGGTCTGGCTGGACGACTTCGGCACCGGCTTCTCGGGCCTGAGCCACCTGCGCCAGGTGCCGGTGGACGGGGTCAAGATCGACCGCAGCTTCGTCGCCGAGATGGAACGCGACCCGGACGACCTGGCGCTGACCACGGCGATCATCGCCATGGCGCATGCACTGGGCATCACCGTGGTGGCCGAGGGCGTGGAGCAGGAGGCGCAGTTCGAACTGCTCAGCCAGCGCGGCTGCGACCTGGTCCAGGGGTACTGGCTGGGCCGACCGGTGGAAGCCGGCGAGCTGGTGCGGATGCTGCGCCCGGGGCCGCAGGCGCTGGCCGCCGACTGACCGGCGGCGGCTGGCTCAGAGCGGTCGCTTGCTGGTGTCGCCGGCGATCTCGCGCACCAGCTTGGGTACCAGGTACCCGGACAGCCGCGCCATCAGCCCGGCATGCAGGGCCAGGGCCTGTTCGTCGCTGACCTCGAAGTGGGCCACGCCCTGCACGCGGTCGAGCTGGTGCAGGTAATAGGGCAGCACGCCGGCGGCGAAACTGCGCTCGCTCAGCGCCGCCAGGCTGTCCAGGTCGTCGTTGATCCCACGCAGCAGCACGGCCTGGTTCAGCAACTGGGCGCCGGTGCCGCGCAGGCGCGCCAGCGCGGTGTCCACGCTGGCATCGAATTCGTTGGCATGGTTGGCATGGATGACGAAGGCCACCGGCCAGGGCAGGGCCGCCAGCCATTGCACCAGGCTGTCGTCCACGCGCTCGGGCAACACCACCGGCAGGCGGCTGTGGATGCGCAGGCGCTTGAGGTGCGGGATCGCGGCCAATGCGTCGGTCAGCTCGGCCAGCTTGGAGGTCGCCAGTGACAGCGGGTCGCCGCCGCTGAGGATGACCTCGTCGATGCCGGGATCGGCGGCGATGGCGTCGATGGCCTCCTGCCAGCCGCCCTTCGCCGCGTTCTCGCCGGCGTAGTCGAAGTGGCGGCGGAAGCAGTAACGGCAGTGGATCGCGCAGCTGCCGGTGGCCACCAGCAGGGCACGGCCACGGTACTTCTGGATCACCCCGGTGGCCTTGCGGGCATCGCCGTCGCCCACCGCGTCGAAACTGAACCCGGGCACCACCTGCATCTCGGCATCGATGGGCAGCACCTGCCGCAGCAGCGGGTCGGCCGGGTCGGCCGGGCGCATCCGGGCCACGAAACCGCGCGGCACCCGTAACGGGAACTGCGCCAGCGCCTGCGCTGAAACGCCCAGGTCCTCGGCCCCCAGACCGAGCAGGGCCAGCAGCTCCGCCGGGTCGCGGATGGCCTGCCGCCAGTGGGCCTGCCACCGGTCGGCGGGCAGGGGCAGGACGGCTTTTTCTGGAGTGCGGGCGGGGGCTGCGGTTATCATTGGCGGTCAGAAAAACAGATACCCCGCCTGCTGGCGGGCCTTCCATTCTAATCCGGCCGGCCAATGAACGCGCCGGTTTTGCTACCTCAGGAGTTTTTGCATGGCCGCTTACGGCATGAATGACGTCAAGAACGGGATGAAGATCCTGGTCAACAACCAACCGGCGGTCATCATCGACACCGAGTACGTCAAGCCGGGCAAGGGCCAGGCATTCACCCGCGTGAAGTACCGCCTGATCAAGGACGGCCGCACGCAGGAAATCACCATGAAGTCGACCGACTCGCTGGATGCGGCCGACGTCGTGGACACCGACATGAACTACATGTACAGCGACGGCGAGTTCTGGCACTTCATGGACCCGGAAACCTTCGAGCAGGTGCAGGCGACCAAGGCCGGCATGGGCGGCGCCGAGAAGTGGCTCAAGGGCGAGGAGTCCTGCGTGGTCACCCTGTGGAACGGTGAGCCGATCGCCGTGCAGCCGCCGAACTTCGTCGAGCTGAAGATCACCGAGACCGACCCGGGCGTGCGCGGTGACACCTCCGGCGGCGGCGGCAAGCCGGCCACCCTGGAAACCGGCGCCGTGGTCCGCGTGCCGCTGTTCGTCAGCCAGGATGAAGTGATCCGCGTCGATACCCGCTCCGGCGAATATTCGGCCCGCGTCAAGTAAGCAACACGATGCAGGCGCCGCCACCCGTTGCCGCACAGCCTCGCGCTGCCGGTGGCGGGGATGCGGCGCCTGTTCGCATCCGGCCGCTGCGCCGGTTTGTCATGGCAACAGATGGTGACCCCCGTGAGTGACGCCCAACCCCAGCAATGTGACCTCCTGATCGAAGCCGGCCATGTGGTCCCGGTCGAGCCGCACGCGGTGGTGCTGGAAGACCACGCGGTCGCGGTGAGCGACGGCCGGATCGTGGCGATCCTGCCGCGTGCGCAGGCACGGGCCCGTTTTGCCGCGAAGCAGGTGGTTTCGCGTCCGGACGCGGCGCTGATCCCGGGCCTGGTCAACGCGCACACCCACAACCCGATGACGCTGCTGCGAGGCGTGGCCGACGACCTGCCACTGATGACCTGGCTGCGCGAGCACATCTGGCCGGTGGAAGCGGCGGTGATCGGCCCGGAATTCGTCGCCGACGGCACCACCCTGGCGATCGCCGAGATGCTGCGTGGCGGCACCACCTGCGCCAACGAGAACTACTTCTTCGCCGACGTGCAGGCCGCGGTCTACAAGAAGCACGGCTTCCGCGCGCTGGTGGGCTCGGTGATCATCGATTTCCCCAGTGCCTGGGCCAGGACCGACGACGAGTACTTCGCCCGTGCCACCGAACTGCACGACCAGTGGCGCGACGACCCGCTGATCGGCACCGCCTTCGCGCCGCACGCGCCGTACACGGTCAGTGACGCCAACTTCGAGCGGGTGCGGATGCTGTCCGACCAGCTGGACGTGCGCGTGCACCTGCACACGCATGAGACCGCGCAGGAGATCACCGATTCGATCCAGTTGCACGGCCAGCGCCCGCTGGCGCGCCTGGACCGGCTGGGGCTGGTCAACGAGCGCCTGATCGCGGTGCACATGACCCAGCTCACCGACGCCGAGATCCACCTGTGTGCCGAGCGCGGCGTGAGCGTGGTGCATTGCCCGGAATCGAACCTGAAACTGGCCTCCGGTTTCTGCCCGGCCTGCGCGCTGGTGCGGGCCGGGGTCAACCTGGCCATCGGTACCGACGGCTGCGCCAGCAACAACGACCTGGACATGTTCAGCGAGAACCGCACTGCGGCCATCCTTGCCAAGGCCGTGGCCAACGACGCCACCGCGCTGGACGCGGCGACCACGCTGCGTGCGGCCACCCTGGGCGGTGCACGCGCGCTGGGCTTCGGCGAGCAGGTCGGCTCGATCGAAGTCGGCAAGCAGGCCGACCTGGTCTGCGTGGACCTGTCGGCGCTGGAAACCCAGCCGCTGCACCACGTGCTGTCGCAGCTGGTCTATGCCGTTGGCCGCCATCAGGTCAGCGACGTGTGGATCGCCGGCAAGCCCAAGCTGGTCCAGCGCGAGCTGGTCGGCATGGACGTGCAGGCGATCACCGCCAACGCCCGCCAGTGGCGCGACCGCATCCGTAACATCCGCGCCTGATGGCGCCACCGGGCCGCGCAGGCGGCCCCATGAGGACACCGCAATGAGTGCATCTACCGCTTCCACCAATTTCGATCAGGCCGAACTGGACAAGTTCGCCGCGCTGGCCAACCGCTGGTGGGACGCCGATGGCCCGCAGAAGCCGTTGCACGCCCTGAACCCGGTGCGCCTGCAGTACGTGGCCGATCGCACGACGCTGCGCGGCGCCAAGGTGCTGGACATCGGCTGCGGTGGCGGCCTGCTCAGCGAGGCCCTGGCCAAGGAAGGGGCACAGGTGACCGCGATCGACCTGGCGCCGGAGCTGGTCAAGGTGGCGCGCCTGCATGGCCTGGAGTCGGGCGTGCAGGTGGACTACCGCGTGCAGGCCGCCGAGGACCTGGCCGCCGAGCAGCCGGGCGGCTTCGACGTGGTGACCTGCATGGAGATGCTGGAGCACGTGCCGGACCCGGGAGCGATCATCGCCGCCTGTCAGCGCCTGCTGCGTCCGGGCGGCAAGCTGTTCCTGTCCACCATCAACCGCACCCCGGCCGCGTTCGCGGTGGCGGTGGTGGGCGCGGAGTACATCGCCCGCCTGCTGCCCAAGGGCACGCATCACTACCAGGAATTCATCAAGCCGGCCGAGCTGGGCGCCTGGTTGCGCCAGGCCGACCTGCAGCTGCAGGACGTCAGCGGCATGGCCTACGAGCCGTGGCGCAACCGCGCGCGCCTGAGCAGCCGCACCGACATCAACTACCTGGCCTACGCGGTCAAGCCGGACCAGGCATGACCGCGCCCCGGTTCCCGGCGGCGGTGCTGTTCGACCTGGACGGCACCTTGCTGGACAGCGCCCCGGACTTCGTCGCCACCGTCAATGCCATGCGCCAGGCGCGCAACATGGACGGGGTCGCGCTGGAACAGCTGCGGCCGGTGGTTTCCAAGGGGTCGCGGGCGATGCTGGCGGTGGCTTTCCCGCACATGGCCGAGAGCGAGCGGCATGCGCTGGTGCCGGAATTCCTTGACCTGTACGAATCACTGATCGGCCGGCACGCGCGGGTGTTCGACGGCGTCGAATCGCTGCTGCGCACGCTGGAGCAGGCCGGTTGCGTGTGGGGCATCGTCACCAACAAGCCGGAGTACCTGGCCCGGCAGATCCTGCCGCAACTGGGTTGGGAGCAGCGCTGCGCGGTGCTCATCGGCGGCGACACGCTGGCCGAACGCAAGCCGCACCCGTTGCCGCTGCAGGTGGCTGCCCAGCAGATCCAGGTGGCAGCGGCGGCCTGCGTGTACGTCGGCGACGACGAGCGCGACATCGTCGCCGCGCGCGCGGCGGGCATGCCGTCGGTGGCCGCGTTGTGGGGCTACCGACTGGACCACGACGATCCGGCCAGCTGGCAGGCCGACCAGTATTGCGAGCTGCCGCAGCAGCTCTGGCAGGCGGACGCATGGCCGCTGACCCGACGGGCTTCGGCCTGAACCAACGAACATCGAGGTAATGACGTGAGCAGTGCGCTGGACAGCTTCCTGGACAAGTGGCGTGAGCGGTGGCCGGAATGGGTCTTCGTCGAGCGCTTCGTCGAGGAGGGCATGCGCGAACGCGCGGTGGCGTGGTTCGCGCTGCTGCAGGAGTTCGATGACATGCTCAACGTCAGTGGTGACCCCACACCATCGGACGCCAAGCTGGCGTGGTGGGGTGAGGAACTGCGCAGTTGGGACAGCCAGCGCTCGCGGCATCCGTTGGGTCGCGTACTGGAGCCGGTGCGTGCGCCATGGGCGCAGCTGGCCGATGCCCTGCCAGGCCTGGTCGACGCGCGCGAGCGCGTTGCCGATGGGGCCCAGGCGCGCGCCGGATTGGCGGGCTATGCCGCTGCGGTAGCCGCGGTGGAGGCGGCGATGTTCAAGCAGGCACCGGCGAAGGCGGCCGGAGAGGCCGTGCTGACCCAGACCCTGGCGCACCGGGTGCAGGAGCTGGGTGCAGCGGTGGTGCCGCTCGCCGCCGGCGACGAGACGCAGTGGCAGCGGCAGTTGCTGGCCGCATGGCCGTCGCGGGTGGCCGGCCCGCGCCCGCGTCGTCTGTACGCGTCGCTGGCCCGCGCCCGCCTGCAGGCCGTGCTGAAGGGCGGGCAGTACCAGCCCAGCCCGGCCGCGTTGTTGTGGCGCAGCTGGTGGGCCGCACGCGGGTAAGGCCGTCGCCCGCTTCGCACCTGAAGGCGCTCCTGCAAACCGCAGGAGCGGCCTTGGCCGCGAAGCTGGAAGATGTTCCGCCATTCGCAAAGCCCGGTTGCCGATGTTGCCGGCTTCGCGCCTGAAGGCGCGCCTACCTTGCGCGCTCCAGCACCAGCAGCGGGTCGATCCGGGTGTCGAACCAGTTCATGCCCCAATGCAGGTGCGGCCCGGTCGCGCGCCCGGTGGCGCCGACCGCGGCGATGGTCTGGCCCTGCTCGATGCGGTCGCCGACCTTCACGTCGATGCGCGAGAGGTGCAGGAAGTTGGAACTGATGCCGAAGCCATGGTCGAGCACCAGCGTGCCGCCGGTCAGGTACAGGTCCGGGTTGGCGAAGGTGACGATGCCGGCCGCCGGGGCCTTCACCGGCGTGCCGGTCGGCACCGCGATGTCCATGCCGGAATGACCGCTGCCCGGTTGCCCGTTGTAGACACGGGCGTTGCCGAAGCGGCCACTGATGCGGCCCTGCACCGGCCACGCGAAGGTCTGGGTGAAGTCGGTGCGGTTGTCGTCGCGCCGGCGTGATTCGGTCACCAGTGCCTGCTCGCGGGCAATGCGCTCGGCGATGGCCGGCGGCGGGTTCACTGTTTTCGGCGGCACGCCGTTGACCCGTTCGGTCGGCCAGTCGCGTGGGGTCACCACGATGCTGGCGGTTTCGCTGCTGCCATCCGGGCGACGCACCTGCACCTGCAGCGGTCCCTTTTCGTCGCGACCGATGCCGAACACCACGCTGCCGTAGCTGCTGACCCGCAGGTCACGGCCGGCATAGCGCACGCTGCTGCCCGCAGGCACCTTGCCAATCACCATCGCGCCCTGCGAAGCACTGGCCGGGAACACCACGCGGTTGTCGACCAGCTCGCCGATGCCGTCCTGTGCCTGCACGGACGGGGCGGGGAACAGGGGCGCGGCCAGCAGCAGCGCCCCGAACAGTAAGGACGAACGCATCAGCGGTCGTAGGTCATGCGCTGGCCGGCCGGCGCGCCGACCAGCTTGCTGCCGTCCCACACCAGTTGGCCATTGACCCAGGTGGAGGCGATGCGCGAGCGGAAGGTGGTGCCTTCAAACGGCGACCAGCCGCACTTGGACAGCACGTCCTCGCGCTTGACGGTGAACGGCACGTCCTCCACCAGCACCAGGTCGGCGAAGTAGCCCTCGCGCAGGAAACCGCGCTCTTCCACGTCGAACAGCTGCGCCGGCGCATGGGCGAACTTCTGCACCACCTGCTCGCGGGTCAGCTTGCCTTCGTGCACGCGCTCCAGCGCCGCGACCAGCGCGTACTGCACCAGCGGCAGGCCGGACGGCGCCTGGGCGTAGGGCTTCTGCTTCTCTTCCCAGGTATGCGGGGCGTGGTCGGTGGCGAGTACGTCGAGCACGTCGTCGGCCAGCGCGGCGGTGATCGCCTCGCGGTCGGCCACGTCCTTGATCGCCGGGTTGCACTTGATCAGGTTGCCCTTGGTGGCGTAATCCGGGCGGGCGAAGTGCAGGAAGTGCACGCAGGTTTCGGCGGTGATCTGCTTGCGGCTGCCATCGGCGCGGATCAACGGGCCCTTCTCGAACAGTTCCAGCTCATCGGCGGTGGAGATGTGCAGCACGTGCAGGCGGGTGCCGTGCTTGCGTGCCAGCGACATCGCCAGCCGGGTCGACTTGATGCAGGCCTCGCGCGAACGGATATCCGGGTGCATCTCCGGGGTCAGTGCGTCGCCGTATTTGTCCTGGAACGCCTTCAGGTTGGCGTCGATCATCGGCGTGTCTTCGCAGTGCGTGATGATCGGGGTCGGGCATTCGCGGAAGATCGCGTCCAGGGTTTCCGGGTTGTCGACCAGCATGTTGCCGGTGGAGGCGCCCATGAATACCTTCACGCCCGGCGCCTTCTTCGGGTCGAGTACGCGGATGGCCTCGAGGTTGTCGTTGCTGGCGCCGTGGTAGAAGCCGTAGTTGGCCCAGGCGCGGCCCTTGGCCAGTTCGTACTTGGCTTCGAGGATGGTCGAATCCAGCGTCGGCGGGTTGGTGTTGGGCATGTCCATGAAGCTGGTCAGCCCGCCGGCCACGGCCGCGGCCGATTCGGTGGCGATGTCACCCTTGTGGGTCAGGCCCGGTTCGCGGAAATGCACCTGGTCGTCGATCATGCCCGGCAGCAGCCAGCGTCCGGCGGCGTCCACCACCTGTTCGCCATCGCGCGGGGACAGTCCGCTACCGATCTGCGCGATGCGGCCGTTCTCGATGCGCAGGTCGCCATCGAAGGTACGGCCTTCGTTGACCATGCGGGCGTTGGTGATGAGCGTGGAGGACATGTCAGTGTTTTCCTGTACAGCGGCAAGAGGGGGAATCGGGCCGCCCCGGTACCGGGTCGAAACCGCCGGGATGGAAGGGCTGGCAGCGTCCCAGCCGCAGCAGCGTCAGCCAACAGCCACGCAATGGCCCGTGTACGCGGATGGCTTCCATCCCGTATTCAGAGCAACTGGGGACAAAACGGCAGCGCGGCCCGAGCAGGGGGCTGACGAAGCGCTTGTACACGCGCAGTACGGCGATGAGTAGGCGGCCGATCACCCCCGAATGATATGCCAGTTGGCATTGCCATTGGATTTGTCGCACGATGCGCGGACGGCTGCGGCAATGCCTGCGGGTTTTGCCGAGCCAGCCAGGGGCGGATGGCTCCTGGTTACGTTCCGAACTGCGCGAAACGGTCCGGTGACGCCACCGGACCTGTATTGCACGGGTCGGGCATCCGTTCAGGCAACGGGGCCCGGCGCGGTTGCTGCTGCTGGTCGGGTAGGCTATAAAGGCCCGCTTTCCCGGGCCCCGGGGGAAACAAGGAAGAGCGTTTCGTGGCTGCTAAAAAACCTGCAAAGAAGGCCGTCAAGGTCGCCAAGAAAACCGCCAAACCTGTAGTCAAGAAGGCGGCGTCCAAGCCGGTTGAAAAGAAGCCGGTCGCCAAGGCTGCCAAGCCGGCCGCCAAGAAGGCTGCAGCGCCCGCCAAGAAGGCTGCAGCGCCCGCCAAGAAGGCGGCTGTTGCCAAGAAGGCGGTGGCCAAACCGGTGGCTCCGGCCAAGAAGGCGGCGCCCAAGCCCGCCGTTGCCAAGAAAACGGCTGCCAAGCCGGCAGCACCTGCGAAGAAGGTGCCCGCCAAGCCGGTGGCCAAGCCCGCGGCAAAGAAGGTGGCGGACAAGCCCGCCGCCAAGCCCGCAAAGACGCCGGCCACCCCGCCCGTGGTCAAGTCCGTACCGAAGCCGGCCGCCAAGCCGGTGACGGCCAAGCCTGTCCCGGCCGAAGTCGCCAAGAAGGTTGCAGCACCGGCCCCCAAGCCGGCCGCCAAGCCGACGCCCGCGCCCAAGGCCCCGCAAATCAAGAATCCCGTGCCTGTTTCGAAATCCCCCGTCAAAACCACCGTCGTCAAGTCCGCAGCGCCTGCAGCCGTCCGTCCGGTCGGCAAGGTGGCGGTTGCCGTAACCGCCCGTTCGGCGGCCCCGGCACCGCGCAGCAAGTACAAGGTTGTCGAATACAAGACCGACGAAGCGTCCGGTCGTCCGATCCTGCCGGCCGGCTACAAGCCCAGCGCCGACGAGGAGTACATGAGCACGCTGCAGCAGGAGTACTTCCGTCAGCGCCTGCTGCAGTGGCGCGCCGACCTGGTCGAGGAGTCGAAGCAGACCATCGAGAACCTGCGCGACGAAGTGCGTGACATCGGCGATGAAGCCGAGCGCGCCACCCGTGAGACCGAGAACTCGCTGGAACTGCGTACCCGCGACCGCTACCGCAAGCTGATCGGCAAGATCGACAGCACGCTCAAGCGCCTGGAAGCCGGAGATTACGGCTACTGCGTGGACACCGGCGAAGAGATCGGCCTGGACCGTCTGGAAGCCCGCCTCACCGCCGAGCGCACGATTGATGCGCAGGAGCGTTGGGAGCACCTGCAGAAGCAGCAGGGCGACTGATCGTCCCGGCGTGATGCACCCTGCAGAACCCCGCCCTGGCGGGGTTCTGTCTTTCTGGAGGTGGGAGAAGATGTCAGAGCAGGACGTTTTCATGCGCCGCGCGCTGGAACTGGCGCGCGCGAACATCGCCGCCGGTGGGCGCCCATTCGGTGCGGTCCTGGTGAAGGACGGCAAGGTGCTGGCCGAAGCGGCCAATGGTATCCATGCCAGCCACGACCCGACCGATCACGCGGAGATGCGCGCCATCCGCCTGGCCAGTGCTGTGCTCGGGAGCCCGCGGTTGGATGGCTGCAGCGTATATGCCAGCGGCCATCCGTGCCCGATGTGCCTGGCTGCGATGTACCTGTGCGGGATCCAGCAGGCCTGGTTCGCCTATTCGAATGAGGACGCAGAGCCGTTCGGCCTGTCGACCGGCGCGGTGTACGCACGCCTGGCCGAAGGACCGGCGGCACCGGCCTCCGGCCTGCGCCAATGGAAGCCGGCGGGCGAGCAGGGGCTGTATGCGGAGTGGGGAATGAAGCCGTAGCGGGCAAGCGGCGCCCTCATCCGCCCTGCGGGCACCTTCTCCCGCAGGCGGGAGAAGGGAGGGTGTTCGAGATTGCATGGAACGCTTGGGTCCATCCGACTGCCGGGCTGTTGTCGGCGCTCCCTTCTCCCGTGGACGGGAGAAGGTGCCCGCAGGGCGGATGAGGGCAGGCCTTTACTGCAGGTCGCGCAGGTTCAACCGGCGCAGCTGCGGCGCCTTCCAGGCGGTGACCCCGGCCACGCCAAGCACCGCGCAGCCGCCGATGACCACCGCCGGGACCAGCCCCAGCCAACGGGCCATGGTGCCGGCGTAGAACGCGCCCAGCTCATTGGACGAACTGATGAAGATGCCGTTGATCGAGGACACCCGGCCGCGCATCTCATCCGGCGTGGCCAACTGCAGGATGGTCGAGCGCACCACCACCGACACACCATCGCAGGCGCCATAGAACAGCAGGATCGCCGCTGACAGCCAGAAGTGCTGGGACAGCCCGAAGGCGATCACGCACAGGCCGAAGCCGGCCACCGCGAACAGCAGCACGCGCCCGGCATTGCGTTGCAACGGCCGGCGCGCCAACCACAGCCCCACGCAGATCGAGCCCAGCGCCGGCGCCGCGCGCAGGATGCCCAGGCCCTCCGGGCCGTAGTGCAGGATCTCCTGGATGAAGGCCGGCAGCATCGCCACCACGCCACCCAGCAGCACCGAGAACATATCCAGCGCCATTGCGCCGAGCATGATCTGGTTGCCCAGCACGAAGCGCGCGCCTTCGGCGATGCTGGCGAAGATCGGTGCGCGCGTCTGCGGCGGGGGCGGTTCGCTGACCCGGAGCGAGGCCAGCGCGAGCAGTGCCAGCGTCGCCATCACCGCGGCCACGCCATAGGACAGGCCCTTGCCGCCCCAGCCGACCAGCACGCCGCCCAGTGCCGGGCCGACCACCATGCCGGTCTGGAACACCACGCTGCCGAAGCCGGCCCCGCGCGCGAACTGCTCGCGTGCCAACACCCGCGCGAACAGCGCGTTGTAGATCGGTGACAGGAAGGCGCGGACCATGCCGGTCAGCGCGATGGCCAGGTAGATCGGCCAGACGCCCTTGAACGGCAGCCAGCCCATCGCCACCGCTGCAAGCACCACCGCGGTGGCGATCAGGCCGAGGCTGGCCGCCATGCCCAGCCTGCGGCGGGGCAGGTGGTCGACCAGGTAGCCGGCGAACGGCGCCACGCAGAAGAACGGCAGCACCTCGGCCAGGCCGATCAGGCCCAGCGAGAACGGATTGCGGGTGATCTCGTAGATGTGCCAGCCGACCGTGACCGCGACGATCTGGTAGGACAGCATCGCGGCGATGCGGTACAGCAGCAGTGACGCGAAGCCCGGCTGGCGCAGCAGGGCCAGGGCGCTGGCGTCGCCGGCGGGGGCGCTCACCGCGACTGCGCTTGGGCGGTTTCGCGGATGAAGGCCAGCATCGCGGCCAGGCCGTTGCTGCGGGTCGGCGAGAGGTGCTTGGCCAGGCCGATGGCGGCCACGTAGTCCGGCTCGGTGGCCAGGATCTCGGCGGCCGAGCGACCGGAGTAGACGCGCAGGGCCAGGTAGATCAGGCCCGAGACGATGGCCGAATCACTGATGGCATGGAAGACCAGCTTGTCGGCGTTGCCTTCCGGCACGATCCAGACCATCGACTGGCAGCCGAGCAGGCGGTGCTCCTCGGTCTTCCATTCTTCCGGGAAGGTCGGCAACTTGCGGCCGAGGTCGATCAGGTATTGGTAGCGCTCGGACCAGTCACCGAAGAAGGAGAACTCGTCGGCAATGGCGGCCTGGGCGTCGGCGGGGGTGGGTTCGAGCGGGAAAATCGTGTCGGTCATGGGGGTTCCTGTTCTTGCCCGCTCCAGTTGACGGGCGGGCCGGTGGGGCGGGCGGTTCTGCCCTCACCCCAACCCCTCTCCCGCGTGCGGGAGAGGGGCTTCAAGCGTTGCAGTCGCTCAGTTTCGCCTCAGCGTGCGCTGGGCTGAGCCCCTCTCCCGCACGCGGGAGAGGGGTTGGGGTGAGGGAAAACAGAGGCCTCAGCCGCGCTTCCACCGCACGCCCTGCGGGGTGTCTTCCAGCACGATGCTCTCCGCCGCCAGCTGGTCGCGGATGGCATCGGCACGGGCGAAGTCACGGGCCTTCTTGGCGGCGATGCGCTCGTCGATCAAGGCCTGGATGCGGGCATCGTCGCCGGCTTCGGCGCCGCGGCTGAACCACGCCGCCGGCGCCTGCTGCAGCAGGCCCAGCGCCAGGCCGGCACCGAGCAGCTCGCGCTTCAGGCGGGCCTTGTCCTGGGCGCTTTCGGCCTTGCGGGCCTCGGCCGCCAGTCGCGCCACTTCGGCCAGTGCCAGCGGCGTGTTGAGGTCATCGTCCAGCGCCGCCTCGACCGCAGCCGGGATCTGCGCGGTCGCCTCGACATCGGCCAGGTCACGCAGGGTGCCGTACAGCCGGTCCAGGGTGCGGACCGACTGCTCGATCAGGTTGTCCGACCAGTCCAGCGGCTGCCGGTAGTGCGCCGACAGCAGCGCATAGCGCAGGGCCTCCGGCGGGTGCTGGCGGACCAGGTCGTGGACGCGCTCGATGTTGCCCAGTGACTTGCTCATCTTGGCGCCGCCGAAGTTGAGCATGCCGTTGTGCAGCCAGAAGCGGGCGAAGGTCTGCCCGCCATGGGCACATTCGCTCTGCGCGATCTCGTTCTCGTGGTGCGGGAACTGCAGGTCCACGCCACCGGCATGGATGTCGATGGTCGGGCCCAGGTGGGCGGCAGCCATGGCCGAGCATTCGATGTGCCAGCCCGGGCGACCACGGCCCCAGGGTGAGTCCCAGCCCGGCAGGTCGTCGCTGGAGGGCTTCCACAGCACGAAATCACCGGCATCACGCTTGTACGGGGCCACCTCGACGCGGGCGCCGGCCAGCATTTCCTCCGGGTCACGCCGCGAGAGCTTGCCGTAGTCCTTGAAGCTGCCGACCGAGAACAGCACATGGCCCTCGGCCGCGTAGGCGTGGCCGCTGTCGATAAGGTCCTGGATCATCGCGATGATGTGCGGGATATGCGCGGTGGCCTCCGGCTCGATGTCCGGCGGGACCACGCCCAGTGCGGCCATGTCCTGTCGGTAGGCGGCGGCGAAGCGGTCGGTGATGGCCGAGATCGGCACCCCCTGTTCCTTGGCCGCAGCGTTGATCTTGTCATCCACGTCGGTGATGTTGCGGGCGTAGCGCAGCGCACCATGGCGGCGCCGCAGCAGGTCGGCCAGTACCCCGAAGACGACCGGGCCACGGGCATTTCCGATGTGGACGTAGTTGTAGACGGTGGGGCCGCACACATACATGGTCGGGGCGGAGGGATCGAGCGGAGCGAACGGCTCCAGCTGCCGCGTCAGGTTGTTGTGCAGGCGCAGGGTCATGGTCTTCCGGGGGAGGAACGAATCGCCCAATTCTAGCGGTCCGGGCCGGGCGGGGCACAGCCGGGCTGGGCAGAACGCCTGCGGATGGGTAATGTTCAGGCCCGGGGCAGTTCGCCTGCCTACACTATTGTTGCCCCCCATCCCGGGCCTTGATCGAATTCATTGATGAAATCCGCTCCGTTTCTGTTGTTTGCCAGCCTGTTCGCCGCCGGTCCCGTTGCGGCCCAGGCGCAGGACGGTGACCAGCGCAATCGCGTGGTGATCATGGAGAACGTGCGCTACGACTATGCGCAGGTGCTCAATGTCGAGCCGGTCTTCCAGACCCTGCGCGCCACCCGTACCGAAGAGCACTGCGAGCCGGTATCCACCCGCACGCTGGCCCCGGTCCAGGTCAAGGGCGAGGAGGAGAAGGGAGGTTTCCGCCGTTTCTGGGATTCGGTGCGCGGCATCTTCACGCGCGGGGAAGGCGAGGAGGCGGTCGAGGACAGCAGCCAGGTCCATCACCCCGGCGCCAGCGCGCTGCTGACGCCCGAATGCAGGATCGTCGAGGTCGGCCGCGAGTTCCGCCGTCCCATCGCCTACGACGTGGACTACGTCTACAAGGGCATCAAGTTCCGCTCGCGCCTGCCGGAAGATCCGGGCAACCGCCTGAAACTGCGGGTGTCGATCACCCCGGATATCGGCCAGTCGTTCGAAGCCACCCCGAGCATCCCCTGATGCTGCGCCGCGGCACTTGCGTGCCGCAGGGCCGCATGCGAGTATTCGGCGCTATGAAGGCGAACAGCTTCCAGCACGAAACCAGCACCGCCCGGATGGCCTCCGGCATGACCTCGCGTGCCCGCCGACCGGAATCCCACATATTCGCTGGGTAAGCCGGAGCTTCGTGCTGTCTGTTCGGAAAACCCAGCCCAGGCTGGGTTTTTTCGTTTTCGCGCCACCAAAAGTTTCAAACGCAATGAGTCGCGCCCCGGCGCATCCAACCGCCGGCAACGGCAACTTCCCGCAGCAAAGGATGGATTGATGTCTCTGAAGCACTTCTTGAACACCCAGGACTGGAGCCGGGCCGACCTTGATGCACTGCTCGCCCAGGCGACGCGGTTCAAGCAGAACAAGCTGGGTGACGAGCTGAAGGGCAAGTCGATCGCCCTGGTGTTCTTCAACCCCTCCATGCGTACCCGCACCAGCTTCGAGCTGGGTGCCTTCCAGCTGGGCGGGCATGCCGTGGTGCTGCAGCCGGGCAAGGACGCGTGGCCGATCGAGTTCAACCTGGGCACGGTGATGGACGGTGACACCGAGGAGCACATCGCCGAGGTGGCCAAGGTGCTGGGCCGCTACGTCGACCTGATCGGCGTGCGCGCGTTCCCGAAGTTCGTGGACTGGGCCTACGACCGCCAGGACATCGTGCTCAAGAGCTTCGCCAAGTATTCGCCGGTGCCGGTCATCAACATGGAGACCATCACCCACCCGTGCCAGGAGCTGGCCCACATCCTGGCGCTGCAGGAGCATTTCGGCACCACCGACCTGCGCGGCAAGAAGTACGTGCTGACCTGGACCTACCACCCCAAGCCGCTGAACACGGCGGTCGCCAACTCGGCGCTGACCATCGCCACCCGCATGGGCATGGACGTGACCCTGCTGTGCCCGACCCCGGATTACGTGCTGGACGAGCGCTACATGGGCTGGGCCGAGCAGAACGTGGCCGAGAGCGGCGGTTCGCTGCAGGTCAGCCATGACATCCGCAGCGCCTACGCCGGTGCCGACGTGGTCTACGCCAAGAGCTGGGGCGCGCTGCCGTTCTTCGGCAACTGGGAGCCGGAGAAGCCGATCCGCGACCAGTACAAGCACTTCATCGTCGACGAAGCCAAGATGGCGCTGACCAACAACGGTGTGTTCAGCCATTGCCTGCCGCTGCGCCGCAACGTGAAGGCGACCGACGCTGTCATGGATTCGCCGCAATGTATCGCCATCAATGAAGCCGAGAATCGCCTGCATGTGCAGAAGGCGATCATGGCGGCGTTGGCCGGCAAGTAACGCTTGAGCCCCTCTCCCGAGGGAGAGGGGTTGGGGTGAGGGTAACGCCTTGCCCCAGATGCACCTTCATTCGTTCGCCCCCTCCCCAACCCCTCCCCCGGAGGGAGAGGGGCTTAAAGATCAACAGCAGAGACTTCTTCCCCATGAGCAAAGACATCGTCCTCGCCTTCTCCGGCGGCCTCGACACCAGCTTCTGCGTGCCCTACCTGCAGGAGCGCGGTTACAACGTGCACACCGTGTTCGCCGACACCGGCGGCGTGGATGCCGAGGAGCGTGACTTCATCGAGAAGCGTGCCGCCGAACTGGGCGTCACCAGCCATGTCACCGTCGACGGTGGCCCGGCGATCTGGGAAGGCTTCGTCAAGCCGTTCGTGTGGGCTGGCGAGGCCTACCAGGGCCAGTACCCGCTGCTGGTGTCCGACCGTTACCTGATCGTCGATGCCGCGCTCAAGCGCGCCGCCGAACTGGGCACCAACATCATCGCCCACGGCTGCACCGGCATGGGCAACGACCAGGTGCGCTTCGACCTGGCGGTGAAGGCGCAGGGCGACTACGTGATCGTCGCGCCGATCCGCGAGATCCAGAAGGAGCACACCCAGACCCGCGCCTACGAGCAGAAGTACTTGGAGGAGCGCGGCTTTGGCGTGCGTGCCAAGCAGCAGGCCTACACCATCAACGAGAACCTGCTGGGCCTGACCATGTCCGGCGGCGAGATCGACAAGTGGGAAGCCCCGGGCGAGGGTGCACGCGGCTGGTGCGCACCGCGCAGCGCCTGGCCGATCGAGCCGTTGACCGTGACCTTGAAGTTCGTCGAAGGTGTGGCTGTTGAACTGGACGGCAAGGCGCTGCCGGGTGAGCAGATCCTGGCCAAGCTCAACAAGCTGTTCGCGCCGTATGGCGTGGGTCGTGGCGTCTACACCGGCGACACCGTGATCGGCCTGAAGGGCCGCATCGTGTACGAAGCACCGGGCCTGGTCTCGCTGCTGGCCGCGCACCGCGCGCTGGAAGACACCGTGCTGACCAAGCAGCAGAACCGCTTCAAGCCGGAAGTGGCGCGCAAGTGGGTGGAGCTGGTGTACGAAGGCTTCTACCACGACCCGCTCAAGTACGACATCGAGGCGTTCCTGAAGTCCTCCCAGGCCAAGGTGACCGGCGAAGTGGTGCTGGAAACCCGCGGTGGCCGCGTCGACGCGGTGGCGGTGCGCTCGCCGTACATCCTCAACGCCAAGGGCGCGACCTACGCGCAGTCGGCGGACTGGGGCGTGGAGGAAGCCGAAGGCTTCATCAAGCTGTTCGGCATGAGCTCGACGCTGTACGCGCAGGTCAACCGCTGAGCGCATGAAGCCCCTCTCCCGCATGCGGGAGAGGGGTTGGGGTGGAGGGGCTTTGGCTTGAGGAGATTCAGAAGCACAAAGCACCCCCATCCGCCCTCCGGGCACCTTCCCCCGCATGCGGTGGAAGGGATGCCTTCGATCACTGACCTGATGACCTGCCGCTGCCCACCATGACGACCTTGCTCGAATCCACCCTGCAGCACCTCGAAGCGCTGGTGTCCTACGACACCCGCAACCCGCCGCGTGCGATCACCACCGGTGGCATCTTCGATTACCTGCGCGACCACCTGCCGGGCTTCAACGTCGAGGTGATCGACCACGGTGCCGGTGCGGTCAGCCTGTACGCGGTGCGTGGCACTCCCCGTTTCCTGTTCAACGTGCACCTGGACACGGTGCCGGATTCCCCGCACTGGAGCGCCAACCCGCACGTGATGCGCCGCCTCGACGACCGCGTGGTCGGCCTGGGCGTGTGCGACATCAAGGGGGCCGCCGCCGCACTGGTGGCCGCCGCCAATGCCAGCCAGGGCGACGCCGCGTTCCTGTTCTCCAGCGACGAGGAAGCCAACGACCCGCGTTGCATCGCCGCCTTCCTGGCACGCGGCATCCCTTATGAAGCGGTGCTGGTGGCCGAGCCGACCATGAGCGAGGCGGTGCTGGCGCACCGCGGCATCAGCTCGGTGTTGATGAAGTTCGCCGGCCGCGCCGGGCATGCCTCCGGCAAGCAGGACCCGTCGGCCAGTGCACTGCACCAGGCCATGCGTTGGGGCGGCAAGGCGCTGGACCACGTCGAGTCGCTGGCACATGCGCGCTTCGGCGGCCTGACCGGCCTGCGTTTCAACATCGGCCGCGTCGAAGGCGGCATCAAGGCCAACATGATCGCGCCCGAAGCCGAGCTGCGTTTCGGCTTCCGCCCACTGCCGTCGATGGACATCGATGCGCTGCTGGCCACCTTCGCCGGCTTCGCCGAGCCGCAGGCCGCGCATTTCGAGGAAACCTTCCGTGGCCCGAGCCTGCCCTCCGGTGACATCGCCCGGGCCGAGGAACGCCGCCTGGCCGCGCGCGACATCGCCGACGAGCTGGGCCTGCCGATCGGCAACGCCGTTGATTTCTGGACCGAGGCCTCGCTGTTCTCGGCCGGTGGTTACACCACGATGGTGTACGGCCCGGGTGACATCGCCCAGGCCCACACCGCCGATGAGTTCGTCACGCTGGAGCAGCTGCAGCGTTACGTCGAATCGGTGCACAGCATCCTGCAACGCGGCGCCTGAGCCGCAGTGGCCCGGCGGCGTGCCGCCGGCTTCTTCCCCCGCGACCGTCGTGGTCGCCTTGTAGACGCAAGCAATGTCCCCTGCCATGCAACCCCATCGCCAGACCCGCCAGACCATCGTCCGCCTGCTTTCGAGCATGGCCAGCGCGAAGGAGATCAGCCAGTACCTGAAGCGTTTCTCGCAGCTGGACGCCAAGCGCTTCGCCGTGGTCAAGGTCGGCGGCGCGGTGCTGCGCGACGACCTGGAGGCGCTGACCTCCTCGCTGTCGTTCCTGCAGGAAGTGGGCCTGACCCCGATCGTGCTGCACGGCGCCGGCCCGCAGCTGGACGCCGAACTGTCGGCGGCCGGCATCGAGAAGCAGACCATCAACGGCCTGCGCGTGACCACGCCCGAAGCGCTGGCGATCGTGCGCAAGGTGTTCCAGCAGTCCAACCTCAAGCTGGTGGAGGCGCTGCAGCAGAACGGGGCGCGTGCCACCTCGATCACCGGTGGCGTATTCGAGGCGCAGTACCTGGACCCGGACACCTACGGCCTGGTCGGCGAGGTGAAGAAGGTCAACCTGGCGCCGATCGAAGCCAGCCTGCGCGCCGGTTCGATCCCGGTGATCACCAGCCTCGGCGAAACCCCGAGCGGGCAGATCCTCAACGTCAACGCCGACTTCGCCGCCAATGAGCTGGTGCAGGAACTGCAGCCGTACAAGATCATCTTCCTCACCGGCACCGGAGGGCTGCTGGACGAGGAAGGCACGCTGATCTCCTCGATCAACCTGTCCACCGAGTACGACCAGCTGATGGCACAGCCGTGGATCCATGGTGGCATGCGGGTCAAGATCGAGCAGATCAAGGACCTGCTGGACAAGCTGCCGGAGGAGTCGTCGGTGTCGATCACGCGCCCGGCCGACCTGGCCAAGGAGCTGTTCACGCACAAGGGCTCGGGCACGCTGGTGCGTCGCGGCGAGAAGGTGCTCAAGGCCACCTCCTGGGGTGAGCTGGATACCGTGCGGTTGAAGCAGCTGATCGAATCCAGCTTCGGTCGCACGCTGGTGCCGGATTACTTCGAGAAGACCAAGCTGCTGCGCGCCTATGTCAGCGAGAACTACCGCACCGCGGTGATCCTTACCGACGAGGCCGAGGGCGTGTACCTGGACAAGTTCGCGGTGCTGGACGACGCACAGGGCGAAGGCCTGGGCCGCGCGGTCTGGAACGTGATGCTGGAGGAAACCCCGCAGCTGTTCTGGCGCTCGCGCAACGGCAATCCGGTCAACCATTTCTACTACGCCGAGTCCGATGGCTGCTACAAGCAGGGGCATTGGAAGGTGTTCTGGTTCGGCGCCGATGACTTCGAGGCCATCAAGGGCTACGTGAAGCATTGCGGTGAACGCAAGGCGAGCCTGCAGGATTGATGCGATGCAGGTCGGTTCGGACACTCTCTGGAATACGCCACCGGAACTGAGGGGCCGGCATGCATGGCTGCAGCCGTTGCAACGGGCGCACGTGCCGGCATTGGAGCTGGCCCTGGGCGACGGTGAACTGTCGCGCTGCTGGTACACCAACGTGCCGGCACCCGAAGCGGTGCAGGGTTACGTCGACGCCGCCCTGGACGTGCAGGCGCAGGGCAAGGTGCTGGCCTTCGTGGTCAAGGACGCCGCCGGTGAGGTGGTGGGCAGCACCCGCTTCTACGCGCTGGAAGCGGACGTGCCGCGCCTGAACATCGGCTACACCTGGTACAACCCGCGCGTGCAGCGCACTGGCCTCAATACCGAGGCCAAGCTGCTGTTGCTGCAGCATGCCTTCCAGGTGGTGGGCTGCATCAGCGTGGGCTTCGAGACCAGCTGGTTCAACCAGATCTCGCGTCGGGCCATCGCCCGCCTGGGCGCGAAGCAGGACGGCGTGCTGCGCAGCCACAAGCGCCATTCGGACGGGTCGCGTCGCGATACCGTGGTGTTCTCCATCATCGATACGGAATGGCCGGCGGTGAAAGCCCACCTGCAGTTCCTGCTGGATTCGCATTCATGACTGACAAGAAATTCTCGCTGGGCATCGTCGGCGCGCGCGGCTACACCGGTACCGAGCTGATCAAGCTGGTGGCCGCGCACCCGGACATCGAACTGGCGTTCGTGTCCTCGCGCGAGCTGGCCGGGCAGCGCGTGGCCGACCACAACGATGCCTACACCGGTGAACTGCGCTACGAGAGCCTGGACGCCGACGCAGTCGCCGCCAAGGGCGTGGACGCGGTGGTGCTGGCGCTGCCGAATGGCAAGGCCGAACCGTTCGTGGCGGCGTTGGATGCAGCCAGGCCGGACACGGTGATCGTCGACCTGTCGGCGGACTATCGCTTCGACAACCACTGGTACTACGGCCTGCCGGAGCTGACCCGCAACCGTTACGACGGGCAGAAGCGGATCAGCAACCCGGGCTGCTACGCCACCGCGATGCAGCTGGTGATCGCGCCGTTGCTGTCGCAGCTGGCCGGGCCGCCGACGTGCTTCGGTGTGTCGGGTTGGTCCGGCGCCGGCACCACGCCCTCGGACAAGAACAACCCCGAGCTGCTGCGCGACAACCTGATGCCGTATGCGTTGACCAACCACGTGCACGAGCGCGAGGTGTCGACCCAGCTCGGCGTGCCGGTGGAGTTCATGCCGCACGTGGCGCCGCATTTCCGCGGCATCACCATGACCGTGAACCTGTGGCTGCAACAGCCGCTCAAGCGCGAGGAGATCGTCGCGCTGTATACGCATCGCTACGCCGGCGAGCCGTTGGTGGAGGTCGTGGACGAGGCGCCATGGGTGAGCCGCATCGCCGGCACCCATGGCGTGCAGATCGGCGGCTTCACGATGGCGCCGGGCAACAAGCGCGTGGTGGTGGTGGCGACCATCGACAACCTGCTCAAGGGCGCCGCGACCCAGGCGCTGCAGAACCTCAACCGCGCGCTGGGCCTGGACGAGTTGACCGCCATCCCGCAGTGACGAGCTTCGCAGGCGCGGCCAAGGCCGCTTCTGCAGACAGCCATAGCAAACCTTTTCGATTCCGAGAAACCACCATGACCAACCTGCTCTGGCAGAAACCCGGCGTCGCGGTCGACGCGAAGATCCAGACTTTCCTGGCCGGCGACGACGTCATCCTCGATCGCGAGTTCTTCCTGCACGATATCCAGGCCAGCGCGGCGCATGCCGAAGGCCTGCAGCACATCGGCATCCTCAGCGCCGACGAGCTGGCCGCGCTCACGCGCGAACTGACGACGCTGGCCGAGGACTTCCGCAGCGGTGCGTTCGTGCTCGACGAGCAGTACGAGGATTGCCACTCGGCGATCGAGGCCCGCCTGACCGAACGCCTGGGTGATGCCGGCCGCAAGATCCACACCGGCCGCAGCCGCAATGACCAGATCCTGGTGGCCACCCGGCTTTGGTTGAAGGAGAAACTGGCGCGCGTGGCGCAGATCAGCATCGAGGTCGCGCGGGTGGCGCTGGACCGTGCTGCCGCCGAACAGCAGCAGCCGCTGCCGGGCTACACCCACATCCAGCGCGCCGTGGTGTCCTCGGCGGGCATGTGGTGGGCCGGCTGGGCCGAGGCGTTCATCGACAACGCGGTGCGCGCCCGTGATACCCGCGCATTGATCGACACCAACCCGCTGGGTACCGCGGCCGGCTACGGCGTCAACCTGCCGCTGGACCGTGCCCACACCACGCAGGCGCTGCAGTTCGCGCGCATGCAGATCAGCCCGATCTACGCCCAGCTCTCGCGCGGCAAATTCGAGCTGGCTGCACTGGAAGCCTTGGGTGGGGCCACGCTGGACCTGCGCCGCATCGCCTGGGACCTGTCGCTGTTCACCACCGGCGAGTTCGCCTTCGTGGCGCTGCCGGCGCAGTACACCACCGGCAGCTCGATCATGCCGAACAAGCGCAACCCGGACGTGATCGAGCTGATGCGCGCCACCCACGCCAGCGTCGCCGCCGCGCGCACCGAGATCGAGCAGTTGCTGTCGCTGCCGTCCGGTTACCAGCGCGACCTGCAGAACTCCAAGGGCGCCATCGTGCACGGCTTTGGTCGTGGCCTGGCGGCGCTGGAACTGCTGCCGGCGTTGTTGTCCAACCTGGACTGGCGGGACGATCACATCCGTGCGGCCATTGATTCGGGCATGTATGCCACCGACGTGGCAGTGGAAGCGGCCGTGGCAGGCGTGCCGTTCCGCGATGCCTACAAGGCCGCGGCGGCGTCGTCGGAAACGGCGGGGCAGGGGCGTACCCCCGAAGGCAGCCTGGCCGCGCGCGTGTCGCCCGGCGCGGCGGCGGACCTGCGTCTGGACGAGCTCAACGCACGCCTGGCGGCGCTGCAGGGCTGAGGTGGACACGGGCGCCTGGGGCGCCCGTGTTGGTTTGGTCCTGGCTCCGGCTGCGGCTTAAGTCCCTCTCCCGCCTGCGGAAGAGGGGTTGGGGTGAGGGGAAGCTCCTGGCTGGGCAACGTCCAAAGCATCCCTCATCCGCCCTTCGGGCACCTTCTCCCGCAGGCGGGAGAAGGGACAGCCAAAGCAACAGCCAAAGCAAGTTCCAAGCGAAAGCAATCGTGTCATCTTCGCTTTCGTCGTGGTGTCATGCGCAGCTAAAGGAGAACGCAATGAAGCTCTACCTCGTACTGGCAATGCGCAAGCCGTCATTTGACGATGCAGTGATTGCCCCCCACATCGCTTTCCTCAACGCACTCGACGCGAAAGACCAGTTGCATCTGACCGGCGGCTTCAGCGATGGCACCGGCGGCGCCTATGTCTTGAAGAACATCGAAACTCTGGAAGCCGCCAAGGCCGTCGTCGCGGCCGATCCGTTGGCCCTCCACGGCAGTTCCGAGCTGATCATTCACGAGTGGAATACACGTTGATCCCATGATCCAGACTTCACTTTCGCCGTTCACCGAACAAGCGCTGCCGCAGTGGCGCCGAGCCGTGCTCAAGGTCGGCAGCAGCCTGCTCGCCGCCGACGGCGGCGGGCTGACGCCACGCTTCGCGCTGGGCTTGGCGCAGTTCGTTTCGGCCAATGTGCTGGCCGGGCGTGAGGTGGTGATCGTGTCCTCCGGCGCGGTGGCGGCCGGGCGCGCCATCGTGCCGAAGGCGGCCGAGGCCGGTGCGGCGATGGCGGCACGGCAGGCGCTGGCCGCGTTGGGCCAGGCGCAGCTGATCGCGCTGTGGCAGCGCTTCTTCGAACGGCCGGTGGCACAGGTGCTGCTGACCCACGACGACCTGCGCAACCGCCGACGCTATCTCAACGCGCGCGCCGCACTCACCGAGCTGCTGGCGCTGGGTGCGCTGCCGGTGGTCAACGAGAACGACACCGTTTCGGTGGATGAACTGAAGCTGGGCGACAACGACAATCTGGCCGCGATCGTGGCCGCGCTGGTGGACGCCGATGCCTTGTTCATCGCCACCGACATCGATGGCCTGTATACCGCCGACCCGCGCGGCAATCCCGATGCGCGGCCGATCAACGAGGTCCTGGAACTGACGCCGGAGGTGTTGGCGATGGCCGGTGGCAGCGGCAGCGCGGTGGGGACCGGTGGCATGCAGACCAAGTTGCAGGCCGCGGCCAAGGCCGGTGCGGCGGGGATCGATACCTTCCTGTTCAACGGCCGGGATGGCGACGTGGTGCGCGGGCTGGCCCAGGGGCGGCTGCGCGGTACCCGCCTGCACGCCGGGCAGTCGCGCATCGCCGCACGCAAGTACTGGCTGCGGCATGCGCCACTGGAACCGGGTGCGATCCTGATCGACGCCGGTGCCGCGCGTGCGCTGCGCGAGAAAGGTGCATCGCTGCTGCCCGGCGGCGTGCTCGGCGCCGAAGGTGAGTTCCGGCGCGGCGACATGGTGGAGGTACGCCTGTTCGACGCACAGGGCCAGCAGAAGGTCGCGCGCGGCGTCAGCCAGTATTCGGCGGTGGACATCCGCCGCATCAGCCAGCACCACACGCGCGAGATCGAATCCATCCTTGGCTACAACTACGGCGACAACGTGGTCCACCGTGATGACATGGTGGTGCTGTGAGTTCGCCCCGCAACCACGGGAACCGTCATGAGTGATATCCGCACCCTGGCCCTGCAATGCCGTGATGCCGCCCTGCAACTGGGCCGTCTCTCCACGCAGGCCCGTGGCGACCTGCTGCAGGCGATGGCGGCGGCACTGGAGGCCGATGCGCCGGCCATTCTGGCGGCCAACGACAAGGACCTGCAGGCCGCGCGCGACAAGGGCGTGGGCACTGCGATGCTCGACCGGTTGGCGTTGAATCCGGCGCGGCTGGCCGGCGTGGCCAATGCGCTGCGCGAGGTGGCGGCGCTGCCGGACCCGGTGGGCGAGGTCACCCGCGACTATGTGCGGCCCAATGGCATCCGCGTGCAGAAGGTGCGCGTGCCGCTGGGGGTGATCGCGATGATCTACGAGGCGCGCCCGAACGTGACCGCCGATGCGGCTGCGCTGTGCATCAAGGCCGGCAACGGCGTGATCCTGCGTGGCGGTTCGGAGGCGATCCATTCCAACACCGCCATCGCCGCCAGCCTCCGGCGCGCCCTGCGCGAGGCCGGCTTGGCGGAAGCGGCGCTGACCCTGGTCGAGGACCTGCGCCGCGAAACCATGCTGGAACTGCTGCAGCTCAACGACGTCATCGACCTGGCCATCCCGCGCGGTGGCGAGGGCCTGATCCGCTTCGTCGCCGAGCATGCGCGGGTGCCGGTGATCAAGCACTACAAGGGCGTGTGCCATCTGTTCGTCGATGACAGTGCCGATATCGATCTGGCGATCGGCCTGCTGGTCGATGGCAAGGTCTCGCGTCCGGCGGCCTGCAATTCGCTGGAAACACTGCTGGTGCATGAAGCCATCGCCGCGCGCTTCCTGCCGGCGGCGGCGCAGGCGTTGCGCGAGCGCGGGGTGGAGCTGCGGGGGGATGTGGCCACCCGCGCGGTGCTGCCGGACGTATTGGCCGCCACGGAAGACGACTACGCCGCCGAGTACCTGGACCTGATCCTGGCCATCCGCATCGTGCCGGACCTGCAGGCTGCCATCGCGCATATCCAGCAGTACACCTCCGACCATACCGAGGTGATCGCCACCGGTACGCCCGCACACGGCCAGGCATTCGTGCGGGCATTGCGCTCGGCGGTGGTGATGGTCAACGCCTCCTCACGCTTCTCCGACGGCGGTGAGCTGGGGCTGGGCGCGGAAATCGGCATCTCCACCACGCGCCTGCATTCCTATGGGCCGATGGGCCTGGAAGCGCTCACGGTGGAGCGTTTCGTGGTGCAGGGTGAGGGCCAGTTGCGGCACCCGTTGGGTTGATACCCGCCGAGGGAGCGCCGCCTTACCAGCGGTCCTCCAGCTGCTGCGGCTTGCAGGCGAACCAGGCGGCGGTGGTCAGCACCACCGAGCACAGCGCGAGGAAGGCGAACGACCAGGTCCAGCCACCGCTGACGCCGTGCAGCCAGCCGAACAGCAGCGGGCCAAGGCTGGCCAGGCTGTAGCCCACCCCCTGCATGAAGCCGGACAGGGCGGCCGAGCCGGCCTGGGTGCGGGTGCGCAGGTTGATCAGGGTCAGGCCCAGCGGGAACGTGGAAGGGCCCAGGCCGGCGATGATTGCCCACAGCCAGGGGGCCTTCATCGGGGCCCAGAGCAGGCCGGCGAAGGCGATCATGTTCAGCACGAACACCATCACCGCGATCGGGAACGGGTTGCGCAGGCGCACCGCCAGCGCGGGCACCAGCAGCGAAGGGGCCAGGCCGATCGCCGAGTACACCGCCACCATCACGCCACCGAAGGCTTCGCTGGCGCCGGCTTCCACCATCACCTTCGGCAGCCAGGTGAACAGGGAATAGGTACCCAGCGAGGTCATGCCGAACATCAGTGCCATGCCCCAGCCCAGCGATGTCTTCCAGACACGCCCCGGCGCGTGGCCGGTGGCTGCCGAGGCGGCTTCGCGGGGCGCCTGCCGGGCGAGCAGGATCCATGGCAGCAGGGCGGCCAGCGACAGCAGCGACCACATGCCCAGCGAGATGCGCCAATCGAAGGCATCGGCCATCGGCACCGCCAGCAGCGCGGGGATCATGGTGCCGGCCTGCAGCACGGTGATGTAGATCGTGCTCAACGTGCCAACGCGGTCGGCGAAGTAGCGCTTGACCAGCGGCGGGACCACCACGTTGCCCATGCCCATGCCGGCCAGCGCGATCGCCGAGCCCAGCATCAGCATGCCGACATTGCCGGAGGCGGCGCGCAGCAGCAGGCCCAGCGTGGCCAGCACCATGGTCAGCACGGCGGTGCGTTCCAGGCCGATGGCGCGGGTGATGCGGGGCGTCGCCAGGCCGAAGGCGGCGAAGGCGGCCGTCGGCATCATGCCGAGCACGCCGGTCATGGTGCTGCCGAAGTCGAAGACGTGGCCCAGCCGGTCCAGCAAGGGCGTCAGCGAGGTCACCGCGCTGCGCAGGTTGGCCGAGACCAGCACGATGGCGACGAACGCCAGCAGACGGCCATGCAGCAGCGGGGCCGGGGTGGGGGAGGTGGTGGGCGAAGACATGTCGAACTCCGGCATGGCGGGTCCGGCACCGTGTGGAACCCGCCTAAAACAAAAGCCGGCCAGAGGCCGGCTTTTGTTGAATTGGTCGGGGAGACAGGATTCGAACCTGCGACCTCTACGTCCCGAACGTAGCGCTCTACCAGACTGAGCTACACCCCGAAGGAGCCGCCTATGATAACGGCGTTCCCGCAGTCTTGCAAGTGGTTTTCCCCGGAAGCCAACCGCGCGGGAGGGTTGCTTCCAGTGCGCCCGAAGGCGGCTTGTACATCCACAAAAAAGCCTGGAAAACGTCGCCGTTTTCCAGGCTTCGATGCGACCTTCTGGTCGGGGAGACAGGATTCGAACCTGCGACCTCTACGTCCCGAACGTAGCGCTCTACCAGACTGAGCTACACCCCGTGAAGGAGCCCGGAAAGATACGCTCAGTCCGGGCTCCTGACAATACCTCAGCGCACTTTTTTAACGTTTTGTTTCACTCTTGCGCGCTTCGCGTGCTTCGAACCACATGCCGTTGAGGATCGCAACGGTCGAAGCAAGGCCAGCACCCAGAATCCAGGCGAAATACCACATGTGATGTCTCCTTCCTAAAGCGTGGATGTGGATCAGTAGGCGTTCGGGTTTTCACCCATTTCCGTCAGCGTGGTCTTGCCCTTCAGCACGCGGTACACCCAGGTGGTGTAGCCGATGATGATCGGCAGGAAGACCACCGTGGCCAGCAGCATGATCCACAGCGTCAGATGGCTGGACGATGCGTCCCACAGCGTCAGGCTGGAGCCCGGCTGGCTGGAGGAGGGCAGCAGGAACGGGAAGATGGCAAAGCCGACGGTGAAGATGATGCCGGCGATCGACAGGCCCGAGGCGATGAAGGCCAGGCCGCCACGGCGCTTGCGCAGCAGCACCGCACTGGCCAGTGCGCCGATCAGGCCCACCACCGGTGCCAGGATCGTGGCCGGCATGGCGCTGTAGTTGTGCATCCAGCCACCGGCGGCGGTCAGTTCGGCGGTCTTCAACAGCGGGTTGCTGGCCCCATCGCTGATCACCTGCGAGGTGATTGCATAGCCCGGCAGGCCCAGTGCGACCCAGGCACCGCCGGCGGCGAACAGCACGAAGCTGACGATGGCGGCGATGCTGCCGAAGCGGGCCGAACGATCGGCCACCGGGCCGTCGGTCTTGAGCACCAGCATGGCGGCACCGTGCGAGACCAGCATGGCGACGCTGAGCAGGCCGGCCAGCAGGGCGAACGGGGTCAGCAGGCCGAAGAACGTGCCCGTGTACCAGACGCGCTGGCTGTCATCGAAGTGGTAGGGGACGCCCAGCAGCACGTTGCCCACGGCCACGCCCATGATCAGCGCCGGGACGAAGCCACCGATGAACAGTGCCCAGTCCCAGTTGTTGCGCCAGCGCTGGCTGGGCATCTTGCCGCGGTACTTGAAGCCGACCGGGCGCAGGATCAGGGCGAACAGGATGACGAACATCGCCAGGTAGAAGCCGGAGAAGCTCACCGCGTACAGCGGCGGCCAGGCGGCGAAGATCGCGCCGCCACCGAGCACCAGCCACACCTGGTTGCCTTCCCATACCGGGCCGATGGTGTTGATCACCAGGCGGCGTTCCTCGTCGGTCCTGGCCACGAACGGCAGCAGCGCGCCGACGCCCAGGTCAAAACCATCCATCACCGCGAAGCCGATCAGCAGCACGCCCAGCAGCAGCCACCAGATCACGCGTAGCGTCGTGTAGTCCAGAAGAATGAAATCCATGAGTGTTCTCCTGCCTTATGCCTGGCGCGTGGCCGGCGAGGCGGCGTTGTTGGAAGCAGCCGAGGGCTGCAGCGAGGGCAGGATGTCGTCCGGGCCCTTGCGGATGGCCTTCAGCATCAGCTTGATCTCGATGATCATCAGCACCGTGTACAGCGCGGTGAAGCCGGCCAGGGTCATGACGATCTGGTGCAGGGCCAGGCCCGAGGCGGCGTAGAAGGTCGGCAGCACGCCATCCACTGCCCACGGCTGGCGGCCGTACTCGGCGATGAACCAACCGCATTCGATGGCGATCCACGGGGCCGGCAGCGTCCACAGCGCGATCTTCAGGAAGGTGCGCTTGTCCTGGAAGTTGTGGCGGCAGGAGTAGTAGAAGGCCACCGCGAAGAAGGCGATCAGGTAGAAACCCAGGCCGGCCATGATGCGGAAGGTCCAGAACAGCGGGGCCACCGTCGGCACCGTGTCCATCGCGGCCTGCGAGATCTCCTGCGGCGTGGCGTTGAGGATGTCCTCGCGGTAACGCTTGAGCAGCAGGCCGTGGCCCAGGTCCTGCCAATGGCGGTCGAACATCTCACGGGCTTCGACGTCGTTCTTGTTGGCGCGGATGCGTTCCAGTGCACCGTAGGCCAGCTGGCCGCCGCGGATGCGGTGCTCGGCGCGCTCGACCAGTTCCAGGATGCCCGGGATCGGCTTGTCCAGCGAACGGGTGGCGATCAGGCCCATCAGGTACGGGATCTTGACCGCGTAGTCGTTCTGGTGGGTCTGCTGGTTCGGGATGCCGAAGGCGGTGAAGTCGGCCGGGGCACGCTCGGTCTCCCACATGGCTTCGATCGCGGCCAGCTTCATCTTCTGGTGCTCGTTGGCGGCGTAGCCGCTTTCGTCACCCAGCACCACCACCGACAGCGAGGACAGCAGGCCGAAGGCCGCCGCCACCGCGAACGAGCGGCGGGCGACGTCATGGTGCTTGTTGCGCAGCAGGAAGAAGGCGCTGATCGACATCACGAACACCGCGCCGGTCACGTAGCCGGCCGACACGGTGTGCACGAACTTGGCCTGTGCCACCGGGTTGAAAAGCACGGCCATGAAGTCCACGACTTCCATGCGCATCGTTTCCGGGTTGAACACGGCACCTACCGGGTGCTGCATCCAGCCGTTGGCGATCAGGATCCACAGTGCCGACAGGTTGGTACCCAGCGCCATCAGCCAGGTCACGGTCAGGTGCTGCACCTTGGACAGCCGGCCCCAGCCGAAGAAGAACAGGCCGATGAAGGTGGCTTCCAGGAAGAACGCCATCAGGCCTTCGATGGCCAGCGGCGCGCCGAAGATGTCGCCGACGTAATGGCTGTAGTAGGACCAGTTCATGCCGAACTGGAACTCCATGACGATGCCGGTACCCACGCCCATGGCGAAGTTGATACCGAACAGCACGCCCCAGAACAGGGTCATGCGGCGCCAGACGTCCTTGCCGGTCATGACATAGACGCTCTCCATGATCGCGATCATGAAGGACAGGCCCAGGGTGAGCGGGACGAAAAGGAAGTGGTACATCGCGGTCAGCGCGAACTGCAACCGCGACAGTTCTACGACTGTTGGATCAATCATGGCCTATCTACCTCGTGGGTGGGCGTCATGGGGCTGGAGGGGGTTCTATGGACAGAATGCTCCGGGTTCATGCATTGCCGTGCCTTGATCTGGATCAATGTGACGGTCGTGCGCAACCGCGAAGGTGCGGTTGCCGGCGGACGGGGTGCTGCTTGCTTACAATCAGGCAGATTTCCTTCACCAGAGTTGCCAATCTTGAGCGAAGTTCCACATCCGGGCGAAGCGTTGCGCCAGCAGCGTCGCCAGCATCAGCAATGGCTGGCCTCCCTCGCCGCCGGGGCCCGCCCACGGCAGCGGCTGGCGGCCCTGTCCGTGTGTGCTTCGGGTGCGTTGCTGATCGTGCAGGCCGGGGCCATTGCCTGGTTGATCCAGAGCATAGTAGTGGAGCGCTTGCCCATCGTGCAGGCAGTTCACGTTTTCGGCCTGCTGGCCGCGGTGCTGGTGGCGCGCAGCCTGCTGGGCGGCCTGACCCAGTCCGCCGCCGGAGACGTGGCCGACAGTGCGCGGCTGGCGCTGCGCGAGCAGGTCTACCGGCGGCTGATGGCACGCGGCCCGCTGTGGCAGCGACGCCAGCGCAGCGGCGAGCTGGGCGAGCTGCTGCTGGCCCACGGTGACGCCATCGAGGGCTACTACGCCGGTTTCCAGCCGGTACGGGTGGAAGTGGTGGTGGTGCCGCTGCTGATCGCCGTCGCAGTGGCCTGGGTGGACTGGGTGGTGGCGGTGATCTTCCTGTTCACCGCACCGCTGGTGCCGTTCTTCATGATGCTGGTGGGCTGGGGTGCCGAGGCCGCCGGCCGGGCCCAGCTCGGCGAGCTGGCGCGCATGAGCGGGCATTTCGCCGATCGCATCAAGGGGCTGGGCCTGCTGCGCCTGTACGGGCGCGGGGATGCCGAGTTGCAGGGCATCGCGCAGGCCGCCGACGGGGTGCGCGTGCGGACCATGAAGGTACTGCGGATCGCCTTCCTGTCCTCCACCGTGCTGGAGTTCTTCGCCTCGGTCAGCGTGGCGATGGTGGCCCTGTACCTGGGCCTGAGCTACCTGGGGATGATGTCGCTGCATGCCAGCGTGCCGACCCTGGGTACCGGCATGTTCTGCCTGCTGCTGGCGCCGGAGTTCTACGCACCGTTGCGGCGGCTGGCCGCGCATTACCACGACCGGGCCAACGCGCTGGCGGCGGCGGCGGAAGTGGAGCGGCTGCTGGCCGAGGACACCCGCCTTGCCCCGGGGCCGGCCGACACCGCGTCCACCGGGCAGGAACCGGCCCAGCGGCATGCGCCCTTGTTGCGGGTGCAGGGCGCGACATTGCGCCCGCAGGGCAGTGCGCAGGATGTGCTGCGTGGTTTCTCTCTCTCCCTCACCGATGGCCAGCGCGTGGCGCTGGTCGGGCCCAGCGGCAGCGGCAAAAGCACCGTGCTGGAAGCGCTGGCGGGATGGTTGCCGCCCCGCCAGGGCCGGATCGTGCTGCGCGAGGGGGTCAGGGTCGGTTATGCCGGGCAGCGCCCGTACCTGTTCCACGGTTCGATCGCCGACAACCTGCGGCTGGCCGACCCGTCGGTCAGTGACGCGCGGCTGCAGGCCGTGGCGGAGGTGGCGCAGGTGATGCGGTTTGCCCGGGACCTGCCGCAGGGCCTGGACACGGTGATCGGCGAGCGCGGCTTTGGCCTGTCCGGCGGCGAGGCGCGTCGCATCGGCCTGGCCCGGCTGCTGTTGCGAGAGCCGGACCTGCTCCTGCTCGACGAGCCCACCGCGTTCCTTGATCCGCAGACCGAGGCCGACCTGCTGCAGGCCCTGGCCGCACATACGCGGGGGCGCACGGTGTTGATGGCGACCCACAGCGAGGCGGCGATGCGCTGGGCCGACGCGATCATCGACCTGCAGCAGCCGGAGGTGCGCGCATGAGCGGCGATGACATGCGAAGCGTGTTCGGCCGACAGCGCGGGTGGTTGTTGCTGTCGATCGTGCTGCTGTTCACCACGATGCTGGCCGGGGTGAGCCTGTTGGGGCTGTCCGGCGGCTTCCTGACCGGGGCGGCGCTGGCCGGTGCGCTGGGCATGGGCGCGACCTTCAACTTCTTCTCGCCATCGGCGGGGATCCGCGGGCTGACGATGGCGCGGATCGTGTCGCGCTACTTCGAGAAGCTGGTCGGGCACGAGGCCACCCTGCGCATTGCCCGGGACCTGCGCGTGTGGTTCTTCCGGCGCGCCTTGCCGCTGGCGCCGGCACGCTTGGGCAGCAGCCGTACCGGCGAACTGCTGGCGCGGCTGATGTCCGATATCGGCGAGATGGACGGTTGGGTGGTGCGCGCGCTGGGGCCGCTGCTGGCGCTGGCCGGCATGTGCGTGGCCGCGATCATCGCCGCCGCGTTGATCTACTGGCCGGCGGCATTGTTGTTGCTGGTGCTGGCGGTGCTGGTGGGCGTGGGCGTGCCGCTGCTGGCGGTGCGACGCGGGGATGCCGGCGAGGCGCAACGTGCGCAGAGCCGTGCGACCCTGCGCACGCTCGCCTATGAAGGGTTGGAAGGTGTTGCCGACCTCACCGCGCTGCACGCGCGCGATGCCTGGATCGCACGTGTCGATGCGGCCGCACGCGAAGTGGCCGGTCGTGACCGGCGGCGCCGTCGCCGCCTGATCGGCGGCAACGTCCTGCATGCCGTCTTGTCGGGGCTGGGCCTGCTGGCGATGTTGTGGTTGGCGCTGTCCGCCTTCGAGGCCGGGCGGATAGAAGCACCCTATGCGGCGGCGTTGGTGTTCATGACGGTGGCGTTGCTGGAGGTGGCTGCAGGCAGCGGCATCGCCTGGCAGGCGTGGCAGTCCGCACGCGTGGCCGGAGGACGCCTGCAGCAGATCATCGAGCAGCCACCGTCGGTGCCCGAGGCCGCGACGCCGGCGTCGGTGCCGGCCGGTGATGCATCGGTCGTGTTCGAGCAGGTGGTGTTCACTTGGCCTGGCGAGCGCCGGCGCCTGCTGGACGGCGTGGACCTGCACCTTGCAGCGGGAGACCGCGTGGCGATTCGGGGCGACAGCGGCAGCGGCAAGACCACGTTGTCGGCGCTGCTGCTGCGGCTGTGGGACCCGGGGCAGGGCAGTGTGCGCTACGGCGGCGTGGACCTGCGCCGGTTCGCACAGGACGATTGGCATCGCCAGATCGCGTGGTTGCCGCAGGGCGCGCCGGTGTTCGCCGGCAGCATTGCCGAGAACCTGCGCCTTGGCCGTCCGGATGCCAGCGACGATGCACTGTGGCAGGTGCTGGAACAGGTCCGCCTGGGCGAATGGGCGCGCCAGCAGGGCGGGTTGCTGGCATGGGTCGGCGAGAACGGCGCGACGATGTCGGCCGGGCAGGCGCGACGCCTGGCGCTGGCCCGCGCGTTGTTGCGCGATGCGCCGCTGATGGTGCTCGATGAACCCACCGAAGGCCTGGACGTGGACACCGCGCACGCGCTGTTGACGGACCTGGCCGCGGCCCTGGGTTCGCGCAGCCTGCTGATGATCACGCACGACCGCCTGCCGCCAGGCGTCGTGCACCGGGAGTACCGCCTGCAGCAGGGGCAGCTGCTGCAGTTGGACCCCGCCGCGCCGTAGGAACGGCTTCAGCGGCGAAGCTGGCGCTGTGGCAGATCGTTGGAAGGGCGACCCCTCCCCAACCCTCCCCTTGGCTGCGCCAAAGGGAGGGGGCGGTTGCTGCAGTCGTCCGGATTACGGGTAGGAGCGGCTTCAACCGCGAAGCTGGCGCTGCGGCAGATCGTCGAAAGGGCCGCCCCTCCCCAACCCTCCCCATGGCTGCGCCAACGGAAGGGGGCGGTTGCTGCAGTCGTCCGGATTGCGGGTAGGAGCGGCTTCAGCCGCGAAGCTGGCGGTGCGGCAGGTCCTTGGAAGGGCGACGCCTGCTGGGTTACCGGTTACCGTCCACGTAAGGGCGCGACTGCAGGATCAGGATGTCGTTGCCGACCACCGCCCACTCGATGTCCTGCTCGGCGCCGCCCAGGGCTTGCCGGGTTCTGCGGCCAACGGCGGCAAGCCGCGCGACCAATGCGTCGTTCAGTACCTGGCGCGAAGCGGGCAGGGCGACCTCGCGTACGCCGCCGTTGCGATCGGCGACCAGCTGGGTGTCTTCGGCCGAACGGCTGAGCACCTGCGCCGCCCGCGAGCGGCTGGAATACATCACCTGTTCGGCCTGGCGCTTGCCTTCCACCACGCGGATGCCCAGCCCGCGCTTGGCCGAGATGTAGGTGATGTTGCGACGGCCAGCATCGAACGGATCGCGGGTGATCATCACGCCCGAGCTGTCCGAAGGCACGGCCTGCTGCACCAGTACCGCCATGACCACCGCATCCTGCCCCAGCCCTGCCACGCGCCGGGCTTCGTAGGCTTCGAAGTTGTAGACCGACGCCCACACCGTCTGCACCGCTTTGACCAACGCATCGGCGCGCACGACGTTGGGAACGGTCGTGTACAGGCCGGCACCGCTGAAGCCGGGCAGGTCCTCGGAGTTGGACGAGCTGCGCACGAACACGCCGGCGCTCCGCAACTGGCCTTGCCATTGGCTCTGCACGAGCTGGACCAGCGCAGGGTCCGCAGGCGCATTGGCGATGGCCTGGCGCAGCTCGGTCAACGCCTGGCGACGGCGTGAGGCGTCGCTGGCGAAGCCCGGGCTTTGCTCCAACGCGGCCAGTCGTTCGGGAATGCGCAGGCGCTGCATGAAGGCCTGGTAGCGCGAGAACGGAATGCAGAAGCCGTCCGGCACACGCGCATCGGGCGGCAGCGCGGCGCGGAGCGTGCCGAGATTGGCGGCCTTCACGCCGCAATGGCGGCTGTCGCCCCGGCGCAGTTCGGCCAATGGCTTGAGCGCACTGACCGACAGGTCCGGTCGCGGCAGGCTGGCGGTTGGACGCTGCGCGGTGCTGGCGGGTACGCGTGCCGGACGCGTGGCCGGGCGCACGCTGTAGTTGGTGTTGCTGACCTCAAGCTCCACCCATTGGCCGTCATGGCGGCGCAGCTCGGCCTGTGCGTCGCGGACATACGCATTGGGAATCCGCCACCCCTTGGCCAGCAGGTTGACGTGCGAGAGCAGGGTGGAAGGACGTTGGGTGATCAGCCCGGCTACCGGTGGCAGCGAGATGGGGACCTCATCCAGTACCACGATGTCCTGCGGCGACAGCTCGCCGGCCTGCTCCACCGAACGCACGATGCGCAGGCGGCCCTGCGCGCGACCGGTGTTCAACGGCAGGAAGACCTGCTCACGCAGCAGCGCTTCCTGGGTGATGAACGCGACGCCTGCGGCACGGGCGGCCTGTTCCTGCTGGGTGGAGTTGCTCTTGAACCGGATCGCGTCCTGGAACGTGGCACGGACACGGGCGTCGGCCAGCCGCAGCAGTTCCGGCGTGAGCTGGTCGCCTTCCCAGAATTCATGTACGTAGCCGGGCAGGGCGCGTTGCCAGCTGAGGGTGCCGAACAGGAACCGCCGCTGTGGATCGCGGTACTGCGCCGCCAGCGTTGCCTTGTCCAGCTGGGGCATGAGCTTCTCGCGGCGTACGAAGGTCTCGTGCAGCGGGAAACGCGGCGTGTTGATGTAGTACATGCGATCGCCCTGCTGCCGATCAATCGCGAAGATCAGGTGCGGGATCTCGAGTGGCGTGCCGACGTTGTAGACACGGGCCAGGCGCATGAAGTCCTCGCGGCCATCAATGCGTGACAGGAAGTCCGGTGCCTGCCGTGAGGCGGCGCTGGGAGCCTGCGGGGCATGTTCGTAGGACGACGGCTTGCGTGCCGTCTGCGCGGACGCCGGTGCAATGCACAGCACGGTGAGCGTGGCCAGGCCAAACAGACCGGCACGCAGGCGGGGAAGAAGGGGGCGGAAGGCTCTGTCCATGAGTCCGGTGGAACGCGGCAAACGGCGGCCATGATACGACGGCACCGTGAAGAGGTCCCGTTCCGATGGCATGGCGCCGAGGAGCCGGCTCAGTGGACGCGCGTGAAGCGGCCGGACGCCAGCAGGTAGAGCACCGCGCAATGGATGAGCACGGTCAGCCAGAACGCGACCTGGAAGGACCGCTTGCGGTGCTTGTGGTGGAACAACCCCTGCGCCATCAGCGCACCGGGCCAGCCACCCAGCAGCGACACCAGGTGCAGGGTGTTCTCAGGGGTGCGACGGTTACCCTGCTGCGCGGCGGCCTTGTCCAGCGCGTACAGCAGCAGGGCGACCAGGCTGAGGCTGACGATGACCAGCGCGGACCATGCCGGTATCCATTCCAGCCACCCGCACGCTGCGAGCGACAGCAGGGCCGAAAGACCCAGCGCGATACGTGGCAGGTGGCGTGCGTGGCGGCCGGGCGTGGTGGATCTTCCCCTGGATGCGGGCGTATTGCGGCCGCGGGCGCCCGCCGTGTCGGCCAGGCGCACGGCGGTGGCATTGAGGCGGTTGCGTTCATCCTTGCGCACCGCGTAGCTGATCAGCGCGCCGTTGGAGGGGCGCTGCCCGCGTTGGTCGAACGCCTTGATGTGGACGAAGGCGCGTTCGCCGCCACCGTTGGGGGTGACGAAGCCGAAGCCCTTGTCGTCGTTCCAGTCCTGCAGTCGTCCCTGGTAGCGCATCGTCGGCGTGGTGGTTCGGAGGGGTGTATTGGAGCCCAATCACGCGGCCGGCGATAGTGACCGGTGGGGCAGGGGCGCGTCCAGCCTGGAACCGGCATCGCCTGTTCCAGGCCGGGGTGTCACTGGTTGGCATGCCGTACCCGCAGGAAGCGGGGGAAGCGCGGCAGGCCGTTGGGTGTCAGCCCGTTGTAGCGGTAAGTGACCTGGCTGCCGACCGGTGGCGGCGTGCGGCGCAACGCGTCACTCAATCCGCTGCCCAGGCGGAAGTGCAGCCCCTGCGGCATCTCCATCAACAGTGCGCCAACCATGCCGGTGTACTTGCCCTTGCCGGGAACGTAGCCGATCACGCGTGCTTCGGCATCCTCGAACAACTTGAGCTTGAACAGCCCATTGCTGCGACCATCGCGGTAGGGATTGTCCTCATGGTGGAGCATCAATCCCTCGCCACCGCCTGCCGCCACGCTGCGCAGGTGACGGTGCAGGCTGTCCGTGTCGGCCAGGCGACGTTGCTCGACCAGGGCCAGGTGCGGGTTGCCGCTTTGTTCGACAACATCCTGCAATGCAGCCAGGCGCTGGCTGAACGTGCCTGGCTGCACCGGAAGGTCGAAAGCCATGAAACGCAGTTGTCGCCATGCGTCGTCGCGGGCGGGATTGCTGCGGACGATGGCGCTGGTGGCATCGAAGCGTTCGCGCGCGATCCAGAGTTCGCCGTCCATCACCTGCGCCGGCCAACCGCGGGTGAACCAGACGGGCGCGGGTATCACGCTGCCGGTGCGGGTGCGGAGTTGCCGGCCATCCCAGCGGGCGCGGACACCGTCGAGTTTCTCGCTGACCCAGAAGCGGGTGACGTCGGGACCGTCCTGCCAGGTGCTGGCGGACATCAAGGGGGATGAGGCGGCATGCAGGGGGCCGCAGGTCAACAGCAGGAGGCACAGCAACAGGCGCGACACCATGGTGGCGACTCTCGTTCGGGGAAGAGTCGCCAGCGTGTTCGGGGCAGTGCGATCAGGCCATCGGCCGCGCCCGGGGCGTGGCGTAGGCCCGGGGATCAGGCGGTTGTCGGCAGGGACTGCAGGAAGTCGCGTACCGCAGGGCCGAAGCGGTCGTAGTCGACCAGGAAGGCATCGTGGCCCTGGGGCGAGTCCATGCCGATGAAGCGGGCGTCGGCGCCGCCGGCACGCAGTCCGTCGGCAACCTGCTGCTGCTGTTCGACCGGGAACAGAATGTCGGTGTTGGCACCGATGGCCAGCGCCCGCTCGACGTGGATCTTCGCCAGCCCGGCCAGCACGTCGCCGCCGGCGTACTCGGCCAGGTCGAACCAATCCATCGAGCGGCCCAGGTAGAGGTAGCAGTTGGGGTCGAAGCGGCGTACGAAGCGGCGCGCATGGCCTTCCAGGTAGCTTTCGACCTGGAATTCCATGCCGAACGGGTCCTCGTCGGCCAGCTCCGAATCCAGTCGCACGCGACCAAAGCGGCCATCCCATTCCAAGGCCGAGCGGTAGGTGATCACGCCCAGCTTGCGGGCCATGCGCATGCCCGACTCGGGGTAGTGCTCCTCGTCGTAGTCGCCGTTGTTCCAGGCCGGGTCCAGGCGGATGGCCTCACGCTGCAGCGAGCGAATGGCGATGGAGAACGGCAGGGCCTGCGCGCTGCCGGAAATGTTGATGTGGCTGCGGGCGATGCCCGGGTGCTGGTATAGCAGCGCCAGCGCGGTCATGCCGCCCATGGAGTTGCCGATCAGGCAGGCCAGCTGCGTGATGCCCAGGGCCCTGACCACGTCGGCGGCGGCATTGGCCACATCCTCGATGGACAGCTCCGGGAAGCTCAGCCGGTACGGCTGTCCGGTCGCCGGGTCCGGCGATGCGGGGCCGGTGGAGCCCTTGCAGCTGCCCAGCGAATTGACGCAGACCACGAACCAGCGGTTGGTATCGATCGGCTTGCCGGGGCCAAGCATGGGTTCCCACCAGCCCGGCGCCGGGTTGCCGGCATGGCTGGCGGCATGGGCATCGGGTGACAGCCCGGTGACGATCAGGATGGCATTGCTGGCCTGGGCATCGAGCGTGCCCCAGGTTTCGTAAGCGACGCGGGCACCATGCAACACGCCGCCGCGCTTCATCGGGAAAGGCGAGGCGAGGGCGTGAAAGCGGCTGCCTTCGGGGATGAATTCAGTCATCGGCCAATTTTAACGGGGCAGGGGAAATGGGCGATGCCCATCCAGATAACCGGCGGCTATTTGAATATGTTGCGCTCAGGGTTGGCCGAGCGTGATCTGCACGACCTTGTCGGTGGGCAGATCGAGCGTGATCGGCGCCGATTCCACGTCGCCATCCTGGCGCATGGCGGTGCCGCTGGCCGACAGGCGCGCGAAAACCTCCACCCGCGTGAGTTCGGACAGCTTCTGGGTAGGCATGGGGCTATCCGCGTCACTGAGGGTGACGGTCAACGGGTTGGCCTGGACCGGATGGCGCTGCACGGCGACCGGCATCGGTGGGCCACCGGGCACGCGCGCGATGACGAATACCGTGTCCTGGCCTGCCGCGGCGCGTGCGGCCAGTGCCGGGGCAAGGGTGACGGTGACGCTGAGGCCCGGTGACGGTGAGGTGCTGGCGGTCGGGGTGGCCGGTGCCTGCGCAGGGGTCGGTGTCTTGCCGCGGGCGATGTCGATCTGCTCCTGCAGCGCGGCGGCGGCGGCCGGCTCCAGGCGGCTGAGCAGGCTCTCCCAGGTGGCCGCGGCGGCTTCGTCCTGGCCGCGCTGGCGCTGCACGATGCCGGTCAGCCAGATCGCGCGTTCGTTGTCCGGTGCGACTTGCCGCGCATGCTGCAGCCATTGCACGGCGGTGTCGTCGAACAGGGACTGTGGGTTGGCCCGTGCCCGCGCTTGCGCGGCCTCGACCAGCAAGGGGGCTTCGTCCGGTGCCAGCTGCACCGCGCGTTCGTAGGCGGCCGCGGCCTCGGTGGTGCGACCCAGCTCCAGTTGCGAGCGCGCCAGCAGGAGCCAGCCGTCGGCGCGTGCGGGGTTTTTCTCCAGGGCTGCCTGCAGCTGGGTGATGCCTTCCTCCAGGGTGCGCGGGGCGTCGGCGCTCTGGCCATCGGGCAGCTGCAGGGCGGCCGGCGTGCCGAGCCATTGGTGCAAGCCCAGGGTGGCGACGATGGCGGCGGCGACCAGCGTGCCCCAGATCCGCCGCTTGCCATCCCGCCACAGCGGCCACAGCACGATGCCGGTGGCGATGGCCGCCAGCAGCCCGGCGCCGATCAGGAACGTGGTGCTCACCATTGGCGATCATCCTGGCTGGTGTCACGGCCGGCGTCCGGCGCGAGAGGGACGGCACGCGCGCGACGGCGCACGTACAGCACCAGCACCACCGCCCCGACCAGCAGCAACAGGCCCGGGCCGAACCACAGCAGCAGGGTGCTGCCTTCCAGCTGCGGGCGGTACAGCACGAACGGGCCATAGCGATCGACCAGGAACTGCTTGATCTCCGCGTCGCTGCGGCCCTGTTGCATCAGGGTGAGCACCTCGCGGCGCAGGTCATGGGCGATCTGCGCGTTGGAGTCGGCCAACGACTGGTTCTGGCACTGCACGCAGCGCAGTTCGGCGGTGAGGGCGTGGAAACGGGTTTCCTCGACGCGGTCGCGGTACTGCAGCGGCGTCGGGTCGCCGGCCGGTTGCGCCTGGGCGGCAATGGCCAGGCACAGCCACACCAGCAGGCCGGCCACTGCCTTCATCGGCTGACCCCGAAGTCCGGCGCGACATGGCGGCCGCCGCTTTCGGCCTCGACCTTTTCCAGCGCCGGTATCAGTTGCTGGTCCAGCACGTCCTGGCTGATCGCACCGCTGTACTTCCAGCGCACGATGCCGCTGCCGTCGACCAGGAAGGTTTCCGGTGCGGCGGCGATGCCCCAGTCCAGCGCGGTGCGGCCTTCCTCATCGGCCAGCACGACCATGTAGGGGTTGCCCAGCTGTTCGAGCCAGCGCAGGGCGTCGTCGCGGTTGTCCTTCCAGTTGTAGCCGATCATGCGCACGCGCTTGGTCTCGGCGAAGCGGGTCAGGATCGGGTGCTCGTCGCGGCAGGTCGGGCACCAGCTGCCCCAGACGTTGAGGATGTACGGTGCGCCGCGCAGCTGTTCGTCGGTGACGTGCACGTTGGGGTCGTGCAGGACCGGCAGCGAGAACGCCGGCGCGGGCTTGCCGATCAGCGCCGAAGGCAGGCTGTCGCGGTCCGGTGCACCGGAACGGCTGACGCCGTACAGCATCAGGCCGAGCAGGCCGAGGAAGAACAGCGCGCCCAGCGCGATGGCGACGGGCGGCAGGCGGTGCGGCTTGTTGGATTCGGGGGCGGGGGTGTTCATCGGGATTTCTCCGGGAGCCTGCGGAACCGGCGGTCGACGGCGGTGATGAAACCGCCCAGCGCCATCAGCGCCGCGCCCAACCAGATCCAGCGGACAAAGGGTTTGATCTGCACCCGGACGGCCCAGGCGCCATTACCCAGTGATTCTCCCAGTGCGACGTACACATCGCCACCCAGCGCCGGATGGATGCCGGCTTCGGTCATGGCCTGGCCGCCGCTGGCATACATGCGTTTTTCCGGGTGCAACAGGGCGACCTGGCGGTCATCGCGCAGCACCTTCAGGTGACCGCGGTCGGAGTGGTAGTTGGGGCCGTCGGTGGCATCCACGCCCTCGAACACCAGCTGGTAGCGGCCGGCCTGGACCGATTGCCCGGGGGCCAGGGCGACCTCGTGCTGCACGTTCAGCGCTTCCACCAGCAGCGCGCCGACCAGGAACACGGCGATGCCAAGGTGGGCGACCAGCATGCCCAGCGTCTCCGCATTGAGGCGTCCGCTGTTGCGCAGGCGCGTCCACAGGTAATACAGCGTGCCCAGGCCCACCCAGGCGGCGGCGGCGAGACCGGCGGCGGTCTTGAGCTTGCCCTGCGGTGCCATGTACCAGCCGATCACGCCCAGCAGCAGCGCCAGCCCGGCCCACGGTGCCAGCAGCGCCAGCGGGCGCAGGCCCTGCTCACGTTGCCAGCGGGTCAGCGGCCCGACCGGCACCAGCAGCACCAGCGGCGCCATCAGCAGCAGGAACAGGGTGCCGAAGTAGGGCGGGCCGACCGAAACCTTGCCCAGGTCCAGCGCGTCGGCCAGCAGCGGGTACAGCGTGCCCAGCAGCACCATCGCGCAGGCGCAGGCGAGCAGCAGGTTGTTGGCCAGCAGCAGGCCCTCGCGCGAGTTCAGCGCGAAGGCACGGCTGGGATCGCGGCTGTTGCCGCCGACGGTGGGCGCGCGCAGCGCGTACAACAGCAGCGAGCCGCCGACCACCAGCGCCAGGAACACCAGGATGAACAGGCCGCGTGCCGGGTCGGCGGCAAACGAATGCACGCTGGTCAGCACGCCGGAGCGGACCAGGAACGTGCCCAGCAGCGACAACGCGAAGGCGGCGATGGCCAGCAGCAGGGTCCAGCCGATGAACACGCCGCGCTTCTCGGTGGCGGCCTGGGAATGGATCAACGCCGCGCCGACCAGCCACGGCATGAAGCTGGCGTTCTCGACCGGGTCCCAGAACCACCAGCCGCCCCAGCCCAATTCGTAGTACGCCCACCAGCTGCCCAGCGCGATGCCGATGGTCAGGAAGGCCCAGGCCACGTTGGTCCACGGCCGGGTCCAGCGCAGCCAGCGCACGTCGATGCGGCCGTCGAGCAGGGCGGCGATGGCGAAGGCGAACGGCACCACGAAGCCGACATAGCCCAGGTAGAGCATCGGCGGGTGGATGATCAGGCCCGGGTCCTGCAGCAACGGGTTGAGGTCGTGGCCTTCGGCCGGGGCCGGCAGCAACCGCGCGAACGGGTTGGAGGTGAACAGCAGGAAGGCGATGAAGCCCACGCTGATGATGCCCATCACCGCCAGCACGCGTGCCACCACGTCGGCCGGCAGCTTGCGCGAGAACTCGGCCACGGCCGCCGTCCACAGTGCCAGCACCAGCGCCCACAGCAGCAGCGAGCCTTCGTGCGCGCCCCACACCGCCGAATAGCGGTAGATCATCGGCAGCAGCGAGTTGGAGTTCTCGGCCACGTAGCGCAGCGAGAAGTCCTGGCGCACGAAGGCGATGGTCAGCACCACGAACGCACCCAGCAGCATGGTCAGCTGCAGCATCGCGGCCGGGCGGGCGGTGGCGATCAAGGCCGGCGCCTGGCGCTGCGCGCCGATCAGTGGCAGCACGCTCTGCAGCAATGCAGCCAGCAGGGCGAGGATCAGCAGGACCTGTCCAATCTCGGCAAGCACTCAGGGCGTTCCCGTGGCAGGCGGGGTAGCGGGGACCTGGTGCTTGGTGTGGGCCTGGCCCATCTTGTCGGCCAGTTCCTTGGGCATGTAGGTCTCGTCGTGCTTGGCCAGCACGTCCTCGGCGACGAACACGCCGTTGGCCATGCGCCCGGTGGCGACCACCGCCTGCCCTTCGCGGAACAGGTCCGGCAGGATGCGGTCGTAGGTGACCGGCAGGACCGCATCGCCGTCGGTGACGTCGAAGCGGGCCAGCAACGCGCCGGGTTCGCGCTTGAACGAGCCCTTGGCGACCATGCCGCCGAGCCGGAAGCGGGCATCGGCGGGAACCTGGCCGGACTGCACTTCGGCAGGCGTGTACAGGTAGGCGATGTTGCGCTGCAGTGCGGCGGTGACCAGCGCGACGGCGACGCCGGCAACGGCCAGCACCAGCACCACCAGCAGCAGGCGACGGCGTTGGGTGGGCGTCATCGGCTCAACTCCTCGTCCACCGGTACCTGCGTGGCCTGGCGCGCGCGCGCGACCCGGCTGCGCGCCTGGCGCAGCTGCCGGCGGATCTGCAGCCGCGGCACGATGAAGTCCCATGCCAGCACGATGAAGAACACCGCGTAGGCCATGGCCACGTACTTGAAATAGGTCATGCCGATTTCTCCACGCGCTCGCGCAGCCACGCCTTGCCGGCCTCGCGGCGCAGGTTGTCGGCGCGTGCCCGCGACAGCAGCGAACCGGCGAACCAGAACTTGGTGGCCAGCACCATCAGCCACAGCGGCAGGATCATGCTGCCGTCCATGCTCGATTCGCCGAACACGCGGATGGTCTGGCCCTGGTGCAGCGAGTTCCACCACACCACCGAGTAACGGATCACCGGCAGCAGCACCACCCCGACGATGGACAGCAGGCCGGCGGCGCGTGCGGCGGCGCGGCGGTCATCGATGGCGCCATACAGGCCCATCACGCCCAGGTACAGGAACAACAGGATCAGCTCGGTGGTCAGGCGCGGGTCCCAGTCCCACCAGGTGCCCCACATCGGCTTGCCCCAGATGCTGCCGGTGAGCAGGGTGATCAGGGTGAAGGCGGCGCCGATGGGCGCGCAGGCCATGGCCAGGATCTCGCACAGCTTGATGCGCCAGATCAGCGCGATGGCGCTGTAGAAGGCCATCAGGCCGAACACGAACAGGCTCATCCAGGCCGACGGCACGTGGATGTAGAGGATGCGGAAGCTGTCGCCCTGCTGGTAGTCGGCCGGGACCACCGCCAGCGCCTGCCACAGGCCCCAGGCGAACAACGGCAGCGAAGCGATGTAGCACCACGGCGACCAGCGGGCGGCAAAGGTATCGAAGTACGCCGGGGAACCCAGCTTGTGGAACCAACCGATCAAACCCTTGAACATCCGCGCGCTCGCTGAGGAAGACGATGGCCGGGTCACGCTGCGGCGCCCGGCCGGCTGGGCACCGTAGCGATCACGATGCCGTTGCTGAAGTCATGCCAGCGCAAGATACCCGAATTCGGGCGATCTGGCCGAGGCCCGGCACCTCACCTGAGGGTGACCGTGCCCTTCATCATCGCCGAGTGGCCGGGGAAGCTGCAGAAGAACGACAGCGGCGCACCGGCGGCGACCAGGCGTGCGACCGGGATCGATACCGTAGTGGACTCCCCGCCGCCGACCACCTTGCTGTGGCCGATGATGCGGCTGTCGCCGGCCTTGAGGTAATCGGCGGCCAGGCCGGCGCGCATGCCGTCGGTGTCGATGCCCGCCATGTCCGAGGTTTTGGCCACCACCACGTTGTGGCCCATGATGTTCTTGGCCATCTTGCCGGTGTGGCTGAGGTTGATGGTGAAGTTGGCACAGCTCCTGGGCACGTCGATGTTGGCGAGGTTGTACTTCATCGCATCGTTGCCCTCCAGGTTCACGGAACAGGTGTCGGCGGCATGGGCGGAGAACGCGCCGCCCACGGCCAGCAGGGCAAGGAAAATACGGGACTTCATCTGCAACTCCTCGGACAGGGGTGGAGCGCCGGAACCCGGCGCGTGGGGTGGGTGTTACTCCTTGAGCGATGACAGCCAGGTGGAAACCGCCTTGATGCTGTCGGCATCCAGCTGGCGCCCGATGCCATGCATGACCCGGCTGTTGGTCGAGGCATCGATGGCGTCGTCATGGAACTGCTGCAGGCGGGCCTGCAGGTAGTCGTTCTGCTGTCCGCGCAGGCGCGGGTAGGCCGCATACGGTGCGCGGCCGCTGCGGTCGCGCTGGTCGGCCAACGGATTGCCGCGTGCATCGCTGCCGTGACAGCCCTGGCAGGGTGGGATGCCCTTGGCCGGCTCGCCGTTCATGTAGATGGCCTGTCCGGATGCGGCCAAGGCCGGGTCGATCTCAAGCGGCGGCGCGTCGGCAGGCGGGGGCGGCACGGGCAGGTGCGCGTAGTAGGCCGACAGGTCGCGGATGTCCTGTTCCTCCAGCGATGCCGCCATCGCGGTCATCGGTGACTCGGGCATGCGTCCGCTCTTGTAGGCGTGCAGGCTCCAGTACAGGTAGTCGGCGCGCTGTCCGGCCAGGTTGGGGAACATCGGTGCGATGGCGATGCCTTCGGCGCCATGGCAGGCCGCGCAGACCTCGGCCTTGGCCTTGCCGGCCTGCGCGTCGCCGGCCGGCGCATGGGCGCCGCGCAGGTCGTAGCGGGTCGGCGGCTGCACCGGCGTGCCGGGTTCGGCGACCGGTGCCGGTGGAGGTGTCCCCGCGTCCTGCGGGGCGGCCATGAGCACGGCCTGGGTGCCGGCAACGGCCAGTGCGGTGAGCAGCCAGAGCGCCTTCATAGGGCCACCTCGAACAACATGCCGACCTGGTTGACCTTGTAACTGGAGGGGCCGCCATCGGTATAGACGCGGTGGTCATACACCAGCGTGTCCTCGAAGCCGAAGTAGTGCCAGTCGGAGAGATTGCCGCGCTCCCAGGTATCGAAGAAGCGCAGGCGCATGCGTTCGTTCAACGGGACCGACAGGCCGGCGGTCAGCGAATTGACCCGGTAGACCATCAACGGATAGCCGCCGCTGGCCTGGGCGGCATTGGCCGGCACGGTCAGCGCGTCGGGGGAGGCCATGCGGTAGCGCGTGCGGCCCTTGGAGTAGGTCCAGTTCCAGGCCAGGTCGAGCGTGGCGCGGCCGATGCGGCGGGTGAGGTTCAGCCCGGCGTAGTGGTTGCGCTGGGTGTCGCTCATCCACCAGCGGTTGGCGTCGGGGTAGGTGACGCCGCCCAGGGCCGGATCGGTGCCGGTGGCGTCGTTGACGTTGGCCACGTCCAGCGTGGAGCGGTCGTGCCCGATCCATGCGCTGGTGGTCGTGGCCGGATTGGGCTGCCACTCCCACTGCAGGCTGCTGGCATAGGTGTCCAAGCGCTGGCGGCCGATCTGCGCGTCGTAGTGGTTGCGGTCACCGCGGAACGAGGCATAGACGGTCATGTCGCGTGGCAGGATGAAGGTGGCCATCAGGTCCAGCTTCTGCTGGGTACGCGAGGCGATGTCGTACTTGCGCAAGGCCGAAACGGTGTGCGGGCTCAATGCGTCCTCGCCGGTGAAGCCGGGCAGGGACGAGGAGAAGGTGAACGCGTAGGGGTCGTAGTAGTACCGGCTGCCGCTGCGGTCCAGGTAGGTGTAGTTGGCGCGCAGGGTCAGCCAGTCCAGCGTGCGGTTGTTCCAGCCCAGCTTGATCATGCTGTCGCGGGTGGTGGCGACCTCGCGGTGCGCGCGCTCGATGCGGGTGAAGGTGTAGGTGGCCGAGAGCGTGTTCCTGTTGTCCAGCCGGTAGTCCACGCCGCTGGAGAGCTCGTGGGTTTCCTTGTCCAGGGGCAGGTTGCGGATGCGGGTGAGCACCGAGGAGTTCGCGCCGGCGTCCCAGACCCCCATCTCGCCGGGGACCACGCTGCCCTGCGCGCCGTTCTCGGCGATGTAGCCGTACTGCCCGGTCAGCGGGTTGTAGGCCCAGTAGGTGCCGGCATAGTCCTCGCGCAGGTAGCGGCCGGTGCTGCGCCAGGTCAGCTTGTCGCTGGGCAGCAGCACCAGGCGCGCGTCCAGCTTCTGGTTGTTGATCGCCAGGTCGGCGCGCTTGCGCGACAGCGCGTCGGTGGTGTTCCAGTTGGCGCAGTCAAAGATGAAGGGCGGCGCCAGGTTCTGGCCGAACTGGCCCTGGCAGTCCATGGGCGCCTGCAGCCGGTCGTTCTGGCGCATGGTGGTCAGCGCCATCGCCAGCGAGAAGTCGCCGTTCCATGCCGGCAGCTTGCGGCTGACGGTGACGCCGAGGCGGTGGTAGTCGTTCTCCGGCTCGTAGGCGAAGGAGCCGGAGTACAGCGCCGGGGTGGACGCGCCGGCCACCGAGTACAGGCCGTATGGCACCTGGTAGTCGTAGGCGCCGTGCGCATTGCGGAAGAACGAGCCGGTGTAGTTGAAGTCGCTGCGCCAGACGTTGCCGACGAAGCGGAAGCCGCCCATCACGTTCATCGTGCTGTCGTCGATCGGGCGTGGGATCTCGTAGATGCCGCCATTGGCCGGGAACGGGTAGTTGAAGAAGAACGGGCCGCCGAACGGCCGCGCGCCCTTGCGTTCCTCGTGGGTCAGGCTGGCATAGCCGGTCCAGCGCGGGTTGAGCAGGTAGTTGATGCTCACGCCTTGCTTGTCGCGCACCACGCTGAGGGTGGTGAAGGGCTGTGCCGCCGACAGGGCTGCGACCTGCGCGGGCGTACTGCCGGCGGCGGTCAAGCCGGGTTTCAAGGTCAGGTGGGCACTGCCAACACCGTCCCAGATCGAACGCGCATTGCCACTGAGCACGTTGGGGGTGCTGCGCACGAAGGCCTGCACCTTGTAGCGGCCGGCCTGGCCGAACACCGCGCGGTAGTACTGGTTGTCGCGCTCCAGCCGGCTCAGCCGGACGTCGGCATAGCTGCCGTCGGCCGCGCGCTTGAGGCTGAAGTTGGCCTGCAGGATCAGGCCGTCGTCCGGGTCGCGGAAGCGCCGCCAGTGGGTATTGGCCTCGTCACCGCTGACGTGCAGGTAGCCCAGCCCGACGTTGCCGCTGTAGGTCCAGCCATTGTCGCCGAGCGGTTTTTCGGTGGGCATGTGCGGGGCACAGCCGTACAGGAACCCGGTCGGGGTGCGCTTGGGCTCGGCGCTCAGCCAACTGGCGCCATCCGGATCGCAGCCGTCCCAGCCGATGCGGCCGCTGGGGTCCAGCCAGTTGCCGAACTGCAGGTCGATGCCGGCGCCACTGTCCTGGGCCTGCGCCAGGCCACCGAGCAACGCCAGCGACAGCAAGGACCAGCGGCAGGTGCGCGAACGTTTCCGTGTGCACATGTCCTTCTCCCGTTACTTGTGCAGACGTGGGCCGGAGGGGTGGTTGGAGCCGTGTACCTGGGCGTGGCAGGTGATGCAGCCGCGTCCCATCAGGCGCTCGTCCGGCGTCATCGCGCCGCCGAGCGAGATTTCGGTCTGCAGGTCGTTGGGGTGACGGGTGTGCGAATGGCATTGCTGGCACAGCATCGGGATCGGCGCGACCAGCAGGGCATGCTGGTTGGAGCCGTGGACCTGATGGCAGTTCAGGCAGCTTTCGCGCACCGGCGCGTGTTCGAACAGGAAGGGGCCGCGCTTCTCGGCGTGGCACTGGTAGCAGGTCTCGTTGACGGTGTCGGTCTTGAGCAGGGTGGCGTTGAGCGTGCCGTGCGGGTTGTGGCAGTCCACGCAGCTGATCGCGCCTTCCGGCAGCGGCATGTGCGAGCGGCGGTTGAACTGCTGGCGGATGTCCTTGTGGCAGGTGGCGCAGGTTTCGCTGACCGATTGCTTGGCGGTCAGCCCTTCGGCCGAGAACTTCTGCATCGGGTTGTGGCAATCGCTGCACGACAGGTCGTTGCGCTGGTGGATCGAGCCCAGCCAGGCGTCACGCGGGCCACCGGCATGGCACCCCAGGCAGCTTTCGGTCTGGTTGGCCACCGGTGTGCCGCCCTCGTGGCTGAAGGCGATGATCGCCCCCTTCTGGGTGGGGTTGGCGGCATGCACCGAGCCCGGGCCATGGCAGGCCTCGCAGGTGGCGGTGGCCGGATTGGCGGCCAGGGCGACCTGCATGCCGGCCGCATGCGCGGTGTGGGCGAAGTTGCCGCTCTCCTGGCTGTGGCAGGCAGTGCAGACCTGCTGACCGACCGCCTTGGCATCGGGATGGGCCAGGTTGCGCGCGGGTACCGCGTCGGCAAAACCGGGCGGGGCACTGAAACCGTGGCCGGACTGGGTGGAGGCGAAATGGGTTTCAGGCAGCTTGACCGCCTGCCCGGATGCGTCCGCCTTGACCGGCGCGAGCCATGCAACCGATACCAACACCGCGGTAGCGACGAGCATCAACAATGCCAGATAGACCCGCACGTTCCCCTCCTTGTGTTGCCCCTGCCGACGGGTGGGTGGCAACGCTGGTGAGTGCAGCGTAATTACGGTTACGCCCTAATTTCGTGACGGGGTTCGCTGCGGTCAAGCTGCAACGCAGCAAGCTGGGGTTCAGCTTCGGGGCAGGGCGCCTGCGACGAACAGGCGGACGGCCAGGCGGGCCTGCTGTTTGGCGCGCGGGATGTCGTCCGGGCTCATGCGGCCGTTGGTGGAGCGCAGGATCACCCCACCGATGACCATCATGTAGAACAGGTGCGCCGAACGCTCCGGGTCTTCCAGGTACAAGCGGCCGGCGTCGGTCTCGCGCCGGAAGTAGCGGCTCAAGCGCGCCTCCATGGGCTCGATGCCATGGGCCTGGAACCAGTCGCGCAGTTCCGGCAGGCGCATGCCTTCGGAGATCACCACGCGGTGGCAGGCGATCCGCGAAGGGGTGAGGATCTCCTCGACCATCAGGTACGCGGCTTCTTCCAGTGCCTGCTCGGGCGGCAACGTGGATTGCGCCAACTCGTCCAGGCCACGGCCGAAGTTGTCGATGCTGCGCTCCATCAGCGCATGCACCAGCCCGACCTTGTCGCCGAAGGCGCGGTACAGGGTGGCCATCGAGCCGCCGGCGCGCTTGACGATGTCCGACAACCGCGCGGCCTGGTAGCCCTTCTCGTTGAACACCTCGGTGGCGGCGTCCAGGAATTTCTCCACCCGCAGTTCACCGCGACGCTGCAGCTCGACCGCAGGGCGCGGAGGCAGGCTGGGTTTGGCGGTGGGGGAAGACTCTGGAGACAGCCGGTCGGTCATGTGATCGCTGCTATTCAGTGAGAACGAGCGAAAGGATAGCGCCGTTTGCGGTTACGAGTTCGCGATCCGGATCGCAGCCGCGGCGGTCAGCGGGGCCAGGAACGCGGCGACGACCAGCCCGGCGCCGAGCATCAGCAGCGCGCCGCCCGGGTCCAGTCCCTGGGCCGCGGCCGATACCGCGCCGGCCCCGAATACCAGCACCGGCACGTACAGCGGCAGGACCAGCAGGGCCAGCAGGATGCCGGCCCGGCGCATGCCCACGGTCAGTGCCGCGACCACCGCACCGAGCAGGCTCAGCAGTGGGGTGCCCAGTGCCAGGGAGGTCACGAGCACTGGCAATTGGGCAGCGGGCAAGTGCATCAATTCGGCCAGCAGCGGGCTGACCAGCACCAGCGGGAAGGCAGTGGTCAGCCAGTGCGAGAACACCCGCACGGCCACCAGCCAGGCCAGCGGCACCGGTGCAAGCAGCCATTGCTCCAGCGAGCCGTCCTCGGCGTCGCTGCGGAACAGGGTATCCAGCGACAGCAGGCCGGCCAGCAGGATCGCCAGCCACAGCACCGCGGAGGCCACGCCCTGCAACTGCCTTTCCTCCCCGCCCATGGCCAGCGCGAACAAGGCCACCACCAGCAGGGCGAACAGCACCGGTTGCGCGGCATCGCCGCGGCGCCGCCACAGCAACCGCAGGTCGCGCGCCAGCAAGGCGCGGGCGGCGGTGAACAGGGTGGGCTGGGGGCCGGGCAGGCTCATGCGGCGTCCTCGTTCCCGGGCGCGCGGCCCAGCACCAGGGTGCGGTTGCGCACCGGCGGGGCGGCGTAGGCGCCGTGGGTGGTGACCAGGGCGGCGCCGCCGCTGCGCAGGTGGGCGGAAATCATGCGGTTGACCAGGTTGATGCCATCCAGGTCGAGGTTGGCGTAGGGCTCGTCGAGCAGCCACAGCGGTGCCGGCGACAGCCAGATGCGGGCCAGTGCCAGCCGCTTCTTCTGGCCGGCGGAGAGCTGGCGTACCAGGGTGTCCTCGTAACCGGCCAGGCCGACGATGGCCAGCGCGTTGCCGGGCATCTGGCGGGCGCGGCGGCCCTGCAGCCCGCACAGGAAATGCAGGTTCTCCAGCGTGCCCAGGTCCTGCTTGAGCGCGGTGAGGTGGCTCAGGTAGGCGATGTAGCGCGAGCGGTCCTGGGCCTTGGCCGGGCGGCCATCGATGTCGATCTGGCCGGCGTCCGGGTGCAGCAGGCCCGCCAGCACCCGCAGCAAGGTGGTCTTGCCGGCGCCGTTGCTGCCCTGCACGAGCAGGGCTTCGCCGGCATCCACGTGCAGATCCAGGGGGCCGAACACCGGGTCGTCATTGCGGGTGAAACGCAGGCCACGTGCGGCGAGCAGTGGCGGTGTGTTCGGCGAGTCGGTCATTGGATCGGGCGCTTCCGTCCTTGGGTGGGAGCGCAGGCAGGCTGGCGCATCGGGGCCGGGCATTATAGACCCGGCCCCTCATGCGGTTGGGTCATGGCCGGAACGGCACCGTTGCCATCGGCATTGCGTAAACTCGCGGTTTTCCCCTGGTGTGTACGTACTGATGCAACCGCAGACCAAGCTGCCCAAGGTGGGCACCACCATCTTCACCGTGATGTCGCAGATGGCCGCCGAGCACGGCGCCGTCAACCTGGGCCAGGGCTTTCCCGATTTCCCGGCACCGCAGCGCCTGATCGACGAGACCGCCAAGGCCATGCGCGAGGGGTTCAACCAGTACGCGCCGATGACCGGCATGGCGCCGCTGCGCCAGGCCATCGCGCAGAAGGCACTGGACTGCTATGGCGCGCAGGTCGACCCGGACAGCGAGATCACCGTCACCTCCGGCGGCACCGAGGCCATCTTCAATGCCATCCATGCGGTGGTGCGGGCCGGCGAGGAAGTGATCGTGCTCGACCCGGCCTACGACTGCTACGAGCCGGCCATCGACCTGGCCGGCGCGCGGGCCGTGCACGTCGCGCTGGATCCGCAGACCTTCGCGGTGGACTGGGACAAGGTGCGCGCGGCGATCACGCCCAGGACCCGCATGCTGATGGTCAACACCCCGCACAACCCGTCCGGCGCGATGCTGTCGGCGCAGGACATGCAGGCGTTGATCGAGGTGCTGCGCGGCACCGACATCTACCTGGTCTCCGACGAGGTCTACGAGCACATCATCTATGACGGTGCCCGCCACGAATCGGCGCTGCGCTACCCGGAGCTGCGCGAACGCGCCTTCGTCATTTCCAGCTTCGGCAAGACCTACCACTGCACCGGCTGGAAGATCGGCTATGCGATCGCACCGCCGGCGTTGACCGCCGAGTTCCGCAAGGTGCACCAGTACAACACCTTCACCACCTACAGCCCGGCGCAGTACGGCTTTGCCGCGATGATCCGCGACGAGCCCGAGCACCACCTGGAGCTGGGCGCGTTCTACCAGGCCAAGCGCGACCGCTTCCGCGCGCAGTTGCTGACCACGCGCCTGAAGCCGCTGCCGGTGCCGGGAGGCTACTTCCAGCTGGTCGACTACTCGGCCATCAGCGACCTGCCGGACCATGAGTTCGTGAAGTGGCTGACCATCGAGAAGGGCGTCACCGCGATCCCGCTGTCGCCGTTCTACGAAACCCCGCCGGCCGGGCAGCGCCTGGTGCGGCTGTGCTTCGCCAAGAACGACGCTACCCTGGACGCGGCCATCGCGCGCCTGCAGGCGCTCTGAGGCGGCCGGCGTGGGTGTGGGCCAGTGGCTGTTCTGCGTGCTGTTCGGCGGCTTCCTGGCCGCCGTGGCCCTGCGCGGCTGGCTGTTCTTCTCGGTCGTACAGGACGGGCTGCGCGCGCGCGGGGTGGCGGTGGATGATGGCTGGTTGGCCGTGCGCGGCAGCTTCAGTCGCTACACCCGAACCTACCTGGCGCTGCTTGATGCCCAGGAGCGGCGCCAGCCGCGCAATCGATGGGTCGCCCGGCTGCAGTGGCTGGTGCCGCTGCTGGGCGCCGGCATGGCGCTTGGCGCGATCCTCGCTTCTTCGCTTACAGGACAATGACGATCATGCAGGACCTCCGTATCTCGCTCGTGCAGGGCGACACCCGCTGGCACGACCCGGCCGGCAACCGCGCGCACTACGCCGCGTTGCTGGCGCCGTTGGCCGGCAGCACCGACCTGGTGATCCTGCCGGAAACCTTCACCAGCGGCTTCTCCAACGACGCCATCGACAAGGCCGAGGGCATGGACGGGCCGACGGTGGCGTGGATCGTGGAGCAGGCGCGCGCGCTGGGCGCGGCGGTCACCGGCAGCGTGCAGCTGCGTGAGGGTGGCGCCGTCCATAACCGCCTGCTGTGGGCCACGCCCGATGGCCAGCTGCAGTACTACGACAAGCGCCACCTGTTCCGCTACGCCGGCGAGCACAAGCGCTATGCGGCGGGCAACGAACGCCTGAGTGTCGAATTGAAGGGATGGCGGATCAATCCGCAGATCTGCTACGACCTGCGCTTCCCGGTGTTCTGCCGCAACCGCTACGACGTGGAGCGCGCCGGGCAGATGGACTTCGACCTGCAGATCTTCGTCGCCAACTGGCCCTCGGCACGCGCCTATGCGTGGCAGACGCTGGCGCGCGCGCGGGCGATCGAGAACCTGTGCTACGTGGCCGTGGTCAACCGTGTCGGCGTGGACGGCAATGGCCTGCACTATTCGGGTGACAGCGCGGTGATCGACTTCCTCGGCCAGCCGCAGCTGGAAATCCGCGAGCGCGAGCAGGTGGTGACCACGACGATCTCGGCGCAGGCCCTGGCGGCCCATCGCGAACGCTTCCCGGCGATGCTGGACGCGGACGACTTCACCCTGGCCGGGCCGGTCGTGGCTCGCTGAACGCACGCACGGCCACGATCGCGGCCACCATGCGCACGCCTCGGGCCGGCTGCTAGGCTCGGCCCGGGTTCACGCAACCGAAGGAGCAACCATGAAGAAGATGACCGCTGCGCTGTTGCTGTTGGCTGCCGTCGGGCTGGCCCCGGCCGCGCAGGCCGCCGGCAACATCGATTGCGAGCTGCACTACAACCTCACGGGGTGGTCGGCGTTCTACAAGACCTCGCAGGGCACCGGCACCATCACCTGCGACAACGGTGCCAGCATCCCGGTGAAGATCTCCGCCAAGGGCGGCGGCCTGACCGTGGGACGCACCACCATCACCGACGGGCGCGGCAGGTTCACCGGCGCCTATGCATTGAATGACCTGCTTGGCACCTACGCAGCGGCCGAAGTGCATGCCAGTGCGTCGCGTGCCAGCGATGCGCAGGTGATGACCAAGGGGGACATCTCGCTGGCGCTGGCCGGTACCGGTCGTGGCTGGAGTCTGGGTATCGGTTTCGGCAAGTTCGTGATCGAGCGCCGCTGAGTCCTGGAGCCACGATGCCCGGCCCTGCGGCCGGGCATCGAGATCATTCGTCGACGGCGACCGGGAATGCCTTCAACGCTGCCCATACGATGGGCTTGGCCCATTCGGGTACCTGCGCGAACTCCTCCTGCGTGGCGGGGCAGAGGATCTGGCCGCGTTCCACTTCCAGCACCAGCAACGGCTCGACCTGGCCATCGGCATCGGCGGGACTGCTGTTGTCGTAGACGTGCAGTGCGGCCAGGTGCGGGAGCAGCTCGACCAGGTTCAAGCGTGAGCTGTCGAAGCGCTGGCGGATCTTGCCTTCGGGGATGTCGTGGCCACCATTGGCCACGCGCTCGGCCACGCGCTGCAGGTGCAGCTCGACGTTCTCCAGTCCGCAGAACCAGATGCTGACTTCATGCCGCGCGCTGGCTTCACGCAGCAGGGCAGGGATGGTGTTCGCGCCCAGCGTGGTTTCGAAGGCGTAGTCGACGTCATCGGCCATGGCCGCGCGCAGGCGGCGGGTGCCCTCCTGCCAGGCGGTGGCATTGGCTTCATCCAATGGCCATCCGCGTTCGACCAGTTGCCGGGTGAACGCATCGGGGTTGAACCAGGTGGCGCCGTCCTCGGCCAGCATCATGCCCAGCAGCGAACTCTTGCCGGCGCCATTGACGCCGGCCAGGACAAGGATCCGTGCCATCGGTCAGAGCGACTTGCCCAGCCGGATCCTGCGGCCACGACGGGCCGGTCGCGCCAATGCCCTGGCCAGGCCGCCGTCCTGCAGGGAGGACAGGTGCGCATCGAACTCGGCCTGCAGCGCCTGCAGTGACTGCGCGCGCTGGGCGCCGGCGGAATGGCCGTTGGCCTGGTCCACCAGACGCCGGTACTCCTCGGCCGAGACCACCACCGCCTGCGGATGATTGTGGTTGGTGATCACCACCGCGCCGCTGCGGAGCACCTTGCGCATCAGGTCCGGCCAACCCTTGGCCTTGACGTCGCTGGCGGGCGTCTTTTCCAGATCCAGCAGATTCAGGGAGAGGTCCATGGCGGCATCCAGCAGGGGAGTAAGGGGAAAATATCCCAAAATTACCATTTTGGGTACTTTCCCGACGCCAGTGTTCAGGCGGGCGAGGGGTGGCTGAACGCAGAACGCCCGGCGCGGGGCCGGGCGTTCGGGTCATGCCAGGGGGAGACTCCTTGCGGAATCAGCCGCCACGCGGGCCGCGGCCACCGCCACCGGGACGGCCGCCACCCGGGCGACCGGCGCCGCCGGGGCGATTACCACCCGGACGCGGGCCGCCGGCCGGACGGCCTGCGCCGCCGGGGCGGTTGCCACCCGGGCGCGGACCGCCGGCAGGGCGGTTGCCGGCCGGACGTGCGCCATACGGGTTGAAGCCCGGGTTGGCGTGGTCGGACGGGAAGCTCGGGGCGTTGCCCGGGTGGCCATAGGGGTGCTTGCGCTGGCCCTGGCCGGCACCCTGGCCGGCACCACCGCCCTGCGGGCGGCCCTGGCCACCGGCGGCACCACGGCCGGCGCCACCGGCGCCCGGACGCGGCTTGTTGCCGTACGGCCGTGCCTGGCCATCCGCGCCACCGCGGCCCGGACCCCGGTTGCCACCGGGACCGGCATTGCGGTGGCCGGTCGGGCCGGTGCTCACGCCATCGGGCACGTACCAGGTGCGGAACGCGGCCGGGTTGCCTTCCGGCAGGCCACGGTCGCCCTTGGGGGCCTTGCGCTGCTTGAACGGCTTCTGCGACTGCTTGGCCGCCGCTTCGCCGCTGACGGTCAGGCCGCCCTTGAAGCCGCCGCCCTTGCCACCACGGCCACGGCCGCGGTCTTCGCGCAGGGTGTCGAAGCGGCGCAGTTCGCGGCCTTCGTCGGCGGTGTTGTGGCCGTTGACGTAGGCATTGCCGCGGCCGCCGTCGCGCGCGACGCGCACGGTGGTCTTGGCGGCCTTGCGCTGGCCGATCACCGGCTGCAGCGTCAGCGCCGACGGGGTGCCTTCCTCCAGCTTCAACTGGCTGCGCAGGGCTTCAACCTGCGGGCTGGGCAGTTCCACCGACTGGCCGCGCAGCAGTTCGCGCGGCAGTTCGATCTTGCCGTAGCGGGTGCGCTTGAGGCGGCTGACCTGGCAGCCCTGCGATTCCCACAGGCGGCGCACTTCGCGGTTGCGGCCTTCCTTGACCACCACGCGGAACCAGTCGTGCGAATCGGTGCCGCCGATGCGTTCGATCTCGTCGAACTTGGCCGGGCCGTCTTCCAGCGCCACGCCGCGGGCGAGGCGGTCGACGATGTTGTCGGGCACTTTCTCCTCGCCTTCCGGGGCACGCACGCGCACCACGTACTCGCGCTCGACCTCGAAGGAGGGATGCATCATGGCGTTGGCCAGCTCGCCGTCGGTGGTGAGCAGCAGCAGGCCGGTGGTGTTGATGTCCAGGCGGCCGATGGCGATCCAGCGCGCGCCCTTGAGCGGCGGCAGCGACTCGAACACGGTCGGGCGGCCTTCGGGGTCTTCGCGGGTGGTCACTTCGCCTTCGGGCTTGTTGTAGACCAGTACGCGCGACGGGTCGGTCAGCGCGCTGGCCACGAAGCTGCGGCCGTCCAGGTCGATCTTGTCGCCGCTCTTGACCGACATGCCGGTCTGGGCGGTTTCACCGTTGACCTTGACCAGGCCATCGGCGATGCGCTGTTCCAGCGCACGGCGCGAGCCCAGTCCGGCCTGGGCCAGGACCTTGTGCAGGCGCTCTTCGAGCTTGGGCTGTTCGGTGCTGGCTTCGCGCTTGAGCGAGAGCTTGTTCAACGACAGCTTGCGAGGGGTGTCACTCATCAGTTTTGCTCCGGCCGGCGTTTTCCACGTCGGCCTCTGGGTCGGAATCGGCTACGTCAACAGCCACGGTCGTCGTCGCGACGGCGTTGTCTTCGGTTTGTTCCACTTCCGCCGCGCGCTCTCCCGGCGCGGCGTCGGGTTCGCCCGTGAGGGCGGTGGTGTCTGCCGTGGCGCCGGCATCCGGGGATGCCTGCGCCGCAGCGGTATCAGGGGTGTTGCGTTCGCCGGCCTGGGCGCCATCCGGGGTGGCGGCGCCTGCGGTCAGCGGTGCCGCTGGCTGGCCGTCGCCATCCAGCGGGAGTTGCGGTTCCAGCTCGCCGATGTCACGCAGTTCGGACAGCGGCGGCAGTTCGTCCAGGCGCTTGAGCCCGAAGTAATCCAGGAAGCCCTTGGTGGTGCCGAACAGGGCTGGCTTGCCCGGGACATCACGGTGGCCGACCACGCGGATCCATTCGCGTTCTTCCAGCGCCTGGATGATGTTGCTGCTGACCGCCACGCCACGCACCTGCTCGATCTCGCCGCGGGTGATGGGCTGGCGGTAGGCGATCAGCGCCAGGGTTTCCAGGGTGGCGCGGGTATAGCGGGTCTTGCGCTCGGTCCATAGCCGGGACACCCAGCCGTGCACCTCGTTGGTGATCTGGAAGCGGAAGCCGGAGGCCACCTCGACCAGTTCGACGCCACGGCCGGCGCAGCCTTCGCGCAGCAGTTCCAGCGCGCGCTCGACGCTGCCCGGCGGGGCCGGCTCGTCCTCCGGAAACAGGCCCTGCAACTGTGCCAGGGTCAGCGGCTGGCTGGAGGCCAGCAGCGCACCTTCGACGATACGGTTGATCAGCGGTTGATCCATGCGTTGGCTTGTAGGCTCAGGCGGGGTCGTTGTCGGCGTCATCGAACTCGCTGGAGAACGCCAGCGGTGCGTTGGTGTTGCCGGCGGCCAGGGACTTGACGTAGATCGGGGCGAGCGGTGCTTCCTGCACGATGTCCAGCAGCTGCTCCTTGGCCAGTTCCAGCATCGCCAGGAAGGTGACCAGTACGCCGAGCTTGCCTTCCTCGGCGGTGAACAGCGTTTCGAAACGGTAGAACCGGCCGTCCTCCAGGCGCGCGAGCATGTCGCCCATGCGCTGGCGTACGCTCAGTGCCTCGCGCTTGATGGCGTGGCCGCTGAACAGCTCGGCGCGCTTGAGGACCTCGTGCAGCGCCAGCAGCATCTCCTTCAGTTCCACCGGCGGCGGCAGCTTGACGGCGGCGCGCTCCGGCACGAAGGCATGGGCCAGGCTGGTGTCGCGGTCCTGGCGGGGCAGGGCATCGATGTCCTCGGCGGCCTGCTTGAAGCGCTCGTACTCCTGCAGGCGGCGGACCAGCTCGGCGCGCGGGTCGGCTTCCTCGCCTTCCACGCTGGGCGGGCGCGGCAGCAGCATGCGCGATTTCACCTCGGCCAGGATCGCGGCCATCACCAGGTACTCGGCGGCCAGCTCGAAGCGCAGTTCCTGCATCACGTTGATGTAATCAACGTATTGCCGGGTGATCTCGGCCACCGGGATGTCCAGGATGTCCAGGTTCTGGCGGCGGATCAGGTACAGCAGCAGGTCGAGCGGGCCTTCGAAGGCGTCCAGGATGACTTCCAGCGCGTCCGGCGGGATGTACAGGTCCTGCGGGATCTGCAATACCGGCTGGCCATGCACCATCGCCAGCGGCATTTCCTGCTGCTGCGGGGCGTGAGGCGGCGCTGGCGGGTTCGCGTCGTGCGCGAGTTCGGAAGTCATCAGGTCGACATCGGGGTATAGCGAGCCGTACGCATGCCGGGTTCGCGCCCGGCTAGGTTCCTGCCCTGGTATTGCGAGCCATGCGCGCTTGCCTAGCGCGATTCCACACATCAACAACAAGGCGCGCCGCAGAAGGTGCGGCAACGTCATTACGAGGAGGTCGTCTACGCGGTCCGGGAGTGATGTGCTTCGGTCAACGAGCGGGGCCGGGAGCCTTCCGCTGCACCGAGCCGCTACAGGCCGTCTGCGTGCAATGGACTAAAGAGTAATCGCCGGGACCGGCCGATGTCCAGCGTTCTGGCGCTAGACTTGTGGTCGATCCATTCAGCGGACAAGGAGTGATGGCCCGGTGTGGTACGTAATCGAAGGGTATGACGGCGAGCAGGTGCTGGCCCAGCGGATGGCGGCACGCGGTGCCCATCTGGAGCGGCTCAAGGCCTTGCTTGACCAGGGGAGACTGCTTTTGGCCGGTCCTTGTCCTGCCATTGACGCCGAGGACCCCGGCCCGGCCGGCTTCAGCGGCAGCGTGGTGATCGCCAGTTTCGAGGACCAGGCCGCGGCGCGGGCCTGGGCCGACGCCGACCCGTACGTGGCGGCAGGCGTGTATACCCGGGTGGACGTCCGTCCGTTCCGCAAGGTGCTGCCATGAACCGGGTCGAGCAGATCCGCTCGGCCCTGCAGGCCGCCTTCCACCCGGACCTGCTGGAGGTGGAGGATGACAGCCATCGCCATGCCGGCCACGCCGGCGCCCGTGACGGGCGGGGCCATTTCAACGTGACCGTGGTCAGTGCCGCCTTTGCCGGCAAGGGCCCGTTGGCCCGTCACCGCGCGGTCTACGCGGCCGTGGGCGAGATGATGCAGACCGATATCCATGCGCTGTCGATCAAGGCGCTGACGCCGGCCGAGGCCGCGGGCAGCTGAACGTCGCGGTCGGTACCTGGCCGGGACAGCCGATGTCCCGGTTCATTCCGGGCGGCATTACAAAAGGTTTACAAACGCCAGTGAAAACGTTTACATTCCGCGCAACCCCGGTGCGGAGGGCGTGACGGTGGCGAAGTCGGCAATCACCATCAAGGATGTTGCCCGAGAGGCGGACGTCTCCGTCGCCACGGTGTCGCGTGCGCTCAATGGCCATGACAACGTCGCCGAGCCGGTCCGCCAGCTGGTGCTGGAAGTGGCCCGTCGCCTGCGCTACACGCCGCATGCCGCCGCCCGCAGCCTGAGCAGCCGCAGCACCCAGACCGTCGGCGTGGTGCTGCCGGACCTGTACGGCGAATTCTTCTCCGAGCTGATGCGTGGCATCGACGGCATTGCCAGCGCGCATCGCCGGCACCTGCTGGTGTCCAGTTTCCACGGTGAGCCGCAGCAGCAGGGTTCGGTGCTGCAGGCCATGCGTGGCCGCGTGGATGGCCTGCTGGTGCTGTCGCCCTATGCGGGGGATGCCTCGGCACTGCTGGACCAGCTGCCGGCGGACATCCCGACGGTGCTGATCAATACCCCGATCACCGACGGCAGCCATCCGGTCTTCAGCATCGACGACCATGCCGGCGCGCTGGCCATGACCGGACACCTGCTGGCGCAGGGCTACCGCAGCATCGCCTTCATCGGTGGCCCCGAGCGCAACCACGATGCGCGCGAACGCCTGCGCGGGTTCCGCGATGCGCTGGCGGCCGCCCCCCAGGCGATTGAATCCATCGAGCTGCCCGGGGCCTTCGACGAAGCCTCCGGCTACGAGGCCGGGCGTGCCCTGCTGGCGCGGCCGCGCCTGCCTGAAGCGGTGTTCGCCGCCAACGACATGATGGCGCTGGGCTGCCTGTATGCCTTCCAGCAGGCCGGCGTGCGCGTGCCCGAGCAGGTGGCGCTTGCCGGCTATGACGACATTCCCCTGGCGCGCTTTGTTCACCCGTCCTTGACGACGATGCAGGTGAGCATCGCCGGGCTTGGAGAGCAGGCGATGTCCCACCTGCTGCAGCGGATTCGGGAACCGGGGTCGCAACAGACGCCCGGCCTGATGTTGGTTCCAAGCCTTGTCGTGCGCGACTCCACGGCACGCACGGCGCCACTTGACCCGGCAAGAGACCGGGGTTGAGCCACTCATAACACTTACCGCGGGTCATGCCGCTACCTTGGGAGAGGTAAAACATGTACAGGATTGCTCGGAAGTCCACCCCCACACGCAAGCTGCTGAGCTGTGCGCTGGCCAGTTGCCTGTTGCTCGGCGCTGCCCCGGCCTTCGCCCAGAGCACCGCGGCCACCATCCGTGGCCAGGTGATGGCTGATTCCAGCCCGGCTGCACAGGCGCAGGTCACGGCCACCAACATCGCCACCGGCCTGAGCCGCAGCGTGCAGAGCACGGCGAGCGGCAGCTACTCGCTGGCCGGCCTGCCGCCGGGTACTTACCGCGTGGAGGTCAATGCCGGCGGCAAGACCAGCACGCAGAACATCACCGTGCAGGTTGGCCAGACCGCCACGGTGAACCTGGGCGTCGGCGGCGTCGGTGAAACCACGGCCGGCGGCGCAGCGACCACGCTGGACGCGGTGCAGGTGGTCGCGCAGGCGCCGATCGAAACCAAGACCTCGGAGATCGCCACCTACATCACGCCGCGCCAGATCGAGGCGCTGCCGCAGGGCACCCGCAACTTCCTGGCCTTCGCCGACACCGTGCCGGGCATGGCGTTCGAACAGAACCCGGCCAATGGCTCGACCAAGCTGCGCGGTGGCGTGCAGAACGCTAACAACGTCAATGTGTACATCGACGGCATCGGCCAGAAGAACTACGTCACCCAGGGTGGCATCACCGGGCAGGACGCCAGCCGCGGCAACCCGTTCCCGCAGCTGGCTATCGGCGAGTACAAGGTCATCACCTCCAACTACAAGGCCGAGTACGACCAGATCAGCTCGGCGGCGGTGACGGCGGTGACCAAGTCGGGCACCAATGAGTTCAAGGGCTCGTTCTTCTGGGACTACACCAACCAGGATTGGCGCGAGCCGCGCGAGAGCGAGAAGGACGCCGGCAAGACCCGCTCGGGCGAGAAGCAGTACGGCGCCGCCTTCGGTGGCCCGATCGTCAAGGACAAGGCGCACTTCTTCGTGACCTACGAGGCCAAGGAGTACAACGCGCCGCAGGACCTGAGCCCGGGCGAGGGGCGCATTGCCGGTGACCTGCCACAGGCCTGGCGCGACCAGCTCGGTGCAACCTCGACGCCGTTCAAGGAAGACCTGTACTTCGGCAAGCTGGACTGGTCGATCAACGAGGAGAACCTCGTCGAGCTGACCTACAAGCGCCGCGAGGAGAGCGAGATCGGCAACGTCGGCGGGCAGAGCGCGCGCAGCTACGGCACCGATACCGGCGTCAACGAGGACCGCTACGACCTGCGTTGGCAGTTCTCCAACGCCAACTGGCTCAACGACGCCCACCTGACCTACGAGAAGGCGTTCTGGACCAAGGCGCCGGTCAACATGGCCAACGGCATGGTGCTGACCGATGGCTCCGGCGATGACGGCAAGCAGATCTACCGCATCGGCGGCGGCGAAGGTGGCCTGCAGGACAAGGGCCAGAAGGGCTGGTCGTTCCAGAACGACACCACGTTCTTCGGCTGGGAAGGCCACACCGTCAAGTTCGGCGTGAAGTACAAGCAGGTCGACCTGGACACCATCGAGCAGCAGCCCTACAACCCGCAGTTCTACTACGACATCCACCAGGGCGGCGCAGTGCCGTACTTCGTGCGCTTCGGCAGTGCCGCGATGGGCACCGACGGTGGCTCGGTGACCTCCAAGAACAAGCAGTTCGGCCTGTACATCCAGGATGACTGGGATGTCACCGAGCGGCTGACCCTGAACCTGGGCCTGCGCTGGGACTACGAGAAGACCCCGTCCTACCTGGACTACGTGACCAGCGGCGACGTGCTGGCCTCGCTGGCGAGTGCGGACCCCAACGCACCGGGCCAGACCTACGCGCAATCCCTGGCGCTGGGCGGCATCGACGTCAACCGTTACATCAGCACCGGCAACAACCGCAAGCCGTTCAAGGATGCGATCCAGCCGCGCCTGGGCTTCTCCTATGACCTGACCGGCGACGAACGCCATGTGATCTTCGGCGGCATCGGTCGTTCCTACGACCGCAACCTGTTCGACTATCTGCAGCTGGAGCGCAGCAAGGCGACCTTCCCGACCCGGCGCTTCAAGATCAACTCGCCCGGCCACGCCTGCGACCTGAGTGCCTCGGACTGCCTGGACTGGAGCCCGCAGCTGCTGGATCGCGACTACCTGATGTCGCTGGTCAATTCCACCGACGCCGGTCGCGAAGTGTGGATGTTCGACAACGACCTGAAGACGCCGTACTCCGACCAGATCAGCCTGGGCATCCGCGACAGCTTCAACCTGGGCGGGTTGGACTGGAACAGCTCGGCCACCGTGCAGCACACCCGCTACAAGGACGGCCTGCTGATCATGCGCGGCAACCGCTACCCCGACGGTGGCGTGTTCGCGCCGAACGGCAGCCCGTGGTCCGCGCCCGGCCTGCCGGGCATGGGCAGCCTGATCGTGGCCACCAACGGCTTCGAGTCCAAGAGCACCGCGCTGCTGCTGAGCCTGGACAAGCCGTACACGTCCGAGAGCCCGTGGAACGTCAACGTGGCCTACACGCTGACCGATGCCAAGCAGAACATCCACGAGAAGGACCCGGTCTATGGCTGGTACTTCACCCAGGGTGGCTGGTACGACGGTGCCTGGACGCCGCGCCATCGCCTGGTGATCAGCGGCTTCACCGACCTGCCGTGGGGCATGAGCGTGTCCGGCAAGCTGACCCTGGCCAGCAAGATCAAGCGCTGGGACATCGACAGTACGGCGGCCTACGGCGGCTACGAGCGTCCGCACAGCTGGGAGCCGGACGGCACGCTGGGCTTCAAGCAGTTCGACCTGTCGCTGACCAAGACCTGGGACACCGGCACCGACCTGAAGCTGAAGATGCGCGCCGACCTGCTCAATGCCTTCAACTGGACCAACTGGGGCGGTTACGGCATCAACTGGGATACCGGCGTGATCAACAGCTGGGACCAGTACCAGACCCGGACCTTCAAGCTGTCCTTCGGCCTGGACTGGTAAGTCGCATCCCCGGCCGCCCGCGTGGCGGCCGGGGCCTCCACACGCGCCACATTGCCCATCAAGGGCGGGTGGCGACCTGATTCCTCTACAACGGATGTCGTCTTGAGCATGTCACGTAGCCCCCGGTTGTTCGCTGGCCTGGCCACTGGTTTCGCGCTGGCGGTGCTGGCGGGGTGTGGCAAGGCGCCGGAGCCGCCGATGCCGAAGGTGTTGCCGCAGGTGATACTGGTCGAGGCGGACCTGCCGCCACGGCCGATGAAGCCGGAACTGCCGCCGTTGTTCGATGACATCGAGCGGCGCACGTTCCAGTTCTTCTGGGATACGACCAACGAGCAGAACGGGCTGACCCCGGACCGTTATCCGTCGCGGCCGTTCGCCAGCGTGGCGTCGGTGGGCTTTGCGCTGACCGCCTATCCGGTGGGCATCAAGAACGGTTGGGTCAGCCGCAACCAGGCAGTCGACCGCACCCTGCTGACGCTGAAGTTCTTCCGTGACCTGCCTTCCGGGCCGCAGCGTACCGGCAAGGCCGGGTACAAGGGGTTCTTCTACCACTTCCTGGACATGCAGGAAGGTCGCCGCTACGACAGCTGGGTCGAGCTTTCCAGCGTGGATACCGCGCTGCTGATGATGGGCGTGCTGTTCGCGCAGTCCTACTACGACGGCGAGGACCCGCGCGAGAAGGAGATCCGCCAGATCGCCGACACGCTGTACAAGCGCGTGGACTGGCAGTGGCTGCAACGCAACAAGCCGCTGGTCTCGATGGGCTGGTTCCCGGAGAGCGGCTTCATCCAGCATGACTGGATGGGCTACAACGAGGCGATGATGCTGTACGTGCTGGCGCTGGGCTCGCCCACCCATCCGGTCGAGCCGGACGCCTGGACCGTGTGGACCCGTACCTACGACAACGACTGGGGCGTCTACCAGGGCCAGGAATACCTGTCCTTCGGGCCGCTGTTCGGCCACCAGTACAGCCACGTCTGGATCGACTTCCGCGACATCCAGGACGCATACATGCGCGAGCGCGGCATCGACTATTTCCTCAACACCCGGCGCGCGACGCTGGCCCAGCGCGAGTACGCCATCGAAAACCCGATGCAGTGGAAGGACTACGGCGACAACGTCTGGGGCCTGACCGCCGGCGACGGGCCGCAGAACACCACCCAGGAGTACAAGGGCGAGCAGCGCCAGTTCCGCCATTACTCCTCGCGCGGCGCGGGCCTGCGCGAGAACTTCGATGACGGCACCATCGTGCCGTCGGCGGCGATCTCCTCGTTGCCGTATGCGCCGGAGGTGGTGATCCCGGCCACCGTGGAGATGCACAAGCGCTACGGCGACTACCTGTACTCCAGCTACGGGTTCCTGGATTCGTTCAACCCGAGCTTCAACTACGACATCCCGCTCAAGACCGGGCGCACCATCCCCGAGCGTGGCTGGGTGGCCAGCGATTACATCGCCATCGACCAGGGGCCGATCCTGCTGGGCATCGCCAACTACCGCGACGAGTTCGTGTGGGACGTGATGAAGAAGAACCCGTATGTCCGCAAGGGATTGGAGCGGGCGGGCTTCACCGGTGGCTGGCTGGCGCCGGAGGACAACTTCCAGCCCCTGCAGAAGGACGACCGCGCGGCGTCGGCCCGCGCTACCGGTATCGCCGAGTCGCGCGCTGCCGCCGCGGCCGAACAGAAGGCCGCCGCGGGCAACCCGCCGGCCTCCAAGCCGCAGCAGTGACATGCCGTCGATGATCCGCGCGCTGCTGGTGCTGTGCCTGTCCGGCGTGCTGGCCGGCTGCGGCGGCACGCCGCAGGACGGCACCACGCTGCGCTTCTGGGCGATGGGCCGCGAAGCGGAGGTGGTGGGCGAGCTGCTGCGCGAGTTCGAGGCGGAGAACCCGGGCATCCACGTCGAGGTGCAGAACATCCCGTGGACGGCGGCGCATGAAAAGCTGTTGACCGCCTATGCCGCCGAAGGGCTGCCCGATGTCTGCCAGCTCGGCAACACCTGGATCGCCGAGTTCGCCACGCTGCAGGCGCTGGAACCGCTGCAGGCCCGGGCGGACGCCTCGGCCGTGGTGGACCAGGCCGATTACTTCCCCGGTATCTGGGACACCAATGTGGTCGACGGGCAACTGGTCGGCATCCCGTGGTACGTGGACACGCGCCTGCTGTTCTACCGCAAGGACCTGCTGCGCCAGGCCGGCTACGACCACCCGCCGCGCACCTGGGCCGAGTGGGAGCAGGTCAACGCCGCGCTGAAGAAGCTGATGGGCGACAAGGGTTATCCGGTGCTGATGCCGCTCAACGAGTTCGAGCCGCAGCTGTCCTTCGCCCTGCAGCAGGACGATGGGCTGCTGCGCGAGCACGACACGCGCGGCAATTTCCGCAGCCCTGGCTTCCGGCGCACGCTGGCCTTCTACGACAACATGTTCGAGCAGGGCTGGGCGCCGAAGATGTCCGAGACACAGATCTCCAACGTCTGGGACGAGTTCTTCCGTGGCTTCACCGCGTTCTACCTGTCCGGGCCCTGGAACATCCGCGAGTTCCGCCAGCGCCAGCCCCCTGGGCTGGACGGGGAGTGGGGAGCCACCCCGTTGCCCGGCCCGGACGGCCCCGGTGCCGGTATCGCCGGCGGCACCAGCCTGGTGGTGTTCCGCGCCTCGCAGAAAAAGGAGGCGGCGTGGAAGCTGATCGAGTTCCTGTCGCGTCCGGACATCCAGCAGCGCTTCTACACCGTCATCGGTGACCTGCCGCCACGGCGCAGTGCGTGGCAGTCGCCGGAGCTGACCGACGATCCACTCACCGCGGCATTCGCCGACCAGTTGGAGCGGGTCAAACCGACGCCGAAGGTGCTGGAGTGGGAACGCATCGCGCAGCAGATGCGGGTGGTCACCGAGCAGGTGGTGCGCGGTGGCCTGCCGCAGGACAAGGCGGTGGAACAGCTGGACCAGCAGGTCGACGAGATCCTGGCCAAGCGCCGCTGGATCGTTGAACAGCAGGCCGGCGCCACAGCGGCGGGGGCAGGGCAATGAAGCAGCGTTCGCTCGTTGGCTGGGTATTCGCCGCGCCGGCGCTGATCGTGATCGGCGTGTTCTTCGGGCTGCCGGTGCTGTCGGCACTGGCGCTGAGCCTGACCGACTTCGACCTGTACGCACTGGCCGACCCGCACAACCTGCGTTTCAACGGGCTGGGCAACTACATCGACCTGCTGCAGACGCCGATGTTCTGGAAATCGCTGGGCAACACCGCGTACTTCGTGGTGTTGGGCGTGCCGCTCTCCATCGCGGTGTCGCTGGGTGCGGCGATGCTGCTCAATGCGCCGGCCAGCCGTTTCAAGGCGTTGTTCCGCACCGCCCTGTTCGCCCCGGTGGTGACCACGCTGGTGGCGGTGGCGGTGATCTGGCGGTACCTGTTCCACACCCGCTACGGGCTGGTGAACTGGGGCCTGGGCCAGGTCGGCATCAATCCGGTGGATTGGCTGGGTGACCCGCGCTGGGCGATGCCGACCATCATCCTGTTCGCGGTCTGGAAGAACTTCGGCTACAACATGGTGATCTTCCTGGCCGGCCTGCAGGCGATCCCCAGGGACCTGTACGAGGCCGCGCGCATCGACGGGGCCACGCGCTGGCAGCAGTTCCTGCACATCACCGTGCCGATGCTGGGGCCGGTGCTGCTGGTGGTGGGCGTGATCACCGTGTCCGGCTATTTCCAGCTGTTCGCCGAGCCCTACGTGATGACCCGCGGCGACCCGCTGCAGAGCACGGTCAGCGTGCTGTATTTCATGTTCGAGGAAGGCTTCAAGTGGTGGAACCTGGGACGCGCTTCGGCCGTGGCGTTCCTGCTGTTCCTGATCATCCTGGCGGTGACCACGCTGATGCTGCGCTTCGGCAAGCGCAAGGAGCTGGTATGAGCCGGGAGATCGGGCAATCGCGTTGGCATGCGTGGTGGATCAACGGTGCGCTGGCGGTACTGGCGGTGATCAGCCTGGCGCCGCTGGCCTGGATGCTGTCGGTGTCGTTCATGCCCAGCGGGCAGGCCTCGCAGTTCCCGCCACCGTTGCTGCCCGCGCACGCCACGCTGGCCAACTACCACGCGCTGGCCAGCCGCACCGGCATGGGCGGCAACTTCCTCAACAGCCTGGTCGTGTCGCTGGGCATCACGCTGGGGTCGCTGCTGTTCAACACCCTGGCCGGTTACGCCTTCGCCAAGATGCGCTTTGCCGGGCGCGAACGGGTGTTCCAGATGCTGCTGGCGGCGCTGGTGATCCCGGCGCAGGTGGCGATGCTGCCGCTGTTCCTGCTGATGAAGCAGATGGGGTTGGTCAATACGTTCGGCGGCGTGGTGATCCCGGCGCTGGCCAGCGTGTTCGGCATCTTCCTGGTGCGCCAGTACGCGCGCTCGATCCCCGATGAACTGCTGGAGGCGGCGCGCATCGATGGGGCCAGCGAGGCACGGATCTTCTTCCAGATCGTGTTGCCGATGCTCAAGCCGGTGCTGGTGACGTTGGCCATCTTCACCTTCATGGGCGCATGGAACGACTTCATGTGGCCGTTGATCGTGCTCACCGACCAGGAGCACTACACGCTGCCGGTGGCGCTGGCCAGCCTGTCGCGCGAGCACATCCAGGACGTGGAGATGATGATGGCCGGCGCGGTGGTCACGGTGCTGCCGGTGTTGCTGCTGTTCCTGGTGTTGCAGCGGTACTACATCCAGGGCTTGTTGCTGGGCAGCGTCAAGGGCTGAGCGCCGGCGGTGGTACTTCCGTCTGCAATCAGCTCTGCAATCAGCGTCGTGCGGGACAGGGAACTTTGCGAAAATCCGACGCCTGCCGTCGATCGTGATTCGGGATTCTGGTGATGAACAAGCGTTATGCCGTGGGCCTGTTGGCCACCTTGCTGCTGGGGGCTGCCTCACCCGGCAGCACGACGGTGCTGGCCAGCTTCGATGACATCGGGGCGTGGCAGCTGATCACCTCGCCGCAGGTGAGTGGTTCGTTGCGGCCGGTGGCCGGTGGCAACGGGCGCGCCCTGTGCCTGGACTACGACTTCCACGAGGTGTCCGGTTATGCCGGCATCCGCCGCAAGCTCGATGTCAGTTGGCCGGAGAATTACCAGGTCTCGTTCGACCTGCGCGGCGATTCGCCGGCCAACGACCTGCAGTTCAAGCTCATCGACGCCAGCGGCGACAACGTCTGGTGGGTGAACAGGACCGGCTATGCGTTCCCGAAGAACTGGACGCGCGTGGACTACCGCAAGCGTCACATCGACAAGGCCTGGGGCCCGGACCCGGACCGCACGCTGCGACGCAGCGCCGCGGTGGAGTTCACCATCTACAGCAAGGTCGGTGGACGCGGCACGGTCTGCTTCGACCGCCTGACGCTGCAACCGCTGCCCAAGGAGGACACCTCGCCGCTGCAACCGGTGGTGCTGGCCGACACCGCGACCGCGTTGCAGCAGCGCATCGCCGACGGCAAGCCGGACACGATGTGGATCAGCGGCGGCGTCAAGCAGCAGACCATCAGCCTGGACCTGGGCAAGGTGCGCGAGTTCGGCGGCGCGGTGGTGCAATGGGTGCCCGGCCTGCAGGCCTCGCGTTACGTGGTGCAGGCCTCGCGCGATGGCCGCGACTGGCATCCGGTGCGCGAGGTGACCACCGGTGGAGGCGGCCGCGACTGGCTGGCCCTGCCGGACACCGAGGCGCGCTACCTGCGCTTCGACCTGCAGGATGGCCCGAACTGGCGGTATGGCATCCGTGACATCTCGCTCAAGCCGCTGGCTTTCGCGGGGACCCCGAATGATTTCATCCGCTCGGTGGCGGCCGACCTGCCGCGCGGTTTCCTGCCGCGCGGCTTCACCGGCGAGCAGCCTTACTGGACGCTGCTGGGGCTGGACGGTGGCCGCGAGCAGGCGTTGATGGGCGAGGACGGCGCGGTGGAGGCGGTGAAGTCCGGCTTCAGCGTCGAGCCCTTCGTGCTGAGCGGCGGCAAGGTGGTCAGCTGGGCGGACGTGACGGGCAGCCAGAGCCTGCAGGATGGCTATCTGCCGATGCCAACGGTGCAGTGGCAGCATGCGGACTTCGGGCTGCAGGTCAGCAGTTTCGTACAGGGACGGCCGGAGCAGGCGCAGCTGGTCACGCGCTATCGGCTGCACAACCCGGGCAAGACGGGTCGCGATTACACCCTGGCGTTGGCGGTGCGTCCGTTCCAGGTCAATCCGCCCACGCAGTTCCTCAACACGGTGGGCGGGGTGAGCCGGATCGAGCGCCTGGCGGTCAAGGGCAACCAGGTCGAGGTCAACGGCGTGCCGCGCGTGTTCGCGATGACCGCCCCGGACAAGGCCTTCGCCAGTACCTTCGACGGCAAGCTGGACGTCACGCATCTGGCCGACAAGGCCCTGCCCGCCGATACCGAGGTGCGCGATGCCACCGGGCTGGCCTCCGGCGCGTTGCTCTACACCTTCAAACTGGAGCCCGGCGAGAGCCGCGAGGTGGCGCTGGTGTTGCCGCAGGTCGGCGACTGGCGGCCGCCGGCCGGGTTCGACGTGGACAAGGCGCAGCAGCAGGTGGCTGCACAGTGGCGGCAGAAGCTGGACCAGGTGCGGTTGCAGGTGCCGGCGGCGGGCCAGCCGCTGGCCGACACCGTGCGCACCGCCCTGGCGCACATGCTGATCTCGCGGGTCGGGCCGAGCCTGCAGCCCGGCACGCGTTCCTATGCACGCAGCTGGATCCGCGATGGCGCGATGATTTCCGAAGGCCTGCTGCGCATGGGCCGCGACGACGCGGTGCGACAGTACGTGGACTGGTACGCGCCGTACCAGTTCGAGAGCGGCATGGTGCCGTGCTGCGTGGATGCGCGTGGCAGTGACCCGGTGCCGGAGAACGACAGTCACGGCGAACTGATCTACACCATCGCCGAGTACTGGCGGCATACCGGCGACCTGCAGTTCCTGCAGCGGATGTGGCCGCACGTGCAGGGCGCCTGGAAGTACATGGAGCAGCTGCGCCTGAGCGAGCGCACCGAGGACAACCGGGCCCGCAATCCGGGCTTCTACGGGATGATGCCGGCCTCGATCAGCCACGAAGGCTATTCGGCCAAGCCGGTGCACTCGTACTGGGACGACTTCTGGGCGCTGCGCGGCTACAAGGATGCGGCGGACATCGCCGTTGCGCTGGGGCTGGAAGAGGACGCGGCGATGATGGCGGCCTCCCGCGACGCGTTCCGCCAGGACCTGGACCAGTCGTTGCGGGCCAGCATGCAGGCACATGGCATCGACTTCCTGCCCGGGTCGGTGGAGCTGGGGGACTTCGATGCCACCTCGACCACCATCGCGCTGGCACCGGGCGGCGAGCAGGGCCGCCTTCCGCAGCCCGCGCTGGACAACACCTTCGAACGCTACTGGAGCGAGTTCGAGGCGCGTCGTGACGGCAAGCGGCAGTGGAAGGACTACACGCCCTACGAGTGGCGCAATGTCGCGGCCTTCGTGCGCCTGGGCTGGCGTACCCGCGCCTGGGCGGCGACTGAGTTCTTCTTCAAGGACCGCGCGCCGCAGGGCTGGAACCAATGGGCCGAAGTGGTGTCCTCGACGCCCCGCAAGCCGTTCTTCGTTGGCGACCTGCCGCACGCCTGGGTGGCCTCGGATTTCGTGCGCTCGGCATTGGACATGTTCGCCTACAACCGCGAGGTGGACGATGCGATCGTGCTGGCGGCCGGCGTGCCTGCGGACTGGCTGGCGGGGAAGGGCATCGCCATCGACGGTCTGCGGACCTCGCATGGGACGGTGAAGTACGCCCTCGCACGCAGTGACCGCAAGCTGACCCTGCAGGTGCCGGAGGGGCTGCGCTTGCCGGCCGGCGGCCTGGTGCTGCCGTGGCCGTATGAGGGTGCGCCGGGCGAGGCCAGCATCAATGGGGAGCCGGTCGCCTGGGAAGGGCGCGAACTGCGCATCACCCAATTGCCGGCCAAGGTGGAGATCGACGTGCCCGCCGACCAGCGTCGCGGCGAGCGTGCGCGCCGCTGAAACCACGGGCAGGGATTGCCCTGATCCGCGCACAGCCCTGCACAAAGAAAAACTGCGCCCCGAACACCGGGACGCAGTGAAGTAGACGGAGGGAGAGGGAGATCTGCCGTCGTACTTGGAAAACTCAGCCTGCGCGTGCCTGCCTGACGATCGCCGCGGCAGCGGCGGCGGACCGCTTCACTTCGTCCCACTGGCCAGCGCGGATCCAGCTGTCGGCCACCATCCACGAGCCGCCGATGCACACCACGTTCTTCTGCGCGAGGTAATCGGCGGCGGTGGCTTCGGTGATGCCGCCGGTCGGGCACAGCTTCAGCTCGGGGATCGGGCCGGCCACGCCCTTGATCATCGCCAGCCCGCCCACGGCGGTGGCCGGGAACAGCTTGCAGATGCGGAAACCACGGGCAAGCAGGGCCAACAGCTCGGTCGGCGACGCCGCGCCCGGCACCACCGGCAGCGGTGCGGTGGCCAGCGCATCGGCCATGTGCGCCGGGGTGCCCGGGGTGACCAGGAAGTCGGCGCCGACGTCGATGGCCTGGCGCATCTGCTCGACCGTCAGCACGGTGCCGGCACCCACCACCACGTCGGGCAGCTCGCGCTTGAGCATGGCCAGCGCGTCCATCGCCACCGGGGTGCGCAGGGTCAGTTCGATGGCCGGCAGGCCACCTTCCAGCAGCGCGGTGCTGACCGCGCGGGCCTGGTCCAGGGTATGGACGGTAACCACCGGCAGGATGCCGGCGGCGCTCAGCAGCTGCTCGGCGCGATCCTGGTACTGGGCAATGCTCATCGTGTTCCTCTCAATGCAGCGGAAGCGTGCCGCGGGCGGCACACGGAATCAGGCGTCCTTGGCTTCGTGCGGCGCAGCGGCGGCCGCGGCGTCATGGCCAAGCTCGTATTCGGCGTCGTAGTCCCACGCGGTGCCGTCGGGATGGGCCGGGCCGCAGGAAATCGACACCGCGCCCTGGTCGGCCGGGCCGACGATGCGGCGGTTCATCGCGAACAGATTGCGTCCCATGTCATTGCCGGCCGGCGCGGTGTTGGCGGCGATGCCGCGCGCGGCCCATTCGGCGGCGTCCACCAGCACTTCCAGCGTGCCGGCCTCGCCGTCCAGGCGGATGATGTCGCCCTCGCGCACGCGGGCGATCGGGCCACCGCGCGCGGCTTCCGGGGTGACATGGATCGCGGCGGGGATCTTGCCCGAGGCACCGGACAGGCGGCCATCGGTGACCAGCGCAACGCGGCGTCCCTGGTTCTGCAGCAGGCCCAGCAGCGGTGCCAGCGAATGCAGTTCCGGCATGCCGTTGGCGCGCGGGCCCTGGAAGCGGACCACGGCGACGAAGTCGTGCGGCAGCGCACCGGCGGCGTGCAGCTTGTTCAATGTCTGCGGTGCATCGACGACCACGGCCGGGGCCTCGATCGTGCGGTACTGCGGCTTCACCGCCGACAGCTTGATCAGCGACTTGCCGAGATTGCCCTTGAGCAGGCGCAGGCCGCCCTGTGCTTCGAACGGATCGGCCGCCGGGCGTACCACTTCCAGATCCGCGCTCTCGGTTACGGTCGGCGCGTAGACGACCTGGCCATCGATCAGGCGCGGTTCCTGCGCGAAGGCGCGCATGCCGCCAGCGGCGACCGTGGCCAGGTCATCGTGCATCAGGCCCGCGTCCATCAGCTCACGGAACACGAACGCCGGGCCGCCGGCCGCGGCGAAACGGTTCACGTCGGCGTCACCGTTGGGGTACACGCGGGCCAGCAGCGGCACGATCTGCGAGAGCTGGTCCATGTCGTCCCAGCTCAGCACGATGCCGGCGGCACGGGCCACCGCGATCCAGTGGATGGTGTGGTTGGTCGAGCCGCCGGTGGCCATCAGCGCGACGACGGCGTTGACGATGGCGCGCTCGTCGATCAGGTGGCCGAGCGGACGGAAGTCCTGGCCCAGCGCGCTGATCTCCAGCGCGCGCGCGGTGGCTTCGCGGGTCAGCGCATCGCGCAGCGGCAGTTCCGGGTTGACGAACGAGGCGCCCGGCAGCTGCACGCCCATCGCTTCCAGCAATACCTGGTTGGAGTTGGCGGTGCCATAGAAGGTGCAGGTGCCCGGGGCATGGTAGGAGTCCGATTCGGCTTCCAGCAGTTCCTCGCGGGTGGCTTCGCCGGCGGCGTAGCGCTCGCGGACCTCGGCCTTCTTCTTGTTCGGGATGCCCGGGGTCATCGGGCCGGCCGGCACGAACACCGCCGGCAGGTGGCCGAAGGCCAGCGCGCCGATCAGCAGGCCGGGCACGATCTTGTCGCACACGCCCAGGTAGATCGTGCTGTCGAACATGTCATGGCTCAGCCCGATGGCGGTGGACTGGGCGATCACGTCGCGCGAGAACAGCGACAGCTCCATGCCGCCGCGGCCCTGGGTGACGCCGTCGCACATCGCCGGCACGCCGCCGGCCACCTGCGCGGTCGCGCCGAGTTCACGGGCGGCGCTGCGGATCAGCTCGGGGTAGTGCTCGAACGGCTGGTGTGCCGAGAGCATGTCGTTGTAGGCAGTGATGATGCCCAGGTTCGGGGTGACGTCGCCGCGCAGCCGGCCCTTGTCGGTCGGGCCACAGGCGGCGAAGGCGTGGGCCAGGTTGCCGCAGCTCAGGCGCGAACGGAACGGGCCTTCGCGCAGGGCGGCGTCGATGCCGGCCAGGTAGGCCGCGCGCGACGGGGCGCTGCGCTGGCGGATGCGTTCGGTGATGGCGTGGATGGTCGGGTGCAGGCTCATTGGCTACCGGCTATGAGTTGAGGTCGGACGGTGTGCCGGCCTTGAAGGAAGGGGGACGGATGCCGGCAAGGCCGGCGCCCGCGATTACGGTGCCCAGTGGACGCGCAGTTTGTTTCCCGGCGCGTTGATCGCGGCCAGGATCGGGTAGGTGTGCACGTCGCCCGAGGCCAGCGCGGCTTCCAGCACCTCCAGCTTCTGCTTGCCGCGCAGCAGCAGCAGGCGATGGCGGATGGGGGCCAGGCCCTGCGGGGTGAGGGTGATGCGCAGGTGCCAGTCCTTGGCCACCGGGCAGCCGGTGGCGTCCAGCGCGGCATAGGCCTGGCGGCTCTGCAGCGCGCGGTCCAGGTCCTTCGAGCCGGGGAACAGCGAAGCGGTATGCCCATCGTTGCCCATGCCCAGCACCACCAGCGTGGCCGGCAGCGCATGCTCGGCCAGCAGGTTGGCGGTGTGCACGCACTCGGCGATCGGCCGGCCGACCCGCACCAGCGGGTCGAAATGCGCGCCCTCGGCGAGCTTGAGGAAGCTGTTGCGCACCAGCCATGCATTGCTGTCATGGTCCTGCGGCGAGAGCCAGCGCTCGTCGGCCAGGCCCACCTCCACGCGCGCCCATTCCAGCGGCTGCTCGGACAGCATCTCGTACACCGGTGCCGGCGTGGTACCGCCGGACAGGAGCATGCGGGCGCGGCCGTGCTGCTTGATGTCCTGTTGCAGGAAGCCCGCCATTTCCTTGGCTACGCTTTCGGTCCAGTCCTCGTCGTTGCCGTGGCGGACAAGCGTGATGCGGTCGGAAACAGCGGCGTTCATGCGGGGGTTCCTCGTGTAGCGTGCTGCAGGTCCAGCGCATAGGCGGTGGCGCCGAGCAGGCCGGGGCAGGGGTGGACGATGGCCATCGACGGAATCTGCGACATCGTCGCAGTGAAGCGGCCCTTGCTTTCGAAACGGGGGCGGAAGCCGGACAGCTGCAGTTGCTGCAGCAAGCGCGGCACCAGCCCGCCGGTCAGGAACACGCCATCCCAGGCGCCCTGCACCAGCACGGCATCGCCAGCCACGGCACCGAAGATCTCCAGGAACACTTCCACCGCACGGGTCGCGATCGCGTCGCCTGCGGCGGCGCGGGCGGTCACGTCCGACGGTGCCAGCTGGCCGGGGTCGGTGCCGGTGATCTCGCTCAGGGCGCGGTGGATGTTGACCAGGCCCGGGCCACAGACCAGCCGTTCATTGGAAACCCGGCCGAACTGCGCCGAGAGGAGCTCCAGGATGCGGATCTGCTCCGGGTTGGCCGGTGCGAAGCTGGTATGGCCGCCTTCGGTGGCGAGCGGGTAGTTGCGCCCGTCGCGCACCACCAGGCCGCCCACGCCCAGCCCGGTGCCCGGGCCGATCACGCAGTAGTTGCGGGGTTCGCCGGCCGGTGCCGGCTCCCAGCTGGCGCCGCCGATCTGCACCACGTCGGCCGGCCCCAGCAGCGCGATCGACATGGCCTGGGCGACGAAGTCGTTGATCAGGTGCAGCTGCTCGAAACCCAGCTGGGCGGCGGTACGCGAGCGCGAGATCACCCACGGATGGTTGGTGATGCGTGCTTCGTCGCCATCCACGCGCCCGGCCACGGCGAACACGCCGCTGCTGGCAGTGGCGCCCTGCTCTTGCAGGTAATGGGCGGCGGCATCGGCGAGCGAGCCGAACTGTGCGACCGGGTACTCGACGATGCTGCCCTGGTTCAACGGAGCGGCGAGGGAGAGGTCGGCCAGCGCGAAGCGGGCGTTGGTGCCGCCGATGTCGGCGACCAGGACCGTCGTCGACGCGCTCACGGCGCGTCCCCGTCTTCGGCCCTGGCCTCGGCGACGATGTCGCCCGGCAGGAAGTGGGCCGCGTCACGCGGGCCCCAACTGCCGGCGGCGTACGGTTCCATCGCCTGTTCGGAAGCCTTCCAGGCATCGCTGATGCTGTCGATCCAGGCCCAGGCCGCGCGCACTTCGTCGTCGCGCACGAACAGGGCGTGGTTGCCGTTGAAGGCGTCCAGGAACAGGCGCTCGTAGGCGATGCGACGGTGCAGGCCGGTCGGGACCGACAGTTCCAGTTCCAGCGGTTGCAGTTCCAGCGCGCCCCATTCCGGGCCGGCCAGCGAGCTCATCAGGCCGAGCTGGATGTTTTCCTGGGGCTGCAGCTGGAAGGTCAGGCGGTTGGCGCTGGCGTGGTGGCGGGTCGGGCGCTCGAACAGCCAATGCGTGACCGGCTTGAGGTTGACCTCGATGCGGGTGGTGCGCTCGGGCAGTCGCTTGCCGGTGACCATGTGGAACGGCACGCCGGCCCAGCGCCAGTTGTCGATGTGCGCGGTGACGCCGACGAAGGTTTCCGCTTCGCTGCCTTCCGGCGGCTGGTAGGCCTGCACCGGCTGGTCGTTGATGGTGCCGGCGGTATAGCGGCCACGCACCGAATCCTTGGCCGCATGGCGGGCGTCGAACGGGCGCAGGGCACGCAGCACCTTCACCTTCTCGTCGCGGATGCGGTCGGCTTCCAGCGAGGCCGGCGGCTCCATCGCCACCAGGCACAGCAGCTGCAGGATGTGGCTCTGGACCATGTCGCGCAGCGCGCCGGAGCGCGAGTAATAGGAGTCACGGCCATCCACGCCGTCGCTCTCGGCGACCATGATGTGCACGGACTCGATGTAGTTGCGGTTCCACACCGCCTCCAGCAGCGTGTTGCCGAAGCGCAGGGCCATCAGGTTCTGCACCGCGGCCTTGCCCAGGTAGTGGTCCAGGCGGAACACGCGGTCTTCGTCGATCCACTTGCCGATGGTCTGCAGGATCTCCTCGGCGCTGGCGCTGTCCGAGCCGATCGGCTTTTCCAGCATCAGCCGGTGCGGTGCGGCCAGCGCGCCCCCCAGGGCCAGCCCTTCGCAGGTGGAGATGTACAGGCCCGGCGGGATCGCCAGGTAGCTCACGCACCTGCGGTCGACCAGGTCCTTGACGGCCTCGGCCACCGACTCGGCGTTGCGCAGGTCCACCGAACGGTAGTCGATGCGGCGCAGCAGGTCGTTGATGTCTTCCTGGCGGGCCTGCGGCATGGCCTGCTCCAGGCGCGGGCGCAGGATGTCGTGGAACTTGGCGGTGTCGTGCGGTGACAGCGCCAGGGCACGAACCTTGAAGTCTTCCGGCAGCAGGCCATCGCCAAGCAGGCGCAACAGGGAGGGGAACAGGTAGCGCTGGGCCAGATCGCCTGTGGCACCGAACAGGAAGAGGGTATCGTGCATTTCTCGAGTTTCGTGTGCGGATGACATCGTTGTCAATTGTTTGTATTCAAGGAACTGGAGCCTTGGGCTGCTTGCGTCTGCCGGGGCCGGGGGAGGGGGCATTGCAGTCAATGCCAGTGCCGCGAACGCCGCGGTCCGCAGGGCGGAACCGCTTGTTCATCTGGGCTGGCAAATGGAAAAACGGAACCGGGATGTTGCCATATGAATATGCTTACTGTGCACACGGTTTCGGATGTATACGATTGCACTGTGTCAATGCAGGCATTGGCATGAAGTGATTTGCCCGTTTGCGGGCACAGTGCCGGAAGTGGCGATGTCAACGAGGTGGTGATGGCCAAGGTGAGCTTCGAGGGTGTGCGCAAGGTCTACGACAACGGCCAGGTGGCCGTGCACGGGGCCAGTTTCGAGATCGCCGACGGCGAGTTGATGGTGCTGGTCGGGCCATCGGGTTGTGGCAAGTCCACACTGTTGCGGATGGTGGCCGGGCTGGAGGACATCAGCGCCGGCACGCTGCGTATCGGGGATCGTGTCGTCAACGACGTGGCTCCGAAGGATCGGGACATCGCCATGGTGTTCCAGAACTACGCGCTGTACCCGCACATGACCGTCGCCGAGAACCTGGCCTTCGGCCTGAAGCTGCGCGGCCATGACAAGGCCGAGGTGCAGCGCCGCGTGCAGGGCGCCGCCGACGCGCTGGGCCTGACGACGATGCTGGACAAGCTACCGCGCGCGATGTCCGGCGGCCAGCGCCAGCGCGTGGCGCTGGGGCGTGCGCTGGTGCGCGAGCCGGAGGTGTTCCTGCTCGACGAGCCGCTGTCCAATCTGGATGCCAAGCTGCGCCATACCGTGCGCACCGAGATCGCCCAGCTGCATCGCAAGCTGGGCAGCACGATGATCTACGTCACCCACGACCAGGTCGAAGCGATGACGCTCGGCCAGCGGATCGTGGTGTTGAACGAAGGCGTGATCCAGCAGATCGACACGCCGATGGCGCTCTACGACCGCCCGGCCAACCTGTTCGTGGCCGGCTTCCTCGGCAGTCCGGCGATGAACGTGCTGCGCGGCGTGCTGCACCGGGACGCGCAGGGAGCGGCCTGGTTGCGGCTGGGCGACGGCACCGAGGTGCCGTTGGGAGCGGCGGTGATAGCGCCGGAATGGGTGGGCCGCGAACTGGCGGTGGGCGTGCGGCCGGAGCACCTGCAGCCTGCCACCGGGGAGGGGGCGTTCGCCGCGCGGATCGAGGGTATCGAGCCGGTGGGCAACGAGATGTTCGTGAATCTGCGCCTCGGCGCGCAGGCGCTGGTCATCCGGGTGGCGCCGCAGGCCCTGCCGCAGGTCGGGCAGGAACTGCAGGTGGCGGTGAGGCCGTCGGCGCTGCACTTCTTCGATGCCGCCAGCGGCAATCGCGCCGAGGCGCCCGGGGCTGGTTGAGCCCCGGCACCCGGCTCAGCGCGCCAGGCCGTCCAGCAGCGGCATGATGTGGGCGTCCGCGTCGAGGACCTGCAGCGGACCCTCGGCCATCTCCAGTGGCAGGACGGCCAGCGCCAGCACGCCAGCGCTACTGGCCACACTGCCGATGGTGGCGCCGTTCTGGCTGACCGCGGTACCGGCTTCGGGCGTGGCCACGGTGTGCAGCAGGGCCAGCGAGCGCTTGGCCTTGCCCAGGAAATGGGTGCGGGCCACGATTTCCTGGCCGGGATAGCAGCCCTTCTTCACGCTGTAGGCGGCCAGCCGGTCCAGCCCCAGTTGCTGGGGCGTCCATTGCTCGCGCTGGGCATCCACCAATCGCGGCAGCCCGAAGCGCAGGTCGCTCTGCCGCCAGGCCAGCTCCTCGCCGGGGGTGGCGGCCGCGGTTGCCGGCCCGAGCAGCAGGGTGCGGGGCAGGGCCAGGTTGCCGACATCCAGCTCGACCACGTCACCGTCGCGCCGCGCGATCCGCGCACCATCGGCCTCGGTCGGGGCCTGCAGCGCCGCATTCACGCTCAGTGTGTCGGCATGGCTGACCACCACCTTGCGACGGAACACGAAGCGGCGCAGTTGCTCGGCGATGGCCGCCGCGCCGCCGTCGTGGCAGACCAGCAGCAGCTCCTGCGCATCCAGTCGCAGCAGCTGGAAGATGGCGATCACGCGGCCCTTGGCGGTCAGCCAGGCGCTCCATTGCCAATGGCCATCGGCCAGCGAAGGGATGTCGTTGGCGAACTGGGCCTGGGCGAAAGCGACCGCATCCGGGCCGGAAAGGCGCACGATCTGCGCCATGGCCAATGTGCGGAAACCGTTGAAAGCGGGGGCGAGGTTGTCAGACACGTGACTGGGGACTAAAATTTGTGCGTTGCGAGACCGACCATGATAGGCCAAACAACCCCCACTCCCGAGACCGAAGCTGAAGCCCCGTCGACCCCCGAGAAGCAGCCGCTTCCCGAGGCCACGCCGGTGCCGCAGGAAATCGGTGGTCGCGGCGGACTTGATCCGGTGCGATATGGCGATTGGGAAAAAAACGGGCGCTGCATCGATTTCTGAGCAGCGTTGAGCCAACGCGGCATTGTGCCGCCCAGCCGAGATAACGAGTCAGCGAATGGCGAACAGACCCCGCCCCCTTTCTCCGCACCTGCAGGTGTATCGCTGGCAGATCCAGATGGCCACCTCGATCCTGCATCGAGCCACCGGCATCATTCTGGCTGTCGGCGCCCTGATCATCGCAGGCGGTTTGCTCGCCCTGATGATGGGCCCTGAGTCCTGGAGCTGCTTCACCACCCACGCCAGCGCCTGGTACGGCAAGGTGATCCTGTTTGGCTGGAGCTGGTGCTTCGCCTACCACCTGTGCAATGGCATCCGCCACATCGTGCAGGACTTCGCCATCGGCTACGCCAAGCCCACCTTCATCCGCAGCAGCTGGATCTCGGTGATCGCCTCGCTGGTCATCACCGCCGCGATCTGGGCCTACGTCTGCATGGGAGCCGCCGCATGAGCAAGTTCCGTACCCCGCTCAAGAACGCACGCGGCCTGGGCAGCTCCAAGTCCGGCACCGAGCACTTCATCCACCAGCGCCTGACCGCCACCGCGCTGGTCGCGCTGACCATCTGGTTCCTGTGCCTGGTGCTGAGCCTGCTCGGCGCCGACTACGTCACCGCCGTGGAAACTGTTTCCAAGCCGTGGAATGCAATCCTGCTGGTCGGCTTCCTGGTCGCCATGTTCTGGCACGCCCAGCTTGGCCTGCAGGTGGTGCTCGAGGATTACATCCACAACTCGCTGATGGCCCTGGCCCTGCAGACCACGGTCAAGTTCGTCGCCGTGCTCGGCGCGATCGTCAGCATCTTCGCGGTCGCCCGCATCGCGCTTGGGAACTGATACATGTCCGCTTACAACATCACTGAACACAAGGTCGACATGGTGGTCGTCGGCGCCGGTGGCGCTGGCCTGCGTGCGACCTTCGGCCTGGCCCAGAAGGGCCTGCAGACCGTCTGCATCACCAAGGTCTTCCCGACCCGCTCGCACACCGTTGCAGCACAGGGTGGCATCTCCGCCGCGCTGGCCAACATGGGCGAGGACGACTGGCGCTACCACTTCTACGACACCATCAAGGGCTCGGATTGGCTGGGTGACCAGGACGCCATCGAGTACATGTGCCGCGAGGCCATCCCGGCCATCATCGAGCTGGAACACTACGGCGTTCCGTTCTCGCGCACCGAAGAAGGCAAGATCTACCAGCGTCCGTTCGGTGGCATGACCACCAAGTACGGTGAAGGCCCGTCCGCGCAGCGTACCTGCGCCGCCGCCGACCGTACCGGCCACGCCATTCTGCACACCCTGTACCAGCAGTCGCTGGCGCACAACGCGCAGTTCATGATCGAGTACTTCGCACTCGACCTTATCTTCGACGACGAAGGCGTCTGCCGCGGCGTGCTCGCCCTGGACATGGCCGAAGGCACCCTGCACCTGTTCCGTTCGCAGGGCGTGGTGCTGGCCACCGGCGGCTATGGCCGTGCCTACTTCAGCGCTACCTCGGCGCACACCTGTACCGGTGACGGCGGTGGCCTGGTGGCCCGTGCCGGCCTGCCGCTGCAGGACATGGAATTCGTGCAGTTCCACCCGACCGGCATCTACGGTGCCGGCTGCCTGATCACCGAAGGCGTGCGAGGCGAGGGTGGCATCCTGCGCAACAGCAGCGGCGAGCGTTTCATGGAACGCTACGCACCGCATTACAAGGACCTGGCATCGCGTGACGTGGTGTCGCGTTCGATGACCATCGAAATCCGCGAAGGCCGCGGCGTCGGCGAGCACAAGGACCACATCCTGCTCGACCTGACCCACCTGGGCCCGGGCGTGATCGACAAGAAGCTGCCGGGCATCGCCGAGAGCGCCCGCATCTTCGCCGGCGTCGACGTGCACAAGCAGCCGATCCCGGTGATCCCGACCGTCCACTACAACATGGGTGGCATCCCGACCAACTACCACGGCGAAGTGGTGCGCAAGGTCGGCGACAACCCGGATGCCGTGGTGCCGGGCCTGTACGCCATCGGCGAAGCGGCCTGCGTGTCGGTGCACGGCGCCAACCGCCTGGGCTCGAACTCGCTGCTCGACCTGGTGGTGTTCGGTCGCGCCGTGGCCAACCGCTGCGCCGAGACGATCAAGCCGGGTGCCTCGCACAAGACCCTGCCGTCCGACGCCTGCGACAAGGCGCTGGGCCTGCTGGACAAGCTGCGCCACGCCAATGGCGATACGCCGACCGCCGTCATCCGCGACAACATGCAGCGCACGATGCAGAACGATGCTGCCGTGTTCCGTACCAGCAAGACGCTGGAGGAAGGCTGCAAGAAGATGGCCGAGGTGTTCGACTCGTTCCAGGACGTCAAGGTCTCCGACCGTTCGCTGGTCTGGAACTCGGACCTGATCGAGACCTACGAACTGAACAACCTGCTGCTCAACGCCGTTGCGACCATCAACTCGGCCGAACAGCGCAAGGAAAGCCGCGGCGCCCACGCGCACGAGGACTTCCCGGACCGCGACGACGTCAACTGGCAGAAGCACACGCTGGTCACCGTCGACGACAAGGGCAAGTGCAGCTTCGACTACCGTCCGGTGCACATGTACACGCTCAGCGATGACGTGTCCGTCGTGCCGCCGAAGCCGCGTGTCTACTGATCCGGGGAACCTACGAACATGGCTGAATTTGCACTTCCGAAGAACTCCCGGATCACCAGGGGCAAGCACTTCCCCGCCAAGGGCGGCGCGAAGAACACGCGCACCTTCAAGATCTACCGCTGGAGTCCCGACGACGACCAGAATCCGCGTACCGACACCTACGAGATCGATCTCGATGCGTGCGGCCCGATGGTCCTGGACGCGCTGATCAAGATCAAGAACGAGATCGACCCGACCCTGACCTTCCGTCGCTCCTGCCGCGAAGGTATCTGCGGTTCGTGCGCGATGAACATCGACGGCACCAACACGCTGGCCTGCACCCGCGCCATCGCCGATTGCGGCAAGGCCGAGGTGCCGATCTACCCGCTGCCGCACATGGACGTGGTCAAGGATCTGGTTCCGGACCTGACCCACTTCTACGCGCAGTACGCCTCGATCAAGCCGTGGATCCGCACCCAGACCCCGGCACCGCCGGACCGCGAGCGCCTGCAGTCGCCGGAAGACCGCGAGAAGCTGGACGGCCTGTACGAGTGCATCCTGTGCGCGTGCTGCTCGACCAGCTGCCCGAGCTACTGGTGGAACGGTGAGCGTTACCTGGGCCCGGCGATCCTGCTGCAGGCCTACCGCTGGATCATCGACTCGCGTGACGAGGACACCGGTGCACGCCTGGACGATCTGGAAGATCCGTTCAAGCTGTACCGCTGCCACACGATCATGAACTGCGCACGGACCTGCCCGAAGGGGCTGAACCCGGCGCTGGCGATCGCCGAGATCAAGAAGCTGATGATGGCGCGCCGCGCCTGATGCTTGAATGATGTCCTTCTCCCGCGTGCGGGAGTTGGTGCTTGATATCCTTCTCCCGCAAGCGGGAGAAGGTGCCCCGAAGGGGCGGATGAGGGTAGGGGCGACGCCTGCTGCCATCGATTTCGCGGGAGCTTCGCTCCAACCCTCACCCCAACCTCTCTCCCGGCGGGAGAGGGGCTTTGGTATCCGAGGTATCCGAAGCCATGCAGACCGAAGACGAAATCCTGTTGAAGAAGCTGCGTTGGCGTTGCCGGCGCGGCATGCGCGAGCTCGACCAGTTGTTCGGCCGGTACCTTGACCGTCGCTGGCTGCAGGCGCCTGCCGAAGAACGCGCGGTTTTCCTGCAGTTGCTGGAAACCGAAGACGATAAGTTGTGGCGTTGGTCCATGGGCTACGAGGCCTGTCCGGATGCGCCGCAGGCAGAGCTGCTCTCCTATATCCGCTCCCTTCCGGTATGAGTGCCGGCCGTCACGCTGGCTGCTGGCCGCGCTGACGCTGCTGGGAGGGCTGGCCGCATTGGCGGCATTGACGTGTGACCTGCAGGCCCCCGTGGCCTGGCCGTTGGCCGTGCTCGGGCTGGCAGGGTCGTGGCGGCTGGTGCGCCGCGAATGGCAGCAGCCGGTGGTGCAACTGCTGATCCCCTCCGGCGCGCAGCCGGCCCGGCTGGACGACCGGTCGCTGGACCGCCTGGAACTGCTCGAACGCGGGCCATTGGTACTGCTGCGCTGGCAATCCGACGGGCGACGGGGCTGCCTGCTGTTTGGGCCGGACAACCTGCCGCAGGCACGACGACGTGAACTGCGTCTGGCCGTGCGCGCCCATGCCGTTTCCCGCCAAGCAGGGACAATGGCACCATAGCGGCACTTCCCGGGCACACGCGCATGTTCAAACCCTTACCCGTCGCAATCGGATTGCGTTACCTGCGAGCCAAGCGCCGCAACGGCTTCATCTCCTTCATCTCCATGGCCTCGATCCTCGGCATCGCGCTGGGCGTGACCGTGCTGATCACCACACTGGCGGTCATGAGCGGCTTCCAGAAGGAAATCCGCGATCGCCTGCTGCAGATGTCGGCGCACGCCACCGTCAGCGCCGATGGCGAGCCGATGACGAACTGGCAGCACGCCATCGATGTGGCGATCAAGGACCCGCGCGTGGCCGGTGCCGCACCCTACATCGAGATCCAGGGCATGCTGGCCGGCCCGCGCGTGCAGGGTGCCATCGTGCAGGGCGTGGATCCCGCGCAGGAGCCCAAGGTGTCGGTGCTGGCCGACAAGATGCAGAAGGGCTCGCTGGATGATCTGAAGCCGGGCGAGTTCAACATCGTGCTGGGCAAGGAACTGGCCTTGTGGCTGGGCGTGGACGTGGGCGACAACGTGGTCGCCACGCTGGCCGAGGTGCAGGGCACGCCGATGGGTGCGATGCCGCGGGTCAAGCGCTTCACCGTCAGCGGCATCTTCGAGGCCGGTTCCAACGAGGTCGATCGCGGCCTGGCCTTCGTCAACATGCAGGACATGCAGCGCGTGCTGCGCATGGATGGCGTCACCGGCGTACGCCTGAAGATGCATGACATGGACCAGGCCTACACCGTGGCCCGCGACCTGGCGATCAACCTCAACGGCTACTACCGGGTCAGCGACTGGACCCAGGAGAACGCCAACCTGTACCACTCGCTGCGCATGGAAAAGACGGTGATGGGCATCCTGCTGTCGCTGATCATCGCCATGGGCGCGTTCAACCTGGTGTCCTCGCAGGTGATGCTGGTCACCGACAAGCAGGCCGACATCGCGATCCTGCGCACGCTGGGCCTGACCCCGGGCGGGGTGATGCAGGTGTTCATGGTGCAGGGCACGCTGATCGGCGTGTTCGGCACGATTGCCGGCGTGCTCGGTGGCATCACCCTGACGCTCAACCTGGAGCGCATCCTCGGCCTGATCGAGTCGGCCTTCAACATCAAGCTGCTGCCGGAAGACGTGTACTACATCACCGGCCTGCCGACCGACATGCAGACCAGTGACATCGTCATCATCACCGCCGTGGCGTTGCTGATGAGCTTCGTCGCCACCCTGTACCCCGCGTGGCGCGCCGCCCGCACCCAACCGGCCGAGGCGCTGCGTTATGAGTAAGAACCCGATGGAATCCGTGATCCGTGCCGAGGGCCTGGGCAAGACCTACGCCGAGGGCAAGATGCACACGCCGGTGTTCGATGGGCTGGACCTGGACGTGAAGCCCGGCGAGACGGTCGCCATCGTCGGTGCGTCAGGTGCCGGCAAGAGCACGCTGCTGCACCTGCTGGGTGGCCTGGATGTTCCCACCGCGGGCGAGGTCTACGTGGCCGGGCACCGGATGTCGGCGTTGTCCGACACCGAGCGCGGTCGCCTGCGTAACCGCTCGCTGGGCTTCGTCTACCAGTTCCATCACCTGCTGCCGGAGTTCACCGCGCTGGAAAACGTGATGATGCCGGTGATGCTGGATGAGAAGAGTCCTGTCCCCGGACGCCGCTGGGTGGCCACGAGCATTGCGACGGTCTGTTTCGCCACGCTGGCCTCGGTCAGGACCGGGCACTGGATCTTCCTGTGGCTTGCCTTGGGGTTGTGGCTTGCAGGGCTGCTCGGGGTGGGTGTCATCTCGTACTGGAGTGGACGGAAGAAGGTTGTTGCCGCCCGTCAACGGGCGACCGAAATACTGGAGGCCGTGGGGCTGGGACATCGCGTGCACCACAAGCCGGGCGAGCTGTCCGGTGGTGAGCGCCAGCGTGCTGCGGTGGCGCGGGCGCTGGTCAACAATCCTGCCTGCATCCTGGGTGACGAACCCACCGGCAACCTGGATGACAAGACCGCGGGCACCGTGTTCGAGCTGATGCTGGCATTGAACCGCAGGTACCAGACCAGCCTGGTGCTGGTCACCCATGACCGCAGCCTGGCCCGCAAGTTGGATCGGGTGCTGGAGCTGCGCGAGGGCCGCCTGCACCAGCTGGAGCGCAGCGAGGTCTGAGGCCGGGGATGTTTCTCGCCAATTCACCCGGACGGGAGGATGATCCTGCCTGGATGTTGCGTGGTTTTCTTTCCCGGTAAGAGGAGTCGTGCCATGAAGAAGGTGCTTGTCGCATTGATGGCTGCCGCAGCCTTGGCCGGCTGTGCCACGGCAGGGAAGCTGAGCAGCAGCGAGCGGCTGGAGTTGTACCGCGCCCATGCCGGCGCGCCGGTGAACAGCTTCCGGTACTTCGGTTCGTTCAACGGCTGGACCGAACTGGGTGACAGTGCGTTGGCGGTCTGGACCAAGCCGAGCGAGGCGTGGCTGCTGAGCCTGAGTGGGCCATGCATGGATCTGTCCTACGCGCCGGCCATCAGCATCACCAACATGATGGGCCAGGTGTCGGCACGCTTTGATCGCGTGGTGGTGTTGGGCAGCGGGCCGGTCGGTCGTGTGCCATGCCGCATCGAGAGCATCCAGCCGCTGGACGTGAAGGCGCTGCGGGCGTCGGAGAAGGAACTGCGCGAGGCCAAGGTCGCCGAGCGTGCCGCCGACCAGGCGGCCGACGACAAGTAACCAACACGGTAGGGCGGCGCCAGGCGCCGCGGGGTGTTGCTGGCAGCGTCAGGTGCCGGGCATGGCCCGGCACCTCTCGTCCTGGCCGGTGTCAGGCCTCGGGGGCGACGTAGCCGGCAGGCTTCTCGGCACCGCCGGAGAACAGGTACTTCACCAGTTCTTCTTCCAGGAAAGCGCGGTGCTTCGGGTCGCGTGGCGACAGCCGGTTTTCGTTGATCAGCATGGTCTGGTGCGCCAGCCAGCTGGCCCACGCCTGCTTGCCGATGTTGGCGAAGATGCGCTGGCCCAGTTCGCCGGGGTAGGGCACGAAGTCCAGACCTTCGGTTTCGCGTTGTTCGTACTGGCAGAAGACGGAACGGGGCATGGCGTGGTCCTGTGATGTCAGTGCGCGCGATGGCGCTCAAGCAGTTTGCGGATGGGAGCGGGCAGGCCGAGGTTGGCCAGCTCCGTGCGGGATACCCAGCGCAGGTCGGCATTGTCGCCAACCCGGGCACGCAGGGCGACCTTGCGGGCGTTCAAGGGCTGCAGGTGCAGCCGGTAATGGCTGAAGGTGTGCACGATCAACGGCAGTTCTTCGGCATTGTCGTAATCACCCTGGATGTGGGTGGCGAACCATTCGCGCATCAGTGCGTCGGTATCGGCCTGCGGCAGCGTCCATAGCGAGGCCCAGATGCCGGTCGGCGGGCGCTTGAGCAGCAGGATCCGCCCCTGGGCATCCTCCAGCAGCAGGGCCGTGGCCTCGCGCTCGGGCAGGGTCTTGCTCGGCTTGGGCGTGGGCAGTGCGTCGACCAGTCCTTCGGCATGGGCAAGGCAGTTGCCCTGCAGCGGGCACAGGATGCAGGCCGGTTTGGCGCGGGTGCACAGCGTGGCACCGAAATCCATCTGGGCCTGGGTGTAGTCAGCCATGCGGCCGGCGGGCACCTGGGTGACATGCGCTGCGGCCAGCCCCCACAGCTGCTTCTCGATGGCCGGCTGGCCGGGGAAGCCGACGATGCCGTGGTAACGGGTCAGCACGCGCTTCACGTTGCCATCAACGATCGGGAACGGGTCGTTCCAGGCCTGGCTGAGGATGGCGCCGGCAGTGCTGCGACCGATCCCGGGCAGGGCGAGCAGGGCATCGAAGTCACGTGGCAGGTCACCGTCATGCCGTTCGAGGCATTGCTTCGCCGCGGCATGCAGGTTGCGGGCGCGGGCGTAGTAGCCCAGGCCGGCCCAGTTGGCCATCACCGTGTCGTTGTCGGCCCTGGCCAGATCAGGAAGGGTGGGGAATGCCTGCATGAAGCGGTGGAAGTACGGGATGACCGTGGCCACCTGGGTCTGCTGCAGCATGATCTCCGACAGCCACACCCGATACGGCGAACGCGGATGCTGCCACGGCAGGTCATGGCGTCCGTGCTGGTCGAACCAGGTCAGTAGTTGGCTGGGGAAGCTGGACATGGACTCGCAGGCGATGGCGACTTTGAAGCCCTTCTCCCTGCGGGAGAAGGTGCCCCGAAGGGGCGGATGAGGGCAGGGGGGGGCGCTGGTGCTGCGTGGGGGCTTCGCTCCCGTGGGCCCTCACCCCACAACCCCTCTCCCGCACGCGGGAGAGGGGCTTCAGGTCAGTTGCTGCCCAGCGCCTGCGGCAGCAGGGCGTCGACGAAGGCTTCCGGGTCGAACACGCGCAGGTCTTCCGGGCGCTCGCCGATGCCGGCGAAGCGGATCGGGATGCCGAACTCGCGGGCCAGCGCGAAGACCACGCCGCCCTTGGCGGTGCCGTCCAGCTTGGTCACCACCAGGCCAGTGACGCCGGCGGCGGCATGAAACTGACGCACCTGTGACAGCGCGTTCTGGCCGGTGGTGCCGTCGATGACCATCAGCACTTCGTGCGGTGCGGTGTCGTCGATCTTGCCGAGCACGCGGCGGATCTTGCTCAGCTCGTTCATCAGGCCGGTCTGCGTGTGCAGGCGGCCGGCGGTGTCGGCGATCAGCACGCTGGTGCCGCGGGCCTTGCCGGCCTGCAATGCGTCGAAGGCGACCGAGGCGGCGTCGGCATTCTGGCCCTGTGCGACCACGGCCACGCCGTTGCGCTCGCCCCAGATCTGCAGCTGGGCCACAGCAGCGGCGCGGAAGGTGTCACCGGCGGCCAGCATCAGGCTGTGACCCTGGTCCTTGAAGCGCTTGGCCAGCTTGCCGATGGTGGTGGTCTTGCCCACGCCGTTGACGCCAACGGTGAGGATCACGAACGGCTTGGCCCGGGTGTCGATGACCAACGGCTGGGACACCGGTTGCAGCAGCGCGATCAGGTCGGCGCGCAGTGCAGCCAGCAGGGCGTTGGCATCGGCGAACTCACGCGACTTCATGCGCTTGCGCAGGCTTTCCACCAGCGCGGTGGTGGCCGGTACGCCGACGTCGGCGGTGATCAGCGCGGTCTCGATCTCGTCCAGCAGGTCGTCGTCGAGCTTGGGGTTGCGCGAGAACAGGCCGCCGAAGCTGCGGGCGAACACGCTGTTGCGCAGGCGGTCGCGCCAGCCGACCTTGCCGGCCGGAGCAGCGGGCGCGGCGTTGGCGGGGATCAGGGCGTCATCGGTTTCGGTCGCGCTCGATGCGGCGACGTCTTCAATGGCGAGGGGGGCGGGAGCGGGTGCCACCTCCGCCTGGGGCGCAGGTGCGCTTGCGACCGGCGCGGGCTCGGCAACGACGATGGGCTCCGGCGCGGCTTCGGTGGCCGGCTCGGCCTGGACCGGGGTTTCGGCGATGGCGGCTTCTGCGGCGGGCGCTTCAACCGGAGGCTGGACGAACGCCGCGGCGAGGTCGGCTTCTGCCGAGGCTTCGGCCGGTGCCTTCGGGAACGCGGCGGCCAGGTCTTCCGCGCTCAGCGTGGACGGCTTTGCAGGCGGTTGTGCGTCGTCGGTCTTCTTGCGGCGGAAAAAGCTGAACATGGAGGAAAAAGGCCTGAAATCAGATGCATATGCTACCACCGGCGGTTGTGTCGCCGGGGTGGGGTGAAAAGCTTGCCCCTCGCCAAGCCACCCCTTCGCTGCGCGAAAGGGTGGGTGCTCAAGCCCCTCTCCCGTTTACGGGGTGAAGAGGGGCACTCGCGAACCACGGGTTCGCGCCCCGATGAACGCCCCTTGCATCAGCGCAACGGCCGGCGCGCGGGGCGGCGGCTGTACTGCTGGGGTGGGATGAAATGCTTACCCCTCCCCAACCCTCCCCTTCGCTGCGCGAAAGGGAGGGGGCCAAAGGCCCGCTCCCGGTCAATCAGACCGACAGCTCCAGCAGCAGCTTGTTGAGGCGGCGGACGTAGCCGGCCGGGTCCTTCAGGCTATCGCCCGCGGCCAGCGCGGCCTGGTCGAACAGCACGTGGGCCAGGTCGTTGAAGCGGTCCGTGTCGGCCTCGGCATCCAGCTTCTCGATCAGCGGGTGGGCCGGGTTGAACTCGAACACTGGCTTGCTGTCCGGCACCTTCTGGCCGCTGGCTTCCAGGATCTGGCGCATCTGCAGGCCCAGGTCCTGCTCGCCGATGGCCAGGATGGCCGGGGAGTCGGTCAGGCGGTGCGAGACGCGCACTTCAGCGACGTCTTCGCCCAGAGCGGTCTTCAGGCGCGTGACCAGGGCTTCCTTGGTCTTGGCGACTTCTTCCTGCGCCTTCTTGTCTTCCTCGGTTTCGAGTTTCCCCAGGTCCAGGTCACCGCGTGCGATGTCCACGAACGACTTGCCGTCGAACTCGTGCAGGTAGCTCATCAGCCACTCGTCGATGCGGTCGGTCATCAGCAGCACTTCGATGCCCTTCTTGCGGAACACTTCCAGGTGCGGGCTGTCCTTGACCTGCTGGAAGCTCTCGCCGGTCAGGTAATAGATCTTGTCCTGGCCTTCGATCATGCGGCCGATGTAGTCGGCCAGCGCCACGCTCTGCTCGCCGCTGGCGTCATGGGTGGAGGCAAAGCGCAGCAGGCCGGCGACCTTCTCGCGGTTGTTGAAGTCTTCGGCCGGGCCTTCCTTCAGCACCTGGCCGAAGTTGGTCCAGAAACCGGCATAGGCCTCGGGCTGGTCCTTGGCCAGTTTTTCCAGCATGTCCAGCGAACGCTTGGTCAGCGCGGACTTCATCGAGTCGATCACCGGGCCGGACTGCAGGATCTCGCGCGAGACGTTCAGCGGCAGGTCGTTGGAATCGACCACGCCCTTGATGAAGCGCAGGTACAGCGGCAGGAACTGCTCGGCCTGGTCCATGATGAAGACGCGCTGCACGTAGAGCTTCAAGCCCTTCGGCGCATCGCGGTGGTACAGGTCGAATGGCGCACGACCCGGGGTGTACAGCAGCGAGGTGTACTCGAGCTTGCCCTCGACCTTGTTGTGGCTCCACGCCAGCGGGTCGGCCGGGTCATGCGCGATGTGCTTGTAGAACTCCTTGTACTCCTCGTCGGAGATCTCGGACTTGGAACGGGTCCACAGCGCATTGGCGCGGTTGACGGTTTCCCACACCGGGGTGGCCGGCGTGTCGGCTTCCTCGCCGTGGTGTTCCTTCTGCAGCTCGATCGGCAGGCCGATGTGGTCGGAGTACTTCTTGATCAGGCTGCGCAGCTGCCAGCCGTCGGTGAAGCCTTCCTCGCCTTCCTTCAGGTGCAGCACGATGCGGGTGCCGCGCTCGGGCTTGTCGATGGTTTCCACCTCGAACTCGCCTTCGCCGCGCGAGGACCAGTGCACGCCCTCGCTGGCCGGCAGGCCGGCGCGACGGCTGTACACGTCGACCTGGTCGGCGACGATGAAGGCCGAGTAGAAGCCCACGCCGAACTGGCCGATCAGGTTGGAGTCCTTCTTCTGGTCGCCGGACAGGTTCTTCAGGAACTCGGCGGTGCCGGACTTTGCGATGGTGCCCAGGTGGGCGATGGCTTCATCGCGGCTCAGGCCGATGCCGTTGTCGTCGATGGTCAGGGTGCGGGCGGCCGGGTCGGCCTCGATGCGGATGCGCAGCTCGCCGTTGCCTTCCAGCAGCTCCGGCCGGGTCAGCGCCTCGAAGCGCAGCTTGTCGCTGGCATCGGCGGCGTTGGACACCAGCTCGCGCAGGAAGATCTCCTTGTTCGAGTACAGCGAGTGGATCATCAGGTGCAGCAGCTGCTTCACCTCGGTCTGGAACCCGCGGGTTTCCTTGTGGCTCTGTGCGTTCATCGGTCGGGGATGCTCCGTGGCTGAGGTGCCGCGCCCGGCGCGGCGGCTGACACAGGGGTAGGGGTGAATGGGCGATTTTCAAGGTCGGCACCCGGAGCGAGGGGCTGGTCTATCATCTGCGGCCTGATTCAGCTGTCCTGTGGGTGCCTGCCGATGCCTTCCCTTCGCCGACCGTTGCCATTGGCCCTGCCGGGAGGGGCCGCATGAGCCGTGGGCGCGCTGGCGGTGCGCCGCCGACGGGTGCCGGGCAGGTGCGCATCATCGGTGGCCGCTGGCGCAATACCCGCCTGCAGGTGCCGCAGGTCCAGGGGCTGCGTCCCACCAGCGACCGGGTCCGCGAGACCCTGTTCAACTGGTTGATGCCCAAGTTGCCCGGTGCGCGGGTCCTGGACCTGTTCGCCGGCAGCGGTGCGCTGGGGCTGGAAGCGGTGTCGCGCGGCGCGGCCTCGGCGCAGCTGGTCGAACGCGACCCGGGCCTGGTGGCGGCATTGCGGGGCATGGTGTCCCGGCTGGATGCGGCCGCGCAGGTGGAGGTGGTCAGCGGCGACGCCCTGCGCTGGCTGGAAAGTGCATCGCCGGCGCGGGCCGACATCGTGTTCCTGGACCCCCCGTTCGCGGCAGGTCTGTGGGAACAGGTGATCGCGCGCCTGCCACGGCACCTGGCCGACGATGCCTGGTTGTACATGGAGGCCCCGGCCGGATCGATGCCGGCACTGCCGGCAGGCTGGAGCCTGCACCGCGAAGGGGGAACCCGCGATGTGGCCTATGCCCTGTATCGGCAAGCCACTGTTACACTTCGCGGCGACATGAACGCGACTGAACCCGCATGACCACGCCCAACCGCCGCATTGCCGTTTACCCGGGTACGTTCGACCCGATCACCAACGGTCACATCGACCTGGTGAACCGCGCTGCGCCGCTGTTCGAGAAGATCGTGGTCGGCGTGGCGCAGAGCCCCTCCAAGGGCCCCACGTTGCCGCTGGAGCTGCGTGTGTCGCTGGCGGTGGAAGCCCTGCAGCACCACGACAACGTGGAAGTCGTGGGCTTTGACACCCTGCTGGCCCATTTCGTGCGCGCCTGCCATGGCGGCGTGCTGCTGCGTGGCCTGCGCGCGGTGTCCGATTTTGAATACGAGTTCCAGATGGCGAGCATGAACCGCCACCTGATCCCCGAGGTCGAGACCCTGTTCCTGACCCCGTCGGAGCAGCACAGCTTCATCTCCTCCTCGCTGGTGCGCGAAATCGCCCGGCTGGGGGGCGATGTGTCCGGCTTCGTGCCGGCCACCGTGCTGGAAGCGTTGCGTAAGGCCCGCGAAGCCCGCGCGGGCAAGTGAAACATCCGAACAGCCGTACAGAACCTCAAAAGGGAGAAGAAACATGAAGAACACGATGCGCGTGATGCTGGCCGCTTCGATGGTGCTGGCTTTCACCGCCTGCAAGAAGGAAGAGGCCGCTCCGGTGGCGGAAGCCCAGCAGGCGCTGGTTGCCCCGGCCAAGGACGACGATGCGGGCTGGAAGAAGTACCTGCAGGCCGTGGCCGTGCAGAACATGGGCAACATCACCGCCAGCCCGTTCCTGTACTACCTCCCGCCGGAATCGGACCCGGAATTCGCCGCCAAGTACGACCGCCAGGTCGAGAGCGCCACCACCGCCATCGGCCGTGGCATCCAGCCGGGCAACATGCTGGCCTTCGGTTCCTCGGCCTCGGCCAAGATGGCCGACATGATCGAAGCCGCCTTCAAGGGCGTGCAGGCTGATTCGATGAAGAACGTGCGCGTGGTGTTCATCGGCGATGCCGCCGACAACGCCCGCGTGCAGACCATCGTCAAGCCGACCGGCGCCGACTACATCTTCGTCGAAGCCAAGTAATGCGATGGGGCAGGGCCGCGATGCGGCCCTGCCTTGCTTCAAGGCGCGGGTGGCAGGCGTTGGAGGCGACGCAGGCAACACCGGCGATGATGTGATTGCAGGCGTTCCTTCGTGGAAGCCTTGTCAGCCTCGCGGCTGAAGCCGCTCCTGCACCGGGAGCGGCGTGGTTGGTTGAATGTCCCGTCGCAACGGGAAGGCAGGAAGTGGCATGTCCCTGAAAATCAATGAGCTCTGCGTCAACTGCGACGTCTGTGAGCCCGCCTGCCCGAACCAGGCCATTTCAATGGGCGAGACGATCTACGTGATCGATCCGGCCCGTTGCACCGAATGCGTCGGCCATTTCGACGAGCCGCAGTGCGTGGTGGTCTGCCCGGTCGAATGCATCGACCCGGACCCGGACATCCCCGAGACACAGGATCAGTTGCTGGCCAAGTTGCACGGGCTGCAGCGTGATCATCCCGAACTTTACGAACCGGAGAACCCGCAGGCATGAAACCCATCGCCCGTTCCCTGTTGTTGTGTGCGTTGTTGTTGAGCCCGAGCGTGTGGGCGTCGGAGGCCGCGCCGGCGCGCGCGGCCCATCCGGACGGTGCGGTGATCGCCAGCGGCCATTCGCTGGCCACCGATGCCGGCATGGAGATCCTGGCCAAGGGCGGCAACGCATTCGACGCGGCGGTGGCCGTGTCCTCGACATTGGCCGTGGTCGAGCCGATCAGCTCGGGCCTGGGCGGCGGCGGTTTCTTCCTGTTGCACGACGCCAGGACCGGCAAGGACGTGATGCTGGATGCGCGCGAGACCGCGCCCGAATCCGCCACGCCGGACCAGTTCCTGGACAAGAACGGTGACCTGGACCGCGACCGCTCGGTCAACGGTGCGTGGTCGGCCGGCATCCCCGGCCTGCCGGCGGCGCTGGTGCAGATTGCCCGCGAGCATGGCCGCCTGCCGTTGAAGGATTCGTTGGCGCCGGCCATCCGCGTCGCCACCGACGGCTTCCCGGTGTACGCACGCATGGCACGGGGCTATGCCTCGCGTGCGGAGGTGATGGAACGCTACCCCGGGACGCGCGAGGTGTACCTGCGCAATGGTCGCCCGATCGCCGAAGGCGACGTGTTCAAGCAGCCCGAGCTGGCGCATACGCTGCAGCTGCTGGCCGACCGTGGTTTTGACGGCTTCTACCGCGGTGAGACTGGCCGCAAGCTGCTGGCCGGCGTGAAGCAGGCCGGTGGTCGCTGGACCGCCGAGGAACTGGCCGGCTACACGGTCAAGACCCGTGATCCGATCGTCTTCAACTATGGCGACTGGAAGATCACCACCGCGCCGCCGCCATCCTCCGGTGGCATCGCGCTGGCATCGATGCTGCAGATCCTGGAAGGCTGGGACCTGGACAAGATGGACGCCGCCCACCGTACCCACCTGGTGGTGGAAGCGATGCGCCGCGCCTATCGCGACCGCACCTTCTTCCTGGGCGACCCGGACTTCGTCGACATCCCGCAGAAGGTGTTGACCAGCCGCGACTACGCGCAGGGCCTGCGCGCGACCATCCATCCGGAGAAGGCCACGCCGAGCGACCTGCTGTCGGGCAATCCGACGCCGCTGGAAGACGACGAGACCACGCACTTCTCCATCATCGATGCCGAAGGCAACCGCGTCGGCGGCACCCAGACGGTGAACCTGCTGTACGGCTCGGGGTTGATCCCGGCCGGCACCGGCGTGCTGCTCAACAACGAGATGGATGACTTCGCGCTCAAGCCGGGTACCCCGAACGCCTTTGGCGTGATGGGTTACGAGGCCAATGCACCGAAGAAGGGCAAGCGCATGCTCAGCTCGATGACGCCCACCTTCATGGAGAAGGACGACAAGGTGGTGGTGATCGGCACGCCGGGTGGCAGCCGCATCATCACCATGGTGCTGCTGGGCATCCTGGGCTACGACGATGGCCTGACCGCGCAGCAGGTCGCCGCGCTGCCGCGCTACCACCACCAGTGGCTGCCGGACCTGATCGAAGCCGAGGACGGTACCTTTGACGCGGAGACCGTGAAGCAGTTGCAGGCGATGGGCCACAAGATCGACCTGCCCGGCGACAGCGCCGCCGGCGGCCGTGGCTCCAGTCATGTGTGGGGCAACCTGCAGACGGTGGAATGGGACCGCAGCACCAACACGCTGTACGGCGGTAGCGATCCGCGTAACCCGGTGGGCAGTGCACGGGTCGAGAAGCCGGTCAAGGCCGACTGATCCGGCGCTACCGACGTGGTGATGGGAACCCCGCTTTCGAGCGGGGTTTTTCTTTGACGGGCTTCCGGGGCTGACCGCTGCGTGGCAGGTAGCCGGGCAGGGCGTGGGCCCGAGCCGGCCCTGTCGCGGGAGGCTGGGGCCAGCGAGGCCACACGTCCCGGTGGGGTGGCGGACACGGCGTGCCGGTGGCCGATCGCGTCAATAATTCGCCACTCACAACTTGCGAATATTTAACGTGCGCCGGTTAGAATTTTTCACATGAAACTTTGGTCGATCCGCGGTAATTCGCAGAAGCTCGATGGTGGTGCCATGTTCGGCAACGCGCCCAAGGCGTTGTGGGAAAAGTGGTCGCCGTCGGATGAACTCAATCGCATCGAACTGGCTTGCCGGGCGCTGCTGGCCAGCCCGCTGGGCGGCAAGACGGTGCTGTTCGAAACCGGCATCGGCGCGTTCTTCGAACCCAAGCTGCGCGAGCGCTACGGGGTGATGGAGCCGCGCCACATCCTGATCGATTCGCTGCGCGAGGCAGGTTTCGAGCACGAGGACATCGATGTGGTGGTGCTCAGCCACCTGCATTTCGATCATGCCGGCGGCCTGCTGGCACCGTGGTCGGAGGGGCGTGAGCCGGAGCTGCTGTTCCCCAATGCCACCTTCGTCGTCGGTGCGGCCCATTGGGAGCGTGCCCGCCATCCGCATCCGCGCGACCGGGCCAGTTTCATCCCGGAACTGCCGGGGTTGCTGGAAGCCAGTGGCCGGCTGGAAGTGGTGTCGGGTGCCCACTCGAAGGCACTGGGCGAATCGGTGCGCTTCAGCTTCAGCGACGGGCATACGCCAGGGCTGATGCTGGCCGAGATCGTCGGCCCGGAACAGGTCAACGGCCAGCCGCGCGGCGGCGTGGTGTTCTGCGCCGACCTCATTCCCGGGCGCTCCTGGGTACATGTCCCGATCACCATGGGCTACGACCGCAATGCGGAGCTGCTGATCGACGAGAAGCGCGCCTTCCTGGAGGACAAGCTGGCCCGCAACGTGCACCTGTTCTTCACCCACGACCCGCAGTGCGCAATGGCACAGGTAGTGCGTGACGAGAAGGGCCGTTTCGCCACCGCGCACGAGGTCGGCGAGTTGAAGGCACGCACGCTGGCGGCCTGAGCTGACCAACGGCACGAAAAAAACTGACTTCCGGCACTGAATCGCGAGGGCGCCGGAGAGGACATTGACCCCATCCTTTGATGCGGAGTCGATGCCATGAATATTTCCCGCCTGATCCGTCGTGCTGCCTTCTGCGCGCTGCTGCTGGTGCCATCCGTCGTGGCGCTGGCGGCCCCGTCCCGGGTGGAGCCGCTGCAGGTGAGCGCGCAGCGTTCCACCACGATGGCGGTATGGGAGCCGGCGCAGGTGCGTGGCGTGGTGCTGTTCTCATCCGGCCATGGCGCGTGGCCGGAGCGTTACGAGCGGCTGTTCCAGACGTGGGTGGACGCCGGCTTCGCAGTGCTGGCGCCAGTCCACGTGGATTCGATGAAGTACCCGGAGCGCGACAAGTTCACCCTGCAGCAGAGCCTGGGCGAGCGCTTCAGCGACATGCGCGCCACCAGCGCCTACGCTGCCGCGCATTGGCCGGGCAAGCCGGTGGCCGCTGCCGGGCACAGCCTGGGTACGCTGATATCGACCGCGCTGGGCGGTGCGCTGGCCACGCTGGGGCCGCTGCGTGATCCGTCCGTGGTCGCGGTGCTGGGCTTTTCCTCGCCGGGCAAGATTCCCGGCCTGATCGGGCCGGACAGCTATGCCTCGCTCGCGGTCCCGCTGCTGGAGGTCACCGGTGACAAGGACGTGGTGCCGGGCTTCGTGAGCAACCCCGCCGATCACCTGTACGCGGTGGAAACGGCACCGGCCGGGGACAAGACCGGCGTGGTGCTGGCTGGCGGCGACCACAACCTGATCGGCGGCGAGCCGGAGGCGTTGTTTGATCGCGCCCGGCAGCTGGGGACGGCATTCCTGCAGGCCGAGCTGCTGGATGATCCGCAGGCGCGGGCCGCGTTGGCTGCGCCGGCAGCGGCTGGAGAGCAGTGGCTGCGTCGCTGAAGGGGAGAACAGCGCTGCCCCCGGATGTCCGGGGGCAGGGAGCCGGATCAGCCGACCCGGGTACCGAAGATGCGGTCGCCGGCGTCGCCCAGGCCCGGCAGGATGTAGCCCTTCTCGTTGAGGCGCTCATCGATGGCCGCGGTGAAGATCTCCACGTCGGGGTGGACCGCCTTGACCGCCTCGATGCCTTCCGGCGCGGCCACCAGGAAAATGCCCTTGATGCGGCGGGCGCCGGCGCGCTTGAGCATGTCGATGGTGGCGATCAGGGTGCCGCCGGTGGCGAGCATCGGGTCCAGGATCAGCGCATCGCGCTCTTCCAGGCGGCCGGTCAGGCGCTCGAAGTAGGGCACCGGCTGCAGGGTTTCCTCGTCGCGCTGCAGGCCGACCACGCTGACGCGGGCGGCCGGGATCAGCGACAGCACGCCGGTCAGCATGCCCAGGCCGGCGCGCAGGATCGGCACCACGGTGATCTTGGCGCCGGCGATGCGCTGGACCTGCACCGGGCCGGCCCAGCCGTCGCGGGTATGGTTCTCGGTTTCCAGGTCTGCGGTGGCCTCGTAGGCCAGCAGGGTACCCAGCTCATTGACGACCTCGCGGAAATCCTTGGTGCTCATGGCCGGATCGCGGAGCAGGCCGATCTTGTGCTGGACCAACGGATGACGGACTTCGACGATTTTCATTGGGGTACTACGCGGTAGGGAGATGCCACAGTTTGACGCCTGCGTCCCGGCTCGGCCAGTGTGACTGAAACATTGCAGCCGCGTGGCTGTAACCCCCACGCAAACTTTCGGAAATACCTTGCCCACCCATCCTTTACATGGTTTGGGGGCAATAGTGCGCAAGGGTGTTCTGGTGGTGGCGGTCGCAACGGCGGTGGCCTGCATGGCATCGGCTCCGGCAAGGGCCCAGCAGGTGGGGCCGGATGGCTCGGCGACCGCGGCGGCCGCTGCGGCGGCAATCGACCTGGACCGGGTCGAGGTGCGTCCGCAATTGGAGGCGCAGACCCGCGCGGTGGAGCTCAAGCGGGATGCCAACGGCATCCAGGACGCGGTGGCCTCCGATTCGATGGGCGACTACCCGGACATGAACGTGGCCGAGTCGTTGCAGCGGCTGCCCGGCGTGAGCGTCACCCGCGACCAGGGCGAGGGCCGCTTCGTGGTGGTGCGTGGCCTGGACGCCGCGCTGAACAGCGTGAGCATCGACGGCATTGCCGTGGGTACGCCGGAAGACTCCTCGCGTGCGGCCCCGCTGGACGTGATTCCCACCGATTCGACCGAGCGCCTGCGCGTGGTCAAGTCGGCCACCCCGGACATGCCCGGTGACGCCATCGGCGGCAGCGTGGTGGTGGAATCGGCGTCGGCCTTCGACCGCGACGGCCGTTCGCTCAAGGGCAAGGTGGAGGCCAGCCACCAGCAGCTGTCCGGCGAGACCAGCCCGAAGGCGGCGTTCAACTACAGCGAAGTGTTCAACGACACCTTCGGCGTGGCGCTGGGCGTGAACTACCAGAAGCGCACCTTCGAATCGGACAACACCGAAGTGGCGTACGACACGTATGACGACGACCGGCAGGACGACCTGGTCGCCACCGAGCTGCAGCACCGCAAGTACACCATCGAGCGTGAGCGCACCGGTGCCAACCTCAACTTCGACTGGCGCCCGGACGAGGACAACCGCTACTACCTGCGGACCCTGTACAGCCGCTTCGATGATGCCGAAACCCGCCAGCGTACCGTTTTCGCGCTGGAGGACGGCCAGATCAGCGCGCTGGGCAATGGGCGTTACCAGGTGGACGAGCTGCCCGCCGATGCGATCAGCAAGCGCATGCGCTACCGCACCAAGGAAGAGAACACCTTTGCCGCCAGCCTCGGCGGCGAGAACCGCCTGAGCGGCGCGGTGCTGGACTACCGCGTGGGCTATACCAAGACCCGCGAGCGCGTGAACGATGAAATGGAGGCGCGCTTCGACTACGACGGCGACGACCTGTCCGCGGTCATCGACCAGAACAGCGGCATCCCTGGTCTGTCGCTGAGCGATGCCGGCTGGATGGACAGCAGCAACTATGCGTTCAACCGCGTGGTTCTCTCGCCCAAGCAGGTGGATGACAGCGAGCGCAGCGCGCAGGTCAACATACGCTTCGACGGTGACCACGCCAGCTACAAGTTCGGCCTGCTCGGCCGCTGGCGCGAGCGCGCGGTCAACGTCGATGAGACCGACCTGCGCAAGGGGCCGGCGGTCGACCTGAGCGACTGGAACGGCGAGACGCTCGACCACCGCGGCGGTCCGCTGGGGCAGGGCATGCGTTCGGCGGCGATGCGGCGCTGGTGGGCCGAGAATGGCAGCCTGTACAGCGAGCGCTCCAAGGAAGCGCTGGGCAACACCATGGCGTCGCTGGAAGAGGACTACACCGCCAACGAGGACATCCTCGCTGCCTACGCCATGGGCACCTGGGACATCGGCGCGCTGCGCGTGATCGGCGGCGTGCGCGTGGAGAACACCCAGTTCGACGCGACCGGCAACCAGGTCGATGTCGACAAGGATGGCGATCTCCTGGTGTCGCCGCGACTGGCCAGCAGCAGCTATACCAACGTATTGCCGGGTCTGCACCTGCGCTATGACACCGACAACAACTGGGTGCTGCGCGGTTCGGTCAACAAGACGGTGGCGCGTCCGTCGTTCGGGGACATCTCGCCGCGCCTTTCCGTCAACGTGCAGGACGAGGAAGTGCGCGTCGGCAACCCGCAGCTGGATCCGTATGAGTCCACCAACCTGGATTTCTCGGTCGAGCGCTACCTGGGCGACAGCGGTATCGTCTCGCTGGGCCTGTTCCACAAGTCCATCGACGGCTACATCGTCGAAGTGACCAGCAAGAACGACAGTGAATACCCGGGCATGGATGTCACCCGTTCGCTCAACGGCGACAAGGCCAAGGTGTTCGGCGCGGAGTTCAACTGGCAGCAGCAGTTGTCGTTCCTGCCGGGTGCATGGTCGGGCCTGCTGGTCGGCGCCAGTGGTACCTGGCTGGATACCGACTTCGACCCGGGCATGGCCGACCGCGCGCGCGACGACTTCACCCTGCCGCGTGCCTCGAAGAACGTCTACAGCGCGCATGTGGGCTATGAGTGGGGCGGTTTCAGCACGCGCCTTGCCGGCGTCTACCGCAGCGAGTACCTGGACAGTATCGGCGACAGCCGGGCGTTCGATATCTACGTGGCGCCGCATACGCAGCTGGACTTCAGCCTGGACTACAAGTTCAGCAAGAACGTGAGCCTGTACCTGGAGGCCTCCAACCTGCTCGACGAACCGCTGGAGCTCTACCAGGGTGTGCGCTCGCGCACCCTGCAGAACGAAGAGTACGGCCGCACCTACGCCATCGGCCTGAAGGTGGCACTGTGAGGGCCGCCCTGCTGGGCACCGCGCTGGTGCTGGCACTGAGTGCCTGCCAACCGACCGCCAAGTCGACGCAACCGCCCAGTGCCGAGGACGTCGCCGAGGGTGCGGCACCATCGGTCCGCGTCACCGAGGCCTTCCTGACCCCGATGACGCCGGCCGACAACATCGACTCGCCCGCCAGTTGGCGGGCCGCCGACGGCGCGCTGTGGCTGATCGCCACCGCCAAGGCCACCGACAAGCTGGTCGTCTACGACGGCCAGAGCGGCAAGCACCTGCGCGACGTGGGTAGCACCGGTACCGCCCCGGGGCAGTTTGATCGCCCCAACGGCATCGCCGTCAGCGGCGACCTGGTGTTCATCGTCGAGCGCGACAACCATCGCGTGCAGGTCCTGCAGTTGCCTGATTTCAAGCCGTTGGGCGTGTTCGCCGCAGGTGACCTGCGCAAGCCCTACGGGCTCTGGGTGAACCCGACGCAGGGTGGCTACGACGTGTACGTCACCGATTCCTACGACGACGGCGAGGACGCGGCCGGCAATGACATCCTGCCGGCGCTGGAGCGATTGAACGAACGCGTGCGCCGCTACCACGTCGAAGTCGGGGACGGCACGGTGCAGGCGCGGTTGGTCCGCAGCATCGGCGACACCTCGGCGAAGGGCGCGTTGCGCGTGGTCGAGTCGATCTGGGGTGACCCGGCCAATGACCGCCTGCTGGTGGCCGAGGAAGACGAAACCTATGCCAGCGAGTTCAAGGTCTACACGTTGGCCGGTGACTTCACTGGCAACACGTTTGGCAACGGGCAGTTCAAGGCGCAGGCCGAGGGCGTGATGCTGCGTACCTGCGGTGACGGTGGCTGGTGGATCACCACCGAGCAGGGCAAGGACCGCAGCGTGTTCCACCTGTTCGACCGCCGGACGCTGGCACCGGTGGGGGCATTCCACGGCGACGTGGTGGCCAATACCGACGGCATCTGGAACAGCCAGCAGGCATCGGCGCGCTTCCCGCAGGGAGCGCTGTATGCCGTGCATGACGATCAGGGGGTGGTCGCGTTCGATTGGCGTGACATCGCTAAGGCCTTGTCGCTGCCGCAGGACTGCGCGCTGTGAGTTCCGGGGGCGGGAGGCAGTGGCTGCTGCTGGCAGCCCTGTGGGTCGCGGCCGGGGCGGTGGGGGCCGCTCCGGCCGCAGAGCCGAACACGCAGGTGCCGGTGGGGAGCCGGCACTATGCGGCGACCGCCGTGCCCGACCGCATCGTCGCTTCCCCGGCGCAGGATGCCGCCACCGGTTTTGCGGTGTCCTGGCGCAGCGTGCCGCTGGATGCGGCGGCGGTACTGGAGGTGACCCTGGCCGGTGACTCGCCGGACATGGGGCAGGTGCGGCGCATCACCGCCCGCAGCCAGGCGCTGCAGACAGAGAACGGCGCGGCCCAGTTCCACCACGCCGATGTCGGTGGCCTGCAGCCGGACACGCTGTATGCCTACCGCGTGCAGGGGCAGGGCAGCTGGAGTGCGTGGAACCACTTCCGCACCGCCGGTGCCGCCGACCAGCCGTTGACGGTGCTGTACTTCGGCGACACCCAGAACAAGAACCTCAGCCACGTCAGCCGGGTGATCCGGCAGGGATGGCAGACGGCACCGGACGCGCGGCTGGCCGTGTTCGCCGGTGACCTGGTCAGCGGCGGCGACGGGCAGGACGACAGCGAATGGGGCGAATGGTTCGCTGCGGGCGGCTGGCTGCTGCCGGGAATGGCCGTGGCACCGGCGGCGGGCAACCATGAGTACTTCGAGGAGTTCGAGGACACCCCGCAGGAACGACGCGTACTGGGCCGGCATTGGCCGGTGAGCTTCGCGTTGCCGGGCAATGGTGCGGGCGTGGCCCGCAGCACCACGTACTGGTTCGACTACCAGGACCTGCGCGTGGTGGTGCTCGACGGTACCTCGGCGCTGGACCTGGGCACGGCCGCGCAGCAGGCGCAATGGCTGGACGGCGTGCTCACCGGTGAGCGACCGCACTGGACCATCGTCGTCGTACATCAGCCGCTGTATCCACTGCGGGCCGAGCGTGACAACACGGTGCTGGCCGGGCAGCTGCGCCCGGTGCTGCGCCGCCACCGCGTCGACCTGGTGTTGCAGGGGCACGACCACACCTACGGACGCCGTGCCGACGAGGCAGGCGACCTGCCGCAGTACATCTCCTCGGTGGCGGGCCCCAAGCAGTACCGCCTGTCCGAACAGGCGCGCGCGACGATGCGACCGGTGGCCGAGGACACCCAGTTGTTCCAGGTGCTGCGGATCGAAGGACGCACCCTGCGCTACGAGGCGCGGACTGCGACCGGGCGCCTGTACGACGCCTTCGAGATTCGTCGTGGCAGGGGCGAGGCACGGCGGTTCACCGAAGTGACCAAGGGGCGCATTGCGCAACGTGATTGCCCGCGCCCGCATTCGCCCAAGGGGCGCGACGACCGCTGCTGGGAGTAAAGGATGCGAGTGCTGCGATCAATGGTCCTGTTGCTGGCGTTGACGCCGCCGGGCGCCTGGGCGGGCGATGTCGTGCTGCACCCGATCCGGTTGGCACAGCCGGAGACGGCCCCCGACGACGTGCTGCTGGTGGTCGAGATCCCTGCCGGTGGCGCGATCAAGTACGAGCTTGGCGAGGACGGTGAGTTGCGGGTGGATCGGTTCCTGTCGATGCCCGTGGCCTATCCGGCGAACTACGGCTCGATGCCGCGCACGCTGGCCGGCGATGGCGACCCCTTGGACGCCCTGGTACTGACCCGCTTCCCGATCCAGCCAGGGGCCGTGGTCCGGTTCCGTCCCTTGGGCGTGCTGCGCATGGTCGACCGCGGCCAGGCCGATGAGAAGATCGTCGGCGTGCCCAGCGATGCGGTTGACCCGAGCTACAGCGCGCTGCGCACCCTGCAGGACCTGCCGGCGATGGAGCGCGAGCGCATCGAGGCATTCTTCCGCATCTACAAGCAGCTCCCGGCCGGTGCCCGGATCGAGTTGCATGGCTGGGGCGATGCCGGGGAGGCGCGGCAGCTGATCCGCGCCGCGATGCAGCGATTCGGGCAGACCTCGCCCGGTCGCTGAGCCGCGCGTGCGCGGCTTCACGATCTGCCAGTGGAGGCTGGCATATACTCGGCCCCTGTGCCGAGCGTGGGGAAGGCCGGGACGCCCGTGATGGACGCGCTCCCTCGGTCCGACCAAGGGGATCGGCGACGGCTCAATCATCGGCTCCGGCAGGCCCGGGGCGGTATCACGGAGGATAGTCATGCGTAGTCACACGGCATTGATCAGGATGAGCGCGGCACTGGTGTTGGTTGCCGCCGCATGTGGCGCGAACGCCGCACCGCCGATGGAGGAAGAACAGGTCAACCCCAGCGAAGTGGTGTTCGAGAATGGGCAGGCCTATGCCGACGCCGGCGGTGGCCAGCTCGAGCGCCTGCACAGCCGCAAGCAGGGTGGGGAAACCGTCTACTACCGGCTCGTGCGTTACGACAACGAGTTCGGTTATGTCGCCAATGACGGCGCGCCGTCGGAAGCCTACACGGCGCGCCAGACCGGCTCGCTTGGCAGCACGCCCTACACCTACCATGGCTCGGGCATGTACCGGCCGGATTTCTACAACAGCCCGTACAACCGCGATGCGCGCCAGCGCTACTGGGGCCCGGGGTACTTCGGCAGCTGCAGCCGCTATGACGGGTGCCGCGAAGTGCAGTACGTACCGCTGGTGCCCGTCGTTCCGGTGTACCGGTCCGGGTACTGAACGCAAGGCAAGCGGGAATGAAGCGAAGGGCGGCCAATGGCCGCCCTTCGTTTTGGCGGGCCCGGCTCCGTTTTCATGGTTGCGTCACGGTTTGTGGTGCGTCGACGTTGGGCACATGCAAGGCCTGAATTGGGAGCATTCCTAAGCGGGGCTGCAGAACCGTCTTGTTTAGCTTTGTGATTGAATTTTGAGGCGTCAAAATGATGGCGCTTTCCCGGTGCTGATGGCAAAGTCGGGCTCGACCTACATGGGACGACGGAGCGCCCAATGTCCGCTGCATCATTGCTTACCGCCCTGGATGTGCAACGCTTGCATCAGGACCGACGCCTGATCCGCGTGGAGACGGCATTGGAGCCGGAGACATTCCTGGTCAAGCAGTTCGATGGTTCCGAAGGCGCGTCACGGCCCTTCAGTTACCGCATCGAGTTGCTTTCCACCCAGCCCCGGCTGGAGCTCAAGCAACTGGTGGGCCAGCCGCTGCGCCTGCAGCTTGGCGATGAGTTCGGGAACCGCAGCGTGCACGGCTACGTGCGTGAGTTCGCCAGCACCGGCCAGCAGGCACAGTTCAGCAGCTATCGCGCGGAGGTGGCTCCCTGGTTCGCTTTCCTGGACTACACCTGCAACTGCCGCATCTTCCAGGACAGGAACGCGCTGCAGATCATCGAGGAGGTGTTCGGCGGGTATTCCGAGCTGGCGCGGTACCGCTACGACCTCAATGCCGGCAAGCTGCCGACGCTTTCCTACTGCGTGCAGTACAACGAGTCGGACTTTGCCTTTGTCAGTCGCCTGCTCGAAGACGCCGGCCTCTACTACAGCTTCGTGCATGACGAGGACGGGCATACGCTGGTGATCAGCGATGACTCCACGCTCAGCACCGTGCACGGTGACCCGCTGGCGGTCTCCTTCGTCTCGGACCAGGGCACGTTGGCACGGACCGGCCTGCATCATTGGGGCGCACGTCGTCGTGTCGGCCCCAGCATGCAGACGTTGCGCAGCTTTGATTTCAAACAGCCCAGCCAGCAGCTCGATGGCGATCGGGGCAACGAGGTGCCGCTGGGCCTGTTGCCGCCGCTGGAGCAGTACCGTTACGACGGTGCGGCACGGTTCTCCAACAGCCGTGTCGGACAGGCGTTGGCAGCGGTGCGCAACGAAGAGGTGGTGTGGCCGACCAAGTTGTTCGAATGTGCCGGCAATGCCGGCGAGCTGGATGCCGGCGGTTGCTTCAGCCTGGAGCGTCATCCGGACTTCCACGGGCGTGACGGTGCTGACCGCGAGTTCTTCGTGGTGGCGTTGCAGCGGGAAGGGCGGAACAACTTCGCCAGTGACTTCGGCAGCGCCGAAGCGCCGAGCGTGGAGATGCGCGCTGAAGTCCTGCGCCGTCGCATCCCGTTCCGGCCGCTGCGCGCCACGCCGTGGCCGCGCATGCCCGGGCCGCAGACCGCGACGGTGGTCGGGCCGCCGGGCGAAGAGCTGCATGCCGATGCCTATGGGCGGGTGAAGGTGCAGTTCCATTGGGACCGCCAGCTGGATCGCCGCGAGAACGCCTCGTGCTGGATCCGCAGCGCCAGCCCCTGGGCCGGTGCGGACATGGGCGGTGTCTCGCCGCCGCGCGTGGGGCAGGAGGTCATCGTCGACTTCCTCGATGGCGACCCGGACCGGCCGATCATCACCGGCCGCGTATACAACGAGCAGAACATGCCACCCTTTGGCATGGAGGTCAGCGGCCTGAAGTCCAAGACCGTCAAGGGCGCGGGCTGGAACGAGATCACCATGCACGACAGCGCCGGCGGCGAGCTGCTGAACATGCGCGCCCAGCGTGACATGGTCACCACCGTGCTCAATGACCAGAACGCCACGGTCAAGAACAACAAGTCAACGTCGGTGACGGTGAACCACAGCATGGACGTGGGCGCCAACCAGGACATCAGCGTGGGCGGCACCCGCGGCATCACCGTGACCGGCGCGGACACGTTGACGGCAAAGGACACGCGCACCACGAACGTCACCGGCGCGGTCACCGAGAAGTACGAAGCCGGCGAAACCAAGACCATCACCGCTGCCGGCTACACCGAGACCATCACCGGCCCGTTCAAGACCACCCTGACCGGCGACTACACCAGCCAGCGCACCGGCACATGGCTGGAGACGGTGACATCGACGTCCACGCGCAACGTGGTCGGCCTGGTCACCGAGACGTTCGATGCGGGGCGCAAGACCACCATCACCGGCGAGGACAAGCGCGCGGTGCAGGGCAAGGTGGACGACAGCAATGTCGGGGCGCGCGTGGTCGATGTGACCGGCAACTACTCGCAGGACGCCTCCGGCACCTTCAGCCAGGGGTCCGATGGCGACATGAGCCTGGAGTCGGCGACCAAGCTCACCGCGAAGGTGGGTGGTTCATCCATCGAGATCACCGACAGTGCGATCACGATCAGCGCCGGGGGGTCGGTGGTGGTGATCGATGCCAGCGGTGTCTCGGTCAATGGCAGCGAAATCAAGCTCAACTGCTGAGCCGGCCCGGGAGGCAATGCATGCAGGACAACCCGATGCTGCGCGGCTTGAGCGCGTTGCGAGATGCCTGGCTGCAGGCCAGTGCGGAGCCGGCCCACCGGTTGCTGGTGTGGCGCCTGCCGGCCAACGCCAGCCGCCTGCTGGCTGCGTTTTTCGAAATGCAGCGGCACGACGAGGGGCGCGATACGCCGGACTACTTCCTGCGCATCGACACCGCCTATGAGCTGGGCTTCCGCTACAGCCGGCAGATCAAGCGCGACCTGCTGGAGCGCTACCTGGCCAGCCAGGACGAGCTGCGCGAGCAGCAGGTGCCGCTGGGTTGGCGCGGCCCGCACGAGGCGCACGCGGACAGCGCCAAGGGCGTGTTGGACGTGCTGGAGAGCTTCGTCGAACACCACCGCGAACAGATGCGGTTGCTCGCGGCCGTGCTGGAGCCGGAGCGCTGCGTGCCGGGCGAGGGTTTCGAGCGCTGGGTGGAGGCCGCCATGGCGGCCGGCCCGGAGCCGCGGCTGCGGCTGGTGCTGATCGACAGCCAGGAGCAGCCGCGTTGGCAGGGCCTGCTGGATCGCCTGAGCGACAAGGCCGGCTTGATCACGGCGGAGGTGGACCTGTTCTCCATCGCCCGCGACACCGCCGCGCAATCGGGCGGGCGCGGCCCGGAAGTGCTGTATCGGCAACTGATGGCCGACATGATGTTGCTGATCGAGCGTGGCACGCCGGCGCAGGTCGCCGCCCGCGCCGAGCGAGCCCAGGCCCTGGCGTTGCGCCAGGGCTGGCAGGAGCAACAGTCGGTGGTGCAGATGATGCTCGCCGGTTCATGGCTCAAGCACGGTGACCACGCGCAGGCCATCAACGCCTATCGACAGGCACGTAGCGCGGCCGAAGGGGCGCGCGTGGCCGGCAATGCCGCCGCACCGGAACTGGTGATGCAGAGCTGGTTCGGCGAGGCCGGCTGCTGGTTGGCGGCCAAACAGCCCGAGCGTGCCGCCCAGACCTACCTTCAGGCCTCCATCTCGGCCGCCAGCATCCCGCACCCGATGTTCACGCTGGAAGGGCAACGCATGGCCGGCTGGTGCCAACTCCAGGCCGGCCAGCGCGAGGCAGCGCGCACGCACCTGCTGGAGGCGGTGCGGACCGCCAAGCCCCTGTCACCGGCCGACCGCAAGGCCACCACCTTGCCGCAGGCGCTGTGGGACCTGCTGTTGCTGCAGGACACGCGCCGTTGCGAAAAGCTCCAGGAGGTGTCGACCCACTACCTGCAGGCAAGTACGCTCCTGCTGGAAAAAGCCGATGCGCAGGCACGTGCATTGGGGCCGCTGCCGCCACGGGCGGAGCTGGACCGGATCGACGCGCAGTTGGATGGCGCGTTGGAGCAGAGCTTCCACCGTGCCCAGCAGGAGCGCGAGCGGGTGATCCAGGGGGGCGACGAATTCTTCCGCAAGATCGTGGCGGTGGGCCGCGACTTCCTTGACCCGGGCTGGAATGGCCTGCCGGCCATCGAGCACCCGCTGGACCACGACATTCCGGTGTGGAGCGAGCCGCCGGCCATGCAGCCGCTGCCGGATCCGGCCGCGCTGCTGCAGCCGGCACCTGCCATCCCGGCCACGCCCGCAACGACCACGGGAGTGGCCCTGGCATGAAGTCGAACAAGATCCTCTGGATGAGCGTGGCCATCGTCGTCGGCATCGCCGTCGTGGCGTGGATCAGTGCCGATTACCGGGACGAGGTAAAGGCTTTCCTGCGCGCCCTGGCGCGCGCGCTATAGCGGACAGGGAGTGTTGCCATGAGCATCGCCGCCAAGCATTTCGACCCCCAGTTGGGCATCGACATCCATATGTACGCGGTGCCGCCGAGCCCGCTGCCGACGCCGCACATCGGCCTGGTGCTGGATCCGTTCGACTACATCCCGTTCATCGGCTCGACCATCAAGGTCAACGGCGTGCACCGCGCCACCGCCGGTACCGGGGGCCTGGACATCCACATCCCGATGGGGGTGTGGGCGCCGCCGTTGTCAGCGCCGATGGGGCCGCAGTTCGACGGTGAAGAAATCTTCATGGGCAGCCGCACCGTGTCTGCCGACGGGGAGCCGTTCTCGCGGCTCGCCATGCCGGTGCTGGACTGCAACCTGGCCGGCATGATCAACCCGTTCCGGGTCAAGAAGCCCAAGAAGCCGCTGCGCGCGATGTCGTTGCCCACCGGGTTGAACGTGGCCATTCCCACCAGCGTCACCGTGGGCGGTCCGCCGACGGTGTCGTGGACGGCACTGGCATTCCGCGCGGCGTTCGCGGGGCTGGGCAAGCTGCGCAAGAGTGCGTTCTTCCGCAAGAAGATGGACGCATTCGCGAACTGGCGGCGCGCGCGGTGGGGCAACCTGCCGCCGGGATTCCTCAAGTGCAAGGTGCTGCGTGCCGAGCCGGTGGATATCCGTGACGGCAGCGTGGTGGTCAACCATCAGGACTTCCATGTTCCCGGCCGCTTGCCATTGGCGTGGACGCGCAGCTATGGCTCGCGCCGTGGGTCAGAGCCGGGCCTGTGCGGCAACGGCTGGCTGACGCCGGCCGATATACGCCTGGAACTCCTGGACGATGGCAGCGCCTGGCTGTCCGCGCCGGACCAGGTGGCGTTCTTCCCCGAACTGCCGGCGGTGGACGGCGAGATAGGGGCGATCCTGGACTTTGTTGATGGTGCCCGGTTGCTGCGCGGTCAGGGGCAGTGGCGGGTGCGCTTCAAGGGTGGGTTGCAGTATGTATTCGGCGTGCTGCAACCCGGCGGGGTGAGCACGTTGCCGGTGAGGGGCGCGTTGGTCATCGAGCGCATCGAGGACGCGCATGGCAATCATTGGCGGTTCGAGCGACGCGATGGCCATCTCGTCCGCATCGTCGAAAGCGGGGTGGATGACCTGCAGGGGCGCTTCATCGAGGTGGATGCGCGCCATGGCCGCATCGAGCGGATGGCCCTGCACGATCCGGCCACCGGCCGGCTTCACCCGCTGGTGAGCTACCGGCATGGCGATGCCGGCGACCTGCTCGCCGCCTTCGATGCACTGGGTGCGCCGCGCACGTTCGGCTACGAACAGCAGCGGATGGTGCGCCATACCGATCGCGTCGGCCTGTCCTTCCACTATGCGTTCGACGCACAGGGCAGGGTGGTGCACTCCTGGGGTGATGGCGGCCTGTACGACTATCGCTTCGAATACGATGCGTTGCTGCGGGAGACGCGCGTCACCGATTCGTTGGGCCACCTGACGGTGGTGAAGTTCGATGAAAACCAGTTGCCACTGTGTGAGATCGACCCGCTCGATGGCGTCACGCTGTTCGAGTACGACGACTTCGGCCGCACGGTAGCGGTGACCGACCCGGAGGGACTGCGCACCGGCTTTGCCTACGACGTCCACGGAAACCTGACCTGCCTGACACGTGCCGACGGCACCTCGGTCCAGATGGAGTACGACCAGGACGACCATATGGTGTCGTTGCGTACACCCGATGGCGCCGATTGGCGCCAGACGTACGACCTGCAGGGCCTGTTGGTCGCGCAGGTGGATCCACTGGGCGCTACCACCTGCTTCGACTACGACCGGCAGGGCCAATTGCTCGCGCAGACCAATGCCCGGCAGGCGGTGACGCGACTGCGCTATGACCGCCACGGGCTGGTGGCCGCGGTGATCGATGCACTGGGCCACGAGAGCCGCTACGTGCATGACCCGATGGGCCACCTGCAGGAGCAGACGGACCCACTCGGCCAGGTCAGTCGTTACGAGTACGACATCAAGGGACGCCTGCTGGGCACGGTCGGACCGGACGGCAATGGCGTGCGCTGCGAGTACGACGCCGAGGACCAGCTGGTGCGCTACACCGATGAAGCTGGCGGTCAAACGCGCCTGCACTACGTCGGTATCGGGCAGATCGGCAAGCGGCTGCAGGCCGATGGCCACAGCGTGGAGTATCGGTATGACTCCGAGGAACAGCTCGTCGCGGTCATCAACCAGCGCGGTGAAACCTACCAGTTGGTGCGCGACGCCTTGGGCCGCATTGTCGAGGAGGTCGACTACTGGGGACAGGCCCGCCGGTACACCTATGACGCAGCGGGGCGACTGACCGCCACGGTGGACCCGCTGGGCCAGCGGATCGCCTTCACCACCGACAAGCTCGGACGCATCATCCGCAAGACGCTGCCCGATGTCCGTCATCCGGGCCAGCAGGTGCAGGAGCACTTCATCTACGACAAGCTGGGGCAGCTCGTTGAGCTGCGCAATCCGGCGCGAACGGTCAGGCGGCAGTACGATCAAGTAGGACAGTTGCTGGAAGAGCTGCAGGATGGCTTCCGCGTGGGCTATGCCTACGATGCGGTCGGCAACCGCGTCCTGCGCGAGACCTCGGCCGGCAACCAGGTGGCGTTCGGCTTCGACCTGCGTGATCAGGCGGTGTCGGTGACCATCAACGATGAGCCGCCGATCGCGATGGAGCGCGATGCACTGGGGCGCACTATCCGCGAACAGCTGAGCCCGCACCTGCAGCGCGAGTTCACCTATGACAGCCGCAACCTGTTGACCTCGCAGTCGGTGCTGAAGGATGCCGCACCGCTGTTCGAGACGCGTTACGACTACGACCGCAGTGGCAACCTGACCCGGCGCAGCGACAGCGTGCAGGGCATGGAGGAGTACCGTTACGACGCCATTGGTCGCCTGCTGGAGCATATTGATCCGAAGCAGAAAGTGGAACGCTACTTCAACGACCCGGCGGGCGACCGGCTGCGCACCGAAGTGAAGCAGGTGCAGGCGCGCAAGGTGGTGGGCGGCGACGAAGACGAGCTGACTACCTGGACGCGTGAAGGCACCTATCAGGGCGTGCGCTACGTGTTCGACCGCGCCGGCGACCTGGTGCACAAGGGCGCACCGCATGGCGACGCGCCGGATGACCTGACGCTGATCTGGGATGCCAACCATCGGTTGGCGGAGAGCCGCCGCAACGGGCAATCAACGTACTACGGCTATGACCCGCTGGGACGTCGGGTGTTCAAGCGCAATCCGACGCAGACGACGTGGTTCTTCTGGGATGGCGATGCGTTGCTGGGCGAGGTGCAGCAGGCCAATGACGCCGAGGATGCGGTGCCGGTCTGGGTAGGGAACGTGGCCAGCTTGGTGGAAGTGAAGCGCAGGCAGCGGCGGCTGGAGATGTTGCATGAGCGGGTGCGGGAGTATGTGTACTACCCGGGGACGTTTGTGCCGTTGGTTGCGGTGAGTGAGCTTAGTCCCGCCGAGGAGACCCAAGCCGTGACGATAGTGCAACCTGAGTTGCTGTCGAGCGATTCAGGCAGGCGAGGCATAACAGGTGAGCAGCCGTTGCACAGTCCTTCTGCGGAAAGGGCGAGCGGGCTCCGTCACGCGGATGATTCAAAGCTGAAGAATTCGGCAGGATTTGGCGTTCTGGGGCTGAGTAGCTCTTTGGCTCCAAGAAACGACGGTTCAGCGTGGGTGGAACAAGCGTCCAGCACTTCATTGGTAGCACATGCACCTGCGAGCCGAGAGGGTTCATTGGATGAGACGGCGGCGGATTCGCAGCATCGTGCGCTGAGTGGGGGGGCATCGGTGGTGACGCAGCGTGCCGCGAGCCCTGGATCCCGAATATCCTGCTTCTTGTTCGATATTAATGGTGAGGTAACGGGGCGAATCGCCCCTGATGGTGTCACTTGCATCAATGAGGGATCTTCGATTGAAGAGGGCTCTTGTTGCATCGAAAAGCAAGGGCGCTACTTGGATGTAGAAACCGGCCTGGCATACAACAGGCATCGATACTATTTGGTTGAAGTGGGGCAATTCGCGTCGCAGGATCCAATACGCCTTCTGTCGAGTGAGAGCCTCTACGCAGGTCCGAAGAACGAATTTTTGTATATAGACCCGCTAGGTTTGTATGAAGAGTTCGGTATCTGGGGGTATGCGAATTACATGCATGCCAATGATGGACTGGATGCGCATGAGTTGCTTCAGAATGCGTGGCTGCGAAACAATAACCATGTTACCGGGCGGGCGTCGGGGATAGCTAGAACGAATCCCTCCATTGCAGTGGAAGCGAGACCGTTGCACAAGGCCATTAGCGCGGCGCAGCGGAATGCAGGGCTGTTCAAGCCGAGTGTGCTGAAAGGGATGACAGCGCTCGAGAACATAAATTTGAATTCGGTGATTATGAAGAATGTGATGTATCAGGAATTTATCGATAGAGGTTGGGATCCCGGGAATGCGCGGCGGTTTGCGCATGAGCGAACGCGAGAGCTCAGGCGGGCGGCGATTGAGTTCGCTAAAAATGAGGGGTTATTGCCTTGCAGGGGATAATTATGTTGAAAGAGAGGTTTTTGGGTTTGTCGCTTCATTCCAACGGGTCATCGAGGGTCGGTGGCCGAGCGCCTGAAGCCGTTCTCGGTATGGCTGAATTTCGGCCGGGCTCTCGCTTTCTTCTGCTGCTTGCAGGTGCTGACTTTCCAGAATTGAATGGAAAAGATCTGTCGATCATGCTTGATGAAGGATTCCTTCCCACTGACGAAGATACGATCTATCCAAGAATTGGAATTCGATGCTTTCTGCATGCACCGAGTCCGGAGAGTTTGGACGCCTCTACCATCCTTGATTCAATAGCTAACGGTTCCCTTGTGCCAGCAACAGAGGGGGATTCATGGTTTGTAAAGATTGGCGGGGAACCAGTTCTAATTCAGCGGGAAGATTACTACTTCAGTGCAGTGACTGGTGCTGGGTATGAGTTCTATTTCCAGGTTGATGAGAATGGATTTCCGGATGGATTTGTGCTTGAGGATTATCCGTTGAACTACGGAGGGCTGTACATTTACGCGAAGTTCGATGCTGGCGGCAAGGTGGAGGAGGTGGTCGCGGGATTCACGCAGTTTTAAGATGCATCCATACTTCTTGCGACTTTCTGTTGGTTTGTGGGCTGCGTACTGGATGGGTGTGATTTCGCCGGTGTTGAATCTAACAGAGTCGGTAACGAGGAGCGGATGTGTCGGTGATGTGCCGATGGAGAAGCTCGACGGCTTATCACGGATGGGGTTGTGACTTGCCTGCGGCATCCTGAACATCTCGCCGTGGCTTGTTATCGAGTCTCGGCTATCGCCGATTGGTCCAGGATGGACACTCGTGATGGATGCGAGGCGTCATTCGCCCGGCACCCTTTGGTGATGGGTAGAAAGTGCAAGCGGTTCCGGCGTTGTATCTTCCTGATGGAGATGCATCGTGTTCAACGCATGGATCGGTCGGCACGCGCGGGTTGCGCTGGCTGCCGACCTTGGTCGCGTTTGGGGGCTGATCATGGGTGCCAAAGTGCGTGACGCGGGCCGACATCGGCCCGACATGGAGCTGTACCATTGAGAAGGTGTGTGGCAGTTATCAGTCGCGGCGTTTCGGCCGGGAAGCCATCAAAGTGGCCAATCACGTAGAAGACCCGCCGTGACAGGATTACATGAAAGGTTTGTCGACCATCTGCTGTCGAAGGGGTGGATGCGCCAACCCAGGAGCGACAGCTTGCTGCATACGGAATCCTTGGTGGCGGATGCGGCTTCGATAGCTGCAGTTCCTCCGTCGTATATCGAATTCCTGTCGGGTTTCGAGTCGCTTTCGAGTGAGGACGAGGCAACCTGGTTCCTGACGCTGGAGGATTATGCAGGTGCGACGGCCGGTGCTTTTTCCTGGGATGAGTTTGAGAGGATGAGCTTTGATGCAGCGATGGACGGCCAGGATGCCGAATCGGTGCGCGTCTTCTGGCGGGAGTATCTGCCCGTTGTCCTGTCGGTCGGTGGCGACTACGAGTTCATCGCCGTAAGCAGGCTGTCCGGCTTGGTCGTGCACGGTGTTGAACCGGAATTCGAGAGTGTCACGCGCTTGGCGGAGAACGTCGATGCGCTGATGCACAAGGTAATTGAAGGGCATCACGCCGGATTCTTCTTCGATTGAGGGAGCATCGGATGCAATGGCGTGTGCTTCGCAGGCGTGACCGCCGGCCGAACGCCCACTGTATCCAGTGGCCGGTGGCAGATCACGGGTCGATGAGTCCTGTCGCCCATGTGGAATCGACCGGTTTGCGGTGTGGCTCGAGCCATCAGGGTGCGATGATCGTCGCCTGGGTGGCGAGGCCGGCAAACGTGCAGCTGGGGCTGGCGCGGCATGGGCCGCCTGGTCCGTTGAGCTGCGGATCCCCGTGCCGCCGCAGATGCGCGCCGTGTATCGCCTACATCGAAGGAGCGGCGACGCTACACTCCCGGCATGCATGACTCTCCGGTTCCTTCGATCAATCCGCAGCTGGCCGCTGTTCACCGCGTGCTTGAACGCCATCTCGGTGACACGATCATGGCGGTCCATTTGTTTGGCTCGGCCCTGTTGGGCGGGCTCAAGCCGTCGAGTGACGTCGACCTGCTCGTCACCGTGGCCGTGGCGCCGGATGAGGGGGTGCGGAATGCATTGCTGGTGGATCTGCTGACGGTATCGGCGCCGCCATCTGTCGATGCGGTGTTGCGTCCGCTGGAGTTGACGGTGGTCGCGTACGACGGTGTGGTGCCATGGCGGTATCCCGCGCGCCGGGAGCTGCAGTTCGGAGAATGGTTGCGGTCGGACATCGTCGCGGGCTGCTTCGAGGCGCCCGTACTCGATCACGACCTGGCTATTCTGCTCAGGCAGGTGCAGGCGCACGGCGTCGCGCTGTTCGGGCCCTCGCCGGATGCGCTGTTCGAGCCGGTCCCCGATGCGGATGTTGGCCGCGCATTGCAGGACACCGTCGCGCAGTGGCAGGTGCCGGAAGATTGGGCAGGGGACGAGCGCAACATCGTTCTGGCGCTGGCACGCATCTGGTACACGACGGTCACCGGTCGGATCGCCGCCAAGGATGATGCCGCCGCTTGGCTGCTTCCGCTGCTGGACGAGCGGTATCAACACGTCCTGGCCGCTGCGCGGGCGGCGTATCTCGGACATGCACCGGACACACTCTCAGGCCAGCCAGATGCGGTTGCCGATTTCATCCGCTACGCCTGCCATTCCATCACGGTGCTTCACGCAGGCCGGCAGGGGGCTGTCGGGTTGTGAGCGATGTGCGGTGTCGGTACACCGCATGGGGAGAGCGTTCGGGCAGGCTCGGCGAAAGTGCCTCGATCAAACACCCGCAGATCGAGTGGGCCTGCGGCGCCGAATGCGCAGGCAGGGGGCGCCGAGAATGGCCGAAGTCCAGGCGCTCGCGGACGATGGCTTGGCGTCCCGGAGCCTAAGCGGATGGGCGGGCATGTCGCGGTTACTCATTCGAGGAGGAGGTCCTCAGGTGCGTTGGCAATCTGCGTGAGCGAGAGCGGCAACAGCGCGGCGAACCCGTCGCAGACATGGTCCATCGCATCCGGGTCGTGGGTGAAGCTGATGATCTGGCCGGGACGGCCGTGCGCGGAAGGGCTGTGGTCGAGGATCAGCATCAGGATCGGGGCATGGAAGCCGGCGAAGGGCAGCCAGCCCTGCTGCGCCCAACCGGATTGGAGCCGCACGTCCCGGGGGCGGGGATCCTCGTAGCCGTCGTACTGGGGCGCGCGCCGATGCATGCTGCGCCATTGCTGCATCGCCTGTTGCAACGACAGGAAGCGGTAGCCGCTGAGATAGCCCGGGCGCGCGAACACGGTCTGGGCATCCTCGCTGCCATTGGCACGACGCCAGGCGCTCTTCAGCAGCGGGCAGATCGTGAAGCCAAGCTCCCGTTCGGCGTCAGCGAGCGCATCCTCGCTGACGCCGGGGGCCAGTTGCAGGGCCTGATCGTTGGCCGCATACAAGGCCGCGAGTTCAGTGAGATAGGCAGGGAAGTCCATGGACATCGGCTGTATCAGGGCGGTGGGCGCACCGTGCCCGCGGATCGGGCGGGCGCGGCCCCGGCAGGGATATTCGGGGTGGCAGCGGGTAAAATGCGCCAATTCACTGCTGCGGTACACCCTGCGCGCCATGACCACATTCCCTGAAGACATCTACACCGAGCCGACCCCCGATCCCAACACGCTGGGCAACCTGGGCCCGCTGGCACCCATGGCCGGCGTCTGGCGCGGCGAGCGCGGCATGGATGTGAATCCCAAGGCGGACGGTCCGGAGCACCAGGCGTTCATCGAGCACTACGAACTCCATCCCATCGACGCGCAGACCAATGGCCCGCAGCTGTTCTACGGCCTGCGTTACCACACGCGCATCGTGAAGCCCGACGACGTGGAGACGTTTCACGACCAGGTGGGCCACTGGCTGTGGGAGCCGGCGACCCGGACGATCATCCTGACGCTGTCCATCCCGCGTGGACAGACGACGATGGCCGTCGGCACGGCCGCGCCGGACGCCAAGCGCTTCCATCTGCGTGCGGTGCGCGGCTCCACCACCAACGGCATCCTCTCCAATCCGTTCCTGGAACATGCGTTCCGGACCGAGAGCTACGACATCGAGGTCACCATCCATGACGATGGCACCTGGTCGTATGAGCAGACGACGGTGCTGGTGATCCCGGGCCAGGCCGAGCCGTTCAATCACACCGATCGCAACACGCTGACGCGGATCGGTGCGCCGGTGCTGAATCCAACGGCGCAGGCCGCCGCAGAGGACGCGGAGCCGATGCCGGCCTGACACCCGCTGCCCATCGTCCGGTTCTGCACAAGCCCCGCTACGCGGGGCTTGTGCTTGAAGGCGAGGCCGACGCCCCGTTCATTCTTCCTCGTCGTCGTGCTCGCGGTGCTTCTTGGGTTCGGGCGGTGTACCGGGGCTCGGCTCGCGGCGAGGCGCCGGATGCGGGAGGTTGTCCGAAGGAACGGGCTTGGCGTCGTTCCGCGATGAAATCCCGAGCCGGTGACCGGCCTGCAGGAGGGTCATGGCGTTGCTCCGTCGGCACGGCAGGCATTGCCGTGCCAGTACCCTGCGCGCAGGGCAGCTAGTGCGCCGTGGCTGTCGCGTTGCCGGTACGCTGACAATGATGACCGCGGTGGATGCCCCAGCTGTTAAGCAATGGTGACGTACCCTGCGCCGATGAAACCACCGATGGAATTGCAGGGCCTGCAGGCGCTGCCGCCCGCACCCGGCGTGTACATCTTCCTGGGGCAGGACGATGAAGTGCTCTACATCGGCAAGAGCATCAACCTGCGCCGTCGCGTGGCCGATCACCTCCGGGCACCGGGCTCGCGTCGCATGCTTGAGCGGGCGCGATGCATCCGCCATGTACGCACGGCCGGCGACATCGGCGCACAGTTGCTGGAGGCCCGGCTGGTGAAGCAGCAGCTCCCGGTCTTCAACATCCGCCTGCGGCGGCACCGGCGCCTGCTGGGCATCACCCTGCCCGGGGACACGCCCGAGATCCGCAATGTCCATGCGCTCGGCGCTGCCACCGCCTACGGGGTCTTCGCCAGCAGGTTCGCCGCGCAGGCACTGCTGCGTACGTTGGCCGATGCGCATGGGCTCTGCTGTTCGGTGCTGGGGCTGGAGCCGTCGACGGCGGGGCAGCCCTGCTTCCGGTACCGGCTTGGGCGCTGCGCGGGCGCATGCTGCGGCCAGCTTCCGATGCAAGAACACCGCCGACGGCTGCACGAGGCGCTTCGCGCGCACCACCGGCGCGTGTGGCCCTATGCCGGCGGCATCGGGATCGTGGAGCAGTGCGAAGGGCTTCGGCAGATCCACGTCATCCGCAACTGGGCCTATCTGGGGAGCGTGGACACCCTCGCGCGGGCCGCGGCGCTGAGCCGCCCCGAAGTCGGGTTCGACCTGGACGGCTACCAGATGCTGGTAGGGCCGATCCTGCGCGCAAGCGTGGAGATCCTGCCGCTCTGAAGCGTTGCCGTTGCACCCCCGTCAAGCCGGATGAGTATCCGGTGAGGGCCGCGGCCGGTTCCTTTCACGGGCCGCTAAAGGCGCGCTTGTTCTCATGCCTTCATGCACATGGGAGACCGCAATGGACACTGACGTACTGAGCGTTCCGCACCTGGATATCGAGCGCTACCTCGGCCTCTGGTTCGAGATCGCGCGCAAGCCGATGCGCCACGAGGATGTGGGCGCGCGCGACATCACCGCAGACTACTCGCTGAACGAGGACGGCTCGATCCGCGTGGTCAACTCCTGCATCAACGAAAAGCGCGAGCTGGAGCAGTCGGTGGGCACGGCACGCGCGGTGGACGAGAGCAATGCACGGCTGGAGGTGAGCTTCCTGCCCGAGGCATTGCAATGGGTGCCGTTCACCAAGGGCGACTATTGGGTACTGAAGATCGACGCGGACTACCAGAGCGCGCTGGTCGGTGAGCCGTCACGGAACTACCTGTGGCTGCTGCACCGGCAGGGCCACATGGAGCGCAGCGTCGCCGAGGAATGGTTGAATGTGGCGCGCATGCAGGGTTATGACCTGTCCGACCTGATCTGGCCGGAGCAATCCGGTGCGGTCTATCCGCCAGCATCGGCCTGAGTCCCGCACCGGAGCAGATAGCCATGAAACGTCGTCGCCTTCTGTCCAAGAGGAACATGGCCATCATCGGCGCGATCGTCATCATCCTTGCACTGATCATCAGCATCCCGCCGTGGTAGTGGCGATGTACATGATTGTCATCGGCGCATGAGCAGTCTATGTGTTCCTGGCGTCACCGGTGACCGCGAGCTACATCAATGGCGTGATCCTGCCGGTGATGGGCGGCCCGCGCGGCTGAGCGTGGTGCGGTGATTGCTTGAAGAAAAAGGAAAGCCCCCGGGAGGGGGGCCTTCCGCTCATCCAACGATCAGGTCCCAGTGCATCTCCGAGCCCTGGAACTTGTAGCGGTAGCCGTCGTAATCGACCTGGCGTGCGATGTTGCCGTGGTTATCGACCAAGGTCCGCATCTGGATCTCCGAAGAGCGTCGATGGGCGATGCGAATGCCGTCGCTTGAACCCGGGCGAACCTGGGTGGGCTCGCTGGCGAGCAGTGTGACTTGCCGGCGCTCCCGGCCTGGGCCTTCAAGGTACATGGATACCGATCCCATGAGGCTGACTCCGTCAGTGTGTGGTTCGGACCCCCCGCTGGTTCATATCTAGAGGGCAACTGCCGGCTGAACAAGTCAGGGCTTCACACTTTGTGCCATCGGCATGGTCCTTCGGGGGCAATGATTCATGTTTGTCCGATCCTTGTGCATGAACATGCGGGGTTGGAGCCGTACACCGTCAATGCAGGGCATCATCACGCCGCTTGCTGGCGGTGATGCTGCTGATCTCATCGAGCAGTGCACGCAACTGGTCATGGAAGTACGCGCGGTCAGGCGCGGGGACGCGTGGCCAGATGCTATCGACTTCGCGCGCGACAAACACCGCGATGTCGCCGGAGCGGGCGTTGGCCAGCCTGTCGCGCGTACGCAGTGCGATGCCCTGCAGCCAATGGTCGATATCGTCACGGGTCAGCATTGTTTCCATCGTGCAGTCCTGGCATGTCGCCGTCACAGCAGATGAAGGCAGGGTACGCCTGTTTCCAACGCGCGCTCAGTCAGTGAGGTCAGCAGTGCACGCCGGGGATCTGGACATGCACGTAACATCAGCGGGCGTTGCCTGAACCCTGATGAGGGTCGGGCAGATGGGTAGAACGATGTGTCATCTACCGCAGCGCAGATATCCGCGCGATGTAACGATGTCTTAATCGTCGCGACGATAGGCTTGCGTCACCAGCTATGCGACCTTCTGCCTTCACGCCTGCAGGGTGAAGGCAGAAGGCGCTAGTTGGACCAGAGTTCGAACGCCTTGCCATGCAGGCGCGGCGTACCCGGTGTACATGCGTCGCCGGCTTCGCGGCGGCGGCCGTGGCTACCGTTGGCGGCGCAGCACGAAGTAGATCGGCAGGCCGGCGATGATCAAGCCGACGCCCCAGAGCAGGGCCTCGGTTCCGATGCCGATGACCGCATACAGGCTGAAGGCCAATGCGCCCGCGGCGGCGACGCGCGACACCGTGCCGGTGCCGCGCCACAGCCAGGCCGCCGCGCCGGCCAGATAGGGCAGCAACGTCGCAGCGGTGGAGAGCAGTACCGAGAACTTGAACAGGTCCACCAGCGAACGGTTGTAGTTGCAGATGACCAGCACGGTGGCCAGCAGGCAGCTGACGATCACCCCGAATGCCGGTGCGCCACGCCGGGTTTCATGGGCAAAGGCACGCGGCAGCACGCCATCGCGCGCGGCGGCCATTGGCAGCTGCGCCGACAACAACGTCCAGCCATTGAGCGCGCCCACGCAGGACACTGCCATCACCACGGCCAGCAGCATGCCGGCGGTCGGCCCCCACAACGCGGCGGCGGCGTCGGCCATGGGCGCGCCGGAGTTGGCGAGCACGTCGGCCGGCAGCAGGCCGAGCACGGTGGTGCAGGCCAGCACGGTGGCGATGCCGGCAATGGCGGTGCCGGCCACGGTGGCGCGGGCGACGGTACGCGGCGCGTCATCGACCGATTCGGCCGGCACGGTCGCCGCTTCCAGCCCGATCATGGCCCACAACGTGAGGGCCACGGTGCTGGCGGCCACGCTGCCCAACGACTCGGCCGTCGGGTTGAACGGAACGTAGTGGCTGGTATCGACGAACCACAGCGCGACCAGGCCGAACAGCAACAGCGGGACCACCTTCAGCACCGTGGTCAGCAGTTGCAGGCGACCGGCTTCGCGTACACCGAGCAGGTTCACGCCCGCGCACAGCCATAGCGCGACCAGGCCGCAGCTGGCGGCGCGTACCGGGGTCGCGGTGAGTTGCGGGAAGATCGCCCCGATGCTGCCGGCGAAGGCCACAGCGATGGCGGCAATGGCGCACCACATCGAGATCCAGTAGCTCCACGCCACTATGAAGCCCGGCAGTTCGCCGAAGGCGTTGCGCGCAAACACGTACGGGCCACCGGTCTGCGGCCAGCGCCGGGCCAACCGGGCGAAGGTGACGGCCAGCAGCAGGGCGCCGCACAGGGTGATGCCCCAACCGACCAGGGTGGCGGCGCCGTACGGGGCGAGGGTGGCCGGCAACAGGAAGGTTCCCGAGCCGATCATGCTGCCCACGACCAGGGCAGTGGCGGACCAGAAGCCCAGCGGGCGGCGCGAATTCGTCATGACTACAGCAACGGCAAGGGCTCTGGCCACGTGCCGGAAGGCGGTGGGCGGGGCAGGAAGCAAGGGGTGTGGCCGGCCCGGACGGGCGGCGTGGCGGTGAATTATGACGGTTTGCCGACCGGAGCGCGAATTCCGGCCGCCACCAGTGACCTTTGGCCCTTTCCGGGTGCTTCGGCAGCACCGACGCTGCCGGTCTTGTACTTACCTTGGAAACCTTCCATGAAGCTGCGTCCCCTGGCGTTTGCCGTCTCGTTGTCCCTGGCCACCGTGCTGGCCGCCTGTTCGCCGTCCTCCGAGCCCAAGGCCGGCGAGACCGCCAGCCAGGCACCGCAGGCCGACAAGGCCGCGCAGCTGAACCAGCTGTACGCCGACTACTGGGAAGGCGTGCTCAAGCAGAACCCGCTGCAGGCCACCTTCCAGGGCGACAACCGTTACAACGACCAGCTGCCGGACTTCGGCTCGGCGCAGTTCCGCACGCAGAGCCATGACTTCACCACCGAGTGGCTGGGCAAGGTGGAGGCCGTGGGCGAGGCCGGCCTGAGCGGCCAGGACCTGCTGAGCTACCGCATCTTCGTGGAAGAACAGAAGCAGTCGCTGGAAGGGGAGAAGTTCCCGTCCTGGATGATGCCGGTCAACCAGATGGGCTCGACCGTGAGCTATGCGGTGATGCTGGGCTCGGGCCAGGTCGCCCAGCCGTTCAAGACGGTGAAGGACTACGACAACTGGCTGGCGCGCGCGGCGCGTGTGCCGGTGCTGCTGGATACCGAGATCGCCAACATGCGCGAAGGCATGAAGGCCGGCGTGGTGCAGCCGCGCGTGCTGATGGAGAAGGTGGTGCCGCAGTTCGACGAGATCATCACCGCCAAGCCGGAGGACAGCCAGTTCTGGGGGCCGATCAAGTCGCTGCCGGCGGACTTCCCGCAGGCGGACAAGGAACGCCTGACCGCCGCGTTCCGCACCCTGATCGCCGACCAGCTGATGCCGGCGATCAAGAAGCAGCGTGACTTCATCGCCAACGAATACCTGCCGGCGACCCGCGAGACGGTGGGCCTGGATTCCCTGCCGGATGGCAAGGCGTGGTACGCGTTCAATGCCAAGGAAAGCACCACCACCGCGCAGACCCCGGAGCAGATCCACGAGATCGGCCTGAAGGAAGTGGAGCGCATCCACGGCGAGATGCGCAAGGTGATGGAGGAGGTCGGCTTCAAGGGCTCGCTGCAGGACTTCTTCAAGTTCATGCAGAACGACAAGCAGTTCGAGTTCAAATCCGAGCCGGCGCTGCTGGAGCACTACCGTGGCCTGGAGGCGAAGATCAACGCCAACGTGCCCAAGCTGTTCTCGCTGACCCCGAAGGCGGGCTTCGAGATCCGCCCGATCGAGGCCTTCCGTGCCAAGTCGGCCGCCGGTGGCGAGTACATGCAGCCGAGCGAGGACGGCACGCGCCCGGGCATCTTCTACGTGAACACCTACGACCTGCCGACCCGCAAGACCTGGGACGCGGAGGACCTGTTCCTGCATGAGGCCATTCCGGGCCATCACTTCCAGCTGGCGTTGCAGCAGGAACTGAAGGACGTGCCGGCATTCCGCCGCTTCGGTGGCGAGACCGCCTTCATCGAGGGCTGGGGCCTGTATGCCGAGAGCCTGGGCAAGGACCTGGGCGTGTACACCGACCCGTACAGCTACTTCGGCCGCCTGCAGGGCGAGTTGTGGCGCGCGGTGCGCCTGGTGGTGGACACCGGCCTGCATTCCAAGGGCTGGACCCGCCAGCAGGTGCTGGACTACATGTTCACCAACTCCTCGGTGAGCGAGCCCGATGCCATCGCCGAGGCCGAGCGTTACATCGCATGGCCGGGCCAGGCATTGGCCTACAAGACCGGCGAGCTGAAGATCCAGGAGCTGCGCAAGCGTGCGCAGGAGCAGTTGGGTGACAAGTTCGACATCCGCGAGTTCCATGCCGAAGTCCTGAAGGACGGCTCGGTGCCGTTGGATGTGCTGGATGCCAAGATCAACGATTGGATCGCGGCAAAGGCGAAGTAAGCCGTCGCTCCCCCTCTCCCGGCTGCGGGAGAGGGGCGAAGGTGGCCCCTGAAAACCAAACACAGCAGTTCAGTCGCCGCTACCTTCCCTGCAATCAGGCTGTGTCAAAGTACGTGGCATACCCTTGAGTCCTTCCTGGCGGCCTGATGGCGGGCGAAGCCTGCATCGCGGTTGTTGCAATCAATGATGACGCTCCTTGTTTCCCTGATCCTGCCGTTGCTGGCGCTGTGGTTGTGGCTGCCGGTCAACGCGCTCAGCAGGCGGCAGCGCCGTTGGCGCATTTCCCTGACCATGGGGCTGGCCTTCGTCGGGCTTGGCTTCGCCACGCTGTGGCGGCTGGACTGGCTCGAGTACGAGGTGGTGGCCTGGGTCCAGCTGGTGTTCGGCTGGGTGCTGGTGATGTTCGTATTGCTGTTGGCCTTCCTGCTACTGCGCACGGTGGGCTGGCTGGCCAGTCGCCTGCTCGCGCGCACGTCGACGTTGGCCACGGTCTGGCACGGGGCCCGGTTGAACGACGTTGCCGCGGTCGCCATCGTCCTGCTGGCCAGTTGGGGCATCGTCAACGGCCTGCGTCCGCCCAAGGTGCAGGAACGCGACCTGGTCGTGCCGAACCTGCCCGCGGAGCTGGACGGGGTGCGGGTGGCGGTACTGGCGGACCTGCATATCAGCCCGGTGAAGCGCGCCTGGCGGACCCAGCGCATCGTCGACGAGGTGCTGGCCGCCACGCCCGACCTGATCGTGCTACCGGGCGACATGGCCGACGGCGGCCTGGAGGCGTCGGGTCGGTTCGCCGCGCCATTGGCGCAGTTGAAGGCGCCGTATGGGGTGTGGCTGGCCCCGGGCAACCACGAGTACTACTACGACTACACCGCATGGATGACCCACTTCCGGCGGATGGGGCTGGGCGTGCTGGAGAACCAGACCGCGAAGCTGTCCATCCATGGCCGCACCCTGGCGATCTCCGGTATTGGCGATCTGGCCGCGTTGAAACCCCGTCCCTATGTGCGCGGCGGCATGGCGCCGGACCTGTCGAAGGTGATCGCGGGCGCGCAGGGCAGCGACGTGCACATCCTGCTCGCCCACCAGCCCAGGCAGGCGCGCAATGCGTCCAGGAGCGGGGCGGTGGACCTGCAGATCTCCGGCCATACGCACGGCGGCCATCTGCTGGGCTTCGACCGCCTTGTGGTGGCACCGTTCAATGACGGCTATGTGCGGGGCGAGTACAAGGTGCGCGACATGACCCTGTTCGTCAGCGCCGGCGCCGGGCAATGGGACGGTTTCACCGCGCGGCTGGGCGTGTCTTCCGGCATCGACGTGCTGGTGCTGCGCGCCAAGTAGCCGCGGGCAGGAGCGCCTTCAGGCGCGAAGTCATCAGCGGCAGCCGCCGTCATGCCCGTGCAATTGCAGGTTCTACGGTGGCAATTGATTTCCCGGCTTCGCGCCTGAAGGCGCTCCTGCGGCGAAACAAACGGCCCCGGCAGGGGCCGCTTGTTTGTCATGCATCGATCTGTTCGAAATTTTCCACGCGCGCATGGCCGTGCGTCGCTTCGCCGGTGCGTGGCAGCGGATAGTCGCTGAGCCGGTCGACCAGTACGGTCTGCAGCCCGGCCTCGCGCGCGGCGTCGAGTTCTTCGACCACGTCGGACAGGAACAGGATGTCCTGCGGCGCGATGCCGATGGCCTTGGCGATGTGCGCATAGCTCGGGGCCTCGCGCTTGCCGCCGACCTCGGTATCGAAGTTGCCGGAGAACAGTCCATTGAGGTCGCCGGCATCGCTGAAGCCGAAGAACAGCTTCTGCGCCGGTACCGAACCGGAGGAATACACGTACAGCGGCAGGCCGCTTGCGTGCCAGCCGCGCAGAACGGCGGCCACTTCCGGGTACAGGTGGGCGGTGTAGTCACCGTTGCGGTAGCCCGCGTCCCAGATCATGCCCTGCAGTGCCTTGAGCGCGGTGTGCTTGCGGTCCTGGTCGATCCAGCCCTGCAGGGTTTCCACGATCACCGCGTCCTGGCAGGCGCCGGCGGCGATCTCGGTGGCCACCGCATCTAGCCACTGGCGCACCTGCGGTTCGTTGCCGTGGCTGCGGACGAATTCCGGCAGGGCGTTGCGTGCGTACGGGAACAGCACTTCCTTGACGAAGGAGATGCTGGAGGTGGTTCCCTCGATGTCGGTGAGGATGGCTTTGATGGTCATGGACGGGGTGTTCCTGCGCCGGGCTGGCCGGGTGCTGGCGGGTTTACGGTCGGGTCGTCGGGGGAGGGCTTGCCCACCAGGGGCTGCCTCACCTCGACTCCTCTGCCGCAGGCGGAAGAGGAGTTGAAGAGCAGATCAGGCCGCGCTGGGCTCATAGCGCGGGAAGCGCTGGGCGATGTCGGTGCCGGTGAAGTGGCCGACCCAGCCGTCCGGCTCGGTGAAGAAGCGGATGGCGGCGAAGCTGGGTTCCTCGCCCATGTCGAACCAGTGGGTGACGCCGTCCGGGACCGAGATCAGGTCGTCCTTCACGCATTCCACTTCGTAGACCTTGTCGCCCACGTGCAGGGTGAACAGGCCCGAGCCGGCGACGAAGAAACGGACTTCGTCTTCCTTGTGGTAATGCTCGTCGAGGAACTTCCTGCGGATCTCGGCGCGGTTGGGGTTGTCCGGGGCGATCGAGGCCACGTCCACGCTCTTGAAGCCATGCGCGGCGACGAGGCGGTCGATGTCCTCGCGGTAAGCGGCGAAGACCTCGTCCTGGCTCGCGCCCGGGGCAACCGGGTGCTTGGCCTGCCAGCGCTCGAAGGTGACGCCGATGTGCTTCAGTTCGGCGGCAATGACCGCGCCGTCGCGGCTATCCAGCAGCGGGGTGTCCGGGGCGGTGTCGTTGAAGATGCGCAGTCGGCTCATGGCCAGGGACTCCTCGAGTGGGGGAGGGGAGCATACCCGCACGGGCCGGCGCGGGCCCATGCGGAGGGGTAATCAGGAAATGGCGCGCAGCTTGCGCAGTTCAAGTTCGCAATGCAGCAGGAACTCGAAGGCTTCCAGGTGGCGACGGGCTTCGGCCATGTCGCGGCCCCAGGCATACAGGCCGTGGCCATCGATCAGGTAGCCCCACATCGGGCCCTTGTCCAGTTCGGCCTCGACCTGGGCGGCCAGCACGTCCATGTCCTGGGTGTTGGGGAACACCTTCAGGTCGACGGCGGTCTCGTGGGTGGAGTTGCCATGCAGCGCCTTGAGCAGCTCATAGCCTTCCAGGCGGATGTGGCCCTGGCCGCCGAACAGGCGCGAGGCGATGGTCTGGGTCGGGGAGTGGGTGTGCAGCACGCAACCGACGTCCGGGAAGCGGGCATAGAGCTGGGTATGCAGCAGGGTTTCGGCGGACGGACGCAATGGGCGGCCCACTGCCTTGCCGGCCAGGTCCACGACCATGATGTCGCTTTCGATCAGCCGCCCCTTGTCCTTGCCGGACACGGTGATGGCGGCGTGCTGGTCGTCCAGCCGGTGCGAGAAGTTGCTGCTGGTGGCAGGCGTCCAGCCGGCCTGGGCCAGTTCGCGGATGTTGTCGATCAGCAACTGGGCCAGTTGGCTCAGCCGCTCGCTGTCGTAGGGGACGGAAGGCGCGTTCATGGGGCGCATTCTACTAAGCCGGGGGCGCTCTTAGGGGCTGCGGGGCGACGGGCCCGTCGCCCCGCAGGTGCCCTGTGCCCACGAACCCGTACGCCGGAGCGACTGCGTTCCGGCTGATCCCGGGTGTGTTTGGCGTGCCCGGGCAGCGCGTGGTGTCGGGCAGGGAAAAGCCCGGGTGTTTCCACCCGGGCTTGGAGGGCCGTTGGTGCCGCCGCCGGGTCAGCCGTTGCGGCCGCGCAGCTTGCTGTGGCGCATGCCGTAGGCGAAGTAGATGATGAAGCCGGTGGCGGTCCACAAGCCCATCAGCATCCAGTTGTGCAGGGTCATCGCGGTCAACAGGGCGATGCAGCTGAGCACGCCGAGGCTGCAGATCAACCAGGCCATCGGGATGCGGAACGGGCGCGGCAGGTCTGGCTGGGTGCGGCGCAGGACCAGCACCCCGGCGCAGACCGCGGCGAAGGCGATCAGGGTGCCCATCGAGGTCAGCTCGCCGAGGATGTCCAGCGGGAACAGCGCGGCGAGCAGGGCGATGCCGATGCCGGTGATCACCGTGTTGATGTGCGGGGTGCGGTACTTCGGGTGGATCTTGGTGAACACCGGCGGCAGCAGGCCGTCGCGACCCATGATCATGAAGATGCGCGGCTGGCCGATCACCATCACCAGCACCACCGAGGACAGGCCGATCAGGGCACCGACCTCGACGATGATGCGCAACCAATCCAGCTGCGGATGCGCGGCCACCGCGGTCACCACCGGCTCGGCGGTGCCCAGCAGCTTGTACGGGACCAGGCCGGTCATCACCGCCGCCATGGCGATGTACAGCACGGTGCAGATCACCAGCGACAGCAGCATGCCGATCGGCAGGTCGCGCTGCGGGCGGTGCGATTCCTGGGCGGCCACCGAGACCGCCTCGAAGCCGATGTAGGCAAAGAACACCATCGCCGCGCCGCGCAGCACGCCGTCGAAGCCGTACTTGCCCGGGCCTTCGTTGGTGGGGATGAACGGGGTCCAGTTGGACGGGTCCACGTACTTCCAGCCGGCGAAGATGACCAGCAGGATCAGGCCGGTCTTGAGGATGACCATGGCCATGTTCATCGCCGAGGACTTGCTGATGCCCACGTAGCACAGCCAGGTCAGCAGCAGCACCAGCACGGCGGCGGGGATGTTGGCGATGGCGCCGGTCGGGCGCAGCTGGGCGTCCAGTGGCGCGCTGACCAGCGCGGACGGCAGGTAGATGTCGAAATGGCTGAGCAGGCTGAGGAAGTAGCCGGTCCAGCTCACCGCCACCGCCGAGGCGGATACGCCGTATTCGAGCACCAGCATCCAGCCGATGAACCAGGCCGAGAGCTCGCCGAAGGTGGCGTAGGTATAGGTGTAGGCGCTGCCGGAGACCGGCACCATCGAGGCGAACTCGGCGTAGGCCATCGCGCAGAACGCGCAGCACACCGCCGCCAGCACGAAGGACAGCATGATCGCCGGGCCGGCGTGGTTGGCCGCGGCCTGGCCGGTGATGACGAAGATGCCGCCGCCGATCACCGCCCCGATGCCCAGCGCGGTGAGGCCCCACGGGCCGAGGGTGCGCTTCAGGCTCAGGCCATTGGCCTCTTCGTGCGCGGCGTGCGGGTGTTTGGTCGCCCAGAGTTGCTTGAACATGTTTCGGGTCTTCGCTCGTCGTTGCGCAGCGGGGAGGCGCAGGGAAAAGCCGGCGCACAAGGCGCCGGCATGAGGGGAATCAGGCGTTGTCGTTGAGTTTGCTGTGGCGCATGCCGTAGCCGAAGTAGATCAGCAGGCCCAGCACGGTCCAACCGACGAACAGGTGCCAATGCACCACGAATGCCTGCAGGAACAGGGCGACGCAGGCGATGGCGCCGAGCGGGCAGATCAGCCACGGCACCGGCACCTTGAACGGACGGGTGATGTCCGGCTTGGTGTAGCGCAGGACCAGCACGCCGATGCAGACCGTGGCGAAGGCCAGCAGGGTGCCCATCGACACCAGCTCGCCCAGCACGTTGAGCGGGATCAGGCCGGCCAGCGCCGAAGCCAGCACGCCGACCACCACGGTGCTGACATAGGGCGTGCGGAAACGCGGGTGGACCCGGCCGAACGCCTTGGGCAGCAGGCCGTCGCGGGAAATGGTGTAGGCGATGCGGGACTGGCCCATCATCATCACCAGCACCACCGAGGACAGGCCGGCGATGGCGCCGATCTCGACGAAGGTCTTCAGCCACGTCAGCTTGGGATAGGCCTCCAGCGCGGTGGCCACCGGCTTGTCGGTCCCCAGCAGGGTGTAGTTCAACATGCCGGTCAGCACGGCGCAGACCACGATGTAGACGAGGGTGCAGACCGCCAGCGAGCCGAGCAGGCCGATCGGCATGTTCTTCTGCGGGTCCTTGGTCTCGCCGGCGGCGGTGGAGACCGCGTCGAAGCCGATGTAGGCGAAGAACACGATGGTGGCCGCGCGGAACACGCCGCTCCAGCCGAACTCGCCGAAGGTGCCGGTGTTCTGCGGGATGAAGGGTTGCCAGTTGGCGGGATCGATGTACTGGATGCCGAAGCCGATGAACAGGCAGATCACGGTGATCTTGATCGCCACGATGATGGCGTTGACGAAGGTGGACTGGGTCACGCCGACGTAGAGAAGGCCGGTCACCGCCGCCACGATCAGCACGGCCGGCAGGTTGAACAGCTTGCCGGAGCTGACGAACTCGCTGCCCGTCCAGGCCAGCGGCGCGGCACTGAGTGCGTCGGGGAACGGCATGTGCAGGGTGGTGGTGATGAAGCTGATCAGGTAGGCCGACCAGCCGACCGCGACCGAGGCCGAGGCGAACAGGTACTCCAGCACCAGGCACCAGCCGATGAACCAGGCCATGCCCTCGCCAAGGGTGGCATAGGAGTAGGAGTAGGCGCTGCCGGAGACCGGCATCATCGCCGCGAACTCGGCGTAGCACAGGCCGGCCAGGGCACAGGCCAGGCCGGCGATGACGAAGGACAGCATGATCGCCGGGCCGGCGTGGTTGGCGGCCGCCTGGCCGGTCAACACGAAGATGCCCGCGCCGATGACCGCTCCGATGCCGAGCATGATCAGGTGCTTGGCTGTGAGGGTGCGCTTGAGCGTGGCTTCGCCTTGGAGGCTGCCCTCGATCGGCTCGCCCGCATCGACATGTGCGGCCGGTTCGACCGGTTTGACCCTCAACAGTGTTTTGAGCATTCCGCTGGTTCCCGTACTGAGTGCTGGCCCGCCGACTGGAAGGGCGGGTCCGGTAGAGTGCGCCGAAAGCTGAACATTCGGCAACGCGCCTACCTTGCCAAAGGCGATGAAACTCGACAAGCGCAGGTGCAACATCGACAGCGATAATGGCTGCCGGCATCAACCCGAAGAATGTGCTTACAGTCATGCATGAACAGGATCAGGCGCTGCGCCAGGCGCTGCAGGAACATGCGCGGACCGTCCCGCAGCAGGCGGAGGTGGTGCAATCGTTCCTGGCGCTGTTGGCCGACCAGGAGCCGGATCCTTTCTGCCGGGAGCGGCTGGCCGGGCACTTCACCGGCAGTGCCTGGCTGGTCAGCGCCGACGGCGAACGGGTGCTGCTGACTCATCACCGCAAGCTTGCACGGTGGCTGCAACTGGGCGGGCACGCCGATGGCGACCACGACCTGGCGGCCGTGGCGCTGCGCGAGGCGCAGGAAGAATCGGGCCTGCCCGGCCTGAGCTTGGGGTCAACGGCGATCTTTGACCTGGACAGGCACTGGATCCCGGCGCGGGGCGAGGTCCCCGGGCATTGGCATTACGACGTCCGCTACGTGGTGCAGGCGAGGGCGGACGAGCGCTTCGCGGTCAGCGAGGAGTCGCTGGACCTGGCCTGGTGCACGGTGCATGAGGTCGCCGGGCAGGACGATGCGTCCCTGCGGCGCATGGCGCAGCGCTGGTTGGCGCGGTCAACGCCCCGGTAGGAGCGCCTTCAGGCGCGAAGCCGGAATGAGATCCGATGGCGCGCGGGTTGATTGCCAGCTTCGCGGTCGAGGCCACTCCTACACGAAGCGGCAGGAGTGCCTTCAGGCGCGCAACAGGTGCAACTGCCGCGGTCAGTAGAGGATGCGCGTACGCAGGGTGCCGGGGATGGCCGCCAGCTCGTCGCGGATCACGGTGGCCTGCTCCTCGGTCGCGCCGATGTCGATCACGACGTAGCCGACCTTGGGGTCGGTGCGCAGGAACTGGCCGTCGATGTTGAGGTTGTGGCGCGAGAAGATCTCGTTGATCTTGGACAGCACGCCCGGCACGTTGCGGTGGATGTGCAGCAGGCGCAGGCTCTCGTCGTGTTCGGGCAGGGTCACCTCGGGGAAGTTGACCGCCGACAGGGTGGAGCCGTTGTCGCTGTAGCGCACCAGCTTGGCGGCGACCTCGATGCCGATGTTCTCCTGTGCCTCCAGCGTCGAGCCGCCCACGTGCGGGGTCAGGATCACGTTGTCATGCGCGGTGAGCGGCGACTCGAAGCGGTCGCCGTTGCCCTTGGGCTCGACCGGGAACACATCTACCGCCGCGCCACCCAGGTGGCCCGAGCGCAGCGCCGCGTCCAGCGCGTCGATGTCGACCACGGTGCCGCGCGCGGCATTGATCAGGTGCGCGCCCTTCTTCATCTTCGCCAGCTGCGGGGCACCGATCATCCACTGGGTGGAGCCGTTCTCCGGCACGTGCAGGGTGACGATGTCCGAACGCTCCAGCAGGCTGTCCAGGCTGATGGCCGGGTGCGCGTTGCCCAGCGACAGCTTGGTCTCGATGTCGTGGAAGATCACGTTCATGCCGAACGCCTCGGCCAGTACGCCGACCTGGGTGCCGATGTGGCCGTAGCCGATGATGCCCAGGGTCTTGCCGCGCACCTCATGGCTGCCGTCGGCCGACTTGGACCAGCCGCCGCGGTGGCATTCGGCGTTCTTCTGCGGGATGCCACGGGTCAGCAGGATGGCTTCGGCGATGACCAGCTCGGCGACCGAGCGGGTGTTGGAGTAGGGCGCGTTGAACACCGGGATGCCGGCCAGCTCGGCCGCTTCCAGGTCCACCTGGTTGGTGCCGATGCAGAAGCAGCCCACCGCGATCAGGCGCTTGGCGTGGGACAGCACCTCGGCCGAGAGATGGGTGCGCGAGCGGATGCCGACGATGTGGGCTTCGGCGATGCGGGCCTTCAGCTCCTCGTCCGGCAGCGACTTGGTATGGAATTCGATCTGCGAGTACCCGGCCGCCTTGAACGTGTCCACGGCGGTCTGGCTGACCCCCTCGAGCAACAAAACGCGGATGTCCTGCTTCGGAAACGAGGTCTTCTTGGGCGACATGTCGGGTACGACGGCACAGGGGGAAGGGCCGCCAACTATGCCAGATCCGAAGCCGCTTTGGTGCGCTGCGCAACGCGGCAAGGCATTGATGGAGAAAAGGTTTCAGATGAATTTACCTGCGCTTGGCAGCGGGCTGCCAAGGTGACTGGACGAGGCGCGGCCGGACTGTCACGCTTGGCGGCTTTCACGCCGCCGAAACACCGCCATGACCGATCCACGCCTGCAAAGCCTGCAGCAGTCCTGCCCGAGCCTGCGTCTGAAGACAGATCCGGCCGACCTGGAGCATTACGGGCGTGACTGGACCCGCCGCTGGACCCCGAACCCGCTGGCCATCGCCTTGCCGGGGACGGTCGAGGAAGTGCAGGCGGTGGTGCGCTGGGCCAACCAGCACGGCGTGGCGGTGGTGCCGTCCGGCGGCCGCACCGGCTTGTCCGGTGGCGCGGTGGCGGCCAACGGCGAGCTGGTGCTCAGCCTGGAACGCATGAACAAGGCGCTGGACTTCAATGCCGTGGACCGCACCCTGACCGTGCAGGCCGGCATGCCGCTGGAGGCGTTGCACAACGCGGCCAGGGAGCACGGACTGATCTACCCGGTGGATTTCGCCGCGCGCGGCTCCTGCTCGATCGGCGGCAACATCGCCACCAATGCCGGCGGCATCCGCGTGATCCGCTACGGCAACACCCGCGAATGGATCGCCGGGCTCAAGGTGGTGGCCGGCAACGGCGAACTGCTGGAGCTCAACAAGGGCCTGATCAAGAACTCCAGCGGCTACGACTTCCGCCAGCTGGTGATCGGCTCGGAAGGCACGCTGGGCATCGTGGTCGAGGCCACGGTCAAGCTGACCGACCCGCCGCCGGCCACCAACGTGATGCTGCTGGCGCTGCCGTCGTTCGACGTGCTGATGCAGGTGTTCTCGGCGTTCCGTGAGCGCCTGCAGCTGGAGGCCTTTGAGTTCTTCACCGACCGCGCCGTGCAGCACGTCACCGCGCACGGGGCGCAGTACCCGTTCGGGGAGATCCATCCGTACTACGTGGTCACCGAGTACGCCTCGGCCGACGAGGCCGGCGAAGCGGCGGCGATGGCGGCGTTCGAGCATTGCATGGAGCAGGGTTGGGTGCTGGATGGTGTCATCAGCGCCAGCGAAGCCCAGGCCCAGCAGCTGTGGCGCCTGCGCGAAGGGATCACCGAGGCGGTCGCGCGCTACAAGCCGTACAAGAACGACGTATCGGTGCGGATCTCGGCGATGCCGGCGTTCCTGGCCCAATCGCAGGCGCTGATCAACGGTGCCTACCCGCATTTCGACGTGGTCTGGTTCGGCCATATCGGCGATGGCAACCTGCACATCAACGTGCTCAAGCCCGACGACACCAGCGATGCCGAGTTCCTGACCCAGTGCGAGCATGTCACCAACCTGCTGGCCGAGGTGCTGCACCGTTTCGACGGCAGCATTTCGGCTGAACACGGGATCGGGCTGGTCAAGAAGGCCTACCTGGGCAGCACCCGTGGTGCGGCCGAGATCGCGCTGATGCGCGGGGTCAAGCGGGCGTTCGACCCGAACGGCCTGATGAACCCGGGCAAGTTGTTCGACCAGTAAGGGTTTGCCAGTTACTCTGTGCGCCCTCCAATCGCCAAGACCGACCTGACGATGATCCGCCCGATCCTGTTCTGCGCCCTGCTTGCCCTGCCGCTGTCGGTGTTCGCCTCCAGTTTTGCCGGAACATCGGCCGGATCGGCCTCGGGCGCGTCCTCCAACTCGTCGGGCAGCTCGTCCGGCGACGACAAGGTGGTGCTGGATGCGCGCGAAGACGCCGCCGGCTTTGTCGCCAGCAATGGCGCCATCCGTGGGGCATGGCTGGAAGCGGCCCTGATCCACCTGCGCGAGCGTGATGCCGCCGCCCGTCAAGCCAGCGACATGGAACTGGCGCGGAAGATCCTGGCGCTGTGACCGGCACCGGCCGGCTGCCGCGTGCGCGGTGGCTGGTAGTCCTGCTGGCCGGCCTGTTGGCCGCCGGCCAGGGCCAGGCCGCACTACGTATCAGCGTGGACGGCCCGGGCTTGTCGCCGTCCGAACGGCGCGACAGCCAACAACTGGTCGAGGATGTCCTGCAGCGCGCACCGCCCGCGCTGCGTGCGCGTGCAACCCGTCCGTTGCGGCTGCGCTGGCGCGAGGATCTGCCTGAACACGTGCAAGGGCGCGCCCACGGCGACGTGCTCGGCCTGGACCGGCGCCTGCTCGATGCGCTGGACGGTGGTCATGAGCCTGATTGGGCCGTGGCGCGCGCCGCGCTGGTCCACGAGCTGGCACATGCGTTGGATCGCGCACCTGACGGTGGCTGGTCGAAGCAGGCTCGCTTCCGCGACCTGGCGGGGTGGCAGGAGCGCCCGCTCTGGCCGGGCCGGGGACGCAACCGTTTCACGCTGCGCAGCCCGGATGCCTACGAGCGGGACAACCCGGTCGAGTTCTTCGCGGTCAACTTCGAGCACTACCTGCTTGATCCGCAGTTCGGCTGCCGTCGCCCGGCGCTGGCGGCCTGGTATGCCGCGCAACTGGGCGATCTCCCGGCGGAAGCCGCCGCAACCTGCGCCCAAGCCCTGCCGCTGATGAAGGCCGGCGAACAGGAAGGGTCCGCCGAGCTGGTCGAACTGGATCCTGCGCGTGTCTACCAGGTGGACTACCTGCTGGCCGAGGGCAACGACGTGCTGATGAGCCGCTGGGGCCACAGCATGTTGCGATTGGTGGTGTGCGCGCCAGGGCGGCCACCTGGCCCTGCCTGCCGGATGGACCTGCAACATCACTTGGTGCTGTCCTTCCGTGCCTTCGTCGGTGACGTCCAGATCTCCAACTGGCGCGGCTTGACCGGTTCCTATCCGTCGCGCCTGTTCGTGCTGCCACTGAACCGGGTGATCGACGAATACACCAAGGTCGAGCTGCGCGGTGTCTCGTCGGTGCCACTGGTGCTGGACCGGCAGGAAATCACCGGCCTGCTGCAGCAGGCCGCGCAGCTGCACTGGAGCTATGACGGCCGCTACTTCTTCGTCAGCAACAACTGCGCGGTGGAAACCTGGAAACTGCTGCGCGACGGTGCCCCGCGGCTGGGCCAGGCTGACCTGCAATCCATCACCCCGACCGGCCTGCGCGCGAAGCTGCAGCGCCAGCACCTGTTGGCGGCCGCCCCGCAGGACACCGCCGAAGCGGTGCGCGGGGGCTATTACTTCGAATCGGCCGCCGGTCACTACGCGCTGGTGTTCGCCTTGGCGCGGGAGGCTTTGGGGTTGCCGGTGGCCGATGTCGCGCACTGGCTGGCGTTGCCGGCCGGGCAGCGGCGGCCGTGGATGGAGCGGGCCGACGGGCAATCGCTGGCGGCGTTGCTCCTGCTGGAACAGGCCGGATGGCGGCGCCAGGAGCTGCTGGCCCGTGACCGCCTCAAGCGTGAACTGCTGGGAGGGAAGGACGCGGCGCGGCAGCATGCCGAATTCCTGGCCCTGATGCAGCGCGCCGGCCTGCTGGTGGCGCCGGGCGGTCTGCCGCTGGGCGGATATGGCGTCCCGACCCCCGCCGAGCGCGATCTCGCCCGTGGGGCGGTGGCGGCGGGCGCGCCGGAAGCCATCGCGCAATGGTCGGCGCTGCGCGCGGAAGCCTTGGCGTTGCTGCCTGCCGGGCAACAGGCGCAGATGGCCGGCATTGAATCGAATCTGGACTACCTGCGCCAACGCTTGCGTTTGCGGTACGGTACGTCGTCCTCCTTGCCAGTCGTACTGACCGGGGAGCGGGGGAGAGGACGACTTGTGGAGGGTGCGGTTGAGCATGGCAATGAATGATGTGCAGCTGCCCGATGGGGCGACGCAGCTGGCCGAGGATGTGATGCGACTGCGCTCATGCGCGGTCCTGCAGATGGACCACCACGGGCGGATCCTGGATTGCAATGCCGGTGTGCTGGGGGTCTTCGGCTATCGTTCCGATGAACTGGTTGGGCGTAACTTCGCCTGTCTGTTCAGCAGCGCCGAACTGGACCGTGGCTCGGACCGCGCGGCCCTGACCAAGGCATTGCTGCACAGCTTCGAGAACCAGGGCCTGGCGATGATGCGCAAGGACGCCACGCGCTTCCGTGCCGGCTTGCTGCTGGAGCGGGTGGAAGGCAGCGGGGACGCGACGCCGCGCGTGCTGATGGTGGTGCGCGACCTGAGCGATTTCTTCCAGACCCAGAAGCGGGTCAACGAGGCGCAGGAGATCGCGCTGCGCGCGCAGCGGCTGGACGCGGTCGGCAAGCTGACCCTGGGGCTGTCGCATGACTTCAACAACCTGTTGTCGGTGATCGCCAACAGCCTGGACATGCTTGCCGCTCGCCGCACCGGCGACGAGAGCGCGCGCCGCATTCTGGACATCGCCCACCGTGCGGTGGAGCGGGGCACGCAGCTGACCCGGCAGATGCTGGCCTTCGGCCGCGGGCAGACGCTGGTGCCGGAGGTCAGTGACGTCGGCCACCTGCTGCAGTCGTCGCTGGAGCTGTATCGCCGCGTGTGCGGGGAGACCATCCAGCTGAACATCCAGGTGGCGCAGGGCCTGCCGCCGATCGCGGTGGATACCGGCCAACTGGAGGCCGCGTTGCTCAACCTGTTGAGCAACAGCCGTGACGCGATGCACGGGGTGGGCCGGGTGGTGCTGGAGGCCCGCCTGGAAACCGCCGTGCTGCCCGGGGGCAAGGGCGAGGAAGAGGATTTCGTCTGCATCACCGTTGGCGACAGCGGGCCAGGCATCCAGGCCGAGATCCAGGGCAGCGTGTTCGAGCCGTTCTTCACCACCAAGAGCGTGGGTGATGGCAGCGGGCTGGGGCTGAGCCAGGTGTACGGGTTTGCTTCGCAGTCCGGGGGCACCGCGACGATCGGCCGGTCGGCGTTGGGGGGTGCGGCGGTATCGCTGTACTTCCCGGTGGTGCGCTGATCCCGGAGTGCCCTGTCATCCGGTGATGTCCGGATGACGGGCCCTGATGCAGGTCGAGGCCGGCATCAGCTTCGCGGCCGAGGCCGCTCCTGCCGGGGCAGGAGTGCCTTCAGGTGCGAAGCCGGGTGCACCCGGCCGGGGATCAGTCGGCGCGGCCGCCGAACTCACCGGTGGTGGTGTTGACCAGGATGCGCTCACCGTTGGTGATGTATTCCGGGACCATGATCTCGATGCCGGTGCTCAGCTTGGCCGGCTTCGGACGCTTGGTCGCGGTGCCGCCCTTCAGCTCCGGCGGGGTCTCGACCACTTCCAGGGTCACGTGCTGCGGCATCTGGATCGCCACCGGCTGGTCGTCGATCACCTGCACGTAGATGCCGGTCAGGCCTTCGGTGATGTAGCCGGCGTCGTCGCCGATCACGTCCGCATCCAGCGTGTACGGGGTGTAGTCCTCGTCATCCAGGAACACGAAGGCGTCGCCGTCCATGTAGGAATAGGTGGACTGGCGGCGCAGCAGCTCGACTTCGCTCAGGTTGTCATCGGCGTCGAAGCTGGCATCGAGCTTGTTGCCGCCCGGCACGCTGTACATGATGAAACGGAAGCGGACGTTGCCGCCGCGGCCCTGCGGCGAGCTGCGCTCGATGTCGCGGATCTGATAGACGCCGTTGTTGTATTCGACGACGTTGCCTTTCTTGATATCGCTGGCTTTCATGCTTGGAAAGTCGGTTGGGGTAAACGGAGGCGGGGGGCCGGGGGGGGGGGGCGGGGGGGGGGGGGGGGGGGGCCGCCCCCCCCCCCCCCCCACACGCGAATGGAAAC